>CAWINL010000019.1:0-91440 GCA_963837375.1 uncultured Alphaproteobacteria bacterium | reverse complement strand
GAACGATTGCAAGGGCTTAAAAATGGTGGGCGTGACAGGGATTGAACCTGTGACCCCTACGATGTCAACGTAGTGCTCTCCCGCTGAGCTACACGCCCGTTGACGGCGATAATTGGTCCCGAACAGGATGAAGCGCGAATCCGGCTTGCGCGCGGTTGCGCAAGCCGTGACGGCGAACCTTTTTCAGGCCGCCATCATTTTTTCGACTTCGTCGACGAGATCGCGCAGGTGGAAGGGCTTGGAAAGCACCTTCGCGTCCCTTCGGCGCCTTCGAATCCGGGTTCAGCGCCACGGCGGCAAAGCCGGTGATGAACATGACCTTGAGGTCGGGATCGAGCTCGGTGGCGCGGCGGGCCAGCTCGATGCCGTCCATTTCCGGCATGACGATATCGGTCAGCAGCAGCGAGAAAGGCTCTTCCCGCAGCCGGTCATAGGCCGACAGACCGTTGTCGAAGGAGGAAACCTTGTAGCCGGCTTTCTCCAGCGCCTTCACCAGGAAGCGGCGCATGTCGTTGTCGTCTTCAGCGAGAAGAATCTTCATCAGTGCCAGCCCCAAATCGTCTCGATGTATTCGCCTTTTCATGACGCAGTTCGGGTAAATAACCCGTGAAAGATGCAGTCATTGCACCGATCATAGACCGTGGACAGATGGTGCTGCTGCCTTACACTGGCATGGACGCTACCGGTTGTGAAAGTCAGAGAACCAGTGTCGGGATGCGGCCAGCCATCACCGACGAGTTCGACCCCCTTTCGACGTCGTCGAACCGCCGGCGCAAACGCATGCCCTTCGTGTTCAACTCCCCCATGCGGGCGCGGTCTATCCGCCTCCTTCCTCGCCCAGTCGCGACTCGACGCGCTGGCGCTGCGCCGGTCCGAGGATGCCTATGTCGACGAGCTGTTCGCGCCGGCGGCGGAGCCTTGGCGCGCCGCTGCTGGCGGCGCATTTCCCGCGCGCCTATCTCGACGTCAACCGCGAGCCCTACGAGCTCGATCCGCGGATGTTCGACGGCCGGCTGCCGCCCTTCGCCAATACCCGCTCCATGCGGGTCGCCGGCGGGCTCGGCACGATCCCGCGGATCGTCGCGACGGACAGGAAATCTATCGCGGCGGCTTCCGCGTCGAGGAGGCCCTGCGCCGGATCGAGTGGCTCTACAAGCCCTATCACCGGACGCTGCGGCAGCTCGTGCGCGCGCACCGCGCAGACCTTCGGCGAGGCCATTCTGATCGACTGCCACTCCATGCCGTCGAGCAGCGTCAGCCGCGATGACGGCGCGAAGGCCGACATCGTCCTCGGCGACCGCTATGGCACCAGCTCGCGCCCGTGCTCACCGATCTCATGCGAGGCGGCGCTTCGGAGCGCGCGGCTATACGGTCGATCCGCAACAAGCCCTATGCGGGCGGCTTCATCACCGAGCATTACGGCGACCCGCCCTCGGTCGCCACGCGCTGCAGATCGAGATCAACCGCGCGATCTACATGGACGAGCGGACGCTCGAAAGAAAGCCAGCCTTTTCGACCCTCGCGGCCGACCTCAAGGAAGTGTTCCGCCAGGTGATGGACGATCTCGGTGGAGACGTTACGCCGCACAGCATCGCCGCCGAATAGGACACCGAGGGCGCGGGCAGAAAAAAAGGCCGCCCTTGCGAGCGGCCCGAAGTTTAGGGAGGAAACGCCCAAGAAGGGCAACGATAAGGCGACGCCAATCGCCATATCGCAATGCAAAAACTATAGGTGCACCGCACAAAACGCAACAGAATAATTAGGATTTTCTATGCATGGGGCGCATGGCTGCTAGGATGGGGATCGATCGCCCGCGTGTAGAATGCAAGGCTCGGGAGCAGCCGTCCGGCTAAGGCGGCGAAAACCAGCTCCCGGCGAGGTCACTGGCGGTGACGCCGATCGAACTGGGGAGGAACTGGCTGATCGCGTAGTTGGCGATAAGGGACGTGGTCAGGAAGACGGCGGTATCCCGATGCCGCAATCCGGTCGGTGAGGCAAAATTCATTCTGCTTATCGTCCGGTCGGGGCCACGGTCTCTTGCCCCACGAGAAGCGCTTGATAAAAGCGGAAGGCGAACGGCGCGCCAAGCCCGTTGCCGCACGATACAGAGGATGTCAACGCATCATGGCGCTCATCGACTTCACGCAGTTCGTCAATGAGCTCGCGACCGTCTCCGGTCAGGCGATCCTCCCGTTCTTCAGAACCGCCATCACCATGGACGACAAGTCCCGCGGCGGCGAATTCGACCCCGTGACGGAGGCCGACAGGGCCGGCAAATCGACCCTGCGCCAGATCATCAAGCGATCGTTTCCCACCCACGGGATCGTCGGCGAGGAATTCGGGATCGAACGGGAAGACGCCGAATATGTCTGGGTCCTCGACCCGATCGACGGCACCCGCGCGTTCGTTGCCGGATTGCCGACCTGGGGCACCCTGATCGGCCTGACCCGCCTCGGCAGGCCGGCTTTCGGGATGATGCACCAGCCCTTCACCGGGGAGCGCTTCTTCGGCGATTGCGGACGGGCGACCTATCAGGGGCCGGGCGGCGAGCGCAAGCTGATGACCCGCCGCTGTGCGTCCCTGAAGGATGCCATCATCTCGACCACGAGCCCCAAACTCTTTGCGGGCGACGAACTACGCGCCTATGACCGGGTCGAGAGCGTCGTCAAGCTCGCCCGCTACGGCTGTGATTGCTATGCCTATTGCATGCTGGCGGCAGGGCATATCGACCTGGTGGTCGAATCCGGCCTCAAGCCTTACGACATCGTCGCGCTGATCCCGATCATCGAGGGCGCGGGCGGCATCGTGACCTCGTGGGACGGGGGTTCGGCCGCAAATGGCGGCCGGATCGTCGCGGCCGGCGACCGCCGGGTCCACGCCGCCGCCATCGAGCTGCTCAGCCGGTAGGCCGAAAAGGCAAAGGATCCTGCGTCGCAGGGCCTTAAGGGCGCGCCTTCGCTGGCGGAATCAGGGGCGTGAGGTCGGCTACGGGCAGCCGGATCTCGCTGTCGGGGACCGTCGGCTTCGCGCTGCTGCCGAGTTCGGCCTCGTAGGCCCCCGCGAGCGTTACCGGGGCCAATGACGTGGTTCCGAAGGCTTCGTTCGGCGTCCCGGGAATGAACGCATCGAAGGCAGCCCAGAACTGATCGCGAATCCCGTCGCGTTCCATCAGGATCTCATGCCGCGCACCGGGGATCACGATGGCGTGACCCGCCTTGAGCCGGGCGGCGAACCGCTCCGTGGCCGGCGTCGCGCAGACCGGGTCGGCCCCCGCCGCGATGATCAGCGTGGGAAGGCGGATCTTGGATGCGTAACGCGCGTCCAAGAAGTTCTTCATGAACCGGAACGCGGAATCCAGCCACGAAATGGTCGGCGCGCCGATGGCACCCTCGCCGATGGCCTGGGCCGCATGGGCGTTGCGGGCGTAGCGGGCCGGATCGCCCGTGAGCCGGTTTCCCTTGAACGGCAGGGTCGAGATGGAGGTGCCCCCGCCGCCGGGCACGAAGGCCTTGCCGAACCCGAGCCGGTTCAGAATCCGGACCAGGATCGCCACGAGGCGCGAATACTTGACCATCGACAGGGCGATCATCGGGGTGGTCGTCACCAGGCGACGGAAAGGAAGCCAGCTATCGTGGGCGGCGCTCAGCGCAAGGGCCCCGCCCATCGAGTGGGCGAGCGCGAAATGGGGCTCCGGCATGAACGGCATCAGAACCTGATCGCGCACCGCCTCGATGTCGCGGCGGTAGTCGGAAAAGCGCCTCACATAGCCCTTGCGGCCATCCTTCACCTGCCGGCCGGACAATCCCTGGCCGCGCCAGTCGAAGGTGACGACCGCAAATCCCCGTTCCCGCAACTCGCCGATGACCTCGTAGTATTTCTCAATGAATTCCGCCCGGCCCTGGATCAGGCAGACGGTACCCTTCGCCACCCCGCCCTCCGGCATCCAGTAGGCGGCGCGCAGACGCACGCCGTCCCTCGTCTTCACCTCGACGAGGTGCGGATCGCGCGGAACGGGGTTGTCGGGAGTGGCCAGAAGCTGCAGCACGGCGGGCGCATTCTCACAGGGGATCCGCCGTCTTTATAGGTGTATTTTTGGCTTTGCCTATCCGCCTCTTGACACCCGGCGGACCAATTCCCAGATCTCGATCGTGCCGGCCGAACGGCGGCACGTCCCACGGCCCAGCCCATTGCGGTGGTCCGATTTCTGCATGTTGCTTCTAATGGAGGATATGCCATGCGACAGTACGATCTTGCTCCCCTCTACCGTAACACGGTCGGCTTCGACCGGCTCTTTGCGTTGCTCGACAAGTCCGTCGGGCTCGACGCAGCCCCCACCTATCCGCCCTACAACATCGAGCGCACCGGCGAGAACGCGTACCGCATCACCGTTGCGGTCGCCGGCTTCACCGATCAGGACCTCGCGATCGAAGTGAAGGAAAACACGCTCACGGTTCGCGGCGAGCAGAAAGCGCCGGAAGGCCGCAAGACCGAGGTGCTCTACCAGGGCATCGCGGCACGCACCTTCGAGCGCCGCTTCCAGATCGCCGACGGCGTACAGGTGACCGGCGCGAGCCTCGAGAACGGCTTGCTCCACCTTGATCTCGTTCGCGAAATCCCGGAATCGAAAAAGCCCAAGCAGATCCCGATTGCGACCCGCACCGCGGCGCCCACCATCGAGGCGAAGCAGGCGGCCTGATTCGCCGGGATATGACTGACAACGAGGCGCCCCGGTCCATCCGGGGCGCCTTTTTCGTGGTCTATTCGGCAGCGTGCCTTTCCGCCCCGGCGCGCGCCGCGTCCAGAAAGTCCGCGATCTCGCCTTCGCTCGTGGCGAAGGACATCACGAGGCGGATCAATTCCTCGTCGGCAGCGATTCGCTCCCCCTGCGGAAGGCTGATCCCGGTCCAGCTCTGATAGCGGGCACCGGCCTCCTGGAGCGCCTTGTGGACGCGTTTCGGCACGACCGGAAACACCTCGTTGGCCTCCGTCGGCCAAGCGAGCCTCACCCCCGGCAGCTGCGCCAGTCCCTCCGAGAGGCGCTTCGCCATCTCGTTGGCGTGACGGGCATTTGCCAGCCAATGGTCACCGCCGAAATATCCCTCGAGCTGGGCGGCGATCAGGCGCCCCTTCGAGATGACCTGTCCCGCCCGCTTGGCGCGGTAATCCATCGCCTCCGCGAGGCCTTGTCGAACACCACGATCGCTTCCGCCATCAGGCAGCCGTTCTTGGTCGCGCCGAATGACAGGATGTCGACTCCATGCCTCCAGGTCATGTCGGCAGGCGTGCAGCCGAGGGATACGCAGGGCGTTCGCGAAACGCGCCCCATCCATGTGGAGGAACAGGCCGTGCTTTCGGCACACCGCCGCGAGCGCGGCGATCTCGGCCGGCGAATAGACCATGCCGCATTCGGTCACCTGCGAGATCGAGAGGGCCTTTGGCGGCATCTGCTTGACCGCCTTGGGGAGGCTGTCGAGATAGGCCGACACGGTGCCGGGAGCGATTTTCCCGCCGATCGCCCGGCAAGTCCCTTGAGCTTCGCCCCGTGCATGAAGAATTCGGGTGCGCCGCATTCGTCGTCGATCACATGCGCCTCTTCGTGGCAGATGCACAGTCCCCAGGGCGGCACGGCCGACGACAAGCGCGAGCGCGTTGGCGGCGGTCCCAGTCGTCACGAGAAACACCGCGACCTCATGCTCGAAGATCTCCGCGAACCGTGCCTTGACGCTCGCGGTGAGCGCGTCGTTGCCATAGGCCGGCATCGGCCCCCGCATTGGCCCGCATGAGAGCCTGCATGACGGGCGCGCTGGCGCCCACGATGTTGTCGCTGGCGAAATTCATCGAAATCGGTCTCCTTCGGCGCAGCAGCCTGCCGACCGCGGGCCTCATGTCAAGAACATTGACCTATCGGCGCAGTCTTTCGCCGAGACTCGCAAAATCGTGGGTTTGTTGCAATCCTGCGCCATCGCGGTGAAATTTTTGTCTAAAACTTTTCTAAAGGCTCTTGTGCGGTGCGGTGAAGTCTGCCAATTTGCAGCTCATTAGGACAGCCATGCTGTCCCATTTGGAGCGCTTGCGCTTTTCGCCCTTGGGATTTTGTTGATGCTTCGCCCGACGCGAACGAAACGAGACACCACGAAAGCCGCCCGCAAAACGTGGGCGGAACGGGCAAATCTCGGCTGATACCAGCCCAGTGAGCCCGCGAGGAGCGGGCGCCACGTCGAAGGACCCGACCCTCCAAGACCAAGAAGACGGCGGGCGACGGGCGATCCAATCTCCGGCAGACCCCAAAGCCGCCGCGATCGATGCCATGACGTGCCTGAGCGGATGTGAGGACCTGGAATGAGCCGAGGACCCGAAATGAGCGGAATGCGCCGATGAACGAGCCCATGCGAAGCCGACGTCCCGTCGCGCACGGCCAGGCGCGCCAGCACTGCCCCTTTCGGCCGCGATCCCGGCCTTCCCGCCCGCCCAGGGCCTCTACGATCCCTCCCGCGAGAAGGATGCCTGCGGCGTCGGTTTCATCGCCGACATGAAGAACCGCAAGACGCACACCATCGTCGAGCAGGGCCTCGCCATCCTCGAGAACATGGACCATCGCGGCGCCGTGGGCGCCGACCCGAAGAGCGGCGACGGCTGCGGCATCCTCGTCCAGATCCCCCACCGTTCTTCCCCGCCGAATGCGCCAAGCTCGGCATCTGGCTGCCCGAGGAGGGCCAGTACGGCGTCGGGCACCTGTTCATGCCCCGCGATCCGGAGGGCGTCGCCCTCGTCGAGGAGATCGTCAACAAGGCGATCGCCGCCGAAGGATTGCAGGTTCTGGGCTGGCGCGACGTGCCGGTCGAATTCGAGCGATCTCGGCGAGAGCATCAAGGCCGGCGAGCCGCTGCACCGCCAGATCTTCGTCGGCAAGGGCAAGGCGTCCGGACGACGAGGACGCTTTCGAGCGCAAGCTCTTTCTCGCCCGCAAGGTGATCTCGAACGCCGTCTACAACATGAAGGACGCGCGCACCGCCGGCTATTATCCGGTCAGCCTGTCGTCGCGCACCATCGTCTACAAGGGCATGGTGCTGGTGCACCAGCTCGGCAGACTACTACCTCGACCTGCAGGACCCGCGCTTCGAGAGCGCGATCGCGCTCGTCCATCAGCGCTTCGCCACCAACACCTTCCCGACATGGCAGCTCGCGCATCCCTATCGCATGGTCGCCCATAACGGCGAGATCAACACGCTGCGCGGCAACGTCAACTGGATGGCGGCGCGGCAGGCCTCCGTCGATTCCGATCTGTTCGCCAACGACATCTCGAAGATCTGGCCGATCTCCTACGAGGGCCAATCCGACACCGCCTGCTTCGACAACGCGCTCGAATTCCTGGTGCGCGGCGGCTATTCGCTGACCCACGCCATGATGATGCTGATCCCCGAAGCCTGGGCCGGCAACCCGCTGATGGACGAGGACCGGCGCGCCTTCTATGAATATCACGCGGCGCTCATGGAGCCCTGGGACGGCCCCGCCGCCGTCTGCTTCACCGACGGCAGGCAGATCGGCGCGACGCTCGACCGCAACGGCCTTCGGCCGGCGCGCTATCTCGTCACCGATGACGGGCTCGTGGTGCTCGCCTCCGAGATGGGCGTCCTGCCGATCCCCGAGGAGAAGATCGTCGAGAAGTGGCGGCTTGCAGCCCGGCAAGATGCTGCTCATCGACCTCGATGAAGGCCGCATCGTCTCCGACGACGAAATCAAGCAGCAGCTTTCGAACGCGCATCCCTACAAGGAATGGCTGAAGCGCACGCAGATCGTGCTCGAGGACCTGAAGCCCGTGCAGGCGCGCGAGTCGCGCACCGACGTGTCGCTGCTCGATCGTCAGCAGGCCTTCGGCTACACGCAGGAAGATCTCAAGCTGCTCATGCAGCCCATGGCGGTGACCGGCCAGGAAGCGGTCGGCTCGATGGGTTCGGACACGCCGATCTCGGCGCTCTCCGACAAGCCGAAGCTGCTCTACACCTATTTCAAGCAGAACTTCGCGCAGGTCACGAACCCGCCGATCGACCCGATCCGCGAAGAGCTCGTCATGAGCCTCGTGTCGTTCATCGGCCCGCGCCCGAACATCCTCGATCTCGAAGGCACCTCGCGCCGCAAGCGGCTGGAAGTGCGCCAGCCCATCCTCACCAACGAGGATCTCGAGAAGATCCGCTGCATCGGGCATTTCGAGGATCGCTTCGACACCAAGACTCTCGACATCACCTATCCGTCGGAGCTCGGCGCGGAAGCGCTCGACGGCGCGCTCGACCGGCTTTGCGACCGCGCCGAAGCGGCGGTTCATGGCGGCTACAACATCATCATCCTGACGGACCGCATGGTCGGGCCGGACCGCATCCCGATCCCCGCTTTGCTCGCAACGGCGGCGGTGCACAATTACCTGATCCGCAAGGGCCTGCGCACCTCCGTCGGCCTCGTGGTGGAATCCGGCGAGCCGCGCGAGATCCATCATTTCGCGTGCCTTGCCGGTTACGGCGCCGAGGCGATCAATCCCTATCTGGCCTTCGAGACGCTTCTCGCCATGAAGGACGAGATGCCGAAGGAGGTGGACGAGGACGAGATCGTCCAGCGCTACATCAAGGCGATCGACAAGGGCCTGCTCAAGGTGATGTCCAAGATGGGCATCTCCACCTACCAATCCTATTGCGGCGCGCAGATCTTCGATGCGGTCGGCCTGCAGGTCCGATTTCGTCAACCGCGACTTCTTCGGCACCGCCACCATGATCGAAGGCATCGGCATGGAGGAGGTCGCGGTCGAGAACGTGCAGCGCCACCGCGACGCCTTCGGCGATGCGCCGATCTATCGCCATGCGCTCGATGTGGGCGGCGAATACGCCTATCGGCTGCGCGGCGAGGAACATGCCTGGAACCCCGATACGGTCGCGACGCTGCAGCACGCCGTTCGCCTCAACGCGCAGGACCATTACCGCGAATTCGCGCGGCTCGTGAACGAGCAGGAAAGCCACCTCAAGACGATCCGCGGCCTGTTCAAGATCAAGCTCGCGGAAGAATCCGGACGCGCGCCCGTGCCGCTCGAATCCGTCGAGCCCGCCAAGGAGATCGTGAAGCGCTTCGCCACCGGCGCCATGTCGTTCGGCTCGATCTCGCGCGAGGCGCACGAGACGCTGGCGCTTGCCATGAACTCCATCGGCGGCAAGTCGAACACCGGCGAGGGCGGCGAGGAGCCGGATCGTTTCCGCGTGCTCAGCGACGGGCGCTCCAAGCGCTCCGCCATCAAGCAGGTGGCGTCGGGCCGCTTCGGCGTCACCACCGAATATCTCGTCAATTCCGACATGATGCAGATCAAGGTCGCGCAGGGCGCCAAGCCCGGCGAAGGCGGACAGTTGCCCGGCCACAAGGTGGACGCGAAGATCGCGCGCGTGCGTCACTCGACGCCGGGTGTCGGCCTGATCTCGCCGCCGCCGCACCACGACATCTATTCGATCGAGGATCTGGCGCAGCTCATCTTCGACCTGAAGAACGTCAACCCCGCCGCCGCCGTCTCCGTGAAGCTGGTCTCGGAAGTAGGCGTCGGCACTGTTGCGGCCGGCGTCGCGAAGGCGCGCGCCGATCACATCACCATCTCGGGCTTCGAGGGCGGCACCGGCGCGTCGCCCCTCACCTCTCTCAAGCACGCGGGATCGCCGTGGGAGCTCGGCCTCGCCGAGACGCAGCAGACGTTGGTGCTGAACCGCCTGCGCGGGCGTGTCGCGATCCAGGCCGATGGCGGCCTGCGCACCGGTCGCGACGTGGTGATCGCCGCCCTGCTCGGGGCCGACGAGTTCGGATTCTCGACCGCGCCGCTCATCGCCGCCGGCTGCATCATGATGCGCAAGTGCCACCTCAACACCTGCCCGGTCGGCGTCGCCACGCAGGATCCGGTCCTGCGCAAGCGCTTCAAGGGCTTGCCCGAACACATCGTCAACTACTTCTTCTTCGTCGCCGAGGAAGTGCGCGAGCTGATGGCCGCCATGGGCTTCGCCACGCTCGACGAGATGGTGGGCCAATCCGACCTTCTCGACAAGAACGAGGCGATCCACCACTGGAAGGCCAAGGGGCTCGATTTCTCGCGCATCTTCCACAAGCCCGATGCCGGACCGCAGGTGGCGATCCGTCATAGCGAAGCGCAGGTGCACCCCATCGCCAACGTGCTCGACCGCGAGCTGATCGCAAAGGCGCAGGGCGCGCTGGAGAACGGCGAGACGGTCGTCATCGACGCCAAGGTTCGCAGCTCCGACCGCACGATCGGCGCGATGCTGTCGGGCGAAGTCGCGAAGCGCTACGGCCACGAGGGCCTGCCCGACGACACCATCACGGTGAACCTCGAAGGCACGGCCGGCCAGAGCTTCGGCGCCTGGCTCGCGGCGGGCGTCACGCTGTCGCTGACCGGCGAGGCCAACGACTATGTGGGCAAGGGCCTGTCGGGCGGAAAGCTCATCATCTCGCCGTCGACGAAGAGCAAGGCGGTGCCCGAGCACTCCATCGTCGTCGGCAACACGGTGATGTACGGCGCGATCGCCGGCGAGGCCTATTTCCGCGGCGTCGCGGGCGAGCGTTTCGCCGTGCGCAATTCCGGCGCCATCGCGGTGGTCGAGGGCACCGGCGACCATGGCTGCGAATACATGACGGGCGGCCTCGTCGTGGTGCTGGGCCAGACCGGCCGCAACTTCGCGGCCGGCATGTCGGGCGGCATCGCCTATGTGCTCGACGAGGACGGCAGCTTCGCGAAGCGCTGCAATCTCTCGATGGTCGATCTCGAACCCGTCGAGGAAGAAGAAGAGCTGATGCGGCGCATTCACCATCATGGCGGCGATCTCGAAACCAAGGGCCGCATCGACATCCTGGGCAACATGTCGGGCTCCGACGAGGAACGCCTGATGCAGCTCATCTCGAACCACGCCACCTATACGGGGTCGGGACGGGCGAAGCACATCCTCGACGATTGGGCGACGTATCGTACGAAATTCGTCAAGGTCATGCCGGTGGAATACCGCAAGGCCCTGCAGGAAATGGATCGGCTGCGCAGTCTGCAGGCGGCGGAATAAGGACGAAGGGGCAGAGATCCATGGGCAAGGTCACGGGCTTTCTCGAATACGACCGGCAGGAGCAGAAATATCAGCTCGCCGGCGAACGCATCCGCCACTTCCGCGAATTCACGCTGCCGCTCGATGACAGCGACCTGAAGAAGCAGGCGGCGCGCTGCATGGATTGCGGCATTCCCTTCTGCCACGGGCCGACGGGCTGCCCCGTGCACAACCAGATTCCGGACTGGAACGAACTCGTTTTCCAGAACGACTGGGAGGAGGCGGCTCGCAACCTGCATTCCACCAACAACTTCCCGGAATTCACGGGCCGCATTTGCCCCGCGCCCTGCGAGGAGGCCTGCACGCTCAATCTCGAGAACCAGCCCGTCACCATCAAGACCATCGAGCAGGCCATCGCCGACAAGGCCTGGGAGATGGGCTGGATCAAGCCCGAGATAGCGACGGCGTCCACAGGCAAGCGCATCGCCGTCATCGGCTCGGGTCCGGCCGGCCTTGCCGCCGCACAGCAGCTCGCGCGCGCCGGTCATGAGGTGCATGTGTTCGAGCGGGAAGCGAAGCCCGGCGGGTTGCTGCGCTACGGCATTCCCGACTTCAAGATGGAAAAGCACCACATCGACCGCCGCGTGAAGCAGATGGAAGCCGAGGGCGTCGTATTCCATTGCGGCGTCAATGTCGGCGTAACGAAAACCTTCGCGTCCCTGCACAACGAATTCGATTCCGTGCTGTTCGCAGCCGGCGCGGAAGATCCGCGCGATCCCAAACTGCCGGGCCAGGATCTGGCAGGCGTGCATTTCGCCATGCCGTTTCTCACCCAGTCCAACAAACGGGTGAACGGCGAGAGCATCGAGGACGAGGCCGTGGTTGCGGCGGGCAAGCACGTGGTGGTGATCGGCGGCGGCGACACCGCCTCCGACTGCGTCGGCACCTCGTTCCGCCAGGGCGCTTTGTCCGTCACCCAGCTCGACATTCGCCCGCGCCCGCCGGAACGCGAGGACAAGCTTACGGTCTGGCCCTATTGGCCGACGAAGATGCGCACCTCGTCGAGCCAGGCGGAAGGCGCCGACCGCGAGTTTCAGGCCGCGACCCTCGGGATCGAAGGCAAGAAGGGCCGCGTGACGGGCGTGAAATGCGCGCGCGTGGACGAAAAGCGCCAGCCCATTCCGGGCAGCGAATTCGTTCTGAGGGCCGACCTGGTATTTCTCGCCATCGGCTTCGCGGGCACCGTCAGATCCGGGCTTCTGGATGAGGCGGCCGTTGAACTCGATCGACGCGGGAACGTGCTGGCGAACGACATCGATTACCGCACATCGGGTGACAAGGTCTTCGTCGCGGGCGACATGCGGCGCGGCCAATCGCTCGTCGTATGGGCCATTCGCGAGGGCCGCCAGGCGGCGCACGCCATCGACACGTTCCTGATGGGTGAAAGCGATCTGCCCCGGTAATTGAGCGGGGTTCAAAAAACGCCTAGGAGCGCGGCCAGCGAAAATCGTCGGCGCGGCCGGGACGCGGCGACGGCGCGATGCCGTCCCGCAAGGCGCGGCGGACGCCGTAGGCCTGATCGTTTGTCAGTTTCGGCGGTGCCGCCACAAGCGTTCCGCCCGGCGTGACCACAGCCTGATTGAGCGGCAGAACCGGGCCGATCAACGGTTTTACGGGCAGCGATACCGGCGCCACCTCGTCGGGAAGGGTCGGCAGCGACGATTCGAGGGGCACCGGCGCCGCGGGCCCATCCGCCGGCGGCACCGCCACGATGGCGGTGGCGGGCTGGTCCGATTCGATCAGGCGTTTGATGGCCGCGTCCGCAAAATGCGCGATCTTGCGCGAACCGGCCTTGGTGAAGAAAGCCCCGTCATTGGTCCGCAGCTTGGCGGGCTGACCGTCCACGTCGGGGCCGGTCATGGTGTAGCGGTTGTCCTCGTCGACGAAGCCAGGCCACACATCCACATAGGTGCCGCCGTTGCGCCTGCACGCTTTCCTGGTAGATCTCGTTCATCGCCAGATAATCTTCCGACACCTTGCCCTTGCGCGCCGGCGGGAGGCCGATCCAGACGACCGGCAGTTTTCGGTCGTTGAACGCCTTCATCGCCGCATCGACCCGCGCCCGATAGGCTTCGCGCCACGGATCGGTGAGGGGCTCGAAGGTGGCCGCATCCTGCTTCAGCGGCTGGCGATCCTGTAACCCGAGCATCACCACCGCGACGGTGATCTTCTTGCCCGTGCCCACGGCCTCGTCGATGGCCTTGGCCCAGTCGGCACCTCCCATGCCGATCAAACCGCCGTTCTCCTTCGCCTTGCGGAGCACGAGCAACATCCTCCGAATCGGCGAAGAGATCGCCGATCCCCTGCCCGGCGAATTCCGCCAAGGCATCGCCGAAGACGATGACCTGGGTGGTGGGGTCGGCCTTGGGTTTTTCCCGGCGGACGCACGATCGGCGCGCGCGGAGGGGCGCGCCTCGGGCGGACGATCTGGGGCTGGACGAGGGGCGGCGGCTCCTGCACGCCGAACAGGCGGCGGAGGCTGAAGCCAGGCTGCGCCGGCTGCACCAGTTTGCCCGGATAATAGCCTGGCGGATAGGCGCGCGGATCGCGCCGCTGCTGCGGATAGGGGGAGTTGGCGGGGTAGCCGTAATATTGCGCATAGAGCGGCAGGCCGCTGCCGAGCAGCAGCGGGACGGCCATCAAGACGATGCGCACAAACGACCAGAGACGCATGGGTGGTTCCGTTCCTCCCGTAGCCCGCCCGACTATAGCGCCTTGCCGGGGCTCCGTCAGCGGGCCGCGCGCAATTCGCGCAGGGCCGCCACATCGGCGTAGCCGTCCGGGATCAAACCCCGCCGCACCTGGAAGTTCCGCAGGGCGTCGCGGGTCTTGGAGCCGAGCTTGCCGTCGGCATCGCCGGTATAGAGCCCGAGCCCGGCGAGGCGCTTCTGCACCTCCTCGCGCTGGTCCTTGTCGAGCATCGGCTCGTCCTTCGGCCATGCGCCGGCGATGGCCGGGCCCCCGACGAGGCGGTCGCCCAGATGGGCCACCCCCATCGCATAGGCGTCCGACGAATTGTAGCTCTTGATCACGTCGTAATTGTCGGTGACGAGGAACGCCGGACCGCGCGCGCCGCCCGGCAGGAAAAGCGCCGCCTCGCCTGCGCGCGGAATGCGCCTTGCCGTCGACCCGCTTGACGCCGAGTCGACGCCCACTTGGCGAAGCCCTGGCGAAGATGGCGGAAATCGAAGCCCTGCGGCAGCTCGACCTCGAAACCCCACGGGAAGTCCGGGCTTCCAGCCATTCTGCCGCAGATAATTGGCGGTCGAGGCGAGGGCGTCCGGCACCGAGCTCCAGATGTCGCGCACGCCCGTCGCGGTTGCCGTCGACCGCGTATTTCATGAAGCTCGACGGCATGAACTGGGTCTGGCCCATGGCGCCGGCCCAGGAGCCCAGCATCTTGTCGCGGTCGATATGGTCCGCCTCGAGGATCTGGAGCGCGGTGAGCAGCTCCTCCCGGAAGAACTCGCCGCGATAGCCCGTATAGGCGAGCGTCGACGAGCGCGCGCACCACGTAGATCGAGCCGGTGAAGCTGCCGAAATTCGTCTCCATGCCCCAGACGCCGAGAACGACCTCCTTGGGAACCCCATAGGTCCGCTCGACGGCCGCCAGGGTCTGCGACCATTCGGCCGCCATCTTGCGGCCGCGCGTCGAGCCGCTCGGTCGAGATCGCGCCGTTGATGTACTCCCAGATCGGGCGGACGAATTCGGATTGCTTGCTTGCGTCAGCGCGATGATCTTGGCATCAGGCTCGACGCCGCGGAACGCCTCGTCGAAGGTCGCGCGGGAGACGCCGCGCGCCCTCGCGGCCGGCCAGAGGTCCTGCACGAAAGCGCCGAAAGTCGCCCTGCGCTCGTCCTGGCCTGCGCCGGCGCTGGCCCGATCGGCCGATGAGAGACCGAGGCCGAGAATGCCCAATCCGGCCGAACCGTCGGCGCGCCATCGAATCAGCTCGCTCATGAATGTCGCTCCCGGTGGCAGGCTTCTGCGTCCCGCCATAGCGACATTAGGGAGATTAACAACCGGTTGAAAGTGGCCTATCTATGCGGCTTTCCGCTCCGCCAGGAGCCGTCTCCCAGCGGAGGGCCTGAGCGACGATTTCCTCGAGATCGTCGTATTGCGGCGCCCAGTCCGAGCGCCCGCAGCCGGTCGACCTCCGCCACGAGGCTGCGCCGGATCGCCGCTCCGGCGCGGGCCCGAACCGGACCTCGAAATCGACGCCCGAACCTTCTTCACCACCTCGACCACCTCCAGCACCGAGGCGCCGTGGCCGTAGCCGCAATTCATGATCACGCTCTCGCCGCCGCCGCGCAGATGCTCGAGCGCCGCCAGATGCGCCCGGGCCACGTCGGTGACCTGGACGTAGTCGCGGATGCAGGTTCCGTCCGGGGTCGCGTAATCGGTTCCGAAGACGTCGAGATGGGGCCTGCTGCCCAGCGCCGCCTGCGCCGCCACCTTGATGATGTGGGTCGCCTGCGGGGAGGATTGCCCGGCGCGCCCCTTGGGATCGGCGCCCGCGACGTTGAAATAGCGCAGCACGCCGTAGCGCAGCCCGTGGGCGACGCGCGCGTCCTCCAGCATCCACTCGGTCGTGACCTTGGTGCGGCCGTAGGGGTTGATCGGGGCGACCGGCAGATCCTCCGACAGCACGTCGCGCCTCGACATTGCCGTAGACGGACGCCGTCGACGAGAAGATGAAGTTCCGCACGCCGCCCTGCACCGCCGCTTCGATCAGCGCGCGGGACTTGACGGTGTTGTTGAGATAGTAGGCGAGCGGATCGGCGACCGATTCCGGCACCACGATCTTGGCGGCGAAATGCAGGATGCTGTCGATGCTTGTGCCGGGCGATGAGCTGGTGCGAGGAGCTCTGATCGCCCACGTCGCCCGTGACGAGGGTCACGTCTTCCTGCGGAACGGCCCAGGAAAACCCGGTCGAGAGGTCGTCGAGCACCACGACCGTCTCGCCGGCATCCACGAGCTCGAGAACCATGTGGCTGCCGATATAGCCGGCGCCGCCCGTGACCAGAACCGCCATCTCGTGATCTCCTTGCAGTCTCAGCGTTCTTGTATCAGAGTTTAACCACAATGCTTCAGCCATGATTCAGGTTCACTCCCCCAAGAGATCGGGGGCACCCCTATGAAACAGGCAGGGTTGCCGCGGCGTTACTCGCGCGATCGAAACTTGACAGTGCGGCGCCGCCTCGCCTTCCCGTGTTCCTTCCGTCAGTCTTCCTGCTCAACATGGTCCGATCAATGAAGCGCATCCGCAAAGCCGTCCTCCCCGTCGCCGGTCTCGGCACCCGTTTTCTGCCGGCCACCAAGGCGGTGCCGAAGGAGATGATGTGCGTCGTCGACCGCCCGGTGGTGCAGCATGTGGTGGACGAGGCGCGCGCGGCCGGAATCGAGCAGTTCATCTTCGTCACCGGCCGCAACAAGGCCGTGATCGAGGACCATTTCGACATCGCCTACGAGCTCAACCGGACGCTTGCCGAGCGCGGCAAGACCAAGGAACTGGAAGCGCTCGCCCGCGACCAGCCGAAGGCCGGCGAGACGAGCTTCACCCGCCAGCAGGAGCCGCTCGGCCTCGGTCATGCGGTGTGGTGCGCCCGCGAACTGGTGGGCGACGAGCCCTTCGCGGTCATCCTGCCCGACATGCTGAGCCGCGGCTCGATGGAGCAGATGATCGCCGCCTACGACAAGCATGGCGGCAACATCATCGCGGTCGAGGAGGTGCCGGCCGATCAGACGCACCAATACGGCATCGTCTCGGTCGGCCAGGAATTCGGCCAGACCTTCGAGATCACCGGCATGGTCGAGAAGCCGCCGCAAGGGCACCGCGCCGTCGAACTTCATCATCTCGGGCCGCTACATCCTGCAGCCGCAGGTCTTCGACCTCCTGTCGAACCAGGAGCGCGGCGCCGGCAACGAGATCCAGCTCACCGATTCGATGATCCGGCTCATGAAGGACCAGCCGTTCTTCGGCATGAAATACGAGGGCCGGACCTACGATACCGGGCTCCAAGATCGGCTTCCTGATGGCCAATGTGGCCTATGCGCTCGAGCGGGACGATCTCGGCCCGGCCTTCCGCCAGGAACTCGAAGCCTTCCTGCGCCAGAAATAGGCGCCGGCCGGAAGGGTTCCGCCGGGCGGCCCCTCCGTGCTAGAGGGCCGCCATGGCAACCGCAAAACCCGCCGCCGCTCTCGCCCGAACAGGCCGTCTCCTCGGCCCTGCGCACGCTCGCCACCGAACGGGACGGCCTGAGCGCCCTGATGGACGCGCATCGGCAACGGCCTCGGGCCCGTTCTTCACGGCGGCCGTCGAGACGATCGCGGCGCTCATCCGGCCGGGTGATCGTCAGCGGCATGGGCAAGTCCGGCCATGTGGCGCGCAAGATCGTCGCCACCTTCGCCTCGACCGGCACGCCCGTCGCATTACGTCCATCCCGCCGAGGCCAGCCATGGCGATCTCGGCATGATCCAGCCGGACGACGTGATCATCGCCCTGTCCTGGTCGGGCGAGACGAGCGAGCTCGCCGACCTGATCGCCTATTCCAAGCGCTTCCGCGTGCCGCTGATCGCCCTGACGTCCAACGCCGCATCGACGCTCGGGCATGCGGCCGACGGTCTGCCTCGCCCTGCCGAAGGCCGACGAGGCCTGCCCGAACGGCCTTGCGCCCACGACCTCCACCACCATGCAGCTGGCCCTCGGCGACGCGCTGGCCGATCGCGCTTCTGGAAAAGCGCGGCTTCACGGCCGAGCATTTCCGCGTCTTCCATCCGGGCGGCAAGCTCGGCGCCCGGCTCAAGCTCGTGCGCGACGTCATGCACAAGAACGAGCGGCTGCCGATCGTGCGCATCGACGCGCTGATGAACGAGGCGATCGACGAGATCGGCCGCAAGGGCTTCGGCTCGGTGATCGTCGTGAACCCGGACGGCACGCTCGCCGGCATCGTCACCGACGGCGACCTGCGCCGCAATCTGCGGCCCGATCTCGGCTCGCTGCCCGTCGCGGCGATCATGACCCGCAAGCCGCGCACGATCGCGCCCGACGACCTGCTGGCGACCGCGCTCGAAATCCAGGAAACCTCGAAGATCACGGCGCTGATCGTGGTCGAGAACGGCCGCCCGGTCGGCCTCGTGCATTATCTCGACCTGCTGCGCGTCGGGCGCCGCCTGAGGCTGCCGCCGCTAGCGCGTCCTCGACCACCAGCGTCGTGCCCTCGACCCGCACGACCCGGACCCGCGCGCCGGCCGGCCGCTCCGGCCCGGTCACGCGCCACGAACTGTCATCGACGCGGATGCGGCCCGCGCCGTCGACGATCGGGCGTCTCGAGCGTGAAGACGCGGCCGACGAGCGCCTCGCCGCGGCGGTTGAGCGAGGCCGCCTGCGTGTCGTGCTGCGCGCTCGGGCCGCGCCAGGCTGCGGCCGACCAGGACCACCGCGACGACGGCCAGCACGGCGAAGACGAGCGCGGCGAGCTGCCAGGACAGGCCGAACGCGCGCGTCGATCAGCCCGGTCGCGATGGCCGCAAGGCCGAGCCAGATGAAGAAGACGCCGGGCGCCAGAAGTTCGATCCCGATCAGCACGACGCCGAGGATGATCCAGGCCCAGGGGCCGAGGCTGGCGATGGCGTTCGCGATCATGAGCGTGCCAGCCCTGGCCGCCGACCGGCGGCACGACGCTGCCGGGCCGGCCGGGTGCTCGCGCCGCCCTCGCCGAAGACGGACTTGGTGAGTTCGGCGATGCCGCCGAGCGTGCCGGCGAGCGCCGCCGCCTCGATGGGCACGATGACGACCTTCTGGTTCGGCGCCGTCGCCATGGCGCGCAAGGCGTCGATGTATTTCTCCGCCACGATGAAGTTGGCCGCCGACGAGGTCGCCCTGCGAGATCGCTTCGCTGACCATGGAGGTCGCCCTGGCCTCCGCTTCCGCCTGGCGCTCGCGCGCCTCGGCATCGCGGAACGCCGCTTCCTTGCGGCCCTCGGCGGACGAGGATCTGCGATTGCTTCTCGCCTTCCGCGCGCAGGATCTCGGCCTGGCGCAGGCCCTCGGCCTCGAGCACGGCGGCGCGCTTCTCGCGCTCGGCCTTCATCTGCCGCGCCATGGCGCCGGCAAGGTCCGCCGGCGGGAGGATGTCCTTGATCTCGACGCGCGTGACCTTGGCGCCCCAGGGCGAGGCCGCCGCGTCGAGGACGCGCAGCAGCCGCTCGTTGATCTCGTCGCGGTGGGACAGCAACTGGTCGAGATCCATCGAGCCGACGACGGTGCGGATATTGGTCATGGTGAGGACGAGGAGCGCCTGGTTGAGGTCCGACACCTCGTAGGAGGCGCGCGACGCATCGAGGATCTGATAGAAGGCGGCGGCATCGATGGTGACGCCCGCATTGTCCCGGGTGAAGGCCTCCTGGCTCGGAACGTCGAGCACCTGCTCCATGACGTTCACCCGCTTGCCGATCTGCTCGACGTAAGGAACGATCAGCCCGAGGCCGGGGCCGAGCGTGCGGGAATAGCGCCCGAAGCGCTCGACCGTATAGGCATAGCCCTGCGGCACGGTGCGGACGCCCATGGCGATCGTCAGCACGATCACGAGCGACGAACGCCATGACGAAGATGTCGAAACCCATCAGATTCGGCATGATGCCTCCTGGCGACCGCGCGTCGCGGCGAGCTAGAGGCATATCCGAAAGCGACGGAGACCGCGCCTAGATCCAGCCCTGCAGCTCGCGCTCGACGACGTGCCGGATCACCCGCATGCCCTCCTCGCTGTCGTTGAGGCAGGGCAGATAGGCGAATTGCTCGCCGCCGTGATGCATGAAGATCTCGCGGTTTTCCACGTCGAGTTCCTCGAGCGTTTCGAGGCAATCGGCGGAAAAGCCCGGCGCCACGATGGCCATGCGCTTCACGCCGCTTTCGGCCAGCGCCTTCGACGGTCTTGTCCGTGTAGGGCTGCAGCCACTCGTCGGGACCGAAGCGGGATTGGAAGCTCATGCGGAACCGGTCCGGCGGCCAGCCGAAAGCCTCGCGCATCAGCCGCCAGGTCTTGACGCATTGGCAATGATAGGGATCGCCCTTCAGCAGGTATTCCTTCGGCACGCCGTGGAACGACACCAGGATCACCTCGGGCTCGAACGGCGAGCTTCGCGAGGTCGCGCTTCATCGAGGTGACGAGCGCGTCGATATAGACCGGGTCGTCATGATAGGGCGGCGAGACGCGCATGGTCGGCTGCCAGCGCATGTCCATCAGGGCGCGAAAGGCGTGATCGCAGACGGTCGCCGAGGTCGCGGCGGCGTATTGCGGATAGAGCGGCACCAGCAGGATGCGGTCGCAGCCCTGATCGAGCAGGGCCTGGATGCGCTCGCGCATCTCGGGCTTGCCGTAGCGCATCGCCCAATCGACCGTCACCTTGTCGCCGGCGACGCTTTTCGAGATGCGCCGCGAGATCTTCGGCCTGCGCGCGGGTGATGGTCTTCAGCGGGCCCTCGTTGCGCTCGTTGTTCCAGATCGACGCATAGTCGCGCCCCTTCGGGTCCGGGGCGCTTCGTCAGGATGATCAGGTTGAGGATCGGCCACCACAGCAGGCGCGGACGTCTCGATGACCCGCCTGTCGGAGAGAAACTCCTTCAGGTAGCGGCGCATGGACCAGTAATCGGTCCCCTCGGGGGTGCCGAGATTGACCAGCAGAACGCCGACCCGGCCCGCCTTGACGGTCGGATGGTCCACCGGGCAGACGCCCTGGCGCATCTCGCCCAGCTTGACGATCTCGTTCATCGACAATCCCCTTCGGCGCGAGCCCGAACGGTCGCGCTTCTTTGATGACGGTCTAGATAGGGGATTGCGGCCGGCAGAGCAAAGCGATGGCGTGTCGCGGCCGGCAATCGGTCGCACCGCTCAGGCGACCGGGTTGAGGAAGCCGCCCTGCTTCAGCACCATGTCGAGGGAAACGCGAAGGCCGCCCTCGTCGAAATCCATCGCCACCTTGGCGTTGAGCTGGGTGGTCAGCACCCGGTGCAGCAAGCCGCGAGCCGAAGCCCTGCCGCGTGGGCGCGGATACCGGCGGCCCGTTGCGCTCGGTCCAGACGAGCTTCAGACGGATGCTCTCGTCCTCGGGCTCCGAGGTCCACCGGACGCGCGACCCGCCCGCCTGTCACCGACAGCGCGCCGTATTTCGACCGCGTTGGTGGTCAGTTCGTGAATCGGCCATGCCGATGGGCACGGCCGCCTCGGACGGCAATTCGACCGTCGGGCCGTCGATGGTGATGCGCTCGCCGCGTATCGTCGTAATAGGGCGACAGTTCCTTTTCGAGGATCTCCCGAAGGGACGCGGTCTGCCACACGGCTTCGGTGAGAAGCGAATGGGTGTTGGCGAGCGAGATGATGCGGCCGACGAAGGCCTGGTAGAACTCGTCGATATTGGTGGTCGAGCGCGCGGTGGCGCCGACGACGGCCTGAACGGTCGCCAGCGTGTTTTTTACCCGGTGGTGAAGTTCGCGGATGAGCAGCGATTGCTGCGCCTGCGACTGCTTGCGCTCCTCGATCTCGTATTGCGCCGCCTGATAGAGGCGGCCGTTCTCGAGCGCGATCGCGGCCTGCGCCGCGAGGCCCTGCATCAGCCGCTCGCTGCGCTCGGTGAAAACGCGGGTCTTTTCGTGGCCGAAGACCAGCACACCGTTGATGTTGCCGGTCCGCGACACGACCGGGACCGCCATGTAGCTGCGCATGGGCGGCCGCGCCGGCTGGCATGGGCGCGAAAGGGAGACGCCTGGCTA
Source organism: uncultured Alphaproteobacteria bacterium (assembly GCA_963837375.1). Classification (GTDB taxonomy): domain Bacteria; phylum Pseudomonadota; class Alphaproteobacteria; order Rhizobiales; family Beijerinckiaceae; genus Microvirga. The sequence goes on along the minus strand of CAWINL010000019.1, from coordinate 69,549 downwards.
TCGCTCGGCTCCGCTCGGCAGATCGTTCGAAGCGCACGATCTTTCCGGTCGCGAGCGCGGGCGAGAAGACGTTCGTATCGCGCAACGTCGAACGCCTCTCGAACGCCGCGCTGCCGGGTCCTGCGAGCGCATAGAGCTCGAAACCGTCGTCGCTGCCCTGCGCGTCGTCGATGGCGCGCGGCTCGATAATAGAATGCGCCGACCTGCGCGCCCGTCAGTTCGACCGCCGCCTCGACCACGTTGCGCATGATGTGGTCGATGGCGAGTTCGCCGGCCAGCATGGTGCCGGTCCGGTTGAGAACCTCGAGCGCCGCCGTCTCGGTCTGCAATTCGCCGGTCCGCAACGCCACTTCGTCCGCCAGCAAAGCCGCGTTCGCGGCCTGCTCGCGAAACTGCCGGCCGGCAAGCGCCGTCAGGGCGACCAAGCGCCACGAACGCGATCAGCGCGAACACACCGTAGAGGCGGGTCTGTCCGATCCAGGCGTTCCAGTAGGAATCCTCGCGGAACGCTGATCGCGATATAGAGCGGCAATTCGTCCGATCTGGTGATAGGCGGCCCTGCGCGGGTCACCGCTCGGCATTCGTACGAATACGTGCCGGCCTGACGCGCCGTCGCGACGGCTTTCTGGAACAGCGTTCTTGTCGCTCGCCACGAACGAAATCCCGTCCGAGCGGCGGCGGATATTGCGCCAGGATCCGTGCCGTCGCTGCCTCGCATCAGCGTGATGCGACTTCGCTTGGGCAGCCGCAAATTGGCCCAGTAATTGTTGAAATAGCTCAACGCCACGGTGACCGAGACGATGCCGCGGAACGACCTGTTCGGGATATTCCAGGCGGCGGCTCACCAGGAAGGTCGCTTGCTTGGTGACGCGCCCGATGATCGGCTCACCGACGAAGAGCCCCTTGTCCGAATCGGCCTGTTCGCTTGAATGCATCCCGATCCGACGCGTCGGAAAAGGGCGTCGGGAACGCCGCCGATGTCAGGCGCAGCCTGCCGGTGGAATCGTTCAGCCAGATATCGTCGACATAGGGCAGCGCCCGCTTGATGGCGTTGAGCTGTTCCCACAGGCCGCCGCGACGGCTCGATGGTGTACCAGCTCTCATCCTCGATCAGCGCCGCGGTCTGCCGCAAGCGTAAGATCCGTGACCTCGAACAGCCGCGCGGCGTGATCCGCCATGAAGAAGGCGTTGCTGGCCATGTCCTCTTCGTTGCGCTGGATGAGGCGGCTGCGCTGCTCGAGGGCGATGTAGCCGAAGGTGGTGAAGATGAACGCCACGCCGAACAGGCCCATGATGAACGCCACCCGGCCCCATCGGCGAGGATCAGCGTAGCCGAACCTTCGCAAGAGGAAGCAGCCGCTACGACCATTTTTTCGGGGTATGTTTCAACACAATCAGGATCAATCGAAGCGGCAGGCCTGGAACGTTGACGACTTACACCAGGGCAGAGTGGCTGAGAAATTCCGGCGAAATTGATCCATCCCCTCACGTCACCGAATTGCGCGCGAGATGCACCTCAGTTGCAAAGGGGCTTGCCGGACGCTCCGGAACTGAGCATTCTGGCATTGTCCTCCTCCGACGCGATCTTGACAGAAATCAGGCACCCCATCTCCCATCAGCGGAACCTCATCCATGCCAAAACTTTCTCGCCGTCAAACCCTCGGGCTCGGGCTCGGCGCGGGTCTTTCCGTCACCATGCTGCGGCAGCAACGAGGAGGCGCAGGCGGCCTCCGGCGAACGTCACCTTCAGCCTGCTGCTGGTCAACGACATCTACAAGATGTCGGACGACAAGGGCCGCGGCGGCTTCGCCAAGCTGGCCGCGGTCGTGAAGGCCGAGCGGGCGCGGGGCGTGCCGATGCTGTTCTGCCATGCGGGCGACACGTTCTCGCCCTCGCTGATGTCGGGCTTCGACCAGGGCGCGCACATCATCGAATTGACCAACATGATCAAGCCGGACGTCTTCGTGCCCGGCAATCACGAGTTCGATTTCGGCAAGGACGTCTATCTGAAGCGGATGGGCGAGGCGAACTTCCCCTTCTTCGGCGCCAATATGCGCCAGGCGGACGGCTCGCCGATTCCCGGCATGAAGGATTCGGCAGATCTTCGACCTCGGGCCGGTCAAGATCGGCGTGGTCGGCCTCGCGCTCTCGGGAACGCCCGGCATGTCGTCGCCCGGCGACATCAAGTTCTGTCCCGAGATCGAAACGCTCAAGACGCGAGGCGGGAAATCTGCGCCAGCAAGGCGCCGACATCATCGTCGCGGTCGCTCATACCGACCGCGACATGGACAACGCGATCGTGCGCTCGCGCCTCGTCGACGTGCTGCTGTCCGGCCACGACCACGACCTCGCCATCGGCTATGACGGCAAGACCGTGATGGTCGAATCGAACGAGGAAGGGAATTTCGTCACCGCGATCGATTTCGTCGCCACCGTCACGGGCGAGGGCAAGGACCGCAAGGTGGCCTGGGCGCCGAGCTTCCGCGTGCACGATTCGGCGACCATCGATGCCGACCCGGAGGTGCTGGCGGTGGTCAAACGCTACGAGGGCGAGCTCGTCGAAGGAACTCGATATCGAGATCGGCACGACCGCAGACCGAACTCGACAGCCGCGTCGGCAACCGTGCGCTCGCAGGAAGCCGCCATCGGCAACCTCATCGCCGACGCGATCCGGGATTCGACCGGCGGCGACGTCGCCATCACCAACGGCGGCGGCATCCGCGCCAACAAGCAATATCCGGCGGGCGCGAAGCTGTCCCGCCGCGACATCCTGTCCGAACTGCCGTTCGGCAACTCGACGTCCCTCGTCGAGGTCACGGGCGCCGATATCAGGGCGGCGCTGGAGAACGGCGTCTCGCAGATCGAAAACCGCGCCGGCCGCTTCCCGCAGGTCTCGGGCCTGACGTTCGAAGTCGACCCGAAGGCCCCGGTCGGCGCGCGCGTCAGCAAGGTCACGGTCGAACGGCGAGCCCCTCGACCCGGCCAAGAAGTACAAGGTCGCGACCAACAACTTCATGCTCACGGGCGGCGACGGCTATACGTCGTTCGGCAAGGGCAAGGTGCTGATCGGCCTGACGGACGGCAAGCTGATGGCCAACGAGGTCATGGCCTATGTGCGCAAGGCCGGGCACGGTCGACGCCAAGGTCGAAGGCCGCATCGTCATTCAGATGACGGGGCCCGCCGCGCGCGCGCTCGCGCGGTTCCGCTCGACCAGCACGGCGATTCCGCGTGGACCGCGCTGCCGTTCTTCGCGACGGAGGCGCCGACCGCGTCGATCGCAGCAGGTCGATGACGCGCATCGGCGCCGGGCCGCCACGTGCTGCCGCCTCCGGACGGCGATCTTCTCCGCCCTCGCCCTGACGCCTCTCGACAGCGGTGAAGGTCGTGATCCTCGGACAGGACCCTTATCCGACGCCCGGCGACGCGCATGGCCTCGCCTTTTCCTATCGCGGCGCGCGCCGGCTGCCCGCCTCGCTGCAAGACGATCCTGGCCGAAATGGCGGAGGATCTCGGCGTCCCGACGCCGACGCGCGGCGATCTGAGCGCCTGGGCCCAGCAGGGCGTCCTCCTCCTGAACACGGCGCTCACCGTCGAGGCCGGGGCGGCGGGCGCGCATCTGAAGCTCGGCTGGTCGGCGCTCGTCGACGAAGCCATCGCGGCCGTCTCGGACACGGCAGACCGGCGGTGGTTTTCCTGCTCTGGGGGGGCCGGCCGCCGGCTCGCGGATCGCGTCGACCGCGCGAAACATCTGGTCATCGAATCTGGGCATCCCTCCCCGCTCAACCGCCTGCGCGATTTCAAGGGCTCCCGCCCTTTCAGCCGGGCCAATCGTGGCTCGCCGCGCGCGGATTGGCGCCGGTCGATTGGAGGCTCGGATAGCCGCCTCCGTTTCGCCTCCATTAACCATGATGGCTCATGGTGCGCTTCGACACGTCCGCAAACACGCATCCAGAAGACCGAGCCATGACACCTCGCACCCGCCTTCGATGGCGTCTCGCCTGCCTCCTGGCGCTTTGCGTCTCTCGCCGCGATGGGCGCATCCGCACGTGTGGGTGAGCGCGCGGGCCGAGCTGGTCTATGCGCCGGACGGCAGGATCTCGGGCGTGCGCCATGCCTGGACCTTCGACAAGGGCTACTCGGCCTATGTCATCCAGGGCCTCGACAAGAACGGCGACGGACAATTCTCGCCCGAGGAATTGCAGGATCTCGCCAAGGAGAACACCGAAGTCGCTGGTGGAATTCGACTATTTCACGGTGCTCAAGGCCAACGGCAAGAAGCAGGAATTCGGCGCTCCCGCGCGACTACCGGATGGTCCATGATGTCGAGGCGGCGTCACCTCTGCGCTACTTTCTGCCCGCTCAAGACCCCCTCTCGCCAACAAAGACCCTGTCGCTCGAGATCTACGATCCCGACCTTCTTCATCTCGTTCGGGCTCGCCGAGGGCGATGACGCGGTGACAGCTCGCGGGCGCGCCGCAAGGTTGCGCGACCAACATCACCCGGCCGAAAATGCGGCAACCCAGCCACACAGCAATCCATGTCGGAATCGTTTTTCGAGACGCTGACCGCTGCGTCCAGTTTCGGAACCCAATTCGCCAACAAAGCCATCGTCGCATGTCCGTAAGCGACGGCCGCGTTCGCGACGGCCCCTGCTCCGCATGGCACCGCGCCTGTTCGCTAGCTTCCTCGCGGTAGCGGTGGTTGCGGCCGGCGATCACGCTCGATCGTCTGGTGGCTTGCGCCCACCGCCGCGCCTCCCGTGCGCAACCCGTTCGGCATGGGTTTGCGCGAGGCGGCGCCCGCCGGCGATATCGGCGCGTATATTCTGGCGGTCCAGAGCGGCTTCTACAAGAGCCTGCAGCAGGCGCTCGTCCGCGGTGAAGGAGCACGGGGGCGCGATCTGGTCGCTGCTCTCGATTGGCTTTGCGTATGGAGTTTTCCACGCGGCCGGGCCCGGCCACGGCAAGGGCGTGATCGCCGCCTATCTGGTGGCGGACGAGCGCGCGCTCGCGAAAGGCTTCGCGCTGAGCCTTGCTGCCGCGCTCGTGCAGGCCCTCGTCGCCATCGCGCTGGTCGGCATCCTCGCCATCCTGTTCAACGCCACAGCCGCAACCATGAGCCGCGTACTCGACCGGCGTCGAGATGGCGAGCTTCGCGATGGTGGCGCTCCTCGGCGCCGCTCTGACATGGCGCAAGAGCGGCAAGCTCCTCGGCACCTGGACATTCAGCCGCAATCCGTTCGCCGGACCGTCCAAACGGAGGATTGCGACCATGTCCACCTGCCGCCGCCCGAAATGCTCTACCGGCTGACGAAATGGCGCGAGCTCGCCGCCGTGGCGATCGCGGCCGGCATTCGGCCCTGCGCGGGCGCGCTGGTGATCCTCGTCTTCGCGCTGTCGCAAGGCCATGTTCGCGGTCGGCATCGCCGCCACCTTCGCGATGGCGCTCGGCACGGCGCTGACGACCGGCGCGATTGCGGCGCTGGCGGTTTTCGCCAAGGCGCTTGCGCTGCGGATCGCCGGCGGGCGCGGGGCGGCTGGCGCGGTCGCGGTCGCGGCAATCGAACTTCTCGCAGCAGCCTTCGTGCTGGTGCTCGGCGCGAGCCTGCTGTTCGGCCTGTGGATCGTCCGAGCGTTTCGAGCTTGATTTCAAAGACCCATCGCGCCGCCATCGCCCGCGCGGATCATGCGCTGCCTCGACCCGGCCATTGCGCGGGTGCTCGGACGATCATGCCCGCTTGGCCCGATCGTCGTCCGCGTAGCTGGCCGATCTCCTCGACCTCGTGGCCCCGTTGCGCGAGCGCGCGCAGCAGCCCCGGATCGAACCCGTCTTCGACCCGCAACAGAGCGCCTGACCGCCGGGCCGCGCGCCAATATCCAACGAGGCGCATCCACCGCATCCGCGAGCCCCATGCCGTGCTCGGCGTAATGCGAGAAGACCTGCGCCTGGACCTGCGACCTTCGCGCCGAAGGCAAGCACCCGGTGTCGGCGAAGACTGCGAGCGCCGGATTGAGCGTATGAGGCGGCTTGCGGCCCGGCATCAGGGACGTGTTGCTCGCCGCGATCGAGCGAGAAGGCAGCACCGCGATTATGCCAGAGCAATCCCGGTCGTCGGCAGCACGCAGCCCGATCCGAACGGCCCGTGGACGGATTGTGCATAGGAGACCGCCAGTCCGTCCTTGTCGATGCAGCCGATCCAAACGCGCGTCCCAGCGACGCCGACTGGACAGCGACAGCGAGGCGCGCGCGATGCGCGATCGATCTGGAGCGCCTCGCGCTCGACGAATGGCTGCCCGCGAGAAGGTCTGCCGGATCTGCCTCGATCTCGCGCGGATCGGCGACGAGGTCGCGGCTTGCGACAGCGCGCGCTTCGTACGCCTCGATCAGTTGCGTGATAGGTCGTCTCGCCTCTCCGTCCGACGCGGCGCAACCGCTCGGCTATTCCGAGCGCCAGCAGCGAAGCGAGGCCCTCTGTCGGCGCGGGCAGGCTGAAAATTTCGGCCTGCCGCAGCCGGATCGAGAGCGGATTGGCCACGCGAGCGCGATAGGTCTCGAGGTCGCGCCGGAGAATGGGGCTTCCGATCCGCTCCAGATCGAGGGCGATCTCGCGCCCCACATCGCCGCGATAGAAATCCGCGAGACCCGCGTGGGACAGGCGCTCCAGCGTGTCGGCGAGCTTCGGCTGGCGGCGGATGCTGCCGGCTGGCAGCAGATTTGCCGTCGACGAGGAAAGTCGCGGCGAAAAGCCGGGGCGTCGAGCAGGTCGGGCTCGATGCGACCGCCCGCGCCTCCGACGGCGACGACCGCATATCCTTCGCGAGCGAGCCGCGATGGCGTCCGCCAGCAGCATGTCGAGCGGCAATTGGCCCGCCGAGGGCTCGTGCGAGTTCGAGGCCGAGCGCCCAGCCGGCCACGACCCCCGCCACCGTCAGGGCGGCATCGGGGCCTGGGCGGAACGCTTTCGTATTCCCGCTTGCGATAGCGCTCGATCGTCGCGAGCGCGCCGGCGGGGCCGGACGGCATCGAGGGCATGGACCCGCCCTCGCGGCTCCCGCACCAGAAAGAAGCCGTCGCCGCCAAGGCCGTTGAGATGCGGCAGAACGACCGCGCAGGTCGCCGCCATGGCGATGACGGCCTCGACGGCGTTGCCGCCCGAGGCCAGGATCGTCTGGCCGATTGCGGCCGCGCGCGCGTGGGGCGCCGCGACGGCGGCGGTGGAGAAGACGGGGGTTTCGAGCATGGCCGCGACCCTTACGCGAGAATCGCGGAACTTGCACGCTGGGGCGGATTTGGGCTACCTCCTGTCTCGCGAACGGAGAACTCAGACCTTGGCCCAGCCGAAGCGCGTCAACTGGCGCAACCTGATCACCATCTCGAGCATCATGATCCTCATCGCCACGGAGGTCTTCGGCGTCGCGATCGCGGGCGGTTGGGCGATTGCCGGCCTGTTCGAGCTCGGCCACACGGTCGGCTTCGTCCTGATGGGCCTGTTCAGCCTCTTCGCCGCCTATGTGATGGTCGTGGTCTGGCGCCTGTGCAACAAGGTCGAGCCCATCACCCAGGCCGCGCTTAAGGCGTTCGCTCGCAGCGCCTCATGGTCACCGGGTCCGCATCCGCCGGCACGTAGCTGTTCATCGGCCGGCATCTGCCCGCGATGCAGACCCGCCAATCCGCCGTCGCGCCCGACCGGCGCATGACGACTTCCGACAGCGGCGGAAGGTCCGGCCGCCAGCGCCACATGCCGTCGATCAGAGCGCGCCCCGGGCGGCGGCTCCATTCCGGCGCCGGAGCCCTGCACGCGCGCCTCGACCAGTTCGAGCCCGGCGGGGCCTGCCCGCCAATCCTCCTCCCAGACGGGTCTTTTCGACCGAATGCGTCCAGGCCAGCGTGATCGCGCCGGCCAGCAGCGGCGCGATCTTGGAGCCGGCGACGAGGCAGATCATCCGTTGATGGCGGGCGTTGCGACCTGCGCGGGTTCGCCAGAGATGAAATCCGATGAAAGCGAGCGCCAGGACGAAGCCGGCCTCGTCCGTGATCGGCACGGCAAGGACCAGCAGCGCGGCGGCCGCGGCGGCCCAGAGGCGCTCCCACCACGCCAGCGGGGCGCGGAAATAGCCGACCGCGGCGACGCCCCAGAGGCCAGAGCGCCAGGCAGGCCTTGACGACTACGTAGACCACAGCGAACCAGTAGCCGGCGCCCGCAGAGCCCTGCCACCGGCTGCAGCATCAAGGCCGGATCGTAGACCGCCATGTAGGGCACGATGAACCCGGGCAGCGCGATCTTGATCGCCTGAACGCCGATCTTCATGCCCGATACCTTCGCCATCGGGGCCGCGGCGAAAGCCGCCAGAGCGACCGGCGGCGTCAGGTCCGCCATGATGCCGAAATAGAACACGAACATGTGCGAGACGATCAGCGGCACGTCGAGATTGAGCAGGATGGGCGCGGCGAGCGACGACGTGATGATGTAGTTGGGGATCGTCGGGATGCCCATGCCGAGGATCAGGCTGAAGATCATCGTCAGCACCAGGGCCAGGAACATGTTGTCCTTGCCGATCGAGATCATCCAGGTGCCGATGATCGTGCCGAGCCCCGTCAGCGTCATGGTGCCGATGACGATGCCCACCACCGCGCAGGCAAGGCCCACCGGCAGGGCCTGCCGTGCCCCGTCCGCCATTGCGTCGACGCATGCCTGAAGCGTCAGCCGCCCACGCCCCGAAAACGCGTTCCAGATCGCGAGGAGCGCGACGACGGCAACCACGAGGGTCACGCTGGAGGCGAGCGAATAGGCCGACACCAGCGCGAGGCCGATCCAGAACGCGACCCGCAGGGCCGGCACCGCCAGTCCTGCCAACGATGGCGATCCCCATGATCAGCGCGACGGTCAGCGAGAGGCCGACCGCGCCCGGCGAAAAGCGGCGTGTAGCCGGCGAAGAGCAGGTAGACCAGGACGCCAAGTGGCGTGATCAGGTACCAGTTCTTCTTGATTTCGGTCCAGGCGTTGGGCAGTTCGTCCCGCGGCAGGCCCTTAAGGCCGCGCTTGCCGGCCTCCAGATGCACCGCCAGATAGCAGGCGGCGAAGTACAGGAGCGCCGGAATGATCGCCGCCTCGACGATCTTGGCGTAAGGCACGTCGATGGTCTCGGCCATGATGAAGGCGACCGCGCCCATGACCGGCGGCATGATCTGACCGCCCATCGAAGAAGTGGCCTCGACGCCGCCGGCGAAGGCCGACGGGAAGCCGAAGCGCTTCATCAGCGGAATGGTGAATTGCCCTGACGCCACCACATTGGCGACGCCGGAGCCCGACACGGTGCCCATCAGCGCCGAGGAGGCGACGCAGACCTTGCCCGGCCCGCCCTGGGCGCTGCCGAAGGCCGCCATCGAGATGTCGTTGAAGAAGTCGATGACGCCGGCCTTCTCCATGAAGGCGCCGAAGAGGATGAACAGGAAGATGTAGGTCGCGGAAACGAGTGTCGGCACCGCATAGATGCCTTCCGTCCCGAACGACATGTGCTCGATCACCTGCTCCAGCGTATAGCCGCGATGGTCGAGCGGCGCCGGGAGCCAGTTGCCGATCAGGCAATAGGCGAGAAACACCGTGGCGACGATCGGCAGCGCGATGCCCATCACCTGCCAGACGAGATAGATCAGGATGATGAGGGCTGCGATTCCCACCACCATGTCGAGATGGGTGAGTTCGCCGGAGCGCACCAGCAAATCGTTGTAGAGCCCCCATTGATAGAGCCCGACGGCGAAACCCGCGATGCCGATGGCCCAGCCGAGGATGCGAGTCGTCGATGACGCCGGCACGATGATTGGCCACCATCGCGCCGGCGACCAGGCACAGGAAGCCCACGTGCAGGGCGCGTACCACCTGGCTTGGAAGCGAGCCCCCGAACTTGACGATGAGGCCGAACGCGACCGCGATGGCGAGCCAGGCCAGCACGCCATCCACGACGCTTTGCCCACGCACCACCTGCAGGACCAGCCAAGCGGCCCAGACCGTCATTGCCACGCGCAAGGAAATGATTGAGGGTGATGCTGGAGATGAAGGGCGCGTCGAGAGGGAATGCCGAAGGACGTGACGACCTGGAAGGTCGAAAACGAAACGGCGATCCAGAACAGGATTCGACCGACCAGGCCTTCGCCGAAACTTTCCGGCAGGCCGTGTTCCGGATTGATGACGACCGCCGGGGCTTCCATCTTGGCTACTTCAGACACGGTCTCGCCCTGGCTCATGCGCACCGTCTCCCGGGAACTTGTAATCAGAAAATAAAAAGCCGGAGCAGTTCACCTGCCCCGGCTCGATTGTCAAATTGTTCGAAGGACTTACGAGCCCTGTTTCTTCACGCCCTTTTCGTCGAGATATTTCTGCGCGCCCGGATGCATCGGGACGGGCATCCCGGCGAGGGCGCTTTCGAGCTTGATGTCACGGGCCGCCGCATGAGCAGAGGCGAGGTCCGGAAGGCTTTCGTAGATCGCCTTCGTCATCTGATAGACCTTCTCGTCCGACATGCCCGAATGGGTGACCAGGTAATTGACGACGGCCGCGGCCGGCACGGCGACGGTCTGGCCGTCATAGGTATTGGCCGGGATGTTGACCTTCACGTAAGGAGCGCCGACCTTGTCGACGACAGCTGCCGGAATCTCGACGACGGTGATGGGCACGGAGCTGGCAAGATCGCGGATCGACGATACGCCGAGACCCGCCGATTGCAGCGTCGCGTCGAGCTGGCGGTTCTTCATCAGCTCGACCGATTCGCCGAACGGCAGATACTCGACCTTGCCGAGATCCTTATAGGTCAGGCCGGCGCCCTCGAGGATCGCCCGCGCATTAAGTTCCGTGCCGGATTTCGGAGCGCCGACCGATAGCCGCTTGCCCTTCAGGTCCGCCAGCGTCTTGATGCCCGAATTCCTTCGAGGCGACGATCTGGATGTAGTTCGGATAGATGGCCGTGATCCCGCGCAGTTTGTCGAGCTTGCTCTTGAAACCGGCTTCCTCGTCGCCCGCCCAGCCGAGCGCAAGGCTGTCGCCGAGAGTGAAGCCGATCTCGCCCTTGCCCTGCTGAAGCAGCGTGAGGTTCTCGACCGACGCCTTGGTGGCCTGAACGGACGGACGGCTGCCCGGAACCTTGTCGGAGAAGACCTTGGAAAGCGCGACGCCCAGCGGGTAATAGACGCCCGACGTGCCGCCCGGTCAGGATGTTGACGAAATCCTGCGCCTGCGCGGGAAGGCTGGCGCCGCCAGAGCGAAGGGCGGCCGCAGCGCCCATGAGGTGGCGCGTGAAACGTGAACGCATGATGTTAACTCCCTGTTGACGGCACGCCTTTCGTGACGGCGCCTGTGTGTGGCGCCAGTTTGACGGCTGACGCGGATTTCTCAAGAGGATATGAGTGACTTAATCCTGCCACCTTGGTCGGGTGGGGCTTTTCCTCCAACAGAACAGATGCCAGCTTTCATGTTCGATCGTCGCCAATTCCTCCAATTCGCCGCCGCCACCGCGGGTCTTGCCGCGATCGGGCTTCTCCGGCCCCGCGCTCGCCCAGCAGGGTCTCAAGATGGGTCCGAGCCGCGCCGTTTTCCTACGAGGCGCTGAAAAAGCAGGCGCGCGACATGGCGGCGATGCCCTATGTGCCGCCGCCTCGCCCCTCGCCCGAAATCCTGGAGAAGATCGATTACGACGCCCACGGCAAGATCAGGTTCAAGACCGATCTGGCCCTCTGGGCCGACGGGCCGGGCGAGTTTCCCGTCACGTTCTTCCATCTCGGACGCTATTTCCAGAAGCCCGCGCGGATGCATGTGGTGGAGAAGGGCCAGGCCCGCGAGATCATCTACGACAGCGCCTATTTCGACATGCCGGCGGATTCGCCCGCGCACCAGCTGCCGGACAATTCGGGCTTTGCCGGTTTCCGCTTCCAGGAACCGCGCGGCGGCAAGCTCGACTGGCGCAAGAACGATTGGGTGGCGTTTCTCGGCGCATCCTATTTCCGCGCCATCGGCGAGCTCTACCAATACGGCCTGTCGGCCCGCGGGCTGGCGGTGGACGTCGCGGTCTTCGGCAAGACGCGAGGAATTCCCGGATTTCACGCACGTCTATTTCGAGACGCCGCAGCCCGGCTCCGACACGGTGACCGTCTACGCGCTCCTCGACGGACCGAGCGTCGCCGGCGCCTACCGCTTCGTCATGCAGCGGGCGAAAGTCCGTGATCATGGACATCGACAGCACGGTTTTCATGCGCCAGGAGGTCAGCCGCCTCGGCATCGCGCCGCTGACCTCGATGTACTGGTACTCCGAGAAATCGAAGACCACCGCCGTCGACTGGCGTCCCGAGATCCACGATTCCGACGGCCTCGCCATGTGGACGGGAGCGGCGAGCGCATCTGGCGCCCGCTCAACAATCCGCCGCGGATCATGACCTCGTCGTTCAGCGACACGAACCCGAAGGGCTTCGGCCTGCTCCAGCGCGACCGCAATTTCGACCATTATCTCGACGGCGTCTATTACGACCGCCGTCCCTCGCTCTGGATCGAGCCACAGGGCAACTGGGACCGCGGCGCGATCCAGCTCGTGGAGATCCCCACCGACGACGAGATCCACGACAATATCGTGGCCATGTGGGTGCCGGCGGAGCCCGCGCTCGCGGGCCGGAGCTTCGCGTTCGCGTATCGCATGTATTGGTCGGCCGAGGAGCCCTACCCGACCCCGCTCGCCCGCGTCGTCGCGACCCGGTTCGGCAATGGCGGACAGGCCGGGCACGGCCCGCCCGAAGGGCGTCCGCAAGTTCATGGTGGAATTCATGGGCGAGCCTCTGACCCGGCTGCGCCAAAGGCGTGATCCCGCAGCCTGTCCTGACGGCCTCGCGCGGGAGCTTCTCCAATATCCTGACCGAGGCGGTGCCGGACGACGTGCCGGGGCACTGGCGCACGCAATTCGATCTCACCGCCGCCGGGACGGACCCGGTGGAGCTGCGCTGCTACCTCCGCCAGGGCGACGAGGTGCTGAGCGAAACCTGGCTCTACCAGTACCATCCGACCGCCTGTGAAGCGCCGCTGCGGAACGTCCCGGCACCGGGGGCGTATAAAATACTGTACCCCCCTAGAAATCGGACGTCTGCGGCGCGCTATAGTCTCGGCTATGCCGCATCAGCCATTCCCATCATCACAGACGCCCATTCGCACGCGGACCACCGCTGCGGCCCATGCCGTCGCCGGGCAGCCCGACCTTCTCGCTGCTGCGCCTTTCGGCCTGGCGAGCGCTCCTTGGCTCGGCATTGGTGCTGCTCGGCGGGCCTCTGGCTGCTCGTTTTGCTGGTTCTGGCGATGAGTGCCGCATGAGCAGCGCTCGTCGATCCGTTTCGACGAGGTGACCCTTGGCTATGGCCGCCACCCGGCCGTCCATCACCTCGACGGCGACGATCCCGGCCGGCAGCCTGACGGCGGTGGTCGGTCCCAACGGGGCCGGCAAATCGACCCTGCTCAAAGGGATCGTGGGCACCCTGCGCCCCCTCGAGGGACATATCCGCCTCGATCTGCCGTCTCCCGCAGCCGTCGCCTACCTGCCGCAGGCGGCCGAGATCGACCGGACATTTCCGCTTTCGGTCTACGATCTCGTCGTCCATGGGCCTCTGGTCCCGCTCGGGCGTGCTCGGCGGGATCGGCCGGGGCGACCGGACCCGCATCGAGGAGGCGCTCGCCGCCGTCGGCCTGACCGGGTTCGAGCGCCGCCCGATCGGCACGCTCTCGGGCGGCCAGATGCAGCGGACCCTGTTCGCCCGCCTGCTGCTGCAGGATGCGGCCCTGATCCTTCTCGACGAGCCCTTCACCGCCATCGACGCCAAGACGACCGCCGACCTGCTCGACCTCGTTCGGCGCTGGCATGCGGAATCGCGCACCGTCGTGGCGGTCCTGCACGATATCGACGTGGTCAGGCGCGTCTTTCCCCGAGACCCTCCTGATCGCGCGCGAGCCGGTGGCCTGGGGTGCCGACCGCGGAGGTGCTGAGCGCCGAGAACCTGCTGAGGGCCCGCCAGATGGTCGAGGCCTACGATCCCCACGCGGCCGCCTGCCATCGCAGCGCCGCGTGATCGTCCCCGTTCTTCGCGCGCGCCGGCGCTAGCATGTTCGCTTACGTGATCGGCCCTTCGCCGAATTCGAGTTCATGCAGCGCGCCCTGGTGGGCATCGTCGCCATCGCGCTCGGCGGCGGCCCCGTCGGTGTCTTCCTGATGCTGCGCCGCATGAGCCTGACCGGCGACGCCATGGCCCACGCGATCCTGCCGGGGGCCGCCATCGGCTACCTTTTCGCCGGCCTGTCCCTGCCGGCCATGACCATCGGCGGCCTTGCGGCGGGCGTCGTCGTGGCCGTGGCGGCAGGCCTCGTGTCCCGCTTCACCGCGCTGAAGGAGGATGCGTCCCTGGCGGCGTTCTACCTTCTGTCGCTGGCCCTTGGCGTCACCATCGTGTCGTTGCGCGGATCGAATGTCGACCTCCTGCACGTCCTGTTCGGAACCGTGCTGGCGCTCGACGACAGCACCTTGCTGCTGCTCGCCGCCATCTCCACCGTCACCGTCATGGCGCTGGCGATCCTCTATCGGCCGCTCGTTCTCGAATGCGTCGATCCGATCTTCCTGCGCTCCGTCAGCCGGGCCGGAACGCCGACGCATCTCGCATTCCTCGGCCTCGTGGTCCTCAATCTCGTGGGCGGCTTTCATGCCCTCGGGACCCTGCTGGCGGTCGGCATGATGATGCTGCCCGCCGCCGCCGCCCGCTTCTGGGCGAGCGACATCACCGCCATGATGATCGTCGTCGATCCTGATCGGGGTGGCGTCGGGTATCGGCGGCCTTCTCCTGTCGTTCCACCTGGAATTGCCGGCCGGCCCCGCCATCATCCTGACCGCCGGCGTCGTCTACGTGTTGTCCCTCGTGTTCGGCCGCGAGGGCGGGCTGCTGTGGCTGTTGTGGCCCGGGAAGCACCTCGAAGCCTGATGACCAAAGGATTGCCCCATGCTGACGAGACGAAAAGCCGTCTTCGCTGATCGCCGGCTGCGTCGCGATGGCCGGATCGCCGTTCGCCGCGGCGGCGCAGACGCCGGCGAAGATGCAGGGCCGTGGCGACGTTCTCGATCCTGGGCGACATGGTGGCCAATGTGGGCGGCGACCGCGTCGAGGTCGCGACGCTCGTCGGCCCCGACGGCGACGCGCATGTCTATTCGCCCACGCCCGGCCGATGCCCGCCGCATGAGCGAGGCCAAGATCGTCTTCACCAACGGCCTGAAATTCGAAGGCTGGATCAGCCGGCTCGGTCGGAATCATCCGGCACGAAGGCGCCCGACGTCGAGGTCGCCGAGGCCGTCACGGCGCTGAAGGGCGAGGACGACCACGGCCCGTCCCACGCCCACATCACGACGCCATGGACCCGCATGCCTGGCAGGACGTCGCCAACGCCAAGCTGCTACGTCGCGGCGATCCGCGACGGGCTGATCGCCGTCGACCCGGACGGGCAGGCCGGCCTACGAGGCGAACGCCGCCGCCTATCTGGCGAAGCTCGACGCGCTCGACGCCGAGATCCGGGCGCTGATCGACAGCATCCCGAAGGAACGGCGCCGGATCATCACGTCCCACGACGCGTTCCGCTATTTCGAGGCCGCCTACGGCGATGGAGTTCGTGGCGCCGCAGGGGGTCTCCACCGACGCGGAGGCCTCGGCACGGGACGTGGCGAGGATCATCCAGCAGATCAGGCGCGAGAAGATCAAGGCGGTCTTCGTGGAGAACGTGTCGGACCCCCGGCTCGATGCAGCGCATCGCCAGCGAGACCGGGGCCGACGCTCGGCAGCCGGGTCTATTCGGACGCGCTGTCCGGGCCGGGCCGGCCCGGCCGGCACTTACATTGACATGATGAGACACAATATAAGGGCGTTCAGCGCGGCCCTGTCGAGCTGAACGGCTTTTCTCGTCATCCCGCCGGATGCGGGGACGATTTCGTGCAAATCAGGCTCTGGAACCTTCCGATGTCCGACAAGATCCCCATCACGGTCCTCACCGGCTATCTCGGCGCCGGCAAGACCACGCTTCTCAACCGCATCCTCACGGAGCCGCACGGCAAGAAATACGCCGTGATCGTCAACGAATTCGGCGAGATCGGCATCGACAACGAACTCGTGGTCGGCGCCGACGAGGAAGTGTTCGAGATGAACAACGGGTGCATCTGCTGCACCGTGCGCGGCGATCTCATCCGCATCCTCGACGGCCTGATGAAGCGCAAGGGCAAGTTCGACGCGATCATCGTCGAGACCACCGGCCTTGCCGATCCGGCGCCGGTCGCCCAGACCTTCTTCATGGATCAGGACGTGTCCGACGCCGCGCGTCTCGACGCGGTCGTGACGGTCGCGGATGCCAAGTGGCTGTCCGACCGGCTCAAGGACGCGCCCGAGGCGAAGAACCAGATCGCGTTCGCGGATGTCATCGTTCTCAACAAGATCGACCTCGTGTCCCCGGAGGAGACTCGACGAGGTCGAGGGCCGCATCCGCGCCATCAACCCCTATGCCAAGCTCCATCGGACGCAGAATTGCGCGATCCCGATCAGCGAAGTGCTGGATCGCAACGCCTTCGACCTCGACCGCATCATGGAGATCGAGCCCGATTTCCTCGAGCAGGGCCATCACCATCATCACGACGAGGACATGCAATCCGTCGCCGTTCAGGTCGATGGCGAGGTCGATCCTGAAAAATTCATGCCGTGGATCTCGAACCTCACCCAGGTCGAGGGCCCCAACATCCTGCGCTGCAAGGGCATCGTGGCATTTCCGGACGAGCCGAAGCGCTTCGTCTTCCAGGGCGTGCACATGATCCTCGACGGGGATGTGCAGGACGATTGGAAGCCGGGCCAGAAGCGCAGTTCCAAGGTGGTCTTCATCGGCCGCGACCTGAACGAGAAGGCCATCCGCGAGGAGTTTCTCGCCTGCGCGGTTTGAGCCGTGCTATGGCGGCTCCGCGATTCAAGAGATTGCCTGAATGACCGCTGGAACTGCCCCGTCCCTTTCCCAGAACGTCGCCGCCATCGACGCCGGCGCGCATGTGACGGCGCTCGGCTGGCTGAAGGGCACGCTCGCCCTCGGCCTCGGCGACGGCGCGGTGATGCTGGCGAAGGGCGACGAGACGCAGTCGCATCGAGGCGCATCCCGACGCGGGACTTCTCGACGGGAGTCAGCGACGGGAAGCGCTTCGTCACCGGCGGCGATGACGGCCGGGTGGCCGCCACGGACTGCCGACGGCACGACCGAAACGCTCGCCGAGACCAAGGGCGCGTGGATCGATTCGCTCGCGCTCAACAAGGGCGGCGCGTTCGCCTATGGCGCCGGCAAGCGCGTGATCGTCCGCGACGAGAAGGGCCGCGAGAAGATGCTGGACCTGCCTCGGCGGCGCGCGGCATCTCCTTCGCGCCGAAGGGCTATCGCCTTGCCATCGCGCATTACAACGGCGCCACCCTGTGGTTTCCCGAACACGGAGGCGAAGCCGGAATTTCTCGAATGGAAGGGCTCGCATCTCGACATCACCTGGTCGCCCGATGCGCGGTTCCTCGTCACCTCCATGCAGGAAAATGCCCTGCATGGCTGGCGGCTCGTTGCCCGACAAGGGCAACATGCGCATGAGCGGCTATCCGTCGAAGACACGCTCGGTTTCCTGGTCGGGCGATGGCAAGTGGCTCGCGACCTCCGGCGCGGAGGCCGCCATCCTGTGGCCCTTCGACTCGAAGGAGGGCCCGATGGGCAAGCAGCCGCGCGAATGCGGCGTGCGCCCCGCGAAGGTCGACCGCGTCGCCTTTCATCCCGAACACCTTCGTGCTAGCCGTCGGCTACGAGGATGGGTGCATCCTGCTCGATCCGCCTTGCCGATGCGGCGGAATTGCTCGTTCGGCCCGCGCACGAAAGAAAGCGGCATCACGGCCCTCGCCTGGGATCACGGCGGCAAGCGCCTCGCCTTCGGCTGCGAGGACGGCCAGGCCGGCATTCTCACGCTTCCGACATGAGGTAGGGCTTGGCGCGCTTCGGAGCTTTCCTCAAGAATGCGCTCGGCGCGCCGAAAATCGATGCCGATGCCGTGCGGCGCGTCAAGGATTGGGCGCGCGAGGCGCATTCGATGCGAGCGACGACACCGTCTTCGCGGTCAATGAGATCGTGTGCGCGGATCCCGGCTTGCCCGGGCTTCGAAACGGTGATCCTCGTGATGGCGCCGGGCGCGAAGACCCGTGCCTGCAAGATCGGCAAGGGTCTCGTCCGACATTGCCGAGGCGGACGTCGTGGCGGCGCTGGAAGTTTGAGGAGACAGCATGTCCCGCGTTATCCGCATTTGTGCCGTCGGCTGCGGTCTTCTCGGCGGGCGTCGTCGCCTCGCAGGGGCCGGAATTCTCCCAGCAATATCGCCAGCGCCTCGGCGGCGGCATCGATGAGTTGAAGCAGGTCGTCGGGCGTTTCGAGGCCGATGCCCGCGCGCAAGGGGAGACGCCGGAGAGCGCGGTCACGCGTCTGCGGGGAAATGCGGACGAGCTTGCGGGGCGCCAGGGCGCGGCCATGCAGGGGAACATCGATCGGCTTGGCAACCTGGAAACCCACCGGCAGAAAATGCTCGATGCCGGGCCCTTCGGTCGCGTCGCCTTGATGGTGCGGGACGGCGATGTGGACATCATGAACGCCGCTTACCGCGATTTCGAGCCGGCGGTTCCGGTCACCCAGGAGGGCCTCGTGTCGACGGCTTTCGGGTTCGTCGTCGTGTGGGGCGCCATTCTGCTGCTGGCGAGTTTCGTCGCGCAGCCTCTTTCGGCGTCGCGTGCCGTCTGCCAAGCGTGCTTGATCAGGCCGTCGGCGGCTTTCCTGAGAGCGCCACGTAGAAGCCCAGACCGTCATGAGCCGGCAATGTGTGGAGCCGGTCGATCCAGGCCCGTTTCCTGGCCTCGAGAAGCGCCTTGCCAATCAGGCTGGAACAGCGTCTCGCCTCCGCCTTCCGGTGGCGGCGAGAGGCGTATTGCGACGGTCTTGGCGCCTCCGAAACCGGCTGCGTTCCAGCATATCCTGGATCGCCACCGCAGCCGCTTCCCGCGTGGCGTCGCGCAGATCCAACACCGCGTCGGCATCGGCGACGCCCAATGCGCCGCGAAGCTTGTCCGCATAGAAATCTTCGAAGTGCGGCATGTCGATCCTCTGGTGATCGTGGCCGGCGGTGAGGCCTGGCCACAGAAACAAATCTTACCGCACCAGCATGTTCCGGAACTGCCACGGATCGGAGGTGTCGATGTCTTCATCGGGAAGAAACCGGGCCGGCCCTCGAGCGGCGTCCAATCGGTGTAGACGCCGACGACGGGGCCGAGATACGGCATCTGCACCTCGAGGCAGCGACGGAAGTCGATGTCGTCCGCCTCGACGATGCCAGCTTGCGGATTCTCCAACGCCCAAACCATTCCGGCGAGCACCGCCGAGGTCACCTGAAGCCCGGTGGCGTTCTGATACGGCGCGAGCTGGCGCGTCTCCTCGATGGAGAGTTGCGAGCCGTACCAATAGGCATTCTTCGCATGGCCATAGAGAAGCACGCCGAGTTCGTCGATCCCGTCCGACGATCTCGTCCTCGGTGAGGATGTGGAACGTGTCCTGCGGCTTGCCGGCCTTGCCGAACATCTCGTGCAGCGACAGCACCGCCTCGTTGCAGGGGTGGTAAGCGTAGTGGCAGGTCGGCCGGTAGGTGACCTTCTCGCCCTCGCGTACCGTGAAGTAGTCGGCGATCGAGATCGACTTCGTTGTGCGTCACCAGGATACGCGCGCTGGAGCCTGGGCGGTCGGCGTCCAGGAGCGCACACAGCGTGTCCGCTCCCGGCTGGAGCAGGTAGATCGCCGCCTGGCGAGCCGGTCTCGTGCGTGCGGCCGTTCTCGGGCATCCACGTCTCGTGCGTCCCCCAGCCCAAGTTCGGCCGGTTGCAGGCCCTCCGAGACGAAGCCCTCGACCGACCAGGTGTTGACGAAGACGCCCATCGGCTTCTCCGAGGTCGCGCGCTGGGTGTCACGCTCGGCGATGTGGATCCCCTTCACGCCGACGCGGCTCATCAGCCTGGCCCAATCCTCGCGGGATTTCGGCTCGTCGTGCTCGAGGCCGATATCCTTCGCGAGGTTCAGCAAGGCCTGCTTGACGAGCCACGACACCATGCCGGGATTGGCGCCGCAGCAACTGACCGCCGTCGGGCCGCCCGGATTGCGGCGGCGCGCGTCGAGAATGATCTCGCGCAAGGCGTAGTTGGTGCGCGCCTCCGGGCCCGCGCACTTGTCGAAATAGAACCCGACCCAGGGCTCCGCCACCGTATCGATGTAGAGCGCGCCCGAGTTCCCGCGCACAGTTCCAGGATGTCGCGCGACGAGGTGTCGACCGACAGGTTCACGCAGAAACCCTGCCCGCCGCCTTCCGTGAGAAGCGGCTGCAGGACTTCGCGATAATTCGCCGGCGTCAGGCCTGTGTGCACGAACCGGATGCCCCGCTCGTCGAGCATGTGCCGGATCCTTGTCGTCCGGGTCGATGACCACGAGGCGGCTGCGGTCGAACTCGAAATGACGCTCGATCAACGGCAGCATGCCTTTGCCGATCGAGCCGAAACCGATCATCACGATCGGGCCGGTGATGCGGCCGTGGATGGGCGGGTTGGTCATGTCGAGTTCTCCTTCGTCAGTCTTTGGGCGATCGGGGTCGTCAAACGCATATGCGCCGCACCATCGGTTCCGGTGCGGCGCGCGTCAATCGTCGAGAATATGCTCAGGCGGCGAGCGGCAGCCCGCCGAGCCTGCCCTGAGACGGCGGCGGCGACGAGAGCCGCCAGATCCGGCTTCGGCTCGACCTCTCCGGTGGCCGACACGAGCCCGCGCGCGCCGTCGAGGGCGCCCGCCTCGAGCGCCAGCCCAAGGAAGCGCTCGCGCTCGACAGGGCCCGGCATCCACAGACCCGCCGGTCGCTGTCCGGCGGAGAAGCCGAATCGCTCGTAATAGGCGAGCGTCCCCGACCAGCACGACGGCCTTGTGACCCAGCGCCGTGGCGCGGACCGAGCGCCTCGCGCATCAGCTTCGCGCCGAGACCGAGGCTCTGGCAGGCAGGAGTCGATGGCGATCGGGCCGAGCATCAGCGCCGGCCGGTTCGCGCCGAGCGAGACATGCCACAGGCGCACGGTGCCGATGACGGCCCCATCGCGCTCGATCACGAGCGACAGGCCGTCCGCCGGCACGCGGCCTTCGCGCAGGCGTTCGCAGGTCTTCTGGAACCGGTCGGCTCCGAAGCAGGTATCGAGCAACGCCTCGCGCGCTTCGACATCGCGGGTCGTTTCCTGGCGGATCTTGATCATGGCCGTGGCCTCCCGTGCGTTGGGGTGAGCGACAGCCCTCGCACCTGCTCGCAACCGAGCAGGCCGTCCGGGACAACACTTGGTGAAGGGTTGGTGCCTGCCTCGATGACCCGAGGCAGGCGGGACGTGATCTAGATCACGTAGGACTTCAAGGGCGGGAAGCCGTTGAACGCGACCGCCGAATAGGTGGTCGTGTAGGCGCCCGTGCCTTCGATCAGCACCTTGTCGCCGATCTCCAGCGAGATGGGGAGCGGATAGGGCTCCTTCTCGTAGAGAACGTCCGCCGAATCGCAGGTCGGGCCCGCGAGCACGCACGGAACCTTGCGGTCGTGGTCGTGCTCGGTGCGGATCGGGTAGCGGATCGACTCGTCCATCGTCTCGGCGAGACCGCCGAACTTGCCGATGTCGAGATAGACCCAACGCACCTCGTCCTCGTCCTGGCTCTTCTTCGAGACGAGAACGACCTCGGCCTCGATGATGCCCGCATTGCCGACCATGCCGCGACCCGGCTCGATGATCGTCTCGGGGAGACGGTTGCCGAAGTGCTTCGACAGCGCCCGGAAGATCAACTCGCCGTATAGCTTCACGGCCGGAACCGACTTCAGGTACTTCGTCGGGAAACCGCCGCCGAGATTGACCATCGACAGGTGGATGCCGCGCGTGGCGCATTCGCGGAAGATCGCGGATGCCGAGGCGAGCGCCTGGTCCCACGCTTCCGTGTTGCGCTGCTGCGAGCCGACATGGAACGAGACGCCATAGGCCTCGAGTCCCTGCCGGAAGGCGTGCTCGAGCACGTCGACCGCCATCTCGGGCACGCAGCCGAACTTGCGCGACAGCGGCCATTCCGCGCCGGCGCCGTCGCACAGGATGCGGCAGAACACCTTCACGTCGGACGCAGCCACGCCCGACCACCGCGGCAGCGCGAGCGACCTTCTCGACCTCGGCTTCGCAATCGACCGCGAAGAGGCGCACGCCGAGCGCGAGGCTGCGGACGATGTCGCGTTCCTTCTTGATCGTGTTGCCGAACGAGATCCGCTCAGGCGTCGCGCCGGCGGCCAGCGCCAGCTCGATCTCGACGACCGAGGCGGTGTCGAAGCACGAGCCGAGATCCGCCAGCAGCTTGAGGACTGCCGGATCCGGGTTCGCCTTCACGGCGTAGAACACGCGCGTGTCGGGAAGCGCCCGGGAGAATTTGGAGTAGTTGTCGCGCACGACATCGAGGTCGACGACGACGCAAGGTCCGTCCTCACGTCGGTTGCGCAAGAATTCGCGAATACGCTGTGTCACCGGCGTTCTCCCCACAAAGGCTCAATGGAGGCTCTCAGGCCTCCGGATTGAAGTTCAGACGCTTCGGACCCGTCGAGGGGCCCTGGACGTCCGGCGTCAGCGGGGGAAGACGACACTGCGCGATCGTGCGATGGAGACACGAGGGTGCAATGGGCTCTTCACCCGACGATGCTGCCTTGGTTTGGAGAGGGAATTTCCCTGTCCGCACGCGCGGCAATGATAAACAAGCCTCTTCGGTGTTGACCTTTGGAGGGCCAACGAGACCAAAAAAGCCCGTTCGTCGTTGCTTTAAGTCACGTCCCTCGTTGAGAACGAGGTACGCCGGTTTCGCCTCCGGCTGCCGGTTAGGGGTATCGAGAACTAGGACGTTCTCGGGCGGCTGTCCGGCCTCTTGTCCGGATGCCCACCAACCGGCACGTAACCACGGGCACGTGCGAAATTGGGCAGGACCGGAGATAGGCGCATCGTCCCCGGATCACAAGTCTTTTTTGACCTTTCGAGGCATTTTTTTGACGGATTGTCCCCGCCGGGCGCGCCGGAATGCCGCTCCATTCAGCCTTTATTAAGCGGGACCGGTAGACGGAGAGGACGGTCGTACCCATTTCATGGACTCGCCCACACCCTTCGTTTCAGCCCGGAAAGAGCAATTCCGCCTCCATGATGACCCTCGTCCCGCCGAATCATTCTGCAAGGCCTTCTCGCCAGCGTCGCGACGCAGCGTCTGGGCACAGCAGCAGAACGGGGTTCCCGCGCCGAATCCGTTTCAGTTTCGAGGATGTGGTTCGCCGGGCGCGGGAGCTCGCCGGCGCCCCCTACGAGGCGGTGCCCGCCCAACTTCCCGGAACCGCTCAACACGCTCAGCTTCGACGATTACCGGGATATCCGCTTCCGGCCCGAGCGCGCCCTTCTCGGGTCCGGCGGCAGCCAGTACCGGATGCAGCTGTTCCATCTCGGCTTTCTCTATCAGCGCCCGGTGACGGTGAACGTCCTGCGCGACGGCGTCCCGACGCCGGTGCCCTACCAGCGCGAATTGTTCAATTACGGCCGCAACAAGATCGAGCGGCCCCTGCCGGTCAATCTCGGCTTTGCCGGGTTCCGGCTGCATTACCCGATCAACTCGCCGAAGGTGTTCGACGAGGTCATCGCGTTCCTCGGGCGCCAGCTATTTCCGGTTCCTCGGCGCGGACCAGAAATACGGCCTTTCGGCCCGGGGCCTCGCCATCAACGTGGAAGGCGGCGAGGCCGAGGAATTTCCCTATTTCCGGGAATTCTGGATCCAGATGCCGACGCGCGGACACGGACCGCATCACCATCTATGCCTTGCTCGACAGCCCTTCGGTGGCGGGCGCCTACCGCTTCGTTCTCTACCCTTCGCGGGAGACCACCCTCGAGGTCACCGCCACCCTGTTTCCGCGCCAGACCATCGCCAATCTGGGCCTCGCACCCCTCACCTCGATGTATTACCAGGGCGAGAACGACCGGAAGAGCACCGACGATTTCCGGCCCGAACTGCACGATTCGGACGGCCTGCTCATGCATTCGGGGGCCGGCGAGTGGATCTGGCGGCCACTGCGCAACCCGGCCAAGAAGACGATCTCGTCCTTCAGCGACAACAATCCCCGCGGCTTCGGCCTGATGCAGCGCGATCGGGTCTTCGAAAACTACCAGGATCTTGAGGCCCATTATCACCAGCGGCCCGGCTACTGGGTCGAGCCGATCGGCGAATGGGGCGAGGGACGCATCGAACTCGCCGAGATCCCGACCCAGGACGAGACCCACGACAACATCGTGGCCTATTGGGAGCCCAACCGCCCCTACGAGCCGGGGCAGGAGATCAACGTTTCGTACCGGCTCCGGTCGGTCGCCGCGATCAGCGGAATGCATCCCGGGCGGGAAGGTCATCAACACCTTCCTGACGCCGCCGCGCGCCAGCGGCTCCAACGCGCCCAGCGACCCCACGCATCGCCGCTTCATCATCGATTTCGCGGGCGGCGACCTCGGCTATTATCTGGCCGACCCGGAGCAGGTTCAGCTGGTTCCGTCCCTGTCGAACGGCAAGATCACCCACAGCTTCATCATGCCCAACGAGCATACGGGCGGCTTTCGCGTCGCGATGGACGTGCAAGCTCGAGCCGGGCCAATCGACGGATCTGCGGGCGTTCCTGCGCGCCGGCAACCGGGCGCTGACGGAGACGTGGACATATCCCTGGTCCGTGGAATGATGCCGCCAGGCGGGCTTCGGGAGCTTGCCAAGCTGAGCCGGAACCCCCAGAAGCGGGTCTGACCGGAGCTTGGCGCCACCGGCGACGGAGGACCTGCCCATGACGACGATCATTCCGGCCTGTTCTGCCTGCTGGCCGGAATTGGCGCCGGCGCCGGCGGCCGTCACGCGGCCCCCCTGACGGAGGTCACGTTCGGCACGAACTGGATCGCCCAGGCCGAGCACGGCGGCTATTATCAGGCCGTCGCGGATGGAACCTTCGAGAAATACGGGCTCAAGGTCACCATCGTGCCCGGGGGCCCGCGCGCCGCCAACCGCATGCTGATGACGGTCGGCAAGCTCGACTTCTACATGGGCGGCAGCATGATCCAGGCCTTCTCGGCCGTCGAGAAGGATATTCCGACGGTGGTCGTGGCGGCCCATTTCCAGAAAGATCCGCAGATCCTCATGAGCCATCCGGGCCAGGGGCTCGACCGTTTCGAGGATCTCAAGCGCTCGAACGACATTCTGCTGTCGAAGGACGGCGTCGCGACCTTCTTCCAATGGATGAAGGCCGAATACGGCTTTCGCGACGAGCAG
This sequence comes from uncultured Alphaproteobacteria bacterium, assembly GCA_963837375.1. Taxonomy (GTDB): domain Bacteria; phylum Pseudomonadota; class Alphaproteobacteria; order Rhizobiales; family Beijerinckiaceae; genus Microvirga. The sequence continues at coordinate 44,092 of CAWINL010000019.1, read as the reverse complement.
GTGAAGCCATTCGGCTTCAACCCCGCGCCGTTCATCGCCAACAGGAAGGCGGTCCAGCAGGGCTATGTGACGGCCGAGCCGCTGACGATCGAGAAGGCGGCGGGTTTCAAGCCGAATGTTTTCCTGCTCGCCGATCACGGCTTCAGCACCTATGCGACGACCGTCGAGACCCGCCGCGAGGTCGTCGAGAAAGACCCCGGATCTCGTGCAGCGTTTCGTCGATGCATCGAGCATCGGCTGGCACAACTATCTCCATGGCGACAACGCCGCCGCCAATGCGTTGATCAAGCGCGACAACCCCGAGATGACCGACGAGCTGCTCGCCTATTCGGTCGCCAAGATGAAGGAATACGGCATCGTCGATTCCGGCGACGCGACGACGCTCGGGATCGGCGCCATGACGGATGCCCGCATGAAGGACTTCTTCGACAAGATGGTGAAGTCGGGATTGTTCAAGGCGGATCTCGATTACCGCAAGGCCTACACGCTCCAATTCGTGAACAAGGGCGTCGGCCTCGACCTCAAGAAATAGCAGCGGGATTCCATGCGGAGCTGCAGACCGTGAATCCCTCTCGCCCGAGCTCTCCACGCTCGTGGCGCTCGACCGCGTCGGCAAGACCTTTGCCAACGGCGTGATGGCGCTTTCGCACCTGTCGATCGCCATCGCCGAAGGCGAATTCGTGTCGCTGCTCGGCCCGTCGGGATGCGGCAAGTCGACGGCGCTGCGCATCTTGCCGGCCTGATCGAGCCCACGCACGGGCGAGGTGCGGTGGAAGGGCCGCGGCCTACCGCCGACCATCGCGGCCAGATCGGCTTCGTGTTCCAGGAACCGACGCTGATGCCGTGGGCGAGTGTGGCCGACAATGTCTGGCTGCCGTTGCGCCTGCGCGGAACGTCGCAGGCGCGCGCGCGCGAGCCGCGTCGACGAGAGCCTTGCTCTCGTCGGCATGGCGGATTTCGCCAAGGCGTTTCCGCATCGAGCTCTCCGGCGGCATGAAGATGCGGGTCTCGATCGCGCGGGCGCTGACGCTTGAGCCCAGGCTCCTGCTCGATGGACGAGCCTTTCGCGGCGCTCGACGAAATGACCCGTTTTCGCCTCAACGACGATCTGCTGACGCTGCGGCGGCGACTGGGATTGCACGGTCGTGTTCGTCACCCATTCGATCTTCGAGAGCGTCTATCTGTCGGACCGGGTCGCCATCATGTCGCCCCGCCCCGGCTGCGTCGTCGCCGAAGTTCGGATCGACGCAACCCGCAATCGCGACGCCGGATTTCCGCACCAGCTGCGCGCTATGCGCAAACCTGCCGCGACGTGTCCCGCCTTCTGGCGGACGGCGATGCGATGACGGGCGTCCTGACCATGGATCCGCGCAGGAACCTCGGCCGACCGGGAGTCATCCGCCGCAGACCGCGTCGAGGATCGCCCTGCCCGTGGGCATCCTGCTCATCGCCATCTGCGGGCTGGGAGGCCTATGTCGCGCTGGCGGCGCGTGCCGCCCTACATCCTGCCGGCGCCCAGCACGATTGCCCGCACGATGGTGGCGGATTGGCCGCTCCTGTGGGCCTCGCTGCTGGTGACGCTCGAGACCACCTTGCTGGGTCTTTGCTCTCGCGGTCGTGGGCGGCGTGGCGCTCGCGGTCCTGTTCAGCCTGTCGCGCGTCGTCGAATATTCGCTCTACCCCCTCGCGGTCGTGCTGCAGGTGACGCCGGTCATCGCGGTCGCGCCGCTCCTGCTGATCTACCTCCCGCAGGATGTGGCGGTGCTGGCCTGCGCCTGGATCGTGGCGTTTTTCCCCATTCTGTCGAACACCATGCTGGGCCTGCAATCGGTCGATCGCAATCTGCTCGAATTGTTCGCTCTCTATGGGACACGCCGGCCGGAGCCGTCGCGGCCATTCGCGTCCCGCGCGCGCGCCCTGTGGATCCTGCGCCGGCCCGCGGCGTTGCCCGCCTTCATGGCGGGCCTGAGGATTGCCACCGGCCTGTCGCTGATCGGCGCGGTGGTGGCCGAAATGGCGGCGGGTTCGGCAGGGGCCGGATCGGGCCTCGCCTATCGCATGATCGAGAGCCAGTATCGCCTCAACATTCCCGCGGCTTTTCGCCGCTCTGGTCCTGCTGGCGGCGGTCGGCGTCATGTTGTTTCTGCTGATGGCGGCGGTCTCGCATCTGGTGCTGCGCCGCTGGCACGAGAGCGAGATGGGCCGCGAAGGCTGAATTCCGCGACTTTCCTGTCAGCCTGTCATCGAACCGTCATGACTTCGTGATGATGGTGTCGGCGCCAAGACGAACAAGGGGGACGCGATGGACGACGAGATCAGGCATCCGGGAACCAAGAGCGTCGGCTGGGCGCTGGTTCAGGCCGCCCGCCTCCACCGCAGCCGCACCGGCGACAAACTGTCGGATCTCGGCCTCTTCGCCGGACAGGAGCAGGTGCTGCAGGCCCTGGCGACCTCCGGCCCGATGACCATGGGCGACCTCGCGCCGATGCTGCGGGTCCGCCCTCCGACCGCGTCCAAGACCATCTCGCGCCTCTCAGCGCATCAAGCTGGTCGAGCGCCACACCGAGCCGGGCGATGCGCGGATCGTACGCGTGAAGCTGACCAAGGAGGGAAAGCGCAAGGCCGAGGCCATCAACGCCCTCTGGGACGAGGTCGAGGCCGAATTGCTGGCCGATTTCGACAACAAGGACCGCAAGCGCATCCGCAAGCTGCTGCGCGAGGCCGCCAAGAATCTGGCGGGCCTGACCGGGTGCCGACCAGACCGGCTTTGCCGATGACGAACTCGAGGAAGCGAGCGCCCTCGAGGTGACCGCTCGCCGCGAGCGCCTGAACGGCCACTGGACGACCCCTGCCCCTCACGCACGAGGCCTGTGCAGGATCGGCGGTCGTCTTCGGCGCGGCCGGCCCTGTAACGTCGCGCGCATGGCCCCACCCCAACCCACCCCTGCGGTCACCGTCACGGCTCCGCGCGCCAGCGCGCCACCGGCATCGCGCTGATGCTCCTCGCAGTTGCGTGTTTTTCCTGCCTCGACGCCACCGCCAAATATGTCAACCGCTCGGTGGACCCGCTCGTCACCGTATGGGCGCGCTACGTCGTCAGCGTGTTCCTGACCGTCGCTGATCATCAACCCGTGGACGCAACCCGGCGTGATGCGCACGCCGGCGTCCCGGGTTGCAGCTTCTTCGCTCGGCCCTGATGCTGTTCACGACGATCTGCTCCTTCACCGCGCTGAAATATCTCCAGCTCGTCGAGAACATGTCGATCCAGTTCGCCACGCCCCTGATCGTGGCGCTGCTGGCCGGTCCGATGCTCGGCGAATGGGTCGGGCCGCGCAGCGCCTGATCGCCATCGGGATCGGGCTCGCGGGCGTCCTCATCATCACGCGCCCGGGACTTGGCATCATGCATCCGGCGGCGCTGCTCACGCTTGCGGGCACGATCGGATATTCGTTCTTCGGCATCATCACCCGCCGCTCTGGCCGCCCACGATTCCTCCGCGACCACCACCTTCTATTCGGGCATCGTGGGCATCGTCGGGATGACGGCGATCCTGCCCTGGATCTGGACCGAGACGCCGTCCCTCGTGACCATCGTGCTGCTCCTCCTCATGGGGCGTTTCGCGGCGGTGGGCCATTGGCTCCTCGTGGTCGCGCATGCGCGCGTTCCCGCAGCCACCCTTTCGCCATTCATGTATTCCCAGATCGTCTGGATGCTGGCGCTCGGCTATGTTCTGTTCGGCGATTGGCCGGATTCGCTGACCTTCGTCGGCGCCGCCGTGGTGATCGCCTCCGGCCTTTATCTGCTTTATCGTGAACGGGTGACCCATCGGAAATCCCGCAGAACTCGGTAACCGAGCCGATCCGACCTCATCATCGACCGACGACAGGTATCCCGCGCCATGACCGATATCCTCATGACCAAGCCGATGCTGCAAAGCATCACGGATGCTCTCGACGCGCAATTCACGCTGCATCGGCTTTGGGAAGCAGACGGACCCCGACGCCTATCTGAAGGATTCGGCGCTCGTATCCGCGGCCTTGCCACCGGTGCGAGCCACGGCCGCACCGGAGCGGACCTGCTCGATCACCTGCCCAATCTCGAGATCATCTCCATCCTACGGCGTCGGCTACGACAATGTGGACGTCAGCGAGGCGGCGCGGCGCGGCATCGTCGTCACCAACACGCCGGACGTGCTGAACGACGAAGTCGCCGATCTGACCATCGGACTTCTGATCGCAACCTTGCGACAGATCCCGCAGGCGGACCGCTATCTGCGGGAAGGCCGCTGGCTGCAGGCCCCGTTTCCCGCTCTCGCCGACCTTGCGGGAACGGCGCGTCGGCATCGTCGGGCTCGGCCGTATCGGCAAGGCCATCGCCCGCGTCTCGAGGGTTTCGGCGTGGAGATCGCCTATCATGGGCGCACCCGGCAGGCCGATGTCGCTTACGCGTATTATCCCGACGCTCGTCGGGCTGGCCGAGGCCTGCGATGTGCTGATTGCGATTACGCCAGGCGGCGCCGAGACGAAGCACCTGATCGACGCGACCGTCATGAAAGCATTGGGCCCTGACGGCGTCCTGATCAACGTGGCGCGCGGCAGCGTCGTCGACGAGCAAGCGCTGATCGAGGCCTTGCGCGATGGCACGATTCTCGCTGCCGGCCTTGACGTGTTCGAGGACGAACCGCGCGTACCGCAGGCATTGATCGAGCTCGACAATGTCGTGCTCCTGCCGCATATCGCCTCGGCATCCGTTCATACCCGCAAGGCCATGGGTCAGCTTGCTGGTGGACAATCTCATCGCGTGGTTCGACGGGAAGGGCCCGATTTCGACGGTCCCGGAAACGCCATGGCGTGGATGAGCGATCGGTAGAGAAAGCTCGCCACAGAGTCTGGATCCTAACTTCGCCATGGGGTGAAACCGATCTCTTCCATCGCGCGGAGGGTCGATGCGTCGAATACGCGGTCTGCGACAAGGTCTTTGGCGGTGCGCCGTCTGTAGGCGTTGAGCACAATTTTGCCGTGGCCATCTGGCTTGTACGCTCCGGCTACGGTGACTTCAGCAACGTTTGGCTCGGCGAAACTCCGTAGGCTTTCTTATAGAGGGCCGCGAATTCGCCCATATGGCTGAAGCCGGCGCGCAGGGCGATCTGAGTGGTTGTGGCGGTGTTCGGGTCACAGGCCGCCAGCAGCAGATGCGCATTCTGCAAGCGAACGGATCGGAGAAACGCCATCGGTGTCATGTTGCGGAAGTTGCGGAAACCGTTCTGCAGACTTCGAGCGCTCACCCCCGCGACCGCTGCAATTTCGGCAAGCGACAGGGGGTCCGCGAAGTGATGTTCAATATAAGCCTCGGCACGCTTCACGTAATAGGGCGCAGCCGCCGCCTGGGGCTGCATGAGGTCGTCGGTGTATTGGTGGCGCTGTGACAGCAGAAGGCCCGTCAGCACCATCTGCTCGAGTTGCTGGTGCGCGGTCGCAAAACTTCGGACGAGCGAGTCCGGATCGGTCAATTCGGTGGTGGCGTATTCGACGAGGCGCAGCCAGCTCCGGCCCCGTTGGTCATCGAGATCGACCGGGCGTTGAAACTCGACCTCGCCCTCGATGTCCCGGCCTCTCAGATGCGCGCAGTATTGTGCGAGTCGCCGCCTATCGACCATGAAAGCCGCAACGTGGCTGTCCTCCGCAAAATGAAGCGTATTTCGGGAAGTCGCGAAAAGGACCCCCTGTCGGCTTGAGATATCGACCTCCTCCTTGCCATCAACGAAGCGAGGCTTCCTCCGAGCGCCATGACAAAAGCGATCCGGTCGTCGGGCTGATCGGGGTGGTGCACTATGAGGTCCCGCCCGTAGTGGACGTCCAGGGCGAAAAGGTTCTTCGATCCGTGAAATTGGAACCCCGCCTCCGCATGCCGCCCACGGGCCCGAGGGGAGATCCAGTGCGGGGAGACGAGGCGGTTTCCGGTTTCTTCCATCTCATCCAGAGTGGACGTCTCGAAAACGCGGTCTGCGATCGGAGGCGGACTGACCGGGGCTCCGGTCTGGCTGTCCTGCGCCAATTTTTGTTCGTCTGTCATGACGCTCTGCGGCCCGCCGCGCCGCCTTGCCCTGCCGGCAAGATGCGGAGGCGGCAGGTAATACGCAACTTCATTACAACAAATTTGCGCCTGGGCGTTCCGGAACTGCGATGAAACCGCCGAGCCGTGTTGAGTGAATGGGAGTTTCGTCGATTACGCTCGGCCTCCGGCTTGGCATCGGTCCCGGCGCTCGCCCCTCCTGACAGTGGCATTTCAGTCCCTCAACTTAAGGCAATGCTACGTTTCTTGCGCGATTACGACAAGTCTTGCGGTATTCCGATTTCGTCAAAATCCTGGGCGATGTCAGATGAGACATGACATTCATGCCGCAAACCCTCCCCCTCAGCGACGCGCACCGGCCGAGCGGCCGCGATAGCGAAAGCTCAGTCTTGCGGAACGACGCTTACGCCGCCCCGCGGAAGGTCTCGATCTTCAGGCAGCTTGCCGCCCGCCTCTTCGTTGACAAGGCGGAAAAGCGCGTCCCTTTCACCGGCCAGGATCTGCTGGCCTCCTCGGACCTGTTTCCGTTCTTCATGGAACGAGGCATCGCTCTTTACCATCTCGGCCATTACCACAAGGCCCTGGCAGATTTTCGGGCGGCCTTGCAGTTGAACTGGCGCGACGAAGACGCGGCCTCCTGGATCGCACGGGCAGAGCAGGCAACCCGCAAACGGCCGGAATCGTCTTTCCAGGTTTTTGCCAGCGCAGTATGACGGCGACCGTCTTCACACGACTGAGCCCACCAGCGGTGGCTCGGTCGAGGTGACGCTGCCTCGCCGACGCCCGCTTCTGGAGCCTCTCCAACGAGGTCAAAAGCGCCTCGGCGCCCCTTGAGGAAGCCGAAGCCTGTTTATTGGGGAAAGAGGCGGCCTACACAGGCATCTAAGAGTTAGTGCCCGCCCGCCCCAGATCTCTCAATGGTTGTCCCTCGGCACGGAGGTCTGGGCGACTTTCTGATATTTTACCGCCGGTTTAAGCACCATGCCATCAGACAATTGCTCGACCATGCCGCGTTGAATTTCCTGCCATGGCGTCTGACTGGCGGGATAGGGATATCCGCCCTTTGCCGCCAGCTCATCGCGCCGGCGCTGCAATTCTTCCGCGGACAGCAGGATATCGGCGCGGCGCGTATTCAAGTCCACGCGGATCCGATCTCCCGATTGCAGCAGGGCGAGCCCCCCGGCCATCGCGGCCTCCGGCGACGCATTGAGAATGGATGGTGTGGCCGAAGTGCCCGATTGGCGTCCATCACCGATACAGGGCAGCGACAAGACGCCTTTGCGAATGAGCGCACCGGGTGGCTGCATGTTGACGACCTCTGCCGAGCCCGGGATAGCCGATCGGACCCGCTCCCCGCATGATGAGGATGGTGGTCTCGTCGATATCGAGCGAGGGGTCGTCGATCCGGTGGTGGTAATCCTCCGGCCCGTCGAAAACCACGACCTTCCCCTCGAAGGCGTTGGGATCGGCCGGGTTGTTGAGGTAGCGCTCCTGGAATTCGGGGCTGATCACGCTCGTTTTCATGATCGCCGAATTGAACAGGGTTCCCTTGAGGTTGAGGAAGCCCGCCTTTTCCTTGAGGGGATTGTCGTATGATCGGATGACGTCGTGATCCCACGTGAATTTGCCCCGGCAGTCCTCGCCGATGGTTCGGCCTGTGCAGGTCAGCGCATCCTCGTTGATCCTCCCAGCCCCGATCAATTCCGCCATCACCGCCGGCAGCCCGCCGGCCCTGAAATATTCCTCACCCAGATAGAAGCCGGCAGGCTGAACGTTGACCAGCAATGGCATGTCGAAACCGATCCGCTCCCAATCGTCGCAATCCAGCGCGACGCCGATATGCTTGGCGATGGCGTTGATGTGGATCGGCGCATTGGTCGATCCGCCGATGGCGGAGTTTGCCACGATGGCGTTCTCGAACGCCGCACGGGTCAGAATGTCTGAGGGCTTGAGGTCCTCCCAAACCATGTCGACGATCCGCGTTCCTGTCTCGTAGGCGATCTGGCCGCGCTCGCGATAGGGCGCCGGAATCGCCGCTGAACCAGTCAAGGCCATGCCGAGCGCTTCGGCGAGGGCATTCATGGTCGAGGCGGTGCCCATGGTGTTGCAATGCCCGACAGAGGGAGCGGACGACCCGACGATGTCGATGAATTGCTGATAATCGATATCGCCCGCCGCGTGCCGCTCGCGCGCTTTCCAAATCACCGTACCGGAGCCCGTGCGCTCGCCATGGTGCCATCCGTTCAGCATTGGCCCCACATTCAGGCGAAATCGCCGGAATGTTAACGGTGGCGGCAGCCATGAGGCAGGCCGGCATGGTCTTGTCGCAACCGGTGAGAAGGACGACGCCGTCAAGAGGATAGCCGTAGAGCACCTCCACGAGCGACAGATAGGCAAGATTTCTGTCCAGGGCCGCCGTCGGTCGCTTGCCGGTCTCCTGAATCGGATGACAGGGAAACTCGAACGCGACGCCGCCGGCGGCCGTGATGCCCTCGCGCACCCGCTTTGCGAGTTCGAGGTGGTGACGGTTGCACGGCGCGAGATCGGAGCCCGTCTGAGCGATGCCGATAATGGGCTTCTTGCCCTGCAACTCCTTGGCGGTGAGGCCGTAATTGAGATACCGCTCGAGGTAGAGGGCGGTCATTCCCGGATTCTCCGGATTGTCGAACCAGAGCCGTGACCGAAGCTGCTCTGGCAGTGAGCCTATGGGGCCGGTCAGCCATTCGTCATCCCTTTCACGTTCGCCGCGTGGCGTGCTTTCGATTTCACCCGGTCGCGGCGTCTAAATCAACCTTCAGCATCAGACTTGCGAAACCCAGAGTCGGGCAGGAAGCGCGCCATTGCAATTATGTTTCAATTGCGGTCTGATGTCCGGCACCGTCGAAGGATGCCACCGAATGTCTCGTCTCGTAGTTCTCCTTGCCCTGCTTTGCCTGCTTGGCCCGACAGTTGAAGCGTCGGAATGCCCGGATTCCAAGAGCGCGAAGGCAGGCTTCCTGCTGGAGCGTGGCGGCACGAGGGCCCAAATCCGTCCTGCGTCAGACCATTTCGTTCACGTGATTAACGTCTATCCCGGCGGAAAGAAGCAGGACGTCATCTATTTCCGCGGCCTCTTCGTCGTCAGCCGGTTTGATGACAGCGCCCGATCGATCAACATCCCCCTGTCGGATCCCCGCACGGTCTTCCCGCTTGCTCCAAAAACGCGTCGGGCGATCACCTATGCGCCGTCGCAACCAGGTAGGATCGGCGCCACGGTATCGCTGGAACTGACGGTCACAGGACTTGAGAATGTCCGCCTCGGCGCCTGTTCGTATGAAGTCATGGTCATCCGGAACCGATTCATGAATGCCGAAGGCCGCGTCACTTACGAGGATACCGATCTGTATTCTGAAGAGCTGGGTTTTCTCCTTGGAAAACGTTACGACGAGCCAGGCGGGGGAAAAACCACGACCTTGTATGACAGCATCAAACTACTAGGCAATTCTCCGCTCTGACGGATCGGCTAAAAAGCCCTCAGTTCATTCTGAGATTTACGACGGATGCGTCGATTTCCTTGATCACCGCCTCGTCCAGATCGAGCGCCTCCGCCAGACGCCGGAGGAACTCGCGCTCCTGCAGCGTATCCGGATCAATGGTGATCCGCGCCGCCGCATAGACCTGTGACGCGGTGTCGGGATCGTTGACGGGGTCCGCGAGCGCGTCCACATCGGCAGGAGATGCAAACTCATTCTCGAGCCATTCGCTAGATTGAGGATCGACGCCTGCCTCGGACATTCCCTTGATGATGCGCGCACGCTCCAACTCGTCGATTTGTCCATCGGCCGAGGCTGCCGCGACCATTGTCCGCAGCAAAAGCAGAGCATCGTCCTCAGTCTGCGACACGGCGTGGAAGCGCGTGCCGGCGGGAGCGCGAAACTCTTCGGAGCCAAGACCGGCGGGCAGGTCGCCCAAGGGGGCGGTCGCGGGGGTCTTTCGGCTCTGCAGCGCCCGATAGGCCAAACCGCCAATGACGGCCAGACCGCCTAGTTTCACGAGCCCTCCCGACAATCCGCCTTTGCGCTTTCTAAGAAGCAACCCTGCAAGGCCGACGACAGCGGCTTGGGTCAGTCCAGGATGTTGGGTCGCCAGATCCTTCGCTTTCTGCAGGAACTGCTCGGGAGCGGCCAGATCGCTGGCGCCTCGGCCGGATTTCACGTTCGAGCCCCCCTGCCCTTCCTCCCCGCTCGAGGGCGAGGCGACGCGACCGAGCGAGCTTATCACGACATCCAGAAGCTTCTTGTAGTCGACCATCCTGCCCTCTCCTGTTCAACTCGCATGAGCTTGTGAACACAACGAGAGGAAAGGCGAACGGTTCAGCTCGATTTCCGGAGCCGCGCTGCCTCTGACGCAAGCTTGCCGATACGCACGAAGTCTCCGGCTTTCATAGCGTCCTTGGGCGTTATCCAGGTTCCGCCGACGCAGACCACGTTCGGCAGATCGAGATAGGAGGGCGCACTTGCAATGTCGATTCCACCCGTTGGGCAGAATGAGATATTGGGCAACGGCCCGTGAACGGATTTCAACCACGCGGCGCCGCCCGATACGGCGGCTGGGAAGAACTTGAGAATCTCGAAACCCATGGCGGCCAGGGTCAGGGCTTCCGAAACCGTGGCGCAGCCAGGCATGACCGGAATAGAAGCCTCTGCCAGATGCTCCGCGAGGTGCGTAGGCGTTCCAGGGGTGACGATGAAGCGGGCCCCCGCGTCGATGACTTCTTGAATCTGGCTTTTACTCAGCACCGTTCCGGCGGCCACCACGGCTTCCGGAACAGCTTTGGCGATGGCCGCGATGGCATCGAGTGCCGCGGGCGTGCGGAGCGTGATTTCGATGACGGGCAAACCCGCCGCCACCAGGGTCTGCGCCAGGTCGATGCTAAGGCGCGCATCATCGATGGTGACAACGGGTATCACGGGCGCGAGGCGCACATAGGAGCGGAGGGGGGCGATGCGATCGTTCATGCGAAAATTCTACCCTTCGAGGCTAAGTGGCCATAGCACTTTTGGAATGCCCGCGCATGCCCTGTTACAAATATCGACCCGATCGAGATGGCCGACAACAGGGTGTTGCTGTGCCGAGAATTCAACCGGTCGTTGGCGGCGGGCCTCCTGCCGCCGGACACCGCCCGGGAACGAGGAAATGCCCTGGTTCGAAGCTCTCCTCGGCCCGCGTCGCTGTCGGGCCTGCTCGCCCTTTTCCTGAGGGTCAACACCAGGGGGGCGCAAACGGTGTTTGAGCTCACACTTCCCTCGGCCCTTCGCCTCAATCGGTGTCGTCGCGAGCCATCGCGGGCAGGTTTCTCGGCGGAAAGTTTGGTTTTTGGCGAGTTGATCCGCGTGGCCGCGTTGTTTACCCCGGGCTGCGGCAGTACGTTCTCGTGCGTCCTGAGTTGGGCCACAAGCACGCCATTGCGTAGTGGCCGGAGCTTGGGGTCGGGGGACCGACCCGGTTCGTGCGGAACGGAATCGACGAGCTTTATGAACTCGAAGCGCAGACCGGCGCACATCCGCCCCAGGGCATCGCTTCCAGAGAAAGGTCACTTCGTGCGTTACGTCATTCAATCGGAATACCCATCGCGTCGTTCTCCCGTATTCGCCCGAAACGCGATCACGACCTCGCACCCGCTGGCCACGCAGGCGGGATTGCGGATGCTGGCACGTGGGGGCAACGCGATGGACGCGGCTCTCGCCGCCGCAATCTCGCTTGTGGTGGTGGAGCCGACCGGCAATGGTTTGGGATCCGACGCCTTTTGTATTCTCTGGGACGGCAAGGAATTGCACGGACTGAACGCATCGGGCCGCTCATCCGCTCATTGGACGCCCGACCGCTTTGCCGGTCTTCCTGCAATGCCCCTCCGCGGATGGGAATCCGTGACCGTCCCGGGCGCGGTTTCCGCCTGGATCGACCTGTCTCGCCGCTTCGGCCGGTTGCCGTTTGCGGATCTTTTCGCGCCCGCCGTCGATTACGCGGAGCGTGGTTTCCATGTCACGCCCGTGATCGCCGAACAATGGCGCAGAGCCGCATTGGAACTGTACACTCAGCCGGGATTTCGGGATGGCTTCATGCCGAATGGAAGGGCTCCGGCAGCAGGCGAAGTCTTTCGCTATCCCGATCTCGCCCGCACGCTTTCGCAAATCGCCGAGACAGAGGGAACAGCTTTCTACACAGGCGAATTAGCGGCAAAAATGGCCGCCTTCGCAAAGCAGCACGGGGCCGCCCTGGACGAGGATGATCTTGCGACGCATCGCAACGATTGGTGCGGGACGATCTCGCAGGAGATCGGAGACGTCGCGCTGCATGAAATTCCCCCGAACGGACAGGGCATCGCCGCTTTGATGGCGCTGGGAATTCTGCGGACGTTCGATATCGCCAGCATGCGCCCCGACGACGTCGAAGCGGTTCATCTACAGATCGAAGCCATGAAGCTCGCGACCGCCGATGTTCATGCCTATGTGGCCGATTCAGCCTTTATGGTCGAGATTGCCACCGGACATCTGCTCGATCCGGACTATCTCAAGAAGCGGGCAGGCTTGATCGATAGGTCAAGAGCTCAGAATTTCGGCGCGGGGGCGCCGAAACACGGGGGCACCGTGTGCCTCGCCGCCGCCGACGAATCCGGCATGATGGTATCGTATATCCAGTCGAACTATTCGGGGTTCGGCTCAGGTGTCGTCGTGCCCGGCACCGGAATCAGCCTGCAGAATCGCGGCTATGGATTTTCCCTCAAAGCTGGACATCCCAACCAGGTCGGCCCGAACAAGCGCCCGTTCCACACCATCATTCCGGGCTTCGTGACCCGACGCGGCGAACCCACGATGGCGTTCGGCCTCATGGGCGGTCCGATGCAGGCCCAGGGCCATGTGCAAATGGTCCTGCGAACGCAGATTTGGGGGCAGGATCCGCAGACGGCGTCGGACGCGCCCCGCTGGCGCATTCTGCAAGGTTTGGAAGTCGCCCTCGAATCAACGATGCGCGCCGAACTCATCGAGGGTCTCGCGGCGCGAGGACATGTCATAAAATCGGAAACACCTGACCAGAGCTTCGGATTTGGCGGCAGCCAACTTATCCAGAAAGTCGAGGGCGGCTATGTGGCGGGTTCCGATCCCCGCAAGGACGGACAGGCTGGTGGTTTTTGACGGAGTGGAAGCGATCTACGACCATCAGGTCATTGCAAAGGTCGCCCGAGGCCAATATCCCTTTGACCATCGCTCTGTCCGATCAAGGTGAACCGTCGCCCACATGGCTGCTCGCGTCAATCTGGAGAAAACGGTGAATCAATGAAGCGCTTGATTAACGAGCGGGGCGAGATTCGATACTATGATCGTAAGCTTTCTGTTGTAGTGAGTGGCAACGGTTCAAATTTTCGACGGCGCAACTTGTGTCTATCGAGGCTGGAACATGGACCTTCTGTCCTCGACGGGTGCCTGCATGATGATGGATGACAATTTGGTGGAAAAGCGCAAATCGCGACGCGCCCGTTCTCTTCTCGCCGGGCGCATCATTTTCAACAATCGCAAGTCCGTTATCGACTGCTCCGTCCGCGATATTTCCGACACCGGCGCAAAACTCGCGTTTGCGCATCCGGTTCTCCTCCCGCCGGAATTCGAGCTGGATATCCCCAAGAGGGGCCCAGCCATTCGCGTGTACCTCCGGTGGTCCCACGGAAATGATCACGGCGTTTCGTTCGTGAAAGACCCGGAACTGCCGTCAGATTCCTTGTCCGGTGCAATCTTGCCCAGCGTCGAACAACGGGACAATGCCAGGCCCGAGCCCATTGTCTCCATCCCCCATGCGCCCGCTGTGCAGGCGGTCCTCGATGAGGCCCGCCAACGGATTGCCCACCTCGAAGGTGTCCCCCTCGATGCGGTGAAGCTAGAACTGGAAATTGACCCGACGAAGTAAATCGGAACCGTAACCGGACGCGCGACATCACAAAGAAATCGCGCGGGTCGAGACTGACCTAGTTGGTGAGACTCGCAAGCGTGATTCGAGGGGCAGAACCCGTTCCATCGGGATCGTAAGAGAGGGTGCCCGTGGCCTTGCCGTGGGCGTCTCATGGATCCCGCATCATCCCCTCAAAGGCGATCGCCGCCAGACATGCGGCGCCCGCGACGACCGTCGCCCCAACCCGCTGATATTGGAAGACAGGTCCACGGCATTGCGCGGTCGACCAAGGGGCAAGCGCGCTGCTGTCACCATCGCTTCCATGGGCGATGACCTGGGGACCGCCGTCGGCGTGACCGGTGCTCACGCACGACACCGGACGAATAGTTTCATCGCAGCTATCCGTCAGCGAAGTTCCATCGCAAAACCTGCGGAACAACCCCATGCACAGTACCGGCGATGGAGCTAACATTTGTCGGAGAGGCAAGGCTAAGTCAGTCGACACTCAAGCAAACTGTAAAAGCCGGAGGAAATTCGCCTCTTACGTCTTGTGGGGGTGGCGCACTATTCGGCGGAGGCTGTAGATCGAGGCTCTTTCTTCAATGGAGAACGTCATGAAGGACCTCGCTAAACTGATCGCACCGACGGACGACATCACCGCGCCTGAGGCGGCAACCGGGGCCAAATCCACCGCCTTGCGCGAGGGGATCGCCGCCCTCGTCGCGGACGCGGTGCCCCACAAATTGGGGCTCCACCACGGCCGAGACGTGGCGATGGCGGCGATGGCGGAATGCGCCCCGCGGGATGGCGACGAGGGGCTTCTTGTCGCGCTGAGGGTCGCCATCGAGATGGATGCCCTGGATTGCCCTCAAGCGGGCGCGGGAATTTCAGATCTCGCCGGAACATCGGGACATGACGATCCGGCAGACCGAGCGGTTGGCGAACATGGGCCTGCGGCTGCGGGACGCCTTGGAGCGCGGGCGGGGGCTGGTGCCGGGCCCGGTCAGCGTCAACAATCGCGTCAACGTCGAGGCGGGCGGGCAGGCCCTCGTGGCGATGCAGGCCCCGCTGCCCCTCGGAACTGGCGCCGATGGTGCGGCCGCGCAATCGACGGAGCGGCGCAGCCGCGCGAGAAATCGCCTCCCCTGGACGAGCGGCTCAAGCGCCCCCCGCCGGACAGGGAATAAGGCAATTTCCATGTGTGGCCATCGGCGCAACACGGGCCCGATGCGGAACAGTCCCCGGTGCGGCGCCAAAACCCGATCCGGGGCGCCGTGCCAGGCGCCCGCCGTCTCCGGCAAGAGGCGCTGCCGGATGCACGGCGGGGCGGCCGGGTCGGGGGCGCCGATAAACAATCGCAGCGCGCTCAAGCATGGCCTGTTCACGCGGGAGACGCTGTCGCAGCGGAAGGCCGTGAACGCGTTGCTGCGGCGGGCGCGGGCGATCCTCGAGCCCAAGTAGATGGCGCCGGCGCGATTGCAGCGAGCGCTGCTGTCACCGGCTCTCGTCACCCTGGTCCGCCTTGCTCCGGGGATCGTCGTGCGGCGACAGTCGAAGGTCGCGCGGAGGGAATGGAACGCCAGCGACGAGACGCGAAGCGCGGGGGTGCATGAGGCCGTCAGCCCACCGGTGTTGAGACCATCCTGCGCCCTTGCGACGGCGGACCAATCGGAGTTACTTGAACGCAGCTTAAGTCGCTGGGGCACCGTCACCTCCCCCGCCCGCGGCGATCAGGCCACCCCCAAACCTGCCGAGCCCATGGGCCCGGATTGTCTTCTAGGTTCGGAAACGCTGGTATCGGAAGATCTCGCGTGAGCGAACCTGTCCGGCTCCGGGCCGCTCAACCGACATCGACTTGACCGGCCATGATCGGCCCGGTCGCACCACCAAGGAATCACATGCCTCGCCAGAACCGCGCCTTCACCGTCGAGATCAAAGGGCGCCGCAAATCCGCTGCCTTCGATTGGAAATCGGCGGTCGCAGCCGCCGAGAACCCGCCGGTGTTGCGTGAGGTGAGCAGGAGCCCCGCCGCCGCCGGACTTCCGTCGGACGCGCCGACGCCCCGACGGATCCTGCCGGCGCTGCCGAAAACCGACACCGTACCCGACGCCCCTCTGGCGACCACGCGACGGGCGCGACGCCGATGCGGACAAACCCCTGCCACCGGTTCCTGCCTCCCCGTCAATCGACGAGGCCGTTCCCGCGCGCCAGCCGTCCGTCGATCGCCCGGCTGAAAAGGCCACGGGTCCATCAGATCGCGCGGAGCCTTCCATGACGCCCTCTCCGATCCGTCGGATGTGTCGCACCGACAGGATTGCATTTGCGCTGTCGCGCGCCGAGAAGTGGAAGCGCCGCTTGCCGGCGATCCTCCGATAGGCCCTGGACCGCATCAGACCCGTGATGCGCGGCGCCAACGAGGGTGCCGCGACGCCACCATCGTCAAGTGGGACGAACGTGTCGTGTCGGGGCCGCTCAAAACCGGCTGCGCGTTAGAACCGATCCCCGCTGGCTGTCGACATATTCTCGTGAAAGCCTGGCCAC
Source organism: uncultured Alphaproteobacteria bacterium (assembly GCA_963837375.1). Taxonomy (GTDB): domain Bacteria; phylum Pseudomonadota; class Alphaproteobacteria; order Rhizobiales; family Beijerinckiaceae; genus Microvirga. The sequence continues at coordinate 27,559 of CAWINL010000019.1, read as the reverse complement.
CGGCCATGCAGAAAACACCCTCCCCCTGTTGTCGGTTCGCCGTCCGACGTCGAGGAAAACTCCCGAAACGACTGCCGTCCTCCCCAACAAAAAGGCCCCGGAATGCTCCGGGGCCTTGGTTGTGATGTGTGGCTTGGATGAGTTCGGACGTTAGAAGCCCATGCCGCCCATGCCGCCCATGCCGCCGCCACCGCCTGGCATGGCGGGGGCCGCTTCCTTGCTCGGTGCCTCGGCCACCATGGCCTCGGTGGTGATCAGCAGGCCCGCAACGGACGCCGCACCCTGAAGCGCCGAGCGGACGACCTTCGCCGGGTCGACGATGCCGGCTTTCAGCATGTCGCCGAACTCTTCGGTCTGGGCGTTGAAGCCGTAGGTTTCCGACGCGTTCGCGAGGATCTTGCCGACCACGATGGAGCCTTCGACGCCGGCATTCTCGACGATCTGCCGGATCGGGGCCTCGAGCGCGCGCAGCACGATGGCGATGCCGGCGCGGACGTCGGCGTTGTCGGACGTGAGCTTGGCGACGGCCGCCTTGGCGCGCAGCAGCGCCGTGCCGCCGCCGGGGACGATGCCTTCCTCGACCGCCGCCTTGGTGGCGTGCATGGCATCGTCGACGCGATCCTTCTTCTCCTTGACCTCGATCTCGGTCGAACCGCCGACGCGGATGATCGCGACGCCGCCTGCGAGCTTGGCGAGGCGCTCCTGGAGCTTCTCACGGTCGTAGTCCGAGGTGGTTTCCTCGATCTGCGCCTTGATCTGCGCGACGCGGGCTTCGATGTCCTTCTTCTGGCCGGCGCCGTCGATGATCGTGGTGTTTTCCTTCTCGATGCGGACGCGCTTGGCGCGGCCGAGCATGTCGAGGGTGACGGTCTCGAGCTTGATGCCGAGATCTTCCGAGATGACCTGGCCGGCGGTGAGGACGGCGATGTCCTCGAGCATGGCCTTGCGGCGGTCGCCGAAGCCCGGAGCCTTGACGGCGGCGATCTTCAGGCCGCCGCGGAGCTTGTTGACGACCAGGGTCGCGAGCGCCTCGCCCTCGATGTCCTCGGCGATGATGAGGAGCGGCTTGCCGGTCTGCACCACGGCTTCGAGGATCGGCAGCAGGCTCTGCAGCGACGAGAGCTTCTTCTCGTGGATGAGGATGTAGGGATCCTCGAGTTCGGCGATCATCTTCTCGGCATTGGTGATGAAGTACGGCGAGAGATAGCCGCGGTCGAACTGCATGCCCTCGACGACGTCGAGTTCGGTCTCGGCGGTCTTGGCCTCCTCGACGGTGATGACGCCCTCGTTGCCGACCCGCTGCATGGCTTTTGCAATCATCTCGCCGATGGACGCATCGCCGTTGGCCGAGATCGTGCCGACCTGCGCGATCTCCTCCGATGAGGCGACCTTCTTGGCGCGGGCCTGGATGTCCTTGACGGCTTCAGCCACGGCGAGATCGACACCGCGCTTGAGATCCATCGGGTTCATGCCGGCCGCCACCGCCTTGGCGCCCTCGCGCACGATCGACTGCGCCAGAACCGTCGCGGTGGTGGTGCCGTCGCCGGCGACGTCGCTGGCTTTCGAGGCCACCTCGCGCACCATCTGGGCGCCCATGTTCTCGAACTTGTCGGCGAGCTCGATTTCCTTGGCGACGGTCACGCCGTCCTTGGTGATGCGCGGAGCGCCGTAGGACTTGTCGAGGACGACGTTGCGGCCCTTGGGACCGAGCGTGACCTTGACGGCATTGGCGAGGATGTCGACGCCGCGGAGCATCTTGTCACGCGCGTCGGAGGAAAATCTTACGTCTTTGGCGGCCATAACTTGAATCTCCAATGGTCAATAAAACAGGACGGGATCCGGCGCGTTAAGCCGCCTTCGCCGTCGAAACGGCGTTCTCGATCACGCCCATGATGTCGGATTCCTTCATGATCAGGAGATCCTCGCCGTCGATCTTGACCTCGGTGCCGGACCACTTGCCGAACAGGACGCGATCGCCCGCCTTGACGTCGAGCGGCCACGAGCTTGCCGCTCTCATCGCGGGCGCCGGGGCCGACGGCGACGATTTCGCCCTCTTGCGGCTTCTCCTTGGCGGTATCGGGGATGATGATCCCGCCTTTGCTCTTGTCTTCGGCATCGATGCGACGCACGACGACACGGTCATGCAAAGGGCGAAACGTCATGGCTAAATCCGATCTTTGAAAGTAAGAGGCTGAAGGCGTTCTACTTAGCACTCCTGCCCGAAGAGTGCCAACTAAAGATTCTGCGCCTTCGCCGCCACCCCTGCCGGCTGCCCAGCCGGACGTGATTTCAGAGCTCGCGGCGGCAAGACCCGATCCGGAGGCCGTGGCCGGGCGCCCGCTGTGGCCGGCAAGTCGGATGCCCGGCGGGGCGGCCGGTCGGGGCGCCGACGGACAATCGTCGCGCGCTCAAGCATGGCGAGTGATCCATCATGCCAATCGCCACAACCTCGCCGCCCGGGTCAATGCCTCCAGCGCCCTTCCCGCCTCGATCTCATTGTCGAACTCTTCGACGAGGTCGCGGCCTTGTCTGCGCAAACCGAAGCCTCCGATCCGGTCCGCTGCTTTCGGCAACAAAGGGAACCTGTGAGGCGGTGCTGCGCGCGTGAGACTGAAAAGCCCGCAAAATCCGCGCCTAACCGAGCCCTATGGCGCGATCGGGTTGGTGGGTTCGAGAGCGTGCAGTGTCGGCTGCTGCGGTCCCGCATCAACGCAATTATCATCCTGAATGTCGTGAAAGCTGATGCGGACTTTGCCGATGTGACGCGTCGGATCAGACCCGGCACCGAGGCCAACAAGCCCATTCATGTCACCCACAAGGCACTTGATCCCGCCCGCGAGCCTGATCCGGACTTGGCGATGCCGCGCCCGCGCTTCGAAGTCGTTGAGACGGAACAGGGTGGTCGCATCGACGTCGGCGTCGATCCGGCAATAGCGCTTGTCACCCTCGGTCATGACCTGCATGCCCTCCAGCAGATCATAAAGATCCTCGGGCCATTCAACGATGGGGTTTTGGCTCATCGGCAAAGGCTGCCTCCTTCGATAATCGTCAGAAAAAACGGCTTCGAGAGTGACGCTCGGTCATGCTTGGCGGTTCCCTGCGACCCTTAACGGATCTTCGCCCATCCCGATGGAGGCGCGTCGATCCCGCTGCTCATCCCATGATCGGGCTGAGCGCCCTTGCACCGATCTGGGGATCCGTCTGCTTATTGGTTCGTCTCGGAGCGGCCCGACTGGCCGGCACTCGGCGTTGCCATACTCGCCTTGGCCGCGGCAATGGGTCAGATCTCGAGTGATTGCCTCGCCGCACCCGGCGACACCTCCCGCAACGCGGCGCGCGGTGGTCGTCGGCGTGGGTCGCCGAGAGGCGGCCGTCAGCCGTCGTGCGCCTCCGCCGCGTTGGCTTTTTGACGTTCTTCGTGCTCGCACTGGATCCGTCTCGCCCGATCGACATACACAAGCATCTGATCGAGCACTCTCAATGCGGCGTTGAATGGTCGCTGGGTCTTCTGCCGTTTGCTGCTGCGGCATCCGGAAATCGAACCCGTGCGCCCGGCGTTCGCCTTCTTGCGCCCTTTGCAGGCCTGAGGCGGCCTTTTGGTAGAGCGCCGCCCATGTCGCCGCCCGTTTTAACACGTCATCCAATGTCACGCGGGGATCGCTGTCCGGTGCGAGGTTTTGCGCGCCATTGGCCGACTTGCGGTTTTGTCGGCCCGGTAACGCGCCGGCGACACGCGCCTGAAGCCGGTGCGAATGCTCTGGAACGCGGCCAGCACGTCGGCCTGAATGGCGTCGAGCGCGGCCCATTCGGCCTGGTGCTTCAACGCCAGTTGCGCGCGGTCGAGGATCGGCTGGCCCGACGGCCCGCCGTCGGGACCATTCGCCCGTCGCCCTTCGGGGGATCGTTCGCGTGCGCCCTCGCAGGCATCGTCGCGCTGCCACTGCTGCGCGGCGGCGCGGCGTTTGATGGCCTGAAGCGAGACGCCGTACCGCGTCGCCAGCGAGGCGTCGGAGGCTCCCGTTTCCCATTGGTCGCGGATGGCCTGCCAGGCGTCGTCGGTCAGCTCCGGCATGTCATTCGCGTTGGCTTTTTGACGTTCTTCGTGCTCGCGATAGATTTGCTCGGCCTCATCAATATATGACAGCAGCCGCTTGTCGTCATCTCATTGCGGCGTCGCATTGGTCGCTGCGTCTTCTGCCGTTTGCTGCTGCTGCATCCGGGAATCGAACCCGTGCGCCCGGCGTTCGCCTTCTTGCGCCTTATGCAGGCCTGAGGCTGCCTTTTCGTAGAGCGCCGCCCACGTCGTCGCCCATTTTAACACGTCATCCAGTGTCACGCGGGGATCGAGGCCCGGTGCGCGGTTTGGCGCGCCAGTGGCCGACTTGCGGTTTTGACGGCCCGGTGACGCGCGGGCGACACTCGCCTGAAGCCAGGTGCGGATGCTCTGCAAAGCGGCCAGCATGTCGGCCTGAATGGCATCGATCGGGGCCCATTCGGCCTGCTGCTTGAACGCCAGTTGCGCGCGGTCGAGGATCGGCTGGCCGGGCGCCCCCCCGTCGGAGCCATTCGCCTGACGCCCTTCGGGGGATCGTTCGCGTGCGCCCTCGCAGGCATCGTCGCGCTGCCACTGCTGCGCGGCGGCGCGTCGTTTGATCGTCTGCCGCGAGACGCCGTAGAGCGTCGCCAGCGAGGCGTCGGAGGCTCCCGTGGCCCATTGGCCGCGGATGGCCTGCCAGGTGTCGTCGGTCAGCTTCGGCATGTCATGTGACTCCCCTTGATGGCGGGGAGCTACCCCGCTCGGGGAATAGTGCGCAAGGGGTCTCATCACCCGTTCGAAAGGGGTCTCTCCACGCGACAGATGAAGGGTGTCGCCGCCTTGGCCACGCAGGGCCGTCCGGAACGACGCGCGGTAAATTTATCCTAAGACCAAGCTAAAATATGCGCTCTGAGATTATTCTCGCGCGGGATATATCTATCCCATGCGGCACGCCAACCTCTCCGACAATCTCATCGCCATGCTCGACCGGATCAGCGAGCGCCTCGCCGCGACCGGCAAAAGCGAGCGCGGGGCGGCGAAAGAGGCGGGTCTCTCTGGCTCGACCATCCGCAACATCCGCGAGGGCAAGGTCGCCTCGCCGCGCCTCGACACCCTGCGGCGTCTCGCCCCCGTCCTCGACACCAGCGTGGAATGGCTCGCCTTCGGGACGGAGGCCGAGAGCGGCCCGCCGGCGACCACCGTTTATGCGGCAAGCCTGTCCTACGATCCGTCTGATGCTAGCCCCGCTGGTGAAGGCGCCCGTGCGGGGCATCCTCGAGGCCGGTTCGTTTCGTCCCGTTGCGGAACGCGCTGACGGGCCACCCCTGCTCGAGACGGTGCCCCGCGACCGGGAGTATCCCGAGGCCAGCCTGTTGATCTTTGAAGTCGCCGGCGATTCGATGAACACCCTGACGCCCTACCCGATCCTGCCTGGCGCTCGCGTCATCGCCCTCGACTACAGCAAGCCGCACGGACGCCTCCCCTTGCGTGACGGCATGGTTGTCGTCGTCGAGCAAACCACCCCCGACGGTCGTCTGCGCGAATTGTCGGCCAAGCAGGTCGAACTCTACGACGACCGGATTGAATTCTGCCCCCGCTCATCCAACCCGCGACACCGGCCCGTTGCCATTGCGAGAGACAGACGGCCCGACCAAGCGGACCCGGTACGGGTCGTGGCGATCGTCCGGGAAATTTCCTGCCTGGTACCACTGCGCTAGTGCGCAGCGCAGCCCGTGAGAAGGGCTCATCCGACTGTGACGTCGGCGACGGCTTCCGCGCAACCATCACGGTGCCGAAAACTGAGCTATAAAATGCGCGAAACCCCTTGACGCGCTAACAAAAGCGCGGAACACTGATCCGGTCATTCCCCGATCGTTCAATCGCCATGCGCCATCCAAGCACCACCGCCAAGCCGCCGATAGAGGTTCCTGGGTCCCACGAAGCCCCGGCCGCTGCAGCCCAGCCGGGAGCGGCCGCCGTCACCCGCGCAAGCGTCCGCCTTGGGCTGATCAAGCTGGGAGGCGCACTCGACCATCACGGCGCGCGCCGAAGTCAGCTCGCAGCGGCTTGGCCTCGGAATTCGGAGTGAAGCGAATGGCGTTAATGACCTGCCCCACCTGTGGTGGCCTTGGCGAATGGGATGAGTGCCTTCCTTCAAGCGACCATCGCGTTGAACCGGAGTGCGCCCTGATCCTCTGCGGTCGCTGCCAGGGTACGGGTGTGGTTGGTTCTGACGCCGCGCCCGATCACGCGGTCAGCGACGCCCTTGGAATGGACCCGCCAGCCCGGCGCGCGGCCGCGGCGCTTTCTGATGAGGCCCTCGCGCTCAACGCCATCGAGGAACCTGTCGCGGGAAAGGCTTCACCAACCAACGCGACGATCCCCGCACGCACAGCCGCAAAGGATGTCAAACGATGACCCGCCTTCCTCCCACATTCCTGGTGCCGTATCGGCCCGCACCGAGCCCCTCGACCCGGCCGGGTTTCCCGTCCCAAACCCTCCCCGTCGCGCCCGCTCCTGACGGGGCCAGGGCCGAAGATCTGGGCCCGCGGCGGTATTCTCCCGCCGCCCGCGCTGCGCCGCAACCGCCCGAGGGTGGACGCCACCCGGTCGTGACGTCCGACAGCGAGCGGCCTGTCGCCATCCTTCCCGCGCCGGTGACCCGCGGCCGCGCCCCAGTGCGCAAGTCGCCTGCCCGCCGCACCGCGGGCACAACCGAGGGAACGCCGTTGGCAGACATCTTCATCGACACGCGCAAGGCCCTCGAGGCAGCGCGGCTCCTGAAAGAGCAGATTGCGCAGCTGGCAGCGGGCGACACTGAGTTCATTCGCGACACGCTGGAGGGCGAGATTGATTTCGAAGAGATTGCGCGCGCCCTGCTGGCCAGTCTTGGCGACGATGAGGCCTTGATGGCCGGCCTCAAGACATACGGCGATGACCTCTCCGCCCGCCGGGACCGCATTGCCGGGCGCATTCAGCTCAAGCGCGCCCTCCTCGCCTCGGCGCTTGCGATCGCCGAGCGGCCGAAGCTCGAACTCGACATCGGCACCCTCAGCCTGACCCAGGTTCCGCCCAAGGCGCAGGTCATCGAGGAGGCCGACATCCCGGCCTCCTATTGGCAGCCGCAGCCGCCGCAGGCTCGACCTCAAGGCGCTGACGGCTGACCTCCGCGACGGCACAAGCGTCCCGGGCGCGACCCTCACCAATGGCGGTCAAACCGTCACCATCCGCAGGAGGTGACGATGGCTGTCGTTCCCCTTCGCGGCGCAGCCGACGCCACCTACGACCCGCGGACGCTGGCGCTGATCCGGCGCACGGTCGCCGCCGGTTGCAGCGACGACGAATTCAATCTGTTTATGCACACGGCGCGCCACCTCGGCCTCGATCCGCTGCGCCGGCAGATCTATGCCTTCATCGACGACGCCGGCAGGCCCGGGCGGCGCCGCATGGCGATCATCACCGGCATCGACGGCTTTCGCACCATTGCCGCGCGCAGCGGCAATTATCGTCCCGATGAAACACGCACCCACCTTCAAGATCGACCCGAACCTGAAGGGCGCCGACCAATCCGGCCGGGCTGGTCAAGGCGACGGTGCGCGTCTTCAAGTTTTCGCACGGCGCCTGGCACAAGGTGACCGCCGTCGGCGCACTGGGACGAATACGCGCCCGTCAGACTAGAGGCCGAGGCATACGATTGGATCGACACCGGCGAGGTCTGGCCGGATAGCGGACGGGCCATCAAGACAAAGCGCCCGCGCGGCGCGCTCACGCCGCGCCTCGATCCCCTCGGCAACTGGGCGAAGATGCCCCGCCTGATGCTCGCCAAGGTCGCGGAAGCCCTCGCACTCCGCAAGGCATGGCCGGATGACTTTGCCAATGTGTACGCCAGCGAAGAGGTCGACCGCTCGCGCGCGGCCGCCGTGCTGCCGTCGGAGGCAGCCAAGCGCGGGCGCGACCGAGGAGCGCCTCGCACGCATCGGCGGCGTCCAGACGATCCTCATCGACTGGATGGACAACCAGCCCCTGTGCGGCGTCCCGGTGGGACAATTCGCCGACCGGGTGATGGCGTTCCTGCAGGAGAACGCGGCGGATCCGTCAGCGGTGTCGCGTTGGACGGAGCGCAACCGTCACGCCTTGCGCGAGTTCTGGGCGCGCGCGCCGGGCGATGCGCTGGAACTCAAGAAGCACATCGAGATGGCCTCCGCCGCCATCGCGCGGCGTCGACCCATAAATGCCGGCAACGCCGTTGCGGTGTGCGGAGGCGTTTGCCTGCGCCGCATCCCGTCTGCACGAGCCACGCGTCGATCCCGCGCCGAACGCGTCGCCGTTCAACCGAATGTCTCGATCAAGGAGGATCGCATGCCGCGAAAACCGTTCTCAAAACGCGACCTCGCCCGGCGTCTCGCGCACTTTGGTTATCGTTGCCGCCTGTGTCAGTGCGAGATCAATGGACGGTCGGGCCTTGAGTGGGACCATCACATTCCGCTCGCCATCGGGGGCGACGATGAGCTTGCACAATCTCGACCCGCTCTGCGTGCGCTGTCATCGCCTGAAAACCAGGACCGACGTGTCTCGCATTGCCAAGTCTGTCCGGGTTCGGCTGAAGCACCTCGGCATTCGCCAGCCGAGCCGCTTTCCGGGATCGCGCGGATCACGCTGGAAGAAGAAACTTGATGGATCCGTGGTGCGGCGGTAATGCCCGAACATCACCGCCCGACGCGGTCGGCGTTCGGACTAGGCTTGCGCGAGGCGCAGATTCGGCGGGCGATCACCCGACGCAACGGCATGGCCAAGACATGCCGCTCGGCGCCCCGTTACATCATGCAGGGACCCCTACCCGCGTTAACGAAACTGGTTAGGGTGCGCTCGGAACTGCGGGATTTTAGAGGTGGACCTGATCTTTGCAAAGGAGAGGCAAAAACTTAATCTCGCCAAAGAAGCGGCGGGGGCAACGATGCGGAAGAAGTTGGTCGGGTGGTGGGCATTGACGATCGTCCTCGCATCTCTGGGAGGAGCGGCGCTGATGACTTTCTTTCGGAAGTTCACCACAATACGACGCCGGCCCTGGTGCTTTGATCGGATTCATCTTCGGTTTCACGGCCCTGGCGCTCTATCTTCACAAGCTCCGCCCGCGGCAAGTGTATCTCAGTAATCCTGCGTGGGCTGAGGGCCGCTCCGGGGGCAGTTTTACTGAATAGGCGCGGCGGGGTTCCATCCAAGACTTCGCGAATACGCAAAAGCGCGTTCCATAAAGGGCCTTATCGGTGTAAAGCGAACGTTAGAACTTGCGCGATATTCGGGTAGTCATGGACGAAAATGGATCCGACTAGGCGCAATCTGCTGCTTGGCGGCTCTCTGCTGGGTACCTTTGGCATCGGTGGGCTGCTGCCTTCCGCCTGCGCCATACTCCAGATCAGTGGAAAGACCAGCGAATGTCGATCATCAGCCCTCCGGAGCGCCCGACTAGGAGAAGCCAAGCCCATGCTGGAGGAGGACATCGCGCCGGTGCTCGCCGCCTCGACGCCTGGTATGCTGCCCACTTGTCCCCAGAGAAATACGTGTTCAATCCGCCGGCGACGAACGAGCAGCTCGATGCGTTTGAGCGTCTAGTTGGCCTTTCTATGCCGCGTGCTTACCGTCAGCTGTACCAATGGCATGATGGCGAGAGCGACGACCGCTGGGGTCATATCTACGGACTTCCGTTACTTCCGCTGGATCATGCTGCAGCCGCATTGGAAATCATGGGCAAGAACATTGGCCGAGTTTGGCGGTAATCCGTTACGCTATTCCCGGAGGCGCTTGGCCTAAAAGCGCCGTGGACCCGGCCTATGTTAATCCGCGGTGGATTCCGCTGACCAATGATGGCTCAAGCGATCATATCGGGCTCGACTTTGATCCTTGGCCCGATGGTCGGGTTGGCCAGGTGATCCTCTTCGGGCGGGATGAGGATGTGAAGGTCGTGCTCGCCGGACTCTCTCGGTGAGTTCCTCGGTTGGGTCGCAGAACTGTTAGAGAGGGGCAATTTCAGATTGAAGGCGGCGGCGGATGAGGTCGTGCTGCGGGAGTTTCGATTGAAGCAACCGGAAGTAGACCACTTCCACGAAGGAGCTCGGATCCTCCTGGGCGCGCCCGGCCAATTCCTTTGATAAGGCTAATCGCTCGGCCGCGGTGAGCGGGCGCAAGGGATCTTTCTGGTGGCGCGACATGGGGCACCTCGGAGCACGAGGATGACCACGCCATTGCCGATCCACGGCAGACGCCCACGTCTGAGGTCTTGAGCTCATCAGACGCAACCGCGCAACAAAGGCGGCTGGACGTTGCAGGCGAGTGTTCCGCCGCGGCCATCCCGCAGATTAAGAATTGAAGACAGGGTGATGCCTCACCCTGTCGCCTTCTCATTAGCTTGCATCTCGGTGAACAAAGCTTGTTCGATTGCCCTGCTGACGAAATACGGCACGTCGGTTTCTAACGGTTCGGCGATGCGGCGCAGCACGTCGACCTCCCGCGTGGTGTTCCTTCGAGAATGTCCGCCACTCTCTTTTCCGGGACGCCTGCCCGTTCCGCGAACTCTTTGCGAGATAAACCCTTGCCATCGGTTTGCGGAAATTCCTTCTAGAATTTGTTTCGAGGCCGGGGGACACACCCCGCTCAAGAAGCCCGAGATAGATGCAGGATTTCCAAAACTCTTTTTGATCTTCCTCTCTGGTCGGAATGAACCCACGGCGACCATAAAGCCAGCGATGGGCTGCCTCGTTGGATATTTTCGTTTGCCTCCAAAGTCCTCCATTTCGATGCCCTCGCTACTGAGCGTAATCGCGGACTGCACCTCCGACCCACAGCGCGTTTGGGAGAGCGCGCACTTCGTCGACCGCTTCTCGGTGCGGCCGGTGTTGAAAGGGCCTGGCCCGCGCCCCGGGCGTGTCCCGGTCGACGTGTCCGTTGCTGTGCGCGTGAAGTAAGTTGAAACTCCGCCTGCTCGCCCTGAGGAACCCAGCATCGCGGCGGTGGAGCGGGACACCGTCGCACCCAGAAAACATGGGTATAGGTTCCATGGGCGACGGCATAGTCGCCGACATTCCGGGTTATCCAAAACGATGCAAGTTGGCCCGGCCCGTCAGCTGAGACCCCTCAACACCGGCTCCCTGAAACTGAAGCCCACGGCTAAATCACCAAGAAATCGGCGGAGTCGAGACTGACCTTGTTGGCGAGAATGGCAATCTTGATTTGAGTCGCAGAACCCGTTCCGTCGGGATCGTAATAGAGCGAGCCCGTGGCCTTGTCGTAGATGATGCGATTGAGGGCATCCTCGGCCTTCCGGCCGAGATGAAAGAAGTCATCCTTAAGCGGCTGGTTCGGAACGCCGGTGTTTTTTAGAAAAGTCCGGTCGAGGTGGAAGAGATCGCCGCCCGGTTCGAAGTCCGTGATCCTGTCGACATTGGTGAGCCGGTGCGGTTTGCTGTTGAACACGAAAACGTCGTCTCCCGCGCCGCCCGTCAGTGTGTCCCGCCCGGGGCCAGCCGACAAATGGTCGTTGCCACTCTCGCCGCTCAGATGGTCGTTGCCCGCACCGCCGAACAAACGGTCGTTGCCATCCCGCCCGCTGAGGCGGTCGTTTCCGCCGTCGCCGCGCAGTGTCTCGTCCAGGATGCCGCCCTTGATGATGTCGTTGAAGCGGGAGCCGCGAACCTCCTCGAAATCTGCCAGCACATCCCGGCCGCCAAAACCGTCCTTGGCCGTGCCCAACGTCAAATCGACGCTGACGCCCTTGCGGGCGGCATCCCGGCTGTAATCCACGCGGTCGTAGCCGGAGCCGCCCAGCAGGCTGTCATGGCCGCGTCCGCCGATGAGAATATCATTTCCCGCCGCCCCAACCAGGAGGTCGTTGCCGCCGTCGCCGCTGAGGGTGTTCGCCGCATCGTCGCCGGTGATGGAATCCGACCGGCTCGACCCGAGGACATCTTCCAATTCCCACATCGTGTCGCCGAGGGCATCGCCGGCATACCCCTGGTGGTCCGCCAAATTCACGATGACGGCTGATGCCGAGTGAGCGTAACTGAGCAGGTCGCGGCCCTCGCCGCCATGAAGCTCATCGGCGTTCCTGCCGCCTTCGAGGGTATCGTTGCCGGCAAACCCGCCGATCGTGTCCTCGCCACCACGGCCGAGAAGCAGATTGGCGCGCCCATTGCCGAAAATCGTGTTGGCGGTGTTGCTGCCGGTCAGGTTCACGGCTTTCGATCCGACCGCCTGCAATGTCTCGATTTCCGCGGACGCCCCGAGGATGAAGCTCACGCTGGCGAAGACGACGTCGTTGCCCTCGCCTTGTGCTTCAATGACCCCGTGGCGCGTATCATCAATCTGGAAGATGTCGTCGCCCCGACCGCCGAAGAGCTGGTCCGCGTCCCTGGCGCCGCCGATGAGCGTATCGTTGCCATCGCCGCCGTACACAGAAGTCGCCTCCCCGCCACCCGTTCAGGAGGTCATTGCCGGTGGCGCCATGAATGACGTCATTGAGCAACGAGCCCCTGATGACATCGTCGCCGGCGACAAACAGCGCCAAGGGGAGCCTCGGCGCGTGATCGACCGGAACGTCGGCGCCGGTGATCGCCAGCTGCAGTCCGTTCTGTCCAGAACGGGAGCGCGAACTCGGCCGCAAGGACGAGTTCGCGAACGACACCCGTCACCTTGCCGTCGGGATGAGCGGCGATCTCATCCCCGACCTCGATGAAGTAGGTGGTGGCATAGGGCCCGGTCTTGATGAGGCGCGCCAAAAAAATGCCATCGCCGGCGTCCTCAAGGCGCCAGTAACTGTTGAGTTCTGGAATGCTTCCACTCGCATCCATGCGGAGCCGGAAACCAGCGCTGGCGGTGATCGTCGTCATGAATGCTTTTCCCCAACCCGCAAAGTCGGCGGCGGCAAGTGGCCGACGCTGCCTGCCGATCCGCTATTGATCAATCGAATAACCTCACCCACGCCATCACTGCGCAGAGGGCATCCGTTTTGGTGCACCTGCCCTGGCTTCAGACGACGTAGAAGTCGCTGGCCTTCAGCTTCAAACCTTCCTGCAGTCGCGCAAACTTGGTTGGCCCCGCGCCGCCCATTCCGTCAGCGTCGTAGTAGAGATAGCCATTGCTCGTGTTGTAGATGATCCGGTCATCCGCATCGTGCGCCAGTTTCGACGTCCTGGTCATATGAAAGGCGCCGGATGCCAGCGTGCCGGTCTTGTCGAGCGCACGGAAGATGGCATTCTCGAGCCGCAGGGTGTCATCGCGGACTGAGAAATCGAGGATCCGGTCGACATTGGTTCTGCCGGAGAGTTTCGTGTCGAACACAAACGCGTCCCGCCCCGATCCGCCGGTGAGGAGATCATTGCCGCCTTTTCCGTTAATGACATTGGCGCCGGCATTGCCCGTGATGGCGTTGGAAAATGAGCTGCCGGTCAGCGTCATCGACTTCTTGGAACCCGCGTCCGCCGCGCTCAGGCTCTCGATGCGGGCCGCACGCGCGAGTGTGTAGCTGACGCTGGTGTAGACGGTGTCGCGCCCGGAGGTGTCGACGACCGTATCGCGGCTGGTGTTGACGTAGTAGATATCGGCGCCCGCCCCACCCACCATGCGGTCAGCCCCGCCGCGTCCATCGAGGAGGTTGGCAGCCCCATTGCCGACAAGCCGGTCGTGCCCTGAACCCCCGATCGCATTCTCGATCACGACGCCTTTGGCGATGGTGAAACCGCCGCCGACGACGCCCGCCTGCGAAATGAAGCCGCCTGCCCCGGCGGCGCCTTTCATGAGCGTCGCCGGGCGGAGATCGATCGTGACGCTCGCGGTGGATCCTTCGCCGCTGATGGTGTCGCTGCCGCCGGCGTCCCAGATCGAGGACCAACCCGTGCCGATGGCATTGGCGAGCGGCAGATGGTAGACGTCGTCGCCCGTTCGCGTGCGCAGATTGGGACCGTAGAGCGCCTGGAGCGCGGCGATGTCGAACGCGCCGAGACCGCCCTGGCGCCCGAACGCCTCGGTGTCGGACCCCGACCCCCAATCATAAACGCTGTTGTACGACATCACGGTGCCGACGCCCTGGTTCAGCCGCCGGTCGCCGGTATCGGCCGACCACAAGACCCCCTGGAAGAGGGTGGCATCCGCCTCGCCGCCCCCGTCATGCGGATGGGCGAGGCCGACGGCGTGCCCGAGTTCGTGGATGACGGTGTAAAGCCCGTCGCCACCCATCGCCAAATAGCCCCACGAGGTCAAACCGGGGATCGAAAGCGCCCCAGATCGGCTGGCCATTCGCGGCGGGCGTCTCATGGATCCCGAATGCTCCCTCCCAAAGGCGATTGCCACCAGACGATGTTGGCGCCCGCAGCCGATGGCGCCTCCTCAAAGGTCAACCCGCTGACACTGGAATACAGGTCCATGGCATAGCGGAAGGCCTCCTGTTCGGTGGTCGACCAGGGGTCCAGCGCGCTGCTGTCGACCGTCACGCACATCGCTTCCATGGGCGCCGGTGGCAGCCGCATAGTCAGCCGCTTCGCCGAAATGGATAGGTGACCGGTCCGCTGGCCGGATCCCACGCGGTGCCACCCCAGATCAGGGCATCGATATAGGCACTCCCATAGCCCGATCCCGGCACCGACGTGCGAACGCTAGCCATCCCGCCCCCAAAGTTTTGCTGATCCTATCGCGAGGATATTTCGAGAACATTACTGTCGTGATCTCGCGGGGGTCAAGGAATTGAAGTGCCTGCACACGACAACTCTCCCAAGGGTCAGGTGAAGGCGTTGCCCCGCGCTTGATCCGTCATTTGCAGATCAAGATGCCCGCCTGATGCTCGTCACGGAAGCACTCGCCCTGCGCAAGGGCGCGGCCAGAGGCATGCCGCGAAAACCATCCTCAAAACGCGACCTCCCCCGGCGTCTCGCCCACCTTGGTGTTACCGGTGTCGCTTGTGCCGGAGCAGTTGATGATGGCCTTGGGGCGGCCCATCACATTCCGCTGCCATGGAGGCGAACATGGGCTTCAGAGTCTCGACCCGCTCTGCGGGCGCTGTCATTTCTGCCGGGGCTGTCCGGGTTCGGCGGAATCACCTCGGCATTCGCCGGTCGAGCCGGTTCCTTGATCCCGCGCATCACGTTGAAAGAAGAAACGCGATGGACCCATGGTGCCGCGGTAAGGCCCGAACATCACCGCCCGACGCGATCGGCGTTCGGGCTCTCGCGCTCACCTGAAGGTCGAACTCGCCTCGGGACCGAGTACGCAAGACGCGCGGCCCGCGATCTATTGCGAGCTTTTGAAAACCATCGGACGCAGCCTAGATCTCCGAATTATAGTCAATGTCATTGCTGGCTCCTCTCCAGTGACCTCAACGAGGTCGTGCTTCGGCCTTTGCAGCCGTGCTGAGTACCAAAGCGACGCCGCTCACCGCAATCCCAGACCTGACCGGCCTGGATCCGGGGGTCTGCCCTGGCGCTCTCTAGTGAATGCGATCGTTGAGCAGCAGGAACAATCTTGAGGGTGTTGGTTCAGCAGTGCGGTTCAGAAGCACGCAGCGTCGCTCGATGCGGGGCCGCACGAATACCCTGTTAACGGTCCATGCGAGCATGGAGACAGGCTAGATATGGATGAGGAAGCCGTCTACCTGCTTACCTCTGGGGACGACTGACAGCCATCGACAGGCCCGTCGATCTCGTCGCTAGCACGGCGTCTGCTGACGCAGTCCCGGGTTTCGCATCGGTGATTTCAAGAAGCGGGCCTTCGCCGTCGCGCTGCACACCGAGGTGGCGCGAACTCACTGCAATCCCTGACCAGCCGGATCCGGGCCACCATGGCTCGGATAGGGCGGCGCTCATTCTCTCGGTCGTCACGATGCTGGCTTTTCATGGCTGTCATCGGTCGGGAATTCGCCGGAATCTGGCGCGAGCAGAAGATCGTGAAACTGCGCGACGCAGCAATCGACGTGCTGGCGGTGAAGAGGGCGTCAAGGGCACCAAGGCGATCGTGTCGGACTTGCTGAGCCTCTACGGCTCGCGGGCAAGCGCGGTGCCCGAAAGCGCCAGGCTCATGGGCCTACATGGGCGAGATCATCGATGCGGATGACCGGCTGGCCATTGCAGAGCGCGAATTGCTCGTACCCCTCGATGCCCAGGCCAAGCGCGCCATCGCGGGAGCCGCCAAACAAGTGTCGCTCGTCACCGCGATGAGCCCGCGCGCGATCATCAACGTGGCTTTCGTGATTTTCGCGGCGGTGAGGCTCCTGCGCGCCCTCGCGCGGATCTATGGCGGGCGACCCGGGGCTCTTCGGCTTCCTGCGTCTGGCGAAGGCCCCTTCAACCACCTGGCGGTGACCGGCGGCGTCGCCGTCGGCGACGGCCTCATGCAGCAGGTCCTGGGCCTCGGCCTCGCCGCGCGCATTTCGGCAATGCTCGGGGAGGGCGTGCTCAACGGCCTCATGACGGCCCGCTTCGGCCTCGCCGCGCTCGCCGTCTGCCGCCCGCTCCCCTTCATCCGCGAAGACACCCCGAAGATCGGCGATGTCGCGGCAATTGCTGAACCGCGCGCAAGCGGCGGCGGAGCGGATGTCAACACCGTGAAAATACGGCCGCCACCAAAAAGCCGCCCCCACTCGGGGGGCGGCTGATAATGGACGCCAAGCCTCAGATGACGAAGAAGTCGTTGTAGGTAAGCTTCAGGTTCTTATCGAGCCTGACAATCTCGACGGCCTTCTTCGATGCCGGAGCCGTCCTCATCGTAATACACGATGCCGGTTTTCTTGTTGTAGAGAATGTAGTCGTTCTTGTCCTTCGCGCCGTCGGCGCTGAAGTAATTCTTTATTCAGCTTGACGGGCTTGTCAGGCGTTCCCTTGCCCAGCTTCTTGAAGATCGCGTTGTCGAGCCAGAGCAATTCGTTTTCACGTTGAAGTCGGTGATCGTGTCGAGATTCGTTTTCTTGTTCGGCTTGGTGTCGAACACGAACGTGTCCCGCCCGCTGCCGCCCGTCAACACGTCACGTCCAGACCGCCGTAGAGCTTGTCGTTGCCGGAACCGCCGCTCAACCGGTCATCTCCGGCGGCGCCATAGAGCACCGAAGAAATCATTGAGCAAATTTATGAGTCTGTACCTGACGCGGCGCTCTGGCGGAAGCTACTGCACGACATGAGTCGTCATTTTGGCGCCGTGGGCGCTGCTCTGATTTCGCCACCAGAAGATTGTTTGAGGCTTCTCTGGTCCGAGGGGTTTGATGCGCACGCTCAGAAGTATGTGAGAGAGGGCTGGCATAGCAGAAACGACCGTCTGAAACGGCTCGTGAGTCTGTCAGACTCCCGTACATTGCTTCTAACGGACCGACAAATATTTGACGAAAGGGAGATCACGCATAATCCATTCAACGCGGACTTCATTCGGAAGAACGGTTTGGGGCCGTTTGCGGGCGCAATCCTCTACCCACGGTCTGATGCGCCGGTTTTATTCACGATCGACAGGAAGGCAGGTCATCCGGAATTCGATGCAAAAGAGCTGGCTGGCATCGAGTCGATCCTCCCCCATCTCCAACGCGCTTTTCATCTTGCGAACCAGATCGGCGCAGCGCACTCCTCCGGAATGCTGGATGCGCTGGATCGGATCGGCGGTGCTGCCATTCTCCTTTCCGCCACGGGAAAGGTCGTTTGCCTCAATAAAAAGGCGGATCACCTTTTCGAGGACGCGTTTGTAATTGAAGACGGGCTGTTGGCCGCGCGAGCCAGCAATTCACGATCCGGTCTGGAGCATTTGATTGCCGGCCTGTTAGGTCCGAAGATCGCGGCTGGCGCACCCCAGAAGACTGCGGTGAAAATCGATCGCCTTGTCAAACCCCCGCTTCTCGTACAGGGCGCGCCACTCCCGGGCTCGCCCAACGAGATCTTTCAGCGCGCGCGGGCAATCCTGCTGATTTCGGATCCGACAGAAACAAAATCTCCGGACCAATGCCTCTTGAGGCAGATCTTCGGGCTCACGAGCGCTGAAGCGCGAGTCGCTGTAGCTCTGGCTAAAGGGCACGATACGACAGTCATTGGATCGTCCCTCCAGATCAAGCCCGAAACAGTCCGACTTCATATCAAGCGGATCCTCGAAAAGAGCAAAACATCCCGGCAGGTTGAACTCGTCTCGACGCTCAAGGATATGGCATTTCAAATAGAATAGACACTTCGCACATGGGCGCCCCAGCCGAGAACGACGTAACCAAGCGGGAGCACGCAGACAAAGTGAGCGGCGGCTCAAGCGCGTAGTGCCCGCTTCCAATCCCTCGTATTCTCGCTCTTAGTGAGCGTGGCGTAGTCTGGTTTTCTCGTTCTTGGCCGTATCAATCCCACAAGGGAAAATTCGACGTTACCGCCGCGCTATCTAGAAAGCTAAACTCCCAGCAACGGCTCGCTGTGGAGCAGGATTTCTCGGATCGGGCCGCAAGGCCGGCTGGTCCATTGCTGGAGATGGCCGGAGCGGCGGCGGTGCAACATCAATTACAATTACTCATCGGGTGGCCCGTCAATCATGGCCTTGACGCCTATCCCGGATCGAATGCGCATCACAGATGTCGGCACGAACAAACGGAAGCCTTCGCTTGCCGCAACTGACGCAGTGCCTCGCGCGCGACCTCCAGTCTGAAAAGTCACAACTAACGCGAGAGTGGCGCGCGCTTGAGAATTGTGATGTTGTTGTTGATGGTCGGATTGTCCGGGCTCGCTGAAAGCGCCTGCCGAAAGAGAACGCTGGCGCGTGCGGCGTCGCCTCGCAAGAGATAGGAGAACCCGCGATTGTTCAGCAATTGCGGTGTATTTCCCTTGATCTCCGCTGCGCGTTGATACGCCCTGTCGGCGAGATCAAACCGACCGAGTTGGTCGTAACTTGCGGCAAGCCCCACCCAGGAGTCGCCATCCTGTGGTGCCCGCTCAACGGCGTCTTGGAAATAGCGCTCAGCCAGCGCGTAGTTTCCGCGGGCAAATTGTTCTCGTCCTACGCGCCGCGGCTCGTCGGTGCTGACATATTGTTCCTCGGTCGGGGTGGCGAGGCGAGCTTGGCCTGTCGCGTCTATCGATTGGCAGCCCCCAAGGAGAAGTGTTGCCGCCAAGAGGGCAGGCTTGATAGATCGCTTCATAGTTCCCCCACCCTTGCAATGCCTTCGCGGGCTTTCTGCAAGTCTCGCCACCGTCGCAACAATCAAACGGTATTTAAACATGTCCGGCTCTAACCGCAAAAGCCCTGTCTGTGAACTGGCATTGTCCATTTCGATACCGTAAGTGCCGTGTCGCTCCTGCGAATATCGGACCCGCGAAGCGTGCCTCCTTGCGTGGCGCATTGGGCTACAACACTCGGATTGCCTTCCGCTCAGCAGGCGCCCTTGCCGCCTTGCGAAGCGCCTTGGCCAGGCGGGCTGCTCTCCCCGCCGCCGCCGCTCGCCGTCGCCGTCGCCGCTGCTGGTCGCAACTCGCCCGCATCGATAATTCTCAACCGCACGCTGCATGC
This sequence comes from uncultured Alphaproteobacteria bacterium, assembly GCA_963837375.1. GTDB lineage: Bacteria > Pseudomonadota > Alphaproteobacteria > Rhizobiales > Beijerinckiaceae > Microvirga. The sequence continues at coordinate 8,034 of CAWINL010000019.1, read as the reverse complement.
GTTGGCCATTGACTGCAAAATACTTGTTGCGAGAGGTTGCGGGCCACGGATCGATCACATGCGTGACAATGTTGGTTTGCACCGCGTTGCCTGCACTGAAGGCAATCGTATTATTTCGGTCTATGTACTCGGCACATCCGCTCACACTGGCCGCCGCGATGACGCAAACGAGCGCTGCCCGAGCCTTTGCGGTGAAGCTCACCGGTTCACTCCGTGGTTGGGGATGAATATTCAGCGCATCATTCATTCAGGTGGCACCGGTGCAGTTGGTGGACGGGTCGAGAGAAGCGCTTTCAGTATTTCGTCGAGATCGTCGCCGCCTGGATCTGTTTCGGGCGCACCCGAACCACTGCCACCGGTGCCACTGGAGGTTCTGTCAGGATGTGGCCGTAGGGTCCGCGGATGACCGCGCCGTTGGCCATGATCCATTGCTGCATCGGAGTTGCGGTCGAGGGATCGCGCGGCTTCTCGACTTCCGTCTTGCCGGTCAGGAACAGATCCAGGTCGTTGGAGGGCAATGTCGAGTCAAGCGGAGTGGCGATCCTCTCACCGGCCCGTGCCGGCGTGACAAGGTGCGGCGTCACGATGACCACGAGTTCCGTCTCGCGCGACAAAAACTCGGTGCTGCGGAACAGCGCCCCGATGACCGGGATCGAGCCCAACCACGGGAACTGCTCGATGTTGCGCTCCGTGACGTTCTGGAGAAGGCCGGCCAGGGCGAAGCTCTGTCCATCACGAAGTTCCACCGTCGTTTTCGCCCGGCGCACGCTCAGGCCCGGAATGGTGATACCGCCGGTTGTGATCGAAACGGTTGGGTCGATATCGCTCACTTCCGGCTCAAGTCTGAGGTTGATCAGGCCGTTCGAGAGGACCGTCGGTGTGAAATTGAGTTTCACGCCAAATTCTTTGTACGTCACGGTGATGGTCGGGATGCCGTTCTGCGTTGTGGATGCGATCGGGATCGGGATTTCGCCACCGGCCCGAAACTCGGCGCTGTCACCGGACATGGCCACAAGGTTCGGCTCCGCCAGCCGCCGGACAAGGCCCTTCGAATTCAAGCGCGTCGATCGTGAGGTCGAGCAGTCGTGAATTGTTGGCGAAACGGGCAAGGATTGTTGCAAAGGGTTGCGCCGAACCGAGAAGGGTGTCGAGAAGCGGGTTGCCGGCCGTGGTGCCGTCAGAGGCGCCGCGACCAATCCGCGCCGCGCGAGTCTGGCCCAGATAATCGGAGCGGATTCCGAACTCACGCCCGGCATTGCGGTTCACCTCGACAAAGCGGACCTTCAGCATCACCTGCTGGGGCGACGCCACGCGCGTGGCATTGATGACGCCACCCGGTGAATTGGCTCGCGCGATCTCCACCGCCCGGTCGACCGTCGGCGCATCGTAAGCCGTCCCTTCGAGGATCAGTTGGTCGCCGCTGCTGCGGACACGAATTCCGCTGGGCCCGGCACCTGCGGCAAGCTTCTCCGCGACGCTGCCTGTATCCGGTCCGACCTCGACATCGACAACGCCGATGACGCGCTTCGAACTGTCGAGAACCGAAACATTGGTCGTGCCGGTCTTTTTGCCGAGGATGTAGAGGCTCTGGTCACTCAGGGGAATGACATCCGCGATTTCCGCAGATCCGACGAGGACGTCGGTAAAGGGATATTCGAGCCGGAGGGCCTGGGATTTGTTAACCGACACCCGCACGCGCATAAGTTTCGCGCGGGGAGCGCCGGTTCCACTCTGAGCTGCGACGGGACTGATAACGCCCGTTCCGGCGACCATCGAGGACGGGCTTCCGAGCGCCAATACGGCGGCGGTAGCAAGCGCCAACCTTCTCGAAACTGCCATTTTGCCCCCAGCAACCGCTGTTGAAAATTCGTTAACCGATTCTCTTATGTTTTAAAATGGTTAACGGAGACTTACGCCGCACAGCAAGCCTTGGCGGACGCTCCCACAACGGCGCAAAATTTAACAGAGCATTCCGGTCCCAATCGTTTACCTCTCAAGGATTACCCAAGCGGCGCTGATTTAGCTTGCGCCAACAAACGCGGACGGCCAAGCTCGAGATGTGAGGTCGAGGCAGACGAACTCCTTGACTTTAGGGAAGTCTTAATATTCATAGGAATATTATAGCCTGAAAAGTGCGGGCGAAGCGGATGTGTTGCAAAATATCATAACTCTCTTTCGGGCTATCCAAAACTTGGTGCGCAGCGCTGCCGCTGATCACCACAATCGTCAGGTTGAGTAACCATGATTCGCCCCCAGGAGCATCCCGTGACAAAGACTGTCCGCAGCGCCCTTATTGCTGATAACGACGTCTATTTCCAAATGGCGGTCAGTGCGCTTCTCACGCGAGAACTTGGCTTCTCCGAGGTGATCGAGGCGCACTCCTTCGACGAGGCGACGGAGTATCTCCGCGGGCATCCTGAAGTGTCGATCGCCATCATGAATTTTTCGACGCCGGGGATGAGCGCCGCAGTCGGCCTTCGGATCATTCGGGAGTGCTACCCGGCGACGAAGGTGGCTGTGATTTCGAACTCGGATTCGAGGCGTAACGTCCTTTCGGCATTGGAATCCGGTGTGCATGGTTACGTGCCGAAGAACGTGAGCGTCGTAACGCTGACGTCAGCTCTCCGCCTGATCCTCGACGGAGGGATTTATGTACCACCGTCTTTGGCCGAAGTAGCGCCCAGACTTCCGCAATCCGTCATCCGGCTGGCCGAACCGGGAGCGTCATCCGATATTGCGGCGCGCGGCCCTGTTGACCCCGCGCCAAAGGGACGTTCTCGAGCTGCTGGTCCAGGGCAAGCCGAACAAGGAGATCGCGTCAGCTCTCAGGCTTGGCGAGGGCACGGTCAAGATTCACGTCGCGGCGATCTTGCGGCACTTCGGCGTCAACAATCGTGCGGCGGCTGCGGTCGCCTGCGCGCGCCCCAATTTTGCGCTCAATGTCTCCCACTTGAGCCGCAGTCCACATGAGGCCGCGCCCATCCATGCGGACTGAGCACGACGTGCATTCGGCGCTCGGCTGTTTAAGCGCGCCTCGATAACTCAACTTCGTGCGTTAAGTCCAAAGCAGTTTGCAATGGCCTCCGCCTGAATCATCCGGCGGTCTGACGCAGACTTTCGAGGCCGGGAACGCGGCAATTACTTGCGCGATTGCGTCCTTGTTTAGATGTTTCACTGTTGCGGAGATGGCTCTCCCAATTTCGCCGGGTGTCGAACCAGGCAAACTCTTTCGATTGCCGCCCTTCACGCAGGTGCCCTTTAGTATGAATCTTTAGATTTCAGTCACCGGCCGAAATCAGTCGGATTGTCTTCTGTCGCCGTTTCGGTAATATAATAGTCACGATGTTTATCTCTCCCGCGCGGGAGAGATAAACTGACTACAATGCCGCTTCTGTTTCCAGGAGCTATGGTTTTATCAGATAAACTCGGATCAGTATGACAGACGTGAGTTCCTGGTGCTGGCGGCGGCTTGCGGCTCAGAAAACACAGTTGCGCATACGGGCAATGGCTGTAGGGGCATCGTCATGAATTCGCTCGCTTTCGTTCCGATCAGAAATGCATATCGGGCAGTTCGGTCGCGCGTAGTCGCCTTCCATCATGATCGGAACGGCAGCATCGCGGTGATGACCGCTCTGGCGCTGCCTGCCCTGATTGGCGTCACCGGGCTGGGGGTGGAAGTCTCCTACTGGTATCTCACCCAGCGTTCGATGCAGAACGCCGCCGATTCCGCGGCGATCGCCGCCGCGACGAACGGCACCGCAAGTTACGGCGCCGAAGCAAAAGCGGCCGCGGCGAAATACGGGTTTGTGGACGGCCTAAAGAATATCACCGTCACGGCGTCGAATACCGCACCCTGTCCGGCCGGCGGCGCCAATTGCTACAGTGCGACGGTGACGGGTTACGTCCCCTTGTTCCTGTCGCAGGTGGTCGGCTACACGGGCAGCGCGACCGTCGACGGAAAGCCGCAGACACAACTCAGCGCGACTGCCGTTGCTCGCCTCAACCTGATGCCAAGGCAATATTGCATCTTGGCGTTGGGAGAGACCGGCATCGCGTTCGGCACGAACGGCGCCCCGATGGCGGATCTGAGCGGCTGCAACATCATGTCGAACGCAGACGCGACTGCAACGGCAACAACCTGGGGCCGATTACGGCGACGCCGCAGGCAAAACGATGGCTGCGGAGAGGTCCAGCGCTCGAACGTGCCAAAGCTGGCTGATCCATATGCCGCCTTGGCGTCAAACATTGAAGCCCATGCCTGTCGGACTACGTCCTACCCCCAGATGCCGCGAAAAATGGACCCTTCGCTGCCTGGTTCCAACCAGTGGAATGGCCCTCGCACTGTTTCAACACGATACGTCCATGTCTGTGGCAGATCTGGAACTGAACGGCGATGTCCGCTCACTACCCGCCCGAGGGGCATCGTCCTCGTGATCTGGAACGGGCGTCTTGATACTGGATACAAAGTATACCTTGAGCACCGAAGCGCGTCAGCCCTTACTATCGTTTTCACGGGAACCCCACCGACGTTGGCTACATCCACGCTCCGACGGGCAATGGCACTCTTGACTTCAGCGCGCCGAAAACCGGCCCCTGGAAAGGCATGGCCATCTATCAGGATCCGAAACTATCAACCGGCGTCAATATCAAGGAGGCGGGAAACAGCCCGACGTGGAAGATCTCCGGGATGGTCTATCTGCCCCATTCTAACGTCACGATGAGCGGCGCCATCAACAAGTCTACTTACGGCGAGTCGTGTTTCGGCTTGGTCGTCGATAACCTGACCATCAACGGCACGGGTGCGATCATGGCGCACGGTAATTGCGGCGAGGCTGGTCTCAACTTGCCCACCGGCACCGCTCCAACGGGCCGTGGAACATTGGTCATGTAGATGAAGCAGTCGATGCATTCCTGCAACATGTCACGCATCATGGGATTTCATCGGGTCATGACCGACAACGCAACGCAGCAAGCCAGCGGCACTTCCGGTCGCTCTTGACACGATCACCGCGGTGTGGCCGGAATCGAGTTTGCGCTCGTCGCCGGCGTCCTGTGCATTCTCCTGATGAATGGGATCGAGGTGGCCCGTTATGCCTACACGGTGATGCAAGTGCAAAACGCCGCCCAAGTCGGTGCGCAGGCGGCATGGAAGACATGTGACCCGAACAAGGAATTGCCCGCAACGACCAAATGCCCGGCCCTGGACACGGCCGTGGCGGCGGCGATCAAGAGCACCACGCTGGGCGACAAGGTAACACTCGCGAACGCGCCGGTGGAACGCTATTATTGCCTCAACAATGCCAACGCGCTGATACCGGAGGGCGGCATCGCGCTCGGCAGCAAGCCTGCCAATTGCAGTGCGATTACGGGTGCACAGGCCGGACAGCCGGGAGATTACATCACGATTGGTGTCACTTACGCCTACCAGCCGTTGTTTCTCGACTTCACTGTAGGGCGATTGTTTGCTCCAACCATCACCAAGACAACCTACATGCGTTTGCTATGAGAATTTACCAAAACGGAACAAAGAAACTGCGAAGAGATGAGCGCGGCGCGACCGCGATAGAGTTTGCGATGATTGCGCCGGTCTTTCTGGCGCTGGTGCTTGGTATCTTTCATCTGTCGCTACTCGGCTTTACCATGGCGAACCTCAATTACGCCGTCGAGAAGAGCGCCCGGTGTGAGGCGATCGCAAGCGGCTGCCCTGCTATCGAGACTTACTATTACGCACCGGCCCCCGCTCCCGTGTTTACACCACCCGACAAGACGGCGGCTTGCGGCACGCTTGTGAATGCGACAATGACCTACCAGTTGAACGTTCTGATCTACCAGACGTCAATCCCGCTGTCCGCATCAGCCTGCTTCCCCTCGATCGCACCGTAATCTGATCAGCCGTTCCGCTTGGAAGCGGCCACGGGCACAACGATTGCGTCGTTTCTAGGCTCAGGCTGATCACGCTGTGCACGAAGTCTTCAGCCTTGTGCCTTAGACGCTCTCTAGGACTAGAAAGGCATGAGTATGGCAACTTGGGAGTCGATGGGTCGACCTGCCCGCGCAGCGTCACTGACCCGTCAGATGCTGAGGGTGCCCAGCGGGCCGACTCTTTTCCTCTGCTTCGCCGGTATCCTACTCCCGAACGTGTTATCGATCGGCTCTATGATTCTTGGCATCGGCATGCCGCCGCGACCATCTGCCATTCTCGCCCATGCCGTCGTCGTTCTGATCGCTCGCCTAGTTCCGTGGCCGGTGACGGTTTTGCTCTTCCTTGGCGTCATCATTTTCGACGGCATATGGACGATTGCGCTGCTGTTCGGGCTCGCGCCGATGGAGATCGTCCAAGCTATCCATCTCGCGCGGGAACTCAAGTTATTCGAGTCCCCGCTCTACATGGGCATGATCGGCACGGCGGCTCTTCTGCTGGCTGTGAATCTCGCCGCTCTCACGCGACTGCGGAGCAGGATGATTGGCGGAAGCGCTGGGCTGTTCGTGACAGTGGCGATTGGCGTCGCAGCTCTCGATCTCCTTGCGAATACGTCTTTGCATTACCAGTTCGGGGCGCTTTACGGTGCTCAACGACCGATCGAGGCCGCGTCCGACCAGTCGGGCTTCCATGAGGTCGCCCTTACCGGAACCAAGCGTCATGTTCTGCTCGTAATCGTGGAGGCTCTGGGCCAGTTCGCAAATCCAGATCATCGGGCCATTCTCCTTGAGCCGATGCGCCATCCGGAGTTGCTTCAGCGTTACGCCGTGACTACAGGCTCGACTACCTATTACGGTTCGACCACGGCAGCGGAGATGCGGGAACTCTGTGCCACCCGGGAGGCGTATGGCGCACTGCTTGAAGGCAAGCAATTCGACTGCCTCCCTGCCCAAATGGTCGCGCGTGGCTATCAGACCTCAGCCCTTCATGGATTCACGTCCCACTTCTTCGGCCGTGATGCCTGGTATCCTAAGCTCGGGTTCGAGCAACTCACCTTTGGCGAAAACTTGCGCGAAGTGCCAACGCGTCGCTGCGGTGGGCCCTTCAAAGGTCCGTGCGATGCCGATCTCCTCCCGCTTTTGGGCCGTCAGCTTCGTGAGGCCACGAAGCCCATCTTCGCTTACTGGCTCACCTTGAGCACGCACGTGCCGATTGCGCCTCAGGAAGGCACACACCGCCTCGGGTGCGAGAACGGCGGCGCAATCGGGCATAAAGACGTCTGCTACATGACCGAAATGTGGCTTGATGTTCTGACGGGACTTGCCCGCCTGACTGCCGAAGTCCCTCCCACTGAGATCCTGATCGTGGGGGACCACGCTCCACCTCTTATGGTCGAAGGCAGGACGAAATTTGTTCGTTCCCGGTCAAGTGCCATGGATACGGCTCAGCCCACGTGAGTCCATCACATCGCTCCCCAATGAGCGGCAAGGACACTTTACGCCCCGCTCGCCCGGGTTTCGGACGCCACATTGACGCTACGCACCGTTGCACAGATGAATATAAAGAGCGCCACCATACACAGCAGGCCGATTGGCAGAAACGTTGTCTTTGCGACGAAGCGGGCACCGCCTGGAATAATCCAAGCTGCGGCCAACAGCGTCTTCTCCCATGCGCGAAAACCTTTCTCCAGGCCATGAGAGACCAAGAGAACCATTGCCATGCCAAGCAATACCAAGTCGTAGTCAAGGACATAAGGTGTGCCCAAAAGGGAGCCTACCAGGAGCGCAGCGCCTTTCAGGCGCAGATCAACAGTGTCTGTCTCCAAATTAACGCATTTGCGATGACGACAAGGAAAAAAATGCAAGCCTGAATAGCGTAGGCTGGCGCAGTGGCTCCGCCCCACAACCGCACAGCCGCGAATGCGCTCTGGAATATCTCGAACCGTCCGCTACCCTCATTGAGCACTAGCAACTGGGTTGTTTCGAGAGACCTGAAGAAGACCTGCCAGATGGGGATGCCCCAGATCCAGACAGTGAGCCCAACAAGCGCCATGACAGTCATGGAGGCCGTCGCAATCGCTCGCCAATAGCCGCCGAAAGCGAGAGCGATCGGGA
>CAWINL010000018.1:0-111408 GCA_963837375.1 uncultured Alphaproteobacteria bacterium | reverse complement strand
GCTCACGATCTTCGCAGGAATTATCGCGGCCATCATCGTGGCGCTGAACATCAAGCTGCTGATCGACTTCGCACTCGGCTAGGCAGGGCAGTGTCGTGGGCGTTCGACCGCCCACGACAATCGCGCATCAGACGTCCGACAGGCGCCGCAGCGCTTCTTCCATCTTTGCCTTGCGACCGAGCGATTCGTCGCGCCGCTCGCGCTGCTCGTCGACGACCTCCTCGGGGGCGCGCTTGAGGAAATCCGCGTTGCCGAGCTTCGCGTCGATCTTCGACACGTCCGTATCGACCTTGGCGATCTCCTTGGTGAGCCGCGCACGCTCGGCCACGAGATCGATGACGCCTTCCAGCGGCAACGCCGCGATCTCGCCCCGGATCAACAATTGGATCGAGCTTTTCGGAGCCTTCTCGACGACGGAGATGTTGGACAGTCGCGCGAGGCGCTTCAAGGTGTCTTCCCACCGTCCTGAGCGGGCCTTCACGTCAGCCGAGGGGGCCACGAGCACGAGCGGGATCTGCGCGCCCGCGGGCACGTTCGTTTCCGAGCGCGCGGACCGGACCTCGTTGACGAGATCCACCACCCAGCCGATCTCGGCCTCCGACGCGGGATCGATCAACGCATCGAGATGGGACCAGGCGCGAGCGCGAGGATCGTTTCGCGCTTTGGGCCCTCCTCGCCCTTGATCACCCACAGTTCCTCGGTGATGAACGGCATGAACGGGTGCAGCAGCTTGCTGATTTCGTCGAAGATGTACGCGATCGTCTCTTGCGTCTCGATCTTTGGCGGCGAATCCGGCGCCTTGCAGCACGGGCTTTGCCAGTTCCAGCGTCCAGTCGCAGAACACGTTCCAGACGAAGCGATAGGCCGCGAGCGCCGCCTCATTGAACTTGTAGGCCTCGATCCCGGCCGTCACCTCGTTGATGGCTTTCGCAGTTTCGCTGAGCGCCCATTTGTTGAGCGTTTCCGTTCACCGATGTCGGATCGAAACCTGCGACGCGCAGGCAGCCGTTCATCTCGGCGAAACGCGCGGCATTCCAGATCTTCGTCGCGAAATTGCGATAGCCTTCGACGCGCTGCACGCTGAGCTTGATGTCGCGTCCCTGCGCCGCCATGGCGGATAACGTCATGCGCAAGCGCATCCGCGCCATATTGTTCGATCACGTCGAGCGGGTCGATGACGTTGCCCTTCGACTTCGACATCTTGGCGCCCTTCTCGTCGCGAACGAGGGCGTGGATGTAGACGGTCTCGAACGGCACTTCGTCCATGAAGTGCAGCCCCATCATCATCATTCGGGCGACCCAGAAGAAGATGATGTCGAAGCCGGTGACGAGCGTGTTCGTGGGATAATAGCGCCCCACCTCCGGCGTCTCGTCGGGCCAGCCGAGCGTCGAGAAGGGCCAAAGGGCGGACGAGAACCAGGTATCGAGAACGTCCTCGTCACGCACCAGCGTCACGTCGCGCCCGTGCTTTGCGCGCGCCTGCGCCCTCGCCTCGTCTTCGCTCATGGCGACGAAGTGGTTGCCCTCCTCGTCGTACCAGGCGGGGATCTGGTGGCCCCACCAGAGCTGGCGCGACACGCACCACGGCTCGATGTTCTCGAGCCACTGGAAATAGGTCTTCTCCCAGTTCTCCGGAACGAATTTGGTCTTGCCCGCGCGCACGGCCCCGAGCGCCCGGTCCGCCAGCGGCTTCACGTCCACGTACCATTGATCGGTGAGATACGGCTCGATGACGACGCCGGAGCGATCGCCGTGCGGAACCGCGTGGGTATGGGGTTCGATGGCGACGAGATCGCCCGTCTCCTCCAGCATCGCGACAACGCGCTTGCGGGCATCCGCGCGGTCGAACCCATCGAGCGCCATCAGCGCGTCGAGAGCGTGGGACGCGGGCAGATCGCGCAGGAAGTCTTCGTTGCCGGCAAGCGCGAGCTGCGCCTCCGTGCCGAGAATGTTGATCGATGCGAGCTTGTGGCGTCTTGCCACTTCGAAATCGTTGAAGTCGTGCGCGGGCGTGATCTTGACCGCCCCGGTGCCCTTCTCGGGATCCGAATATTCATCCGCCACGATGGGAATGCGGCGGCCGACCAGCGGCAGGATGGCGAACTTGCCGACGAGATCCGCGAAGCGCTCATCCTCGGGATGCACCGCCACCGCGACGTCACCCAGCATCGTCTCCGGCCGCGTGGTCGCAACGGTGATGAAGCGCTCGGGCTCACCCTCGATGGCATAGCGGATATGCCAGAGGCTTCCCTTCACCTCGACCTGCTGCACCTCCAGATCGGAGATCGCCGTCTGGAACTTGGGGTCCCAGTTGACGAGGCGCTTGTCCTTGTAGATCAGGCCCTGGTTGTAGAGATCGACGAACACCTTGAGGACGGCGGCCGACAGGCCCTCGTCCATGGTAAACCGCTCGCGCGACCAGTCGCAGGAGGCGCCGAGGCGCTGGAGCTGCGCCTTGATGCGCCCGCCGGATTCGTCCTTCCATTCCCAGATCCGCTTGACGAATTCCTCGCGCCCGAGTTCGCGGCGATGAATCTGCTTTTCCATGAGCTGGCGCTCGACGACCATCTGCGTGGCGATGCCCGCATGGTCCATGCCCGGCTGCCACAGGACGTCGCGCCCGCGCATCCGCTCGAAGCGGCACAGGATGTCCTGGATCGTGTTGTTCAGCGCATGCCCCATATGGAGCGAGCCGGTGACATTCGGCGGCGGGATGACGATCGTATACGGGACAGCGCCTTTCCGATCCTCGCGCCCTGCCTTGAAAGCGTCGGCCTCATCCCAGCGGGTGGAGATTCGCGCCTCGACGGCGGCGGGATCGAACGTCTTGTCCATCATCGTTTCGTACCGGTCAGTTGGCGCGCCAGGGCGCGATCCCGTCGGGTCGTACCCGAGGGTGAAGAATTGGCGAAATATCAATGAGTTGGACAATGTCCTTGCCCGGAAAGGCAGTCAACGTTCCGGCGACACGATCCAGCTCTCGAGATATGTGCGGTTACAAACCGGAGGCCGGAGGGGAAGTCAACCGAGGCGAAGCCGGCGATAGCAGGTTCCAGCGCCTCGCATGGCCCGACCTTGCGTCCTGCGCAGCGGAAGACGTTCGCAGCTCACGCCCAGATCAGCGGCGGCGGGCAATCCGTTCGATCTCGGCCTGAACGAGACGCTCCACCAGGGCCGGCAGGTTGTCGTCGAGCCACTCTTTCAGCATGGGGCGCAGAAGATCCTTCATCAGGTCTTCGAGCGTCTGCGGCTGCGTCGGCATGATGGTCGAGCCGAGCCGCGTGAAGGCGTCGGAAACGGATGCGTTGGCGGCGCTGGACAGAAGCGTATCCGTGCGGCGTGGGTCGGAGAAGCTGCGTTCGGCCTCATCGGGCTCCGGCACGCGGTCGAGCGCATCTTCAGGCTCGTCGTGATAGCTCACCAGTTGCAAATCATTGTCCGAATGATCGTCATCCTGGCGATCATCCTGGCCGAGCTCGGGCGCAGAATATGCCTGCCCGAGCGGCACAGAGCGACCTGGCATCTGTGCGGTCTGCCGCTCCGTGAGATCGAGCACGTTGGCGAGGCCCGACGGCTCGCCACGGTCACGCGACGCGCCGCGCAGAACCTCCTGGTCGTCCGCGATGATGCGGCGGATGGAGGCGAGAATCTCCTCCATCGAAGGTTCCTGAATTTTGGAATTCGCCGAACTCATGCGTGTGACCGATCAACCGGTTAGAGAATCAACTCTTGGCGAGCGATGTCAGTATTTCACGCAAGGGAAGAGAAGCAAGCGCGACCGGACAGCGAAGTTAATCGCCGTCCAGGGATTTCTCAGCGGCCGTCAGGAGTCGACAGGCCACCCCACAGGTCCTTGACCTGCTCGTAATGCACCCGTGGGCTGTAATGGTTGACCGCGAGCCCGAGGGCACGCGAGTTCAGCCGGCCCATGGCCTGCACGACCGCGTAGGACGCGACCACGCGGTCGCGCTGCGCGGTGATGAGATTGACGCGGGCGTTCAACAATTCCTGCTGCGCGTTCAACACGTCGAGGGTCGTGCGCTGGCCGACGCGGGCCTCTTCGCGAACGCCGTTCAGCGCCGTCTCGGACGCATCGACCTGTGCCTGCGCGGCGACGATCTGCGCGCGGGCCGCTTCGAGCTGGCCATAGGAGGAAATGACCGCCGCGCGGACCTGGTCGCGGATCGAATCGGCTTCCAGCCGACGCTGGCCGACCTGCTCTTTGGCCTGCCGCGTGGATGAATAGGCGACACCGCCGTCATAGATCGGCACCGTCAACTGCGCCACGACCGAACCCGACAGGACGTTGTCGCCGTCGATCTGGGTGTCGTAGCGCTTGGCGACCGAGCCGCGAACGCCGAGCTGCGGCGCAAGGGCGCCGGCCTCGATCTTCACCTGGAGCTCGGCAACGTCCACGCCGTGCATCGAGGCCTTGATGGCCGGATGCTCGTTGAGCGCGACCTTGAGGGCGCCGTCCACATTGCGCGGCAGCAGCTTGTCGAGGGGACGGCCGGGCGCGAGCTGACGGGGCTCGACACCGATCACCTGGCGGTACTGGGCCACGCTCGTGCGGAGATTGGCCTCGGCCAGGCTTGCCTGCGAGCGGGAGGCTGCAAGACGCGACTGCGCCTGCGCCACGTCCGTGCGCGTGACCTCGCCCACATTGAAGCGGTCGTTCGTCTGGCGGAGCTGCTCGTCGATGACCTCGACGTTGTTGCGCTGGAGATCGAGGATCGCCGTGTCGCGCAGCACGTTCATGTAGGCGGAGGCCGAATTGAACAGGGTGTTCTGTTCGTTGTTGTTCAGGGTCTGCCGGGCGCCCAGGACCGACGATTCGGCCTGCTCGACCGAATTCTTGGTCCGAAAGCCGTTGAAGAGGTTCTGGTCGATCTGCACGCCGACGCCGCGCGGGTACAGGCGCTCGATGTTGGTGCCGCCGCCGCCCGGACGCTCGAATTCCGAATAGGTACGGCCCGCATCCGCCGAGGCATTGACCTGGGGACGGTAGCCGGACTTGGCGCGCGAGACGTTTTCATCCGTCGCGCGGACATTGGCGCGCTGGGCATTCAGGTTGGGGTTGTTGCCGTAAGCGCGAGACAAGGCGCTTTCCAGCGTTTCGGCCGAGACGCCGCCGGCAAACGCCAGCACGAAGACCGACGTCATCGCCCCGAAGAACGCCTGCCCTGTTCTGCCAAATCGAGTGTCGCTCACGCCCACCTACCTGTTGGTTCGAACTGGCCGTAGCCGTCCGACCGTTTTCTCTACGCTGCATTAAACCAACACGATACAGAACGAAACAATACCCATGCGGGATAAGTTGGCAATCCGGCAGGCCGCAAATCGCAGCATTTTCTCAGCGAGTGGCGCAAATAAGCGACACTCTTCCGAAGGTTAACAAGGAATTAAAACACGAAGCCCGGCTTGGCCCGGAAGGCGTCCAGGACGGGCGCGGCGGCGTCGAAGAGGCTGCGCTCGCCAAAGGTGTCGCCTGAGCGGACGAAGAGGGTCGCGCGGCCCGAGCGGCCCTGCCCGACCACGCAGGCCAGGCGGCCGCCATTTTTCAATTGCCGGAGCAGAGCCTCCGGCCTCACCTCGAGGGCGCCGTTGACGAGAATCGCGTCGTAGGGTCCGGACGCGGCAAAACCGTCCGCGAGGTCGCCAGTCTCCAGCGTCACCCGCTCGGAGCCCGCGGCCTTCAGAGCGCTGCGGGCGGCCTCAGCGAGAGCCCCATCCGCTTCCAGCGCCGTCACATAGGCGCCGAGCTCCGACAGGACGGCTGAGGAATAGCCGCGTCCGCTTGCGACATCGAGAACCTGGTCCCCGCCATCGATCTCGAGGGCCTGGATCAACCGTGCGAGCACCATGGGGCTCAGCATGAAGCGGCGATCGGCGCCTTCGCTGACCGGAAGCTCAAGGTCGCTGTAGGCGAGCTGTTCGCGGCCGGGAAGAACGAAATGCTCCCGCGGGACGTCATCCATGGCGTCGAGGAGCGAAATGTCATTCACATCGAAAGTGCGCAATTGGCTGTCCACCATCGTTCGGCGCGCCTGCGTGAAATCGACCATGAAATGCCTCAGTGTAGGGATGGAGGCCTCGCCCGGAATCGAACCGGGGTGCAAGGATTTGCAGTCCTCTGCGTAACCACTCCGCCACGAGGCCATCCGGGGCGCGCCGCAACCGCGACGGCTGCTCCATAGCAGAGCCTCGGACCAAAGAGCAACAGGCGCGAGACCCGAAAGACAGCACTTGCAACCGACGAAACCCGTGTTATATGGCTCCCACCTGACGCCGAGGCACCACCCATCGAGGGCCGCCTGGCAAAAGGAGGCCACCGGGCCCGTCCCGGATGGCATGGCAATATTCCGGCGTGGCGCAGCGGTAGCGCAGCGGACTGTTAATCCGTTGGTCGTAGGTTCGAATCCTACCGCCGGAGCCAATTTTTTACCCGCCCCAAGCTTAGTCGTTTGAAATAAAGTACTTTCCCCCAGACAAGGCCGGGCAAGTGCTTGATGCAATTACGATTTATCTTCAGGTTGCTTTGCGGTCTCACGCTTCGACCCGGTGATTCCGGCCGAGGACGATGTGGCGTCGACAAGGTGAGCGCAGTCGGGCGCCAGCACAACCGACCCGAATAGACGCCGCTGCGTCGCACCATTCGGGCCCAGCCATAATCTTCGAGCGCGCGCCACAGATCGAAGGTAGATCGATCGTCGGAAAACGACCCCTCAAAGATCGAGCCTATTTCCGGTGCTAGCCCAGAAACAGCGCAGCAACGAAAACAAGACTTGCGGCGATCCCCGACACTATCAGCAGCGCAGAACTAGGACATTCGTCGCGATAGTCGGGTTCATGTTCATCAAACATCACTACTCGCAATCGATCAACACATTGGGCTTTCGGTAGCTTTTCACTGTGACGCCGCGATGACCGACCCGTAGGCTCTTGACCTTACCCCTGTGGGAGGGTCGATGGTGTCGTCCAAACAAGAGTGAGGCTAGCCATGACTGGTGATCGGAGCGTTGAAGGACATGTGCATGAGGAACATGGACATCGTCATCATCATCAAGGCCACGATCACGAATCGCATGGGGCGGATGCCGGCAAGGTGAAGGATCCCGTCTGCGGGATGATGGTGGACCCGCATACGACCACACGTCGGGCCCAGTATCACGGCAAGCCCTATTACTTCTGCTCCGCGGGCTGCCAGTCGAAATTCATGGCGGATCCGGAAAAGTACATCGCACCCGCACACACACGAAAAGCCGAGGCCGTTCCGGAGGGCGCGATCTACACCTGTCCGATGCATCCGGAAATTCGGCAGGTCGGTCCGGGTTCCTGCCCGATCTGCGGCATGGCGCTGGAGCCGGTGCTCGTGACGCGCCGAGGCGACGCCCAATGCCGAGCTCGATCGACATGAAGCGCCGCTTCTGGATCGGACTGGCGCTGACGCTTCCGGTTTTCATCGCTGGAGATGGGCGAGCCACCTCACCGGACTCGGCCACCTGCTCCGCCGGTCATCTCCAACTGGATCCAGTTCGCGCTGGCGACGCCGGTCGTGCTCTGGGCCGGCTGGCCGTTCTTCGAGCGCGGCTGGCAGTCGCTGAAGAACCGCAGCCTCAACATGTTCACGCTCATCGCCATGGGTACCGGCGTCGCGTGGCTCTACAGCGTGATCGCCACGCTCGCGCCCGACATCTTCCCGTCGGCCTTCCGCAGCCATGACGGCTCCGTTGCGGTGTATTTCGAGGCCGCGGCGGTGATCACCGTCCTCGTCCTCCTTGGGCAGGTGCTGGAACTGCGCGCCCGCGAGAGCACCAGCGGCGCCATTCGGGCACTGCTCGACCTTGCGCCGAAGACCGCACGGCTCATCGCGCGACGACGGCAGCGAGGAGGAGGTCCAGCTCGATTCGGTGCAGGTCGGAGACCGCTTGCGCGTCCGTCCCGGAGAGAAGGTCCCGGTCGACGGCATCGTGGTCGAGGGGCGCAGCTCCGTCGATGAATCGATGGTCACAGGGGAATCGATGCCCGTGACCAAGACGGTCGGGGCCAAGGCTATCGGCGGCACCATGAACCAGTCCGGCGGCCTGGTCATCGAGGCAGAAAAGGTCGGCCGCGACACCCTGCTGTCGCAGATCGTTCAGCTGGTGGCGGAAGCCCAGCGCAGCCGGGCGCCGATCCAGCGTCTGGCCGACCAGGTGTCGGGCTACTTCGTGCCCGCGGTCATCGGCGTGGCGGCTCTCGCCTTCGCGGGTTGGGCGATCTGGGGACCGGAGCCGCGGTTCGCCTTCGGGCTGGTCGCGGCGGTGTCCGTCCTCATCATCGCCTGCCCCTGCGCGCTCGGGCTCGCCACGCCGATGTCGATCATGGTCGGCGTCGGGCGCGGCGCCCAGGCCGGCGTCCTGATCAAGAATGCCGAGGCGCTCGAGCACATGGAGAAGGTCGACACGCTTGTGGTCGACAAGACCGGAACGCTCACGGAGGGCAAGCCGGCCGTGACGGCCGTCGTGCCGGCGAAGGGCTTCACGGAAGTCGATATCCTGCGCCTGGCCGCCAGCGTCGAGCGCGCCAGCGAACATCCGCTCGCAGTGGCGATCGTCGCCGCGGCGGAGAGCGAAAGCATCGCGACGTCTCCGGTCACCGACTTCGATTCTCCGACCGGAAAGGGGGCGCTCGGGACAGTGGAGGGCCGACGCGTCGTTCTGGGCAATGAGGCGTTTCTCGCCGAGCACGGCATCGATATCGGCGGCACTGCGATGTGCAGGCCGATGGATCTGCGGCAGGACGGCGCGACGGCGATCTTCGCCGGCGTCGATGGGCGCGTCGCTGGAATCATCGCCATCGCCGATCCCGTCAAGCCGACGACGCCCGAGGCGCTTGCCGGCCTCAAGGCCGAGGGCATCCGGGTCGTGATGCTCACCGGCGACAACCGGACCACCGCGAAGGCGGTCGCCCGGCCGCTCGGGATCGACGAGGTCGAGGCCGAGGTGCTGCCAGAGCAGAAGAGCGCCGTCGTGAAGCGGCTACAAGGCGAGGGCCAGCGTGGTCGCGATGGCGGGCGACGGCGTCAACGACGCGCCGGCGCTGGCCGCGGCCGACGTCGGCATCGCCATGGGCACCGGCACCGACGTGGCGATGGAAAGCGCCGGCATCACGCTGCTCAAGGGCGACCTGACGGGCATCGTCCGCGCACGCCGGCTGTCGCAGGCGACCATGCGCAACATCCGCCAGAACCTGTTCTTCGCCTTCATCTACAACGCGCTCGGCGTGCCGGTCGCGGCGGGCGTCCTCTATCCGTTCTTCGGCATCCTGCTCTCGCCCATCATCGCCGCGGCGGCGATGGCGCTTGTCATCGGTCAGCGTGATCGGCAATGCGCTTCGCCTGCGCTCCGTGCGGCTTTGATGGGGCGGCGGCAGGTGATCGGCGCTGCCATCACCGTCACACGATCGAGGACAGGGCGCTGGGTCCATGCGACAGGACCGTCGCCAGCAGGCCGAGGCCCCGTTCCAGCACGGCCCGGTTCTGCGCCGCGCCGAGGGATACGCGGATGGCATCCGGGGCAGGTCCCGACCGCGAAGGCCTCGCTCGGCACGAGGGCAAGTCCCGACTGCCGCGCGTAGACGTTGAGATCGGCCCGGCGCCAGCGCTCGGGCAACGTCAGCCAGAGATGATGGCCCTCCGGGTGGGCCTGGAATTCCAGTCCTTGCAGGACCCGCCGTGCGATGGCCTGACGGGCGGCGCTCTCCTCGCGGATCGCCGCCGTGATGGCGTCCAGCGTGCCGTCCAGGATCCACTTCGAGGCCAACGCCGCCATGAGCGGCGGCACCATGAGGGTCATGGCGCGGATCTCCGCCGCAAGCCGCAGGGTGTCGGCCAATCCGCGGCGTGACGACGTAGGCCGTCCGCAGGGCCGGGCGTCACGCATTTCGACAGGGTGGCGATGTGCCAGGTGATCTCCGGCGCGAGCGCCGCGATCGGTGTCGGGGCCTGCCGGGGCAGCGCCCCGTAGGCATCGTCCTCGATGATCGCGATCCCATGGCGACGGGCCACCTCGGCGATCGCCTCGCGCCGCTTGGCCGACATGGTCGCGGTCGTCGGGTTGTGGATGGTCGGGACGCAGTAGACCGCCTTCGGCCGCTCGCGCCGGCACGCCTCCTCCAAGCGCGGCCGGATCGAGCCCCTCCCCGTCCATCGCCACCGGGACCAGCCGCACCTTGAGCTGCTCGGCGATCGCCCGCAGGCCCGGATAGGTGAGATCAGGAACGCAGATGGCGTCGCCCGGCTCGGCCAGGACCCGCACGATGGCATAGAGCGCCGTCTGGGCTCCGCCGGTCACCACGACCCGGTCGACCGGAACCGCCCCCAGGCGCGGCTCCGAGCCAGCGGGCGCCTGCGGCGCGGTCCGGCCCGGCTCCCACGCTCTCCTGGTAGTGCAGGTGCATCAGGCCGTGCGGCGACGACAGCACGCCCGCGATCCCCTCCTGAATGCGCTCGCGCAGTTTCGCCTCCGGCGGCTGCGGGCGGCATGTTCATGCTCAGGTCGATGATCGGCAGTTCCGGCAGGTGCGACGTTGTCTCTCGCTCGGGCCCCTTGCCCCGCACGTAGCTCCCCCGCCCCGTGTTGGCCTCGATCAGCCCCATCCGGCGGGCCTCGTTGAAGGCGCGGGTGACGGTGGTGAGGTCCACCCCGAGTTCCTTCGCGAGCTGGCGCTGCGGCGGCAGGCGGTAGCCCGGCTTGAGACGGCCGGACTGCACGTCGGCCAGCAGCGCCTCGGCGATGGCCAGGTACTTAGGCCCACTCCCCTTCTCGATCTGCGGCATCCAGGACAACACGTGTTCTTGACCTTCTTGTCTTGTAAATGTATGGCTCATGTACGACATACATGATGCGCGATGAGGCGGCTACAAATCTCGACCTGAACCGTCGGCAGTCCAGTCTAGGTATGATCTACGTACGATATGTATGGATCATCAATCCATACATTGACCCTTGGGAACCGAGGCGCAGACCGGAAGGATCGAACATGATCCATGACCTCTCAGTGCGAAGGATGCCATCCTCAAGCACGGCCTCATGTGCCGCTGCCCCCGGTGCGGCAAGGGCCGCCTGTTCAACGGCTTCCTGACGCTCGCCCCGCGCTGCGAGGCCTGCGGCCTCGACTACTCCTTCGCCGACCCGGCCGACGGCCCGGCCTTCTTCGTCATGATCATCATGGGCATCCCGGCGGCGGCGTTCGGCGTATGGGTCGAGGTGACGTGGGAGCCCTCCTTTTGGGTGCACCTCCTCACGTCCTTGCCGTTCATGCTGCTGACCTGCATTCCGCCGATCCGCCCCGCCAAGGGCATGCTGGTCGCGAGCCAGTACTTCCACAAGGCCGAGGAAGGCCGCTTCGTCGTCCCGCAGCAAGCGGCGAGCGAAGGAATCGCCCGCCTCCGGCCACGTCGGTTCCGGCGGCTAGGCAAGTCAGCCCGCGAAACGTGGCTGCCGCCTGCCCTGCTCCAGAGCACGGTGGAAATGTTCGGGGGCTTTGGTGTGAGAGGCATGAGCGGTCGAGCGCCGACGGTCCCGAAAACGATGACCTACCAGCCAGATTCATTGCGTCTCGGCGAAGTTCGTGCACGCCCGTCGGAGACTTTAACGAGGACCTCGAACAGGTGATCCTTCAGGCACGTTCGCTACTGGGTTCTGATCCGTCAAACGCATGAGGAAGAAACGACTGAACCGTTCACGCGCAAGCGTAGTGGCCCGTCGGAAATCAGGGAACATCATCCTCGGCGACCGAACCGCCTTCACTCTCCCATATTCCGATCCGTCGAGCACCGCGGCGGCTGAACTTCAGCCTGACGCCGACCCCCATGCTGTCCTCGGATATGAACACCGCGCCGAGGTCCTCCAGCGCGCGACGAAGCGTGGATAGTAGGTGAGGATCGAGCTGAAGGCGCATCTTCTCGAAATCGACGATATTCGCAGCGGGAACGGATGCCTTGTTCGCCAGGGTCCCGATGTCAACTTCCGCAAGTGCGCGCGCGGCACGGCACTGTCCCGGGGTGAGGATTGAACTGTCTCTCATGGTCTTGCCTCCGCTCTCAAGTTTTATATCGACGCTTTCCAAAAGCGAAGGCCCGATATTCGACGGCACGGACAACGCGAACAATCGGCGACGAAGATGGAGAAATCGGACGGTCAGGCTTCGCCAATGGAACACCTGTCGCAATCCCCCGCCTCCACTTCACTGTCGCCCGCCTTTTTCCGACCGGCGGACGAGACTGAGAAGACGACGGTAGGCGAGCCCGCCAGAGCTGCTGGTGTTTTGGTGCATCCGGCGAAGCAACCACGTCCTGCGCCTCGCACCGCAGCTTGACTTTCCCAAAGCTCAAACTAGCGTAACGACTATTATGCTGCGCAAGATGAGAATGCATTTTTTCACGCATGCAGGTCGCCTGAGAACGGGCACGTAATCTCGGGCGACGGCGACGAGCTTTCGTCAGCCCCCCGAGACAAACATGCAGCTTACTTCCATTCCGCGCTTCGCTCGCTCGTTTCGGTATGACTTGGGGCGATGTCTCAATGTGATCAGAAGCACCTCCGCCAGGAGCGGTTCGATGATGTCTGCGCCTTCCCTCCCTCCCCTGACGATAGCCTCGACTGACTACGATGATCTTCTGCTTTACGCGGGCATGGCCAAACAGAAGGGCGATCGTAACGCGGAGTTCATGTTGGCCGAGTTACGACGCGCCAAACTTTGCGACCCCGGCGAATTACCCGACGATATCGTGTCGACGAATTGCCGCGTGATCTACCGCCTGGATGAAGCGTCCAAACCGACGGCTCACCTTCTTGTGCACCCTCGACATCTCCTCTGGCCCGATGCCGAGCTCTCGGTCATGACCCCCGTGGGGATCGCATTGCTTGGACTCCGGGTGGGTGACACGATGCCGTTTGTGGCAGGCGATGATTTCATCGAACACGAGGTGAGAGTGGAAGGTGTTGGGCTCCGCTTTCTCGCGTGAAGCCGGAAAATTTCGCACTTTATAATTGCTGTTAGCCCTGGTGTCGGAATCCGACGCCCGACGCCCGGGCATTTATCGGGGGAAGAGAGTCCAAGACTGACTGCGATGCCGGCGGTTCCTTCGCCCGGCATGGGTGGGATATTACACGGGTGGCGAAAAACGTCCGAGCGAACTTGCTTGGAAGCATGAGCATGCTACTCGGGAGTCAATCCACGCTATCGCAGTGTTGCCGATCTGGGCGGCGCGGCCAGGCAGGTCACCCTGAAACGACGGTGAGGGCAGCGCGGTGAACCTCCGGCGCGTCGTACCGTGTTTGCACATTCGCCGCCGCGAAAGATTCCTCAAGACCAGTTGGAGTCCGGCGGACCCGAACGAGTTCTGTCATTTTCATGCAGGGGATGCGGCATTTTCGAGCGGCGCCGGGGAAGCTGCCTCCCCGATCGGCGCGGGCTCGAGTACACTGAGAACGGTCAAGCGTCGTTCGTCGCCGTTACGCGTTTTCCATGCGATCGACTTTCCGACGGGGAAGACCTATCAGGGCGGTGCCGATTGGCGTCAGCACCGAGATCTTCCCTTTGTCGATGTCCGCTGCATCAGGAAAGCAGAGCGTAACCACCTGCACGCGGCCTGTCGTATCATCCCGGAACTCGACCTCTGATCCCATATGGACCGTGTCCCCGACATTCCTGCCCATGGGCAGGATGCGTGCACGTTCGAGCTCATACCCGAGTTGCGCTGCAACCTCCGGCATCGTCTGCGACGCGGCCGCGATCAGGCGTGAGAGATCTTTGTGATCGGCATCGGACAAGGTAATGCGCGTCTCGGCACGTCTCGTCATTTCGAACTATCCTCTTCTTGCGGACGTCGCGCCTTTCAGGCAGCGAACGTCGGAATTTCATGACCGTTCTTCGGGCATCGCACGCGCGCGGAGAACACAACGGATGGAGTTCATCCTCATCTGACGCACTGCGCAGGGACGCTCTTCAGCAGCAACCTGCCGTCTCGCCGATCTGTCACCCTGCTCCCGCCTCGTCGCAGGCTGGCGTGAGAAACCACGACCTTCGATGTCAGGACCGACGATAACCTCTGCCGCCCCGTCGTTTCTCGGCTTCGGGCGCCGCGGGTTCGGGTAGGACAAAGCGTGGGAGGTCCAGGAATCGATCAGCATTTCACCACGCCGTCTTCCGCAAGCCGGCCCCAAAGAAAATTGGAATCAGCTGCGTAAGCCGTCCCGAACCCAAGTCGTGGAAAATGCGTGGAGTTCCGAGGCTAATGGCCCGCGATCAGATGGCCTGCTCGAAGCAGACGATTATGCGAGCGAAAGATCAACATGATATTTTGATGTTATCCATACGAACTATAATAGTCAACAGTAACTTCTACTATTTTTTGCTTCCAGACATATTCTGCATAAATAAACTTCAGCCGTTGTTCTTTATTTGGCAGAGACGGGAACGTGCTTTCTGCTTAACCCGTCACCCTAGTGAACCTTCTATGGCGCAATTTGGAACATCGAAAGATCGGTAATCGCGTCTCGTTCCGGCTGATGAAGAAGCCGGAGGACAGTGAAGCCGCGCAATCCTCCCCTTGGCCCTTGCCATTCGATTGGTTGTCTTTCCGAGACCCCGATCAAAGCGACGCCGATCGTCGACAAGATGGAGACCCTGTTGGCCTGTCGATCTTCCTCTTCTGGGTATACGATCGTCACCCTATGTGTGTCTCCGGTCACCTCGTCCTTGTATTCCAGCCGCGAATGCATGGTGACGACGTCGGGCTCAACTGCTTCGGGGGCGACGACATGCGCACGTTCGAGTTCACCCGCGAGCATCTCGGCAATGGGGGCGTCTTCGGTGTGAGCACCTGCGGTTGCGATGCGTGCAAGCCGCGCATAGTCGAGCGCGGAAATCGATATGGCTGTTCGAGCGACCTGATCCACATCCGAGGGCAAGATCGCGTACCACGATTTCGCGTGTGAAGCTCGTCGTCGGCTGACAATCGGCGAAAAATCGGACCACATGCTCATCAACACCCTCCCGATGGGAGCCGCACTCGGCATAAAGGCTTTGGAAGGTATTATTTACCCGGAGCGAGGATGCGCGTTGCGTCAACCGACGCGCCTGCGAGGGCACGGCCTGCGCGGAGTAACGCAGCATCAACCGTACTTTCTTGCAACAAAGGCTGTCTGCAGAAGAAGAAGGGCAAGCACGAACGAGAACGCAGCCGTGTGTGCCGCGATGCCAAGATACTCAACGAGGTCCCCCCAATAAATCAACTGCGTGAGAAGCGTGACAAACAAGAACGCAAGCCCGATGATCGACATTTGATTTTACACCTTAAACCTTTGCACCAGCGCGACCAGGACCATGACGGTTGACGCGATCGCCAAACCCGCCGTGGCAGGGTGCGCGCACCAAGGACAACGAATGGCTGCTCGCGGCATTCTGCGCGTGCAGCTTTCACAAAATCGACGAAGTGTCTGTCTGCTCATGACGATCTCTCTATTTTACTCATTTGAGCCGGCGCCCACGCTCGCTCGTGCGGCGCCTCGCCCGCACGGGGCTCATTCGAAGAGGCTCGGCCCGGGCTGGAGAGTTATTGTCGGTGGACCCGTGGATGTCGGGGATCGGCGGCTCGCCATTGTCCTTCGACCGCGAGCCGCCTCATCGCGGGCAATCAGGCCTTTCTGCTGCTGCTGCCTTTGAGCATTTGGCCGATCGAGGTCACTTCGCTCTCTTGCGGCTTGATCTTCTTCGGCTTCTTGGCTTCGCGATTTCCGGTCCTGTGTTTCTTGGCCATGTCGAATTTTCTCTCAATTCGGTCGCCTTTGTCCGGCCCTGCGCTGTTGCGAGACACGGAACTGCGACCACCCATAAGGATGCTTCGTCTCGAGATTCCCTGGCTCCGGCAGAGCAATGCTCATGCGCCGAGCCAGGGCTATTGGCATGGCTCCGAAATGGTACGGGCGGAGCAGAAGATTCGTACATGCTCTCGCGGAAGAAAAGGCGTGTTGGTTCGGCCGCTTCCCACGAATTGAAGGGGTCGGAACCAAGCCTTTCGTTTTCCGCGTTTGGACGGAACGGGATGGCTTCATTCGTCAACTCCGCTTCACGCGATCGAAATGGAGATCGGATCGCTCGCCGGGAAGGTTTCCATCAGAGCGTCGTCGAGACGGCGGTCGAGATGATGCTTCGAGTTCTCATCTCTCGACAAGGGCGGAACTGCTTCCGACTCATCACCGCCGCCGATAAGAGAGGCAACATCTTCCACCACGACCTCCATCGGTACCTCGTTGGGACGCGCGCAAAACGGCATCCAGTCTCCAGAGCGGAGACCAAGCAACGCGATGCCAAGTGCCGTGGTGACGGAGACTTCGGAGTCCGGGCTCATCAAATCTTCCGGGAACACCAAATCCTGTACGACCTGCCTCCCCTTCCTCCCCAGCCTGTAAGTCACCCGCGAGCGAACGGATACGACCTCCCCGGGAAGATCGTTCTGATCACAGATAGACGCGCGTCTCAGCTCCGAAATCAGGAAATTCCGGTTTGGCATTGTCCGCGTGCGTTGGAGAGCCGCCGCGCCAACGAGACGATTGAAATCGCTCGTGCCGATGATGATGGGCGGCAATCCGGCTCGCATATTCATGGTGTCCTCCTTGCGACGCTCCGCGCTCTCGCTCGACACGCATGTCGAGCGGCGCAGAACGCCTGTGAAGCTCTTCAGAGATGTTGGTGAAATATCAAATCGCCCAGAAGTGACCGCGGCATTGAGATGCTGTCGGGCGCTTCGGGCTTAGCGGCCTGCGACGAAGCGGCCTGCGCGCAAAAGAATTTTTCGCTGTGTGCTCATGACAAGAACCAAGATAGTTACAGTCGGTCAGAAGTCAAGCTCATGAAAAAAAACGTTCTCGTTTAATATATACGAAGTAACTTTTCATTCGGTCGAACAAATTCTTTCGTTCGAGCGAATTTGAAAGCAGGTTGGAAGTCCTGCAAACTGTGACAAAATCTCACCGGCTCCCCAGGCGCCGATGCGACGGCGTGAGCCAATTCACAGCATCCTGGAACAACCGGGTTTGAAATTGGCTTCCCGTGGGCCATTTTCGCTGTCGGCCACAGGCACGCTGTCGCCCTCCCACATCGTCTCTCCTGCGGGGTGCAGTTTGGCTTCTCCAGTCCTTGTATGGTTCCGCGACGATTACCGGCTCGCGGACAATCCTGCCCTCCGTGCCGCCCTCGAAACCGGCGCGCCAATCCTGTGCTTTGCGCTCATCGACGAGCAATCGGAAGGCATCCGACCGCTCGGCGCGGCCTCGCGCTGGTGGCTGCACGGCTCGCTTGAATCCCTCGACGATTTGCTCCGGCTTTTGGGAAGCCGGCTCGTTCTGTTTCGGGGCCCGACTGAGGAAATCGTCGCGCGGATCGCATCCGACACGGCCGCCACCGCCCTGTTCTGGAACCGCCGCTACGGCGCGCCCGAGATCGCCGTCGATACGCGTCTCAAGGCGGATCTCGCAACGCGCGGGGTGACGGTCGAGAGTTTCAACGGCCGCCTTCTCAACGAGCCGTGGGAGGTGAAAAACAAATCGGCCAAACCGTTTCGGGTCTTCACGCCCTACAGCCGCGCCGCGATGGCGCGCAGGGTCGCGCCACCCCTCCCCGCGCCCGGGAAAATTCCCGCCGGGACATGGCCGAAAGCCGCGCTGGGCAGTTCGGTCACGCTCAAGGAGCTCCAGCTCGAACCGACGCGCCCGAATTGGGCGTCGGGTTTCGCGGAGACGTGGACACGCGGGGAAAATGCGGCGCGGCGCAAGCTCGCCGCTTTCGTCGATGACAGGCTTTCCGGCTACGCCGACAAGCGCGATTGCCCCGGCGCGCATGGCTATTCGGGCCTCTCGCCGCATCTGCGCTTCGGCGAGATCAGTCCGCGCCAGGTCTGGCATGCCGTGGCGGCGGCGCGGGACGAGGACCCGTCGCTCGATCGCGACAGTCAGAAATTCCTCACGGAGCTCACCTGGCGCGATTTCTGCTATCAGCTTTTGTTCGACATCCCCGACCTGCCGTCCTCGTCCCACCTTGCGGCCTTTGACCACATGCCGTGGTCTCCCAGCGAAGACGGCCTCGTGGCGTGGCGGCGCGGCATGACGGGCTATCCCATCGTCGATGCGGGCATGCGCCAGCTTTGGCAGACGGGCTGGATGCACAATCGGGTTCGCATGATCGCCGCGTCGTTCCTGATCAAGCATCTGCTCGTCGATTGGCGGGAGGGCGAACGCTGGTTCTGGGACACGCTCGTGGATGCCGATGCCGCCAACAACGCGTTCAACTGGCAATGGGTCGCCGGATCCGGCCCCAATTCCGCGCCGTTTCATCGCATCTTCAACCCGGTCGCCCAGGGTGAGAAATTCGATCCGGATGGCGCTTATACGCGCGCCTTCGTGCCCGAATTGGCAGGCCTCCCGAACCGCTGGCTCCACAAGCCCTGGGATGCCCCGCTCGCCGATCTCGACGCCGCCGGCGTCATCCTCGGCGAAACCTATCCGCGTCCTGTCGTGGACCACGCGGCCGCGCGCGAGCGGGCGCTCGATGCCTTCCGGGTGGCGCGCACGCGTGGCTGATCGGCGCTTGACCCACGGGCCCTCTTGGCCTCAGCTTCCTCGCCCAACGTTTCGTATGCGCCCCAGACGCCGCCCAAGAGTCTTAAGAGCAGGATCACCATGACGGCCACCGAACTTCTGTTTCGCGACGACGCCTATCTCAAGACCTGCGATGCCATCGTCGTCGCCGTCACGCCGGAGGGCGGCGTTATTCTCGACAGGACCATCTGCTATGCGCAGGGCGGCGGGCAGCCGGGCGACGTCGCGGTTCTTCATCGCGCCGACGGAGAGGCCATTCCCGTTACCAACACGGTCTACGCGCCGGACCGTTCGCAGGTGGCGCATCTCGTCGGCCCTGAGCAGGCCGCGAAGTTCACGCCCGGCGAGAAGGTGTCGCTGGCGCTGGATTGGGAACGCCGCCTCAAGCGAATGCGCGTCCATACCGCTTTGCATCTTTTGAGCGTGGTGCTGCCCTACCCGGTGACCGGCGGCGCGATCGCGGATGGCGATGGCCGGCTCGATTTCGACATTCCCGATGCGGGTCTCGACAAGACCGATCTGACCGACAAGCTCAATGCGTTGATCGCCCGCGACGCGGCGGTGACCGAAAGTTGGATCACCGACGCGGAACTCGATGCCAATCCCGGCCTCGTCAAGACCATGTCGGTGAAGCCTCCGCGCGGTTCCGGCAAGGTGCGGCTCGTGTCCATCGAGGGCATCGATCTGCAACCCTGCGGCGGAACCCATGTGCGCCGCACGGGCGAAATCGGCACCGTCGCGGTGACCGATATCGAGAAGAAGGGCAAGCAGAACCGCCGCGTGCGCCTGGCGCTTGTAGATTGATCGGAAGGATTGTTCGTCATGACGCAGATTTTCGTCACACCCGCCCGCCTGCAGGAGCATCTCGACGATCCGAACGTCGTCATCGTCGACGGCTCCTGGTATTTGCCGACCCAGAACCGCGACCCCGAAGCCGAATACCTCGCCGGCCATATTCCGGGCGCCGTCCGGTTCGATATCGACAGCGTGCGGGACACTTCGTCGTCGCTGCCGCACATGCTGCCGTCGCCGGATGAATTCGCCCGCCATGTGGGGGCGATGGGGATCGGCGACGACACCATCGTCATCGTCTATGACGGCGCCGGCTTGTTCTCGGCGCCGCGGGTTCGCTGGACGTTCCGCGCCTTCGGCGCCAGGGACGTGCGGATTCTCGAAGGCGGCTTTCCGGCGTGGAAAGCCGAGGGGCGCCCGATCGAAAGCGGCCCCGGTCGGCCCCTTCCGGCGAGGACGTTCACGCCGCGATTCGATCCTTCCGTCGTCGCCGACGCCGCCAAGGTCCGCGACGCGCTCGCCACCTCGTCGGCGCAAGTCGTCGATGCGCGGCCCGCCGAGCGCTTTCGGGGAGAGGCGCCGGAGCCCCGGCCGGGTGTTCGCGCCGGGCACATGCCGGGCAGCATCAACCTGCCGTTTCCCACCATCATCGAGAACGGCAAGCTGAAAGACAAAGCCGGGATCGAGAAAGCAATGGGCGACGCCGGCATCGATGTGACCCGTCCGGTCATCACCAGCTGCGGCTCGGGCGTATCGGCCGCCATCCTGTCGCTGGCGCTGGAGGCCACGGGGCATCCGGCGAAAGCGCTTTATGACGGATCATGGGCCGAATGGGGATCGCGCGAGGACCTGCCGATCGCCACCGGCGCGGACCGCGCAAGCTGATTTCAGCGTACAGCTGCAATCACTCCGTCATTCCGGGGCGGAAGCGAGCCCGGAACCCAGACGCGCCTGCGATCCAGGCAAGCGTCGCGGTCGTCTAGACCGTAGCGGCTAGGGTTCCGGGCTCGCGCCAAGGCGCGCCCCGGAATGACAGCCATCGATCCGATCAATGCAGGATCTGCGACAGGAACAGCCTTGTGCGTTCGTGCTGCGGGTTCTTGAAGAAGGCGTCGGGGGTGTTCATCTCGACGATCTGTCCGTAATCCATGAAGATCACCCGGTCGGCGACCTGGCGCGCGAAGCCCATCTCGTGGGTCACGCAGATCATCGTCATGCCCTCGTCGGCAAGGCTCACCATGGTGTCGAGCACTTCCTTCACCATCTCCGGATCGAGCGCCGAGGTCGGCTCGTCGAACAGCATGATCTTCGGGCTCATGCAGAGCGAACGGGCAATCGCCACGCGCTGCTGCTGACCGCCGGAGAGCTGGCCCGGATACTTGTTCGCCTGCTCGGGGATCTTCACCCGGGTCAGGTATTTCATCGCCACCTCTTCGGCTTCCCTCTTGGGCATCTTCTTGACCCAGATCGGCGCCAGCGTGCAGTTCTCCAGAATGGTCAGATGCGGGAACAGGTTGAAGTGCTGGAACACCATGCCGACCTCGCGTCGCACCTCGTCGATGCGCTTGAGGTCGTTGGTCAGCTCGGTGCCGTCGACGATGATGTTGCCCTTCTGGTGCTCCTCCAGCCGGTTGATGCAGCGGATCATCGTCGATTTGCCGGAGCCGGACGGGCCGCAGACCACGATGCGCTCGCCGCGCTGGACCGTCAGGTTGATGTCCCGCAGCACGTGGAACTCGCCGTACCATTTGTGCACGTCCACAAGCTGGATCGCCGGCTGCGCCGTCGGGTCGATGGCGGCTTGTCGCGAAGTCAGTGTCGTTGCCATGGAACTCACCTGTTTTGGCCTGCCGCAAGCCGACGCTCGACCCCGAGGGAGTAGCGCGACATGCCGAAGCAGAAGACGAAATAGAAGAAGGCCGCGAACGCATAGCCCGTATAGCTGATGGTCGGCGCCGCCCAGTTGGGATCGATGCGCGACGCCTCGATGGTCTTGATCAGGTCGAAGATGCCGACGATCGACACCAGCGACGTGTCCTTGAACAAGCCCGATGAAGGTGTTGACGATTCCCGGAATGACGATGCGAAGCGCCTGCGGCAGGATGATGAAGACCATCATCTGCGGGTAGTTGAGGCCGAGCGACATCGCGCCTTCATATTGCCCCTTCGGCATCGCCTGAAGACCGCCGCGCACCACCTCGGCCATGTAGGCCGAGGCGAAGAACGCCACGCCGATGAGCGGCCGCGCCAGCCTGTCCACCGTCATTTCGGCCGGCAGGAAGAGCGGCAGCATGGTGTTGGCCATGATGAGCACGGTGATGAGCGGGACGCCGCGCACGAACTCGATGAAGATCACCGAGGCGAGTTGCACGATCGGCAGCTTGGAACGCCGGCCGAGCGCGAGCAGGATGCCGAACGGCAGCGAGAACACGATGCCGACCGTTGCCACGAGCAGCGTGACGAGAACGCCGCCCCAGAGCGACGTCGGCACGTGGTCGAGGCCGAAATCGAAATCCATCAAGCGCCAGCGTGATGCCGATGACCGCCATGATGCCGCCGCCGATGGCGATTCCCGACTTCACCGAAACCTTGAGCAGATACGCCATCGCGCCGAATGCGAGCGCGAACAGGATCGCGAACACCAGGAACCCGATCCAGAATCCGGCCGCCCAGATCCATGTTTCCGCCGGTGAGGAGGATGTAGGCGAAGGTCGGGAAGAGCCAGAAGAAATAGACCGCGCCGAGATCGCGCCGCGGCGCCTTCAGCCAGAGCAGCCAGGTCACGCCGACCGCCAGCATGACGAAGAAGATGTTGACCCGCCAGCGCTCGGAGATCGTGTAGGAGCCGTACGTAAAGTAGTTGATCTTGTCGATCACGAACGCCCAGCACGCCCCGACCCGGTGGCCGGCGGTCTCGGCCCGGCAGGCATCGCGATCCGTGCCCGTCCAGACCGCGTTGATGAACAGGAAGTCGATGATCGGCGGAATGATCACGTAGAGCAGATACGCAACCGCGAGCGTCAGCAGGCCGTTGAGCGGGCTGGAGAACAGGTTTTCCCGCACCCACGCGATGGGACCGCGGGCGAGATTGGGGGCGGCAGAGCTTCGATCTGCCGGGGCTGGACGAAGCCGGATGGTGTCAACGGCGGTGCTCATGATGATTCCTACCGTTCAACGATTGCGACGCGGCGATTGTAGATGTTCATCACGAACGACGTCACGAGACTGATCGTGAGATAGACGCCCATGGTGATGACGACGACTTCGATGGCCTGACCGGTCTGGTTGAGGACCGTTCCCATGAACACCTGAACGAGGTCCGGATAGCCGATGGCGACCGCGAGCGAGGAGTTCTTGGTCAGGTTGAGATATTGGCTGGTCAGCGGCGGGATGATGACCCGCATGGCCTGCGGGATGACCACCAGCCGGAGCGTCTGGGCCGGGCCGCAAGCCGAGCGATCCCGCCGCTTCCGTCTGACCTTTGGAGACAGCCAGGATGCCGGCGCGCACCACCTCGGCGATGAAGGCCGCCGTGTAGGTGACGAGGCCCACGAGGAGGGCGACGAATTCGGGCAGGATCTGCATTCCGCCGCGCAGGTTGAAGGTTCCCTTCTGGGGCATGTCGAAGCTGATCGGGTTGGTGCCGAACAGCGCCAGAAGCAGCCACGCGAGGAAGGGCAGCACGAGCACCAGCGCGATCGTGACGATCCCGACCGGATATTGCCGCCCGGTCTGCTCCTGCTGCTTCTTCGCCCACCGGCGAAATACGATGGTGCCGACGATGCCGATGATGATCGCCACGCCGATGACCCAGGCATCGCCCGCATAGAGCGGACGGGGCATGAACAGCCCGCGGGAATTCAGAAACAGGCCTGCGCCGAACCCGATGGAATCGCGCGGCTGCGGCAGCGGGCCGAGCACCGCGATATACCAGAACAGCAATTGCAGCAGCAGCGGGATGTTGCGCAGCACCTCGACGTAGACCATCGCAACCTTGGCGACCATCCAGTTCTTCGACAGGCGCGCGATGCCGACCGTGAAGCCCAGGAAGGTTGCAAGCACGATGCCGATGGCGGAGACCAGCAGGGTGTTCAGCAGCCCGACGATGAAGGCATCGCCGTATGTGGAACCGGCCGCGCTGAAGGCGATCAGCGTCTGGCTGATATCGAAGCCGGCGGTGTTGTTGAGAAAGCCGAAACCGGAGGCGATCTTCGCGCGCTGGAGATTCTCGACCGCGTTCGAGGCCGCCATGTAGAACAGGTAGCCGACGACAAGGACGAGCAGCGACCTGATAAAACGCGCCACGCACTTTCGGGTCGTAGAGAACCGATTTTTTTGGCGGCGATGTCTGGCTGACGATTGTCTGCACTGAACCTAACCCCTCACGGCATTGTTGTTGTTGGCCCGTGATCCGCATTTCTCGCGGCAGGCAGCCATTGGCTGGCTTCTTTCTTTCAGAAGGGGCGCCCGGATTGCTCCGGACGCCCGTTTCATCGTGACGCCTAGCGGACGGGGATGCCGTATTGAAGGCCGCCCTTGGTCCAGAGCGCATTCTGGCCGCGCTTGATCTTCAGCTTGGAGCCCTCGCCGACGTTACGCTCGAAGCTCTCGCCGTAATTGCCGACGTGCTTGATGATCGCGGTAGGCCCAGTCGTTGGTGAGGCCGATGGCCTCGCCGTACTTGCCCTCGGTGCCGAGCAGACGCTTGATCTCGGGATTATCCGAGGTCTTCATCTGGTCCACATTGGCCTTGGTGACGCCGAGTTCCTCGGCGTTCAGCATGGCATTGTGGGTCCAGCGGACGATATCGCCCCATTGGTTGTCGCCGTGGCGCACTGCCGGTCCGAGCGGCTCCTTGGAGATGATTTCCGGCAGGACGATATGATCGTCCGGCGCCGATGCGCGCAGGCGCTCCGCATAGAGGCCCGAGGCGTCCGTCGTGAAGGCGTCGCAGCGGCCGGAATCGTAGGCCTTGAAGGTTTCGTCCGAGGTCGCGAAGGCCACGACTTCATACTTCATGTTGTTGGCGCGGAAATAATCCGCGAGGTTCAACTCGGTGGTGGTGCCCTGCTGCGTGCAGATCGACGCGCCGTTCAGCTCCTTGGCCGAGGATACGCCGAGCTTCTTGCGGACCATGAAGCCCTGGCCGTCGAAGTAGTTGATGGCGGGGAAATCCAGGCCGAGCTGGGTGTCGCGCGACATGGTGGCGGTCGAGTTACGCGCGAGAACGTCAACCTCGCCCGATTGCAGGGCCGTGAACCGGTCCTTCGCGGCGAGCGGAATGTAGCGGACCTTCGTCGGATCGTCGAAGATCGCCGCCGACATGGCGCGGCAGAAATCCGACGTCGAGGCCGGCCCAGCTGCCCTGCGCGTCCGGAACGCCGAAGCCAGCGAGGCCGGTGTTCGAACCGCAGGTCAGATAGCCCTTCTGCTTCACGCTGTTCGAGCGTCGCCTGCGCCGAGGCGCCCGTCGCGAGCAGGCTGGCCGTGAGGCCGAAGGCGATCGTTACGATGGCCTTTTTCATGTTGTTATAGTCTCCACTAGAGGCTGACGCGACGATGGTCGCCTGCGCCGAGCCCGGTTCCCTGTTTGGCGGCTGTCCGCCACTCAAAATGAGCGGCATCCGGAAAGCATCACATTCTATCATCGATGACGGGTCAAGTGTTGATGGGAGCACTCTTGCGAGGTGACTTGACGGCACCCCGCCCCCCGTCCCACATCGTTTCTCCCGCTCACAAAAATTCGGCAGGCGATGTCAAAGCTTCCTCCCAAGCCCGACGATCTCGGCGAACGCACCCGACTGGTTCATGCAGGCCGCGATCCGAACGAACAGCACGGCTTCGTGAACACCCCGATCTATCGCGGCTCCACGGTCCTCTTCCCCACCACCGACGATCTGCTGAATCGGCAGGGGACGCTTCACTTACGGCACGCACGGAACGCCGACGACGGAGTCTCTCGAGAAGGCCTGGACCCAGATTTCGGGTGCTGCCGGCACCGTGCTGGCGCCATCGGGTCTCGCTGCGGTAACCCTCGCGCTGATGGCCTTCCTCAAGGCGGGCGACCACCTGCTGATGACGGATTCGGTCTACCGCCCGACGCGGATCTTCTGCGACGGGATCCTCAAAAACTTTGGTGTGGAAACCACCTATTACGACCCGCTCATCGGTGCGGGGATCGCCGACCTGCTGCAGGCCGAACACCACAATTGTCTTTACGGAAGCGCCGGGCTCTCAATCTTTCGAGATGCAGGACATTCCGGCCATCGCCGAGGTCGCGCACCGCCATGGGGCGGTGGTCGTCATGGACAACACCTGGGCGACGCCGCTGTTCTTCCCGCCCCACGAGCGGGGCGTCGACGTGGCGATCGAGGCGGGCACGAAGTATCTCAGCGGCGGGTCCGACCTGCTCCTCGGCATGGTTTCGGCCAATGAGCGCTGCTTCAAGACCCTACGAAAGACCTATGACGCTTTTGCCATGTGCCCCGGTCCCGAGGACGTTTTTCTCGGATTGCGGGGTTTGCGGACGATGGCGTTGCGGCTTCGCGAGCATGAGAAGCAGGCCCTCGACATGGCCCGATGGCTCGCGGCCCGTCCCGAAGTGGCGCAGGTGCTCCACCCTGCCATCGAGACGCATCCCGGCCACGCCATCTGGAAGCGCGATTTCAAGGGGTCGTCCGGCCTCTTCTCGGTCGTCCTGAAGCCGTGTTCCGACAAGGCTGTGGCGGCCATGCTCGACGGCCTCGCGCTCTTCGGAATGGGCTTTTCCTGGGGCGGTTTCGAAAGTCTCGTCGTGCCGTTCGACTGCGGGCATTACCGGACCGCGACCCAATGGGCGCCGGGCGGACACGGCCTGCGTTTCCATATCGGGCTGGAGGATCTCGACGACCTCAAGCGGGACCTCGATCAGGGCTTTGCCCGGCTGAAAAACGCGGATTCGAAGGCTGCCTGACCGCCTGCCGGGCGGCGGGAGATCATCCCGCCGCGCCCTCGGCCCCGACCGCCGCGTCCGCCGCATCCTTCGCCTTGCGCCGCTTCGCTTCCTTGGCGATGAGCATGAGATTGCGGACATAGATGAGAATGGAGAAAGCCTGGCCGAGTATGATCACCAGGTCGCGACGGGCGAAACCGTAGATCAGGGTCATCAGCCCCCCCGAGATCGACAGGAACCAGAAGCCCACCGGGATCACGCTCTTCTCGGCCTTTTCGCTGGCGATCCACTGGACCAGGAAGCGCGCGCCGAAGACGAACTGCGCTATCACGCCGAAGGCGGCCCACAGGTCGAAGCGGGCCACGACGACGTCGTAGAAATACAGGCCGATATCGTGCGAAAGCCGCATCAGCATCAGAGGATCTCCTGGGTGACCGGAAGGCGGCGGCGGCGGCGGATCAGCCACCACACCCCCGCGAGGTCGAGAATACCGACCCAAAGGCGATCAAAAAGGCCGTAATTTGACCGCCCCGCATGGCGCGGCCGGTCGACCACGTCCACATGCGCGATCTCGAAGCCCTCGCGTTTCACGAGAGCGGGCATGAAGCGGTGCAGGGCGTCGAAATAGGGCAACGCCAGATAGACGTCGCGCCGGAAGGCCTTCAACCCGCAGCCGGTATCGCGGGTGCCGTCCCGCAGGATACGGCCCCGAACCCCGTTGGCGATGCGCGACTGCCATTTCTTGTAGGCGCCATCCTTGCGCCCGAGCCGCTGGCCGGCGACGAGCGCGACCTTCGGATCGTCCAGGGCCGCCACCATTTGGGGAATGAAAGCCGGATCGTTCTGCCCATCGCCGTCGAGAGTGACGATGAGCGGGGATCGGGCCGCGAGGACGCCCGTGCGCACCGCCGCGCTCTGGCCGCAACTCGATTGGTGCCGCAGGATGCGCAGCCACGGCCGCGTCGCCCTCGCCTTTTCCAGTTCCGCCACAGTGGCGTCGGTCGAGCCGTCATCCACATAGATCGTCTCGAAGGGCATGGCCGCGCAGGCGCGCGCGATCTCCTCCAGCAGCGGGAGCACGTTGGGCGCTTCGTTCTTGACGGGGACAACCACGCTCACGCGGGGTGCCGCATTCTGTTCGATCATGGGTCAATGGCCGTCGAGGCCACCTCTTGATGGGACGGGCCGACCTCAAAGGCCGGCCGCGTAGGCTCCGATATCGAGCCGCCGCCCGCTGTTGATATTGAAACCCGAGACGCGGGTCGAGAGCGCTCGGTTGCTGTCCGAGGCGTTCGTTGGCGGCCCGGAATTCCTCCTCGAAGCGCTTCTCGACGAAAACGAGGCGGCAGCCGCCCTGTCGCAGGAAAGCCGAGGCCTCGGCGCCCGTCTCGAGCATTTCGAGATTCGTGCCGGTGAGGAAGACGAGGCTTGGTTCGCGATAGCCCAGCGTCGCCACGCGGGGATTCTCGCAGCGCCATATTGCGGGCGACCTCGGCCATGCGCGGGGACAGTTTCAGGGACCGGAGATCGAGTTGCCCCAGACCGAACACGCCGACAGAGAGCAGAACAGCCGCGGCGAAGCTCGCCCAGATGCTCTTGAGGACCTGCGCGCGGACGAAGAGCCACCAGGCATAGAAGCCCGCGGCGGTCGAGAGCGCGAGGAGCGGGATCGCACGGTACGGCAGGGTATTGTCGAGGTTCCAGGCCGCGGCCGCGATGCCGACGGCGAGGGCGAGCGGGATCAGCGGGATCAGCACGGTGGAGAGCCGCGCCAGGGGCCGTTGAGGGCTGACGAAGTGCCGGGAGATCGCCATCACGGTGACGATCGCGATGGCCGGGTAGAGCGGCATGACGTAATGCGGAAGCTTGGTGGGCACGAGTTCGAAGACGAGCCAGGACGGCACGATCCAGGCGAGCGCGAAGGTGACGTGCTCGTCGCGACGATGGATCCACGCGAACGGCACCGCGATGGCCGCCAAAACCGCCCCCGGCCAGAAGGTTGCGAAGAATGCCAGCAGGTAGTAGCCGGGTGGCGCCCAGTGGTAGGTCTGCGCGGTCCCGACCTTTCCGAGCATGTCGTGGCCGACCGATTCCGAGAAGAAGGCCCCGCCGCTCTTCCAGGTGATGGCGACGAACCACGGCAGCACCACCAGCAGCGTGAAAATGGCTCCCGGAACCGGCCGAAGCGTCAGCAGCCAGCGGCCCGACTTTTCCCGCCACCACAGGACCAGCGCGGGAAGGCCGACGAACATCGGAATGAGTGGCCCCTTGATGAGGATGCCCGCCGCCATGCCGAGCCAGAAAAACCCCAGGGTTCGCTTGGTCAGGATGCCCGCACCGCGGCTCAAATAGGCACGGGCGAGCCCGCCCATGGTGGCGACGGCGCAGGCCGCGAGCGCCGCGTCCGTCTTTGCCAACCGCGCCTCGACCATGAGGATGATGGAAGTCGCCATGAAGGCGGCGGCCAGAAACGCGCCGCGTCGTCCGAGGAAAGCAAGCGCCGCCCAATAGGTCAGCAGCACGGTCGCGATGGCGCCGAGAAGCGAGGGAATGCGGTAGAGCGCCACCGTCCTGCGCGCGTCGGGCACACCGAGCGCCTCCCCGATGGCGACGCTTGCCGCCTGCAGCCAGTAGATGCCGATGGGCTTCTTGTGCCGGGCCTCGTCCTGGAACCGGATATCGACGAAGTCCCCCGCTTCGAGCATCTGCTTGGAGGCCTGGGCATAACGCGGCTCGTCGCGGTCCATGGGTTGCAGGGTCGTGAAGCCCGGAAGGAAGCACGCCAGCGACAGAAGCACGAGGACGACGCACAGGCGGAAATGGCTCCGCTCGATCGCACTCGCCAGGCGCGCGACGTAAAAATGGCGCCATGACATGCGCTGCTGCGCGACGTGACCGTCCATAAATAACTCCGGCAACGACACAATCTGTTGAGTTTGAAAAAATGAGTCGTCGGGACCAAGCCGCCCCTGAAGGGCGCTGATGTCACCTAAAGCCGGAGGGAAGTCAATTAAGCGCTTGGTGAGACGAGGGTAGACAGCGTGGCGCTCGCGTAGAATTTGAGCCGGTTCCAGCCCCCGCGGAGGCGCTGAGCCCGGGAGAGACCGGGGCGGTCGCGCCCGCCCGGGTCGCCGGTCAATTCGCTAGCCGACCGATCGGCGGGACTCGCGGGCTGCGGAGAGGTAGCGCAGACGATCGAGTGCGGCGATGGCGAGACGCGCTTCTTTCAGATAGCGCTCTTTCAGAAGCTCCGGCTCCTGCTCCCAGCCGCGAGAATCGTATTCCGATGCATAAATCGCACGGGCCACGTCTTCTATCTCGTCGTCGATCATGCGAATCCCCCGCTTTGTTTCTGTTCGGAGGTTCGGGCCGGAAAGGCCTGCAGCGCAAGCAATACAAGGGAGTAGCCGGGACTCCTTTGGCGCAATACCGACAATTCAATTCTTCTCGCTCACCTTCTCGGTCAGCGGACGCTCCTCGAGCTTGGCGCTCGGCACGATTCCGTCGAGCTGGACCCAGCCGACATCGGGGCGCTCACAGGGGACAAGGTAGACCGCCCCGCCCTCTCGCCGGGTCACACGGCACGCGATGGCCCTGAGATCGCCCGGAGCGCGATAGATCACCACGCTGCCGACTTCGATTTCCTCGGACGCGCGGGTATGGGCGCTATTCGCGAAATCCTGATCCTCACCCGCTGAGAGAACCATCTCGCCGGGCTGCTCTCGGCTGGCACGGAGCCGCTCGAGGGCGGCGATCGCCACGCGGGCGCGGTCGCGATAGCGGTCACTGACGACCCGGAGGATCGCATTGGGCTCGCGGCCCGGGTACCAGGCCACACCGCCGACTTTGGCCAGTTCCTCGGCAACGCACTCGACTTCTTCCTCGGACATTTTCGCTCCCATAACGCTATGCAACAAACGACTATCCAACGTTTCAAACGTAACATCGTGTGAATAATTTCACGGGATATTCCGAGGTAATTAAAAAAGCGGGACGTTTATTTGGAACACACGGGAACGCTAGCACGGAAGCGGACCCCGGTCGCGCCGAATCATGGCGCTGCGTCAGAGCGTACGCGTGTCTTCCACAGAGAGTGACCAAACGGCAACGGTCCCTTCGAGGCCGCGGGCGGGATTGGACATTCTATCCTGCCTTTGAAGAGCCCTCAGGGCCGCCATGTGGCGAGCAACTCCTCGCATGTGACCGTTTCGATTTGGGCGCTGAAGCGTTTCCGATAGAGCGTCAACAGGGTGTCGTGACCCTCGTCGGACGAACTGCACAGGCCATCGGACACCAGAACCACGCGGTAACCGTGATCGACGGCGCCGAGCACGGTGGCGAGCACGCACACATCCGTCTCCGAGCCTGTCACGATCAGCGTGTCGACGTGACGGTGTTGAAGCTCCTCCGACAGACGGTGGCCGGCAAAAGCCGAATAGACCGGCTTGTCGAACATGAGCGCGGGCGGCACCAGTTCCCGCAGCGGAGGCATCAATTCGAGAAGACGCGGATCGAGATGTTCGCGTGTGGTCTCGACCCATTTTTCATAATAGAGCCGCCAGGTCCCGGGCATGTCCTCCGGCCGCGCAGGCGGAATGAACCGTGTGAAGATCGTTTTCTCGGGAGCATGCCGGGCCACCTCCGCCACGACAGGCAGGACTCGCTCCATCCACGGCGTCGGCCACGGCCCGTCCGGCGAAAATAGACGCTGCATGTCGACGCAGAGATGCACC
Organism: uncultured Alphaproteobacteria bacterium; assembly: GCA_963837375.1. Taxonomy (GTDB): domain Bacteria; phylum Pseudomonadota; class Alphaproteobacteria; order Rhizobiales; family Beijerinckiaceae; genus Microvirga. The sequence continues at coordinate 80,311 of CAWINL010000018.1, read as the reverse complement.
GCCGACGCCCCCAGGCCCCGCTGCAAGGTATCGCCCATATCCAGCTCTTGACCGACGATCGTCCCTTGAACGGCGAGGCCGGGAGGCGGTTCCGTTAAAGGCTGGCCTTGAGGCCGACCGCCAGCGCCAAAGCGTCGAAATCCGCGCCGACGGCGGGCTTCGGCACGCGCTGCGCCGTCGAGGATATGCGTGCCGCCCTTCGCCTCTCTCCGAGGGAGTGGATTCAGTCGAAATCCCGCCCATCGGCGCCGAGCAGGATCTCGCGTTTTCCCGCATGGTTGGCAGGGCCGACGACGCCCTCTTTTTCCATTCGCTCCATGATCGACGCGGCGCGGTTGTAGCCGATCTGCAGGCGACGCTGGATGTAGGAGGTCGAGGCCTTCTTGTGCCGCAGCACGACGGCGACCGCCTGATCGTAGAGATCGCCGGCCCCCAATCCGAAATCGCCTTCGTCGAAGACCGGGCTTTCCTCGGCTTCCAACTCCTCCTCGTCATCCGCCGTGACGGCCTCCACGTAGACCGGCTTGGCCTGTCGCTTGAGATGCGCCACGACCTTCTCGACTTCCTCGTCGGAGCAGAACGGCCCGTGCACGCGGGTGATGCGCCCGCCGCCCGCCATGTAGAGCATGTCGCCCTGGCCGAGCAGCTGCTCGGCGCCCATCTCGCCGAGGATGGTGCGGCTGTCGATCTTCGAGGTCACCTGGAACGAGATGCGGGTGGGGAAATTCGCCTTGATGGTGCCGGTGATCACGTCGACGGAGGGACGTTGGGTCGCCAGCACCACATGGATGCCGGCGGCGCGGGCCATCTGGGCGAGACGCTGGATCGCGCCCTCGATCTCCTTGCCGGCGACCATCATCAGGTCGGCCATCTCGTCGACGATGACCACGATATAGGGCAGCGGCTCGAGATCCATGATCTCGTCCTCGTAGACCGCCTGTCCGGTTTCCTTCTCGAAGCCGGTCTGCACCGTGCGGGTGATGACCTCGCCCTTGGCCTTGGCCTCCGAGACGCGGATGTTGAAGCCGTCGATGTTGCGCACGCCGAGCTTCGACATCTTCTTGTAGCGGTCCTCCATCTCGCGCACCGCCCAGCGAAGCGCGATGATGGCCTTCTTCGGGTCGGTGACGACCGGCGTCAGCAGGTGCGGGATGCCGTCATAGACGGACAATTCGAGCATCTTCGGATCGACCATGATCAACCGGCATTGCTGCGGCGTGAAGCGGTAGAGCAGCGACAGGATCATGGTGTTGATGGCGACCGACTTGCCCGAGCCGGTGGTGCCGGCGACGAGCAGGTGCGGCATGCGCGCGAGATCGGCGATCACCGGTTCGCCGCCGATCGTCTTGCCGAGGCAGAGCGGCAGCTTCAGTCGCGACGCCTTGAAGTCTTCGCTTTCCAATTGCTCGCGCAAATAGACCGTATCGCGAACCTCGTTGGGCAGTTCGATGCCGATGGCGTTGCGACCCGGGATGACCGCCACGCGCGCCGACACGGCGCTCATGGACCGGGCGATATCGTCTGAGAGCGCGACGACGCGCGCGGATTTCGTTCCGGGTGCGGGTTCGAATTCGTAGAGCGTTACGACCGGGCCCGGTCGCACGTGGATGATCTCGCCCTTGACGCCGAAATCGCGGATCACCTTTTCCAGATGGCCGGCGGATTCCTCAAGGATGTCTTCCGTCAGAAGCGGACCCTCGGTGACGGGAGCTTCGGCGAGATAGGCGAGATCCGGCAATTCGTACGTGTCCTCGTGCCGGAGCGCGGAGCGTTCCGATGCGAGCGACGGTGCGGTGGGCACCGTGGCGGGCAGATGGACGCGCACGCGCGCCATATCGGCAACGATCTCGGGAACATGGACGGGGTGCAGCACGACCTGGGGCACCATCGGGGCGGGCACCATCGGGACGGGCACGATCGGCTCGGCGGGCGCCGCGTTGTCGTAGAGCCACAAGAAGTCCGCATCGTCGGCGGTAATTGCCTGAACGCTCGCGATGGGTGCGTCCTCGTGGAAGGCATGAACTTCCTCGATGTCGAAGGCGACATCGGGTTCCCGTGCCACGACCTCGACGGGTTCGGCTAAACCAACAGGAAAGCCCGGTCCCGCGTCGAAATCGTCATCCCAGGTCGCAGCCAGTGACAGGATCTCGATGGAATAGCGGCCGCAGAGCCAGCCGAACGAGGCCGTCGCGCGGGACTCGGCGCTCGGCTCCGGCGTCGGCGCAACCACCTGCCGGTGGGACCGGGTCAGAACCGGTGCCCGCCTGTCCTCGGCGGAAACCGGCGGCGATGGCTCGCGCGAGGCATCCTGCAAGGCCTTGATTCTGGCATCCAGGATTTCGCCCTCCCCTCCGGCTCGAGCCGGGCTTCCGAAGACCGACGCGAAGTCCGGCGATCCGGCTTGCCACCGGGTTGTCCGGGGTGGCGCCGATTGCGGCCGGGTCCGCGGCCACGTCGCGCGGCTCGAAGGTGCTGGTCACGGCCTCCACGATGGCCGAGGCCTTGGCGATGGCGGTAGCCGGATCGGGCGCGACACGGCGCGGCGTGCGGGTCGAGCGGACATTCTTGTCGACGGCGAAAGCCTGCCACCATCCGGGCTCGGGGAGCCCCGCTTCCGACCACGGCGTCTTCCAGACGCTCGCCTGCACCTCCTGACGGATCCCGGTCGTCAGGGGCGCGCCGTCAAGCTGCCTCGCGTCGCGGGAAGGCGCGTCCTGGGTGGGCTGGGGGCCGGAAATCGGCAGATGGTTCGGTCGCATGATCTCGAGAGACTCCAAGGGAACGCGAAAACTCACGAGCCGACGCTTGGAGGCACCTTCGCCCCGACAGGTAAAAAGTCGGTTAGGGACGAGCCCTCATCGGTCCGACCCGCCCATAAATTCGGGCCGGCGGAAGCTGCCGTTGGGGCAAGAATGCCCCCCTCGGGCGACCGCCCAAGAAAGCCGGGCCGGGCCCTGCGGCCCTAGAGCACAGCCTCGATCAGGAAAGGACCTTTGCGGGACAGCGCGCCGGCGAAGAGCTTCACGAACTCCTCGACGGTCGTCGCCCGGCCGCCCTCCACGCCCATGCCCTTGGCAAGGCTCACCCAATCGAGGGCGGGCTCGTCGATGTTGAGCATGCGTCGGGCGTTGCGGCCGAATTCGTTGACGCCGACATTCCTCATCTCGCCGTGCAGGATCGCGTAGGTGCGGTTGGAGAACACGATGGTGACGATGTCGAGGTTCTCCCGCGCCTGGGTCCAGAGCCCCTGCACGGTGTACATGCCGCTGCCATCGGCCTGCAGGCCAATGACCTTGCGGTCGGGACAGGCGACCGCGGCCCCTGCCGCCAGCGGCGTTCCAATGCCGATCGCACCGCCGGTGAGCGAGAGATAATCGTGCGGCGGCGCGTTGTCCGAAAGCGCGAAGAAGCGCCGCGCGGAGGTCAGCGACTCGTCGCACACGATGGCGTTCTCGGGCATCATCCGGGCAACCGCGATGGAGATCGCATCCTCGGTCAGCGCGCCGCTCGGCAGAATCTCATCGTCGGACGGCAATTTCGGCGAACTCGACGCTGCGCCGGCCTTGGCGCCCAGTTCGTCCGCCAGCCAGGCGAGCGCCTCTTTGAGGTCCTGGCCCGGCCGCGCCAGTTCGAGGATTTCGCAATCGTCGCGGGTCAGGATACCCGGCTTGCCCGGATAGGCGAAGAAGGCGACGGGGGCCTTCGCGCCGACCAGGATGAGGACGTCGATGTCCTGCAGGGCCGCCACCGCCTGATCGACGGGATAGAGCACCTTCGTCACCGAGACGCGACCGGCGCCGCGTTCGATGCGGCCGTTCGACGTCTGCGCCAGCAAACGGACGCCCGCCGTCTCGGCAATGCGGCCGGCAATCTCGAGAGCATCCGCCCGCAGCGCGCGGCCGGTCATCAGAAGCGCCGTGCGCCGCCCCGCTTTGATGGCCTCGACCGCATGGCGCATGATGTCGCCATCGATCGCTTGCGGCTCGGGCAAAACGGCGCGCGTGACGGGCGTGTCGGCGATCTCGCCCCAGGCGGCGTTCGCGGGCAGGATCAGCGTTGCGACACCCGGCAGCGACATGGCGGCCTGGTAGGCCGCGGCCGTATCGGGCCCGACGCTTTCGGGATCGGCGATCCGTCGCACCCATTGCGACATGGGGCGCGCGAGGCTTTCGATATCGCTCGTCAGCGGCGCGTCGTGCTGGAGGTGATAGGTCGCGTGATCTCCCACCACGTTAATCATCGGCGTGCGGGCGCGCCGGGCGTTGTGGAGATTGGCAAGGCCGTTTGCGAGCCCCGGCCCGAGATGCAGCAGGGTCGCCGCCGGCTTGTCCGCCATCCGCGCGTAGCCGTCGGCCGCGGCCGTCACGACGCCTTCGAAGAGGCCGAGGACGCAGCGCATCCGGGGCTTGCGATCCAGCGCCGCCACGAAATGCATTTCCGACGTGCCGGGATTGGCGAAGCACACATCCACGTCATTCGCCAGCAACTCGTCGCAGAGCCGATCCGCACCGTTCATCATGTTCTCGTTTCGTGTTTGCAATCGATCGTCAGACCGTGGAGGCGACCGCATCGCGCTTGCGCGCGTAAAGGTCAAGTCTTGCCTGAAGGCGCGGGCGGAATTCCGTATCCTTCCCGGAAGCGCGTGAAATCCGGCACCGTCTCGGCAAAGTGGCAGGCCGCGAGGTGGCCCGGTCCGATCTCCCGAAGCGCCGGCACGTCCTGACTGCACACCGGCTGCGCCAGCGGACACCGGGTGTGGAAGCGGCAACCGCTCGGCGGGTTGAGCGGGCTCGGGATATCGCCGCCCAGGGTGCGCGAGGCGCTCCGGCGGGTCGGATCCGGCTCGGGGGCGGCGTTGAGCAGCGCCTGCGTGTAGGGGTGGCGCGGATTGGCGTAGAGCGTCGCCTTGTCGGCGGTCTCGACGATCTGACCGAGATACATCACGGCGACCCGGTCCGACACGTGTTTGACGACCGCGAGCCCATGCGAGATGAACAGATAGGTCAGGCCGAATTCCCGCTGCAGATCCTTCAGAAGATTGATGATCTGCGCCTGGATCGACACGTCGAGCGCGGAGACCGGCTCGTCGCAGACGATGAGGCGCGGCGATACGGACAGCGCCCGCGCAATGCCGATGCGCTGGCGCTGTCCGCCCGAGAATTCGTGCGGATAGCGCGAGGCGTGATAGGGCGCGAGATCGACGAGGCGCAGCAATTCGCGGACCCGGTCGCGCCGGGAGGCCCTGTCGCCGACGTTGTGCACGACCATCGGCTCCGCGATGATCTCCTCCACGGTCATGCGCGGATTGAGGCTCGCATACGGGTCCTGGAAGATGATCTGCATCTCGCGGCGCAAGCGGCGCAACTCCGCGCGCGGCGCATGGGTAATGTCCTGCCCGTCGTAATGGATCGATCCGTCGCTGGGTTCGATCAGCCGCATGGCGAGGCGCGCCGTCGTGGACTTGCCGCAACCGCTCTCGCCCACCACGGAGAGAGTCTCTCCGGGCATCAGCTTGAAGCTGACGCCGTCGACTGCCCGCACCGTCCCGACCTGTTTGCGCAGAACGAGGCCCTTGCGGACGGGGTAGAGTTTCTTGACGCCCTTCAGCTCCAACAGCGGCTTGGTCATGCATGTTCCTCCAGCGGCGCGTTCCAGCAGGCAACCGAATGCGAGCTGGAGATTTCCGCGAGCGCGGGCTGGCTGGCGCGGCATTCATCGTCGGCGAAGGGACAGCGCGGGTTGAACCGGCATCCGACCGGCAGGCGAAACGGCGGCGGCACGACGCCCGAGATGGCCACAAGTCGATCCACGTCATCCTCCATGCGCGGCATCGATCCGATCAGACCGATCGTGTACGGGTGTTGGGGATCGTCGAAGATGGCGCCCACGGGCGCCCGCTCGACGATCTTGCCCGCATACATCACCGCGACGTCGTCGGCGACCTGCGCCACCACGCCGAGATCGTGGGTGATCAGAATGATCGCCATGCCCGTCTCGGCCTGCAGGTCCCGGAGCAGGTCGAGGATCTGGGCCTGAATGGTCACGTCGAGCGCGGTGGTCGGCTCGTCGGCGATCAGCAGATCGGGTTCGCAGACGAGCGCCATGGCGATCATCACACGCTGGCGCATGCCGCCCGAGAGCTGATGCGGATACTCGTCGAAGCGCCGCTCAGGCGATGGAATGCTGCACTTTCCGCAGCGCCTCGATCGCCTCCGCGCGCAATTCCCGTGCGGAACCCTGGCGATGGGCGCGGATCGCCTCGATGATCTGGAAACCCACGGTATGGACCGGGTTGAGGCTCGTCATCGGCTCCTGGAAGATCATCGAGATGCGATTGCCGCGCATGTCCCGGATTTCGGCCGGCGAATATTTGAGAATATCCGAGCCCTGGAACAGTATCTCCCCGGCGGCGATCCGGCCGGGCGGCGGCACGAGGCCCATGATGGACAGGGACAACATGCTCTTGCCGCTGCCGCTTTCCCCGACGATGCCGAGAGTCTTCCCCGCTCGACGGTGAGCGAGATGCCATCGACCGCCTTGATCGGCCCGTTGCGGGTTTGAAAGCCCGTGGTAAGGCCCCGGATGTCGAGAATGGGTGCGCTCATGCGATGACCGTCAAGCAACGGGGAACGTCAGCGGCGCGTAGTCGGTCACCGGGCGATTGCACCAATCCCGGGCGGGTGCCGCCGCCTCTGTCCGCTTCTGCGCCTCGTGCAGCCGCGCGGCGGCCGCGGGATAATCGAACGCCAGGACCTGTCCGTCCTCGACGACCCGACGGCCATCGACGAAGACGGTGCGAACCGCCCGTTCCGCCGCGGCGTAGATCAGGCTTCGCACCGGATCCCGGCCCGGCTGCATCATCGGGTGCTTGATATCGACCATCACCATGTCGGCCTTGCAGCCTTCGGCGAGGCGGCCGATATCGTCCCGCAACAATGCGCGGGCACCCCCGATGGTAGCGGCGTCGAAGATGTTCGTCGTCGTCAGGGTGCGCGGATTGTCCGCCATGCAGGCGGGCCACATAGGCGACGGAGCGCATCTCCTCGAGCATGTTGTGCGGATAGGTGTCGGTGCCGATGCCCGATATTGACGCCGGCGCGCAGATAGCGGCCGAAATCCTTCAGCGCGATGCCGCGGCGCAGGAAAACCGTCGGGCAATGGGCGACCGTCGTGCCGGTCTCGGCGAGCAGCGCCAGATCGCTGCGGCTGTGCCAGGCGTTGCGCGGATAGTCGTCGAGGAAGATTCCGTGGCCGACGATGCTCGTGTCGCCCAGCACGCCGAGTTGATCGAGCCACTGAATCGGGGTCACGCCGTGGCGGCGGGTGATCTCGTGGAATTCCACGGTCGATTGCGCAGCGTGGATCTGCCACGGCAATCCTCGTCCTCCTTGCCTCGGCGTGGCTGTCCCGGATCAATTCCGGCGTGCAGGTATCGATCTGCGACGGCGCGACCATGCCGAACAGGCGACCGCTCGGATGAGCCTGCGGCCGTCTCGATGAGCGCAAGCGCCTCGGCCATGGCCTTCTCGCCCGCTTTCGCGTCCCACTCATATTCGACCAGATGACCGTTGCGCGTGAACCAGCGAGCCGAGCGGAACATCGGCGCCAGGCAGATGCGCATCCCGCTCTCGACCGCGAGATCGAGCCAGGCCGGATGCGCGCCCGACATATCGGTCAGCGTCGTGACGCCGGAGAGCAGCAGTTCGGAATAGCGCGACACGGACGCAATCGGCGACCGCGTCCGCGTCGGGGCCGAGGATCGGCATGTATTCGTAGAGCGAGGAATTGTAGAGCGCCGGCGAGCCGAGTTCATCGAGGAAACCCTTGTTCATGGGCTCGCTCGACGGGTGCGAGTGAATATTGACGAGGCCGGGCATGACCATGAGGCCGCGTCCGTCGATGGTTTCGTCGGCGGGGCCCTCATAGCCCCGCCCGACGAACACGATGGCACCGTCCCGGAATGCGACGTCCCCGTCGGGAATATAGGTGTGCCGGCTTTCATCGGCGTCCCAACCGACGACGAAGGACGCATTCCGGATAACGGTGGTGGTGGTCATGATGGCCTCGTGAATGTTGGTTCAGCGCTTGAGCTTGATATCGAGACCCTTGTAGAGGCCCGCCCCGTAGAGGCCGTGCGGCTTGGCGCCTTCGACACGCTCGCCGGAGACCAGCCACATGGGCTCTGACACCAGTGGTACCCAGACATTGGCCTCGGTCAGCTGGCGCTGCACGGCGCCGTTGGCCTGAACCCGCGTCGGCCTCGTCCGTCGACGTGGTGGACTTGGCGATGCAGCGCGTCGGTCTTCCGGGTTCTTCCAGTTCATCCGGTTGGGCGTCGGCGCCTGGCGGCTGCGGAAATAGAGGTTCAGGGCCTCGTTGGCAGTGACGTAGCCGGATAGGACATGAGGAAGGCGTCGAATTCCTGCGTCGCGAGCTTGCCCCAGCCGACCGTCGCATCCCAAAGCTGGATCTTCATTTCGATTCCGACCTTGCGCAGGTCCGCCTGCATGGCCTCCGAGATCCGCGGGTTCGTCGCGTTGCGCAAACCGTAGACCAGGAAGGTCGCTTTCTTGCCGTCCTTCTCGCGGATGCCGCCGGCGCCGACCTTCCAGCCGGCCGTCGTCGAGCAACTTGGCCGCGGCCGCCGGGTCGAATTTCGGCATCAGTTCGGCTGATTTCTTGTCGAAATCCAGAATGCTCGGATTGAGCAGCGAATGGAGGGCCGTGCCCTTGCCGAAATAGACCGCCTTCGCGATGGCGTCCCGGTTGATCGCCATGTTGACCGCGCGGCGGATCGCCTCGTCGCTGACCACGGGCTTGTCCACCTTGAAGCCCATGAAGGCGTCATAGATGTAGTTCTTCTGCTGCTGCACCTGCATGCCCGGCACGCGCTGCATCGTGTCGATGGCGATGTAGGGCATGTAATAAGTGACGTCCGCCTGCTTGGCCTGCATGGCGGCCATCAGCGTGTTCTGCTCGGGAATGACCTTCCACACGATCTGGTCGATCTGCGGCTTCGGATCCTTGTAGATGTCCGGACCCCAGTTGTAATGCGGGTTCTTCTTCAGCACGACTTCCTGGCGCGGAGTCCAGCTCACCCAGCAATAGGGCCCGGTGGCGTTGAAGCCCTGCACGCCGAAATTCTCGCCGAGCTTTTCGACCGTGTTCTTGTCGACGACCGACGCGAAAGAGAGGCCGAGCTGGGCCAGGAGATCGCTGTAGGGCTCTTTCAGCTCGTACACGACCGTATAATCGTCAGTGGCCCTGACGTCCTTCAAGGGACCGGCCCGGTAGGCAACGGGCGAGCGGCTCGCCGGGTTGGTCCAGCGCTTGATCGAATAAACCACGTCCTCCGCCTTCATGGGACGGCCGTCGCAGAACTTGACGTCCTCGCGCAGCTTGAACGTATAGGTCTTGCCGTCGGGCGAGATGTCCCACGACTTGGCGAGCAACGGGCGCACCGTCTTCATGTCGAAATCGATGGCCACCAGCGTGTCCGCCAGCATATAGGCGACTTCGGCGGCGGATGTGGCGGTCGAGCGGATGGGATCGTAATTGTCGGCGTCGATGACGCGCAGGATCACGAGCGGGTTCGGCTGCTGCGCGATGGCCGGCACGGCTCCGATGCCCAGGGCGGCGGTTCCGGCGATGAGCGCCGATTTCAACGATGGATGCATAGCTCTCTCTCTTCCCTCTGTGAGTTGGTTATTTGTGGAGCTTCGGATCGAGCGCATCGCGAAGGGCGTCGCCAAGGACGTTGAACGCGAGAACGACGATGAAGATGAGCAGGCTCGGCAGAACCGAGACGTGCGGCGCGAAGAACAGGAAGTTGCGCCCCTCGGAGGCCATGGCGCCGAGTTCCGCCGTCGGCGGCTGCGCGCCCAGGCCGATGAACGACAGGGCGGCGCCCAGAAGGATGACCTGCCCGAACCGCAGCGTCACGAAGACGAAGATCGGCGACAGGCAATTGGGCAGCAGATGCTTGAGGATGAGCCGCGCATCGGTCATGCCGAGGGATCTCGCACTCTCCACGAAATCCTGCTGCAGCACGACGATCGCGGCACCGCGCACGACGCGCGCCATCAGCGGCACGGTGGCGATCGAGAGGGCGATGATCACCGAGGTGAGCCCGGGACCGAAAATCGCCGCGATGGCAAGCCCGAACAGGATGGCGGGAAAGGACAGCAACACGTCCATCAGCCGCATCAGGATCCCCGACGCCCGGGTGTAATACGCGGCGGCAAAGCCGATCACGCCGCCGATGCCGCAACCGAAGATGACTGACGTGAACCCCATGAACAGCGTCGTGCGCAGGCCGTAGAGCAGCCGGGTGATCATGTCCCTGCCCTGCCCGTCGGTCCCCAGAAAATCCTCCAGCCCCGGCGGTTTGAGCATGCTGGCAAGGTCGCCGCCGTAAGGATCGCTCGGCGCGAGCCAGGGTGCGAACAAGGCCCCCAGCAAGACCAGCACGACGGTCACGAGCGCCACGCAGGCGCTGGGCTCCCGGGCGAGAAGCCAGAGCACTGACGGACGGCGTGCGTCGTCGGCGGGTTGCGACACGGCGACGTTGGACATAGCGGCGCTCTCGCTCATGCGCTCCTCACTCTCGGATCCAGCACGGCGTAGAGGACGTCGACGACGAGGTTGACGATGATGAACCCGAGCGACAGGACGATGATCGTCCCCTGCGCCATCGGCAGATCGCTCGACAGGATGGCGCCCACCGCGAGCCGTCCGATGCCCGGCCAGCTGAAGACGGTCTCGGTGACCACCGCGCCGCCGAGCAGGAATCCGATCTGCAATCCGATGAGCGTCACGACCGGGACGAGCGCATTGCGCAAGGCGTGACGCGAAACGACCTGGCGCTCCGGCAAACCCTTCGCGCGGGCAGTCCGGACGTGATCGGCGCCCAGCACGTCGAGCACGGAGGAGCGCGTCATCCGCGCGACCGGCCCGACGAAGACCCCGCCGAGCGTCAACGCCGGCAACACGATCGCCCTGATGCCCTCCCAGGTCCAGAGCGGCCCGCCCCGTCCCGTGAACGGGAAGATCTGGTATTGGAAACCGAGGAGCCAGATCAGCACCAGGCCGAGGAAGAACACCGGGATCGAAACGCCCGCGACGGAGGCGGCCATGATGGTCCGGTCGAGCAGCGTTCCGCGGTAATAGGCGCCGATCGTTCCCATCAGGATACCGAGCGGGATGGCCCAGACGAGCGATGCCAGCATCAGTTCCAGCGTCGGGCCGATAGTGGCGCCGAGTTCCTGCGTCACCGGCACGTTGTTGATGATGGAAACGCCGAGGTCGCCCTGCACCAGCTTCCCGATATAGATCAGGAATTGTCGCCAAAGCGGCTGGTCGAGTCCGAGATCGCGGCGGATCGCCTCGATGACGTCCATGCGTGGCGGTGGGCCCGGCGCGGACGATGGCCGGGTCCGTCGGCACCACCTGCATCAGCACGAAGCCGAGCAGAAGCACGCCGAACAGCACGGGAATGGCGAGCAGCAGGCGCTCGGCGGTGTGTCGCAGCATCGGATGCGGCCTATTCGGCTGCGCGAGCGAATTGGCCCGCGCGATCGAACACCACTTCGCCGCTCAGAATCGTCATGTCGCAGCGAACGTTCATCTCGAGCTCACCCGGATCGCAGGCGAAGATGTCCTGCGACAGGATGGCGACATCGGCATATCTGGCCCGGAACGAGCCGGCCCATGCGATCCTCGGCGAATTGCGTGAATGCGCCGCAATAGGTGTAGGCATGCACCGCCTCCTCCATGGTCAAGCGCTGCTCGTCCCCGAGGACAGTGTGGTTTTTCGATTGGCGGGTCACCATGGTGAAGAGGTTCTTGAAAGGATCCGTGTTGCAGACCGGCGCATCCGAACTCGCAGCCGGATGGAGGCCGGCATCCAGCCATTTGCGCATGGGATAAGACGCGTCGGTGCGCTCCTGTCCGACATTGCGGATGTAGAGGTCTCCGAACTCGTAGATGAAGAGAGGTTGCGGCACCGGATCGATCCCGGCAGCGACCATCCGCTCAAGTTGCCCGTCGGTCAGAAAGCCGCAATGCTCGATGCGATGGCGGCGGCCGGCGATGGGATTGTCGGGCGTACCGGCATTCTCGATCCCCGTGAGCACCTGCTCGATCGCCGCGTCGCCGATCGCGTGGATCGCAAGCTGATAGCCGAGCCCGTGATAATGCGCGAGCGCGCGGTGCATCTCCTCATCGGTGAAGCAGAAGATGCCGCGATTCTCGGGATCGCCGACGAGATAGGGCTCGGTCATCGCAGCCGTCAGGCCGCCCGCGCTGCCATCGCCGAAGACCTTCATGGCGCCATAGCGCAGGATGCCGACCTCGCGGCCGAACCGGTAGCCGGCCGCGTGCGCCTCGTCGCCGATGCCGTCGGGATTTCCGTAGATGCAGACCCAGGTGCGGACCGGAAGGCGCCCCGATTCCGCAGCCTCTTCGTAAGCCGCGATCTCCTCCATCCCGGCGAGCATCCCGACGCCCGCGTCCATGACGCTGGTGAAGCCCTGCGCGAGCATGTACTGGCCGGCGGTTTCGATAGCCCGGATAAGCTCGTCCCTGGTCGGTTTCGGCATCGCGTTGACGATGGGCCGCATGGCGAGTTCGGCCAGCAGCCCCGTCAGCTTGTTGTCGCGGCGCTCGATGAGGCCGCCATCCGGACTTGGCGTGTTGTGGCCGATGCCGGCCGCGCGCAAAGCCTGCGTATTCGCAACGCCCACATGTCCGCAGGTGCGCTTGATGTAGACGGGATTGTTCGGTGCGATCCGGTCGAGTTCCTCGATGGTCGGATGACGTCCCTCGGCCAATTCGTTGTGATCATAGCCGCGACCGGTGACCCATTCGCCGGGCTGCTTCGTCTTCACGGCGTCCGCCAGCCGCCGAAGAATCTCCCCGACGCTGCGCACGCCTTCCTCGACGCGCAGATTGACCTCCGTCATCGCAATGCCGACCGGGAGCAGATGCATATGCGCATCGTTCAATCCCGGAATCGCGACACGGCCGGCCAGATCGATCACGCGTGTCCGCGGCCCGCGCAAGGCATCGATCTCCGCGCCCGTTCCTGCCGCGAGCACACGGCCATCCCCGATGGCGAGGGCCTCCACGAAGCCGGTGTCCAATCCGGTAAAAACGCGGCCTCCCGAAATGATGATGTCTGCTTGCGACATGGTAACTTTCCGTCCTCTGGGCACCCGCGAAAGGCCCACTGATGATTTCGTGCTTGTGGCGATATGGCGAAAATCTGCATTCGTCCGCAGGGCGGTTCCCGCGGTTGCGATCCGGCCTTCCGGCGTTGATCTATCGAATTCGCCGGACAGGTCGCGGTGTCCGCACCCATGACCGGACGTATTGCATGAAAGAATTTCCCCGTGCCGATATTAATGTTCCCTAACGTCAGCTTTGCTCAAGATTTTGAGCATAGCAATCAACCGGGAGTAGATCGGGCTCGACAAAGCCCGAACCGACCCGTTTTGCCCTGCAAATCAGCTTTTCGATGAAGATCTAGGCGACACCCTGCGTGCGCGAGAGGCAGATTGGCGACCTCCAGGCACTGGTCTGCCCAGTCCCGGCGTGTATAGAATATTGAGCAACCTGCTTCTCTTGAATCGCCCCATGTGCAGACAATCCATCCCAGGCCGTCAGGGAACGCTCGAATGACCAAAGCAACCGCCGCCCTCCTCAGCGCGCTTGGCGCCGACGTCGTGAGAACCGGCCCCGATATCCCGGCGCGAAACCATGCGGACGCAAGCCAGCAGGCTCCGGTGTCGCCCGCGGTTCTCCTTCTTCCCCGCAATACCGAGGAGGTCTCGGCCTGCCTTCGGATCTGCCATGGGCTCGCCCAACCGGTCGTGGTGCAGGGCGGCATGACGGGTCTGGCGGGGGGCGCGCACCCTCAGCCGGGAGAAATCGCCCTGTCGCTCGAGCGGATGGTCGGGATCGAAGAACTCGACATCGACAGCGGAACGCTCACGGCGTTGGCGGGCACACCGCTCGAAACCGTCCAGGCGGCGGCCGAAGCGGCGGGCCTGATGTGCGGGATCGATCTCGGCGCGCGCGGCACCTGCACCATTGGCGGCAATGTAGCGACCAACGCCGGAGGCAACCAGGTCCTTCGCTACGGCATGACGCGACGCAACGTGCTGGGACTCGAAGCGGTGCTGGCGGACGGGCAGATCGTGCGTTCGCTAAACAAGATGATGAAGAACAACGCCGGCTACGACTGGACGCAGCTTTTCATCGGCAGCGAAGGCACGCTCGGCGTCGTCACCCGCGTCGTCGTGGCCTTGCACCCGCGCCCTCGGGGCATTCAATCGGCCCTCTGCGGCGTGGCGAGTTTTTCCGACGCGTTGACCATCCTGCGGCGTCTCGATTCCGTGCTGCCCGGTCGCCTTCTCGTCTTCGAGGCGATGTGGCGGGAATACATGGAGGTGGCGACGAACAGGTGCGCCATGAGCCGTCCCTTCGCCGACAAGCACGAAATCACGCTGCTCATCGAAGCCGCCATGGGCGACGATCCCTCGGGCGAAGAGCTGTTCGCCGAGACGCTCGCCGCCCTGATGGAGGACGGTTTCCTGAACGACGCGCTCATCGCGCAATCTGAAGGGGACAGAAAGCGGTTCTGGTCCTATCGCGAGGCCGTATACGAATATGGCCGCGTCTTGCCCAAAGGCCCGCAATACGACGTGAGCATTCCCCTGCCGCGAATGGCCGAGAGCGTTGCGCTCCTGCGCGAACGGATCGCCGCTCGCTGGCCGGACGCGCTGCCCATCGTGTTCGGCCATGTGGCCGACAGCAATATCCACATCGGCGTTTACGACCCCGGCTATGATGAGGAAATGGGATTGGCAATCAATGCCGTCGTGTATGGCATCGTGTCGGAATGCGGCGGCAGCGTTTCGGCCGAACACGGCGTCGGCACGCTCAAGCGGCCCTATCTGAAGTTCAGCCGCACTGAACCCGAACTCGCCCTCATGCGCTCCATCAAACACACCCTCGATCCCCTGAACATCCTCAACCGGGGTCGCGTGCTCGCCGAGTGAAGCGACACGAGAGACCGAGAGCGACGCCGAACGATTGGACAAGCAGATGGAATTCGATGTTGGAGCGCGGCTGAAGGAAATCAGGACCGCGGCGCGCCTTTCCCAGCGCGAACTGGCCATACGCGCGGGCGTGACGCACGGCCTCATCGCAATGGTCGAGCAGAACAGGAACAGCCCCTCCATCGCCTCGCTGCGCAAGATTCTCGGCGGCGTCTCGATGACGATGGCGGATTTCTTTCAGGAGGAGACCCGCGAGCAAAGCAAGGTCTTCTTCGGTCCCGGCGACCTCATCGACCTGACCTCGAAGCTGAGCGACATCAACAAGCAGAAGAACAAACGGATGACACTCCGGCAGGTCGGCAATTCCCGCGAGCACGGATTGCAGATCCTGCACGAGCGCTATGAACCCGGTGCCGACACGGGCTCGTCAATGCTGGAACACAATTCCCACGAGGGCGGGATCGTCATTTCGGGAGCGCTCGAAATCACGGTGGGCGACCAGATCCAGATCCTGCGCGCCGGCGACGCCTACCTCTTCGACAGCCGGATTCCGCACCGCTTCCGGAATGTGGGGGAAGAAGTCTGCGAAGTCGTCAGCGCGTGCACGCCGCCATACCTCTAGGTCGCGGAATACGGACAGAGACTATGCGACGGGAAGTCGAGCGGCTAGCTAGTCTCATGATAAAGCGCTTGAGCTCCGATGGCGAACTCGCATTATTGCGGCTGCATGACCTGAGACGAACATTTGCGACCGGATGCACTGGCTATCATTCAACCTCAGATGCAATTCAGAACGGTGTGCTTGACCAACGAGCGTGACGGGTCCTTCATGACTTCGCCTTGTCGCAGACGGGTTGCTAAGGAAATGTAATTACGTCTTCACAACAGCTTTGCGGAAAATCTCGACAGCATGAACCTTCGATTTGTGGAAACCTTCCTTTGGGTGGCGCGGCTTGGCAGCTTCAGTGCTGCTGCCGAGCGGCTCAACACCACGCAGGCTGCCGTTTCCAACCGGATCGCCACCCTCGAGCGGGATCTTGGCGTGCGCCTCTTCGACCGAGACGTGCGCAGCATCCGGCTGAGCGCGGTGGGCCAGCAGGCAGTGAGTAAAGCGGAGGAACTCGTCCGCGTCGCCAACGCGTTCCGGGAAACCGTAGGCGATCCGACATCATTGCGGGGCTCTGATCCGCATCGGCACCATCGATTCGATCGTGCACGCGTGGCTCCCGCAGTTGATCGAGAGGATTCGCGAACGCTATCCAAGCGTCGCAATCGATCTCAATACCGATACGAGCCTCAACCTGGCGCGCGAGGTTGCGGAGCGCAAAATCGACCTTGCGCTGATCATGGGCCCGGTTTTCGCTCCGGATCTCATCAATCTCGACCTCTGCACGTTCGCCTGCACGTGGCTGGCAAGCCCCAAGCTCCAGCTTCCGACCGGCCGCTTGAGCCTCGCGGAGGTCGCCCACCATCCGATTCTCGCCTATTCGAAGGACAGCCTGCCGCATCACCGCGTCCTAAGACTGCTGGCGGATGCCGGCATCGAGGACCCTACGATCTACAATTCGAATTCGCTTGCCGACCATCATCCGGCTCGCCCAGGATGGAATTGGCGTCACGCCTCTACCGACCGTCATTGTGCGCGACCAGCTTGCAGCCGGCACTCTGGTCGCGCTGAACGTGACACCCGCCTTTCCCACCGCTGATCTTCCACGCCATCTATTCCGATCACCCGGACAACCTCATCTCGGCTGTGGTGGCGCGGATGGCGCAGGACGTTGCACATAGTTTCTCGGAGGCGCAGACTGACGGCGCGTCCTGGTAGATCACCAGAGCCAAGCGGCATAACGTTATTGTGCGGTGCCGAACTAACTAAAACTTGGGCTCCAGCAAAAGTATTTCGCGTTTGTACAAGTACCTCTGCCGAAGGCTCTCTTCGCTCCCAGTTTCCAAGGAGGCCGGGAACGTGAAAGTCAGTCTAATCCAGATGAATTCGGCAGCGACAAGGCGGAAAATCTCAAAACCGCCGCAGCGTTGATCGATAAAGCGGTGGCGAAATGAGAGCGCCCGATCTCATCGTCCTGCCCGAATATTACGCCTTTCTCGGCGAGGGCCGAGACAACATCCATGCCAACGGCGAGACCTTTCCGGACGGCGAATCCTACCGGCTGATGTCGGACCTCGCCGCGCAGTCACAAGGTGACCATCCATGCAGGCAGCGTCGTCGAGCGGGACGGCAACAATCACTACAACACCACCCTCGTTTTCGGCCCCAACGGCAACGAGATTGCCCGCTACCGCAAGATGCACCTGTTTGACGTCGATATCGCCGGGCGGCATCGAGCTACCGGGAATCCGACACGATCAGCCGCGGCGAAGAGGTCGTGACCTACAAGGTCGGCGATGACGACGGTCGGTTGCGCCATCTGCTACGATATCCGCTTTCCCGAACTGTTCCGAAAACTGCGCGATGAGGGCGCCGACGTCATCGTGCTGCCCGCCGCCTTCACGCTGATGACCGGCAAGGATCATTGGGAGGTTCTCGCCAGCGCGCGCGCGATCGAAACCCAGACCTACTTCCTCGCGGTTGGCCAGGTCGGCTCGCATTCCGACGGCAAGAAGTGGTGCTGGGGTCACTCCATGGTCATCGATCCCTGGGGTCACATCGTTGCCCAATGCTCCGATCGAGGTCACCACCACCAGCGCGCGGCTCGATCTCGATTACATACGCATTCGTGCGCGGCAATCGTGCCCGTCGCGCAGCACCACGTTCTGGCTTGAGGAGGCCTGCCCATGTTTATCGTCAATGACATGCCGAACGCAGATCTCGCAGGAGCTGGTGGATCTGCTGGAAAAGGTCGAGACCGCGACCATCGGCCACTTCCTCCATTCGGGTTTCGTCGATCGCGAATTGCGCGCCGTTCTGCCCGAGAAGCGCGTCGCCGGCACCGCCGTCACCGTTCGGCTTCCGCATGCGGACAGCACCGCTCCTCACTACCTCACGAAGCTCGTCCGGCCGGGCGATATCGTGGTCGTCGAGCGCTGCGGCGATGACACGCCACGCCTGCTGGGGCGGCGTCATCACCCATGCGATGAAGCTCGCCGGCGTCAAGGCCGGCATCGTCGATGGCCCGGCGACGGATTTCTCGGAAATCCGCAAAGTCGAAATGCCCATGTGGTGCCGCGGTCCGTCGCCGATCACCACCAAGATCCTCGGGCTCGAAGGCGCGATCAACGTGCCCGTTACGGTCGGCGGACAAGTCATCGAGCCGGGCGATGCGATCCTTGCCGACGAGAGCGGCGTGATCGTGCTGAAGCCCTCGCAGGCAAAAGCCGTCGCCGAGCGTGCTCTCGGCATGCAGGAAGCGGAAATCAAGCTGCTCGAGCGGCTTCGCAACGGCGAAAAGCTGCCCGACATTTCCGGCGCGACCCGCCTCGTGGAAGAGAATACCCTTCGCGTCGCCTGACGCGGAGGATGAGCAATCAATAACAGAGGGAGATGAAAACGATGTCTAAACTGCGTACTCTGCTCGCCGTCTCCGGCGCTGGCGCTGGCAGTCTCTTCGCCGGCCTTCGCCCAAGACCGTCACGCTCGCCGCCTATAGCGGCATCTTTCAGGATCACTACACCAAGGCAGTCGTCGAGCCGTTCATGAAGGCGAACCCGAACATCAAGGTCGAGTTCTACGGCATGCCGAATTCGGCGCAGATGCTCGGCACGTTGCGTGCCCAGAAGGCAGCACCGCAGATCGACGTGATCATCATGGACGTGTCGGTTGCCAAGGCGGGAACCGATGAGGGCCTGTTCGACAAGGTCGATGAGAGCGTTTCGAAAAACGTCGCCGACCTCTATCCCGACCGCCCGCGTCGAAGGCGTCGGCGGTGTTGCGGTGACCTTCGACAACCTCGTCCTGCTCTACAACAAGGATCAGGTGAAAACGGCGCCGACCTCCTGGAACGCGCTGTGGGACAAGCAATATGCCGGCAAAGTGACGATCCCGGCCGTGCCCGATATTCAAGGAACGACGCTGACCATCATCACCAACAAGATGGCCGGCGGGGACGATTACAAGAAGAGCGTCGAGGCCGGCATCAAGAAGCTCGGCGAGCTTGCGCCCAACGTCCAGACCTGGGACCCGAAGCCTGACGTCTATACGCCTATCGCCAACGGGCAGGCGGCACTTGGCATCGGCTGGAACGCGCGCGCGCAGGTCTACGCGGACACATCCGGCGGAAAGCTCGGCGTCGTACTGCCGCAGGAGGGCAGCGGATTCCAGATCAACACGATCAACCTCGTGAAAAATGCGCCGCAGAGCGCCGCCGCCAAGACCTTCATCGACTACGCGCTCAAACCCGAAACACAGGCCGCTTTCACGGAGAGAGATGTTCTACGCGCCGACAAATTCCAAAGGCGAAGATCTCGCCGGCGGCTCTCGCCCGCACGGCGGCCGGCGCAATGGACAAGATGATCGCTATTGACTGGATCGCGGTCGCGGGCATTCGCGATGCCATCACCGAGCAATGGCGCCGGCGCATCATCCCCCTCAGCCGGTAGAGCCTTTTCGTTGCGGGTGCATCCGGTGACGACACTTCGTTCGCCGGATGCATTCCAGAACAGACTTGCCGCAGCCGCATGGCTGCAGGGAGAACGCAATGATGCAGCACAAGAATCGTTTCGGCAGCGGCCACTGCGTTCGACCGATAGCGACACGCACCTCCGTCTCGACGGTCTCACGAAACGCTACGGCGACTGCATTCGCCGTGGCGTCCCTCGATCTTGCGGTGCCGAAGGGAGAACTGGTGGCGCTCCTCGGGCCTTCCGGCTGCGGCAAGACCACGACCCTGCGCATGGTCGCGGGCCTCATCACGCCGAGTGCCGGTCGGATCGTCGTCGGCGGCAAAGACATCACGGTCATGCCACCTTACCAGCGCGACATGGGTCTCGTGTTTCAGAGCTATGCGCTGTTTCCGCATATGACGGTGGCGAAGAACGTGGCGTTCGGCCTCGAAATGCGCAACGTGCCGAAGGCCGAAATCGCCGTTCGCGTCAAGGAGGCGCTGGCGATGGTCCGCCTGGAGGCCCTCGCCGAACGCAAGCCGCGCGAGTTGTCGGGCGGGCAGCAGCAGCGAGTGGCCCTTGCGCGCGCGCTCGTCATTCGCCCATCCATTCTTCTTGCTCGACGAACCGCTGTCCAATCTCGACGCCAAACTGCGCGACGAAATGCGCAACGAGATCCGCGACATCCAGCAGAACCTCGGCATCACCGCCGTCTTCGTCACGCACGATCAGGTCGAGGCCCTGAGCATGTGCGACAAGGTCGTGGTGATGAAAGGTGGCAAGCTCGAGCAGATCGGCACGCCGGTCGAGGTCTACGAGCATCCGGCGTCGCCCTTCGTCGCGTCCTTTGTCGGGCGCACCAACCGGCTGGACGGCAGTGGCGAAGGGCGATGGCACGCGTGCCAGGTGGGCTCGATGTCGATCAAGGTTCCGACCCGCGCCAGCGGCCCCGTCGAGATCATGATCCGCCCGCACCGGATCCGTCTTGTCGAGGCTAGCGCCTGCGAACCTGCCGGAGATGCCGTCAACCGGGTGCACGGCACCATCAAGCGGGTCACCTTCGTGGGCGATCTCCTGCAGTATCATGTGGATGTCGAAGGATCGGAGATCGTCGTCGAGGCCGCGTCCGATCATGGCCGAGGCATCCGCAACGTCGGAATGCCCGTGACGCTGGCCTGGCGCGTCGAGGACACCATGGTGTTCGGGAGGGACACATGAGCACCGCCGCTGCGGCTCATCGCTCCCGACTCTGCGCCGCGGGTGACCCTCGGCAGAGCCGGAACCGCGACCGCTGCTGCTTCTGCCGATCGCGCTCGTCAACGCCATCGGATTCATCATTCCGGTGCTGAATCTGCTGCGCATGTCGTTCTATGAAGCGCTGGCCGGAGGCGGCATACGCGAGACGTTCACGCTCGCGAGCTGGACCGGGCTGTTCCGCGACGCCTTCTATGTCGATCTCATCGTCAACTCGATTGTCGGTCAGCCTGTCGATCACCTTCGCGACGCTGATCGTGTCCTATCCGATCGCGCTTTATCTCCACCGCAGCAGCGGCCGCTGGCGGACATTTCTGACCGTGCTGGTCATCTCGCCGCTGCTCACCTCCGCGGTGGTGCGCACCTATGGCTGGATCGCGCTGCTCGCCGATCAGGGACCGATCGTCAGTTCGATCGCGGCGCTCGGTTTCACGCCGCCGCGCCTGATGTTCAACACGACCGGCGTGGTCATCGGCCTGACCGAGATCCTGATGCCCTATATGATCCTGTCATTGCTCGCCGGATTCGGGCGCCTCGATCCGCGTGTGGAGGAGGCGGCCATGACGCTCGGGGCCCGTCCGAGCCGAATATTCTGGCGCGTGATCTTGCCGCTGACGATGCCCGGCATAGCGCTCGGGTGCCTGCTCTGCTTCGTCCTGGCGGTGTCATCCTTCATCACGCCGAAGCTGCTCGGCGGCGGGCGCGTCTTCCTGCTGGCGACCGAAATCTACGACCAGGCCATCGTGACCCTGAACTGGCCGCTCGCCGCCACATTGTCGATGCTCGTGCTGATCATCTTCGGCGCGGCGCTTGCCGTCTATGCCCGCGTCCTGCGGGTTATCGAATAGGGTGTCGCGATGGAAGCCGGTCAAACCTCCGTACCGATGAAAATTCGTGGTTTTCATCCTGTTTCTGTTCCTGCTCGCGCCCGTGTTGCTGGTGATACCGATCTCTTTCAGCGGCGAGCAGATCCTGTCTTTTCCGCCTGAGAGCTGGTCGCTTCGCTGGTATGTGGCGCTGGCGCAGAATTCCACGATGATTTCGGCCTTCTGGACCAGCCTCCTGCTCGGAGCGATCGTGACGGTGCTGTCGCTCGCAGCGGCAATCCCGGCCGCCTACGTGATCGTTCGCATGCGCACGCAGAGGCTCGGAGTTTCTGTACAACCTCTTCACCGCGCCGCTCCTGCTTCCCACCATCGTGCTCGGGCTCGCGATCCTGATCGTGTTCGCGTCGGCCGGCTTTCTCGGCAGCTTCTGGGGATTGGTGATCGGCCATCTCGTCATCACGCTGCCCTACGCGTTGCGCGTGCTTGCAACGACGCTGGGCAACATCCCGCTTGCCTGCGAAGAAGCGGCATCGACCTTGGGCGGACGGCCGCTCACGGTCTTCCGGCGGGTGACATTGCCGATGATGGCGCCCGGGATTGTCGCGGCGACCGCCCTCTGCTTCCTGGTATCGTTCGATGAAGTCGTGATCACGCTCTTCCTGACCGGCCCGCGGCTCACCACGTTGCCGGTGGAACTCTTCCACCACGTCGAGAGCCGCGCCGACCCCCTCGTGGCGAGTGTGTCGGTGCTGCTGATCCTTCTTGACACTCGCGGTGGTGATGATCGTCGATCGCACGGTGGGATTGTCGAAGACCTTCGTTAAATAACGCCGTTCGCATCCGAGCCCGAAGCAACTTGCCCGTCGGGAGGCAGACTGGAGCGTGGGCCGTCAGGCTGCGCTCCCGTTCAAACGAGACCGAGACCTCGCCGAAGGGTTCCCACGAGGGCACCGGACATGCTCGCTTGGCGCGCGATACCGTCACGGGGCACCGAGAAGAGCCATGCGACGAGAGCCCTGTGCTGAGCGGGGGCGGTCAGCAGTTCCAACTCCGTCAGGGTGCCATTCCGCCCGATGACGCGCGCCTGCGTCCAACCGGCTGCCGGCAGGTTCAAAATCACGGGCGCGCCGCCCTCCCCTACCTTGTCGTGCAGCCTTATGAAAGCGCGCGAGGTGGAAGTCGCTTCAATGGTGCAGGGGAGCGTCCTGCCGTCGACGCTGATCATCGTCTGCTCACGGGTCTCGAACATCTCTTCCCCCCGGGGATACTCGAAACAGACCAGGAAGGAAATGAAGGTCAGAAGCATCGAAACGCCGGCCCAGATAAGGTTGAACTGATCCATCGGCGAAACTTCGGAGCTCGCCTCCGGAGAAAGAAAGGCCCACGCGATGCTTCCAGCCGAGAGAAGGGACATGCCGCCGAACAGGGCGGCGAGCTTCCAGCGGACTCTCATGACGGAGCGATCGCCGCCCTTCTCGGTCACCTTGAAGGGACGACCGAATGGCTTCACCGCGGCGACGATAAGTGTGGCGGTGATGGCCAGGGCCGTGATGGTGTGGGTGACTTCCATGAACACGGGCAAGGTTCGCGATCGCGACACCCAGCCGTTGTAGCTCCAGACGGCGAGGAGCATGGGCAATCCGTATCGGAGGAAGGCGAGATAGTCCGCCTCGAATGCGGGCAGGTCGAAGAACCAGTAGACGGCCGGCGCCACCAGCATGAGAACGATGAACGGCTTGCACAACCAGTTGAGGACGCCGTGCAGGAAATGGAGCCTCTGCAGGATGGTGTAATCCGGTCCTCGCAGAGGTCCTGTTTCAAGCAGCGCGACCTGGATGGTTCCGAGACACCAGCGGGTGCGCTGCGTGATGTATTCCGGTAGCCCCTCGGCGGAAAGGCCGACGCTCAGGCGTTCGTTCAGCCAGTGGGTCTCGTAGCCGTGGCGCATCATGGCGCAGGAAAGATTTAGATCCTCGCAGATCGCATCGTCGGGAAAGCCGCCGATCTCGGCGAGCCTATCGCGCCGCACAAGAAATGACGTTCCCACACAGAAAGCGCTGCCCCACGCGTCTTTCGCGGGTTGGAAGATGTCGAAGAATATGCGCTGGTCATCGACCCAGCTACGGGTAATGCCGAGATTGTGCTGAATCGGATCCGCGTTAAAGAAGAATTGCGGCGATTGCACCACAGCGGCCTTGGGGTCATCGAAGAGGCCCACCATCCTTGACAGCATGTTCGATTGGGGCGCGAAGTCGGCGTCAAGGACGAGGATCAAAGGTGCGTTGGTGAACGCCGAGGTCACACGCAGACCGTTGTTTAGATTGCCACCCTTGGCGCCGGTATTGTCGAGGCGGGTCAGATAGCTCGCGCCGATCCCCTCGCAATATGCGCGCAGCCAGTCCCGGCGGGTGTCGTCCAGGACCCAGACAGTCTTCGGGCCGTAGTCGAGTGCCATCGCCGCGATGATCGACCTTTCGAGGACTTCCAGGGGCTCATTGTATGTGCAGATGAAGATGTCGACCGCGGGCCAATCGCCAGCCGCAGTCAGGCGCGCCTCGGCGGCGTCAGCCTGGGCCGAACGGTCCTTTGCCCTGAAGAGGATGACAATGGACATGAGGGTATAGACGATGGCGATCGCCTCGAACGTGAAGAAGAGGTAGGGCCAGAGCGATCCCGCCGTGGCTTCTAGGGGAGGCAGCGTCTCGTTCCAGCGCCACAAAGCGTAGATGATCATCAACGTCGCCGTAAGGCCGCCAAAAACGAACCTGTCGAGCGCCTTGCCGGGATGGAGAAGGCGGCTCAAGCCGTAAAGAGCGAGCAGGACCGTGAGGTCGAGCGCGAGCGTCGACAATCCGTCGCTGGAAGATGGAAACATGGCTATCTCCGGCCTTGGGACGGCAGGAACGGGTTGTGCCCCGTGGCGGCTAGAACGGCCCAGGCCGTCGCGCCGAGATGGGGGCGCCGGAAGTAGAAGAAATCATTCTCCGTGCTCCAGGGCCCGATCATCAGGCCCGTGCTGAGCCGCGCCTCCCGCGTCGCGTAAAGCCAGCCCGAGGGCGAGGACTCGGCCGCGATGGTGTCGAGTAGCGCGCCGGCCTCCGACTGCCTGCCGAGCACCCGATAGATCAGGGCCGCCTGGGCAGTGCCCTCGATCCAGAGCCCGTCCCTGTCGTCGTTGAAGTCAAACCCGCCCGCCACGCCCAGCCGGCGTTCGGCGCAGGTCAGGGCACTCTTCCATTCCGGCGGTGGAGCCGACCAAGGCGATCAAGGGCCAGAGCTGGGTATCGAGTGCCACGGCCTCGACGCCCCGCATGACGCCCTCGGGCGTCGTTCCCATACGGAAGCAACCGGAATTGCGATCAAAGGCGAGGTCAAGGAACGCGCCGGGCCGAGCGCGCCATGGCCGCGTACCGACCTTTCTCATCCCCGTGCGCCGCCAACCTGTTGGCTAATGCCAGAATGTCGGTGTTGTGCTCTGTCGACTTCCATTCCAGCGGGACTTGCTCGGTGTCGAAGCCCTCTCGTCCGCCCTTGTAACCGACAGCGTGCGTGTCCGTGGCGACGGTTGCAATCCAATCAGCGGCTTCCCTCGCGCCGTTCAGATAACGGGGGTCGCGGGTCTCCTCGTAAGCAGCCAGAAGCGCCATGGCCGCCCAAGCGACGTTCCCCGTCGCCGATCCATTCTGGTAGCGGTCCTCGGCCCAATGGCCGGCGCGACCGTCCCACCAGCCCGCGAGAAGAATGGGCCGGTCCTTGACCGGTCCCGCCCGATAGGCATTGCGGATACGCCCGTCGTGAAAACTCCTATCGTTATCAAGGGCGACCAGAAATGCGTCTGCGATCCGGCGTGCCGCGGCTGTGTCGCCGCAGGCCAGAAGTGCGACGATCGCCAAGGCGTTGTCGTAAGTGAAGGCGGAGTTGCGCAGGGCCTCGGGAACCTCCGCTTCGTCGGGCGCTTGCCGATAGCTCGCGACGAAGGCAGGCCCGCCCTCGGGTGCCGCTTCCGATACGGCCCGCACAAGAGAGGCGCACAGTGGACGCGCCAGGTCGTGAGCCGCACTTGCGGATACGTCACCTGCCATCAGGGTGCGCGGCCAGGATGAAGATGCCTGGCGATGATCCATCTCATCAGTGGGCGTTCTCGTGGTCCAGCCCGGCAGCGAGGCCGGTTGCAGTCGCGAGCCTGATATCGAAGCAGTTCAGCGAGCGCTTTTTCGCCCTGCCGCCAAACCTCGCGCCATATAGCAGAGGTGGAAGGAACCCAGCCGTTGGCGCGCGTGACAGTGACCCAGCGTCCGACACCGCAGGATGAGAGTGGTTGACTGGCGACCAAACCCGCCGGCTCGGCGTCGGGCCTGACCAGCACATACAACTCGCGCCTTTCGGTCTGCGGGAAAGGAACGGCGTAGAGGTCGTCGAATTTATCGCCGGCTTTCGGCAGGATCTCCGTGACGGTGCCGGCCCTCGGCCCAGTCTCGTCGAGGCCACTAATCTCGACGCGGGTGCCGACCGCCAGATCCGGAGCCTTTCGATAGGAGAAAATTGCCACCACAAAACGGCGCTCGCAATCGACAAAGGTCGCCAAGGTGTCGCCGGCATTCACGCGGCGGCCTTGAGTGGCACTGATGCTCAGAATCTCCCCCGAAACCGGAGCGGCGATCTTGGTATGGGCTAGGCTGTCGAGCCGGTGATGCTCCGCTTCGAGAAGGACCGACTGGTCCCTGATGCCGGCGATGAGTTGGGCCTCCTCGATGGCGAGGCGCTGCGTGTCGAACTCGATCTCCCGCCGTTTCTGGGCGAGTTCCGCCAAAGGGGTGAGATCCTCTCCCACGAAAACGCCCCGGGAGAGGCCCTCTGCCTGAGAGATCTTCTGCTGCAGCTTGGCGTTCGCAGCGTCCCGCGATGAGAGCGCGGCTTCGTGATGCTGCCGTGCGGGCTTTAGCGTATTGGTGTTGGTGACATTCTTGTTCGCCAGCTGTGTGACCTGATCATAGGCCAGTCGACGACCTTCGGCGGTAGCATCGGCTTCCGAGACATTGGCCGACAACTCTCCGATCTGTGCCTGGAGAATCATGCCGAGCTGGGCGGCTTTCTCGCGAATGGACTTGTCGAGATCCGCGATATACGCCTCATTAGAGGCGCGCTTTCTGGACGCTGCGAGGGCGCCCTCCCGCATCTCCGCGATCTTCCCATCAAGCTGAATCGCAGTGTTGCGGTCAACGCGGCTGTTGACGATCTCGGCAATGGTCTCGCTGCGCGCCAAGGGGATACTCGCATTCGCGTGGATGGATTGAACCTCGCCGGAGATCGGCGAAGTCAGAAGGGTCACGGGTGCATTCACCACCGCCCTGTCGGACTGGTCCGCGACGAGGGGCGGCATGACCGAGGTGGCGACGAGGAAGGCGAGAAGGGAGGCAACGCTGATGCTGGAAATCCGAACCAGACCTTTGAAGCGGTGATGCCTCGTATTTAGAACCGCTCTGTCCTGGGTCATGAACGCCCCCTTACAAATAGTCGTGAGCTGACTTGCCGCAAAACGCGGTCGCATATGCGAATTTTTTGATAATGACGCAGAGTACTACGATCCAGAGTGCACTGCAGCAAATTTCTCGGTACGATGATACTACCAAAACGATATTTCAATTTAATTATCAAACCCAAATACTTATCATTTTGACCAAACATTGAGCATTCAGTTGCCTTGCTGAAATTCCGAACGACAACCATTGTGCACTGCAGCGCGTTCCGTGGGTGAGGCAACCTGACGCTATGGCCCAGCTTAAAAGCGGGCCGCCCCCCCGGCGCAGAACCGCGGCAACGGCAAAGGCCATTGAGGATGGCCTAGGGCACGTTGAAGGGCACGCCGGCTCGCGAACCGCTGGAACTTGTTCGGGCTAAGTGGTCCCCACGCGCGCGCCCCGTCGAGCAATAAACGGAACGGAATCAGTTAATGTCGGCCTCGTGCGAGGGTCGACAATTGCTGGCAGCGATTTCTCGCCATACGCGATGAGCATCAACCGCGCCGCGCCGCCTCGATCGCGGCGATGTCGATCTTCTTCATGTCCATCATTGCATCAAACGCGCGTTTGGCTTGATCGCCGCCTGCCGCCAGCGCCTCCGTCAGTGCGCGCGGCGTGATTTGCCAGGACACACCCCACTTGTCTTTGCACCAGCCGCACGCGCTCTCCTGGCCGCCGTTGCCGACGATGGCATTCCAGTAGCGGTCGGTCTCGTCCTGATCGTCGGTGGCGATTTGGAACGAGAAGGCTTCGTTATGTTTGAACGCGGAACCTCCGTTGAGGCCGATACAGGGAACGCCCGCAACTGTGAATTCGACCGTCAACACGTCGCCCTCTTTGCCGGCTGGGTAGTCACTGGGTGCACGGTGCACAGCACCCACCGCGCTGTCAGGAAAGGTCTCGGAATAGAAGCGGGCGGCAGCCTCGGCGTCCTTATCGTACCAGAGGCAAATCGTATTCTTTGCCATTGCGCTGTTCCTTTCGCTTTGAAGCCAATACTCCGGCCTGTTTCCCAACCGCTCTTTCCGAAATAGGAAGCGAACCGCATTTCTCCACCCCGGACGGGGTCCGTCTCGGCGGGCGATCGGCATGGGCAGTTAATCGAAAGCGTCGCTGTCCGCTTTGGGTCAGGCTCTGAAGATCTCCTGCCTTCACGAAAGTCTGCTTCGGCCGGATCTATCCGATCATAGCCCGCCAGGACGCACCGAGAACTGGCGGGCTCGTGTGCCTATATCGGGGATGCGGCTTTTGGTTTCGGATGCTCGAGAAAGAAGCGCATCATCTCGCGACTGGCATCGGGTCCCCGGGGCTCAGTATAGGACCCAGTCGGACTTCCCCCGGACCAGGCATGGCCCGCCCCGTGAAGCGCCCAATGCTCAAGCATCGGGTGGCCGGTGTCATCGCTGGCGACCGTGCGGGTATAGCTGATCCCGCCAGGAGCCTGACCGCGGCTGACCGTCGTCTGGAAATCGGAACCCGCCTTCGACTGAGCAACGACCTGGTCCCCGTTGACGGGGTTTACGGTCGTGTCGCGATCGCCATGGAACACGATGGTGGGCACGGGCTGCTTGGCCTCCCGGTGGCGAGCCGCCCCGCCCTGGCGCATGGCGGCGAACGCTGAGGGCATGTCACGAGCGGCCCCGCACGCCAGCCCGGAGTGGACGCCCACGGCCGCATAAAGATCCGGGTAGGCCGAGCCCATGATCGCCGCCGCTGCCCCGCCGGCGGAGAGCCCAGCGACATATATCCGTCCGGGTTCGACTGAGTAGTCATGCGTGATCTGACGGGTGATACCAGCGATCAGTGAGGGCTCGCCCCGATCCCGCTGCTGATCGGCTGCGTTGAACCAGTTCCAGCACTTGGACACATTGGCCGACTGGGCCTGCGCCGGATAGGCAACCAGAAACGTCTGCTCCTCGGCCAACTCGTTCATCTGCGTGCCGGCGGCAAAATCGTCCGGCGATTGGGTGCAGCCGTGCAACATCACCACGAGGGGCGCAGGCTGATCTGTGTAGCCGCTGGGGATGTAAAGCTTATACATCCTGCTTCCAGCCTCGTTGGCAAAGGTACGCTCTTCGAAGCGCGCCCCCTCAGGCAGCGGGGCCGGTGCACGGGCTGGACCAGGTCCCACCAATCCATCGAGGCCGACCCCGGAGCCGGGTTGTCCCATGCGCTCGAGGAAGCCGCGCAACGCTTCCGGTACCTGGGATTGGTCCAAGCCTCCGGTAAGACCCTCAAAGGCGTGAGGCTTCAGAGATGGGATGTCGAATTTCGGCGGAGTCCACGCGCCTTTTCTGGAGGATGGTGGCACCATGTCGATGGTCCGCGCACCCCGCCGCACCGGCTGCCGGCCGGCATCCTCAGCCCTGGCACCCGAAGTGGCAGATGGATGGGTGCCCGCAAGTCCTCCCTGAAGAATTGCCATGGCTTCTGCGAGCCGGCCTTCACAGGTGAGACGGGTCGCCTCGAGCATGTCGATGTTCAGTTGTGCGTTCATGGGTTCGGTCCTCTTGTGGGGTGACATGGGGCAAAGCCGCGCCTGCCCCTTACCGAGTCGGAAAGGGTCGGGCAGGCTCTAAAGAGAGTGAGACGGGTGCTACCCGGTGGTCAGCGAATGCGGTCCTTGAGTGCCTCTTTCACTCCCGGACTGGCATGCAAGGCGCCAAGGACGTGAAGGGAGGCGATCGTCTGCCGCGCCAATTCGGGCGTGACATCGTTGGCGATGCTGGCGAGACCCAGAACCTGGACGTGCAGCACTTCGCCGGCAGCTTGCACCGCCTCCAGGTCCTGGCGGCTGTAGTGGCGCAGGCCAAGATCGAGCTGGTGTCGCTCAACCGACTTCCTGACGGCGTCGCTGTGCCGATCAAGCTGGTTTCGGATGGCCGTCCGGATGAAGTCGGTACGGTTGGAGTAGAAACCCTCCTGGACCAGGAGATCGATATGGCCCAGATCCACATAGCCGAGGTTGATTGTGATCTTCTCGCTGTCCGAAGCCTTAGGTCGAAGTTCGTGTACATTGTTGGCCACTGCGACCCTCCTCTTACCATCTAACAGGATGGTATATGGATGGACAGCGAACATGTTCAAGCCCCCGACCCGGGGTAGCGCACCACATAAGGGTTCGCCGACGTCACTGAATGGGAGCTCCGGATCAGGTGTGCCTCGCTACGCAGAGTCTCACTTTGCGGGATAGAGGCGGCCCTGCAATACAGCGATGGCAACCGGCTCGTTGGGCCGCAAAGTCACGGCGGCCGGAATCTCCGTTTCAAGAAGGTCGTCCGATCCGGTTAAGCGCACCTCGGCCCGCCGGCCGGATGAGGTCCGTATCACGGCTACCACGGTGCCAGTCAGGGTCCCTGGAGTTCCGGCGGCTTTGATCCCCAGATCCCAAGGCCGGACATAAAGGTCAGCCAGCCCATCGCCCGTGCCGTTTGCTGAAACCGCTAGACGGGTGTCTTCGCGCCATACAACGCCATCCTGCACCTTGACCCGGAATCTCGATGTGTCTCCGACGAATGCCATCACGAAGGGTGACGCCGGGTCCTCGTATACCTCGTCGGGTGTGCCGACCTGTTCGACCCGGCCGTCCCGCAGGATTGCGATGCGATCGGCCAGCTCCAGTGCTTCCTCCTGATCGTGCGTCACGAACAGAGTCGTCCGTCCGGTGCGCTCGTGGATCTCGCGTAGCCAGCGGCGCAGATCCTTGCGAACCTGCGCATCGAGGGCGCCGAAGGGCTCGTCCAGGAGCAGAACCCTGGGCTCAACCGCCAGCGCTCGCGCCAAGGCGACGCGCTGGCGCTGGCCGCCGGAGAGCTGCGTCGGATAACGGCTCTCCACACCAGCGAGCTGGACGAGATCGAGGAGGTCGCCGACCCGCCTCCGGATCTCCTTCTCGGGTGGACGCCTGGCACGCCCGCGCACCCGGAGACCGTAGGCGATGTTGTCCGCCACGCTCATGTGCCGGAACAGAGCGTAATGTTGGAATACGAAGCCGACGCCGCGGCGCTGGACGGGGATGTCGGTAGCGTCCTCGCTGCCGAACAGGATGCGGCCTTCGCTCGGATTTTCCAGGCCGGCAATACACCGCAGCAAAGTTGTCTTGCCCGAGCCGGAGGGACCGAGCAACGCCACCAGTTCGCCTGAACCAACGCTGAGGCTGACGTCGTTCAGGGCTGCCGTGCGGCCAAAGGCCTTGCTGATATGCTCGACCTGAATTTCCATCGTGGCTTTCCTAATGACCCGCCCGCGCGGCGATGTCATCGCCGTAGCGCCATTCCAGCACCGATTTCGCCGCGAGCGTCACCAGTGCAAGAAACGCCAGCAGCGAGGCCACGGCAAAGGCGGCGACGAAGTTGTACTCGTTGTAGAGGATCTCGACGTACAGGGGCATGGTGTTGGTCTCGCCCCGGATATGGCCCGAAACCACCGCGACTGCGCCGAACTCGCCCATGGCGCGGGCATTGCACAAAAGCACGCCGTAGAGGAGCGCCCAGCGGATGTTGGGGAGCGTTACAGTCCAGAACGTCTTGAATCCGCTCGCCCCGAGAGTTAGGGCCGCCTCCTCATCCGCCGTGCCCTGGTCCTGCATCAACGGGATCAACTCGCGGGCCACAAACGGGAAGGTGACGAAAACGGTGGCCAGCACGATCCCCGGCAAGGCAAAGATGATCTGGACGCCGTGGGAGTTCAGCCATTCACCGAATAACCCGTGTGCTCCGAACATGAGCACGAGGACCAAGCCCGACACGACAGGCGAGATGGAGAACGGCAGGTCGATGAGGGTAATCAGCAGGCTCTTGCCCTTGAACTCGTATTTGGCCACGGCCCATGAGGCTGCAATGCCGAAGACGAGGTTGAGGGGCACGGCAATGGCCGCGACCATCAGAGTCAACCGGATCGCAGCGAGCGCATCCGGATCCTGGAAGGACGCAAGATAGGCTCCGATGCCATTGCGCAGCGCCTCGGTGAATACGGCGGCAAGCGGCAGGATCAGGCACACAGCGAGGAACGCGAGAGCCACGAGCACCAGAACAACGCGCGTCAGGCGAGCCTCGCTCGTTGCCGTTGCCATGGTTTGACGCCGCTCAGACATAGCCAAACCTCCGCCGGCTCCAGGCCTGGATCAGGTTGATGGCGAGAAGGGCTGCGAACGAGATCGCCAGCATGATCACAGCGATGCCGGTCGCGCCGGCATAGTCGAACTCCTCGAGGCGGATCACGATGAGCACGGGAGCGATCTCGGACACGAAGGGTAGATTGCCGGCAATGAAGATCACCGAGCCATACTCGCCGACGGCCCGTGCGAAGGCCAGTGCGAACCCGGTGAGGATCGCAGGGGCGAGCGGTGGGAGCACCACGCGCCAGACCGTCTGTGCACGAGAGGCGCCCAAGGTCGCCGAGGCCTCCTCGACGTCGCGGCTGATCTCGGCGATGAGAGGCTCCACCGTGCGCACGGCGAAGGGTAGCCCAACGAAGACCAGGGCGACGAAGATGCCGAGCGGCGTGTATGCGACTTTCACCCCGAGATACGCCAGCGGCTCGCCGATCCAGCCATTCGGCGCATACACGGCCGACAATGAAATGCCGGCGACGGCGGTTGGAAGCGCGAACGGCAGATCGACCATCGCGTCCACGAACTTGCGCCCCGGAAAGGGATAGCGCACCAGCACCCAGGCTACGAGCAGGCCGAACACGGCATCGACGAGAGCTGCGGCGAACGACAGCCCGAAGCTGATGCGCAAGGCCGCATACACCCGCTCGTCGCTGAGGATCTCCCAAAGGCCCGATATCCCCAAGGTCGAGGCACGGACGATGAGGACTCCGAGCGGAAGCAGGACGACGAGGCCGAGATAGGTCAACGTGTAGCCCATCGCGAGACCGAAGCCCGGGATGGCACTGTGCTGACGCAGCCGCCGGCGCGCGGGGCGTTCCGCGTGCCGCGGCATCATGAGAGGGGATTCCATGTTCAGCGGTTTGCCCGCAGCATCGTGTCGAAAATTCCGCCATTGGCGAAATGCTTTTGTTGGACCGCGTCCCAACCACCGAACACGTCATCCACGCTGATCAACCGGAGCTTGGGAAACCGCGCCATGTCTTGCTGAGAGGCGGCCTCGGGCTTGACCGGCCGGTAATAGTGCTTGGCGATAATGGCCTGCGCCTCGGGTGCGTAGAGGAAGTCGAGATAGGCCTTCGCGGCCTTGACGGTGCCTTTCCGCTCGGCATTGCCATCGACCACGCTCACGGGCGGTTCGGCAAGAATGGACATCGACGGCACGACGATGTCGAGCTTGTCCGCCCCGAGCTCGTTGAGCGCGAGGAAGGCCTCGTTTTCCCAGGCGAGCAGCACATCGCCGATGCCGCGCTGAGCGAAGGTGTTGGTCGAGCCGCGGGCGCCGGTGTCGAGCACCGGGACGTTCTTGAAGATCTGGCCCACGAAGCCCTGCGCCTTGGCATCATCGCCACCGAAGCGCTCCAGCGCATAGGCATAGGCGGCCAGATAGTTCCAGCGGGCGCCGCCGGAGGTCTTTGGGTTCGGCGTGATCACCTGGGTGCCGGACCTGATGAGGTCATCCCAGTCTTTGACGCCCTTCGGATTGCCCTTTCGCACCAGGAAAACGATGGTGGACGTGTAGGGTGAGGCGTTGTTCGGCAGGCGCTTCTGCCAATCCGCGGGGATCTTTTTCGACAGCCGCGCAATCTCGTCGATATCGGCGGCCAGTGCCAAGGTTACCACGTCGGCTTCAAGGCCGTCGATGACGGAACGAGCCTGTCGCCCGGAGCCGCCATGTGACATGCGGACCGTGAGCGTCTCGCCAGTCTTCGCCTTCCACTCCTCGGCGAACTTTCTGTTGATGTCGGTGTAGAGCTCCCGGGTCGGATCGTAGGAGACATTGAGAAGGGTGGTTTGGGCTAGGGCGGCGCCACTGACCAGGAGAGTGCCGGCGAGAGCTGCGGCACCAGAGGTCCGTCGGAACAGTTCACCAAGCATGCACTTGAACATGCCACCCTCCTGAGCTCGGGGAGCGACCTATTGTAGGGGTCAGAAAACCAGCGTCAAATCCGATAAAATGTAAGTATTACAAAAAGCATCTGTGAAACTTGAAATCATCCAAGCCTTGCAAAGCATTGCGCGCCAAGCTTATAGCAAGCAACGCTACGGCAATCATGACCACCCGCTTGGGCAATCTCTGGCTCAGCCAGGGTGAGATTGGTGCGGCGATAGCCCCACCGACAATCAGGTCCGTGATGACGTGAACGTATTCCGTCCAGTCCATCCCGGGAGATGCGCTAGTCGAGATCGCCAGCGCGACGAAGAAACTCGGTGAGGTTGACCGACCCCGGCCTGATCATTGCAGGGCGGGCGCTAGTCTCAGCGACGTGCAAAGGCAGCGTGTGTTCAACCCCGAGATAAATACCATCGAGCGAATTCCGATTTTCACGATCATCTTTATCGCTCGTGAGGCTTTCTCGAAGCTCGCATCACGCTTTGAAGATTGATGGAGCGACGAAGGATAATGCCTGGCGATGCGGCGGAGCACCCGGTGTCCGACGGCACCTCCTAGATAAGAAGTTCAAGCACTTCCGGGAAGCGTGGATGAGTGCGGATGGGATCGAGATCCGAGTCGTGCTCCACCCACCTCTTTCTTTCCGGAGTAGCGTTTGGGAGAAGGTCCACCAGTAAATCGATTGCTCGCTCATGCTCACCCAACAGAGAGCAGACGCAGGCCACGTTGTACTTTGTCAAGCCGTCATCAGGATCAATCACCAGAGCCCGTTCCGCCCATTCCTTGGCCCGAGAAAACTCGCCAAGAGCCGCGAGCCCCACTGCTCCCAAATAGGCAGGTCTCGGGTTTGCCGGGTGCAATATGAGCTCGCGTTCGGCACGCTCAATCCCCTCCCGTGCTGCCCACCTCATTTCCTGCTCACGCCCGAGCGATCGGTAGACTCCGGTGAGTACCAGCAAGGCCTGAAAATCGTCCGGCTTAAGCTCTGCCGCACGCAGGAAAAGCCGGGCCGCTTCCTCAAGCCTCCCTTGAGCAAAGCAGGCGCGAGCGTAGAAATAATGCGCCTCGAAGAGATTGGAATCGCATGCGATCGCCTGATCGAACTCCGCCACTGCCTCTGGATACCGCTCGCGCAATGAGAGCGCCAAGCCGCGCGACGCATGCGCTTCGGCGAGGCCGCCTTCCAGATCCAACGCTTTGGCGCTCGCCGCCAGAATGTCGTCGGTCGCGACGTCAGCGTTATAGTGCAGAAAGAGAAAGGAATCACAGTCCGCTAGTCCGGCATACGCCCGCGCATACAGCGGGTCCAGTTCGACCGCCTTGGCGAACATGCGCTTTGCGAGAACGTAGTAAGATTTCGAATGCCGGTGCAGAAACTGTCGGCCTCTCAGGTAATATCCATAGGCCTCCACGTTTTCAGTCGGCACCCGGCCGATGATCTCCTTTTCCGCCGGCAGCAGCTTGATTCTCAGTTGCTCAATGATGGAATGAGTGATCTCGTCTTGAATGGCGAAGATGTCGGTGAGGTCACGGTCGTATCGGTCAGCCCAGAGATGACCGCCATCCCTGCCGTCGACAAGCTCCGCGCTGACGCGCACGCGCGTACCAACCTTCCGAACGCCGCCTTCCAGTATGAAGTTGATCCCGAGATCCTGGCTCACCTGCTGCGCCTTCACAGCTTTGCCCTTGTAGGTGAAGGATGTGTTGCGTGCGACAACGAACAGGCCGGAGATCTTCGACAGGTCGGTGATGAGGTCTTCGGTGATCCCGTCGCCGAAATATTCCTGATCGGGGTCGCCGCTCATGTTGTTGAAGGGCAAGACGACGATGGACGGCTTCTCAATGCTCCGAGTTTTCTGTGAGCCTTCATCCAACCGGCTCGCCGCGAGCGCTGAGGGAATGTCGAGCAGGACGCTATAAGCGCGCACTGGCCTATCGATATTCTTCAGCCTCTGCTCGCCGATGTCTTCAAACCGCAGATCGAGCCGATTGCCGACATTGTCCCGCACCGCTCCAGAGACGATGATCCCGCCCGGCTCGGCAATGCCTTCGAGCCGTGCCGCCACATTGACGCCGTCGCCGTAGATATCGTCGCCCTCGACTATCACGTCGCCGAGGTTGATACCGATGCGAAGCTCCATCCGGCGATCTCGCGGCAAGCCTGCATTGCGCTCCCGCATGCCATGTTGAACCGCAGCCGCGCAAGCAACCGCGTTCACGACGCTTGGAAACTCCGCCAGGAAACCGTCACCGATGAGCTTCACGGTACGGCCCTCGTGTTCGGTGATTTTGACGTCGATCAGTTCCCCGCGATGGCACTTCCATGCCGCATGAGTGCCTGTTTCATCCAGGTCCATGAGACGGCTATAGGTCACGACATCTGCTGCGAGGATGGCTGCCAGCCGTCTGCGCACAATGGGATTGCCCATGTGACTACCAGTCTGTGCGTCTTGCCCGCTCGCGGGTCGCTCAAATCCAGCCCAAAGCATACTCCAGTGGCTCGTAGATGTCTTACCTTAGATGGTGCCAAGCTTACGCTGCAATCCGGGCCAATCCGACATGTTCTGAGCAGAACGCGACGAGTGCAGGAGTGTCAGCGACTGTTCCCACCAAGCGGGCAGCGTGTCTTTGAAGGGATTGCCAGAGCGGTCGATCAAAGATCACTCGTGCGGAGTCGTTGAAGCCGAGCTGGGCTGGGCGTATGGTGAGTTGGGCTGGGTCTTCGCCGATGAAGCCGGGCAGCCAATCGGGTCCCCCGGCAGGGAGGAAGCGATGCCAGCAAAAACCACGTTCTGGGCGCTTGCCTTGGGTTTTGTGCTCTGTCCGACAGGGGGTCAGGCGCAGCAACATCATAGCCACGCGCAGGGTACTTCCCCAGACGCTGCGACCCTCGGCGAAGTTCATTTCCCGGTCAGTTGCACGCCCGAGGCGCAGGCCGCCTTCGACGCGGCAATGAAGCTGCAACACTCGTTCTGGTACCAGGCAGCCGGCGAAGCCTTTCGGCGGGTGCGCGAGCGCGATCCAACCTGCGTCATGGCTTACTGGGGCGAGGCGATGGCCCTGTTGGTGAACCCCTTTACCGTCACCACCGCCGCAAATCTTCGACAAGGACGCGCCGCGCTCGCGGAGGCGCGGCGGATCGGCGCCCGGAGCGAGCGCGAGGCCGGCTTCATCGCCGCCCTCTCCGAGCTTTACGGCAATGAGGACCCGGCGACCCACAGAACTCGCTTGGAGCGCTATGAGCAGGCGATGAGCCAGCTCTACGAACGCTTCCCCGACGATCCGGAGGTCGGCATCCACTACGCCCTCGCCCTGGCGATGGCAGCGCCCCCGACGGACAAGACCTACGCGCGCCAGCTTCGTGCCGCCGAGATCCTGGAGCGTGCGTGGGCCCGGCAGCCGCAGCATCCTGGTATTGCCCATTACTTGATCCACACCTACGACACACCGGCGCTCGCCGAGCGGGGCGTGGCCGCGGCCGAGCGTTACGCCGGGATTGCTGCCGACGCTCCGCACGCGCTGCACATGCCCTCTCACATCTTCACCCGGATCGGACGCTGGGAGGACTCGATCGAGACCAACCGCCGCTCTGCCGAGACAGCGCGTGAGCGGCAGGCCGTCTTCGACGAGATTCATGCGCTTGACTACATGGTTTATGGCTATCTCCAGACTGGGCAGATCGAGGCGGCGCGACGCGTGGTCACCGACTTGGGGCGGTTTGCCTCGTGGACGGCGCCGGCTCCAATCTTTGCTTGGGCTTTGACGGTAATGCCCGCCCGCTTTGCCCTGGAACGTGGGGCATGGGAGGAGGCCGCTGCTCTCACTCCTGGCCAGCAAACGGCACCGCTCGTGGTCGCAAACACGCATTTTGCTCGTGCGGTGGGCGCGGCTCGGACTGGGCGCCCGGATGCAGCCGCCGCTGACGTAGAGGCGCTGAAGGCTGCCGCCGCAGCGCTTCGCGGCAGCGATCCCTATTGGGCGGAGCAGACCGAGATCCTGCGCCTTGCTGCCGAAGCTTGGGTTGCCTTTGCACGAACCGATCACGACCAGGCGCTCACACTCATGCAGGAGGCGGCTGAACGCGAGGAGCGGACGGACAAGCATCCCGTGACGCCCGGGCCACTCTTCCCCGCTCGCGAACAACGGGCGGAGATGCTGCTGATGATGGGCCGCTACGCCGAGGCGCTCCACGAGTACGAGGCGATCCAGAAGACGGAGCCTGGCCGCTTCCGCGCCGTCTATGGCGCGGCGCGGGCAGCGGAACTGGGCAGCATGGGCGATGCGGCGCGCCGGCATTATGCGCACCTGCTCGAGATTGCGGCACCAGGTCAGCCAGGCTTAGCCGAGATTGAACAGGCTCGTAATTTCCTAAGCCGCTGAAGGAAACCGCGTTCAATGTCAGGATGGTCCAACCAGGAAACCCTTCCTCCTTCGGCAACGTCCGGTGTTCGCACTGTGAGCGGACGTTCGGTCTGCTTCCGGAACGTGCCATGAGGCGACTTTTAGGATTTGCGCATCGGCGATCTGCGAGATCTGTTGCACGCTTGGCTCGACCGTAAACCGCGAGCATGCGTGCCTCGCGTTGCCGCCCACATGGTCTAGGCTGGATCCCGATGCTAGACTTCTCAGGAATGAGGGCCGTGGGTCGCACATGGCACGACACGTTCCTGACGAACTGACGATCCATGTCATGACGCGCCACGACCTGGATCTTGCGGTCGATTGGGCCGCGGCCGAGGGCTGGAATCCCGGTCTCGCCGATGCTGACTGCTTCCAGGCAACTGATCCAACAGGCTTCCTCATCGGATGCCTCGATAGCGAGCCGATCGCCTCCATCTCGGTCGTCCGCTACGCCAGTACATTTGGCTTCCTCGGATTCTACATTGTTCGGCCGGATCAGCGCGAACATGGATTCGGCTATCGTCTCTGGCAGGCCGGCATGGAGTATCTCGAGGGCCGCACAGTGGGTCTCGACGGCGTCGTGGCTCAGCAGGAGAACTATGCCCGGTCCGGCTTCGTGCTGGCGCACCGCAACGTGCGATATGGAGGCAGCCCGCAGGTTGAGGCGCCCCGGGACGAGCGCTTGAGGGCGGTGGGTCCTGATCTCATCGCGGCGGTTCTAGCCTATGACCGGCCGTTCTTTGCGGCACCCCGAGAGACCTTTCTGAGCTGTTGGCTCAGGCCTGATCTCCGCACGGCGATTGCCTTCGTGGAGGATGGAACGGTCAAGGGCTATGGTGTCATCCGGGAATGCCGAAACGGATCTAAGATCGGGCCGCTTTTTGCCGACAGCAAGCGCGAGGCGGACCTTCTGCTCCAAGCACTTGCCGTTCACGCCAAAGGGGCTGTGGTCTTCCTGGATTTGCCTGAGCCGAACCAGGCTGCCATTCAGCTTGCAACCCGCTACGGTCTTTCCCCTATGTTTGAGACAGCCCGGATGTACCGCGGCCCGAAGCCGGACCTGCCGCTTTCGCAAACATACGGGATATCCACCTTCGAGTTGGGCTAGCACTCTCGTTTGTGGAAGAGCTGGAAACGGCCAGCATCCGCACCTCGGCCTGATCCATCCGGCGTTCCCGTGATAGAGCCTACGTGCGATTGGCTCTCATTCGTCAGCAGACTTCCACTATGGTATCCTGCCACACCGTTCAGGTGGGGAGCGCCACGCAATGTCCGGCACGATAACTGTTGGAAATCTGAAGCGCGACGTTATCCCGGTTCCTCATGATGGCTGGCATCCTGTCCATCGGATATTGTCCCGACGGCAGCGGCGCAGAGCCGATCGCCTTCTCACGCTCCCAATGCGGCAACCCTCTTCGAGAACGTCCGCATCTTCGACGGCAGGAACGCGGCCTTGTCGGCTTCCTCCCACGTGCTGGTGAGGGGCAACGTCATCGAGCGCATCTCCGCAGCCCCGATCGACGTCAGGGGCGACGCCGATGTCCAGGTCATCGCGGCGGGCGGGCGCGTGCTGATGCCGGGCCTCATCGACGCCCATTGGCATGCCTTCATGGCCGCCACGCCCCAATCGGTCCTGATGAGCGCCGAGCCCTCCTATCTCCACCTGCTGGCGGCCCGGCAGGCCGAGGCGACCCTGATGCGCGGCTTCACGACCATCCGCGACATGGGCGGGCCGGTGTTCGGGCTCAAGCGCGCCATCGACGAAGGCGTCATGATCGGCCCGCGCATCTACCCGTCCGGCGCCTTCATCTCCCAGACCTCCGGCCATGGCGACTTCCGCTTCCTCTTCGAACTGCCGCGGAAGCCGGGCGGACCGCTGAGCTATACCGAGATTCAGGGGATTTCCGCCATCGCCGACAGCCCCGATGAGGTCCGGCTGCGGGTGCGCGAGCAACTGCGGCTGGGGGCGAGCCAGATCAAGCTCATGGCCGGCGGCGGCGTGAGCTCACCGCCCCACAATCCGATCGAGTCGACCCAGTACACGGAAGCGGAGCTGCGGGCCGCGGTCGAGGCCGCCGAGAACTGGGGCACCTATGTCGCCGTCCATGCCTACCACCCGCGATCCATCCAGCAGGCGATCCGCGCCGGCGTGAAGGTCATCGAGCATGGCCAGCTCGCCGACGAGGAAACCGTCCGGATGATGGCGGAGAAGGGCATCTGGTGGAGCCTGCAACCGCTGACCTACGACACGCACATGTCCGCGCACATGCCGGCTACGTCGCGGCAGCGGGCGATGCAGGTGTTCGAAGGCACCGACAACGCCTATCGGCTCGCGCGGAAATACAACGTCAAGACCGCCTTCGGCGCCGATATCCTCGGCGATCCGGACGCCGCCAGCCGACAGGGTGCCGCCCTGGCCGTGCTGGCCCGCTGGTACACGCCCGCCGAGGCGCTCAGGATGGCGACGGCGACAATGGCGAGCTGATGGCCCTGTCCGGGTTCATCAATCCCTATCCCGGCAAGCTCGGCGTCGTCGAGGAGGGCGCGTTGGCGGACCTGCTGCTGGTCGACGGCAATCCGCTCGACAACCTCGAACTCGTTGCGGATCCGGACCGGAACTTCCTCGTCATCATGAAGGATGGCAGGATCTACAAGAATGCGCTCCCCAAGTGAGGGCCCGTCTGACGCGCGCCTCACCGGGGTGCGCAATTGCGACTATCGC
This sequence comes from uncultured Alphaproteobacteria bacterium, assembly GCA_963837375.1. Taxonomy (GTDB): domain Bacteria; phylum Pseudomonadota; class Alphaproteobacteria; order Rhizobiales; family Beijerinckiaceae; genus Microvirga. The sequence goes on along the minus strand of CAWINL010000018.1, from coordinate 38,965 downwards.
AGCGTCGATGATTTCGTGGTGCGATACGAGGAGCGCGAGGTGTCGCTCTCCCATCTGAGCGGCCTCCACTTCTACGTCTCCTACAGGAGCGAGGGACCGGTCGGGCACACCTTCCTGAGCTTCATCTTCGGCGAGCGCATCTCCATTGCCTCAATCCCTCCGCCGAGAATGCCCGCCAGCTCCTGCTGGTCTATCTCGATCGGATCAACGGAGATCGATTTGACCAAGATCCACATAGCCAAGGTTGATTGTGATCTTCTCACTATCGACGGCCTTCGGCCGAAGCTCCACGGAGCGAGCGTCACTCAAATGGGGCCAATATTGATGTATTCTACCCGACAGACCGGCATCTAGCCTGACGACCGGACTAGAATACAGACTGTCAACGGAGCCTCTCAGAGTCCTTGCCTGATGAGATTGCCAGGCCGCCCGGCCTCCAAGCTCTTTCCACCCTGCTCCTCCAGGTCGACGAGGTGACCGAATGGTGCGAACGCGTTCAGTCCAGGCATCAGTTCCGAGAGCAGCGCCTCGTCTCGCACGAGATCTGCTGGACGCGCCGCAACCGCCGGCGGGATCAATTGAGGTACGCGGGCCATGATGGGGCAGCGCCTCCGATTTCGTGGCCTCTTTCGGAAGTACTTCCTCGTGCTGTTCCTAGCCGTGGTCGTTCCCCTCGCGGCCAACGGCGTCAGCGAGGCCTGGTTCGGCTATCGCGACCAGCGTGCGAGGCTGGACCAACTGCTCGGCGTCGAGGCGAGGTCGGCGGCATCCAGGATCCAGGGATTCGTCGATGGCATCACCAATCAGCTCGGCTGGCTGGTCCAGCTTCCCTGGAGCGAGGAGCCGGACGAGCGGCGGCGAATCGATGCCCTGCGCCTCCTCCGTCAGGTGCCAGCCATCGTCAGCCTCACCCTCGTCGACGGAACCGGGCGGGAGCGCCTTTATGTGTCGCGAGATTGGCCTCAACCGAACCGAGAGCCACACCGACCGCTCCAGCGAGCCCGCCGTCATCGGAGCGCGATCGGCGCGGATCTGGTATGGCGAGGTCAGCTATTACCGTGGCTCCGAGCCGTATCTGACGGTCGCAATCTCCGGCAACCGACCCTCCGTCGGCGTGGTTGTCGCCGAGGTCAACCTCAAGCTGATCTGGGACGTGATCTCGGCCATCAAGGTCGGGGAAACCGGCCACGCCTTCGTGCTCGACAGCCCTGGCCGGCTCATCGCCCATCCGGACATCAGCCTCGTCCTGCGCGGAGCCGACGAGGCCACGCTGAAACCCTTCCGAGGAGATCCGGACCGCGGTGGAGCATGCCGGCACGGGAGTTGCAACCGGCCAGGACGCGCAGGGCAACGCCATTGCGGCCGCGGCCGCACCGGTTGCCGGACCGGACTGGACGGTCGTGGTCGAGCAGCCTCTCTCAGAGGCCTTCGGACCCATCTATGCTGCCCTGTGGCGGACCGGAGGCCTTCTTCTGGCCGGTGCCGCCTTCGCAGGTCTGCTCGCCTATGCCCTGGCACGCCGAATGACCGAGCCGATCCGGCGGCTCAGGAGGGAACCGAGCGCATCGGAGCCGGACAGTTCGACCACCGCATCCAGATCAGGACTGGCGACGAGCTTCAGCGGCTGGCCGACAGCTTCAACGCCATGGCTGCCGGATTGGCCCTCTCGCAGGAGCGCCAGGAGCGCATTGCCAAACTCAAGCGATTCTTGGCACCCCAAGTGGCCGAACTCGTCGACCGCAAGGGTGACGACGGCGTGCTCGAGGGCCGCCGTACCGAGGTCGTGGCGGTGTTCTGCGATCTGCGGGGGTTCACCGCCTTCTCGGCCAGAGCCGCGCCCGAGGAGGTCATGAGGGTGCTCTCCGAATACTACGAGGCACTGGGCAAGATCATCACCAAATATGCCGCGACGCTCACGAGCTTTTCGGGCGATGGCCTGATGGTGCTCGTCAACGCGCCTGTTCCGGTCGAGGAGCCGGCGCTCACCGGCCGTCGATCTGGCGGTGGAGATGCAGAGGAGCGTGCAGGAACTCATCATTGGCTGGCGAGATCGCGGCCACCGGATCGGGTTCGGAGTGGGCCTCGCCACTGGGACCGGCCACGGTCGGGCGGATCGGGTATGAGAGCCGCTTCGACTACACGGCCATTGGCAGCGTCGTGAACCTCGCCGCCCGGCTCTGCGCATCGGCAGCGGATCGGGAGATCCTGACGGATCAGGCCGTCGCAGAGGCGGTGAAGGGCAAACGCGATCTGATCCCGCTCGGACCGCGTCTCCTCAAGGGCTACGACGAGGAAATGCTCGTTTTCGGCATTCTCCTCGGAGAAAAGCCGCCCACCGCTTAGATTTAGCTTCCAGGCAGGGTGTAGGTGTTTTTTAGACGGCCTGCGCTCGATCGGGATCGGTCAAATCGGTTTCGTGGTTCAGTCGTTGAGGCTATGATGCGGCCAGGTCTCCCGGGCGGGCAACATCACCAAGGTGGCGAGGTGATGGCGGTTGAAATCAGAGGCAACCTTGCGTTTCAATCCCTCTCCCGCGCAAGGACCCCGGTCGAATGAGGCGGCGCGACTTCCTTACGTTGCTCGGCGGAGCGACGATATGGACATCTCCCGTCACAGGGCGCAATCACCGGCAATGCCGGTCATAGGGTATCTTGGCCCGGAGTCGCCCGGGCCTTTTGCCAGTCGCCTCAAGGCCTTCCACGAAGGTCTCGCCGAAAGCGGATACGTCGAGGGTCGCAACGTCGCGATCGAGTATCGATGGGCGGAAGGACAGTACAATCGATTGCCTGGCGCTTGCGGCAGATCTGGCCAGTCGAAAAGTAGCCGTGATCGCAGCGCCCGGCGGCGCTCCTGTAGCGCTCGCAGCGAAATCGGCCACAGCGAACGATCACGATCGTCTTTGAGATGGGTGGCGATCCTGTCGCGCTGGGAGTGGTGGACAGCCTGTCGCGGCCAGGAGGTAATCTCACAGGCGTGTCGAGCTTGAGCGTGGAAGTCTCGCGTAAGCGGCTGGAGTTCATGCACGATTTGCTCCCCACCACGTCCGTGTTCGCCGTTGTCGTCAACCCGACCAGCCCGACCGCCAATTCTACAACTGAAAAACCTCCAATGCGGCGGCCGACACTCTCGGGGTCAGCTTCATGTTCTGCACGCCAGCACCGAGCAAGAGTTCGACACCGTATTCTCAGCTCTGCCGCAATTGCGAGCGGGCGGACTCGTGTTCACCTCTGATCCTTATTTTGCAAACCGCAGCCAGCAGCTTGCTGCGCTGGCTGTTCGCCATGCCATGCCTGCGATCACTCAATCTCGCGACTTCGCGATCGCAGGCGGCCTGATGAGCTATGGAGGCGATTTTACGCAATCGCATCGTCGCGCCGGCATCTATGTCGGACGGATACTCAATGGCGAGAAGCCCTCTGATCTTCCGGTCCAATTGGTCACGAAAGTCGAACTGTTCGTCAACCTGAATGCAGCCAACAAACTGGGCGTCACCGTCCCGCCCTCGCTCATCAGCGGCGCCGACGTGGTGATCGAGTAGCATTCGAGAGGGGCTGCTTCGCGGTGACGATCGAGAGAACGTCGATCTGCCGCTTGTCGATGAGCGCGACCGCTTGCTCGAACTCCTGATCGAACCTGAACGACCCCTTGAGATCGATCTCCCTGGCCATGACAGCGTTTGCAGGCACTGAAATCAAGCCACCCGGCAAGTTGCCGATTTGCACGACCGTGCCCCCCCGGCGAACGTTGAGTATCGCCGAGGAAAGACCGGCGGCGGTACCGGAAACTTCGAACGCGACGTCGAAGGGTCGGATTGCAGCGAGGTTCTCAAGAGCATTGCCGCCGCCTGAGATGTCGACGACATGGTCGGCGCCAAGGCGCTGCGCGAAGGCAAGTGGAGCAGCAGCAACGTCGACCACGGCGATTTCCGACATCCCCGCCAATCGGGCGGCAAGCATCGTCAGCAGACCGATCGGACCGGCGCCGAACACGAGGCCTCGCGTTCCCGCGACAGGTCCTGCGCGTCTCACGGCATGCAGGCATAGGGCGAGTGGCTCCGCGAGCGCCGCCGACTCAAGGGGCGTATCGGGTGAAATCTTCACGCATTGAGATGGAACGACATCGAAGTAAGTGGCAAAGCCGCCTTGCATATGCGGGGTCTTCGAGGCCGAACCCATAAAGTAAATTCTCGCACAAATTCAGGCGCCCTTCCCGGCATCGCGCGCACGTGCCGCACCATCGCGAGGGATTGACCGCCACCCGATTTCCCGCGCTCAGACCTGCTGCCGTGCCGGCGATCTCCAATAGCACATCACGTTCCCTCGGTGGTTCCGCCGGAAACCCGAGACGCTGGTCGCTCGGATCACCCGCCTGTTGCTGAACGGTCGCGACACCGAAGCAGCGGACAAGCCCTTCCTTCCCGTTGAATACGATGACAGGCCGCCCGAAAGTTTCAGGATCGGGTCGACCGCTGGGTTCATGCCTGCTGCGAGCCAAACTTCAGCCGAGGCAAGATCGAGCGGACTATCGGTGTCTGGAAGACGCCCTGGAGACAGTCTTTGCCCAGGCCATGAAAATAGATCCGGCCCAGGCACCCGAAGGAACCATCCGATGTCTCCGGCGATTGAGCCGACATCCAGGAGGACGACATGGCAGGCAAGGCGAATTTCACGCCGGAGGAATGGACCCGGATCGTGGCAAGTCCGATGGTGGCGGGCATGGCCATCACGGCAGCGGATCCGAGCGGTCTTTGGGGTTTGCTGAAAGAGGCGTTCGCCGGCGGCCAATCGCTTCTCGCGGCCAAGCAGGACGCCAGCGCCAATCCGCTGGCCAAAGCCGTCGCGGACGACATCACGGTACCTGAGATCCGGACGGCAGCCAGGGACCGTCTCCAGGACCAATTCAAGGGCGCACAGATCGGCGATATGAAGACTCGGGCTATCGAAGAGCTTCGCGCCGTCTCCCTCCTCGTCGATACGAAGGCGCCAGAGGACGCGGCCGGTTTCAAGACATGGCTTCAAGCGGTCGCCCAGAAGGCGGCGGAAGCAGGCAACGAGGGCGGATTCCTGGGCTTCGGAGGCGTCGCGGTCAGCGAAGCGGAGAAAGCGACCCTCGTCGAGATTTCCTCGGCGCTCGGCGGCAAGACGTCTTTCGCCTGATTTACTTCGCCACCTTGCTGTCCTCGGTATGAAGGCTCCTTGCGACCCCGACCTTCATGCCCCGATCGAGGTCATCGTTTTTGCCATAGGCGGTTCCGATCTTGGGGTTTCGAACGGCGTTATCGGAAGCGGACGTTCGAAGCGGCGTGGTCTAGACACGCTGCCGCACCCGCTGCGTCTGGACCGGGGGCTGACTCCGTGCCTATGCGGGCAGGACGACCACTTTCGTCTTGACCGGCGTCCGTGAGTACAGGTGCATCATGTCCTGACTGAGGAGGCCGACGCAGCCGCTTGTGACGCCTGTGCCGATCGACTCTGCCTCGCTGGAAGCGTAAATCGTGTAGAGCGTGTAAGCGCCGTTCTGATAGAGATAGAGCGTGCGGGCACCGAGTGGGTTGTCGAGGCCGCCCGGCATGCCGCCGGCGTATTTGGCAGCCTCGGGCTGGCGCCGGATCATCTCCTTGGGCGGGGTCCAGGTCGCCCATTCGGCCTTGCGCCCGATATAAGCGTCACCGCTCCACCGAAACCCGTCGCGGCCGACATTGGCGCCATAGCGGGTGGCGGATCCGTCGTCCTCGATGCGGTAGACGTAGTAATTGCCGGGGTCGACGATAATCGTACCGGGGGCCTCTTTGGTGTCGTAGCGCACTGTCCGGCGATAGTATTTCGGATCGACCTTGCTGACATCGACCGCCGGGATCGGGAATTTCTCGTCGGGCACCGGCCCGTAGACCTTCGCCGCCTCGGCGAAGCTCATGCCGTCGGATGTCGCGCAACCGGCGAGCCCTAGCGCGCCGAGACCGGCAGCAGAGCCAAACAGAAACGACCGGCGGTTGAGAAGCTCCGACCGGAGCCCAAGCCGAGCGACCTCGTCAATCTCGCCGACAGCGGCAATTTCACCGTTCCTGATCATGATTTGAGAGTTTCCCCATGTCTTGTTGCCCGACCAACCAATACATCGACATGCACCTGCTGATCTCCTTGCTGAGGTGAGATTGGTCTGACAGGGCCGGAATGGCAAGCTTGGCCTTCCAACTCTCTAAAATGGAGCGCGGATGGGATTGAACCATCGACTCGCTGACTAAAAGTCAGCACCCGTCCCTAATCAGTAGCTGCCTTTCCATCACATTCGTACGCCAGACCAGAAGACGCGGCTACGGCCCGTGCGATCGAGTGCCTCCGAACTGCCATGGAGAATCGCCGCATGGAATCGGATGACGAGGAGGACATCGACCTTTCGATTTTCTTTCGTTATAGATGCAATTCAACGGCTCCTTGTCTCCATAGACGGCACCTGTGCCGTCCATTTGGAGCTGCTAAAAAATGATTGCGCTGTGGGGAGGCAAACTCGCAACCGCCTTCAGGGTCTCCTCCAACGACCGCTCGCCGTAAAAGAGCAATTCAACCTTTTTCTCCAGCAGCGGACCCAGCACCCGTTGCATCTCGCCAGCCCAAATCTGCTCGGCAGGTGAGTTTCCGTTGATCAGCGCGATGGTCTTCGTCTCCGGCAACAGCCGCAGAATGTTTTCGAACAGGGCGACTTGATTCAACCGAACCCCTACTATTGCGTTTTGCTCGGACAACAGGGATGCATCCTTCATCCTCAATGTGCACGATGCGGTCATGCGGCCTCCATGATGCCCATCCGTCCGCCTGGGATTTACCGGCGCCCGATTATAGCATCCAAGACAGCTACCTCGTGGCTCTCATAGGGGCATCCCTCCCGCGTCCGACGCTAGACCATTGTCCGCCGTTCTACTCGCTCGTGGCCATCGAGATGCCTCCCATGCGATCCGTGATCACCCGGAATAATGCACGGCGCCAAAGCTCGCCCAGATCCTCCACATCATGAACGAGCTTATGCTCATGGCTGGGAACCAAATGCCAACACATGGCAATTCCCTCGTGGCGGTTGGTGACCCTGGCGCGCAATCTCATGTCTAGGTGAGGACGGCTGTCGAATATCCATGTCGCACGTTGGCTCGAACGAATGAATAAAACCCCGCTCACAGGTCAATACGCCAAAAACTCTGCCCGTCATCTGCGATGCCCATCCGCGAACCGGACCAAATCCAAGTCTCACTTCGCGTCGACCTGATCGGCCGGGCGCCCGAGAAACGTTTCGGCGGCTAGCGACGCTTTGATTTCGTTCGCTAGTGGTAGACCGGATTCGAAATCAGACACGCTCGTAAGGGTCGTCTTGAGTATCGTTCCCACTGCTTCGCGCGTAAGAAATGCCTGATGTCCTGTGAGTATCACGTTTGGGAGCGAGACGAGGCGCTGGATCACGTCGTCAGGGATCACTGTGCTTGACAGGTCCTTGAAGAAGAGACCAGCCTCCTGCTCATAAACGTCGATGGCAATGCCGCCGAGCCGGCCGGACTTGAGCGCATCGATTGCCGCCTCGGTATCCACCAGACCGCCGCGGCTCGTGTTGATCAGGAGCGCTCCCTTTTTCACCCGGGCGAGTGTTTGTGCATTGACGATGTGGTAGGTGTCCGGGGTCAGCGGGCAATGAAGCGAGATGACATCTGCGTCCTCAATTCCGTCAGCGTCCACATATCGACCGCCGATCCCCTCGAATTCTGGCGAACGATGGAGATCGAAGCCTATCAGATGGCAGCCAAACCCTGCCATGATCCGGGCAAAAATCCTGCCGATCTTTCCAGTGCCAACCACCGCCACGGTACGACCGACGAGATCAAAACCCATCAGGCCATCGAGGGAAAAATTGCCTTCTCGAGTGCGGTTATAGGCTCGCGGAATTTTTCTGTTAAGTGCGAGAAGCAACCCGACCGCAAACTCGGCCACGGAGTTTGGCGAGTAGTCCGTCACACGGACAACCTTGACGCCGTGTTTCTTCGCCGCTTCAACGTCAATATGATTTGAGCCGGTGGAGCGCGTCGCGACAATTCTTGTCCCGCCGTTTGCAAGTCTCTTCAGCACCTCCGCATCGACAATATCATTGACGAAAACGCTGACGGCCGGAAATCCTGCGGCCAAAATGACCGTCTCCGGTCCAAGCAGCGCATCGAAGTAGACGAGATCATGCCCATGATGAAGGTTCACCTCATCCAGCAGCGCGCGCTCGTACCCCTGGGCACTGAACATTGCAACCCGCATATGTCTGCTCCATCATCCCCCCTCGTCCCGGCCTCGCGTCCTGTCCGCCCTGCGAGGAAAGAGCCCGAAAGCAGAACCGGCCAAGACGTTCGGCGATTAGCTGATGCGTAGTCCCGACCTGTGAGGCATCCGAGCTCAAGGGTCATGGGCAATGCGTCAGCCGGCTCATCAATTAGTCCTCGCAACAGTTCAACATAGGACAACTCACTGCACCACCCCCGGCGCGCCTTGCCGACTTCTACTCCTCTACACAAGCTTATTCCTTCGTAGCGGCATGTGGAATGAAGAATTTGCTGGCTAAAACTGTCAAGGATTTGTCCGGTTTGATCAAGCGCGCGGCCACTAGCGGCTTATTTTTTGAGTGAGTGGTCTTCGTCGCCGCACGAAACAAGGGCGGTCCGTCGCATCTGGAGGTCACGATGGGGGTTGCGATATCCGTGAGTGTCGCGCTTGGTCTGGCCTTCGCCGCTACGGCGTCGAGTGCGATAGTGGCTGACACAGATACACGGTCTGTCAGGGGGCGTTCCGGCTGGGGGGCGGTGGTGCCGTAGCAGCGGGCCTGAGTGGCGGGGCGATCCTGGGAGGTCTGGTCACCGCAGCCGCAACGAGCCCCGCGTACGGCTACGGATACGCCTATTCTCCCCATGCCTGCTATGGCGGTTGGCCAGGCTATGATCAACGACTACCCTACAGTGCCCCGCGTTACCATTACGCTCGCGCCGTCTATTACCGTCCTCGCGGACCTGTCTCCTACGGGGCACGCTATTATCGACCCCTTGATTATCGTGGGTACCGGTGCGTTTACGGACGACGCTACGCCTGGCCCCGCGCGGTCTACCGCTAATACAGTCGAGGGTACATCGCGCCTCGGTTCCAAAGCGGAATGAAGTCCCGTCCACAGGAGGCCTCCAGGTGGTAGAAATGTCGTGGCTCGATGTGAGTGGTCGGTAAATAGTGGTGCACGCGAACAAATACTCGACGACCGAGAGGCTGCCTGACGGCCGCACAGTCGAAATTCGCGCCCTCAAGCCTGGCGACCGAGATGGGTTGCTCGCTGCCGTCGATCGGACAAGTGCGCAATCTCTTTATCGCCGCTTCTTCTCTTTCAAACGCAGCTTTTCAGACCGGGAGATCAACTTCTATGTCGACGTTGATTTTGAGAGCCACGTCGCTCTGGCCGCGTTATTGCAGGTGCACGGACAGCCGGTCCTCGTCGGCGGCGCACGATACATTGTAGTCGAGCCCGGCCAAGCCGAAGTAGCCTTCGCGGTCGACGACGCCCACCAAGGACTCGGCATCGGCGCGGCCCTGCTGCGGCATCTCGCAGTCATTGCCCATGCCAGCGGGCTCAAGGAGTTGGTGGCACATGTCCTGCCGGAAAATCGAGCGATGCTGAAGGTGTTCGAGAAAAGCGGGCTCAAGATCGTCACACGACGCCAGCCGGACGTCGTCCACGTCATTCTTGAACTCTCGTGAGCGCACCGAATGCCCTCTGGCTCATCCGAACTCGTGCACCCCGCGGCGCTTGACCGCCGTCGAGGATCCATTGATATTATGAGACATTCGACTTGGCTTCAATGCGCACGTGCGATGGCTTGGGATCGCCGCCAGGATTGTGGTTGGCCCGGCGAAAGCCACAGCCGTCGGCAACTTCAGGCATTACCTGACGTGAGTCTTAGACCTTTACCGCAGGAAGCCATTGGGGTCAGGCCGTCGAAATGCACACCCGCACAGTTTCCATGGATGAAGTTGCTGCTCCGGCACGCGCCTGGGTCGTAGTAGCCCTGTTGTTCCTTTTTATGCTGATTAACTTCGCGGACCGAGCGGTTCTTGGACTTGCTGCAATTCCGATCATGGAAGAACTGGATCTAAGTCACACGCAATTCGGTTTGATCGGGGCGAGTTTCTTCACCTTCTTCTCGATCGGGGCCGTGATCGGTGGGTTTCTTGTCAATCGCGTCGCCACCAAGTGGGTTTTAGCCGGCTTGGCGCTGATATGGTCCTTGTGCCAGTTGCCCATGCTACTGACGGTCTCGATGGCAGCGTTGCTTGCCAACCGGGTCGCCCTCGGCTTCGGTGAGGGTCCCGCGTACCCTGTTGCGGCACACGCCACCTACAAGTGGTTCCCTCAAGAACATCGAGCCTTGCCTACGAGCTTGATCGCCATCGGCGCCTTGGCTGGAAATGGGATCGTGGCGCCGGCAATCGTTGCTGTCATCGCTGCGTGGTCATGGCAGGTGGCGTTCGGATTGCTCGGCGGAATCGGCATTGTCTGGTGCTTGGGATGGCTGGCGCTTGCCCGCGAGGGACCCCTCGCGTCCAATAGCGCAGTCATCGGCGAGCCCGAGACACGTTCGTCGTACCGCCGGCTTCTTCGGTGCCGCACAGTCATAGGCGTTCAGATCGTCGGCTTTTCCGCTTATTGGTTGCTCGCGGTGGCTGTCGTCTGGCTACCAGCAATCCTGAACCAGACTTTCGGCTATACGATAGGCCAGGCCGGTTGGATGATGCTGCTGGTGGCTCTCTGTCAGATCATCCTTCTGCCCGCTATATCGGCCGTGTCGGACGGGCTGCAACAACGGCGCGTTTCGAGTCGGCGTGCCTATGGTTGGACCGCCTGCGCCAGCACGCTCGCAGCCGGCGTGCTAACCCTCCTGTTGTCTCAATCGAACGAATCAATCGCAGTCGTCGTTTGCACCGCGCTCGCCTTCTCCCTGTGCAATGTGATCCTGGTTCTCGCCCCGTGCCTGCTCGCCGAGATAACGCCGGTCGGACAACGGGGAGCAATCCTTGGCATTAACACAGCGATAGTAACATTGGCCGGTCCGCTAGCGCCGGCGGTCATGGGAATCGTAGTCGACATGGCCCCCGATCCCGAGGCCGGTTATCGCACCGGCCTCGCTCTTGCGGGAGCACTCGTCATCGTCGGCGGGCTTTCGGGATTGGTCCTCATCGATCCGGAGGCCGATCGGGCGTCGTTGCGGCGCGATAGCGGAGCTTTGTGAGCCTGGAGCGAGCCAACTCTTGCACCGCTGAATGCGTGATGTCTCAAACTGTTAAACTATTGTCCCCACTGATCAAGCGCCGAGCGCCGGCGTCGTTAGGATAACGCCCAGGGCAGGCCTCACGGAGCCCACCTTCTTGCTCGTTCGAGGTGAGGCAGGGTCGGCCAAACGCCAAACCGGCTCTCCGGTTGCGAGAGGATGCGCTCATGACAAGCCCCACCGAAGACGACAGCCCGTTCCAACCTCTGCCAGAGATTCCTGATGCGCCGTCGGGCATGGACCGCCGGACATTCCTGATGCGCCACGCCGCGATCGGGGCAGCGGCCGCGATGACCGGAACCACCTGGGCACCCGTTGCCCGTGCGCAGCAAGCCGCAACTGAGGCAGTTGCACAGCAGGCCGCCAGAGATCCAGCCGGTCTCAAGATGAGTTCGGCTCTCTCGCCCGATCTCGACGTCGTCAAGGCCTCGAAGGGACCGGTCATGACGGTGGCGGACGAATTCTACAAGGTCGGTCCTGGGCCCTCGAGTTCGCACACGATCGGGCCGATGCGCATCACATACGACTTCTATCAGCGCTGCGCTAAGCTGCCAGCGGACCAACTCGCGCAGGCCACCGGCCTCAAGGTTCATCTCTTCGGAAGCCTGAGCGCCACAGGAAAGGGTCACGGCACCGAGCGCGCATCACTCGCCGGCCTCGTGGGCAAGGAGCCCGCCACCGTGGACCCGATGTTCCTCGACGAGATGATCGCCAAGCCTCAGCAGACCTATCCGGTGAAGGTCGGAAGCAAGACATTCAATCTGTCCCTGGCCGACGTCATCTATGACGCCCCGAAGGGCGACTTCCCGCACCCGAACACAATGACCTGCAAGCTCATGGCGGGCGACAAGGTCGTCTATGAGCAGGAGTACTATTCCGTCGGCGGAGGCTTCATCGAATGGAAGGGCTACGAGCCGCCCAAGAAAGGCCAGCCGAAGTATCCGTACGCGACCATGAAGGAGTTGCGGCAGCACGCCGAGAAGAACAACCTCTCGGTTGCCGATGTGGTGATGGCGAACGAATTGGCCGTATCCGGAAAGAGCGAGGCGCAGATCAACGAATTCCTGGACAAGATCGCCAATGCGATGATTGCGACGGTAAAGACCGGGCTTTCCTACAAGGATGATGTTCTGCCTGGGCCCATCAAGCTGCACTCTAAGGCCGCCACGGTCTATCAGCGGGCCATGGACGACACCTATATGAGCGACCGGGCGATCGGGCTCGTCGCGGCCTTCGCCCTCGCCGCCTCCGAGGAGAATGCCCGCGGCCATCTTGTAATCACCGCGCCGACCGGCGGGTCCGCAGGAGTGATGCCGGCCATCGTCTACGCATTGACCCAGAGCAACCGATCGGTCCCGATGGACAAGATCCGCCAGGGGCTCCTGGCCGGCGCCGCCGTCGGCTACCTGTGCAAGCACAACGCGACGCTTGCTGCGGCGGAAGGCGGATGCCAGGCCGAGATCGGTGTCGCTTCTGCGATGGCCGCCGCGCTGATCACGCAAGTCCTGAACAGTCCGCCGCACGTGATCGAGAACGCAGCCGAGTCGGCCCTCGAACATCATTTGGGCATGACGTGCGACCCGGTTGCTGGGTATGTCCAGGTGCCGTGCATCGAGCGCTGCGCCTTCGGTGCGGTAAAGGCCTGGGCCGCGGCCATGATCGCCACCAACGAGATCGCGAGCAGGCACCGGGTGGATCTCGACACGACGATCAAGACACTCGCCGACACCGCGCGGGACATGAACCCAAAATACAAGGAAACGAGTGAGGCAGGGCTGGCTCAGAACTTGGTCCTCTGCTGATCTCACGCGTCGGCCCATTCCGATGCTCAATGAAGATTGCGAGTCAGAAAACGACACCGATGTCGGAGGATGTTGTGATGCCAGCGGGTGCTACAACTCAGGACGTGAGACATCTTTCTAAGCAACCCGAAACCATAGCCGCGAATGGGGCGCCAGCTGCCATCGCGCGAACCGAAAACCCGGCCCGCGATAGGTTTGATTTCGTCCCTGGTCGATGGCAGCACGCAATCGACGTCCGCGATTTCATCCAACACAATGTCGTTCCCTATGATGGTGACGAGGCATTTCTGGCAGGTCCCAGCGAACGAACAAAGGCCGTCCGGGCCAAACTGGAGCCCTACTTCAAAGAGGAAATTTCCAAAGGTGTGTCTGGACGTCGATGTGAAAACTCCATCGTCTTTGACTTCGCACAAGCCCGGGTACATCGATCATGACAACGAGGTCGTCGTTGGGCTCCAGACCGATGCGCCGTTCCGCCGTGCCATCATGCCCTATGGTGGTCTGCGCATGGCAGAGAGCGGGGTGAAGGCGGCAGGGTTCGAGCCAGATCCGATCGTCCATGAGATATTCACGAAATACCGGAAAACTCACAATGACGGTGTCTTCGACGCCTACACGCCGGAAATTATGGCCTGCAGACGCAGCCACATCATAACGGGCCTTCCCGACTCCTATGGACGAGGACGAATTATCGGCGATTATCGCCGAGTGGCGTTGTACGGAACGGATCGGCTCATTGCGGCCAAACGTGTTGAACGTGCCTTACTCGACGCTAAATGGCCCACGGATGATGTCATACGGGAACGTGAGGAACTCGCAGAGCAGATGCGGGCACTCGCCGATTTGGCGGCTATGGCGGAGAATTATGGTTTTGACATCACGCGTCCGGCGGGAGACGCGCGGGAGGCGGTCCAATGGACCTATTTCGGCTATTTGGGCGCGATCAAGGAAGCGAATGGCGCAGCCATGTCCATCGGGCGAATCTCCTCCTTCCTCGACGTTTACATTGGGCGCGATCTAGAGAGGGGCGTCCTCGACGAAGCCGGCGCCCAGGAGCTTATCGACCAGCTTGTTCAGAAGCTCCGCATCGTTCGTTTTCTGCGCACCCCGGACTACGACGCGCTTTTCTCGGGCGACCCCTATTGGGCGACGGAATGTATCGGCGGCATGGATCTCAACGGTCGGCCACTGGTCACTCGAACGAGCTTCCGCATGCTGAATACGCTCAGGAACCTCGGTCCTGCCCCAGAACCCAACATCACAGTGCTGTGGTCGAAACAGCTTCCGGATGCATTCAAGCGCTTCTGCATCAAGATTTCTGCCGAAACGTCGTCCATTCAATATGAGAACGATGATCTGATGCGCCCGTATTGGGGCGACGACTATGGGATCGCCTGCTGCGTTTCTGCCATGCGCATCGGGAACCAGATGCAGTTCTTTGGCGCGCGGGTGAATCTCGCCAAATGCCTGCTCTATGCCATCAATGGCGGGCGTGACGAGTTGAGCGGCGAGCAGATAGGCCCCTCGGCAACCCCCGTGACCGGCGACATTCTCGACTACGATGATGTCACCGAGAAATTCGACACCATGATGGAGTGGCTGGCGCGAACCTATGTCCACGCCATGAACTGCATCCACTACATGCACGACAAGTATTACTATGAGCGCCTGGAGATGGCGCTGCACGACCAGCAGATGCTGCGCACCATGGCGTTCGGCATCGCCGGCCTCTCCGTGGTAGCCGACAGCCTTTCCGCGATCAAACACGCGCGGGTCAAACCGATCCGGCGCGACGACGGACTGATCGTCGGTTACGAAACCTCCGGCGACTTCCCTCAATACGGCAATAACGACGATCGCGTCGACAGCATTGCGGCCGACCTCGTCTCCACCTTCATGAAGAAGATCCGCAAGCACCCGACCTATCGCAACGCGGTTCATACGCAATCGGTCCTGACCATCACGAGCAACGTCGTCTACGGCAAAAACACCGGTAATACTCCGGACGGACGCAAGACCGGCGAACCCTTTGCACCGGGCGCCAATCCGATGCATGGTCGTGACAGTCATGGATGGCTCGCCTCGTGCCTGTCGGTCGCAAAGCTCCCCTATGCGGATGCGCAGGACGGCATCAGCTACACCGTCTCGGTAACGCCGAGCCTCAATCGCCTGGATGAGGGTGACAAAATCAAACAGGCCGTGAAGGTGATGGACACCTATTGTGGCCAGGGCGGGTTCCACATGAACCTGAACATCCTCAACCGCGACACGTTGCTCGACGCGATGGAGCATCCGGACAAGTATCCGCAACTGACGATCCGCGTTTCCGGCTATGCGGTCAACTTCGTCCGTCTCACCCGTGAACAGCAGATGGATGTGATCAGTCGGACTTTCCACGGCGGGGCGTGACAGTCATGGTCGACGAGCCCTGGGCAAAAAGTCGGTACGATTTGCGTCTGGATCAATCGCCGGACGCGCCGGAGACGGCGAGTTTCAACGATCCGAGGGGCGATTTCGGCTGGATTCACTCCTACGAAACCGGATCCACCGTGGACGGACCGGGTGTTCGCGTCACGGTGTTCATGAGTGGCTGCCTGCTGCGCTGCCTTTACTGCCACAATCCCGACACGTGGCATCTCAAGGACGGCACCCGCGTTTCCTTCGAGCGCGCCGAGCGTGCGCTGGCATCGTATGCGGCAGCCTCTGCGCGCCATGGACGGCGGGCTGACGATTTCGGGCGGAGAGCCGATTGGTGCAGCTGCATTTCACCAAACGGCTTTTCGCCGCCGCGAAAGGAATGGGCCTCCATACCGCATTGGACACGTCGGGCTTTCTTGGCGCCCGTGCCGACGACGATTACCTTCGCAATGTCGACCTCGTGCTGCTCGATATCAAGTCCTGGGATCCGGCCACGTACCGCCGCGCCGACGGGCCAAGAGTTGCGCCCGACCATTGAATTTGCCGAGCGTCTGGCAGCTTCGGCAAGCCGGTCTGGGTCCGCTTCGTGCTGGTCCCCGGCTTGACCGACGACCTTGCCAATGTCGAGGGCGATCGCCCGGTTCGTGGCGCCGATGAAAAATGTCGAATGGGTCGAGGTGCTGCCGTTTCATCAGATGGGCACCTTCAAGTGGAAGACCATGGGCCTCGATTACGAGCTTTCCGACACTCCATCGCCCTCTCCGGACCTCGTGGCGCGGGTCCTGCAACAATTCCGCGATGCCGGCTGCCGTGCGAGATGAGAGGGATCCGATGTTGGAGCTCGTTCGAACTCTGCTTGAATCCTCGCCCTTACTGGCGCTCTTCCTTGCGATCGCGGCCGGGTACTGGATCGGACAGATTTCGATTGCGGGCGTTTCGTTTGGCGCCGGCGCAGTGTTGTTCAGCGGGCTGATCATCGGCGCCATTGCGCCAAAGGCGGCACCGCCCGCGATGGTTGGAACCATCGGCCTTGTCATGTTCGTCTATGGAGTAGGCATCCAATACGGGCCGCAGTTCTTCGCAAGCCTTCGCGGTCCGGGTATCAAGTACATCGCGCTCGCGACCGTCGCGGTTCTCGCGTCTCTCGGGGTCGCATGGCTGGTGGCAAAGCCGCTCGGCATCTCGCTCGCCACCGCCGCCGGTTTGTTCGCGGGCTCCGGCACCAGCACCCCGACCCTGCAAGCGGCACTGGCCGCGGCGGGCAACCAGGACCCGGCGATAGGCTACTCGGTATCTTACCCGTTCGGCGTTGTGGGGCCGATCATTCTGATGACCATGATGGCGGCTTGGCTCAAGCCCAAATTCGATCCAGCCATCCCAGAACGTGCGGGTTGTCGAGCTGACGCTGGAATCGAAATGCCGCAACAAGACAGTTGCGGAGCTTTCCGCTGCCTTGCCGGATGACGTCAAGATCATCGCGGTTCGCCAGAACCACATGAACGCACCGCCTGCTGCCGGGACGCTTCTGCAGGAAGGCGACGGACTTTCTGCTCGTCGGCAATCCCCGAAGCATCGAAGAAGCGAAAGAAGCCATGGGTCACGAGGACCCCGGCCGCCTGAGCCGCGATCGTGCGAACTATGATGTCATCCGGGTTTACGTCTCGAAGTCGGCCTTCGTGGGCAAGCCTCTGCGGGAAGTCCCGCTGCCAGACTTTCCTGTAATGATCTCGCATGTGCGCCGGGGCGACATGGAAATGATCGCCACATCGGACCTCACCATCGAATTCGGCGATCTTCTAGTGGCCGCCGTTCCAACCGGAAGGAAGGCTGAAGTACAGCGGCATTTCGGCGACAGCATCAAGGGCAACGCCGAATTGTCATTCGTGTCGATCGGTGTTGGAATCGCGCTTGGACTTATTCTCGGCATGATCCCCGTCCCTCTTCCCGGAGGCGGCACCTTCATGCTCGGTGTCGCCGGCGGTCCCCTCGTAATGGCGCTCCTGCTGGGCTGGCTTGGCCGAACGGGTCCCATCGGATGGCGAATGCCCGTCGTCGCGAACCTGGTTCTGCGCAATTTGGGTCTGTCGATCTTTATCGGATCGGTCGCACTCGGCGCGGGAAGCCCGTTCGTGCAGACCGTTGCTTCCAACGGCGTCCAGATCCTCCTTGGTGGAGCGGCAGTGCTCTTCACTCTGGTGCTGATCGTCCTTGTCGGGGGATACCTACTTCGCATCCCGTTCGACGACCTGCTCGGGGTCTGCGCGGGATCCACCGGCAACCCAGCCATCGTCGCGGCAGCGGGGCGGCTGGCACCGACCGATAGGACCGATATCGGTTATGCGATCTGCTTTCCGAGCACGACCGTCGTAAAGATTATTGCGGTTCAGGTTCTTCTCTCTTAACCCTCCATTTACTTTCAGGCTGAAGTGGTGCCTCCGAACAACACTGAACTAAATTCCCACTATCGTGGACACCATGATCTTTCTCATGGCTTGACGGTTCTTAGGCGTCCGAACATTCTGTCACGGCAGCCTGCGTGATTTTATTTGGGAAAGATCATCCTATGAGGCATTTGCAAGGCTTCTTGCTTGGTTCGGCTGCCGCGCTCTGCGCCGCGGCAAATGCACAGGCCGCCGATCTTCCTGCCGCCAAGTCAGCGCCCGTCGAGTACGTGCGTGTCTGCACAACTCACGGCGAGGGTTTCTTTTACGTTCCCGGTACCGACAGCTGCCTGCGCATCTCGGGCCGCGTTCGTGCAGACTATCTCTACGCCGAACCTGTCAATCGTTTTCAGGACATCACCGGCTTTCGGGCGCGCGGCAGAATCAACCTCGATTCTCGCACCGCCACATCGTACGGCTTGCTGCGCGCGTACGTTCGCTACGAAATCGATCGCAATTCCGGCGCGTTCGCCAGCCCGGGGCAGATCAGCACGAACGCGAAGATCAACCAGGCCTACGTGCAGTTCGGTGGTCTCACCGCCGGACGGGTCACTTCCTTTTTCTCGGACTCGACACTCCCGGCACCCAATTTCGGGGATCTGCGCTTCGACGATCCGACCAATGCGGACGTCACTTTGCTCGCCTATACTTACTCGTTCGGTAACGGTTTTTCGGGCACCCTGTCGCTTGAGGACGCGATTGAAAGCCGTGTCAGCAATCCATTGGCGTTCCCGCTCTTCGGTACGGGGGCGGCGTCACCTGTCTTCGCGCCACTGCCATTCGACTATGGCGGCGAGCGCATGCCTGACGTTGTTGCGAACCTGCGTTACAAAGGGGCGTGGGGCAGCGTCCAACTTTCCGGTGCGCTGCACCAGATTCGCGACGTGGCAGCTGGAGTCGCCACCGTGAATGGCAATCCCGTACCCGTCATCAATCCCATCACCGGCTTGCCGAACCCAACCTTCGCAGACACGGATTATGGTTTCGCGTCTGGCCCTGAACGGGCAGCTCCATCCCGATCCTGGGCGAAGACGATGCGATCTGGATGTCTGCAACGTACACGGATGGTGCTGTTGGTTACATCAATGCTGGCCAAGCCGGGCCCGTCGATAATGGCGCGATTGGCGCCGGTCCGCTCGCACTACCGTTCGCGGATGCGTTTGTCGATCCCTTCACGGGGGAATTCAAAACCAACAAAGCCTACGGAGTCGCTGGTGGCCTAAACCACATCTGGAATCCGGCTTTTCAGACGAACATCTTCGGGTCCTGGATGCGCTTCGACGCCCCCGGTATCGCCAGCTATCTCGTGCCGGCCAGTGCTGCGACCTTAGCCGCTGGCACCGCCGGTACGGTCACCGGACTGGTTGACTTCAACGAGTATCGCGTCGGCACCAATTCAATCTGGACTCCGGTATCCGGCCTTAATCTCGGCGTTGAGGTTCTCTACACGAGAGTCGACCCTCGCGGACGCGTCGCGGTTCCACTCACAAATTTCGCCGGCAATCCAACAGGGCTGTTCAAACCGACCGGTTCCGAAGATATCTGGGAGGGCCGCTTGCGCATCCAGCGCGACTTCTGAATTCCTCCCCTTCTGTGCAACAGCCGGTGAGTCAAACGTCAGCTTCGTTTTTCGGCATTCCACCGCCCTGAGCAATTCACTCTTCCGGCCGTTGTCCACGCCCCCGTGCCGGACCGTTCCGACAGGCTGCCTGTCACGTCAACCCTCGTCCTGTGGCGTTGAACGCTGCCCCGAACGCGCCCGCCTGCCTCAAGGCCACCCGCGATGTTGGCCTTCATACTCCTTGACGAGCTATTGCGAATGGTCCCGTTCTCAATCACGACCGCATATTGATGCGCTCGCTTGCATGAGCCTTTCTCGGGAATGGCCTCGATAGTCCAGCGCCCATCGAAGCTCTGCTGCGCAAAGGTCGTGTTGCTGATTGAAGCGATTGACACGGCCAGCACAAAGCCGATCAGGAGACGATGCATGTATCGGTTCCTCAAATTGCGACGATCGGAACCACATCATCATGTGGTCCGCACCCTCTGCCATCCGCTTCGTGCTAGCGCGAGGCTCATAGGCCCACCACTGTACCGCGAGCTCGGCCTCCCTGGACGCGGCACGAGCACCCGGTCCCGACGGGCGCGGAACTGGTCAGGGCGCACGTACGGACCTCGGTTGCACAATATCCTCCGACGGCAGATGTTACCGGCGTTTGATAGATTGGATACGTTGACGCTGCCGCGGCCCCGATGACGCTGCCGGTGACTAGTCCCGCACCCAATCCCCAGCCTCCATAACCGCCATAATACGGATAACCGCCGTAGTAGCGGCCGTAAGAGGGATATCGGCTGCCATAATATGGATAACGGCCTCCATAATAGCCGGGCGGGCGCACGCCGTATCTCCAATCGCCACGATTGCCTATTCCAACCTGCCGAAAGCCGTCGTTACCGGGCCTAATACCAGCGCCACGGCCCGGCAAACCGCCCGGCCGCGAGGCAACAGCCCCGCCTCGGAAGCCGCCGGCGCCGATCCCGACGCGGGCTCCCCCCACACCCCCCCGGGGGACCATCATCCTCTGGCCTCCGCCAAATCCCCCAGCACCCCGAAAGCCACCGCCGCCGAACCCGCCACCCCCGATACGAGCACCACCACCTCCCCTGCCGCCGCCCCGCTGGGCGTCGGCATCGTCGGGTATCAGAAGAGCGCTTGCTGCCAGAGCGCCAAGAGCCAAGATAAGCCTCTTCATCGCCATCCTCCTTGCTCTGACGGCGAACACAGCACGGAACGAGCGCGCTGTTTCGAGCGGAACAAATTGTGGTCCCATTCGGAAAATTGGCTTGATCGTTTGGGACAAGCGCTTCTCATTTTTTACGATGGATCCGGCCGACGCCTATGTCAGCGAAATCAGCCGGAGCTCGAGGCCCACGTCCTCGGCGAGCAGCCTCGTCTAACGGTTGCGAGCACCGAAGCGGTTCCTCAATCGCCGGGGCTCGGTTCGTCAGCGCGCCCCCAGTCCTGGAACAGGGTGTGGGCGACCGCGAGCAAGACAGGACCGAGAAAGATCCCGACCATCCCGAATGCCAGAAGGCCGCCGAGCACGCCCAAAAAGATCAGCACCATCGGCATCCTGACGCCCCGGCTGATCAGATACGGGCGCAGGACGTTGTCGAGGCTCCCGACCACGAGACCGTTCCATGCCATGACGAACACAGCCAATCCGGTATGGCCGGCGGACATCAGCCACAGGGCGGCGGGGAGCCAGAGCACCACGAGGCCCAAAGGCAGCAAGCTGAGAACCACGCCGACCGCTCCGAGAACGATAGCGCCAGGAACCCCCGCGATCCAGAAGCTGAATCCCAACAGGATTCCCTGGATGAGAGCTGTGCCCAACACCCCATTGACCACACTGACGATAGTCTTCCCGGCGGTTCCGATCACGCGCTGCGCCCGCCAGCCGCCTAACCGCGTCATCGCCCATTCGAGGCGGCTCTCAACATAAGCGCCATCACGATAGAGGAAGAACGCCAGGATGATGCCAAAAACGACCTGCAACGTGCCGGAGAGGAGTGAGGCTCCTTGATGCAGCGCCCACTCGCGCATCGGCCGCACATAGGGCGCGAGCGTCGGCCCAAGCTCCGCGCCTTGCTGTGATAGCTGGCTCCACACCCGTTCCGCTTCCTTTCCAACCAAAGGCACGTTCCCGAGCCAGCGGGGGGGCGAAAGACCCTGATCGATGGCTGTGCGGATGGCCATGGTGAGCCGGGAGACGTCGTCGGCCAGGTTCGATCCCAGGGCGAGAAGGGGGAGCACAAGCAGACCGGCGATGATCAAGGTCATGAGCAGAGCCGCTGGGGTCTGTCGCCCACCCACCAAATTCTCGATCCGCCGGAACAGGCGCCATGTCGACACGCACAGAATAACCGCGAGCAGGATTGCCGCCAGGAACGGTCTCAGAACAAGGATGCAGCCAACGACCAAGCTCAGAAGCAGTGCCAGCCCAAGCGCTTTCTCGATGAACGATGCCTCTTGGGACGCAGACGGCTCCCAGCCTTTCGCAGTCTCACGGGGATCCACGGTACGCACGGCTCCCTCCTTGTTCGGCTTTTCCCTACGCCATGATGCTGAGCCCTCCATCGACGTAGGTGGTCGTTCCGGTGAGCCGCCGGGCAAACGGCGTCGTCAAATACGCCGCCGTCAGACCCACGTCTTCGATGTCGACCAACTCGCCGATAGGCGCCCGTTCGATGGCCTCAGAGAGAAGGATGTCGAAGTCCTTGAGGCCCGAAGCCGCCCGGGTCTTCAGGGGACCGGGCGACACGGCGTGCACCCGAATGTGCTTGTCGCCCAGTTCATAGGCGAGGTAGCGAACGGCGCTCTCCAGCGCCGCCTTCACGGGTCCCATGAGATTGTAGTTCGGGACCACCTTGTTGGCGCCGTGATAGCTCATCGCCAGCAATGTCCCGCCCTGCGTCATCAGGGGCTCGGCAAGACGTGCCATGCGGATGAAGGAATGGCAGGAGATGTCCATTGCCACCTTGAAACCCTCACCCGAACTGTCGATAAGCCGTCCCTGCAGGTCCTGCTTCGGTGCGAACGCGATGGAATGAAGCGCGATGTCCAGACTGCCCCAGGTGTCGCGGATCTGCCGAAAGACCGCTTCGAGCTGGCCGTTCTGACCCACGTCGCATGGCGCGAGTATCTGAGCTTCGAGTTCCTTGGCAAGAGGCTCAACGTAAGGCCGGCCTTTCTCGTTCAGGTAGGTGATCGCAAGCTCGGCTCCGAGCCGGCGGAAGACCTGCGCGCAGCCGTAGGCAATCGAATGCTCATTGGCGATGCCAATGACGAGTGCACGCTTCCCTTGCAAAATCTGCGATTGAAAGGCTTCTTTCGTCAGTTCGGTGGGTTGATCGTTCATGATCGTTCTCTCGAGAGTCGGCTCTTATCCGATCGACGGCCATGTCTCTGACCGGACGGCATTTTTTGGCGGCTCTCAGCCTGCGGCACCTTGATCGGCCTCCTTTTGGGGCTCCCCTCGATCTTGTCTTCGGTTAGCAGCTGCCGAATTTTGCCCATCAGTTTGATCTGATCTGAATTAGCTTCGATTTGGTCCATTCGATCGAGGAGATCGAGCAGCCCGCGGCGGTCATCCGCGGTCCGCAGGAGTTTAGGAAGCGCGGCGAGTGCCTTGGCCGGCTCGTAATCGACGATATAGGATTGCTCACGGATGATCGCGCGGGCTGCCTCGGGCGGCATATCGAGGAGGCCTACTTCCTTGCCGATCAACTCGCGAGCCCGTTTCATGACCGACAGGCGTCGCCGCCCCGTGCCCGCCTTCATCAACAGGAGCGCCACACGCACGAGGGCTCTTGTGCGATCGCCGTCCTCGATATGCGAAAGAGCCTCCTTGACCGACGGAGTATCGCGAATGTCGTCGATTTCCGGCGCGGCCACCATCTGTTCATCTGGCGCCATGCCAATGCTGGCCGGAGCATAAGTGCGAAAGAAAGTATTTTCCACCGCCGCGTCGCGCAGGTCGCGGTAAAGGTCCCAAGAGGCGGAAGTCATAGCAGCCGTCCATTGCTCGATCGCGGCCGTTCGACCGGCGTTGTCGCCGGGTGCGCGGTTGGCCCGGACGAAATCCGCCATGCCTTTGAGGGGCCATAACAAGGGGTTGAGATCCGATATGGCCCAGCGTTGCGCCCGCTGCGGATGCAGAGCCCGCCTGACAGCCGCTCCCGTGGGCGTCACCATCGCTGAAACGGCAGGATGCACGAACGTTTCGTAGGCGGAGACGAGGGCTTCCGAAGTCTTCTCGACGGTCCTGAAGGGCACCTCGTCCTTCCGCCCATACTTTTGCAGCACCTGAAGGTCCTCGACCCGCCGCTCAGTGAGCATCACGTCATAGAGCACGCTCCCGTTCGTTTTCTGCTCCTCGACCTGCATGCCGTACAGACCCGGGGGCAGATGCTCGATGTATTCGATCAGATCCACGATCTGCGAATGCTCGCGCTTGGCGACAGCGCCTGAGACAAAGATGCCGAGATGACCGACGCTTTCGTGCATCAGACCAACGATGACCTGTCCGTTTGCCTTGAGGGCCTCGGTGGTCGGATAAAGGTCGGCCACCCAGTTGAACGCCTGCTGGGGCGGCGTGATGTTGTCGCCCAGCGACGCGAAAACGATAATCGGCGATTTGATCGCGCGCAGGTCGAAGGCGCGCCCCTCTGACCATTCAGCCTCACCTTCCGCGAGATTGTTTCCGACGAAAAGATTCTCGACGATCCACCTGATTTCCTGCCGGTCCATCAGGAAGAAGCCGCCCCACCAGCGTTCGAACTCAAGGAAACGTTCGGGCTCCGTGTCAACCTTGGCGAACAGGTTGTAGTACTTGTCGAAGTACGTATTCGCGGGATTGAGGTATTCGAAGTTCTCGACCAGATGGGCCCCGTCGAACGTGCCGGCGCCGAGATCGCTCGCCAAGAGCGCGGGCCAAGTGCCGCCGAGAATCCCGCCAGCATAACGCATCGGATTCTCGCCGTCATTGCCGGCCCAGTAGGACATCGGCGCCCCATTGATCACGATCGGACCGACCAAATCCGGTTCGAGCGCCCCGAGCAGCATGGAAGCCCAGCCCCCCTGGCAATTGCCGATCACGACAGGCTTGCGCGTCTTCGGGTGGCGCTCGCCGACGACGCGGAGAAACTCGGCCTCGGCGCGTGAGACATCCGCGAGGGTTTGCCCGGGCACCGGCTCCGGGAAGAAGATTACGAAATAGACTGGATGCCCTGCCTTGAGAGCCACTCCAACCTGCGAATCCTGCTTGAATCCACCGATGCCTGGGCCATGTCCCGCCCTGGGATCGATGATGACGAAAGGCCGACGTTCTGGGTCGGTTCTTGTCCCATCCGGCGGGATGATGCGTACGAGGGCGTAGTTCGCAGGGCGCTCGTATGTGCGGGCGTCCCCAATCATCTCCCAGTCGAAATCGAGCAGCGGCGGCTTCCCGGCCTTCTCGTGCTCGATCCAGTTATTGCCGCGCTGGCGCAGGGTGTCCCAGAACAGGACAGAACGCTGCGTGAAGTCGAGCCAGTAGCTGCTCGTGTCACGCCAAAGGTCTAGAGGCGACGTCACACGGACGGGCGCCGGTGGCTTGCTCGCGGCTTTAACGGCATCGAGATAACGCTGGAATGCGCCTGAGCACCGTTCTTGATAGACTTGAGCGATCTTTGTCTGCATGTCCGCGAGTTCGGCGGATCGCGTCTTGCGAATCCTTTTCTTCGGCACTGGTCTTGGATTTGGTCCGTTGCATGACAGGCTATCCAATGGTGATTTGAGTTAGCGCTTGGTCTCGCCCCATTTGAGAAAAAAGCCGACATCGCCCGGCAACCCGCCCGGCCAATCGATGATCATCGCGCTCAACGCGAAACCGGCATCCCTGAGTTGGTCGCGCCACAACTCGTAAGCCTGCCGCGGCCGTCCGGTGAGGCTGTCGGGCCAGGACGGATCCGCGTTATTGATGGCGCGTCCCTTGTCCGTGCAAACGGCGTTTGGAAACCGCATCACCATGAGTTCGGTCTGGCCGCGCTCCGCCGCCGACTTTAACTTGGCCTTGAGTGGCTGCAGGATCTCGTTCAGTCGTTCGGGAGTTAGTTCGAGCGGCTCGGACATTCGCTTGACAAGATCCTTGCGGGCTTTTTCGGCCCGATCCATGCTGTCGACGGACTTGCCGGCTTTCGCCATCTGCATCTCGACCATGTAATCCCGCAGCTCCGCGGCGGACATGAACATCTCATCCCCGAGTTCGTGGTGCGTTTTGGAGTCATCGGACTTGGTCTTCAGCGTTTCCATGACATCAATCTCCCCTATTCAGGATGCAAGTCGGGTTTTTGCAGTGCCGCTCACGCTCTGCGTCTGTCTGGCGATAACCAGTTCCTCATTGGTTGGAATGACCCAAGCCGTTGGTCCTGATCCGGCGGATATCCGCGGGCCACCATCGCGGTTGGCCGACTCATCAAGGCTCAGCCCGGCCCATGCGAGGCCGGCAATTATTTCGGCGCGCGTCGCTACATCGTTCTCGCCGATGCCGGCAGTGAAGACGAGACCGTCGAGGCCGCCGAGCGCCGCGACAAGCGATCCGATTTCGCGGGTAATGCGATAGACGAACAGATCGATGGCACGTCTTGCTCCCGCTTCCGTCGCCGCCTTCGACCGGAGAACCCGCATGTCGTTCGAAATGCCCGAAACCCCAAGCAGACCGGACTTGGTATAGAGCACGCGTTCAGCGTCCTCGGGCTTCAGCTTCATCTCCCGGATCATGTAAAAAACCACCCCGGCATCGACGGCGCCGCATCGCGTTCCCATTGGAAGGCCGTCGAGGGCGGAAAATCCCATAGTTGTCGCGACACTGATCCCTTTCTCGAGAGCACACAGACTTGCGCCGTTGCCGAGATGGGCCACGATTACCTTTCCTTCGGCAAGACTCGGATCGTACTCGCTCAGGACGGACGATATGTAGTCGTAGGACAACCCATGGAAGCCGTAGCGCCGCACGCCACGATCCCGCATCTCTTGCGGCAGGGCGAACATGCTCGCGATCTCGGATTGGCTCTGATGGAAGGCCGTGTCGAAGCAGGCGACCTGAGGCATCCCCGGCATGCGCCGCAGCACGATCCGGATCGGCTCAAGGTTATGGGGCTGATGCAGTGGCGCAAGGGGCACAAGTTCTTCAAGGGACTGAACGACGGAGTCGTCGACGAGCACCGGACCTGCGAAAAACGCGCCGCCATGGACCACTCGGTGCCCGATCGCCACGAGCTTGCGGTCCTCCTGATGCTCACGCAGCCACGAGATGAGATGCATCAGCGCCTCCTCGTGCCCGAACCGATCGCCGGAACTCCACGTCGTCTCGTCGATGATTGTCCCGTCCGTACCCTTGACGACAAAATGCGCTGAGCCTCCTAACCCTTCGAATAGTCCCTTGAAGTCGACACTCGGTTCGCGGCCATCATGCGTCTCGAAAACTTGGAACTTGAGGCTCGACGAACCCGCGTTGAGGACGATGGAAACGGGCGTCATGGCTCAAACCTCGGGGACGGCGAGCCGGGCCCGCTGGGCGTCGGCGACCAGCGAGGCCACCGCGCAGGAGGCCAGCCGGGTGATCTTCGAATCGGCCCGGCTCGTGAGGATGACCGGCACGCGAGCGCCGAGCACGATACCGGCGGCATCCGCGCCTGCGAGGAAGGTCAGGCTCTTGGCGAGCATGTTGCCGGCCTCCAAATCCGGGACCACAAGAACATTCGCTTGCCCGGCTACCGGCGACTGGATTTTCTTGATTTTCGCGGCGCCGAGATCGATAGCATTGTCGAGAGCAAGCGGTCCGTCGAGGATGCCGCCCGTAATCTGCCCCCGGTCGGCCATCTTGCACAAAGCCGCTGCCTCAATGGTCGAGGGCAGCTTCGGGTTGACGGTTTCCATCGCCGAAAGGATCGCCACCCGCACCGGATCAACTCTCAACGCACGGGCGAGGTCGATGGCGTTCTGGACGATGTGGACCTTGTCCTCAAGCGTGGGAGCGATGTTGACCGCGGCGTCGGTAATGATGAGTGCGGTCTCGTGACCTGGAACGTCCATGACGAAGCAGTGGCTGATCCGCCGCGCTGTGCGCAGGCCGCCCTCGCGGCGGACGATCGCGCCCATGAGTTCGTCCGTATGCAGACTGCCTTTCATGAGGGCCTCGGCTTGGCCGGACCGTACCAAATCGACAGCGGCCTCCGCCGATGCGTGGCTGTGTGGAGCCTCGACAAGGCGCATTGTGGAAAGGTCTTTACGGAGCACCTCTGCGGCAGCCGTGATCTTAGCCCGCGGGCCGACGAGAATCGGCTCCATCAGGCCGAGTTCGACCGCGTCGAACACGGCTTCTAGAGACGCAGCATCGCAAGGATGCGCCACGGCGACCTTCAACTTCGGGAGGGACTGCGCGGTCGCCACGAGCCGGTCGTACTTATCGTGCCGCCGTTGATCCTGCCGGTTCACACCTTGGGCTGGAACCGCCGTCATGATTGCCTCCACACTCATTTTTAGCTTAGCGGTTGATGAGCGGTCACGATGACCGCCCCGACGTGGGGTTTGCCATGGAGCGTGCGGGAAAAAGGCTTAGGCCCTTGCCACGGCCGCCCGGGTGCGCTTGTGGCGAGTATGGTCCCTTCCAACTCTGCTGCTTGACCTGTTGGGTCACGGTATTGACAGTTTAGGACTGCGATATCGGAAACGAACCCGATGACTGTGCCAATCGACCTCGAGGCTGCCGAACGCGACGCCCTCGACGACGCGTCGTTAATCGTCTCGGTTCCAGCGGGGCTGCGAGCATCGCGAGCCACCAACCGGGGCTGTCTGGTGACAGTCAAGGCCGGAGCGACGCCGCATGATGCCCTTCGCCGCGCCAGGATTTCGGTGTCTTGCCCGACCACCGCCGAAATGCGCGTGTGAAGGCGCTGGCTTCGGAATAGCCGAGCGCTGCCGCGATCTGGGCGAGCGACACTTGCGTGTCCTCCAGCAATTGACGAGCGATCTCGAACCGGACCTCATTCGTAATCGCCCTGTAGCCCATGCCGCTTCCCTTCAGGCGGCGGCTCAAGGTGCGGCGGTGCATCGCGAGAAGATCGGCAATCTCGTCCGCCGAACAGCGTGTGTTTGTCAGCCGTGAGCGCAGCAGGCGCCGGATGTCGTCCGAGAATTCGGAGCCCTGGGACCCTTTCAATTGCTGGATCCGCTCCTCCAGCAGATCACGCACCATGGGATCGGCGCCGGCAATCCGGATATCCAAGTCTCGGGCCGCGAAGACGATGGTAGCGCTTTCCTGGTTGAACCTCACGGGAGCCCGGAAATGGCGGCGATAAGGCTCCTGGTCTAGCGGCGCCGCCCTGGGAGCAGGACCTCGGTCGGGTTCCAGTCGCGATCCGCACAGGGCGCGCAGGGCATTGACAGTAACTGCGAGGAGCCGTCCGAGATCTGGTCCGCGCTTTCGGCCTCGGGCTGGTAGACCGAGAAGGTGAACAGGGCCACATCGCCGCTGACGGTCAGTGACGGGACGGCGCCCCGGTTCTGGATGCTGAGGTTCGCCACAAGGGCGCGCAGGGCATCGCCTACCGTCTCCGAATGCTGCATCAGGCGCCCGACCATGCCGAGGGACTGGATCGTGGCCCGCCGGCCGACCAGCAGCCCGAAATGCGGGCAGCTGCGTGCGGGCAACGCTCAGGAGAAGCAACCGGCCCAAAGCCGCATGCGGGATTACGTTCGTGCCGTCGTCGAATAAGCGCGGGTCAAGCCCCGCCTCGCGGATGACCGGTTCTGGGATCGATGCCGAAATCGCGCAATGTCGGCGCGATCTCCTTGGCAACGCCGAGGTGGATGTAGCCGGGAGGAAGGAGCCAGTAGGGTCCAGCAGAGACATTCGGGGGGATCGATATCGGCTTCCCTCGGACTGAGGCTCGTAGTCGGGGATGCAGGCACAATGTCGTTTGTCATCGTCATGGCCTTCCGCGATTGTAAGAATTTGTGAACCCAACTCCACTGCCGATTGCCGGTCGCCGAACCCGAAGTAGCCTTGATCCAGAACAACGTCAGGTTGGATCATCGGCAATTAAGTGACCCAGGATTTAGGCCATTTCACGAAATTCGCTCACGCCTGCCCCCGCCTGTCCCATCCGGTCATGGACCTGTCCTGAAGCGTCAAGCCGGCCGTAAATATCCGTGCAGTGATGATCGCTTGAGAAAAGGCCCAACGCAAGCGTTCGGTCCTGGCGATCACTCACGCCTCCGCGATCCGGGTCGTGCAGAACAACGGTGGGAGGAGCCGGCCATGAGCAGGCAAGACACAAAAAAGATGAAAGGACATCGAGGGGCAACCCGAAGGATCCTTCCATCCCGATGAAACGAAAGGAGTTCGAGAGCGAACTGAGAAAGCTTCAGGTCGAACTTGTTCGCCTGCAAACTTGGGCCAAAGCGACTGGTGCGAGGATCATCGTTGTGTTCGAAGGGCGCGACACCGCCGGCAAGGGGGGAGTGATCAGCCGGATCACCCAGCGTGTGAGCCCGAGGGTTTTCCGGCATGTCGCCCTGCCCGCCCCGACCGAGCGCGAGAAGAGCCAGCTCTATGTCCAACGGTACATGGCGCATTTCCCAGCCGCTGGCGAAATCGTGCTGTTTGACCGCTCTTGGTACAATCGGGCCGGTGTCGAGCGGGTGATGGGCTTCTGCACCAAGGACGAATACGTACGGTTCATGCGTCTCGTGCCCGCTTTCGAAAAAGAGATCGTCGACAACGGAATCATCCTCCTCAAGTACTTTCTCGATGTCAGCCAGGAGGAGCAGCGTCGGCGGTTCGGCGACCGGATCGACGATCCCGTCAAACATTGGAAGCTCAGCCCGATGGACACGGAATCCGTGCGCCGCTGGTGGGACTATACACTCGCCTATCAAGATATGCTGCGTGGCACCGACACCCCCACATGCCCCTGGTATCTCGTCCCGTCTGACGACAAACGCCGCGCGCGCCTCAATCTCATCGCGCATATGCTCGGAACCATTCCCTACAGCAAGGTCAAGGTCGAACTTCCGCGTGTGCCCAAGGCGGGCCCCAGGCCGAAGGGAGCCGAAGACGGGATGCCCGCGGGCGACATTGTGCCGTCGCGGTACTGACGATGGACTTGCGGACGCGCAGGTTGACGACGAACCCGGCCAACGCCGCGCCGACGGCGGCGGAACGCTGCTTCATAGGCGATGATTTTCTCGTCAGGGACAGACGTCCCAAAATCCCTGGGTTCGTTGGGGATTGGTGTAGAACCAGCAGTAGCCGGCAGCGGGCGGCGCCGAGGTGACATATGTCGTGGCGGCCGCTGCCGTCACGAAGCCAAGCGCCGCACCTGCGGCCACCGCGGCGCCAGGACGCCACCAATAGCCGGGTGGGCGGTAGCCCGGGCGAACCGCGAGATTGCCCGCCGGGCCACGCGCTGCGGCTCCTCCGTAAGCTCCGCGCGCGGCGACCCCACCTTGAGGCCCACGAACCGCCGTTCCCCGTGGTCCACGTGACACCGCTCCGCCACGAGGGCCCCGAACCGCTGCCCTGGCATGCACCACTCCTTCGCGCGCGAATTTCTGAGATGTCGACGACAGGTCCGTTTTTGAGCCGATCGACATCAGAGGACTTGCTTTCATCGGCGTCCATGGAGCGGGAAGCATGCCGAAGATGCATGCAAGCCCAATGAACTTTCCAACTTTGAGCCGGCCTCGGCAGGTTTGGGGCATGCGCTTCTCCCGTACGGCCGCACTGGCCCATGAGCAGTCTGCTGAGCCGAAGCTTAATTCCTGCTCAATGCCAACAATCCGGGGACCGAAACGGTCTGCTTGACAGTTTTAGACATGCGCTTGGCAATTGGAGACATCGGGGCGCGAAGCCTAGTAACTTCATTGCCTAGCTTCCTCCAGAATCCGGTCACTGCTGGCTCGCACCGTCAGCCTCAGTCTACTGTATGCTGCAGCGCGTCCAAGATGAGCGATACTGGGCTTCATATTAGATGATCGACACGGGAGAACGCAGCGGCACGCCTGAGTGGCAACGCAGCTAGTTTGAAAGCGATCAGTCGCAGAGCGATTTGTCAGCGCAGGCTGATTTCTACCCCGCCCACGCTGGTGTTCAGCTCCAATCCGATATTCCGACCACTCAGCTCCAGCACAACTCCTTTGGAATTTTGGAGTCGAACACTCGATGCGCCGCCACCCGCGGCAACTCCTGCGCCGAGAGCCGTATAAGTCCCGGCAATGTCGGTGGCGCGGCGCAGGTTATGAGCGCGTCCGGACAACTCCGCCTTCGATGCTCCGATCGTCGCCCCGAAACTCAAGCCCCCGACCCGGAGCGGATAGCGTTTCCCCTGAAAGACCAACGTCCCGCGACCGCCACCGATGCCGACGATGAAGCCGGCTTTTGCGATCTCGATATGAACGGTTCCGCTTGCTGCCGCAGCTGGTGTCGCCATGGCAGGCAGGAGCGCGATCATGAAAGCCGCCATGAAGCGGCCAAAGGCTTGTCGGTACGCAGTCATGGGCTCCTCCCTCTAGCGTGGACCGAGACGAAACGCACTATCATGCTCCGGTTCGATTCAGTTTGCCACAGTCACTGTCGGGCAACATGGAGGCATCAATGCCAGCCCAGCGCTGTCGGCTGCACCTGATCGGAGCGGTGTATTGGATCTTGACCAAGGGTGTGCGGGGGCAAAGCAAAGACCACGCCGGCGAGAACCGCTCCTGGATTGCCCTCATTAGGGCACCACATCCGGCAGGAAGAAATAGGGGATGAACACAAGGAGCCAGTTCATGAAGAAACCCCTTCTGAAATCGAGCCACTCCACCGAATGTGTCTCCAGATAACTGCTCACGGCAGCACCGATTGTCGGAAAGAAGGAATCCTCACCCAGTTCCGAGAACAGGCCGAACCGCTTCAGCTTGTCCTTGACGGGGTCCTTGAGTTCCGCAAACCGCAGCTCGATCCCGGCTTTGTGCAAGGCATCGTTGAGTTCAACGAGGCTATCGGCGGCCGTGACGTCGACGCTGGTGACCGGTTCAGCCGCGACGACGACCCAGCGAACCGGCGTCGGCGACTGTGCCACCGCCTCCAGAACCCGGTCCTTGAACAACTCGGCATTGGCGAAGAACAAGGGCGCATCCCAGCGGAACAGGACCAGACCGGGTACCCGGTCGGCGCCGGGATAGCGTGTGATGTCATGGTAGCCCTCGACCCCTTTTGGTCGGCCCAACACGGCGGAATACGGCCGCCATCCGTCCCACAGGAATTCAACCACGGCGATCCCGATCGCAAGGCCGATGCCCGGGATGACGCCGAGAACGGCCACGCCTGCAAAGCACACGATCGACAGCCAGAATTCCCAAGGCTGCATGCGATAGATGCGCATGAGGCCGTCGATCTCTATGAGGCCGATTGCGGACGCAATGACAATTGCGGCAAGGGCGGGTGATGGAAGGTGCTGGAGAAGGTTGGGCGCTGCTATCAGCAGGACAGCCACAGCCACCGCGCCGACGACGCCGGTCAATTGCGTCCGGGCACCGGACGCCTCGGCCACGGGAGTGCGCGAGGAACTGCTGCTGACGGGGAAACCTTGAAAGAAACCTGCTGCCAGATTGGCGGCGCCGAGCCCGATCATTTCCTGGTTCGGATTGGTGGCGGTGCCGGTCCTCACCGCGTAGACGCGTGAAAGCACGCTCGTATCGGCGAAGGATACAACCGCGACGGCGCCACCGCCGATCAAAATGGGGACGATGTCCTCGTAAGTGATCCAGGGGATCGAGAAGGCGGGCAGGCCTTGGGGGAGCGGCCCCAGAACCGCAACCCCAGCACGGCCGGACAGGTCCAGCATGCTGACGATGAGAGTCGCGGCAACCACCGCGAGAAGGATGCCCGGTATGCGCGGCGTCCTCTTGAGGAGCAGGATCGCAGCGAGGGTTGCCGCGCCGATCGCGAATGAGGCCCAGTTCGTCTTGCCGGCAACGACGGCCTCTCCGATGGCCAACAGGTTCCTGAGGGGCCCGTCGCTCTCGATTGAGAAACCGAAGAGTTTGGGAAGCTGGCTGATCAGGACCGTCAGCGCTATGCCGTTCATATAGCCGTAGCGGATAGGCTTCGACAGCAATTCAGTGACAAAGCCGAGGCGTGCAACCCCGAACAGGATGCACACGGCTCCCGATACCACCGCCATCATGCTGGCGAGCGCGACAGCCCGATTTGGGTCCCCACCCGACAGGGGAAGAACGACACCCAATATGATCGCGGCGAGTGACGAGTCGGGCCCGAGAACCAGAATGCGGCTGGGACCGAACAGCGCGTATGCGAGCAGCGGCACGATCGTCGCGTAGAGACCGTAGATTCCGGGCACTCCTGATGCGACCGCATAGGCGATGCCGACCGGCACCAGCATGGTCGTCAACACCAGACCCGCGAAGATATCGTGAGGCAGCCAGCCTAGCTGATAGGCCCGCAGCGTGGCGAGGCCGGGCATCCAGCGAGTCCAGGCGATCCGGGTCACGTGGCTCCTCGCGTTCGACATCATGCCATCAGGAACATGCCATCATCGCACATCCCGGCCTCTCGCGGGAGACTGCGCCTTGGCTGTTTGCCTGTGATCGCCCGATGGCCAAGGCGGGGGGCCAGCGCATACCAGGCCGTTGCCTTTGACCGTGTTATTGGTTTCGGCAAAGCTATAAGAGATCTTGGTCCACCCTGCAGTTTAGACCCAGTGACCCGGCGGTGTTGCCGACAGTCGCCAGGCACAGGCTCGCCTTCTCTGTGGGAATGAACACGGCAAAACGAGTCGCGTAGATGCCACCCTCTGTCTCCGGAAGCTTGCGCGCCTCAAGACGCACAATGTTGGCCCCATATTGTTTGAAGACCTCGGCAAGCCGGGCTACGAGACCCAACTGGTCGCCGCCGCTGATGGTGATGCGGTGCGTCACGCCGCCGGCAGGACCAGGACGGGGATCGAAGGAATAAGGCACCGCCCGGACCTCGGCGCCATCGAGTTCGGCAAGCCGTTGGAGGCCTGCTTCGATCGCGTCCGGCGTGAGGCCTTCGGGCAATTCGCACAGGGCGACGAATTCGGATCTTGTTCCAAGCGCCGCGAAGGTCGTGTCCCCGAGATTCACACCCGCATTGAAGAGGTAATCGGCGATTGTCGCGACGAGCCCGACCCGGTCGGGGCCTCGGACGGAAACCAATGCAACCGACGTCATATGTTCCTCCAAATCTGGCGCGGATGATCCGAGGGGCGAGCTTTCGGCCGCGCTCGCGAGCCGGGCAAGGCGGCGCTGGACGCAGCGATCAGGCCGTCTCGAGCGCAACCTCCGATCCATTGCCGGAGCGGGGGTCTGCCTCGGCCTCACAAGAAGTTTTCTGGTCTTCCACGAGGCCGCGCGGACCGGATGGCTCAACCGCACTCACATGCACAAAGGCGCCGGCGTCTGGATCAGGCCATAACCCTTTTTATCATTGAACCACGTTAGCGTGCGCGCCGCCATCGATGCCTCTCTGCTTTTTTGCACGAAGGTGAGTGCTTGGCGCTGTCTCCTCCGCGGAGGAGTTTCACGCGGAGATCAATCGAAGCCGGATCGGTCGAGCAGGAGCTAGTCCGGACCGGCAAACGCATCCGACGCATCCTCGACCTTCTGTCGGGAGCGAGGACGCCCACGGTCGCTCACGGGCGATCTGAAAGCCCTGGAGGCGCGCAAGGTCGAGCTCGAAGCTGAGTTGAAAGTGCACGCCAGCCCCCAGCCGCTCTTCCACCCCAACCTCGCCGAGATCTACCGATCTACCGCCCGAAGGTGGCGGATCTCGGCCACTTTCTCGACGAGCGATCACGAGGGACGGGGCCTTCGACCTGATCCGCAGCGCCCCCCGCCCGAGCTCCAGTCGCCCATCGTTCCTGGCCAGCCCGAACTTGGTCGGGACGGCGATGTCATGGTGACCACACTTCGCTGGACGATGATGAGGAAACCGTGTCGCTTCCCACTCCGTCGCACCTTTCGTATCGCCTTACAGATTTACCGGTGCTCCCGCATCCTGCGCGGCGGCCAGGAGCTGACGTAACGTCTCCCCGTCCACCGGGACGCCACCGCGCAGGCGCTCGTCGCGCGTGGCAAGCTCCGGTTCGCCGGGCACGCGGATGTTGGTTCCCGCGCCGTCATTCTCCGACAGCACCCAGTTCAGCACTGCCTCCAGCCGTTCCCGGAACGGTCCCGCGGTTCCGAGCCGTTCAGGCGAGACGATCACCGAGAACATCGAGTTGAAGCTCCCGGCGCTGCTTCGAGGCCCCTTTTGCGTCTTTCCCCCGGGCAGCGCGCCGGCCAGCAATTCGCAGGCGAGGGAGAGGCCGAAACCCTTGTGCTCTCCAAAACCCACGAGCGCTCCCGGTGGTTGGCCGAACAGAACGGAAGCATCGAGAGTGGGCTTGCCGTCGGCGTCGAGGAGCGTTCCAGGGGGCACCTTTTCGCCTTTGTTGAACGCGACGCGAACCTTGCCGACTGCCCAGCGGCTGGTGGCGAAATCGACGATGACCGGCGGCACCATCCGACCGGGGGAAGCCCGCGGCAAAAGGATTGGTTCCTAGACGCGGCTTCGTGCCGCCGAACGGCGCGACCGCCGGCTCGCTCACCACGTTGACGAAGTGGAGCGACACCAGGCCGCCCGCGGCGCATTGCTCGGCCCAATGGCCGATCCGGCCGATGTGATAGCTGTCGCGGAGACTGACGATGCAGGTTCCCACCTCCCGCGCCCTTGCCATTCCGAGCGACCATGGCCTCATGCGCCATGACCTGCCCGGCGCCCTGCCCCGCATCGCAAAGAAGCATCGCGCCGGTGTCGAGCAGCACGGAGAGCGACTGGTTGGGAATGAGTTCGCCCGCCCTTATGCTGCGTAGATAGCCCGGAACGACGCCGACGCCGTGGGAATCGTGCCCTCGCAGGTTGGCTTCGATCAGATGCGTGGCGATGAGATCCGCTTCGCGCGTGACGGAGCCGGCGGATTCGAAGATCGAAACCACCATGGCGTGCAGCCTGTCTGCCGCGATCGTACCGCTTTTGCCCGCCTTGTGTGCCACGGTCATTTGCGAATTCCTGTCCGCACGCGAGTGGCGATGCTTCAGATGGCGGCAGTCATTCCGCCGTCCACCGTCAGCACGCTGCCGGTCGTGTAGCCAGCGGCGCGTGAGGCAAGATAGAGAGCGGCGGCGCCGAGTTCCTGCGGATCGCCCCATCGGCCCATTGCAGTGCGCGCGGAAATTCGCTGCTCGAATCCGGGTCGCTCTGCCGCAAGGAGCTGTTCCCTTCAGTGGGGAAGTATCCAGGCGCCAAGGCGTTGACGGTGATGCGCTTCGGCGCGAGTTCGACCGCTAGCGCCCGCACCAGCCCATGCAACCCTGTCTTTGCCGCGACATAGCCGGTCACGCCGGGCCGCGCGATGAAACCCATGATCGACGAGATGAAGATCATTCGGCCGTAGCGTGCTCGCGACATGAGCGGCGCTGTCTCGCGGGCAAGGCGCCAGCCAGCCGTCAGATCCGCATCGATGACATCGCGCCAATCCGCTTCGCTTTGCTCCGCCAGCGGCTTGCGCACGATCGACCCGGCATTGCTCAACAGGATGTCGAGGCGGCCATGCCGCGCTGAAATACTTTCGACGGCGGATATCACGGCGTCCGCCTCGCGGACGTCGAAGGGCGCGATCTCGGCCGACAGACCGCTTGACCTCAGAAGATCGCGCCGTTCAGACAGGGTGGCGGCCTCGCGCCCGTTCAGGATCACCGTCGCGCCGGCGCCCGCGAGCGTTTGAGCCATGGCCCAGCCGAGACCGCGCGAAGCGCCCGTGACGAGTGCGACCTGTCCGGTGAGATCGAACAATTCAGCGGGTGGAGACGGCGCAGTGAAAGCAGTCATCGGAACCCTCGTCAGGCATATTCGATGCGAGGATCGATATAGGCGTAGAGCACGTCGACCACCATGTTGATGGCCACATAGATGACCAGGATGACGAGGATGCAGCCCTGGATCAGCGGATAATCGCGCGTGCTGATCGCGGTGATCAGCAGCCGCCCGAGCCCCGGATAAGTGAAGACCGACTCGGTCACGACCGTGCCGCCGATGAAGTTCGCCATCATGAGACCGACGATGGTCACGAATGGGAGCAGGGCGTTGCGCAGGACATGGCCGCCTATGATATCCCGTTCTCGCAGACCCTTGGAGCGGGCGGTGCGGACATAATCGGCCTGCAATTCAGCGACGAGGGATGCGCGGAGGAATCGAGCGAGGATGCCGGACACGTATACACCGAGGGTCATCGCCGGCAGCGCGATGTTCCTGATCATCTGAAGCGGGACTCCCAGAACGGAACATAGCCCGACGCCGAAGGCAGCCAGCTGAGTTCCACTGCAAACAGCAATATCAGCAGTATACCAAGCCAGAATGTCGGGACGCCAAGTGCAAGGGCGCTCCATGCGCCAAGAATTCGGTCAAGCCAAGAATTGGGGAAAATCGCGCTTCCGATTGCGACGGGATTCCGAGAAGAAGCGCAATCAGGACGAGGCAATTGCGAGTTGGAGTGTGGCCGGCAGTCGCTGCCGATGAGATGAAGCACGGGCTGGCGACTATGAATGGACACCCCGAGATCGCCGAGCAGGGCGTCGTTGAGCCACCCTCCGTACTGGACTAGAACGGGGCGGTCGAGCCCAAACTGCTTGGTGGCGGCGTCGATTTGTTCCTGCGTCGCATTCTCGCCGACGATCACGCCAATTGGGCCGCCCGGTACGGCATAGATCATCGCCCAAATGAAGCAGCGAGGCAATGAGCAGGACCGGGAGAAGCTGCATGATTCTGCGAGAACATAGCCAATCATGCTTTCGCCCTCTCGAACCTTGAGCTCAAAGCCGATCTTGTACGTCTTCGAGCAGCCAAGTGAGCGCTCGCCCAAACGAGTCGAACGACAGAATTGTCAGCGTCAGGACGAGACCCGGAAGCACTGCATAGTAGGGCGCCTCGTGAAGAAACGATTTCCCGGTCCGCAGCATCTCGCCCCAGCTTGGGGTTGGCGGCGGAATGCCGACGCCCAGAAAGGCAAGCGCGGCCTCGAAGAGGATCGCGACTGAGGCCAGAACCACAACCTGTACCAGAATAGGGCTCCAAGAGTTCGGCAGAACAGTCCGGAACATGTTGTAGGTGGATGATCCACCGAACGCCTCGACCGCAGTGACAAAGTCCCGTTTCCGCAGCGAGAGCACCTGCGCGCGCGTCACGCGAGCGAAGCTCGGAATGCCTGTCACACCAACCGCGATGAGAGCCGCGGCCTGGCTCCTGCCCATCACCGCAATCATCGCCATCGCAAAAAGAATGCCCGGTAAGGCAAGCAGCACGTAGACCGCGCGC
>CAWINL010000017.1:0-205542 GCA_963837375.1 uncultured Alphaproteobacteria bacterium | reverse complement strand
GGGCGGCAGACGGCGAGCGCGGCGAGGCCGAAGCGGGCCGTCATGAGGCCGTTGAGCACGCCCTCCCCGAGCTTTGCCGAAATTCGCGCGGCGAGGCCGAGGCCCAGGACCTGCTGCATGAGGCTGTCGCCGACGGCGACGCCGCCGGTCACCGCCAGGTGGTTGAAGGCGGCCTTCGCCAGACGCAGGAAGCCGAAGAGCCCCGGGCGCCCGCCATAGATCCGCGCGAGGGCGCGCAGGAGCCTGACCGCCGCGAAAATCACGAAAGCCACGTCGATGATCGCGCGCGGGCTGACCGCGGTGACGAGCGACACCTGTTTGGCGGCGCCCGCGATGGCGCGCTTGGCCTGGGCATCGAGTGGCGCGAGCAATTCGCGCTCGGCAATGGCCAGCCGGTCATCCGCATCGATGATCTCGTCCATGAGGCCCATGAGCCTGGCGCTGCCGGGCACCGCGCTCGCCCGCGAGCCGTAGAGGCTCAGCAAGTCCGACACGATCGCCTTGGCGCCCTTGTGGTCCTTCACCGCCAGCACGTCGACGGCTGCGTCGCGCAGCTTCTCGATTTTCTGCTCGCGCCAGATTCCCGCGAATTCCCGGCCGATGACGGCCAGAAAGGCCAGCATCGCGACGACCGAGAG
Source organism: uncultured Alphaproteobacteria bacterium (assembly GCA_963837375.1). Taxonomy (GTDB): domain Bacteria; phylum Pseudomonadota; class Alphaproteobacteria; order Rhizobiales; family Beijerinckiaceae; genus Microvirga. The sequence goes on along the minus strand of CAWINL010000017.1, from coordinate 204,904 downwards.
AATGAGCGCCACCCATCCGAGCCAGGGCGCCACCGCATAGAGCTCGACGATGAGGTTCTGGATCGCGAGGCCCAGTCCCAGCAGCAAGAGGCCCGACAGGGCCGACAGGAAGATGCTGAGCCAGGGCGCGCGACGCTTCGGCCCCATCGGCACGATGACGCCGTCGGCGGCCTCGATGGCGTCGAGAGGGTCGTCGGTGACGACGACCGAGCCGCTCGCAACTTCGGGATCGTCGAGGCGGAAGGCGCGTGGCTGGCGGCTCATGTGAAACGGTCCCCGAGCAGAAATTCTAGGGCGCGGTCGAGACGGATATGGGGCATCTTCGCCATCCGGCCCGCCGCATCGACGGGAAGTTTCGGCGGGCGGAAGCGGGGGAAGCGCAAGGAGCCGGGGATCACCGCGCCCTCGAACACCGCCGAGGCGGTCTCCGGCAACTCGCCGGGAAAGATCGCCGCTTCGGTTTCGCCGTCGAAGATCTCGTCGCCGACCCGCTCGCCCGCCTCCGGCACCCCGGCGACGGCCCGCAGGGTTTCGCGACCCTCCCGAACGGTGGTTTCCCGCGTGGCCCGCACGGAAGCGAGCGCCACCGTGCCGACCCGGGCGCCGGCGGCCTCGGTGCGGCGCGCCGCGCGATTGACGAGCAGGCGCAGGATCGCGTCGAGGCGGTCGTGGTCGGTGTGGTGGATGTGATCCGCCTTGGTCGCGGCGAACAGCACCTTGTCGGCGCGGGGCGAGAAGATCCGGGACAGCAAGGTGTTGCGGCCGGTGCGAAACGCCATCAGCACCTGATCCAGCGCCTCTTCGAGTTCGGCCAGCGCAACCGGGCCCGCATCGATGGCAGCGAGCACGTCCACCAGGACGATCTGGCGGTCGATCCGCTGGAAATGGTCGCGGAAGAACGGCCGCACCACGTGGCTCTTGTAGGCTTCGAAGCGCCGCTCCATCAGCGCGGCGAAGCTCGCGGGCGCGACGGGTTCGCCTGCCCGCAGGTCGAGCGGCGCAAAGGTGAGCGCCGGCGAACCGGCGAGATCGCCCGGCATCAGGAAGCGCCCGGGCGGCGTCGTCGCCACCGCCTCGTCATCGGCGCGTAGCGCCGTGAGGTAAGTCTTGAAAGCCTCGCTCGCCTTCGCGGCCAGCATCTCGTCGGCAGGTCCTTCCGTGTCGAGAGAGGCGAGAACCCGATGCCATTCGCGGGCCATTTCGGCGCGATCCGGCCGTCGGCTCTGCTCGAGAATCTGGCGCGACCACTCGGCGTAACCGGCGTCGAGCAGCGCCAGATCGAGCAGCCATTCGCCCGGATAATCCACGATGTCGAGGGCAAGCGAACCCGGCCCGGTGCGCCACCCGCCTTTGCGCTCATACTCGATATCGACCCGCAGCTCGCTGATCCGGCTGGTGGATTGCGGCCAGCGGCGCTCGGCGGTGAGCGCCTCCATGTGCTCCTCAAAGGGGAAGCGCGGCACGGCGTCGTCGGGCTGGGGGGCCAGGTGGGCGCGGCGGATCCGGCCCTCGGCGGAGGCGCGGAAAGCCGGCAGGTTGGTGCCGCGGGTCAGATGATGCACCAGGGCGGTGGTGAAGACGGTCTTGCCCGAACGGGCAAGGCCGGTGACGCCGAGACGCAGGGAGGGCTGGACGAGCTGGCCCGAGGCCTCCCAGAGCGATTGCGCCGCGGAGCCGGCGCGGGAGGCGATATTTCTAAACACAGGCACCTGCACGCTTCTGAAACGGAACGGTCAAGATGAAGTGGGGCTTTACCGACGGATTGCAAAGCCTCCCATGGCCATTCTTTGCGCTTAGGTTCAAGCGGATTCGATCAATTCAGCGGGCGGCCCCCAACCTCGCCCCGCGGGGAGGTGAAAGTCGCGACACCCCCACCTCTCCCGGCGGGGAGAGGTCGAGCGCAGCGAGGGTGAGGGGGAGACTTCTCAGGATAGCGCGCGACCCCTCACCCGGACCTTCGGTCCGACCTCTCCCTCGGGGAGAGGTGAAAGGGGGCGATCCCCAACCTCGCCCCGGCGGGGAGGTGAAAGTCGCGACACCCACCTCTCCCCGGCGGGGAGAGGTCGAGCGCAGCGAGGGTGAGGGGGTGAGCCGGTTCCGGACAGCGCGCGACCCCTCACCCGGACCTTCGGTCCGACCTCTCCCTCAGGGAGAGGTGAAAGGGGGCTATCAGATCACGAAGAAATCGGTCGCCTTCATCTTGAGCCCTTTCTTGAGGCTCGCGATCTGGATCGCAGTCTTCCCGCCAGATCCATCGGCGTCGTAATACAGCGCACCCTTCTTGGGATCGTAAAAGACATAATCGTTCTTATCCGCGGCCTTGGTGCCGAGGGTGAAGAAGTCCTTCTTGAGCTTCCCGGGTCTTTCAATCGAACCTTTGCCGATTTTCTTGAAGACCGCGTTGTCGAGCCAGATGGAATCGTCCTTCACGAAAAAATCCTTCACGGTGTCGAGGTTGGCTTTCGTGTTGGGCTTCGTGTCGAACACGAAGATGTCGCGGCCTTCACCGCCCGACAAAACGTCCTTGCCGAGCCCGCCCGCAAGGGTGTCGTTGCCGCCCAGGCCTCGAAACACGTCGGCGCCCCTGCCGCCCACGAGCTTGTCCGCGCCCTCGCCTCCGGTCAGGTTCTCCCGAGCCACATCTCCGACCTGCACGGCGATGGTGCGCGTGACGCTCAGCCCGTCCTTGTCGGTGGCGCGGACGGTCACGGTGTGGACGGTCGCCTGCTCGTAATCGAGCCGCAATCCGTCTGCGACGACGAGCTTGTCGCCGCTGCAAGGCGAAGCGCCCCTGCGCGTTGTCGAGAAGCGCGTAGGTGAGCGCATCGCCCGAGGCGAGATTGGCGTCGGCGCCGGTGAGACTCGCCACCAGCGCGCCGTAAGCCGCGCCCTCCGCAACGGCGGCTCCCGACACAGCCACGTCGGTCGGGGCGCTGTTGGCCACGAAGCGCTGCTGATAGATGTTCTCGTTGCCGTCGGCATCCTCCGATGTCCACGTGACCACCCAGCCGCCGTCGGGCAGAGCCTTTACGTTCGCATCCCACTGGCTCAACGTCATCGTCGTGTTGGCGGTGAATTCGACCGCCGACGCCTCACCGTTCCGGTCGAAGTGCCGTTGAAAAATTCCGCTTCGGCTGACGTCGTCCGACTCCCAGGTGACAACCCAGCCACCATCTGAAAGAGCGGTGATTTTTGGGGAGATCTGCTGGCCGACCGTCGTGTGGTTCACCAATCGGTCGCTCGCCCAGACGGCATTCCCGCTCGCATCATAGCGCCGCTGATAGATCCCCTCCTGGTCGCCGTCCTGGCCCTGAGAGGCCCATGTGACGACCCAGCCGCCGTCCGTGAGGCCGGTCACGGCGGAGTAATACTGGTGGTCAAGGGTTGCGAGGTTGACCTCCTTCTCGATGCCAAAGACCGGGGTCCCCTGTGCGTCGAATTTCTGCTGGAACACACCAAAGCCACTACTGTCCTGTCCTGCAGACGTCCAGGTGACGATCCAGCCGCCGCCCACCAAACTCGCAGTGTTGGGTTCGTATTGCCTGCCGGCCGTGAAGGTGTTGATCGCAACATCCGTGGCCGAGGTCGCCACGCCGTTCTGGTCGAACCGGCGTTGGAACACGCCGTCATTGTCGCCGTCCTGACCGACGGATGTCCACGCCACGACCCAGCCTCCGTCGGCGAGCGCCGTAACATCCGGCTCATACTGATCGCCCGCGCTGACGACATTGACGAGTTGATCGACAGGCGACGCCGCAACGCCGGCCTTGCTGTAGCGCTGCTGATAGATGCCGTACCCGTCGCCATCCTGCATCGCCGATTTCCAAGTGACGACCCAACCGCCATCGGCAAGCGCGGTGACGGCGGACGCGTCCTGGTCGTTCGCCAAGGTGGCGTTCACCACGGGATTAGCACTGGTAAGGGCAACACCTGCCCGGTCGAACCGCTGCTGGAAGATGCCCGCGCCTTGGCCCTCGTCGCCGAGAGATGTCCAGCTGACGACCCAGCCCCCGTCCTTCAGGACAGTCACGTCGGCGTCCAGCCGATTGCCGGCGGTGGCGGGCGTCACACGCGTTTCCGCCCCGATCCTATAGAGGGTCATCGACATCTCTCCGGAGAACCAATGATATGTTATGCTGTTCTTATAGATGATGAGAGGCGGAGTGCAAACCGCGACCCGAGATCAAAGCTTGGGATCGTCCCGTGCCGCGGCCTTCGCAGCCTCGGCGCGCGAGGTGGCTCGCTCCATCGCCCCATCGACGAAGTCCGCGCTCGGGCGCAGCATTCCCAATTCGAATGACGCCATCGCCAGCATCACCGGGGCGAGGTTCGCCAGCGGCCGCCCATCCGGCGTGAAGAGCTTCAGGTCGTCATTGGGTCCGAGCGACAATTCGGCCACCATCCGGCCCGCATAATTGCGCAGGCGCTGCTCGTCGGGTGCGCAGGCGGCGACCGGTGCGGCGCTCGCCATTTTCGGCGGGGAGGACGCTTTGGTCTTCGGCTGCTCCACCCGAGCCTTGGGCGCGGGCTTTCGGCTTCTCGCCCATGCCGGCCGCGATATCCGGCACCCGGTATTGCGGGGTCCTGATCGGCAGCACCATGGAGACCCGCCCGGGCTTTCCCCCACGGCCCGAAGCCGTGAACGTCGTCACGCCCTTGCCCCGGCGCGACGCCAGATAGCGCGCCCGCACCGTGCCGCCGATTCCCTTGACGGCGAGCACCGCGAGGCCGCCGAGGCCGGTGGCGATGCTGCATTCCGCCGGCGCCCAGCGGCGGACGATGTCGAGGGCCGATTTGCGACTGAATTCGAGGTAGTAGCGGCGCAGGAGATTGACCGCCGCATCGGCCCCGTGGTCGGCGGAGACGAAGCCCACATGGCCCTCGGAATCCTTGCCGATCTCGCCGTCCCAGCGGGCGCTCTTGATGCACCAGTAATTGTTGAGTTTGACGCATCGGGTGATCACCGGCCGGTCGGCGTTCAGCAAGGCAGCCGCGATCGCCATGGGCTTTGGTTCGAGGGTCGCCAGCGTCTGCGCCCGCCAGTTCGAGATCTCGCGCGCCTCCGCCGTCGTAACGGGCGGCAAACAAGGCCGGGCCGTCGCCAGCGATCAGGGCGGCAAGGCCCCGATGGTCCGTCGCAAGCGCGCTCCCGGCAAGGAAGAGCGCGATGAGGGTCGATGGCAGCATGGCGAGAAGCGGCCCCTGAAAGCGTCCCGCAGGATCGGGCGGCTTTCAGGCACAACGATGGTGGACGGCGCCGGTTCAGGCAGCCCCGCCCGCGTGCGTCAATCGTCCTCGTCGGCGCCGAGGAATTTCGGGCGTGACGAAGCGGTCGAGCTTGCCGCCCCGCGCCTTGAGGTTATCCCAGCTCGCCGCAATCGCAATCGATGACCGCGAGGCCCGCCGTCGGGATATTTCTGGCGCATGCGCGAGAGCGCCTCGCCGTTGCCATGGCTCGCCAGCAGGCGGGCCAGATCCTCGAAACCGGGATTATGGCCGATGACCAGGACGCTTCCGGTCAGCGGGATCGATCTCCTGCAGCATGGAGAGAAGCCGCGCCGCGGGCGCATCGTAGATCCGCGGTTCGACGCGCATGGGCACGGCGCCGAGGGCCGGCTGGACGAGGGACCAGGTTTCCTGCGTCCGGCGCGCCGGCGAGACCAGCACCAGTTCGGGCGCAGCTCCTCGTCCTGCAGATAATCCCCCATCAGCACCGCGGCCTTGCGTCCCCTTGCCGATAACGGCCGGTCCACGTCCAGCATCCCCGACGGCCATGACGATTTCGCGTGGCGAAGCAGGAGGAGCCGTACCATTCAGCGTCCGCCCTTCGCGCCGCGACAGGAAGGCGAGTTTTTCGAACAGCGTCACGTCCTGCTCGTTCTTCAGAAGCGCGCCGTGCAGCGGCGGGATCAGTTTGCGCGGATCGCGCTCGCGCAACTGCTCGGGGCCGATATCCTCGGCCATCAGCAGCTTGAGCCAGTCGAGCAGTTCGGAGGTCGACGGCTTCTTCTTGAGGCCGGGCGCCTCGCGGATCTCGAAGAAGATCCTCAGCGCTTCCTCGACGAGGCGGCGCTTGATGCCCGGATAATGCACGTCGATGATCCGCGCCATCGTCTCCTCATCCGGAAACTTGATGTAGTGGAAGAAGCAGCGGCGCAGGAACGCGTCCGGCAGCTCCTTCTCGTTGTTGGAGGTGATGATGACGATCGGGCGCTTTTCCGCCCGAACCGTCTCGCCGGTCTCGTAGACGTGGAACTCCATGCGGTCGAGTTCGAGCAGCAGATCGTTGGGAAACTCGATATCGGCCTTGTCGATCTCGTCGATGAGCAGCACCGGCCGCTCGGCGCGCCGCGAACGCCTCCCACAACTTGCCGCGCTTGATGTAATGGCGGATGTCCGACACCCGCGGATCGCCGAGCTGGCTGTCGCGCAGGCGGGAGACCGCATCGTATTCGTAGAGCCCCTGCTGGGCCTTGGTGGTCGACTTGATGTGCCAGGTGAGAAGCGGCGCGTCGACCGCGCGGGCGATTTCCTCGGCCAGAACCGATTTGCCGGTCCCGGGCTCGCCTTTGACCAGCAAGGGACGCTCGAGAACGATGGCGGCGTTGACCGCGACCGTCAGATCCTCGGTCGCCACATAGGAGTTCGGTGCCTTCGAAACGCGCCATTCTGCCTTCCTTCGATCGTCTGTCTGACCCTAGAGCCGGATCGCCCCAAGGGGAAGCGAGCAGCCGGTCATCTGCCGTCGGGACCGTGCCGTCAGGTCATCTTTCGGCAGCCGGTCTGTTAGGGTAAGGCTGGCGAAAGGGAGAACGAACAATGGCCTATAATCGCTACCACAAGGACCGGATCGGCAACCACAAGCTCAAGCCCGAGACGCTGATGCTCGGCTATGGCTACGATCCGACCCTCTCGGAAGGCGCGGTCAAGCCGCCGGTGTTCCTCACCTCCACGTTCGTGTTCAACAGCGCCGAGCACGGCAAGGAATTCTTCGATTACGTGGCCGGACGCCGCGAGCCGCCGAAGGGCGAAGCCGCCGGCCTCGTCTATTCGCGCTTCAACCATCCCAACGCCGAAATCGTCGAGGATCGCCTGGCGATCTTCGAGGAGACCGAGGCGGGCCTGCTGTTCTCCTCCGGCATGTCGGCCATCGCGACGGCGGTACTGGCCTTCGCCCGGCCCGGCGACGTGATCCTGCATTCGCAGCCGCTCTATGGCGGCACCGAAACGCTGATCTCCAAGACGCTGGCCAATCTCGGCATCCACTCCGCCGGCTTCGGCGACGGCGTCGACGAGGCCAGCATCCGCGCGGCGGCGACAGAGGCCCAGGGCGAAGGGCCGGGTCTCCGTGATGCTGATCGAATCGCCGTCGAACCCGGTGAACACCATCGTGGACATCGCGCTGATCCGCCGGATCGCGGACGAAATCGGCGAGGCGCAGGGCCACCGGCCGATCATCATGTGCGACAACACGCTGCTCGGCCCGATCTTCCAGAAGCCGATCCAGCACGGCGTCGACATCTCGCTCTATTCGCTGACGAAATATGTCGGCGGCCATTCGGACCTGATCGCCGGCGCGGCGCTCGGATCGAAAGAGCTGATGAAGCCGATCCGGATGCTGCGCTCCGCCATCGGCACCCAGCTCGATCCGCATTCGTGCTGGATGCTCGGGCGCTCGCTCGAGACGCTGTCCCTGCGCATGAACGCCGCCAACCGCAACGGCGAGATCGTGGCGAAATTCCTGAACGAACACCCGATGGTGACGAAGCTCCACCATCTCGACTATCTGCCCGAGGGCTCGCCGGCGAAGCGGGTCTACGACGCGCAATGCTCGGCCCCCGGCTCGACCTTCTCGTTCGACGTGAAGGGCGGCGAGCCGGAAGCCTTCCGGGTACTCAACGCCCTCCAGGTGTTCAAGCTCGCGGTGAGCCTCGGCGGCACCGAATCGCTGATCTCCCACCCGGCCTCGACGACCCATTCGGGCGTGCCGAAGGCAACCCGCGACCGGCTCGGCGTCAGCGATGCGACGATCCGCGTCTCCATCGGCATCGAGCATCCGGACGATCTCGTGGCCGATCTCGCGCAGGCGCTTTCGACCCTCGGCTAGAAACGCGCGGATTTGCTGCGTTTCCGGCTTTGCGGCGGTGCCCGCAAAGCCGGAACGGCGACCGCGAGGATGGCCGGAAAACGTCCTAACCCGTTCTGATTCTGCCGAATTTCCGCTTGCGCTGGCCCGAGCGTTAAAACCATGATGGGCGCAACCGGACGGAGCACATGGCAGCGGCGATCGACCTCTACGCCTATCAGGAACCCATTCTTTTTCTCGCAACGGCTGGCATCGTCGTTCCTCTCTTTCATCGGCTGAGGATCAGCCCGGTGCTCGGGTTCCTCGGCGCGGGCGCGTTGCTGGGGCCTTACGGACTCGGACGGCTGACGGACGCACTACCCGGCGCTCAACTGGCTGACTTTCACGCGGCAGGAGGGGACCTCGCACCTTGCCGAATTCGGCGTCGTGTTCCTGCTCTTCACCATCGGCATCGAGCTGTCCTGGCAGCGCCTGCGGACCTTGCGGCGGCTGGTCTTCGGATTCGGTTCGCTGCAGGTGCTCCTCTGCAGCGCCGCGCATCGGGCGCCCTCGCCTACCGCTTCGTCGGAACGATCACGGGCGCGGCGATCGTCGGCCTCGCCTTCGCGCTTTCCTCGACCGCGATCGTCATCCCGGTCATGGCCGAGCAGAAGCGCCTCAAAACGCCGGCCGGCCGCGCGACCTTCTCGGCTCTGATCTTCCAGGATCTCGCGGTCGCGCCGATCCTGTTCACGCTCGCGGTGCTCGATACCGGCCAACCCGAGGTGACGACGGCCTCGTTCCTCTGGGCGATGCTGCAGGCCGCCGTCGCGCTGGCCATTCTCGTCGGCGTCGGGCGACTGATCCTGCGGCCGTTCTTCCAGCTCGCCTCCGCCGCCAAGAGCCCCGAGGTGTTCATGGCCGCCTGCCTGCTCGTGGTGATCGTCACCAGCCTGATCGCCGCCGTCAGCGGCTTGTCGATGGCGCTCGGCGCCTTCATCGCCGGCATCCTCCTGTCCGAAACCGAATATCGCCGCGCGGTCGACGTGACGATCCAGCCCTTCAAGGGGCTGCTGCTCGGCGTCTTCTTCATGTCGGTCGGGATGAATCTCGATCTGTTCCGCCTGCTCGACGCGCCGGTTCTGATCCTCACCGCCGCGACCGCGATGATCGCCACCGTGAAGGCGGTGATCGTGGTCTTCACTCGCAAAGCCCTTCGGGCTGACCTCGGGCGAAGCGGCCGAGAGCGGGCCTGCTGCTGGGACCGGCGGGCGAGTTCGCCCTGGTGATCATCGGCGGCGCCATGGCGGGCGGCCTCGTTCCCGCCGCCGATCGGCCAGAACCTGCTCATCGTCACCACCTTCACGATGGTCACCATTCCGCTTCTCGCCCGCCTCGGTCGCAAGCTCGGGCCGCCGCCTCGCGAAGCGCGAGCCGCTGGATCCGATCCTCCAGGTCCAGCCGCCGGCGGACGAGGCCGGCCGCGTCATCATTGCCGGCTATGGGCGGGTCGGCCAGCTCGTCGGCGAGATGCTGACCCGGCACGACGTGCCCTTCCTGGCGCTCGACATGGACCCCGTGAGGGTCGCGGCCGAACGGCGAGCCGGCAAGCCGGTCTATTTCGGCAACGGCGCCCATCCGGAATTCCTGCGCGCTTGCGGCCTCGACCGCGCCCTCGTGCTGGTGGTCACGCTCGATACCCGGGGCTCCATCGAGGCCGTCGTGTCGGCAGCCCGGCAGGAGCGGTCCGACATCACGATCGTGGCGCGCGCGCGCGATGCCAAGCACGCCACCGAACTCTACGAGATCGGCGTCGACGACGCGGTGCCCGAGACCATCGAGGCGTCGCTGCAACTGAGCGAGGCGGTGCTGACCGATATCGGCATTCCGATGGGGCTGGTCATCGCCTCCATCCACGAGCGGCGGGACGAGTTCCGATCGATCCTGCCAAGAGCAGCAACGTCCGCCGCGATCCGGCCCGCACCGAGTTTCGCGCGCGGCGCACGGTCGGAAAGCATCCTCGGCAGCGCCGCCCTGCCGCAGCGAGGCGCCCCTCGGCGAGGCGAAAACCGCAGGTCGACGTTAGCCTTTGCCTTGACGTTGCGCCACGAGACACGACACTGGTGCGATGTTTCTGAACTTCTTCACCGGCTCTCCGCGCCGCCAAAGTGCCGGTTTCGCTGCGCGAATACCTGTCGCTTCTGCGACGCGCTCGACCAGGACCTCGCCGACAAGAAGGTGGAGGACTTCTACTATCTGTCGCGCGCCTGCCTGGTGAAGGACGAGCGCCATTTCGACCGCTTCGATCAGGTCTTCGCCCGACGCTTTCAAGGGCATCGAGACGCTTGGGCGAGGGCATCGGGAGCGCCGAGATCCCGGACGAATGGCTGCGCAAGCTGGCGGAGCGCTATCTGTCCGACGAGGAAAAGCGCGAGATCGAGGCGCTCGGCTGGGACAAGCTGTTCGAGACCCTCAAGAAGCGGCTGGCGGAGCAGAAGGAACGCCATCAGGGCGGCAACAAATGGATCGGCACCGGCGGCACCTCGCCCTTACGGCGCCTATGGCTACAACCCGGAAGGCATCCGCATCGGGCAGGAGAAGAACCGCAATTTCCGCGCCGTGAAGGTGTGGGACAAGCGCGAGTTCAAGGATTTCGACGACAGCGTGGAACTGGGCGTCCGCAACATGCGGGTGGCGCTGCGGCGCCTGCGCCGCTTCGCCCGCTCCGGCGCGGTCGAGGAACTCGATCTCGACGGCACGATCCACGAGACCGCGCACAAGGGCTATCTCGACGTGAAGCTGCGTCCCGGAGCGCCGCAATGCCGTGAAGGTCCTGCTGTTTCTCGATGTGGGCGGCTCGATGGACTGGCACATCCAGATCGCCGAGGAGCTGTTCTCGGCCGCGCGCCTCGAGTTCAAGCATTTCGAGCATTTCTACTTCCACAACTGCATCTACGAGAAGGTCTGGAAGGAAAACCGCCGGCGCTTCGAGGAGACCATCCCGACCCTCGACGTGATCCGCACCTACCCGTCCGATTACCGCGTCGTGATCGTCAGCGACGCCTCCATGAGCCCCTACGAGATCACCATGCCGGGCGGCTCGGTCGAGCATTGGAACGAGGAGCCGGGCCATGTCTGGATGGAGCGGCTCCTCGGCCATTTCCCGAAGACCGTGCTGCTCAACCCGGTGCCGAAGCCGCAATGGGGCTACACCCAGTCCATCGCGCTCCTGCGCCAGCTCCTGGCCGACCGCATGTATCCCGCTGAACCTCGAGGGGATCGACCAGGCGATGCGGGAACTCGTTCGCTAGGCATGCAGCCGTGGCTTTATCGATCGGGAGGGCCGAGCCGGCCGGCGCCTCGACGGCTGACGCACGCGGGCTTCTCTCGCCCGGCGAAACGGTGTTTATGCAGGATCGGCCAGTCTCTGCCGCTCCTGCACGTCCGGACCCCTCGCACCTCATGACCATCACCTACGAACACAGCCCTCGCCCGGTCGGCGGCCCGATCCATTTCAGTCTCGACGGCGACAGGCTGACGGTCGATTCCGGCCGCAAGGTCAGCGAGGTTCGTCTCGGCGCGGTCGATCTGGTGCGCATGACGTTCGAGCCGGGGCGGTTTGCCCAGAAAGCCTATCGCACCAAGGTGGTGATGAAGGACGGCAAGACCTTCACCTTCTCGTCGCTCTCCTGGAAAAGCCTCGTGGAAGCGCGCGAGCAGGGGCCCGAATATCGCGCCTTCAGCCAGGCGCTGTTCGACGCCATCCGACGGGCGAACCCGGACGCGCGGTTTGTCGCCGGCAAGCCGTTACTGGGCATGGCTCCTCACGTCCGGCGATCGGGTTCGCCTCGCTCATCGCCATGGCCATCCTGATCTGGCGCGCGTTCCAGACCGGCGCCACCAACATCGCCGTTCTCGGGGCGCTCTTCGCGCTGGTGGGAATCTGGCAGATCGAGCCGATGGTGCGGCTCAACAAACCGCGCTCCTTCGACCCCGCCTCGCCCCCGCCGGAGTTGCTGCCGCGCGCCTGAGCCGGCCCTCAGCTGCGCACCACCAGCACCGAGCATTTGGCGTGACGCACGATCGTCGACGCGTTGGAGCCGAGAAGAAACGTCGCCATGGTGGGCCGGTGGGAGCCGATCACCACGAGATCCGCGCCGGTCTTTTCGGCCTCGTCGAGAACCTCGTTGTAGATCGACCCGAAGCGCACCACCGCCGATACCCGTTCGGCCGGCAGGTTCACGCTCGCGGCGATCTCGGCGAGTTTCTTTTCGGCATCCGCCTGCTGCTCCTCATCGAAGGCCGGCGGCATGAATTCCATGTAGGTGACCGGCACGATGAAGCGCACGTAGATCAGCCGTAGCGTGCCCTCGGACATCGTCGCCAATTCGGCCGCCTTGTCGATGGCCGGCCGCGCGGCTTCCACTTCGCTGAGATCGACGGGAACCAGAATGGTCTTGAACATGATGATCGTCTCCGGCGCGCTGTCTGTGAGCTTAACCTTGGCGCTTCGGTGTCTCGACCACAAGCCCGTCAAGCTCCGGTCTGACGCGGATCTGGCATGACAGGCGGGAATTCGGCCGCACGTCATAGGCGAAATCGAGCATGTCCTCTTCCATGGGCTGCGGCTGTCCCACCGCCTCGACCCATTCCTCGTCCACGTAGACGTGACAGGTCGCACAGGAACACGCCCCGCCGCATTCCGCATCGATGCCCGGAACGCCGTTCCGGATGGCGGTCTCCATGACGGTGGAGCCTTCTTCCGCCTCCACCTCCCGCGATGTTCCGGCGGCGTCCCTGTAGGTAATCTTGATCATTGGTTGCCTCGTGCTGTCCGCGCATATTTAGTCGAGGATGCGCCCGAAGACGAGTGACCGATGCGACGTGTCGCGCCACAAAATGCTTCTGGCGCGGGAGCGGCCTGTCTCGGTCCCTCCGGGAAGCGGGCGCTGCCTTTTTACGCTTTCGAAGCCCTCGCCAGCGCGAGAGGCAATGACCGGCTCAAATCCAGGCACGGCGCCGGGCAATGAAGGCGGCGGCGGCGTTCACAAGGATCAGGCCCACCACCACCGACCAGAATCCCGGAACGCCTGTCTTGGTGTAGGGTGTCTCGAAGTTCATCCCGAAAATTCCCGCGACGGCGCCGATGACACCCAGCATCATGGTGAGAAACGTCAGCTGACGCACGAGGTCGTTCGTCGCCTCCGCGGTGCGGGTCGCGTAAAGTTCCAGCGACCCGTTCACGAGTTCGCGGGTATGGTCAACCGCATCCACCGCACGTTCGAAGCGTCTCTCGAGCGACGCGTAATGGGGCGCCGCATCGGACTCCACGACCTGCAGGAAGTCGGGACGCGAGAGGCCGTAAAACACGGCCCGCTGCGCAGCCAGCAGCTGCCGGAGCTCCGACACCCTGCGCCGCGTCGCCACGACGCCGGACAGGACGCTCTTTCGGGCCGAGCGGGCGAGCATCGCATCATCGAGCCGGTCGAGAAGTGCATCGAGCTCGGTCACCGCCTCCAGATAGGTGGTGAGGTGCCAGTCGAGAAGCGACGCCGCGAGCGCGGGCGGGCTCAACGCGCCGGTGAGCGTTTCGCCCTTGTCCTGGTCGCGGAAGGCTTGCAGGAAGGGAATATCGCCATCGTGCACCGTGATGATCCACAGCGGACCCACGAGGAAGTCGAGATGAACGGGTCGATTTTGGTCAGCGCCCGCTCGCCGTTCTCCCCCTCCTCCCTTGCAAGCGCGACGACGTCGAACTGGAAATACTTCCCGTAATTGTCCAGGTAGGGCGCCTCCTGCGGATTTAGGAGGGCGTGCAGGGAACCCGCATCAAGCGAGAACAGTTCGATGAGCCGCTCGAGGTCGCCGCGCTCGCGTCCCTGGACATCCACCCAAAGAAGGTTGCGCTCGCAGAGCCCCGCAACGCATTGCTCGTCGAGATCGACTTCCTGGTCGTGTCCGTCCGCATCGTACAGATAGGTGTAAATCACGGGGCACCTGAAGGATAACCACCCACCAGAACGCTCATTCAAGCTCGGCAGTTCCGAGGCCTCGGAGGCTGGGGCTTGCCTTCGTGCCCGGAATCCTCGGCGGCCGTCCTGCCGAATTGGGCCGCCGCCCCAGACCTTTTGGCGTTTCGGGGCGTTCTTCCCGCGATCGTCGTCACAGGATTTGGTCGTTTTGCTTCCGTTCAATCAGGGTCGCGGGCCTCTCACATGGATGAAAATACAACTCCCCGCGCACCAGAAGCTGCCTTCCGGACGCAGGACGGGTTCGTGCGCGTTCGCGGCGCGCGCGAGCACAATCTGAAGAACATCGATCTGAACCTGCCCCGGGATGCGCTTGTGGTCTTCACCGGCGTCTCCGGCTCCGGCAAATCCTCCCTGGCATTCGGAACGCTCTATGCCGAGGCGCAGCGGCGATATCTGGAATCGGTATCACCCTATGCGCGGCGCCTGTTCCACCAGATGCCCGTTCCCGACGTGGACGACATCGAAGGTTTGCCGCCCGCGGTCGCGCTGCAACAGCAGCGCGGGTCGCCAACGACGCGCTCATCGGTCGGCAGTGTCACGACGTTGTCGAACCTCTTGCGAATGTTGTATTCCCGCGCTGCGGATTATCCGCCCGGCCAGCCGTTGCTTTACGCGGAGTCGTTTTCTCCCAACACGCCCGAAGGCGCGTGTCCCCGATGCCACGGCCTTGGTCGTGTCTATGAGGTGACGGAACGGTCGATGGTGCCGGATGATTCCCTCACCATACGCGAGCGGGCCATCGCCGCCTGGCCGACGGCGTGGCACGGGCAGAACCTGCGCGATATCGCCGTGACCCTTGGCTACGACGTCGATCGCCCGTGGAGAGAAATTGCCCAAGAAAGATCGCGACTGGCTGCTCTTTACCGACGAGCAGCCGACCGTTCCGGTCTATCCCGGCTACACGTCGCAAGAGGTGCGCCAGGCTCTCAAGCGCAAGGAAGAACCGGCCTATCAGGGAACGTTCACCAGCGCCAAGCGCCATGTGCTGCACACCTTCGCCAACACCACGAGCCCGCTGATGAAGAAGCGGGTGGCGCAATACATGGTGAGCACGCGCTGCCCGGTCTGTCACGGCAAGCGGCTTCGGCGTGAATCCTTGTCGGTCAAGTTCGCAGGGTCTGGATTTCGCCGACATCGCGAGAGCTGCCCCTTGCAGCGTCTCGGCGACCTCTTTCGGCCCTATGCGGACGGGACGGCACCTCGGCTGTCCAGCATCGCGTCGGACCATCCGGAGAAGGCCATTGTGAGCCAGCGCATCGCGGAGGATCTGGTCGCACGACTCGACGTCATGCTCGATCTCGGCCTTGGCTACCTCACTCTGGAGCGAAGCACGCCGACGCTTTCGCCCGGCGAATTGCAACGCCTGCGGCTTGCCACGCAAGTGCGCTCCAACCTGTTCGGCGTGGTGTACGTGCTCGACGAACCTTCGGCGGGCCTTCATCCCGTCGACACCGAAGCGCTGCTGCGAGCGCTCGATCAATTGAAGGCCGCCGGAAACTCGCAATTCGTCGTCGAGCACGAGCTCGACGTCATCCGTCACGCCGATTGGATTGTCGATGTGGGACCGGGCGCCGGCGAGCAGGGCGGCCATGTTCTCTACAGTGGCCCACCCGAAGGCCTGAAAGAGATCGGCGCTTCACAGACGCGCCCCTATCTTTTCGGCGAGATCGCGATCCCGCCTCGCACCGCCCGATCACCCAAGGGCTGGCTGCGCCTCGACCGGCATCACGCGCAACAACCTGCACCAACTGGACGTCGCGTTTCCGTTGGGCGTGCTCACCACGGTGACGGGCGTGTCCGGTTCCGGCAAATCGAGCCTGGTGAGCCAGGCACTGGTGGAACTGGTCGCCGGAGCACCTTGGCCATGACATTCCGGCGGACGACGAGGATCGCGATGAGCTCGAACGAGCGCAACCGGTCCGAGCAGCGGCCGCATCGACAGCGGAATGGAGGCCATCAAGCGTCTGGTGCGGGTCGATCAGAAGCCGATCGGGCGGACGCCGCGCTCCAACCTGGCGACCTATACCGGGCTGTTCGATCACGTGCGCAAGCTTTTCGCCGCGACCCAGGCAGGCCCGCGCGCGCCGATATGACGCAGGACGGTTCTCGTTCAATGTTGCCAAGGGCCGCTGCGAGACCTGCGAGGGCGAAGGCTTCGTCATGGTGGAGCTGTTGTTTCTGCCCGAGCGTCTATGCGCCGTGCCCGACCTGTCACGGGACGCGCTACAACGCCAAGACGCTGGAGATCAAATATCGCGACAAGAACATCGCCGATGTCCTGGCGATGACGGTCGATGCAGCCTGGGAATTTTTCGCCGACGAGCCTCGCCTGCACCGCTCGTTGACGATCGCTCGCGAGGTGGGATTGGGCTATCTTCGCCTCGGTCAGCCCGCGACCGAACTCTCGGGAGGCGAGGCGCAGAGGATCAAGCTCGCGACGGAACTGCAACGCGCGCAGCGGGGTGACACGCTCTACATCCTCGACGAGCCGACGACCGGTTTGCATCCGGCCGATGTGGAAAAACTCGTGACTCAGCTCGAAGGGTTGGTGGAGGCCGGTAACACCATCATCGTGGTCGAGCACGACATGCGGGTTGCCGCGAGGAGCGATTGGGTCGTGGATCTCGGGCCGGGCGCGGGCGAGGATGGCGGCGTTGTCGTCGCATCGGGCCCGCCTGCCATCGTCGCCAAGTCGCCAGCGAGCCGGACCGCGCCTTATCTCGCCCTCGCCCTGGGCGGGTGAGCAGGGCCCTCAGCCCTCCGAGGTACCGATGGCGGCCCTGAGATCGGACAGGAAGCTGTCGCAATCGGTCCCGTGTTCGCGACAGGCATCGTCCACTGCGTGAAAACACGCGATGGGACATCCGACGCAATGCATCTTGTACCTGAGGAACACGCGGATCGTCACCGGCCAGCGCCGCATGACGTCGTCGACCAGGCTGCTCAATTCAATGGTCATCATGGTCTCCCAAAGTTCCGGATTGGAGACCACGTTATCGCTTTTCGTCGCAAACTCTTTGCGCGGCAGCAAACCTGGACGCGGTTTGTCGATTCGCCCCGGTGTTTGCGCTGAGGCAAAGAAGCCTTGTGGTCGGTCATTCAAGGTGCCGGCATAAACACCAAGGATCCCCCCATGAGCAAAAGCCCGAGCCGGAGCCACCCACTCGACCCTGACATTCTGGACTGCCTCAGCGCGGTCACCGACCCGGAGGTGGGTCTCAGCATCGTCGATCTCGGCCTCGTTTACCGGGCCGTCCGTACGGGTTCCGTCATCGAGGTGGCGTTGACCCTGACGACGCGGGCCTGCCCGCTCGGCGAGATGATCGTGGCGGATTTGCGCGAATACCTCGCGC
Source organism: uncultured Alphaproteobacteria bacterium (assembly GCA_963837375.1). Taxonomy (GTDB): domain Bacteria; phylum Pseudomonadota; class Alphaproteobacteria; order Rhizobiales; family Beijerinckiaceae; genus Microvirga. The sequence continues at coordinate 187,454 of CAWINL010000017.1, read as the reverse complement.
ATCGCTTCCAGGACGCGTCGCAGATCCTCGTCGATCTGGTGTGGGAGCCCGTCTGGAGCCCGGAATTCATCACGGACCAAGGCCTCGAGCTCCTTGGCCGTTCACCACGCCTGGATGCGTGATGTGCAGTGCCCTGGTTCCGGAACGGACCATCGACGTCCGCCACATCACGGCGCCCATGCGCCATTCCCTGATCTTCGACACCTTCGAGCGCCTTACACCGGGCGAAGGCTTTCAGATCGTCAACGATCACGACCCCTGGCCTCTTTTCTCCCGTTTCCATGTGGCGCATCCGGGTGAGTTGGGTTGGGATTACCGGGAGGAAGGACCTGATGTCTGGCGTGTCCGCGTCTGCCGCACCGCTCTCTAGGGCGATTCCTGCAACGAATGTGACGGCCCGCCGAAAGGGGCTCCGCCTGTTGCTGCTCGTTCTCGGAGCGGCCGCCTTGATCGCCGGCCTGTGCGGCGGCCTTTGGCGACTTGGCTGGACGATGCCCCACGGCTCTTCGCTGGCGGCGATCCACGGACCGCTGATGATATCGGGTCTGTTCGGGACCCTGATCAGCCTCGAGCGGGCGGTGGCGCTTGGAAGGCGCTGGTCCTATGCGGCGCCGACGCTGTCGGGACTTGGCACAGTCGCGCTGCTGCTGGGGCCGTCGCCCGCTTTGGGGGCGGGCCTCTATGTGCTTGCCTCGGCCATATTGGCCGGCACTTCTCTGGCGATCACCATTCAGCAGCCGGCGGTTTTTACCGGTGCGCTTCTTTTCGGCGCTTTGGCCTGGCTCTGCGGCAATGTGCTCTGGCTGATCGGCAATCCCATACCCGATGTGGCCGGTTGGTGGCTCGCGTTTCTAATTTTGACCATTGCCGGCGAGCGGCTCGAATTGAGTCGTCTTGCGGCTCCGAAGCGGGGCAGCGAGGTGATGTTTCTGTTCGTCATCGGGCTGCTCATCGCCGGTGCGCAGAATGGCCTCATGACGCATAACGGCGCTGTGATCGAAGGTCTCGCCCTGCTGCTCGTCACGACATGGCTCCTCCGGCACGACATTGCGAGCCGCAACCTTCGCCGACAGGGGCAGACGCGTTTCTCCGCGGCCTGCATGATGTCGGGGTATATGTGGCTCGGTCTGTCAGGCGTGGCGCTTCTCGCCGCGCCGGATGCCGCGGTGTCCCACACCTATGACTTCGTCCTTCACGCGATTCTCATCGGTTTCGCCCTGTCCATGGTGTTCGGCCACGCTCTCGTCATCCTTCCCGCGGTGACGGGAATTCGCGCGACCTATCGGCCGGCCCTCTACGCTCCGCTGGTCCTGCTGCACGCGTCGCTTACCATGCGCGGGATCGGAGATTTGCTGGCGTGGGACGCCTTCCGGCGATGGAGCGGGATCCTCACCATTCTCGCCCTCGCGGTTTTTTCGTTGACGGTCGGGCTCAATGTGAAACGTCGCAAGGCAGGCGTTGAGCATCACCCGATCAGCCCGTCATGACGGAGTTTCTGGTCGCCATGGGTGCTTTTCTTGTGGCGCATCTGATCCCCGCCGCTCCGCGCCTGCGCTCGCGCCTCGTCGCCCGGCTCGGGCGCAAGGTGTACCTGTCGCTCTATTCGGTGATGTCGTTGATCCTGCTCGTCTGGGTGGTCGCAGCGAGCCGACGGGCCGATGCGGTTTCTCTCTGGGATCCGGCCCCATGGCAGTGGCATCTGGCCTTTGTCGTCATGGCGGTCGCCACCTTCTTTCTGGTCGCGGGCCTGATGACGCCCAATCCCTTGTCGATCTCGCTGCGGTCGGGGTCCACGCCCGGCGCAATCGCAACGATCACGCGTCATCCGGTGCTGTGGGCCTTCCTGCTCTGGTCCCTGGCTCACATTCCGCCCAACGGCGACCTCGTGACCGTCATTCTCTTCGGCGGCATGGCGCTGTTCTCCGTGGTCGGGTTTTTCCTGCTCGACGCGAAGGCAAGGCGGCGCCTGGGGCGGGAGCGCTGGCATGCGCTCAGCCGCGAGACCTCGATCCTGCCCTTCGGGGCGATGGCCGCCGGGAGGGCATCGCCGGCCCGCCTGCGGAGCCTTGGACGCGCAGGACTGATCGCCGCACTTCTCTACGGTTGGTTCATCCTTCAAGGCCACGCGCTCCTCATCGGGGTCGATCCCTTGGCGGGGATTTGAGAAAAGCGTGCCGCAGCGGGTCGGATCGGTCGTTTCTTTGCGCGAAATCAAAGAGGTCCGGCGAAGATTCCTCTAGCTCTGCGGTCGATCGGGAATAGCCGCCGCAAAGCGGATTGCGCCCATCCACATTTTTCAGGAAGGCGCCTCATGAGGAACGACCTGACGGCCCGGTACGGCGACGAGCGCGTGCCGCGTTACACGAGCTATCCGACGGCACCGCAATTCTCCCCGTCGATCACGGGAGAGACCTATGCGGATTGGCTGGCGGAGGTGCCACAGGACACAACGGCCTCGCTGTACCTGCATGTCCCGTTCTGCCGCGCAATGTGCTGGTATTGCGGCTGTCACACGACCATCACCCGGCGCGATGCGCCCATCGTCGATTATCTGGCGGTTCTGCGGCGCGAAATCGCGCTCGTCTCAGGCGGGCTCGGGCGTCGGCAGCCGGTGGGCCATGTCCATTTCGGCGGCGGAACCCCGACCATCATGGACCCGCGCGAGTTCATCGCGTTATCGGAATTGCTCGCGGCGCAGTTCTCCCTGCGCGATGGAGCTGAAATCGCCGTCGAGATCGATCCGCGCACGCTGACCCGGGCGATGATGCACGCACTGCGCGAAGCCGGAGTCACGCGGGCAAGCCTTGGAATCCAGAGCTTCGATCCGATCGTGCAGCAGGCGATCAACAGGGTGCAGAGCGTCGCCCAGACCGCCGAAGCCGCCGACGGATTGCGCGCGGCGGGCGTGCGCGGCATCAATTTCGATCTCATCTACGGCCTGCCGCACCAGACCATTCGCTCCTGCATCGACACCGTGCGGCAATGTCTCGATATTCGCCCCGATCGATTTTCCGTGTTCGGCTATGCGCATGTTCCGACATTCAAGAAACACCAGCGCAAGATCGACGAGGCCGCGTTGCCCGGCGGCGCCGCCCGACACGCACAGGAACAGGCGATCGCCGAGACGCTGCTCGAGGCAGGCTATCGGCGCATCGGCCTCGATCATTTCGCGTTGCCGGAGGATCCGATGGCGCACGCTCAGGCAGAGGGCGTCATGCACCGCAACTTTCAGGGCTACACCACGGATCCGAGCGACATCCTGCTCGGCTTCGGAGCCTCCGCCATCGGGCGTCTGGCGCAGGGCTACATCCAGAACGAAGTCGTGCTGGGACGCTACGCCGAGCTCGTCTCGAGAGGCGAGTTCGCGACTATGAAGGGATACGCCCTTTCTCCCGACGATCGTCTGCGCGCCGACCTCATCGAACGCATGATGTGCGATTTCCGTGTCGATGTGGGGCAGGTCTGCCGCGCTCACGGCACCGCGCCGGGTGTCTTCCTCCATTCGTTTCCGCGTCTGCGCGAGTTGCAGGAAGACGGTATCATCCGTCTTGACGGAGAGGTCATCTCGATCGCCGACGAAGCGCGCTTTCTCGTTCGCAGCGTCGCGTCCGTGTTCGACGCCTATCTGGAGGGTTCAGGACGAACGCATAGCCGCGCCGTTTGATCGACCGTCGAGGAATGCGCAATCACTCCGACCGGTTGAGATGAGCCCGCAGCCACGCGAGACGGTTGATCGCCTGCGAAGCCAGCATCTGCGCCAGCATCAAGCCCGCCTCATCCTGATGGCGATCGGCCGCGTCGAGATAGCGTTCGACAAGAATTTCGGCGAGCACCAACGGATCCTCGATGGTCGAAGTCGCGGGCGGCAGCGCGATGAGCGTCAGGGAACTCGCCGCGAGATCCTCCGCGGCCCTGCGGGCTTCGGCGGCAAATCTCGAAATCGATCCCCGATCCCCCTCGCCCACCTCACGCGACAGATCGTCCAGTATCACCGCCAGGCGGTTCTCGAGCGCCGCCGTATCGCCGAGGCCGTTCGTGGTGGGAGCCGGGGCCTGCGTGCGTTGGCTGTGATACGCGCGACGACGTTCGCGCCGAAGCGTTGAAACATGCTCGAGTTCGTCATGCGCCATCGCCTCGGCTGCCTGCCTGATCTCGGGTTTTTCCGCCTGGGACGCAATGTAACTCCAGAACGCGAAGGCGCGCTCCTCGTTTCGAACCGCCATGGAAAGCGCCCGATAGCCGGTCTGCGTTTCAGGCGCTGCCGTCATCGCCCCCTCGTCGTCGAACGTCTCGGGAAGCGTCCACGACAAATGGGCGACGTCCGGCGTTTTTCCTTTTGCGGCCTCAGCCCGATGAACGACATTTGACAGATAATTGCGCTCTTGCAGAGACAGTCGTTGAAAGGTTTCTGCGAGTTCGAGTTGGCCGGCGGAGCGCATGCGCAGCGCTAGTTCTTCGTAACGGGACGCTGCCTGATGCTTCAGAGAATACGCGATCGCGAAAAGCTCATCGAGGGAGGTTACGGCGCGCTGCGGCTCGACCTTCAACAATGACATCGCAAAGTCCTCCCGTTCCACCGTGCGGTATGAGTTGACAGGAGGAATATGTGGTCGTCAAATTGCGTTGGATCAATGTACCGACCATCGCAAGCGTTACTGTAACTTCACGTCGCTTGCGATCGAAACGAACTGTCGTCGCGATGCGTTAGGTTTCTAATCTTAGAACACGAACGTGGAGTTGGACGGTACCCTGTTGCCAAATGCTCATCCAAATTTTTTCGCGTTTCGCGATCTTTCCAAACTCCGCATCGATCGCGTGTTCTCCGTTCTGGCCGTCACGCTCCTGCTCCTCCTATTCACAAACCAGGTCTCGGCGGCGAGCCGTGTCCAGGAGTTTCTCCCGAAGGCTCAACCGGGCGAACTCATTCCGGGAGCCGACCGTTTCGGACCGCCTCAAGGTGACCCGCCGCTGATCCCCGCCTATCAGGGCGATCGGCTGGTTGGACAGGTTTTTCTGAACGCCGATTTCGTCAATTCGGTCGGATATTCGGGTAAGCCGATTCACATCCTGGTGGGCATCGATCCGCAAGGAGTGGTTCGCGGAATCAAACTCGTCGATCACAAGGAGCCCATCGTCCTCGTCGGAATTCCGGAAAAGCGGATTCTGGACGCGATGAACACCCTGATCGGCAGGGACATGGTGGCGGTTGCACGCGGCGCGGAACGCCCGCCGCAGGTCGATATCGTGAGCGGCGCCACCGTGACGGTTCTGGTGATGGGCGACAGCGTGGTGCGTTCGGCCGTGCGGCTCATCCGCAGCGGCCGGGTCGGATCGAGCGGACAGGCGTCAGTTGCCGCCGCGCCCGCGATCGCCAAAAGCGTCGACCTGACAAAAAGCGAGATCAAGACGTGGGAAACGCTGCTCGGCGACGGCTCCGTGCGCCGATTGGCGCTGACCATCGGCGACGTGAACGAAGCCTTCGTAAAATCCGGCAATCAGGCCGCGGCCGACAACCCCGAGCCAGGCGAGGCTGGCGACAGCTTCATCGATCTCTATCTGGCGCCCGTGAGCGTGCCGACCATCGGCCGCAGCCTGCTGGGCGATGAGGGCTATGAACGTCTGAAGGCACGGCTCAAGCCGGACCAGCAGGCAATCGTCGTGGCCGGCGAAGGCGCGTATTCGTTTAAAGGCTCGGGTTATGTCCGTGGCGGCATCTTCGATCGCATCGAACTGCTGCAGGAGGGCCAGAGCACGCGGTTCAGGGACCGCAATCACACCCGGCTCGGCTCTCTTGCGGCGGAAGGCGCGCCGGATCTGCGGGAAATTGCGCTTTTCGTCATGCCGGACGATTTCAAGCTCGACCTCACCGAGCCGTGGCAGTTGCAGTTGATGGTGCAGCGCAATATCGGGACGAGGGACAAAGCCTTTCTGACCTTCGACCTCGGCTATACGCTTCCCGACCCCTATCTGCGCATCGAGCAGCCGGTTCCCGCTCCCGCTTCCGCTCAAGCGCAGCCTCAACCGCAGACGAGCGTGGCGGCCCCCGCCACAGCGCCCGCCGGAACGCCGCTCAATGATGCGGACGCCCTCGCAGCCGGTGCGATCGAGGAACCGCTATGGATGAAGATCTGGAGGACGAACACCGTCTCCATCGCCATCACGGTTCTGGCTCTTCTGGTTCTGACGGCGATCTTCTTCTTCCAGGACAATCTCGTGCGACGCCCCAAAGTGTACGTGTGGGTGCGCCGCGCCTATCTCACGTTCACGCTCGTCTGGCTCGGCTGGTACGCGAACGCCCAGCTTTCGGTCGTGAACGTCCTGACCTTCAGCAACTCGCTGCTGACGGATTTCAGCTGGGAGTTCTTCCTCTCCGCGCCCCTCATCTTCATCCTGTGGGCGGCCATCGCAGTCGGCCTTCTGTTCTGGGGACGCGGTCCGTTTTGCGGCTGGCTCTGCCCGTTCGGCGCGCTGCAGGAATTGCTGAACAACATCGCGCAATGGCTCAAGGTACCGCAGATCACGGTGCCCTGGGGCTTGCACGAGCGCCTTTGGCCGATCAAGTACATCATCTTCATCGGCCTGTTCGGCCTGTCGCTCTATTCGGTGGCTTTTGCCGAGACCCTGGCGGAGGTGGAGCCTTTCAAGACGGCGATCATCCTCAAATTCGTCCGCGACTGGCCGTTCGTGATCTACGCCCTGACGCTGCTGGCGGCAGGCCTCTTCATCGAGCGTTTCTTCTGCCGCTATCTCTGCCCGCTGGGCGCGGCACTCGCCATTCCGGGACGCATGCGGACCTTCGAATGGCTGAAGCGCTGGCCCGAATGCGGCTCCCCTTGCCAGCGCTGCGCGAAAGAATGCCCCGTTCAGTCGATCCACCCCGAGGGACACATCAACGTCAACGAATGCATCTACTGCATGCATTGTCAGGAGCTGTACCACGACGACCACCGGTGCCCTCACATGATCCAGGTCAGGCTGAAGCGCGAGAAACGCGAGGCACTTTCGTCGCCTTCTATGCGCGGGAACAAAGAAGACGCCAGCGGACCCGCTAAGCCTGTCATCACGCATTCGGGAAAACCGGTCCGGGAGCCGACGACCGCAGAACTTCCGACCACGACTTCATGAACGAGGAGGAGACTTCCATGGATAACGAACAAGGCAAGAAAAATGGTCTCAGCCGCCGCGATATGCTCGGCACGACCGCGGCCGTCGCCGTCGGTGCGACCGGCGTTGCGGCCGGCGTCGGCCTTGGCCAGGGTGGCGCCATCACGCCCGCGGAGGCGCAAACTCAACCCGCGCCGGCTGCGCGCGCTCCCGCCGCCAACAAGTATGAAGTCAAGCCCGGAGAACTCGACGAATATTACATGTTCTTCTCGAGCGGCCAGAGCGGCGAGGTCAGGATCGTCGGCCTTCCCTCGATGCGCGAACTCATGCGCATCCCGGTCTTCAACCGTGACAGCGCGACAGGCTGGGGGCAAACCAACGAGAGCCGCAAGATTCTCACCGAAAACCTCACGCCCGAAACCCGGGAGTTCCTGAAGAACAGGGGTGAGACCTACCTCAACGGCGATCTGCACCATCCTCATCTGTCCTTCACCGACGGCACTTATGACGGCCGCTATCTTTTTGCCAACGACAAGGCGAATACGCGCGTATGCCGCATCCGCCTCGACGTGATGAAATGCGACAAGATCATCCAGCTGCCGAACCAGCATTCGGTGCATGGCTTGCGCGTTCAGAAATACCCCAAGACAGGCTACGTGTTCTGCAATGGCGAGGATCGGGTACCAGTCCCGAACGACGGCAAGAACCTCACCAATACGAAGGATTACGTGTCCATCTTCACGGCGGTCGACGGCGACACCATGAAGGTTGCGTGGCAGATCAAGGTCGCTGGCAACCTCGACAACGTCGACGCCGATTACCAGGGCAAATATGCCTTCGCAACCTGCTACAATTCCGAAGAAGGCGTCACCCTGGCGGAAATGATGGGCAAGGAGCAGGACTGGGTCGTCATTTTCAATCTCAAGCGGATCGAGGAAGCGGTGAAAGCCGGGAAGTTCGAAACCATCGGCGGCGTGCCGGTGCTCGATGGCCGCAAGGGGTCGGAATTCACGCGTTACGTCCCGGTGCCCAACAGCCCGCACGGCATCAACACGGCGCCGGACGGCATTCACGTCGTCGCCAACGGCAAGCTCTCGCCGACGGTCACGGTTTTCGATGTGCGCAAGTTCGACGATCTGTTCGACGACAAGATCCAGCCGCGCGATACCGTCGTCGCGGAGCCGGAACTCGGTCTCGGCCCGCTGCACACCGCGTATGACGGCAAGGGCAATGCTTTCACGACCCTGTTCCTCGACAGCCAGGTCGTGAAATGGAACATCGATCTCGCCAAGCGCGCCTTCAAGGGCGAGAAGGTCAATCCGGTCATCCAGAAACTCGACGTTCACTACCAGCCGGGCCATAACCACTCCTCGATGGGTCAGACCAAGGAGGCCGACGGAAAATGGCTGATCTCGCTGAACAAGTTCTCGAAGGATCGGTTCCTGAACGTGGGGCCGCTGAAACCCGAGAACGACCAGCTGATCGACATTTCCGGCGATAAGATGCTACTCGTTCACGACGGCCCGAGCTTCGCCGAGCCGCATGACGCGACGATCGTTCACCGGTCGAAGATCAACCCCGTGCACGCTTGGAAGCGCGACGACCCCTTCTTCGCCGATGCGGTCCAGCAGGCGAAGGCCGATGGCGTCGACCTGATGGTCGATTCGAAGGTCGTGCGGGACGGCAGCAAGGTGCGCGTCTACATGACCTCCGCGGCTCCAGCCTTCGGACTCGAGGACTTCACGGTCAAGCAGGGCGAGGACGTCACGGTCTATGTCACCAACATCGACGACGTGGAGGACCTCACGCACGGGTTCTGCATCATCAATTACGGCATCAACATGGAGGTTGCCCCGCAGGCGACCGCGTCGGTCTCGTTCCGGGCCGATCGCCCCGGCGTCTACTGGTACTATTGTTCCTGGTTCTGCCATGCGATGCACATGGAGATGGTGGGCCGCATGCTCGTCGAGCCGCAGGCGTCCTGAAGCATGCGCCGTGATGGCATGACACTGCGTCTGGCGCTGGCGGCAACGTTTGCCGCCAGCCTCGCGCTCGATGCCACGGCGGAGCAATTCGCCGTGAACCCCGGGGAATCGACCGTCCAGGAGATCCTCGACAGGGCGTCGGACGGCGACACAGTGGTGTTGAAGTCCGGCGAACATCGCGGACCTGTGCGGATCCTGCGCCGCGTTACGCTCCTGGGCGAACCCGGCGCGGTGCTGACCGGACCCGGCAAGGGCAGCGTCGTGACCGTCTCGGCCGCCGGGGCGGTCGTGCGCGGGCTGACGATTCGCGGCTCGGGGAAAGATTCCGAAGCGATGGACGCCGGCGTATTCGTCGAGAATACCGCGACCGGAGCCCTCGTCGAGGGCAACAAGATCGAGGGCAACCTTTACGGGATCTATCTGCACGGCGCCGAGAACGCCGTCGCGCAGAAAAACGAGATCGTGGGACTCGAGGAAGGCCGCGTCAACGAGGCCGGCAACGGCGTCTCGGTGTGGAACGCGACCGGCGCGAAGGTTCTGGATAACGACATTCGCTACGGACGCGACGGGATTTTTTCGATCACCAGCAAGCGCAACGACTTCAGCCGCAACCGCTTCAGAGACCTCCGATTTGCGATTCACTACATGTACACCAACGACAGCCAGATCACCGACAACGTTTCGATCGGCAACACGGTGGGATTCGCGATCATGTTCTCGCACCGCCTGAAGGTCAGCGGCAATGTCTCGGACGGCGACCGCGATCACGGCTTCCTGTTCAATTACGCCAACGGCTCACAGATCACCAACAACATGGTGCTCGGCCGTCTCCAATCCGGCGAACGCTGGGCGACATCCGGAATGCGCACCAAGGATGCCAGGGAACATGCTGTGCCGGAAACGCCGGAGCCCCGCCTCGACATGGCCGGTGCCCGGCCCGGCCCGACCAAATGCGTCTTCATCTACAACGCCAACCAGAACCGGTTCGTCGGCAACTGGTTCGAGGGCTGCGAGATCGGCATCCATTTCACGGCGGGGTCCGAGCGCAACGAGCTCGTCGACAATGCCTTCCTGAACAACCGAAACCAGGTCAAGTATGTCGGAACCCGCTACCTCGACTGGTCCAAGGGCGAGCGCGGGAATTACTGGAGCGACAACCCGGCTTTCGATCTCAATGGCGACGGGATCGGCGACAGTGCTTATCGGCCGAACGACCTCATCGACAAGGTTCTGTGGACCGCGCCGCAAGCCAAGGTCCTGACCAATTCGCCGGCCGTGCAGGTCATCCGCTGGGCGCAGGCGCAGTTCCCCGCGCTTCTGCCGGGTGGTGTCGTCGACAGCCATCCCTTGATGGCGCCCACACGCCGGCCGGACTATCTTCACGGAGCGCGCCAGTGACCGCGACAGTGGAACTCGACCACGTCGTCAAGCGCTACGGCAAGGTCCAGGCGGTGCGCGACGTCTCGTTCGATCTGCCGGAAGGCGAGACGATCGCGCTCGTGGGGCATAACGGCGCTGGAAAGACCACGCTGCTGAAGTTGATGCTCGGACTCATTCGCCCGACGGGCGGGCGCATCCGGGTGCTTGGCGACGACCCCTCGGCGGGGGAATTCGCCGCTCGTCGGCGGCTCGGCTACCTGCCGGAGAGCGTGTCGTTCAACACCGGCCTGACGGGGCGCGAGACCTTGGCGTTCTATGCCCGGCTGAAGCGCGAGCCGCTGCGCGACGCGCTGGTGCTGCTCGAACGCGTGGGCCTCACTCATGCGGCCGACAGGCGCGTGGGCACCTATTCGAAGGGGATGCGCCAGCGTCTCGGCCTCGCGCAGGCGCTGCTCGGCGCACCGCGTGTTCTTCTCCTCGACGAGCCGACCACGGGGCTGGACCCGGCGCTCCGTCAGAGCTTCTACGAAATCGTGCAGGATTTGAGCACTGGAGGATCGACAGTGCTTCTGTCGTCCCACGCGCTGACGGAGCTCGAGGAGCGCGCCGGTCGCGTGATCATCATGAACCAGGGCGTCAAGGTCGCCGATGGAACGCTGGACGACCTGCGCCGGGTGGCCCGGCTGCCGACGCGGATTCGCCTGAGGTTGAGCGACGGTGGATTGTCGCGCGTTGCCGATTGGCTCGGGCCGGTCGGCGGCGACTGGCGCCGGATCAACGGACACATGGTCGAGATCGACGCGCGACCCGAGGAGAAAATCGCTATCCTTCGGCGCGCCACGAGCGAGGGAGAATCGGTCGAGGACCTCGACGTGTTCCCGCCGACGCTGGATGAACTTTACGCCCACTTCCTTCGGACGCAGGAGGCGGCGCCATGAAGAACGTGCTGATTGTCGCCCGCAAGGAAATCCAGGAAGCCCTGCGAAACCGCTGGGTTCTCGCCACCACGCTGCTCCTCGCGGCGCTCGCTTTGTCGCTGACGTTCCTCGGCAGCGCCCCGACAGGCAATGTCGGGGTGCGCGCGCTGGATGTGGTGATCGTGAGCCTGTCGAGCCTCACGATCTTTCTGCTTCCGCTCATCGCATTATTGATTTCCCACGATGCGATCGTGGGAGAGATGGAGCGGGGCACCATGCTGCTGCTCCTGAGCTACCCGATCGCGCGCTGGCAAGTGCTTCTCGGCAAATTCGTCGGCCATCTGGCGGTTCTCGCCTTCGCGACGCTCCTCGGCTACGGGGCCGCGGCCGGCGCCCTCGCGGTGGCAGGAACGGCGATCGATGCGGAAAGCTGGACCGCGTTCGCTTCCATGGTCGGCTCGTCGATCATGCTAGGCGCCATCTTCATCGCTGTCGGTTATCTGGTGAGTGCACTGGTCGCCAATCGCGGGACGGCTGCCGGAATTGCGATCGGCATCTGGCTTCTCTTCGTCCTCATCTACGACATGGCGCTCCTCGGGATCCTCGTCGTCGACCAGGGCCGGATCGTGTCGGGCGGCGTCCTGAATGCGCTGCTTCTTTTAAACCCGACCGACATCTACCGCCTGTTCAACCTGACGGGCTTTGCAAACGTGAGTTCGTTTTCGGGAATGGCCGGGGTCGCCCAGAACACCACCCTCAGCCTGCCCGTGCTACTCGCGGCGCTTGCAGCCTGGACCTTCGCGCCACTCGCGCTCGCGGCCTTCGCGTTTTCGAGGAGAGAACTATGAAATTCATCAGCATTCCGCTCCTGTTGGTGGGAGCGCTCGCGCTGGCTGGCTGCAACGACAAGAAAGAGGCGGCCGCTCCCCCGCCCCCCACGATCTGACTGCGACGGCGATCGGACATTATTGCGGCATGAATGTCGTCGAACATTCGGGTCCAAAAGGCCAAATTCTTCTGGCGAGCCGCGAGGAACCGGTGTGGTTTTCGTCCGCCCGCGATACGCTTTCTTTCACCATGCTGCCTGAGGAACCGAAGGACATTCGTGCAATCTACGTGTCGGATATGGGCAAGGCCGACAGCTGGGAGAAACCCGGGATCAAGAATTGGATCGACGCCCGTCAGGCCGTGTTCGTGATCGAAAGCCGCATGAAAGGCGGCATGGGCGCGGATGAACTCGTTCCGTTCTCGGACAGGAAAGCCGCGGAGACATTCGCCTCCCGCAATGGCGGCCGTATCGTCTCGTTCGCGGAAGTCCCCAAGGGATACGTGCTCAGCGACGAGACCGATGCCACCGGCGCCGTGGGACCGCCGGCGACAGCGCAGCCCCATGATCACGCGCCCGCGGCACCCGCCGCAAAAGGCAGCCATGTCCATTGAGGACGCCACCATGTTCCCGTCGATCACGCGCAGACGCGCCATCGGTATAACCGCTGCCGCCGCCGGACTGAGTCTCTTTCCCGCGGCGAGCCCAACGCACGCGAGCGGCCAACTCGTCGAGTGGCGCGGCCACGCCATGGGAGCCGTCGCGACGCTTCGCATCCATCACCATGATCGTGCCGCCGCGAATGAACTCATCCGCCGCGCGATCTCCGAGATGCAACGACTGGAACGCATCTTCAGCCTTTACCGCGACGATTCCGCGCTGGTCACCCTCAATCGGAACGGCGTCCTGGTGGCCCCGCCACCCGAACTCGTGACGCTGCTTTCGCAATGCCGGACCTACGGCGAACTCACGCACGGCGCGTTCGACCCGACCGTGCAGCCTCTCTGGACCCTCTATCGCGAGCATTTCTCGAACGCGAATGCGGATCCAGCGGGACCACCCGATGAGGCTGTGGCGGCAACGCTGGCTCGGGTCGGCTTTGCACACGTGACATTCAACGCGGATCGCATCGTGTTGCCCCACCGTGGCATGGCCCTGACGCTGAACGGCATCGCACAAGGATTCATCACCGATCGGGTGGTGGAGATGCTTCGGCTCGACGGTGTCGAGCACAGCATCGTCGATATGGGCGAACCGCGTGCCATGGGATCGCGGCCGGATGGATCGCCGTGGCGAGTGGCCGTCGCGAACCCGGATGATCCTCAATCTTTGGGACAAGCCTTCGATGTCATCGACAAGGCCGTCGCCACATCCGGCTCCTACGGTTTTCGCTTCGACCGGGAAGGCCGTTTCCACCACCTCATCGACCCGCGAACGGGCCGCCCGGGCAATCGCTATCGAAGCCTCACCGTCGTCCTGCCGACCGCAACCGCCGCGGATGCGCTCTCGACAGCGTTCAGTTTCATGAACTCCGCGGAGATCGAAAGGACGAGACAAGCGCTTGGATCAGGCGACATCTTCGCCGTCACATCCTCAGGGCAGATCGAGACATTCGGCGGTTGACGGCAGAAACATTCTGAATCTTTCTTTGTAACGTCACATCATGCTGCGGGAATCGTCGTCACCTGGTTGTTGGGCGAAGCGACGGTTCTCCTCGGAGGAAGCCGCAACGCTGGCTGGCGGCGGGCCGGGCGCTGACATCGCGGGTTGGATTTGCACCAACAATCACCTGCTTCTTCTGTCCGCGCTTCATACGGGCCATATCGGATCGTGTGCGCCACCCGTAATACGGTAAGGCAGCGCTGGACCCATCTGTCGATACCTGCCACCTTGGCCAACTAAGCTGTCAAAAACAGCAACGCGCTTTGTTCCGAAGCGTGCCAGTGGAGACCGGCCTATGATCAGCAAGAACTTGGCAGCGTTAGCTGCCGCAATTTCGCTCGCCGGATTGGCGACGCCCGCCGTTTCTGTCACCCTCCGATATGCCAATCAAGGCGACCTCAAGTCGCTCGATCCGTACACGCTGAATGAAACCACGACGAATGCGCATCTCGGACACGTCTACGAGGGACTGACGAAGCGCGGCAAGGACCTGGCCATTCAGCCGGCTCTCGCCGAACGTTGGGAAACCAGCGAGGACGGATTGCGCTGGCGTATTCATCTCCGTCAGGGCATCAAATTTCACAACGGCAACGCCTTCAACGCCGATGACGTGATCTTTTCTGCAGATCGGGTCCGCGCCACAGGATCGAATTTTGCGACCCGCGTTCCAACGACCGCCAAGTTCGTGAAGGTCGACGATCACACGGTGGATGTAATCCTGACCTCTCCCAATCCGATCCTCAACTCGCAATGGGACACGTGGTACATCATGGACAAGGAGTGGAGCGAGGCGAACAACGCCGCTGCTCCGACGCCCGCGGCCGCGACGACCCCGAGTTTCGCCGCGCTCAACGCGAACGGCACCGGGCCATTTGTGATCGAGAGCCACCAGGCCGGCGTTAAAACCGTCTTCAAGAAGAACGCGAACTGGTGGGGAAAACCCGAACACAATCTGGACGAGATCGTGTTCACGCCGATCAGCAGCGATGCCACCCGCGTGGCAGCGCTTCTCTCGGGCGAGGTCGACGTCATCGAGCCGGTGCCGCTGCAGGATATCCAGCGCGTGAACTCGGCGCCGGACAAGCAGGTCATGACCGGCCCCGAACTTCGCACCATTTTTCTCGGCTTCGATACGGTGCGCGACGAACTGCTGTCCTCCAGCGTGAAGGGGAAAAACCCTTTCAAAGACAAGCGCGTTCGCGAGGCCTTCTACAAGGCGATCGACATGAACCTCATCCGCGATCGCGTGATGCGGGGCCTCTCGACACCTTCGGCGCTCATGATCGCACCTGAGTTGTTCGTGCATTCCAAGGACTTCACACGTCCGAAATTCGACCTGGAAGGCGCCAAGAAGCTTCTGGCCGAAGCCGGCTATCCGAATGGCTTCGAGGTGGGCATGGATTGCCCGAACGATCGCTATGTCAACGACGAAGCCATCTGCCAGGCAACGGTGTCCATGCTGGCGCGAGCCGGCATCAAGGTGAACCTCACCGCGCAACCGAAAGCGCTGTACTTCGCAAAATCTGGAAAATCGGGCGGTTACTCCACGTCGTTTTATCTGCTCGGCTGGACGCCCGGAACGTTCGAACTCGCATAACGTGCTTCACGACATCATGGGATGCCGCGATGTGCCGACCTCGAAGTCGCGGAGAGACGAATTACGGCGGTTATTGCAACAAGGAACTCGATGCGCTCACCGACCGCATCCTGGTCGAAACCGACAAGACGAAACGGGATCTGCTGATCAAGCAGGCCTTCCAGATCGGAATGGACGATTGGAGCTTTATCCCGGTTCACCAGCAGGCGCTCGCCTGGGGCGTCTCGAAAAAGGTCAAGCTCGTCCAGCGCGCGGACAATCAGATCCTGCTGTACTGGGCGACCAAGGAGTAAGAAAGCTCAGGCCTCCGGCGCATCCCGGAGGCCCTGGCATTTTCTCGCAAGACCGCGTGCCGATGAGGGTCCCGCTTCGGCGCTTCTCCGGCACGCGCAAGCGTGTCCGGCTGACTGCGGCAATGTTTGTTGCCTCTACATTGGCGTTTGGCGGAACTCTCTTGCCCCTTTCGCAATTCAGTGAGGATGCGAACAACTGACAACGGCAAATTTATTCTGCGTCGCGCTTTCAAGGACCTGGAGCGAGCGGTTCCGGACAAGCTCGCCTGGGCCATCCGGAACCTGCGCCATCCCCGCGCGCAATGGATCCGCATTCCCGTCGGTGCTCTCCTCATCGTCGGCGGTGTGTTCTCAATTCTGCCGTTCCTCGGCGTTTGGATGCTTCCGCTCGGACTTCTTCTGATTGCCTACGACGTGCCTTTTCTTCGCAAGCCCGTGGGGCGATTCACGATTTGGGCTACGCGCAAGTGGGACGGCATTCGCCAGAAGGTTTCTGGGCTCTTGAAACGTCGCTAGGCGCACGTTCACCGATGGGCAGCGGGGGTTGGCGCGAGATGGATCGCCGGCGAGGCTCTCCCCACTTCGCCCGCGACCCGGTTGGCGCACATCAGGCGAGAAGGCGGACTTTCGGCTCCCGATCCCATTGGCGCGTTTTTGCTTGTTCGATAAATTTCGCCGCCCCGGCGCTCAGGTCGATCACTCCCGCATCCGCCATCACGCCCGCCTTGTCGAGCAGAGGTTTTGCCGCGGAGGTGAACCCGATCGCCTTCAGGTGACCGAAGGCGTCCTTGGCAAAGTCGATCGCAGCGCCTTCCGACATCAACTCGGCGCAGCCGGCCTGCGATAGCACCAAAGCGACCGCGTCGAAGACGACCGAGGGCGAGCCCGCGAGCAAGACCGGGATGTTGTTGCCAACCAGATCCCAGTTTCCCTCCTTGGTGTAGAACTTGACCGCGAAGCCGCGTACGTCGCGCGGCGTGTCGACCGAGCCCGCGCCGCCTGCCACCGTGGAGAACCGGGCGAAAACCTCGGTCTTCTGGCCAACCTCCGTCAGCACTTTCGCGCGGCTGAATTCACCCAGCGAACTCGTCAATTCGAAGAAGCCGTGCGCGGCCGATCCTCGCGCATGCACGATCCGCTCAGGGATGCGCTCGTGATCGAAATGCTGGATCTTCTCGCGCAGCACGAAATCTTCCAGCAGCGTGGGTCCTCGCCGCCCGCCCTTGAGCGAGTTCTGATTGTCGCTTACGGGGACGCCATGGTTCGTGGTCAGGCGGTCTTCGGCCCCCGACTTGGTCTGGTGGACTTCGCCGCCGGCACCCAGGTGGTGACCATCTTTTTGCGGGTTCGATTTGTCTGCCGGGGCCATTGTTCAACGATCCTCTGCGTGGGTGCGTGCTGGAAAACGCAGCGCGTCGCCGACAACGCACCGCACTTCCACAACTCGCCGTCAGGAGACCCGTTCCGGGTTCGGGTGCGATCCGCAGCGCGCGTTCATATTCGTGGCGCAGTGGGAATATTAGCGCTTCCAGACTCCTTTTTTCTCCGCGCGCGCATGTTGCTCGGCCACGCGAAGCTCCGGCGGAGCGTCCGACGTGGTGCGGGCGCCGCCGTTGAACAGCACCACGACGGAGAGGTCGCGCCCGTCCACCTCGCACCGATGCCGGTCGGTCGGCGGTGTAGCACGGCACAAGACCGTTCGGTCCGCGAGATAGTTGCGCAGGAGATCGGCGTTTCCGCCGCGAGCCCACTCGATGCCGTAGAGGTGAAGAACCTTATCGTCGATCTTGAGCGTCGTCGTGTCGATCACCTCCGCGACGCCGCTGACCTCTTGCACGTCCGGAGACGCGGCGCTTCGGGAGGCCGTCGACTGGGTGGCCGTCGCGCCCGCACGCCCCGAATCGAAGGGAGATTTCCATGGGTTCACGATCAAGACCAGGAGCAGCAGGACGGCCAGCGCTCCCACCAGCAGAACCGGGATCCGACGCCACCAGGGTTGCGAGGCACTCGTCTCCAGGAACGAGCGGGCGGCAGCGCTGGAGGCCTCGACGGTCGAACGCCCGATGGCTTTTGCCACGGAAATAATCTCTTCCAGCTCCGCGTGCCGCTTTGCTTCCGGCTCGACCGGGTCAAGAAGAGGTTCTGCCAACTTTTCTGTCGGCTGGTCGACCGAAGTCGCCACTGTGAGCCAGTCCCTCTCAGCGGTGACGGGAATGGGGACAATCGCTGGCGCATCATCGAAAAGCTTCGGGTAGCGTTGTTTTAGTTCGCCCACCACGTCCGCGATGGTCAGGTCGACTTCCCGTTCGTCCTCGATTTTTGTGCGCGGTAGCCCCTTTTCGTCGAAAACCAGATAGCGGAGACGCGCCTCCGTGTCGGCCTGTCCTGCGACCGGATGAACGCGGCCAAGGGCGATCAGCACCAGGGTGTCGCGGGACTCCGGCCGGGGGTTGAGCTTGTCGACCTCCTCGCCGATCAGCCGCTCGATTTCAGCCGTCATCCCCCTGCCCGCGTCGACGCTCACATCACTCGTCATCGGCAATGCCTACGCCGCGCGCGATGACCTGACTGTTCTCCGAGGCGATGATGGGGCGGCCCTCGGCGAAGCTAATGCCCAGGTCGAGTGTCGTCGTGCCTTCGGAGCGCTTCCGGCGCTTCGAGCTGGCGGCCATGAAATCGACCACGGTGCGGACATTGCAGATCTCGGCCTGCGCGTCGCAGGCGATCTGCATGCTCTCCCGGCGGGGCTTGTATTCCCGCTCAGGCCAGCGTCGGGCGAAGCGCCGCTTGCCCTTCAACACCTCCTGCACGCTCATGTGGCGGCCGTGAAACATGACGTCCTCACCGTAGAAGCTCGGCATCTCTTTCAACGTCACCGCATTGGGCGCGGACCAGAAATCGAGAAATGCGAAGGTGACGAGCTCGGCCTTGAGGCCGAGCGTGACCTCCGGCGGGGTGGGCAGCGGGCCACGCCGAACGGTCGCCTGATCGCCAGCCTTCTTCTGCGGTTCCTCGACTGAGGGCCGAGGAGCTTCAGTGACGCCCGCGGATGCGGGCGGCGCGAGCGCTGGCGCGGGCGCCGGAACGGCGACGTCGGTCGGCGGACTCGCCTGTTCGGCGCGCGGCGCAGGGGGCGGCGCTTCAACGGGTGCCGGCGTCGCAGGGGGCGGTGCTACGGGCACAGGTGGCGCGGAAGGCGCGGGCTCCACCGGCGACAGCTTAGCGGGAGGGTCGACCCATGGGTTTTCCGCCTGAGCCCAGACCGGCAGCGCCAGGGCGCACGATAGAAACGATGCGATGCAGGCGTTCCTGCAAAGCCGTGCACGCCCTCCAGATGTCATGTTCCAGCTCTCCTTCGAATCCCGGGAGGAGAACCGGTGATGGATCGATTGGTTCAGAGTTCTTACACGTGTTTGATTTCCCCGATGGCCGGACGCTCACTGTCGGCACGGAAGGACCGTCCTTTGCCAAATGCCGACCGACCCCGTTTTTCCGTGGGGATGGCGGAGCGACCGAACGCCGCTGGGAGGGGGGACCGGCACGCCATCGGGTCCGCTCGGATTGGTCGTCCAGAGACCCGAAGCGGCCCTGGCGACCCGGATGGACCGACGAATTGGTAGCATTCAAATATCTGATATGGTTAATGTTTGCGAATTGACGCAGTTACCAAGCCGTTAACGACGTTCTGAAGTCACATTGGGCATCGGGTTCCCTTGCCGATCACGGCCGCTAGACTTTGTTGGTAAATGGTAGGTTTCCGACCGGACTCGCCGCAAGGTGCGTTCGAGCGGGCAAAAACCTGGTCGCAGGCGGTCATCATGCCGCTGCGTCACCGGCTTTGAGCCACCATTCGGTTGCGTCACGAGGACTGATCATGGCGACCGAAAACAAGAAGATGAAAGACCCGGCCGAGGCGGCATTGTCCGCTGTCGAGCAGGCGCTGAACCTCGACGAGGTCATCGACCTGCGCGCGGTCGAAAGGTCCGAAGGCAGCAAGCTCGACAGTCCCAAGCTGCCCGATATCGACGATCACGACTTCACCCGAGGCACCTTTGCCGACATCGAGGCGAACGCCCCGCGGGATCGCTACAATACGCGCGAGCTCGACGACAACCAGCGTTCCGGCTTCATCGCCCCGGACCGCGCCGCCGTCGCCAATGACGACCGGCAGAATGTCGGGACGATGCTGCAGGCGCTGCAGGTCCGCCCCTCGGGCCGCGCCTACAATGTCGCGACGCTGCTGTCCCTCCTGTGGATCGCAGGCGGCGCGTTCTCGCTCTATTCGCAGGGGATCACGACGCCCGAACAGCTTCTGGCCGCCTATACGCCGGCCCAGCTCTCGGTTGCGGCCCTGGTGCTGATCGCCCCGATCGTCCTGTTCTACATCGCCGCGATGCTCACGGTGCGCTCGCAGGAAATGAAGCAGGTCGCCCGCGCCGTCGGCGAAGTCGCCGTGCGCCTGGCACAGCCGAGAACTTTCTCCACCGACGCGGTCCTGTCCGTCTCGCAGGCGGTTCGCCGCGAAATCGCCGCCGTCGGCGATGGCGTGGAGCGGGCGCTTGCCCGCGCCGGCGAGCTCGAAACCCTCGTCCGCAGCGAGATTTCAACTCTCGAGCGCGCCTATTCGGATAACGAGATCCGCATCCGCTCGCTGATCGACGAATTGGTCACGCAGCGTGAGTCGGTCGTCACCAACGCCGAGCGCGTGCGGTCCGCGATCACCGGCTCGCATCAGCACATGACGCAGGATCTCGACGAGGCCGCCGAGCGGGTCGTCTCCGCCATCAGCGGCGCGGGCGAACGGGTGACGGGATCGCTGGAGCAGCGCGGCGAACAGATCACGCAGGCGCTTGGCCGCGCCGGCGAGCGGGTCGTCGAGGAAATGGCGAGCCGCGGCGTCGAGCTGGTCGACCGGTCTGACCGGCGCCAGCGACGAAATCAAGGTCGGCATCTCGGATGTCGGCACCACCATCACGGCGGCGCTCGAAGATCAAGGCGCAGGACATCACCGGCGCGTTCGAGCGCACCGGCGACCTCCTGACCCGCCACCTCCAGGACGGCGCCGGACAGGTGACCCGCATGCTCGCCGAAACCGGCCGCGGCGTCATCGACACCCTCGCCCAGCAGGGCACGGACGTCCGCGAAGCCTTCGAGCAAACGGCGAAATCCCTGGAAGACAGCTTCGCCCAGCGCGGCATCGAATCACCGAAAGGCTGACCGCCACCAGCGCGCAGATCACCGGCGATTTCTCGGCCCGCGCCATCGACATGCGCGAGCAGCTCGTCAATGCCGGCGCGACGATCGTTCAGGACATCGCCGCCAATGGCGACACCATGCGCGAGGCATTCGCCACCACGGCGACGACGCTCATCGACGAGCTCGCCTCGCGCAGCGGCACCTTGCGCGAGCAGCTGGCATCGACCGGCGTCGAGGTCGTCGACGAGATCGTCGTGCGCGGCGGCGAATTCCGGGAAAAGCTCGCGGCGACCGCCATGGAAGTCACCCGCGAGATCGCGGCGCGCGGCAACGAGGTGCGCGAGCATCTCGAAGGCGCGGTCCGGCTGGCCGACGAATCCATCGGCACCCGCGTCGAGGACCTCGCGGCGCGTCTCGAATCCGCCAGCCTGCGCGTCAGCGAGACGGTGGACGTCAGGGCCAGGCCCTCGAGGGCAGCCTCACGGCCATGGGCGAGCGCATCACCTCGCTCATGGGCGCGAAGGTCGACGAGTTCCAGACCGCCTACGAAACCCGCGGCGAGCAATTCGCCGCCGCCCTCACCCGTCAGGCCGACGAGGCGCAGAACCGCCTCGCGGGCACCGGCAAGGACATCGTCCTCGCCATCGCGACGCAGGGCTCACGCGTCAACGAGGCGCTCAACCGCACCGCCGACACGCTGTCGACCACGGTGGACACCCGCACGCGCGAGATGGAAGAGACCCTCGGCTCGCGCCTCGCGGCGTTCGAGGACGTCATGGGCCGTGGCGGCGAAGTCGCCGACCGCATCTCCCGCGATGTCGGCAGCCTCACCGAAACCATCGGCGGCCGCTTCGAGGAGATGGACCGCCTCATCACCGTCCAGGGCCGCACGATGGCGGAATCGTTCTCCGAACGGGCCCGCGAGGCGACCGGCGCCATCGAAGTCCAGCTCACGGCGCTCGAGGAGCTCGCGACCCGCCGCACGTCGGAGATCGCCGGCAATTTCGACACCATCGTCGAACGCGTCGACAACGCGCTCAGCGCGCGTTCCACCGCGCTCAACGAGACGCTGGTGATCCGCACCGGCGAACTTGCCCGCGTCATGGCCGAAGGCGGCCGCGACATGGCGAGCGCGCTGGAGAGCCGCGTCGACGAGATCGGCCAGAGCATGACCGCCAAGAGCGTCGCCATGACGCGACTACGCTCGCGTCCCGCGCCGACCAGATCAGCGCGACGCTCGGCAACCGCGCATCGGAGATCAACGAAATCGCTCGGCAGCCGCGCCGAGGAAATCGCCGGCACGCTCGATCAGCGCGTCTCGATGTTCGAGGAGCGCGTCGTCAATCGCCTCGACGGCGTCGTCGAGAGCCGATCGACGAAAAGGGCCACGCGGTTCGGGTCGCTCGGCGGCGGATCGGCGAGATCCGCAGCATCTTCGACGCACAGGGTTCCTCGCTGGTCTCGAGCCTCGGCGCGCGCATCGGCGAGATCCGCAGCATTTTCGACACGCAGGGCCTGTCGCTCGTGTCGAGCCTCGGCGAACGCAGCGAGGCCATCGGCCGCGATGTGGCGGCCATCACCGACGTGACGCTCCGCACCCTCGAAGAGCGCAGCGGCGCCGTGATCGCCGGCCTGCAGGACCGCAGCGACACCCTGCTCTCCACCCTCCAGGAGCGCACGTCCGAACTCACCTCGTCCTACATGCAATCCACCGAAGCCATGCGCGCCGCGATCGACGAAGGCTCGTCGCGGGCGGTCGAAACGCTCGTCGGCACCAACGAGCGCCTGCGCGGCGAATTGTCGGAGGTTCTTGGGCGCCTGCAGGATGCCAACCGCCTGCTGCAGCAGGTCTCGGCCAGCGCCAGCGGCAATCTCGGCGCCATCGAGGACGGGCTTGTCGAGCCGCGTGCAGCAGATCGAGAGCCTTCTGTCCGAGGTCGCATCGCAGACCGGCCGCGCATCCGAGCAGGTTGCCGACCAGGTCGAGGCGCTGCGCTCGGTTTCCGGCGGCGCGATCCATCAGGCAACCGAACTGGCGCGTACGCTCGAAGAGCGGGGCCGCTCCCTCACCGAAGGCGTCGGCACGCAATTGCAGACGCTGACAGAAGCCGCCACCTCGCTCGAACAGGCGGAAAGCCGCATGAGCGCCGCCCTGGCGGGCCGCGAGCAGTCGCTCAACGACCTTCTCGGCCGCATCAGCACGCGCTCCGAAAATCTCGAAGCCGTCACCCGCTCGTTCACCACGCTCGTGGAAGGCTCGCTGCAGAACGCCGAAGTCGAAGGCGCGCCAGATCGGCTCGGTCCTGGCCGATTCGGCCGAGGCGACGACCCACGCGATCGGCGAGCAGTTCGAGCGCATCCGCAGCTCCACCGGCGCGGAAGGCGAGCGCACCGCGTCCGCCCTGCGCAGCGCCTACGAGCAGGCGGCTGCCGAAATGGCCGAGGCCCTCAACAACGCGACGGCGAAGTTCCGCGACACCATGAACGAGATGCGCGGCATGACCGGGCAGATCCAGCGCGAACTCGAAAACACCCGCGCCGAACTCCATCGCGGCGTCGTCGAGCTGCCGCAGGAGACGCAGGAGACCACTGCCAACATGCGCCGCGTCGTCGCCGACCAGATCAAGGCCCTCAACGAGCTTGTCGGCCCTGGTCTCGCGCTCGAACCGCGTCGTCGATGCGGCGCCCGCGGTGCAGCCGCGCCGGGTCAACGAGGCCGCCTCGGTCGCCGCCGTCGCGGCGGTGGTCGAGCAGCGTCCCGCACCGGCCGTCGCGTCCGGCTCCGATGCCCCTGAACGCGCCCGCCGCGACCTTCGCCCGCCATGTCGAGCCGAAGGCCGGCACCGGCTCCGGTCGCAGCAGCTCCGGCTCCGCTCCGCGGCTGCCTGCGCCGGTGCGTCAGGCTCCGCCGGTTGCCGGAGCGCCCTGCCCCCGCGCCGGGACGACCCGGCTGCCGGCCGCGGCGGCTGGCTCTCCGGCCTTCTCGATCGCGCCTCCCGCGACGAGGAAGAGCCGGGACGCCCCGGTGCCGTGGCGCCGACCGCTCGCGGATCAACAGCCTCGAATTCCTCGATTCCATCTCGGTCGATATCGCCCGCATGATCGACCATGAGGCGGCCGTGGAATTGTGGGATCGCTACAAGCGCGGCGAGAGCAAGGTGTTCACCCGCCGCCTCTACACGCTCCAGGGCCAGCAGACCTTCGACGAGATCCGCCGCAAATACGCGCGCGACGCGGAGTTCAAGCAGACCGTCGACCGCTATGTGGAGGAATTCGAGCGGCTTCTCGCGGAAGTCTCCCGCGACGACCGGGACTCGATGCTGACCAAGACCTACCTGACGTCGGAAACCGGCAAGGTCTACACCATGCTGGCCCATGCGAGCGGCAAGCTCGACTGATCGGACGGCGACGACAGGAACAAAAAACGCGGCCCCCGAGGCCGCGTTTTTTGTTTGGCCTGCGTTCACCGATCCCGTTCAGCGCCGGTGAGGCGCCGCTTCAGCTCGCCTCGCTCACGGTTCGCGCCGCGGCAGCCTGCTGCCGCTGACCCAGCGCACGATGTCGAGCATCACGACCGACAGCGCCTGGTCGAGCGCGCGGGCCGCGTTGGCGGCATCCACCGAGGCTGCCGGCACGCGGGCGCGGAAGATGCGCGCATTGACGATGCGGCCCGTGCTGTCGCTGACGATCTTCACCGACATCTCGACGAAGGCCTCGTTGGCGGGCGTCGTGATCTCGAAGCTGCGAAGTTCGGAGATCAGCTGCACGTCCGCGACCGCGCCGCTGCTCGGGCGGGACACGGCGCGAAGCTGCGAGGCGTTCTCGAAGGTGTTGATGAGGCGGGTCTGGATCAGGCGGGGAAGGTTGTCGGACCATTGCCCGGCCCCGAGAAAACTGATGGCGCCCGTCGTGGTCCTTGACGATGATCTGCTGCGTCGACAGCGACCTGGAGCGCCGAAGGCTCGTTGACGGAGATCTGCAGGCCGGCCGACCCGCCGATCCGCGACGGTCGGCGCCGACAGGTCATAGGTGGTCGGAGCGAGCCTGACGAGCAGCCGGCCGCGAGCGCACCGAGGAGCAGCACGGAGGTCACCCTGCCGAGCGATTGGAGCCGTTCGAATTTCGAGGAAAGCACTGGTGACCCACATATTGTTCGAGCTTAAAGCGGCCCTGCCAGACTAAAACGCCTCCGGCAGGAATCCACTCCCGACCATTAACTTGAGCATACCCCGGAAAGTTCAGTCAATCGCGGGGATGTCGATGAAATTGGCGCAGGTTCGGCTTCGACCTGTTGGGTTTAGGCCGTCTCTGCGCTAGCGGCGTCCGTTGTATTCGGGAATGCCTGGCTTGCCCCCGAAGATGAATTGCTGGGGATTGCGCTCGATGCTTCGAACCGCGCGGCTGATATCGTTGAGCGCCTTGCGCCCCTCGACGGCCAGCGCCTCATATTCCCGCAAGCCCGAATCCGTGAACTTGCCGACCCCGGTCAGGATGCCGGCTGTCCGCTGCATTCAGGTTGTCGGCGAGCACGCGGACCGATTCCGCCGCCGCCTTGATCTGCTCGAAGGCGCCCTGCCCCTCCTCGCCCGAAGCGGAGCCGAGGAACTTCTCGGCGCCCGCCAGCACCGCGTCGATCTTGTCGGCCGATTTGTTGAGCTTCTCGGTGATCGACCGCGCCTCGCTGATCGCCTTGTCGACGTCCGGGCTGCGCTCCCGCAGGGTCTGGCTGAACACGTCCGCATTGTCGACGACCCGGCCGACCTTGGCGGATCGATCGCCTTGGCGAGGTTGTTGATGTCCGTGAGGGCCGAGTCGAGTTTCGGCGCGGAATCGTTCAGGCGACCCACGAGGGTGGCGGCGTCGGCCAGCGCCTTGCTGATGTCCTTGCGGCTGTCGCTGAGGCTGGTGGTGAAATTGTCCACGTTCTCGACGATGCGCGCCACGCGCTCGCGATCGACCGAGCGCACCACCTCGTCGAGATTGGCCGCGAGGGTCTCGAGCTTCTCGGCCAGCGGCCCGACCTTCTCGGCCGCCTGGCCGATCTGGGCGAGGAAGCTGTCGATGCCGTCCGCGTTCTCGCCCAGGGCCTGCGAGAACTTCTCGACGTTCTGGACGGTGCGGTTGATCGCGGCCTCGTTGTCGGTGATGACGCGGCTGACCCGCTCCATCACGTCGTCGGCCCGGCGGGCGATGTTGCGGGCGGATTCGATCAGGTCCTGGAAGTCGGACCGGTCGGCGAAGATGGTCGGCAGCGGCTGGCCGGGGCCGGCGACCAGCGGCGGGGCGCCGGGCTCGCCGCCGGTGAGGGCGATCGCCGCCACGCCGGTCAGGCCCTGATATTCGAGGCGCGCGCGGGTATCGGCCCGGATCGGGGTGGTGCCCTCGACCTGGATGATGGCGACGACCCGGCGCGGATCCTCGGGCAGGAGGCTGATTTCCGTGACCTCGCCGACGCGAAGACCGTTGAAGGACGCGATCGAGCCCTTCGACAGGCCCGACACGGAACCGGCAAAGACCACGCGGACGGACTGCCGCGCCTGGCCCCGGTCGCCGCCCGAGAACCAGTAGACGAAGCCGAAAGCGGCCGCGATCACCGCAAGGGTGAACAATCCGATCAGGGCATAATTCGCACGCGTTTCCATCGTTGACCTTAAGCCCCGGGCGCCATGACGGCGCGGGCTCTCTTTCCGTGAAAATAGGCGCGGAGCCAAGGATGATCCGATGCAAGCATCGTCTCGATCGTCCCCTCCGCCAGGATCTTGCCGTCACCCAGGGCGGCGATCCTGTCGCAGACCGTGTGAAGACTGTCGAGATCATGCGTTACCATGAATACGGTCAGGCCTAAAGTCCGCTGTAGCGTCGCAATCAGTTCGTCGAATTCCCCCGCGCCGATGGGATCGAGGCCGGAGGTCGGCTCGTCGAGGAACAGGATGTCGGGATCGAGCGACAGCGCCCGGGCGAGCGCGGCGCGCTTGATCATGCCGCCCGACAATTCCGACGGAAGCTTGTCCGCAGCATCGGGATTGAGGCCGACCATCTCGATCTTCAGCATGGCCAATTCGTCGAGCAGCCGATCCGACAGGTCCAGGAACTCCCGCATCGGCACCTGGACGTTCTGCTTGACGGTCAGCGCCGAGAACAGCGCGCCCTGCTGGAACAGCACGCCCCAGCGGCGCTCCAGAAGCCGGCGCTCCGAGGGTGACAGTTCGTCGAGGTTCTGGCCCAGGACCTCGATGGTGCCGGCGCGCTTGGGAACCAGACCCGAGGATCGCCCGGGTCAGGACCGACTTGCCCTGGCCGGAAGCGCCCACGAAGCCGAGAATCTCGCCGCGATAGACGTCGAGATCGAGGCCCTTGAGGATCGTCTTCTCGCCGAATCCGACCTCGATGTCGCGCACGCGGATGACGATTTCGCGATCTTTGTCGGGAACGGTATGGCGCCTGTCGAGCATCGCTCAGAACCTGATCGCTGCGAAGAACATGGCGAACAGGCCGTCGAGGACGATCACCATGAAGATGGCCTTCACCACCGACGAGGTGACGTGCCGACCGAGCGATTCCGCCGAGCCCTCCACCGCCATGCCCTCGAGCGTGGCGATGATGCCGATGACGAGCGCCATGAAGGGCGCCTTGATGAGCCCGACGAGAAAGGTATTGAGATCGACCGCCGCCTTCAGCCGCGACAGGAACACGTCCGGGCTGACGTCGCCGTAGAACCACGCCGTGACGCCGCCGCCGAGAAGCGCCGCGATCGACGAGATGAAGGTCAGGAGCGGCAGCCCGATCAGCAGCGCCATGATGCGCGGCACGATCAGCACCTCGATCGGATCGAGCCCCATCACCCGCAGGGCGTCGATCTCCTCGCGCATCTTCATGGAGCCGATCTCGGCCGTGAACGCCGAGCCGGAGCGGCCCGCCACCATGATCGAGGTGAGAAGCACCGCGAGTTCGCGCAGCACCAGAATGCCGATCAGATCGACGACGAAGGGGGTCGCGCCGAAGCGGACGAGCTGGAAGATGCCCTGCTGGGCGATGATGCAGCCGACCAGGAACGAGATCAGGACGATGATCGGCACGCCCTTATAGGCGATCTGCTCGAGCTGGTTGACGACCGCCGCGCCCGCGAAACCGGCTCGGATTGAGAGCGATGCGGATGATTCCGGCGATCAGCTCGCCCGAGGAAGGCGACGCCGCCGACGAGATCGTGGCCCGCCCCGTGGACGCTGCGCCCCACATCGACGAGAAAATCGACGAAGCGCGAATGCTTGACCGGCTTCGTCTCCTGGAAGCCCCGATAGGCCACCTCGTCGAGCAGGATCTGCTGGTCGGGGTCCGCATTGGCGAAATCCGCCGACAGATCCCGCGTTGCCCGAGTTCGTGCCGGGTGCGGTCGAGAACCCAGGCGCCGAGCGTGTCGAGCCTGTGGACGCTCGGCGAGATCGAGGATGATGTGGTGCGTATCGGGTTCGGCCGTGATCTCGTCCGCGAGCCGCTCGATCGATCGCCGCGTGCTCGGCCGTCCAGTACCCGGCGAGCTTCGCCGTGACCCGGTCGCCCGACCGCTCGATTTCGACCTGCGGCTCTTGAGCCAACCCGCTCTGCGGCACGATCATCCTTCCGGCACGGATTCTGCCATCGATTCCGCTTGGTGATAGCGTGTTGCTGCGCCACAAGTCGAGCCGCGTTTCAGCAACAGGGGCGAGAGAATGCGTCAACTCACCGTCAGCATCGAGCGGTTTCCCATCGCCGGCACCTTCACCATCGCGCGAGGGTCGCGCACCGAAGCCGTCGTGGTGATGGCGAGCGATCTCCGAGAATGGCGCGACGGGCCGGGGCGAATGCGTGCCCTATCCCCGCTATGGCGAGACCGTCGAGGGCGTCGCCGATGCGATCGAGGCCCTGCGGCCAGGATCGAGGCCGGCCTGACGCGCGAGGCGCTTGCAATCGGCGATGCCGGCTGGAGCGCGCCCGCAACGCGGTCGATTGCGCGCTTTGGGATCTCGACGCCAAGCGTTCGGGCATCCGCGCCCATGTGACCGCCGGCGTCGATCGCTGGCCTCCCGCCACAACCGCCTACACGATCAGCCTGGGCACGCCCGGAGGCGATGGCGGAGGCGGCGGCGAAAGCGGCCGACCGGCCCATCCTGAAGGTCAAATTCGGCGGCGAGGGCGGCGATCTGGAACGCATCGCGGCGGTTCGCCGCGCGGCGCCCGACGCGACGCTGATCGCGGACGCCAACGAGGGCTGGACCGAGCAGAATCTCGCCGAGCATTTGGCGGCCTGCGCCGAGGCCGGGTTTTCGCCTTGTCGAGCAGCCCCTGCCGGCCGGCCAATGACGGTTTTCTGGCGACGATCCCCCGGCCGGTGCCGATCTGCGCCGACGAGAGCGTCCATGATCGCGCGAGCCTCAAGCGCCTCGTCGGGCTCTACGATGCGGTCAACATCAAGCTCGACAAGACCGGCGGCCTGACGGAGGCCCTCGAACTCGCCGACGCGGCGCAGGCGCTCGGCTTTTCGCTGATGATCGGCTGCATGGTCGGCACGTCGCTCGCGATGGCGCCCGCCATGGTGCTGGCGCCCCGGGCCCGTTTCGTCGATCTCGACGGGCCTCTCCTGCTGGCGCAGGATCGTGACCCCGCGCTGACCTATGACGGCAGCATCGTCTACCCGCCTCAGCCCGCCCTCTGGGGCTGATTTTTCAGCATTCGCGCGGCCACCAGGGTGAGGATGAAACCCGCGGCGCCCAAGGGCGCCATGGCGGCGAAGACCAGCGCGCCCGATTCCCGGTAGATCATGCCGCTCGCGATCGTCGCCGAAGCGGTGGTGAGGGCGGCGAGGGAGCCGTAGATCCCCTGCGCCCGGCCTCTCGCGCCAGCGGGCGCCAGTGCCGTCAGGGCCGCCATCGCGCCCAGATGCGAGGCCCCGAAAGTCAGGGCGTGCATGGATTGCAGGACAAAGGTGGTGGCCATCTCGGGCTGAAGCGACATGATGGTGAACCGGATCACCGAGGCGGCGGAACCGATGACGAGCAATCCGAGACCCGAACCGCGCCCCACCGCCCGGCCGAGCAGCATGAACACGCCGATCTCGGCAATCACGCCGGCCGCCCAGAAATAACCGATGATGGCATCCGGCACCCCTTGGGATTGCCAATAGATGCTCGCGAAGGCGTTGAGCGCCCCATGGCTCCCTTGGGTCAGCGCAGCCGCGATCATGACGATCCACAGGACATTGGGAAGGCTGGTCGCGGCGGGCCGCTCGTTTGCCACCGGCGCGGGAATGTCCGACATCCCCGGCGGAATGGCCGCGAGCGTTGCCGAGATGCCGAGGACAGGGATGATGGTGAGCGCCAGCGGAATGACGCTCGCCCCGAAGGCGCCCACGAGATAGCCGCCCACGATATTGGCGAGGAAGAACGAGATGGACCCGAAACCGCGCAGACGGCCATAATCCAGGCCGGGATAGCGCTGCACCGCCGTGGTGGTCACAAGATCGTTCCCCGGGATAACGGCCGCCTGCGCAAAGGACACGAGCGCCACCAGGGCGATGATCGCGACGCTGTCCTGCGCCAGCAGCAGTAGCGGAAACCCGACCATCTGCCCGCAATGGCTGAAGACCAGCAGCCGGCGCGCGCCGAACGACCTGTCGGCGAGGCTCAAGAGCGGCGCGGTCGCGACGACGCGCACGATGATCGGGATCGCCACCACCAGACCGATCAGCGCCGGATCGAGGCCCTTGCTCTGAAGCCAGAGGGGAAAGAACGGCAGGTAGAAGCCGTGTCCGAAAAAGCTCGCGGCCTGGAGGGCGGAGAGACGAAGGGCGAGAGCTTTGGGACGAGACATCGTCAAAAGAGCCTGGTGAAGACGTCCGAGCCGCTAAAATCGTGGCCTGGGCCGCGAAAGGGCGTTGATAACGCAACGGAAGGTGTTGAGCTGTTGCGGGCTTTCGACACAGTGGTGACAGAGAGCCGGGACACCTCCCGGATCGACGAACCAGCCGTGTTATCCGGGACATGCTCCGGGAATCAGGAGCCTTGTGGCGATGACGCCCACCATGACCGATGAGGAGACGTTCGTCACGGAGCGGGATCGCGATTTTTCCGATTCGGATTTCGCCGCCATCGAAGCGGCTGTGATGGAGACTTCGCGGGGCCGATGGTTCCTGCGCGAATTTGCCCGCCGCAACCGCCACGCCGACACCGAAACGGTCCTGACCGCCATCGCGCGTTTGCAGGACGACACCCTGCCCGGTCGCGCCGTGCGGGTGATGGACCACCTGCACGACAGCCTGAGGAGCGTCGCGACGAGCCTCGCCGAGACGAAGCGCGAGGTCGCCCTGTTGCCGCCGGCAGACCGAATCGGCCTTGAGCCCTTGCATCCGGACGTCCCGCTGAGCCAAGCGGACGCGGCCGGGATGCAACGCATCGCTGCCATCCTCAAAAACCTGCGCCGGCTGGAATCGCGACTTCAGGCAATGATCGCCGTTTGCGACCCTGAGCCCCCGGGAGACGAACCTACGCGGCCGACAGAGACGATACCGGCCCACCCTTCGTTTCTGATGTAAAGGCCGCTCCATCGCAGGCAGCCTGGATATTGGCGAAGAACTGGCGCGCGCTTTCCGCCCAGGTAAAGGATTCGCCATAAAGACGGCAACGCTCCCGAGGAATTTCCAACGCTGCGAGGGCCGCCTGGCGAAGATCGTTGCTGAGGATTCCGCAACCCGACGATCCCACCACATCCGCGGGCCCAGTCACCGGAAACGCCGCGATGGGAAGGCCTGAAGCCAGCGCTTCGAGAAGCACGATGCCGAACGTATCGGTGAGGCTCGGAAACACGAACACGTCCGCGCCCGCGTAGATCCGCGCCAGCGCCTCGCCGGATTGGACGCCAAGGAATCGCGCTTCAGGGTATCTCTGTTCGAGAATGGCGCGCGCGGGCCCGTCGCCCACCACAAGCTTACTGCCCGGCAGGTCGAGGCTGAGAAATGCCTCGATATTTTTCTCCACCGCGACGCGGCCGACGAACAGGAACACGGGCCGTGACGCGTCGATGCGCCGCTCGGGACTGGGCCGGAAAAGCGCCGTGTCGACGCCACGGGTCCAGCGCATGATATTGTTGAAGCCACGGGATGCGAGCTCGGTTTCCATGGATGGCGTGCTCACCATCACGGCCCTGCCGCTGTTATGAAATCGCCGCAGCAGGCCATAGGTGAGCTCCGGTGAGATCGGCAGGCGCGCGGAGAGATATTCCGGAAAACGGGTGTGATAGCTCGTGGTGAAGGGCCGCCCCTCAGTCAAACATACATGACGCGCGGCGAGGCCGATGGGCCCTTCGGTCGCGATGTGCAGATGGGTCGCATCGGCACGCTCGATCAAACGCCGCACATGCCGGGGCAGCGACGCCGACAGGCGAATTTCCGGATAGGTCGGCATCGGGAAGGAGCGAAAATGTTGCGGCGTCAGGAACATCACCTCGGCGCCGAATTGCGGCGCCAGCTCGGCCATGTATTCGAGAGACCGCACGACCCCGTTGACCTGCGGGCGCCACGCGTCCGTGGCAATGAGCACGCGCATTACGCGGCCACCGGTGCGTGGATTTCGCGCGGCCGTCTCGCTGCCGTGTCGGCCCACCGCACCATTTCGAGCGCGCCATCGTAATGTTCGACGATGGCGGTGCAGGATTCGACCCAGTCGCCCGTGTTGACATAGGCAATTCCGTCCAGATCGCGCATGGCCGCGTGGTGGATGTGACCGCACACGACCCCGTCCGCTTGATGGCGCTTCGCCTCGGCGGCGAGCAGCTCCTCGAAACGTCCGATGTAATTGACGGCGTTCTTCACACGCAGCTTTGCCCAGGACGACAACGACCAATAGGTGAGACCGAGCTTGCGCCGCACGATGTTCAGATGGGTGTTGACGAAAAGAGCCGCCGAATACGCGCCGTCACCGAGAAGCGCCAGCCAGCGGGCATGGCGGACCACGAGATCGAACTGGTCACCGTGGATTACCAGATAAACCTTGCCGTCGGCCGCCTCGTGAAGCGCGAAATCCGCAAGCTCGATTCCGCCCAGATTCATCCCCAGGAAGTCACGCAGGAACTCGTCGTGGTTTCCGGCGATATAGACGACGCGCGCGCCCTTGCGGACCTTCCGCAACAGCTTTTGCACCACGTCGTTATGAGATTGCGGCCAGTACCAACCCGTTTTGAGGCGCCACCCATCGACGATGTCGCCCACCAGATAGATCGTGTCGGCGTCGTAATGCCTGAGGAATTCCAGGAGCTGCACCGCTTGGCAGCCTTTCGTGCCGAGGTGCAGGTCGGACAGAAAGAGAGTGCGGATGCGAATTGCCTGACTCATGAGACAGCCTCCGGTCTGAATGTCGTCAGGCAGAGCAGATTCGTGTCTCAGGGCTGTGACCGGGCCTTTGCAAATTTGTGACGCCGTCACATCGATTTCGACAAAATACGACATCGCCTCCCGGATTGGCCTTCACGTGGCGTCTGCCCCGTGGTTGTCTGCGGGTCCTCTCCCCCTACCGACTCAGAAGTCCGTTGAACCCACTTCTCGGGATTTTCCTCAAAATACTGTCCGCTCTCGTCTTCACCGCCATGTCCGCCGTGTTGAAGACGCTGACGACGCGCTATCCGATCGGCGAGGTCGTCTTTTTCCGCTCGGCTTTCGCGCTGATCCCGCTTCTCGCGTGGCTGGCCTGGCAGCGCGCGCTCATCAACTCGGTGCGCACCCACAACATCGTCGGACACTTCAAACGCGGATTCATCGGCACGGCGGGGATGTATCTGGGATTTTCGGCGCTTTCGTTTCTGCCCCTCCCCGATGCCATCGCCATCGGCTACGCGTCTCCGCTCATCGTGGTGGTGCTCGCGGCGCTCGTGCTCAAGGAAAAGGTGCGCGCCTATCGCTGGACTGCCGTGGGCATCGGTTTTATCGGCGTCCTGATCATGCTCTCGCCCTATCTCTCGCCGGGGATGTTTGCCGGTGGTCTGACGTCGGGCCCGACGCTCGGCGCGGCGGCGGCGCTGGCCGGCGCCTGTTGCTCGGCCGGCGCCATGATCCAGGTCCGGCGACTGACCGCCACGGAGAAGACCGGCGCCATCGTGTTCTATTTCTTCATCCTCGCGTCGGGCCTGTCGCTCCTGACCCTGCCCTTCGGATGGCGCCTGCCGGACCGCCCCGACCTGCTCCTCTTCATCCTTGGCGGCACGTTCGGCGGGGTCGGGCAGATCCTGCTGACGGAGAGCTACCGTCACGCCGACACCTCGATCATCGCGCCGTTCGAATACACGAGCATGATCTGGGCGCTTCTCATCGGATGGACGATGTTCGGGGACCTGCCGGCCCTGACGGTGATCGTCGGCGGCCTGATCGTCGCCGCCTCCGGGCTCCTGATCGTCTGGCGCGAGCGAAAGCTTGGCCTGCAGCGCGCCAAGGAACTGGCGGCCGCCTCGGCGAAATCCTCCGGATAGGCGCAATCCATGGGTTGGTCGCGGCTGCTTGACCCCGGCCCCTCCTTACCCCAAAACCTTTTTGTGGAACGATCGTTCGTTCTTTCAGGACACAGGACGGCTGGACATGGGCGTAGAAGGCAAAGAGCGGCACCGGGAACTGGACGCCGGCGCACAGGTCTTGTCCGGCCATATGGGCAAGACGATCCAGCGGCTGCGCAAGGCCTACAACCTTTCCCTGTCCGAACTCGCCGAGCAATCCGGCGTCGCAAAATCGATCATCAGCCAGATCGAGCGCAACGAGACCAACCCGACGCTGGCGACGATCTGGCGCCTGTCCCAGGCGCTCGACGTCTCGATCGAGCGGGTCCTGGCCTCGAGCGACGAGGAGCCCTTCATCGAGAAATCCTCCCGCGCCGATACGCCGAACCTCTTGTCGGAAGACGGCAAGGTGCGCCTTGCCATCATCGGCTGGATCAAGACCATCGAATGGCTGCAATGGTACGACGTGCAGGCCGAGCCGGGCGGCGTGCTCGATTCCGATCCGCACCAGCGCGGCTCGGTGGAATGCCTCTCCGTGCTCGACGGCGAGTTCGAGGTCGAGGTCGGCGACGTCGTGCAGCGCGCGAAGGCCGGCGAAACCCTGCGCTATCGCTGCGACCGCCGCCATACGGTCCGCTGCGTCGGCGACCGGGCCCGGGCGCGCCACGATGGTCTGCATCCTCAAAGCCGCGGTGATGGACTGAGTCCGTGCCGTCGGAAGCTGTCAGGGCTTCTTGTAGGCGTCCAGTGGCGGCAGCGACAGGATGTACTCGGCCATGGCGGCGCGATCCGCCTCCGACAGCTGCGCGGTGTTGCGCACCACATCCGCCATCGGTCCGCCCACGGTGTCGAAATTCGGCGTGTCGCCGGTCTTCAGGAGCGTCACGACTTCCTCCTCCGTCCAGCCGCCGATGCCCGACGGGCTCGGGGTGATGTTGGGAACGACACCCTTGCCCTTCCGGGTGGGGGCCGCCCGCAAACGGCGATCCGGGATGATGGCGCCGGCGAAATTGCGCTCGCTGTGGCACTCCGCGCAATGGCCCGGTCCATTCACCAGATATGCGCCGCGATTCCAGCTCGCCGATTTCGAGGGATCCGGCATGAAGAGCTTGCCGTCGAGGAACGCCAGATCCCAGAGGCCGATGCCGCGACGAACCGTGAAAGGAAACTTCAGTTCGTGATCGCGCACGCGCCCTTCGACCGGCGGCAGCGTCATGATGAACGCGTGGAGATCGGTGAGATCCGCCGGCGACATGCGCTGGTAGGATGCATACGGAAAGGCCGGGTAGAGATGGGTCTCGCCGGGCCCGATCCCCTCGCGCATGGCGCGAACGAAATCCTTCACGCGCCATGCGCCGATTCCATCCTGCTTATGGGGTGAAATGTTGGGGACGTGAAACGTCCCGAAGGGGGTGGCGAGCGCGAGACCGCCGCCGAGTCTCAGCTTGTCGTCTGCCCGGGAACCGCATGGCAGGATGCGCAGCCGCCAGCGTAGAACAAGGTCTTGCCGTTGTCGGAGTTGCCGGCGCGACTGGGAAAGCCCTGCAGGAACCCGCACAGTCTCAGAGTCGCTGCGAATCCAGCGATAGACGGTGGGAGACGTCAATGCGTAAAAGCCCGCCGCGCCAAGCAGCAGCAGGCCGACGAGCGAAAGCAGCGCTTTACGCATTCCCGCACCCCTCAACGTGATGACGGGCGGCGCAATGCCGCCCGCGATCAACGCCCCGCCGATCAGCTCTTGCGGTAGGTCTTGTGGCATGTCCCGCAATTCTGCAGGACATTCGGCACCTGAGCTTTGAAGGAGGCCTCGTCCGTGACACTGGCCAGAGCCTTCTGCGAGGCCGAATCGAGGGAGGCGAAGAGCTTCTCGAACTCGGCCTTGTTCTCCCACACTGTCGGCAGCGCCTCGGTTTTTGCCGCAGTCCTTGGTGCTTTCCGGAAATAGCGGCGGCAATTTCTTCGCAGTCTCCGACACCGTCTTCAGGGCGGCCTGCGCCTGCGCGAGATCGAACGGTGTCTGACCCCGCAGCATCCCGGCAATCGTTTTCGATTGCGCACCGAACTGCTTCATCAAATCCTGCCGCTGCTCGACGACGTTGCTCTGGGCAATGGCCGCGGTCAGGCCAAGCGTCATCAAGCCGATGACGATAATCGCACGCTTCATGTAATCCCCCTGTCCGCGGCAGGCTCGAATGCCTGCCTTGCAATGCGGATGGTCCAAGTAAGGCACATATTCCGCAGGTTTCGCAGCCCGGCCGGAAACAAATATCCGTGAGCCACAGTGAAATTCGCGGTCGTTTACTCGATCGGCTCGCCGGCCTCGGCCCAATCCTTGAATCCGCCCTTGTAATGTTCCCGCAGATCGACGCCCGCCGCCTGCGCAAGCTCCGCCGCCCGCACCGACCGGACACCGGAGCGGCAGGACAGGACGACGCGCTTGCCGGTGGGAATCGAGCCGGGCTCGAACGCCGACAGGGGATACGAGACGGCGCCGGGAATATGCCCCTCGGCGAATTCGTGGGGCTCGCGCACATCCACGATGAGCATCGAACCGTCGCTCAAACCCTGCTTGATGGCGTCGCGGTCGAGATCGACGAGGTTCGGTTTACTGGCGGTCATGAATGATTCCTCCGTGCGGTGGCTCTCGGATGTAGAGCGCCGCGCGGAGGACGGCAATCGTCGGATCAGGCGCTTGGCGGGATGCGCAGGACCCAGCCCGGCTGGATCATGTCGGGATTTTTGACGGGAGGTGAGTTGGCCTTGACGATTTCCGTGTATTTGGCGCCCTGTCCCTTGCCGTAATGCTTCTCCGCGATCGCCCAGAGCGTGTCGCCCTTCACGACGGTGTACATCACCGATTCCGACGCGGGCTTCTGGATCTTGAGGCCGGTGGTATCCACCTCGGCGACGCCGTACGTGTTTCCGAGAGCCAGAATGATCTTCTCGGCCTCTTCCTGCGTGACGGCGTCTCCCGACAGCTTGACCTTGTCGCCGGTGACTTCGATGCCCAGTTTGTCGGCGTTGAAGCCGTGACCCTTGACCTCTTCCTTCAGCTTGTCCGCTGTGGCCGCCTGTGCGCTGCCGCCGAAAATCTTGGCGCCCGCTTCCTTGATGAAACTGAACAGACCCATGGAAATCTCCCCTCTCAGCTTAGCCGTTGCGGCCAAGCTGATGAGCAAGACGCCTTGAACCGCCCTCGGGTTCCGTTCAGGCAAGCGATGACCGGGCGTCGGCAAGGGAAGGCAGGCGGTCTTTCAGGCGCAGCAGGGCGATGCGGGCGATCTGCTCGAGTGCGGTCCGGAATTCGGTATCCTGGTCGTGATCCAGCCGTTCCTCGAAAGCCTTCAGGATCTCCTCCTTGGAGCGACCCTTCACGGCCATGATGAAGGGAAAGCCGAACTTCTGCCGGTAGGCGTCGTTGAGCGCGAGAAACCCATTGCGTTCCGATTCCGTCAACGCGTCGAGCCCGGCGGAGGATTGTTCGCCCCTTAAATCCTCGGTCAACTCGGCGAGTTTCAGCCGCCCGGCGAGATCCGGATGCGCGTTGATGAGGGCGAGCTTCTCGTCCCGCCCCGCATTCTCGAGGACCGCCAGCAGGGCTGCGTGCAGGCCTTCCGCCGTATCCTGCGCCGGCGACAAACCGCCCTCATGGGTCTTCGCGGCGATCCACGGCGAATGCTCGAAGATGTCGCCGAAAAGCGCGACGAAGACAGCCCGGCTCATGGTGCTCGGCTGCAATCCGCGCGGGCGGTGATGCGTCAGCCAATGGCGCGCGATATCGATGCGCCGCGCCACCCAGACCCGCTCGTGGGAGCCGATGTAGTCGAGGAACCTTGCCAGCGCGGCCGCTCGGCCCGGGCGTCCGACGAGCCGGCAATGCAGGCCCACCGACATCATCTTCGGAGCGGTCTCCCCTTCGGCGTAGAGCGTATCGAACGTGTCTTTCAGATAGGCATAGAACTGGTCGCCCGAATTGAAGCCCTGGGGCGTCCCGAAGCGCATGTCGTTGGCATCGAGGGTATAGGGCACCACGAGCTGCGTGCCCTTCCCAATAGGGGAGCTCGTCCGCATACGAAATCCGCCGTGTAGAGAAAACCGCCCTCCTCCGCCACCAACGCATTGGTGTGCCCGGATGTCCGCCCGGTATACCAGCCGGTCGGACGCTCGCCCGTGACCGCCTCGTGGATCCGGATCGCCTCGTTGAGATGCGCGCGCTCCTCGGCGACTCCGAAATCCTTGTAGTCGATCCATTTCAGGCCATGGCTGGCGATCTCCCATCCGGCCTCCTTCATGGCCGTCACGGCGTCCGGGTTGCGCTGAAGGGCGGTGGCGACACCGAAGACCGTCACCGGCAGGTTGCGCTCCGTGAACATCCGCCAGAGCCGCCAGAACCCCACGCGCGAACCGTATTCGTAGATCGATTCCATGCTCATGTGGCGCTGGCCCGGCCACGGGGCGGCACCCACCATCTCGGACAGGAACGCCTCGGAGGCCCGGTCCCCGTGCAGGATGTTGTTCTCACCCCCCTCTTCATAATTCACCACCAGCTGGACGCAGATCCGGGCGTCGCCGGGCCAACGGGGATGAGGAGGATTGCGGCCGTAGCCGATGAGGTCGCGCGGATAGGATGTCTCGCTCATGGGTCAGCTGCCCCGATAGGTGGAATAGCTCCACGGCGTCACGAGGAGCGGCACATGGTAATGCCCATCGGGCTCGGCGATCGAGAACCGGACCGGCACGAGATCGAGGAAGGCGGTTCGGCCGCGGCCTCGGTGCTGCGGAAATAGGGTCCCACGTGAAAGACCAGCTCGTAGGTGCCCGTATGAAAGGTGTCGCCGCTCAGCAGCGGCGCATCGGTGCGTCCGTCGGCATTGGTGCGGGCCGTCGTGACCCGGCGCCGCGTCTTGCCCTCGATGGCGAAGAGTTCGATTTCGACCCCGCTCGCCGGGCGGCCCAGAACATTGTCGAGGACGTGGGTTGATAACCGGCCCATGGATGCTCCTTGGGAACGCCAATATGGGCGTCCGGGCCATTCTACCGGAATGGCTTCCTGTTGAAAAAGCCCGAAAGCGGACCTTTCGCAAATGCTCGGGCCGCCTTAGGCTGCCGGCCCCTGCCCGCGTCAAGTGATTGCATGATCGACCCGCAAATTTCCGAATGGATCAGCCAGCTCTTACGCTGGGTTCATGTGATTACCGCGATTGCGTGGATCGGCTCCTCCTTCTATTTCATCCACCTCGATCTCAGCCTGAAGAAACGCGATGGACTGCCGACCGGCGTCGGCGGCGAGGCTTGGCAGGTCCATGGCGGCGGCTTCTACAACATGCGCAAATATCTGATCGCGCCTCCGGAACTGCCCAAGGAGCTGACCTGGTTCAAATGGGAGAGCTACAGTACCTGGATCACCGGCTTCTTCCTGCTGGTCTGGGTCTATTATCTCCGCGCCGATCTCTACACGATCGACCCCGCCATTCGCGTTCTCGCCCCTTGGCAGGCCGGCACCCTCGGGGTCGGCGCGCTGGTTTTGAGCTGGCTCGTCTATGAGGGGCTGTGCCGCTCGCCCGTCGGCCGGAACCCGGTTCTGCTCGGCGGCGTGCTGTTCGTCTATATTCTCGCCGCCGCCTATGCGTTCACGCATCTGTTCAGCGGGCGCGCGGCGTTTCTGCACACGGGGGCGATGATCGCCACATGGATGTCGGCGAGCGTCTTCTTCGTCATCATCCCCAATCAGAAAAAGGTCGTGGCGACGCTGCTGGCTGGAGGGATTCCCGATCCCGCCCTGGGCCTTCAGGCCAAGCAGCGCTCGACGCACAACAACTACCTGACGCTGCCTGTCATCTTCCTGATGCTGTCGAACCATTATCCGCTGGCGTGGTCGTCCCGTTATGCGGTCGGCATCATCGCCATGATCCTGATCGCCGGCGCGCTCATCCGCCATTTCTTCAACGCGCAGCACGCAGGGAAGAAAACACCCTGGTGGACATGGCTCGTGGCCGGCTATTGCGTGGCTGTCGCCATCTGGCTGTCGATCATCGGCAAGCCCGGCTACGTCAACCAGGCCGAGGTACAAACCGGCGCAACCCCCGCATCCGTCGCGTCCTCGTTCGACGACGCGGTTCTGGCGATCCAGTCACGCTGTTCCATGTGCCACGCCGCGGAACCGTCCTGGGATGGGATCCCGGGTGCGCCCAAAGGCGTGTATCTGGACACCCCGGAAGCGATTGCACGGCAGGCGGAGATCATCCGGGTCCAAAGCGTGTTGACCCATGCGATGCCGCCCAACAACATCACCGAAATGACGGTGGATGAGCGCAAGGCCGTGGCCACATGGCTGGCGCAAAAGGACGCTATCCTGCGCTGAAGGCGCCGGCGATCGACAACGAAACAAACCACCAAAGGAGACAGGCGTGTCGGAACTCACCCTGGAAGTCGCTCAGACCATCGCTACCGCCGCGCTGAAGACCGCTCGCGAGAAGTCGTTCAAGCCGCTCTCGGTCGTGGTCTATGACCAGCGCGGCGCCATCAAGGCGCTCATGTCGGAAGATGGCACCAGCCTGAAACGGGCGGAGATCGCCATGGGCAAAGCCTATGGCGCGCTGGCCATGGGAGTCGGGATCCCGCGCGCTCCACAAGATGGCGACGGACCGCCCGTATTTCGTCGCCGCCGCCACCCACGCGGTGGGCGGGCAACTGGTCCCGGTTCCCGGCGGCGTGCTGATCAAGGACGGTCAGGGCAAGATTCTCGGTGCGGTCGGAATTTCGGGCGACACGTCCGACAACGACGAGATCGCGGCGGCTGCCGGAATTGGGGCAGCAGGACTGACCTTTGATGCCGGCGCATAGACCGGCACCGGAGGTCAAAAC
This sequence comes from uncultured Alphaproteobacteria bacterium, assembly GCA_963837375.1. Classification (GTDB taxonomy): domain Bacteria; phylum Pseudomonadota; class Alphaproteobacteria; order Rhizobiales; family Beijerinckiaceae; genus Microvirga. Next base: position 146,124 of record CAWINL010000017.1, on the reverse strand, counting down.
GTTGTTTTGTAAGGGTTTTTAATACCCCTAGACAGAGGCCGCGGTTTGCTCAACAAATGAGATAAGGTCACCGAAAAGCGGTGACCGACATTTTTCGGAACGATCAAGAACACGCCAAAGAGAAGGGAACGCGTCACATGTCATGGTTCAAACGCATGGCTCTCGCGACCGTCGCCACCGCCGCCCTCATGGGAACGGCGTCTGCCGAAGTGGTCTATAACCGGGCCAATTCCGGCGAGCCCGAAACGCTCGACACGCACAAGACCTCCACCGTCCAGGAAGCCCATATCCTGCGCGACATGCTCGAAGGTCTCGTGACCTACAATGCCAAGGGCGAGGCCGTCCCCGGCCAAGCCGAGAAGTGGGAAATCAGCGACGACGGCAAGACCTATCGCTTCACCCTTCGCGACGGCATCAAATGGTCGAACGGAGACCCGGTGAAGGCCTCCGACTTCGTCTATTCGTATCGCCGCATCATGGATCCGGCGACGGGCGCGAAATACGCCAACATCCTGTACCCGATCGCGGGCTCGGAAAAGGCCAACAAGGGCCAGGGCAAGATCGAGGATATCGGCGTCAAGGCGATCGACGACAAGACCCTCGAAATCCGCCTCGAACAGGCAACGCCCTACTTCCTCGAACTCCTGACCCACCAGACCAGCCTTCCCGGTCCATCAGGCATCGGTCGAGAAGTTCGGCAAGGATTTCGTCAAGCCCGGCAACATGGTGACGAACGGCGCCTACAAGCTCGCCGAATTCGTTCCGAACTCGCACATCAAGCTCGTCAAGAACGAGAATTATTACGGTGCCAAGGACGTCAAGATCGACACCGTGAACTACTTCCCGAACTCGGATTTCTCCGCGATGGTGCGGCGCTACGAGGCGGGCGAGCTCGACACGACGGACGATCTTCCGGCCGACCAGATGAAATCCCTGAAGGAGCGCTTCAAGGATCAGGTCAAGCTCGGGCCGTGGCTCGGCACCTGGTATCTCGTGGTCAATTCGTCCAAGGCCCCGTTCAACGACGTGCGCGTGCGCCAGGCCTTGTCGACCGGGCTTGACCGCGAGTTCATCGCGGAGCAGATCTGGGGCCAGACGATGCAGCCCGGCTATTCGTTCATGCCGCCCGGCGTCGGCAATGCGGGCGCGCCCGCCTACATGGACACAAGGACGCTCTCGCCGATCGATCGCGAAGACAAGGCGAAGGCGCTGCTGAAGGAAGCAGGCTTCGGCCCCGGCAAGCCGCTGAAGGTCGAGATCCGCTACAACACCACCGACAACAACCGCAACACGGTGATCGCGGTGGCCGAACAATGGAAGCAGCTCGGCGTCGAGACGACCTTCGTCAACACCGACGGCAAGACGCACTTCGCGCATCTGCGGGACGGCGGCGATTTCGACGTCGCGCGCTATGGCTGGATCGCCGATTACTCGGATCCGGAAGACTTCCTGTTCCTGCTCAAGAGCGACAACAAGGGCTTCAATTACGGCAAGTACAACAACCCGGAATTCGACGGATCTGCTGAAGCAGGCCTCGACGGAGCTCGATCTCAAGAAGCGCGCCGAGATCATGCACAAGGCCGAGGCGATCCTGATGAAGGACATGCCGTGGATCCCGGTCATGTATTACGGCAAGAGCCACCTGATCTCGCCGAAGATCCAGGGCTTCGTGCAGAACACCCGCGGCGTCTATCCGACGCGCTTCCTGTCGAAGACCCAGTAAGCACTGGCAATCGGGGGCGGCCGGCATAGCCGGGCCGCCCCCAATTTTTTAACCTTGGCACAGCAGGAGGAGCCTCGTGCTCTCCTTCATCATCCGCCGGTTTCTGTCGGCCATCCCGACGCTGCTGATCATCGTCACGATCTCGTTCTTCCTGATCCGCCTCGCGCCCGGCGGACCTTTCGACCTCGAACGCCCGCTCGAGGCCAAGGTGATGGAAAACCTCAACCGGATCTATCAGCTCGACAAGCCGCTGATCCAGCAATACTGGCTCTATCTGACGGCCGTCGCGCGGGGTGATTTCGGTCCCTCGTTCTTCCTGCGCGATTTCTCCGTCGCCGAGTTGTTCGCGCGCGGCCTGCCGGTTTCGATGACGCTCGGCGCGCTCGCGCTTTCCTTCGCGATCCTCATCGGCGGCACGCTCGGCTCCATCGCGGCCATGCGCCAGAACAGCGGCGTCGATTATCTCGTGACGGGCATCGGCGCGCTCGGGCTCACCATCCCGAATTTCGTCGTGGCGCCGGTCTTCCAGATCGTCTTCGGTCTAACGCTCGCGTGGCTGCCCGTCGGCGGCTGGGCGAACGGCTCGGTGCGCAACCTCATTCTGCCTGTCACGGTGCTGGCGCTGCCGCAGATCGCCGTGATCTCGCGCATGACGCGCGCGGCGATGATCGAGAACCTGCGCTCGAACCATATCCGGACGCTGCGCTCGCTCGGCCTGCCGCTGCATGTCATCGTCATACACGCGCTTGCGCGGCGCGGCCCTGCCGGTGGTCTCCTATCTCGGTCCGGCGGCCGCCGCGCTTGCTCACCGGCTCGGTCGTGGTCGAGACGATCTTCGGTCTGCCGGGAATCGGCCGCTATTTCGTCGAAGGCGCGCTCAACCGCGACTACACGCTCGTCATGGGCACGGTCGTGGTCATCGCGGTGTTCGTGCTTCTCTTCAACCTCGTGGTCGATATCCTCTACGCGCTCATCGATCCGCGCATTCGTTACGATTGAGATGTGCCATGGCTGAAGGCGCCGTCATTCCCACCGAACTCATCACCGGCCCCATCGTCGGCCGTTCTCTCTGGGCGGAAGCGCGCGTGCGCCTGGTGCGCAACAGGGCCGCGCTCATCAGCATCGTGGTGCTCGGCATTCGTCGCCCTCGCGTGCATCTTCGGACCATTCGTGACCGGGCATCCGTTCGATCGCGTCTATCCCGACTATGTGCGGGCGCCTGCGAGCCTGTCCGCCTACCCCACCGCCCGAACAGGTCGAGCCGGCCATCGAACGCATCGGCGCGCGCATCCGCGCCAAGGCCGAAAATCTCGAGATCGGCTACGATAGCGATCCGCATGAACCTCGTCGGGCACGCGGCCCATCGACGAGCGGCTTGCTCGCCTATTTCGAACGCTCCGACCTGTTCGGAACCGCCAAAGTGGTGGAGCGTCTCGGACGAGGGCCGGAAGCTGGTGGTCGAGGTGCCGGTCAAGCGCATCCATTTCCTGTTCGGCACCGATGCGAACGGGCGCGACCTGCTCACGCGCACCATGAAGGCCGGGCCAGATCTCGCTCGCCATCGGCCTGCTTGCCACCTTCGTGTCGATCCTCATCGGCGTCGATCTACGGCGCGACCTCCGGCTATCTCGGCGGTCGGGTCGACCTGATCATGATGCGCATCGTGGACGTGCTGTATTCGCTGCCGTTCATCTTCTTCGTCATCATGCTGGTGGTGTTCTTCGGGCGTAATTTCATCCTGATGTTCATCGCCGTCGGCGCGGTCGAATGGCTCGACATGGCGCGCATCGTGCGCGGCCAGACCCTGTCGATCAAGCGGCAGGAATACGTGCAGGCCGCCGAAGCGCTCGGGGTCGAAACCCGCGGCATCATCCGCCGTCACGTGATCCCGAACACCCTCGGACCCGTGGTCGTCTACATGACGTTGCTGGTGCCGAAGGTGATCCTGCTGGAAAGCTTCCTGTCGTTCCTCGGTCTGGGCGTGCAGGAGCCCGCGACAAGCCTCGGCGTGCTGATTTCCGAAGGCGCCAAGAACATCCAGGGCGCCACGTGGATGCTGCTCTATCCCTCACTGACCCTCGTCACCATCCTGTTCTGCCTCAACTTCATCGGCGACGGGCTTGCGGGACGCTCTCGATCCGAAGGATCGCTGACATGGCCGAACCCGTTCTGACGGTCCGCAACCTCAACGTCCGGTTCCGCACCGGCGACGGCATCCTGCATGCGGTCAAGGGCATCGACATCGATGTGGCGGCGGGCGAGACCGTCGCCATCGTGGGCGAGTCGGGCTCGGGCAAGAGCCAGACCATGATGTCCGTCATGGGCCTTCTCGCTTCGAACGGCTGGGCCGAAGGCTCGGTGAAATATCGCGGCGAGGAGCTTGTCGGGCTCTCACCCGGCAAGCTCAACGATTATCGCGGCTCGAAGCTCACCATGATCTTCCAGGAGCCGATGACGTCGCTCGATCCGCTCTACAGGATCGGCGACCAGATCGCGTTGCCGCTCACCGCCCATGGCGGCATGAGCAAGGCAAAGGCGCGCGAGCGCGCGATCGAGCTTCTCGAACTCGTGCGCATTCCCGAACCGACGCGGCGGATCGATTCCTATCCCGCACGAAATGTCCGGCGGGCAGCGCCAGCGCGTGATGATCGCCATGGCGCTCGCCAACAATCCCGATGTGCTGATCGCCGACGAGCCGACGACGGCGCTCGACGTGACGGTCCAGGCGCAGATCCTCGAGCTGCTCGCCGACCTGCAGAAGCGCCTCGGCATGTCGATCGTCTTCATCACCCACGATCTGGGCATCGTGCGCCGCTTCGCCGACCGAACCTACGTGATGAAGCGCGGCGAGGTGGTGGAAAGCGGCGACACGAACGACATCTTCACGGCGCCAAAGCACGCCTATACGCGGATGTTGATCGACGCGGAGCCGACCGGTCGCAAGGAGGCGGTGGCGGCGGGGTCGCCGACGGTGATCGACGCGAAAGACATCAAGGTGACGTTCGGGCTGAAAAAGGGCTTCCTCGGCAAGGCGGGGCATGTGCTCCATGCGGTGGATGGCGTCAGCCTGTCGGTGCGCCAGGGCGAGACCGTCGGGGTCGTCGGCGAATCCGGCTCGGGCAAATCCACGCTCGGTCGCGCGATCCTGCGCCTGCTTCCAGCCAGCGGCACGGTGCGGTTCGAGGACCGGGAGCTGATGCCCCTGGACCGGGCCGGCATGCGGCCCTTGCGCCGGCATCTGCAACTGGTGTTCCAGGACCCGTTCGGATCGCTCTCTCCCCGCATGACGGCCGGCGAGATCGTCACCGAAGGCCTGCTGGTTCACGAACCCCGGATTACCCGCAAGGAGCGCGACCGCCGTGCCGCGCAGGCCTTCGAGGAAGTGCGGCTCGATCCGGCCTGGCGCAACCGCTTTCCGCACGAATTTTCGGGCGGCCAGCGCCAGCGCATCGCGATCGCACGGGCGATGATCCTGCATCCGAAGCTCGTCGTGCTCGACGAGCCAACCTCCGCCCTCGACCGTTCGGTGCAGAAGGAGATTGTCGATCTGCTGCGCGATCTGCAGACGGCCCATGGCCTCGCCTATGTGTTCATCAGCCACGACCTCGCGGTCGTACGCGTGCTCTCGGACGAGATCATGGTGATGAAGAGCGGCAAGGTGGTGGAGCGCGGCAACGCCGAGGCGATCTTCGACAACCCGACGCAAAGCTACACGCAGGACCTGATTGCCGCCGCGTTCCTGCGCGGGCTGGAGGACGTCAAGACCGGCGCCTCCGCGACGCCGCTGGCTTCATGAACGCCGTCGCAGCCCGATGAGCGTGGTGATCCGCCTCGCTTCACCCGAGGACCGTCCCGCCATCGAGGCGATCGTCGGGCGCGCGTATGATCCCTATATCGCGCGGATCGGACGGAAACCCGGGCCGCTGCTCGACGATTACGGCGCGCTGATTCATGATCACAAGGTGCATGTCCTCCTGGCCGAGGATACCATTCGGGGCTTCGTCGTCCTCATCCCCGAGGCAGACGCGATGCTGCTCGACAACGTGGCGGTCGATCCCGACGCGCAAGGACGCGGATACGGACGCATATTGCTGGATTTCGCCGAACGCACCGCCCGCGCCAAAGGCTTTGACTCGATCAGGCTCTACACCAACGAGGCGATGAGCGAGAACATCGCGTTGTATTCCCGCATCGGTTTCGTCGAAACGCATCGCGCGGAGGAGAAGGGGCTTCGCCGGGTCTACATGGCGAAGCGGATCGGCTAGACGAAGGGCTCCTTGATGCCCTCTTCCCGCAACGCCTCCTGCACGGCAGGACGTGCCAGAACCCGTTCCGCGAAGGCCCCGAGATTGGGGATCGTCCGCGGCGGCCGCGGCATTCCGCGGCCCCACCGGATGAGCACGAACAACAACAGGTCCGCGGTTGAGAACGTGTCGCCGAGCAACCATGGGCGATCGCCGAGTTGTCTGGCAATCACGTCGAACATCGCGTTGAGCCGTTTCTCGGCGGCATTCTTGACGCTGGCGACCGCTTCGTCGTCCATCGTGTGCTCGCGCGGATAGAACCAGGCGCGAAACTCAGCCTGCGGCGTGTTGGTCAGGTGCACCATCCACTTGTAGTATTCGCTCCGTTCCGGCGTACCGAGGGCGGGAGCAAGCTTCGCATCCGGGTACCTGTCGGCGAGATGCATCGCAATGGCGGCCGTCTCGAACAAAACCTGGCCGCCATCGACCAGGACCGGGATGCGCCCGCTGGGATTGAGTTTGAGATATTCGGGGCTCTGCTGGGCATTCTGGGTCCGGTCCACGAGCTCGAAGCTCGAACGGCACACCGATCTCCCGCAGGATCATGTGCGGCACCAGGCTGGCATTGCCAGGATAATAATAGAGCGCGATCATCGGCCGGGCCTCGTTCGAATTTCCGTTCCGATCCTTGCTAGGGCGATCGCGGCCCGCCGTAAAGACGGGTTGCCTGTTGTCCGACCTTCCTTTTGCGGCGCTCCGCCCTATCGTCATAACAACAGCAGAGGGGGCACCAATGGCCAACAAGATAAAGGACTTGATCGACGCGTTGCGGGTCAAGCCGGGCGACAAGGTGAAACTGAAGGCCAAAGACGCGCGCGGCGAAGGCCTGTTTCCGGACGAACAGGAGACGAGGGCCGCGACGGCCGCTTTGGCGGAAGACATCAATGCGCTGCAAGATCGCCTCTATGCCGAACGCAAGCGCGCCGTCCTGGTGGTGCTCCAGGGCATGGACACGTCGGGCAAGGACGGCACCGTGCGGGACGTCTTCAACGCCACCGGTCCGATCGGCATTGAAGTTCACGCCTTCGGCCGGCCGTCGGAACTGGAACTGGCGCATGATTACCTGTGGCGGGTCCATGCCGTCTGCCCACGCCGGGGAATGATCGGCATTTTCAACCGCTCGCATTACGAAGATGTGCTGGTTCCGAAGGCCCACGATCTTCTGCCGAAATCGGAAATCGAGAAGCGCTACGACCACATCAACGATTTCGAACGCATGCTCACCGATAACGGCACGGTCGTGCTGAAATTCATGCTGCATATCTCGGCCAAGAAACAGGCCGAAAGCCTGCAGGAACGGTTGGACGATCCAAAGAAGCGCTGGAAGTTCAACCCCGGCGATCTCGAAGACCGCAAGCGCTGGGACGCTTTCGAAGACGCGTACGAAACCATGCTCGAAAAGTGCTCCACCAAGGCTGCTCCGTGGTATGTGATTCCGGCGGACCGGAAATGGGTTCGAAATGCCGCCGTCGGCCATGTCGTGAAGGCGACCCTGGAGGAAATGGACCCCCAATATCCGGCCCCGGCGTGGAAGCCATCGGATTTCCAGGTCGTCTGAGCCTGCGCAACGCCCGGAACGGGCGCGCAGGGACTTGCGGAGAATGCTCTTGAGCGCGACAATACTCTCATGAAAAGCATCCTTGTTCCGATCGAAGATCACGGCGTCATCGAATCCGCCCTCGAAACGGCCTTTCTCCTTGGCCAGAGCTTCGGCTCATACATCGAAGGCCTTGCCATCACGCCGGATTACCCGGTGGTGCTGCCGGTCGACATCGCGATCGGGGTGCCCTCCCCGATCACGCCGGAGAACCGGCAGGAGATGGCGACCGCCTGCCACGAGCGCTTCGACGCGTTCATGACCCGCAAGGGTGTGTCGGCCTCGACGAGCAGCCTCTCCGGACTAAGCTACGGCTGGCGGCAGGAAGGCTTGAGCGAAGACGCATTCATGGGGGCTTATGGTCGGGTTTTCGACGTGACGGTGCTGGGACGTCCCGACGGAGCCAGCGGTCATGCGCGGCTTTCCACCGTGGAAGCAGCCCTGTTCGAAACCGGACGCCCGGTGCTGATCGCCCCCCCTACGGCCCCGAAGACGCTCGGCAAGACCATCGTGATCGCCTGGAACCGCAGCACCGAGACGGCGCGCGCGGTGCTGGGCTCGATGCCACTGCTTGCCAAGGCCAACCGCGTCGTCGTGCTGGAGCTGGAAAACTGGGGCGTGCCAGGCCCATCGGGCTCGGAGCTCGTGCGGTCGCTGGCGATGCACGGCATACCGGCCGAAGCGCTCATCGGCAGCGATCCCGCCAACCGTCCCGGCGAACGAATCCTTGGCGAAAGCGCCGCGCTGGGCTGCGATCTTTTGGTGAAGGGCGCCTATACTCAGAGCCGCCTGCGCCAGATGTTCTTTGGCGGCGCCACCAGCCATATCCTCGGCAACACCACGATGCCCGTCCTGATGGCTCATTGAAACCGGGCGGCATCGGGGGACAACTCCCGACGCCCCATGGACGGAGGGTCGCCGCACGCGCATGCACCATATCGTTTGCCGCGATTGAGTCGTTTCATGTCCCCCGTCGCCAGTTCAAGGCCCGACCCGTTTAGCCATCCCGCGGCTCCCCGCTTCGCGGGCCGTCAGCCATGAGCGCTGCCGGCGCAACCCGTCCGCAAATAGTGCGATCAGGCGCGCTTTTCGGCATCGGCCTGATGCTGCTCGGTATCTTTCTGTTCGCGGTGAACGACGTGATGGGCAAATGGCTCGTTGCGACCTATTCGGTCGGCCAGGTGCTGTTGCTGCGCAGCGTCGCCGCGCTCGTCGTCCTTCTGCCCATCATGCGCAGGCAGAAAACTCCGCTGGCGATCCCGCCCCGTCCGGGGCTGCACACGATCCGCATCGTGCTCTCGACCCTCGAGGTCGCCTGCTTTTACGCGGCCGTCACCTATCTGCCGCTCGCTGACGTCATGACCTATTATCTCGCGGCGCCAATCTATGTGGCGGCTTTCGCGGTCTTCCTGCTGGGGGAGAAACTGGATTGGCCGCGCATCCTCGCCATCGCGGTCGGTTTCGTCGGCGTGCTGGTGGCGCTGAGGCCCTCGCCCGCAACCCTCACTCTGCCGGCTCTGATCGCGCTCGCCGGAAGCCTGTTCTACGCCTTGTTGATGATCACCACGCGCCAGCTGCGCGAGACACCGGACGGAACGCTTGTCCTCGGCCAGATCGCAGGCGCGCTCGTGTTCGGCGCGGTCACGGCGCCGTTCGCCTGGGTTCAACCCTCGGCCCTGGAGCTCGCGGCCCTCTTTCTCCTCGGGATCGTGTCCATGGCCGGACATGCCTGCGTGAACCGCTCGCTCAAACTCGCACCCGCCTCCATCGTGGCGCCCTACCAATACACGCTCATCATCTGGGCGATCGTTCTCGGGTATCTGGCGTTCGGCGACATCGTGCAATTCTGGACATTGGTCGGCGCGGGAATCATTTGCGCCGCCGGCCTGGTTCTTCTCTTTCTGGAGCGAAGCGCCGCGCGCCGCGGACGTGTCGCGCAGGATATCGAAAAGCCGATACTCCCCGAAGCCTGAGGCCGCCTCGGAGCCGACAGCCGACATCGTTCTGCCCAAGACTTGCGCTTGACAGACGGTGCCGCGCGCGCCCCAATAACATCACAAAAATCAGAGGAAACACATGCGCCGGATACTCACTGTCACTGCCGCAACGGCAGCCGTCCTCATGGCATCGACTGCGATGGCTCAAGACATCAAGATCGCCCTGATCGCCGGCAAGACCGGTCCGCTCGAGGCCTATGCCAAGCAGACCGAGGCCGGCTTCATGATGGGGCTCGAATATCTCACGAAAGGCTCGATGAGCTGGAAGGGTCGCAAGATCAGCGTGATCGTCAAGGACGATCAGCTCAAGGCCGATCTCGCCAAGACCTTGCTCGAGCAGGCCTACAACGACGACAAGGTCGACCTCGCCATCGGCACCACCTCGTCGGCGGCCGCGCTCGCGATGCTGCCGGTCGCCGAGGAGAACGGCAAGGTGCTGATCGTCGAGCCGGCCGTGGCCGACGCCATCACGGGCGAGAAGTGGAACCGCTTCATCTTCCGCACCGTCGCGCAATTCCACGCAGGACGCCTATGGCGCGGCGGCGGCCATTCCGGCGACGGGCGAGGTCAGCGTCGCGACGCTCGCGCAGGATTACGCCTTCGGCCGCGACGGCGTCGCGGCGGTCAAGACCGCGCTCAAGGAGATCCGCCCGAACGCCAAGGTGGTGTTCGAGGAATACGCGCCGCAGAACGCCACCGATTTCACCGCTTCCGCGCAGCGCCTGTTCGACGCGCTGAAGGACAAGCCCGGCAAGAAGATCATCACGATCATCTGGGCGGGCCAGCACCCGCTGCCGAAGATCGCCGACCTGAAGCCCGAGCGCTACGGCATCGAAATCGCGCCCGGCGGCAACATCCTGCCGGCGATGCAGATCTACAAGAACTATCCCGGCATGGAAGGCGCGATCTATTACTACTACGCGCTTCCCCAAGAACCCGATGAACGATTGGCTCGTCGCCGAGCACCAGAAGCGCTTCAACGCGCCGCCGGACTTTTTTACGGCGGGCGGCTTCGCGGCCGCCTCGGCGGCTCTGACCGCCATCGACAAGGCGGGCGGCACCGACACCGAGAAGCTGATCGCCGCCATGGAAGGCATGACCTTCGAGACGCCCAAGGGGCCGATGACGTTCCGCAAGGAAGATCATCAGGCGCTGCAGGTCATGTACCACTTCAAGGTCAAGGCCGACGGCAAGGATGCCAACGACCTGCTCGACCTGGTCAACACCATCCCGGCCGACAAGATGCCGATTCCGGTGCGCAACAAGCGCTGACCGGATCGTGGTTTCACCGTCTACCGACACAGAGTGCCCGCGCTCGAAACGCGCGGGCTCACCATCCGCTTCGGCGGCCATGTGGCGGTCAACGACGTGTCGTGCCGGTTTCGCGCCCGGCACGCTGACGGCCATCGTCGGGCCCAACGGCGCCGGCAAGACGACCTATTTCAACCTGATCTCCGGCCAATTGCGCGCAAGCGCCGGCCAGGTGCTCGTCGGCGGGCGAGGACATCACGAGCCTGCCCGCCTCCGGCCGCGCCACGCCGCGGATTGGGCCGCGCCTTCCAGCTCACCAACCTGTTTCCCCAGCTTGTCGGCGCTCGAGAACGTGCGCCTCGCGGTGCAAAGCCGCGCCGGATGCGGGCTGGTCGCTGTTTCCGGGTCTGGAACAGCCGCCGCGACCTCATCGAGAAGGCCGAGGCAGTCCTCGAACGCGTTCGCCTTTCGGACAAGCGGCATGTGGCGCCGGCGGCGCTCTCGCATGGCGATCAGCGCAAGCTCGAAGTCGCGCTTCTCATCGCGCATGGAGCCCAAGGTGTTCATGTTCGACGAGCCGACGGCCGGCATGAGCGTCGACGAGGTGCCGACGGTTCTCGAACTGATTCACGACATCAAGCGCAGGCGGCGACGCCACCGTCCTGCTCGTGGAGCACAAGATGGACGTGGTGCGCTCGCTCGCCGACCGCATCGTCGTGCTGCACAACGGCGCCCTGGTCGCCGACGGCGAGCCGGCGACCGTCATCGCCTCGCCGATCGTCCAGGAAGCCTATCTCGGCGTCGAGGTTTCCGCATGAGCGACATTCTCCTGCAGCTCGAAGGCGTGCACACGCATATCGGGCCCTACCACATCCTGCACGGCGTCGATTGCGCGATTCCGGCCGGCGGTCTGACGGTTCTGCTCGGCCGCAACGGCGCCGGCAAGACCACGACGCTTCGCACCATCATGGGCCTGTGGCAGGCCTCCTCCGGGCAGCATTCGCTTCGCCGGCCTGAACATCTCCAAGGTCGCGACGCCCGACATCGCGCGCGCCGGCATCGCCTATGTGCCGGAATCGATGGCGATCTTTACCGACCTCACCGTGCGCGAGAACATCGTGCTGGCGGCGCGCAGCGGACCCGTCGATCGCCGACCGCCTCGACTGGATCCTCGGACTGTTCCCCGCGCTGAAGCGCTTCTGGAACCTGCCGGCGGGCAATCTTTCCGGCGGGCAGAAGCAGATGCTCGCGATTGCCCGCGCGATCGCGGAGCCGCGGCGTCTGCTGCTCGTGGACGAGCCCACCAAGGGCCTCGCGCCCGTGATGGTGCGCAGCATGATCGAGGCGTTTCGCGCCCTGAAGGCAGCGGGCGAGACGATCCTGCTCGTGGAGCAGAATTTCTATCGCCGCCTCGGCGCTCGGCGACCACGTTCTCGTGATGGATGACGGGCGTATCGCGCATTCCGGCGCCATGAGCGATCTCGTCGCCGATCAGGCCCTGCAGCAGCGCCTGCTCGGCCTCAGCCTGGATGCTCACCAATGACCGACGTCACCACCAGCGCCATCCGACGCGACGGAACTGCCGCGCAATCGGACGGATTGGCTACCGCTGCTGCTCGTCCCCGCCCTGGCGCTCGTCGCCCTGCCCTTCATCGGCAATCCCTCCTCCTGGGTCACGCTCACGGTCGCGGGCCTCGCCATGGGGATGATGATCTTCCTCATGGCGTCCGGCCTGACCCTCGTGTTCGGCCTGATGGACATCATCAATTTCGGCCACGGCGTTTTCATCTCGCTCGGCGCATACGCGACGCTGATCGTGCTCGGGCCGCTTGCCGCCTGGGGTGAAGCGGATTCGCTCGGCCTCAACCTCGCGCTCATGGGTCTGTGCATCGTCGTCGCCATGGCGTTGACGGCCGTGGTGGGCGCCGTCTTCGAGCGGGTCATCGTGCGGCCGGTCTATGGCAATCACCTCAAGCAGATCCTGGTCACGATGGGCGGACTCATCGTGACCGAGCAGGCCATCCACGCGATCTGGGGCGCCTCCCCGATCCCCATCGCGTTGCCGCGAATCCTTGCGCGGCGCTTACGTCCTCGGCGACATCGTGATGGAGCGCTATCGCGTCTTCGCGGTCGTGATCGGGCTTGGCGGTGTTCGGCGGCATGGAGCTCCTGCTCAACCGAACGCGGATCGGACTTTTGATCCGCGCCGGCGTCGAGAACCCCGAGATGGTCGAGGCGCTCGGCTATCGCATCCGCCGGCTCTTCGTCAGCGTGTTCGTGGCCGGTTCGGCGCTCGCCGGCCTCGGCGGCGTCATGTGGGCCTTCTACCGCCAGACGCTCACGGCCGGCATGGGCATGGAGGTGATGGTGCTGGTCTTCATCGTCATCATCATCGGCGGCCTCGGCTCCGTCGGCGGCTGCTTCGTCGGCTCGCTCCTCGTGGCGCTGGTGGCCAATTATGTCGGCTTTCTTGCGCCCAAACTGGCGTTGATCTCCAATATCCTCGTGATGGCGCTGGTGCTCGTCTGGCGTCCGCAAGGACTGTTTCCGGTGGCCCGTCGATGATCGCCTCCCCGCCCCAACTCCTTTTGAAGTGGCGCCACGGCGATGCGTGATCGCGCGCCTCCTGTCATCCGATCCGCCGCGTTCGCGCGCGCTCTCGACCATCCTGATCGGCATCGTCGTCGTTCTCGCCGCGACGCCATTCCTGTTCTCCGGCAGCCAGCCGCTCGAGCACCGCCGCGAAGATCTGCGTGTTCATCGCGCTGGTCGCAAGCTACGACCTGCTCCTCGGCTATACGGGGATCGTCTCCTTCGCCCACACGATGTTCTTCGGCATCGGCGGCTACGGGGTCGCCATCGCGCTGGAGCGGTTCGGGCCCGACCTGGACTTCGGTTGCGATCGGGGTCGCGGCGGCGTTGATGCTCTCGGCGGTTCTCGCCGTCGCCATCGGTCTGCTGTCGCTTCGTGTGCGCGCGATCTTCTTCTCGATGATCACGCTCGCAGTCGCATCCGCGGCGGCGGTCCTCGCCTCGCAGATGTCGACGGTCACGGGCGGCGAAGACGGCCTTTCGTTCCAGCTCCCGCCGCAATTGCGCCCGGCCTTCCGCCTGCTCTCCGAGCCTGTTTTCGGCCTCATCGATCAATGGGCGGATCCTGGCTTATTATCTCGTTCTTCTTCGCCGCGCTCGCAGTGTTCCTCGTCCTTCTGCGCATCGTGAATTCGCCCTTCGGGCGCGTCCTCCAGGCGATCCGCGAGAACGAGTTCCGCGCCGAGGCGCTCGGCTACCGGGTCGTCGCCTACAGGACGGCCGCGTCGGTGATCTCGGCGCTCTGGCAGCGACGCTCGCCGGCGCGATGCTGGCGCTGTGGCTGCGATACAACGGTCCCGACACGACACTGTCTTTCTCGATCATGATCGACATCCTGCTGATGGTGGTGATCGGCGGCATGGGCACCATGTACGGAGCCGTGATCGGCGCGGCGCTGTTCGTGCTGGCGCAGAGCTACCTGCAGGTTCTGATGGGGGCTGCCAGCGCCAGCCTGTCGGGCATCCCGCTCCTGCCCGATCTCGTCCATCCCGATCGCTGGCTCCTCTGGCTCGGCGCGCTGTTCATCGTCAGCGTCTATGCGTTTCCGGGCGGTATCGTCGGGCATCTTCGCAAGGAGCGCTAATTCTGAGAACTAAAGCCCGCTCTCAATCGTTTTCCTTGAGGATTCCAAGGAGTGCGCCATGAGCAGGGCTTTCGTTCGTGAGGCCGAGGGCGGTGAAGCGTTCGAGGATTTGCCGGATCGCCAGATCAGTCCGCATTCCAATCTCGTGACCTCGGCCGGTCTTGCCCATATGGACGAAGAGATCGCGAGGTTGCGGGAGAACCTTGCACAGGCTCAGGCACGCGACGACCGCGCCGAGGTGTCGCGAGCCTCCCGGGATCTGCGCTACTGGACCCACAGGCGCGCCACCGCCGAAGTCGTGCCTGACCCGGTGGACCACTCCCACGTCCAGATTCGGGTCCACGGTGACCTTCCGCCGGGAGGACGGGCGGGAGCAATCCTATCGGATTGTCGGCGAAGACGAGGCGGAGCCGACGGCCGGCACGATCTCGTATGTATCGCCCCTCGCTCAGGCCTTGATGGGAAAGGAAGTGGGCGACGTGGCGATTCTAGGCCACGGAGAAGCGGAGATCGTCGCCATCCGCTGACCAATCGCGGGGTTTTATGCTTTCGCCTGTTTCGGCGCGTCTTCGGCGACATCGTTGTCGTTGCGCTCGGCATCGGTCGCGGCGGGAATTGGCGCCTCGGGCACGAGAACGGCATCCCTGAGCAGCAGATCGATATCCTGCTGGATGCGCAGGAACTCCTCCCATTTGGAGGTCATAATCAGCGCGCGTATCTCGACTTTCGGCTTTTCCTCCGGGTCCTCCCGCAGGCGCACTTCCAGCGTGTTGGGCTCGATCATGGGATGCTGCGCCACAAGCGCTGTCAGCGCCTCGACTTCCTGGCGAATGCCGATGCCGTCCGTCGCGCGCAATGCGACGATGCGCTTGTACGGCATCCGATCGCGGTTCGTGAGATTGATGATGTTGAGATTGACGAATGTCGCGTTGGGAATCGTGATCAACGAACGGTCGAGGCCACGGATGCGTGTGGACCGGATGCCGATTTCCTGCACGCGCCCCTCCAGCGTCCCGAACCGGCACAGGTCGCCGACACGAACGGGACGGTCCGCGTAGAGAATGAGGCCGCCGATGAAGTTTTCCAGCGTTGGCTTTGCGGCGAGCGCGACGGCGAGGCCGCCGACGCCGAGCCCTGCCAGGAGGCCGGCAAGGGGCAATCCGAGATAGGACGCACCGTAGATCAAGAGTGCGAGGGCGATGCCGATGCCCGCGATCCGCACGGCCGCGCGCGCCAGGTGGGCATCGATGCTCTCGCTTCTCGAAAACGTCAAATGGTCCGCGAGAGCGCCCGAGAACCGCATGATTCCCCATACTCCGGCGAGATAGGCGATGCCCTCGGCAATCGCCTCGACGGTATCGTTGACGTCGCCCGTGAGGTTGATCTGATAATCCGACACATAGGCGACGGACAGAGCCGCCACCAGGATCGTGCCCGGAACGAGCACGCTTTCGACGACCGGCCTCCTCGACTCGCCAGAGCCCGCGCGGCGTCTCATCATCCGAAAGACGCCCGCCACCACCGCGGCGGCGATCCCGAGCGTCAGCAGAAGGCCGATCCATTGCCACAAGGCCTGCCCGTGCAACTCGACACGGAATGACGGCGGCAGGGCTTCGATCAGCGCGAACCATTTGGGCGGCAGGAGATAGCCGGGCGACTGGCTGAAGAAATCGTAGAAATCCTCGGTCGCTCCATTGGCGTTCGGCTCTTCCCGGATCAATTGATAGAAATCGCGGAGCAGATTGACGGTCTCGTTGGAGAAAAGGTACTCGCCGGCGCGGGGACCGTCTGGCATGCGCACGATGCGGATTTCGGTTCCGGGCACGTTCCAGCTCTGGAGCGTCTGATCCGCACCGGGCAGATTGGTCGAAGGCGGCAACGGCACGCGGTCGAGAATCTCTTTCAGAAGGAGCGTCGATTCCAGCCTGCGATGTTCGAGGTCAACCGGCGGGACCTGGCTGAGATCGAGTGCGCGGGACGCGCGGGCCAGCAGGGATTCGGCTTCCTTGACCTTGTCCTTGACGCCTTCGCTCCAGAAAAGTCCCGGCTCCGACCTGTTCTGGCGATAGGCTTCGAGAAGCAACTGGGAAGCCCGGGCCGTCTGGGATCGGAATCCCTCGAGGGTGGCGCGCGGGCTCGATGTCTCCGCGGGCGCGAGCGACCGAAGACTGCCAAGCGCTGGCGGGGAGCCAAAAAACTGCAGAGCCACGAACAGGCTGACGAGAAAAACGGTGAGGAGCGGTATCGCCGCATCGTTCGCAAGGTGACGTGCAGAAAATTTCATGGCTGCTTCCCGTGCCGCCCGGCGCAATGCGTCATCGCGGCCCTTTCCTCTTAGCCAGCGGCCTGACCGCACGCAAGGAATCCGATCCTCGCGCCGTCGCGAACGCCAGACCGGGACGGATCGCTAGGAACGCTCGCCTAAACACGTGGCGACGTATTCGCCTTGAGAACGCTGTCCTCGCGTGGCGCGAGATGTCGATCACATTTGTGGTTTCGGCCGCCATCGCATCTGTTCATGCCGTCTCTCCGAGCGCTATCATGCATTCCCCTTTGGTCACACAGAGTGTGCCTGCCTGAATCATCTCCGACATCATTTCATTCCCGGGAGACAGAAATGACCGAAAAGGAAGTCGATGTGGTTGCGGAGGAGTTGGCGCGCGCCGGGGGAAATTCCTGGTATCCCGGCCGCAGCGAAGACCCCGTCCTGAGGGTCGTGACCGAGCGCTTTCGGGACCGTGCCCGGTCCGCCATCGCAGCTTTGGACCGCTATCGCGCAGCAACGCGGGCAGGTGTCGGAAACGGCGAGCCGATCCCCGTCTCGCTCGAGACCGGCGATGGCGAACGGTTGCGCGTGGGCGCCACCGTCATCTATCGCCCCCCCGGCGATCGAAGGGCCTATTCGTGCATTGTCGATCAGATCGGAGACGGGCGCATCCATGTCGTTCCGCAGATCCCGGGCGGCGACGGATGGGTGCGCGAGCCCGGAATCGTCACCGAGGACGTCGTGAAGAACTTGGAGGAACAGGGCGTATTGGCTCGCAAGCCGTCCCGCCGATTCCGTTCTTCCCCTGAGGAGAGGTCGCCCGGCGGACAATCGCGCTGATCCCTGGCGGCAAGTATTGGAGAGCCCGACCGGCGAGACGAAGGACTAGGCGACAGACTTTTAGAGTTTTGGTTACCAAACGGCACCGACCCCGACTTCGCGGAGCTTCATCGGTGCCCCACGAGAGCTATGGCTTCGAATTCACGCTGGAACGGTCCACCATGATCTGGACGCGGACCCAGGCGGTTGGACTGCCGCTTCTCGGCCTGTGGTTTTTCGCCTGAGGGCGGAGACCCGCGACCTGGAGCACAGCCTCTCGTCAGACTTTCTTCAGAAAGCAGGTCTTGAGGACGAGATTCTTGACCTTCTCGACGCGTCCCTCGATCTCCTCCTCGTTCGCCGTCAACTGGATGTTCTTGACCACGGTCCCCCGCTTGAGGGTCACAGATGTGCCCTTTACCTTGAGATCCTTGATCAATTGGACCGAGTCGCCGTCGTTCAGCAGAGTACCGTTGCTGTCTTTCACGTCCATGACATCGCGCTCCGAAGGTTATGATGCTGTGTCCGGAACCGCGTCGCGATAGTCAAGCCGGGGTCGGCTGGAATCCCCTCCCGATCGAACGCCGGCTCGTCTTATCCGCGTCACAGTGCGGTGCGAAACCATTCAATCCACTAATCGTTGTTCCCCTGCACGGCTTCGCCGATGTCGCCTATGAGGAGCCGATGCAGCCGAAGCCGCCCTGCGCACCCTATCGAAATTTCGACGCCGCCGAGTTGCGCATGGACGCGATCGTCCACGTGGCCGGAGTTGGCTTCGCGCTTGCCGGCGCAGCGACGCTCCTGGTGTCCGCTTTCCACCTGGCATGGGGCGCCTATGCGGCGGCATGGATCTACGCCACCGGCCTCGTGGCGGTGCTCGCGGTTTCGGCCACCTACAACATGTGGCCGGTGTCGCGGGTAAAGTGGATCCTGCGCAGGTTCGACCATTCCGCCATCTATCTTCTGATCGCCGGCACCTACACGCCGTTTCTGACCCGCATCAACGGCGAGATCGCGTCCCCTGCGCTGTTGGCCGGCATCTGGACGACGGCAGCCCTCGGAATTTCGTTGAAGCTCGCCATGCCAGGACGTTTCGATCGGTTGTCGATCCTGCTTTATCTCGCGTTGGGGTGGAGCGGGATTGTGTTCTACGATTCCGTTTTCGGCGCTCTGCCCGCCTCCACCATGTGGTGGCTGGCCGTCGGCGGAGGCCTCTATACCGTGGGCGTCGTCTTCCACGTCTGGGAACGCCTTCGGTTCCAGAATGCCATCTGGCATGCCTTCGTGTTGTTGGCTGCGGCTTGTCATTATGGTGCAGTGCTCGATTATATGATCCTGGCGCACGCCTAGCGAAGCGCTGATCCCCCGCACTTGAACCTTCTCTTGTAAGCGGCCCAGCTTGCTTTATAGGTTTTGGAGCATGGGCGGGCAGCATGTCGCTGCAGACGCTCAAGGCGCTTCCTGATGACGTTTCAGGGGGGACTATTCCAGCCGATGCAGGTAGCCGCGCACAGTGTTGCAATTTCTTGTCACACGACAGATCTTCGCCCTCATCGGGCCAGCCGTGGTTCTCATCTTTGCACTCACGTTTCTGTTAATCTGGCTTCTGGACCGGGCACGTTGGCACATCTTGTGCTTTTCGCTCGCCTTCGCATTTTACAGCCTGGGCGTCACTGTCCAGATACTCGATCTGACGCCGGAGAGCGGCCTTGAGACCGAGCTGTCGGCGCTTCTGTACTTGCTGAGCGCGATATCCCTGGTCGAGGGCCTGTTGCAGCGCGCATCGGCTGGCGGCGGCACCATTCGCTACGTGGCCGTTGTCACGGCGATCCTATCGGCCATTTCGTATTTTCATTACATATCCGACAACCTGGTCGCCCGCATCTGCATTCAGAACATCGGCATGGCGCTCATCCTCTTGGCTGCGCTGCCACGATTAGGCAGCATGAAACGCGGCATGCTGACGGATCGGATTCTCTACTGGGCGCTGCTCCTGTTCGCGCTGCATTTTGTCCCGCGGACGCTTTTGGTCATCGTCTCGAATGGCGCGCTCGACGGGTTGGGCGCGTCGCCCTTCTGGGTCGTTCTGCAAATCGCCATGCCGCTCTTCGGGATGGTGCTGGCACTATCGCTTCTGGCCACGAGCGCAGCCGACACGATCACAGATCTGCAACGGGAAAAGGATACCGATCCACTTACCGGCCTGCTTAACCGCCGAGGGTTCGATGCAACCGCCGAACGGGTGATCGGAACGAGCAGAGACGGCCTGTTCAGCCTGATCGTTTGCGACATCGACCATTTCAAATCGATCAACGACACCTACGGACACAGAAGCGGCGACAATGTCCTGCGATCGGTGGCGACGATTCTGCGCGAGGCCTCGCGCGGCGGCGATGTGGTGGCGCGGATCGGCGGCGAAGAGTTTGTCGTGCTGCTTCGGGAAACCGACGCCGTTGTTGCGCGCATGTTCGCGGAAGGGTTGCGGGAGAATCTCGAACGCGCGCGTTTTACCGCCGTCGCGCCCGGGCGCTCCGTCACCGCGAGCTTTGGAATCGCCCAGCGTCGGGATGGCGAAACGGTGTGGGATGTCGTCTCACGCGCCGACCGCGCGTTGTATGCCGCAAAGAACGCAGGACGGAACCGCAGTCTGATCGACGGGGTCGAGACCTTCTCTCCCGCGGGCTACGATTCATCCGCTGCGGCGTATAGAAGAGCCCGCTGACACGGGCGCGCAGGATTACCAGAAGAACGTCACGCTATACGCCAGAAACAGCACAACCACGACGATGGCGGCCATGCGCCAATGCTTTTCGATATGCTCGTGCAATGTCATCGTGAAGGGTCACTTTCTGGTTACAGGCCCGTGAGCAGCCGCCATTGCGCCCCGGGATCTCGTTAAGACAGCCGCGCGTTCTTCGCGTCAAGTCCGCGCACCAGCCCGGCCCGGCGACATCGGCCGTCACCCGTCATTTTCAGAATTGAGTTGATCCGGGCGCAAACCTTCATCCGTCCTTGTGGGTTTCAGCCGTATACCCGGCCCACCCGCCGCGCTCATCTCGTTCTCGGAAAAGAAGACGATTCCCGCGAGCTGCAAGGCGACCTGCAGTTTGTCACCGGTCTCCAACCGTCCTCCGAGCGCGCCATCGCCCGCTTCGAGCCGCTTGATGGTCGGTTCGGACACGCCGGACGCGGCGGCAAGATCGGCTTGCGACCACCCGAGCAATGCGCGGGCGGCCTTGATCTGTTTCACGGACACTTTCTGGTCTGGCACGCTGCTCTCTCTTTTGACACTTTTAGTATCAAAAAAAGCCGTCTTCGCCAACCGCCGAGCCGCATGCCGCCGTCTTTTCCGGGGGTCATGCCTCGCGACCGAGTGCTGCCATCTGGCATGGGTCCCAGCGCGGCTCGCCGTCGAACCTCTCGACGAGGAGATCGATGAGCACGCGGACTTTTCCCGGAAGATGAGCGCCCGGGGGGCGGACCACATAGAGCCCGTATTCGGGCATCGGATATTCGGTCAGGAGGGGCACGAGTTCGCCGGTTTGTATATCGTCCGAGGCGATGAAGGTCGGCAGGGCGGCGATGCCCAGACCCAGTTTCGCCGCGTCCAGGATCGCGTCCCCGTTATCGGCCCTGAAGCGTCCCTCGGGGCGAATGACGACCCGGCGTCGGCCCACCTGGAATACCCAGTCGCGGCCCGCGCTGCCGCTATAGATCAGGCATTCGCGCCCCACGATATCCCCGGGAACGGTCGGTCGGCCATGGCGCGCAAGATAAGCGGGGCTTGCCACGATGACGGCTGTCCCGCGCGCGAAGCGGCGCGCCACGAGGCTCGAAATCCTTCAACTCGCCGATCCTTATCGCCGCATCCAGCCGCTCGCCCACGAGGTCCACGAACCGATCGCTGTAAGAGGCCTCGATCTCCAGTCGTGGATGGCGGCTGAGCAACTCGGCGAGGAGCGGCGTCACATGGCGCAATCCAAACGCCAAAGGGAGTGAGATCCGCAAAACGCCCACGGCCTCGCCGGAATGGTGGGCGACCGCGTCGCGGGCCTCGCCCAGATCGGCAAGGATACGTTCCGCCCGGGCCTTGAAGTCGATCCCGGTCTCGGTCGGGCTGATGCCGCGGGTCGTCCGGCTCAGGAGCCGCGTTCCGAGGTTCGTTTCGAGCCGGGCGATGCGTCGGCTGACGATCGACTTCGAGACGCCCAGCCGCTTGGCCGCCCGGCCGAACCCGCCGGCATCCGCCACCTCCACAAACGCCCGGATATCGTCGAGTTCGGACATGTCGGCGTTCCATTCCGGTCAACAGTGATGTGCGGATTATGACCGTTCTGTTGCGTTTTGAGAACCATTATCTTGGGATGACACAATCGTCCATCGATCGGAGTTCCCCATGTCGACCGTTCTTGTCCTCAACAGCAGCCTGTCCGGCGAGGCGTCCGTCTCGAAGCAGCTTGTGAACGAAGCCCTCTCGAACCTGCGCAGTCAGGACCCGTCCGTGACGGTCATTTCGCGCGACCTCGGTGAGAACCCGGTCCCTCACATCACGGGCAGCGCGCTCCAGGGCCTGGCAAACGACCAACCTGACGCCGAGCAACGGCGGACCCGCGCTCTGGCCGACGAACTCATCGCCGAGATTCAGGCCGCCGATACCGTTCTGATCGGAGCGCCGATGTACAATTTCGGCATCCCCTCGACCTTGAAGACCTGGTTCGATTACGTGCTGCGCGCCGGCACGACCTTTCGCTACACGGAAGCAGGGCCCGAGGGGTTGCTCAAGGGCAAGCGGGCCATCGTGGTGGAAAGCCGCGGCGGGTTCTACAGCGACGGTCCGGCGAAAGTCTTCGACGGTCAGGAGCCGCACCTGCGCGCTTTGCTGGGGTTCATCGGCATCACCAACGTCGATTTCGTCCGCGCCGAACGCCTCGCCATGGGGCCTGATTATCGTGAGAAAGCGATCGAGGGCGCCACATCGGAGTTGCGCCGGCTCGCCGACGCCGACGTCAGGCAGGCGGCCTGATACGGCCATCTTCAGTTTGGGACGCCGGCCCGATGGGCGCCCAACCACAAATCTTCCAAACGTTAGATAGTTTTCGCACCGCTTCGTTGGCGGCTGGCTCCTGAGAGCCGCCGACGGCGCAGGTTTAAGAGGCGACTTGATCAGCCGTCAGCCTCAGTTTCCGGGTGTGGCACTTTGATGAAGCGGGCGCGGCGATCGGAGAATCACGCGCAACGTCGACGGCTGGCAACCGAAGCCAGCCTTCGTATTGTTCCACCTAAGTCCCTGAAAGGATTGGTGGGTGCACAAGGGCTCGAACCTTGGACCCGCTGATTAAGAGTCAGCTGCTCTACCAACTGAGCTATGCACCCTCGCCGAAGCGAATTCAGCAGGACGAGGCCCGCTGAAGAGGCCGTGCAAGTAACAAACCGTGCGGCGGCTGTCTACCCCATTCGCCGAGGATTCGTTGATTTTGCGAAGGGTTTTTCCGGGATCGCCTTCGTCTCGACCGATTCGGATGTCCCCGCCGCTACGGGCGGGGACATCGGGTCGGATCTATTCGGCCGCGTGCTGGGCGTGAAGCCGCGCGCCGTGGCTCATGAGCTTGTTCAGGGCGCCGAGATAAGCCTGGGCGGAGGCCACGAGCGTATCCGGGTCGGCGGCCCGCGAGGTGACGCTGCGGTCATTCGCCGAGAGGCGGACCGAGACCTCGGCCTGCGCGTCGGTCCCCTCGGTCACCGCGTGGACCTGGTAGAGTTCGAGCATCGCCTCGTGCGGCACCAGCGCCTTGATGGCATTGAAGGTGGCGTCGACCGGCCCGTTGCCCTCCTGCTCCTCGGTGACGATCTTGTCGTCGATCTGGAGCTTCATGGTGGCGCGCTGCGGGCCGCGCGTTCCCGCGACGATGGACAGCGACACCAGCTTGATGCGGTCATGCGCGGTGGCGATGTTCTGGTCGACCAGCGCCTCGATGTCCTCGTCGTAGACATGCTTCTTGCGGTCCGCCAATTCCTTGAAGCGCACGAACGCATCTTCGAGCTGATTGTCGGACAGGTCGTAGCCCATTTCGCCGAGGCGCGTGCGGAACGCGTTGCGGCCCGAATGCTTGCCCATCACCAGCGAGGTCTTCGACACGCCGACGCTTTCCGGCGTCATGATCTCGTAGGTCTGCGCGTTCTTGATCATGCCGTCCTGATGGATGCCGCTCTCATGCGCGAAGGCGTTCCGGCCGACGATGGCCTTGTTGTATTGCACCGGAAACGAGGTCGCGGCGGCGGCGAGCTTCGACGCGCGGGTCAGCATCGCGGCGTTGATGCCGGTATCGTAGGGCAGCACGTCGCTCCGGGTGCGGATCGCCATCACGATCTCTTCGAGCGCCGCGTTGCCGGCCCGCTCGCCGATGCCGTTGATGGTGCATTCCACCTGCCGCGCGCCGCCATCGATGGCGGCCAGCGAATTGGCGACCGCGAGACCGAGATCGTCATGCGTATGCGCGGAGAAGATCGCCTTGTCGGAATTCGGGCACGCGCTCGCGAATGGCGCGGAACATATGGCGATATTCGTCCGGCGTCGCATAGCCCACCGTATCGGGCAGGTTGATGGTGGTCGCGCCGGTCTTGATCGCCGCCTCGACGCAGCGGCACAGATAATCGATGGACGTGCGGGTCGCGTCCATGGCCGACCACTCGACGTCGTCGACGAGATTGCGGGCCTGCGCAACCGTCGCGGTGATGATCTCGATGACCTCGTCCTCGCGTCTTGCGCATCTGGTGCGCCAGATGGATCGGCGAGGTCGACACGAAGGTATGGATGCGCGGACGCACGGCATGGCGAACGGCCTCGCCGGCACGGGCGATGTCGGCCGAGATGGCGCGGGCCAGACCGGCGACCGTCGCGTTCTTCACCCGGCTGGCGATGAGGCTCACGGCCTCGAAATCGCCGTTCGACGCGATGGGGAACCCGGCCTCGATGATGTCCACGCCCATGGCGTCCAGCAGTTCGGCGATCTCGAGCTTTCTCCTCGAGCGTCATGGTCGCGCCGGGGCATTGCTCGCCGTCGCGCAGGGTGGTGTCGAAAATCAAAACGCGGTCGCGGGGCGAACCGGAAACGGGGGATGCGGTCATCGGGTCTAGTCCTTCTCGGAGCGAGCGATCACAAGGCGCTCAAGGTTGGTTCCTTCTTTCGAACCCCTGAGTGCCCAGGCGCCAGCGCCCAGTCGACCCTCAGGGGCGACTAAGGAGAAGGAGGCCGAGGAGGCGCGCAGAAGCTGCCGCGGAAGCGGGGCAGTTCTTCAAGGCGCTGTGGGAGACGATGAACATCGCGACCCAATCCTCCAAAAGTCGCGGGAAGACCGCGACAGACCGCACGTTTCTAACGATGCTTCGGCGCTCTGGCAAGGCGCGCGGGCGAACAATCTTGCCCAAACGGCCCTCTTGCCCGCAACAAGCGCGGCGTTTATCGGGATGGGAAAGACACAAAGCGTCGAACCACGTCATGGAGGCCGCTCGTGAGGCTTGCCTATCCTTCCCGCGCTCATTGGGGCTCTCGGACTTGCCGCCTGTAACCAGACGACAGCCCCTGCCCCCGCCGCCGGCTCGACCAACGTAACACCGGCGGGGTTCGCTCTCCCGGGTGGAGGCGGGTGTCAGGGCGAGGTCGATCGTTATCGGGCCATCATGACGAACGATCTGGCGATGGGGCACGTCAGCCCCTCGGTCCACGGACGGGTCGAGAAGGAGATCGACCGGGCTCAGGCCGCGTGCGCGGCCGGACGCGACGCCGAGGCCATGCGCATGATCGAGGCCACCAAGAGCCGATACGGCTATCGCTGAGCGAAGGCCCACGCGAAGAACGATTGCAGGAAAAGCGGCATGGTATCGCGGGTCGATATCGTCCGTGCCCCGCACGATCCTCACGTCCTTCAGTTCGGGCTCGATGCTGGCCGCGATCAGCGCCCTGATGCGTTCCGCGCCTTCCTCGGCCGGAACCTTGAGCGTCACCAGCCGCATCATCGCCACGGTGGGCCAGCGCTGCACCACGATCCACCCGTCCGAGACCGTGTAGTCGCTCTCGTGAAGCCCGGTCTCCTCGACCAGCTCCCGCGTCAGGCTGCCGGCGAGATCGACCGTCCCATCGGGCCGCATGTCGGACACGGTCGGGCGTCCCGGCCGGCGAAATAGACCCGTCCGGCATTGACCGTGTGGTCGGCCATGACGCCGCAGATGAACGCGCCGTCCGATCCGCGCAGCGCGCCCATGGCAAAGCCGTTCGCGACGCTGGTGTCGGGATAGTCCCATATCGATCCAGCCGACCAGATTCGCGTAATCGGTCTCGAAATAGGTGCTGCGGCAGAGTTCCGGCGTGACGAGAATGTCGCCGAGAAGGAGGACGCGTCCGTTGAACATTCTGCGGCTTGGCGGCGATGCGCCGCTGCCAGTTGGCGGCGATCGCCTCGCGATTGTCCTCCGCCCAGGGCCATCGAAGCGCGTCGCAATCCGGGCCTCGACGTCCGACACGCGGGTGATGATCGCGTCCGCTGTCATCAAAGCAATTCGCCTCGGCTGATGACGACCGCGTTGCCGCCGATCTCCGCCGAGACGAGCGCGCCGTTCTTGATCGACCATCTGAAGGTTGATGACGCTCGGCCGCCCCATCTCGACGCCCTGTTCGATGACGATGTCATGCTCGCCGTCGCCCAGCGGCTCGCATTGCATCAGCGCACCGGCGAAGGACGCGGCGGCCGAGCCCGTCGCCGGATCTTCGGCGACGCCCATGCCGAGCCCGAACATGCGGGCGCGGAAGCGAAGCCGTCCTCGTCCGGCAAGGCGCGTATAGACATAGGCGGCCGGGTGGCCGCTGTCGCCGAAGGCCTGCATCGAACGCCTCGCCGTTGGGCTTCGCGCGCGCCAGAGGCGTCGAGCGACGCGACCGGCACGAGATCGTAAGGGCACGCCCGCGGAATGCCGGCTCGGCACGTGCCGGTCGAAACCGATCTCGGTCGGATCGAGGCCGAGGCGCCCAGGCGCAGTCGCTGCTCTCTCGGCCCGTCGCCCCAGGTTTCGGGAAGCTTCGGCAGCCGGAAGCGCGCGCTGCCGCTGCGTCGCATTCAGCGATCTCGACCGCGCAGGACACGATCGCCGACCTTTTCCTTGAGACCGAACGCCGCCGCGCCGGGCTTCCCGTCCTGATCGAGAAGCGCGAGCAGAACCGCCGTGCCCGACGGTGGGATGACCGGCAAAGGGCAATTCGCGCTTGGGGGTGAAAATCCGGATGTCGGCGCGCTGCCGCGCATCGTCCGGGCGACAGGACGAAAACCGTTTCGGACAGATTGAACTCGCGCGCGATCGCCTGCATGTGCGCGGTGTCGAGGCCCTCCGCATCGAGCACGACGGCGAGCGGATTGCCGGTCAGCGGATCGGCGGTGAAGACATCGAGTGTCACGAAGCGGCGGGACATGCGTCAAATCTCCTCGGCGGGAAAACGGTGGGTGGGCGAGACGAACTCGTCCTGCGCGGCGACGGTCAGGATCTCGCGCGAGCCCGCGTCGGCGGTGCGTTTGAGCAATCCGAAGATCGACGCGGCGGCTTCGACGAGCGCGATCTTCGGCCGATCGCGAGCGCGCATAATGCACGAAGAACAAGGCCGCGATGGCATCGCCCGCGCCGTTGACGCTGAGCGACAGCTTCGGCGTGCGCACGCGCCAGAAGCGGCCGCCCTCCCCGGCGATGAGGTCGAGCGCATCGGGAGGCATCTCGCGGGTCTCGATCGAGGTCACGAGCACGACCTTCGGGCCAAGACGATGGACCGCCGCGATGGCTTCTTTGACGCCCGGCCAGCGTGTCCGTCTCGATGCCGGAGAGATATTCGAGCTCGAACTGGTTGGGCGTGATGATGTCGGCGGCCGGCACGGCATGATCGCGCATGAACTCGGGCACGCCCGGACGGACGAAGACGCCGCGACCGACATCGCCGATCACCGGATCGCAGCAATAGAGCGCCGCGGGATTGAGCGGCCGCACCCGCGACAGCGTCGGACAGGATCGCATTGCCGATATCGGCCGAGCCCATATAGCCGGACAGCACGCCGTCGCAGGTCTGAAGCACGCCCGCGATCCGCGATCCCGTCGACCAGTTCCTCGATCGCGGGCCCGTCGACGACGCGGCCCTTCCAGGAGCCGTAGCCGGTGTGGTTCGAGAACTGCACCGTATGGATCGGCCAGACCTCGACGCCGAGCCGCTGCATCGGAAAGACCGCGGAGGAATTGCCCACATGGCCGTAGGCCACGTGGGATTGTATCGACAGAACGTTCATCGGTCGTGCCCCAAAAGCCGCATCCGGGTTAGCGCATCGCCAGGCCCGCAGCAAATTGCACTCTTTGATCCCAGCCATCACCGATGCATAAGGGATCGCGGCCGTTCGGCATGGTTGCCTTGCGATCTCGACGATCCCGGAGCAATCCATGAACCTCGAGATCCATCACGCACATCGGTCGTCGATTTCGTGCGGGCCAATCGCGAGTTCGCCCCGATCGTGCTGGCGTTGCTGACCTTCGGGGAATTCGCTGGCCTTCGTGTCGCTGGTCATCCCGGCGGCCACGATCCTGATCGCGGTCGGCTTTGTCGTCGCGGCCGCCGACATCCCGTTCTGGCAGGCCTGGCTGGGGGCCGTCTGCGGCGGCGTCCTCGGGCGGGTGGATCTCCTTTGCCATCGGGCGCCGCTACAAGACGAGCGGCCTACGGGTTCTGGCCCCTGTCCGCGAACCCGACGCCTGATCGAGCGCGGTGAGCGTTTCTTCCGCGGTTCGGCCCCTGGGCGGTGTTCTTCGGCCGTTTCTTCGGCCCGACGCGCGCCGTCCTGCCGCTGATCGCCGGCATCTTCCTGATGCCCGGCGTTCTTTTCCAATCCGCCAACATGGCATCCGCCTTCGTGTGGGCGTTCATCGTGCTGGCGCCGGGAGCAGGGTTCGCCCAGTACCTGCTTCTGACCGTCGGCGCACAACGGCGGAGAAAGCGCCGGTCTTAAACCGGATTTTCGTCACCATTTCCCCTCTGTTGCGAGAGGTGGCGAGGTGCCGTTGCGGTGCTAGCGTTCCGGCTCGCAAGCACCGGAGGCCGCTTCATGACCCAGAGCCGTCAGGAGACCTACGACTGGTACGACGACGCCGATGCGCTGGAGGCGCCGCGCGCCGGCGCCCGAGCGCTTGCCGGGATTTCCGATCGCGTGGCAGCATTTCGGCTGGTGGATGGCCGGCATCGCGTTTTCGGCCCTCTGGATGCTCGAAAGCTGGACGGCGGCCTCTCCGGGACAGAACGCCGTGGGCATCCTCGCCGAGAGCGTCTGGACGCTGCTGCTGTCGCTCGGCATCTGCTACGGCATCTATCAACTTCAGCAAGGCCCACTCCAGGCCGCTCGCGCATCTGCTTTGCGTCGTCAGCGCCATCGTGCTCCTGCTCAACCACGCCCTCGGCGTGAAACCGAGCCGTCACTACGGCGTCGCAGTCGGACGCGATGATCTCGCGGATGCGGGTTGCCAGCGCATCCACGGCGAAGGGCTTCGTGATCATCGCCATGCCGGGATCGAGAAACCCGCTGGCAATCGCCGCATTCTCCGCATAGCCGGTCATGAACAGCACCTTCAGGTCCGGCCGCGTGAGTCCGCGCGGCGTCCGCGACCTGCCGACCGTTCAGGCCGGGCAGCCCCACATCGGTGATCAGCAGATCGATGCTCGATGCTCGATTGCAGCAGCCGCAGGCCCGACGGGCCATCATTGGCCTGCAGCACCTGATAGCCGAGCTCGCGCAGGATCTCGGCACGAGTTCGCGCACGGTCGGCTCGTCCTCCACCACCAGCACGGTCTCGCCGGCGCCCGCGCTGGGCATCCGGGCGCTCGCCGCTCGGGCTCGTCTGAGCGACGTCGCCGAGATGCTTGGGCAAGAAAGATCTTCACCGTCGTGCCCTGCCCGACCTCGCTGTAGATGCGCACGAATCCTTCCGACTGCCTCGCGAAGCCATAGACCATCGAGAGGCCGAGGCCGGTTCCCTCCCCGAGCGGCTTGGTGGTGAAGAACGGGTCGAAGGCCTTTTCGACGACGTCCCTCGACATGCCCGTTCCGGTGTCGGACACGCAGATGCACACATATTCGCCGGGCGTCGCGCCTCGGTCAGGCCGCGACGTGAGATGCCGGTCGACGTTCGACGTTCGCCGTTTCGACCGTGAGCGTGCCGCCGTTCGGCATCGCGTCGCGGCCGTTGATCGCAAGGTTGAGGATCGCGTTCTCGAGTTGGTGCGGATCGCAAAGCGTCGGCCACAGACCGGCGGTCGGGACGACCTTGATGTCGATCGCTTCGCCGGATGTCCGCCGCAGCAGGTCCTCCATCGAAGCGATCAACCGTCGGCATCGACCGCTTTCGGATCGAGCGGCTGGCGGCGGGAGAACGCCAGCAAGCCGTGGGTCAGCGCGGCCGCGCGGTTGGCGGCGTCGGAGGCCGCCGTCGCGTAACGCTCCAACTCGCCGGTCCGGCCCTGTCGGATGCGGTTCTGCATCATCTCGATCGAGCCGAGGATGCCCGTCAGCAGGTTGTTGAAATCGTGCGCGATGCCGCCGGTCAGTTGACCGACGGCCTCCATCTTCTGCGACTGCCGGAGCGCCTCTTCGGTCTGCAGAAGGACTTCCGCCTGCTCCTTCTCGGCCGTTACGTCGCGGGCCACCGCATAGATCAGATCCTCGTCCGGCACCGCCGTCCATTGAAGCCATCGGTATGTGCCATTTCGATGCCGGAACCGACATTCGAATTTCGTTGTCGCCGATGCCCTCGCTGAGCCGCGCGAATTCGGCGATCGTTGCCGCAACATCGTCCGGATGGACCAGCGCCATGAAGGGTCGCGAAGTCGCCTCCTCGAAGGTCCAGCCCAGCGTCCGCTCGAAGGCCGGATTGACGCTTTGGTAGACCCCGTCCAGATTGCTGACGACGATCACGCTCGCGGCTGACCCGCCAGACGCGATCGCGCTCCTGCGTGCGCCGCGCAACCTGCTCCTCGAGGGTCGCGTTGAGGCGCGCCAGTTCGTGGACGGCGGCTTTCTGATCCTCGATATCGGTGTTGGTGCCGATCCAGCGCGACGACGCTGACCGATTCGTCCCTGATCGGCAGGGCGCGGGCGAGATGCCAGCGGAAGGCGCCGTCGGCCCGACGCAAGGCGAAATTCGGTCTGGTAGACGGCCCCGCGTCCGCAACAGCTTCGCCAGCCACAGGGCGCCCGCTTGGCGCATCGTCGGGATGCAGGATCTCGGCTCCAGCGGCTCCCATCGAGTTCGCCCGGGCGGGCGCCCGAATACTCATAGACCTTCTCGTTGAACCAATCGAGCTGGCCGTCGCTGGTGGCCGTCCAGACGTGGTTCGGCATCGCCTGCGAGAACGTCCTGAATTTCGCCTCGCTTTCGCGCAGTGCCTCCTCGACGAGCTTTCGTCGGTGATGTCGTAGACCACCCCGACCCCGCGGGCGAGGCGGCCGTTCGGCATCGCGCAGCATTTCGCCGCGGCGCGCGATCCACCTCACCTCGCCGTTATCAGGCCGCGTGATCCGGTATTCGGTGTAGTCGAGGGCATTCTCGCGCGCACTCGCGCGCGAAGCGAGCCGACGTTGACGCGATCCTCCGGATCGACCAGTCTCCCAGAGCGCCGTCAGGGGAAGCACCGCGTCCGTCAAGCCCCATAGCCGCCGGAACTCTTCCGACATGGTGACCATGCCGGTCGACCGGATCCCACTCGAAGGTGCCGACGCCGCCCGCTTGCTGGGCGATGCGCAGCCGCTCCTCGCTGGAGGCCAGCGCCGCGGCGCTCGATCCGCTGGGCGGTCCGGTCGCGCAGGACCTTGACGAAGCCCGATCAGATCGCCCGCCGGCGTCCCGAACGTCGTCATCTGGCCGCTGGCCCAGAACCTCGATCCGTCCTTGCGGACCCGCCAGCCCTTCGTCCCCGTCCGAGCCCGTCTCCCGCGCCTGCCGGCTTCTCCGTTTCGACGCGGCCGGCGCGGACGTCCTCGGGTGTGAAGCAGCGGTGAATGGTCTGGCCCAGCATCTCGGTCTCGGTCCAACCCAGAACCCGTTGGGCGCCGGCGTTCCAGTGCGTCACGCGTCCGTCCAGATCGAGCGCGATGATCGCAAATTCGGTGGCGCTGTCGAGGATCTGCCGAAGCTCGGTTTCCTTCTCGCGCACCCGCGCTTCGGCCCGCAGCCTGTCGGTCGTCTCCGTGCAGGCGCAGAACACGCCTTCGACCTGGCCCGTTCATCGCGGACCGGCGTGTAGGAGAAGGCGAAATTCGTCTCTTCCGGGATACCCGTTTCGGTGCATGACGAAGCGGATATCGTCCATGTGGGTCGCCGACGCCCGCATAAGCCCGATCCATGATCGGCCCGATGTCGGGCAGGATGTCGAACCACACTTCGGCGAAAGGGCTGCCCAGGGCGCCGGGGTGACGTTTCCCCAGAATCGACGCGTAGCCGTCAT
Organism: uncultured Alphaproteobacteria bacterium; assembly: GCA_963837375.1. Lineage (GTDB taxonomy): Bacteria > Pseudomonadota > Alphaproteobacteria > Rhizobiales > Beijerinckiaceae > Microvirga. The sequence continues at coordinate 113,981 of CAWINL010000017.1, read as the reverse complement.
TGTAGATCATGATGCGCTCGGGCCCCCACGCCACGAACATGGGCTGGCGCGAGCCGAGCATCACGCCGACCAGGGTGCGCAGCGCCGACGGCCACCGCGAGCGTGGGCCCGAGCGGCGTGTTTTCCCAGTCGTGGGCGTCGACACGCGCTCTGCATGTCACCCATCATGGACGGGCTATCAAGCAACTCCGACATCAAGCCCCTGCTTTGCGCGCGAGGTGCCGTAGTTCGATCATCGCGCGAGATTTTATAGGAGGCTTCCGCGATCGTGACAATCCTCGCGACAGTGCCGGATCGGATTGCAGCAGCCCCTGTGTCGGAAAAGCAACGACGGCGGAGACCTGCGCACACAAAAAGAGAGCGGCCGGAGCCGCTCCTTTTCGAATCAGCCAGTTCCCGAAGGAGACGGCGCTCTCGAAGGCCTAGTTCCGGCTCTTGTCGACCAGGGCCTTTTCCTTGATCCAAGGCATCATGTCGCGCAGACGGCCGCCGACATCCTCGATCGGGTGCGCGGCATTGCGGGCGCGGGTTGCCTTGAACGAGGTCTGGTGCACCTTGTTCTCGAGCATCCAGTCGCGGGTGAACTTGCCCGACTGGATGTCGGTCAGCACGCGCTTCATTTCCGCCTTGGTGTCGGACGTGATGATGCGCGGACCGGTGACGTACTCGCCGTATTCGGCGGTGTTCGAGATCGAGTAGTTCATGTTGGCGATGCCGCCCTCATAGATCAGGTCGACGATCAGCTTGACCTCGTGAAGGCACTCGAAATAGGCCATCTCGGGAGCGTAGCCCGCCTCGACCAGCGTCTCGAAGCCGGCGCGGATCAGCTCGACGAGGCCGCCGCAGAGGACGACCTGCTCGCCGAACAGGTCGGTCTCGCACTCTTCCTTGAAGGTGGTCTCGATGATGCCGGCGCGGCCGCCGCCATTGGCGGACGCATAGGACAGGCCGAGATCATGGGCGTTGCCCGTCGCGTCCTGATGGATGGCGATGAGCGTCGGAACGCCGCCGCCGCGCTGGTATTCGGAGCGCACCGTGTGGCCGGGGCCCTTGGGAGCGACCATCAGCACGTCGAGATCCTTGCGCGGATCGATGAGGTTGAAATGGACGTTGAGGCCATGCGCGAACAGCAAAGCTGCGCCCTGCTTCATGTTGGGAGCGAGGTCGGCCTCGATAGATATCGGCCTGCAGCTCGTCCGGCGTCAGCATCATGACGACGTCGGCCCATTTGGCGGCCTCGGCCACTTCCATGACCTTGAGGCCCGCCTTCTCGGCCTTGGCGGCCGAGGGCGAACCCTTGCGGAGCGCGACCGACGATGTCCTTCACGCCGGAATCGCGCAGGTTCAGGGCATGGGCATGGCCCTGGCTGCCGTAGCCGACGATGGCAACCTTCTTGCCCTTGATCAGATTGATGTCGGCATCCCGATCGTAATAGACACGCATGGTCCTTAAGTCCTCTCCAAGGGGATCCGCCCCCGATCTTCGATTTGCGCCGCGCTCTCACCTGCCGAGATGCGCAACATTCGAGTTTTCCAGCGCCGTTTTAGCGAACAAAGCTGCGCTGGCAAGCGATCGTTTGTCCGAAAATGGCCGCGGACCCTTGCTCGCACTGCAGGGCTCGGCCATCCGACAGCCGAAACGGTTTGGGCGCGACGGTGAAATCTCGCCGCCGGCACGCCAGATATCGCAGTTCCCTCCGACTCCGCGCAGCCGAGGAACATCGATGCAACGCTCTGGCCACCTCCGATGAAGTCTCGCCTTCTGGCGCGATGCCGGTCCGTCGAAATGGTTCTCGAAGGACGACGCCTTCGACCAGGCCTGCCGGGACCGCTTTCTTGCCCACCTATGAGGCCGCCGCCCGGGGCGATCTCAACGAGTGGGAACTGACGCCCGAAAGCGCCCTCGCGGTCATCCTCCTTCTCGACCAGTTTCCCCGGAACATGTTCCGGGGCGACCGCGCCACCTACAAGACCGATCCGGTCGGCGCTTCTTGCCGCCGACCGCGCCATCGAGCGCGGCTACGACCAGAAAGTCGAACCTCAGCTTCGCGCCTTCTTCTACCTGCCCTTCATGCATTCCGAAAACCTGCAGCGATCAGGAGCGCTCGGTCGCGCTCAACGAGGCGCTCGGCGCTCCCGAAATCCGTCAAATTCGCCCACCATCACCACGACATCGTCGCCCGCTTCGGCCGCTTCCCCCATCGCAACGCTATCCTCGGGCGAGAATCGACGCCGGAGGAAATCGCATTTCTGGCAGGAGAGCGACTTCCGCGGCTGACCTCACATTCCTTCCGCACCGCGCGCCATGGCGGCGACGCCGGTGCGGGAGACTTCGGCAAGGCCGACCGCCGTCATCAGCTTGATGAAGCGCTCGATCTCCTCCGTCGTGCCGGTGAGTTCGTACACGAACGAGTTCAGCGTCGCATCCATCGTGCGCGCCCCGAAGGCCGCCGCGAGCCGCATGGCCTCGACCCGGTGATCGCCCTTGCCGACGACCTTCACGAGGCAGAGCTCGCGCTCCACTGCATCGCCGGTGAGCGTGAGATCGACGACCCGGTGAACCGGCACGAGCTTTTCGAGGTGGCTCTTGATCTGCTCGATGATGCTGTCGGTGCCCGCCGTCACGATCGTGACGCGGGAGATATGCGCCTCGTGCTCGGTTTCGGTGACCGTCAGGCTCTCGATATTGTAGCCGCGTCCGGAGAAGAGGCCGGCGATGCGCGCGAGGACGCCGGGCTCGTTGTCGACCACGACCGCGAGAGTGTGGCGGCTGATCGGTTCGACGCGGGTGGCGGCTGGATAATGTGTGCTCATCTGACTCATGGCTCTTGGAGTTTTCCGGGCGCGATGGCCTCAAGCGGCGTTGCGGTAAGTCTCGATCGGCTCTTCGTCGATTTCGTCGTGGTCTACGATCCATGTCTCGCGCAAGGCCGCGTCTCGCCATTCTCCGAATGACGGCAGCGACAGCACCGCATCGACGTAGGCGCGCGTATTCGCGTCGAGCATGATCGAATAGGTGTCGAGACGCGTCACGAGCGGCGCGAACATCGCATCGGCCGCGGAGAATGCGCCGAACAGGAAACGGTCCGCCCTCTCCGAAGCGTTCGCGCGCCTGCCGCACGATCTCGCTGAACCGCGCCACATCCGCCGCAACGCCCGCGCCGCGATCCCGCGTCGCGTATTTCCTGCCGAGATTCATCGGGCAGGCCGAGCGAAGTGAGCAAATCCGGAATGCATTTCGGCCGCCACCGAGCGCGCCATCGCGCGGGCCTTCCGATCCCGCGGCCACACCGGCGCGTCGAATGCATCCGCCACATATTCCATGATGGCGAGACTTTCCCAGACGGTCACATCGCCATCGATGAGGATCGGCACCTTGCCGGCGGGCGAATGCTGCAGATTGCGCGCTTTCGTGTCCGGGAGATCGAGCGGGATCAGGACCTCGTCGAACGCAACGCCGAGCTGCCTCATCAGCAGCCATGGACGAAGCGACCAGGACGAATAGACCTTGTTGGCAATCACGAGCGTGGGCATCGCATCACACCAGCATCTTGCCCTTCTCGTCGATGACGGAACCGAGATCGGTGCCCGCCTCGCCGAGATAATCGTTGAGCAGCATTTCGTTATGGGCCTTGCCCGACGGGATCATCGGGAAGCAATTCTCGGTCTTGTCGACCACGCAATCGAAGATCACCGGCCGATCGACGTTGATCATTTCGAGGATGGCCGCGTCGAGATCGCCGGGCTTGTCGCAGCGAATGCCGACGCCGCCATAGGCTTCCGCGAGCTTCACGAAATCGGGCAGCGATTGCGAATAGCTCTCGGAATATCGGCCGCCATGCAGCAATTCCTGCCACTGGCGCACCATGCCCATATACTCGTTGTTGAGGATGAAGATCTTGACCGGCAGGCGATATTGCACGGCCGTCGACATCTCCTGCATGTTCATCAGGATCGAGGCTTCGCCCGCGATATCGACGACCAGCGCCTTCGGATGCGCCAGCTGCGTGCCGATCGCGGCGGGCAAGCCGTAGCCCATCGTGCCGAGACCGCCCGACGTCATCCAGCGATTGGGCTCCTCGAAGCGGAAATATTGCGCCGCCCACATCTGATGCTGGCCGACCTCCGTCGTCACGAAAGTCTCGCGGTCCTTCGTCAGTTCGTAGAGGCGCTGAATCGCATATTGCGGCTTGATGGTTTCCTCCGAGGGCCGATAGGCGAGGCAATTGCGCGCCGCGCCAGCCTTCGATCTTGTTCCACCATTCCTTCAGCGCGACCTTGTCGACCTGCGGCGCCGTCTGCCGCCACAAGCGCACCATGTCTTCGAGCACGTGCGCGCAATCGCCGATGATCGGGATATCGACCTTGACGTTCTTGTTGATCGACGACGGATCGATGTCCACGTGGATGCGCTTGGAATAGGGCGAGAACGCATCGAGCCGGCCGGTGATGCGGTCGTCGAAGCGCGCACCGATGTTGATCATCACGTCGCATTCATGCATCGCGAGATTCGAACTCGTAGGTCCCGTGCATGCCGAGCATGCCGAGAAACTGCGGGTCGGCCGCCGGATAGGCGCCGAGCCCCATCAGGGTCGAGGTCACGGGAAAGCCCGTGAGGCGAGCCAGTTCGCGCAGCAGCGCGGATGCATGCGGCCCTGAATTGATCACGCCGCCGCCGGTGTAGAAGACCGGCCGCTTGGCGTTCGCCATCAGCTCGATCGCGGCGCGGATCTTGTCCATGTCGCCCTTGACGGTCGGGCGATAGGTCTTGTGCTGGTTGTTCGTCGGCCGCGTATAGGGGCCCACCTTGAACTGGATGTCCTTCGGCAGATCGACGACGACCGGGCCGGGCCGTCCGTTCGACGCCACATAGAACGCCTCGTGCAGGATGCGCGGCAGATCCTCGATCGATTTGACCAGATAATTGTGCTTCGTGCAGTGGCGCGTGATGCCGACCGTGTCGCATTCCTGGAACGCGTCGGAGCCGATCAGATGCGTCGGCACCTGCCCGGTGATGCAGACGATCGGGATCGAATCCATCATCGCGTCGGTCAGACCCGTCACCGCGTTCGTGGCGCCGGGACCCGAGGTCACCAGCACGACGCCGACCTTGCCGGAGGAGCGCGCATAGCCTTCCGCCGCGTGAACGGCGCCCTGCTCGTGCCGCACCAGAATGTGCTTCACCTGTTCCTGGTGGAAGATCGCATCGTAGATCGGAAGGACCGCGCCGCCCGGATATCCGAAAAGATGCTCGACGCCCTGGTCCTGCAGGGTGCGGATCACCATTTCGGCTCCCGTCATGGTCTCGCTCATGTCACTCGCTCCGTCGGTCTCTGGTCTTTGTTGGTGCTGGATCGATCAGGCAATAAAAAAGGCCCCTCGTGGGGGGCCTGTGCGCCATCGCCGGAACTGCAGGGTCAACCCTGCTCCGTCGATGGCGTTCGTACTACGAGAATAAGCTTGCGCACAGATGCGGCTCTCTATTCAAAAGTTGCGCAGACGCTAGCCGAAGCTCTTCATCCGGTCAAGCGATCTCGCATTTGGCGAATAACAGCCCAGCTTTTATGATGCGGCTCCTTTTCAGACAGGTTCACCATGCCCGATACTTCCGCTCCCACCTGGATCGCCCGCGCGCGGACCGCGCGTGACCGCGCGCGCCCTGCTGCTGGGCGACCGCATCGACGTGGCCGGGCCTCGAGCGGAGCGACCTTCTGTCGACCGCCCCCCTCGCCTTCAAGGCCGGGCAGGACGGCTTCGTCGCCCTGTTCCGCTTCGGCGTCGCCGTTCTGGTCGGGCCTGACGCCGCTGGAGGAAGACGAGGTGATCCGCGGGCTGCGCCAGCGCGTCGTCGGCGAATTCGCGCGCCACGAGGAAGAGACCGCCATCATCGAATTGCTGCCCGAGAAGGACGACCAGATCCCGCCCGGCGGCCCGATCTTCGTCAAGGACCTGTCGCCCGCCCGCCTCGTGGTCATCGCCGATGCCCTGTCGAAGAGCGTCGTGCTCGCCCGCGACGAGAAAGCAGGCGGCCGCCGTGTTCGAGCAGGTCGAACCGTTTGCGCGCTACCTCGCCGAAAAGGGCCGCCGACCCGCGGGGCGGCGCGAAATCCTCAAGCATATCGGCAACGCGCTGCTGGTGCGGCAGCGGGTCTCCGGCAGCGTCGCGGTCGAGGAAAAGCCCGACGTCCTGTGGGATCGCCCCGATCTCGAGCGCCTTTATGCCCGTCTCGAGGACGAATACGAGCTGAAGGAGCGGGCCGACGTCCCTGCACCGCAAGCTCGACGTCATCGGCGACACCGCCCAGGCGCTGACCGACCTGATCGATACCGAGCGGTCGCCTGCGGCTGGAGCTGATCATCGTGCTGCTGATCGTCTTCGAGATCTTCATCACTTTCTATCAGATGTGGACCGGTCAGGGCGGTCACTGAACGTCCGCATGGCCGCATCATAGCCCTCCTCCGGCGCAACCCACGTCCAATCCGCGAGCTGGTGCCGGAACCACGTGAATTGCCGCTTGGCGTACCGGCGCGTATCCCCCTGCCCCCGTGCGATCGCCTCTTCGAGGCCGATCTCGCCCCGCAGATGGGCCAGCAGACCCGGCACGCCATGCGCGCGCATGGCCGGCAGCATGGGGTCGAGGTTGCCGCTCCGCCAGCGCCCGCACCTCGTCGAGCGCGCCGGTCTCCATCATGGTGACGAAACGCCGGTCGATGCGCTGCCGCAGCTCGTCCCGCTCCGGCGACGAGGAACAGCTTGACCACGCGCCGGTCGGCCAGCGGACCCGGCCGGCGGGCGCCGTGGAACGACGCCAGCGAGCGCCCGGTCGCGGCGACGATTTCCAGCGCGCGCTGGACCCGCAGCCGATCGGACGGCCGCAAGCGGGAAGCGGTCTCGGGGTCGCGCTCGCTGAGCAAGCCTGATGCAAGGCGGGGGTTGCGAGGCCTTCGCTCTCGCGCCGAACCTGCTCGCGGACTTCATCCGGCACCGTCGGCATGTCGGACAGGCCCTCGGTCAGCGCCTTGAAATACAGGCCGGTCCCGCCGACGAAAATCGGCAAGCGCTCGCGCACCGCATTCCGCAAGCACCGACACGGCATCGGCCACGTAGCGACCGACCGAGAAGTTGACGCCCGCATCCACGTGGCCGAACAGCCGGTGCGGCGCCTCCGCCTCTTCCTCGACGGTGGGACGCGCGGTAATCACCCGCAGATCGCCGTAGACCTGCATCGAATCCGCATTGATCACGACGCCGCCGAGAGTCTTTGCCAGCCTGATCGCCAATGCGGACTTGCCTGACGCGGTCGGCCCTGCAATGAGAATCGCGCCGATCCCGACGTCACTCACAAACGGTCCCCACGATGGCATCTCCCCAGGATCTCATGGTCGCGACGCTCGTCGCCAACCCCTCGCGGCCGGCCGTCACCGACGCGCTGGTGGCAAGGGCCGCGAAGGCGCTCGGACATGAAACGCAACATGCCGTCCTGGCAAGCGGAATCGCCGCCGACCTGTTCCCCCATGCGGAGCATCCACCCGGCCATCGTCGAGGCCCGTCTGCGAGCCGAGATCGGCGGATGAGCCGGTCGACATCGTGATCCAGCCGGTCGCCCAGCGCCGCAAGCGGCTTTTCCTCGCCGACATGGATTCCACCATGATCGGGCAGGAATGCATCGACGAGCTCGCGGATTTCGTCGGCCTGAAGGCCGAGGTCTCGGCCATTACCGAGCGCGCCATGAACGGCGAGATCGCCTTCGAGCCGGCCTTGCGCGAGCGCGTCGCCCTGTTGCAGAACCTGCCGGTCGGCGTCGTCGACGAGATCATGGCAAGCCGCATCACCCTCACGCCCGGCGGCCGGGCGCTGGTCCAGACCATGCGGGCCAACGGCGGCTATACCTGCCTGGTCTCGGGCGGCTTCACGCTGTTCACCGGCCCGGTGGCGTCCATGATCGGCTTTCACGAGCATCGGTCGAACACGCTTGATCGTGGAGGGCGAACGCTTGTCCGGGCTGGTCGAGGAGCCGATCCTCGGCCGCGAAGCCAAGCTCGCCACCCTGATCGAACTGCGCGATCGACTTGGCCTTGCGCCACCACGAGACCCTGGCCGTGGGCGATGGCGCCAACGATCTCGCGATGCTGGGCGAAGCCGGTCTCGGCGTGGCGTTCCGGGCCAAGCCGGCCGTTGCCGCAGCGGCACATGCGAGGATCGACCATGGCGACCTGACGGCGCTGCTTTATGCGCAGGGCTATGCCGAAGGATCGATTGCCTCTTAACATTCTATCCTGGTGTGAGGTTATTTATCCTATACAACTAGGAATGGGTTGCTGCGATTAATGTGACGATATAACGCTGTTACGTCATTTTGTCGCAGGAACCGGCCATGCCTACACCCACGCCGCCGAACACCGCACCCCATCTCGGTATCCAGGGTACGGACATGCACGTCCTCGAGACTACCAGCAACGGAACCTACCTCGGCACGCTCCTCGGAACCGATAACGAGGGCGACGCGGTGTCCTTCTCGCTCCTCCACGATGCAGGCGGCCGTTTCGCCATCGTCAATGGCCGGCTGGTCGTGGCGGATAGTTCTCTTCTCGACTATGAGACCGCTTCCAAGCACGACATCGTCATTCGCACCATGGACAGCCAAGGCGCCTATCGCGATTCTCTCGTCAGGGTCTATGTCAGCGATGTGGAAGCCGACAGTCACGGCGCTCCGCCTCCTCCCGCGGTCAATCAAGCCCCGGTGGTGCTCGGCCTCAAGGGCGATCACGTTACGCAGCACTGCAATCCCGGCAATATTATCGGATACGTCGAGGCGGTGGATCCGGATGGCTACACGTTGACATACTCGCTGGTCGACAGCGCCGGGGGCCGCTTTGCCCTCACGCGCGGGAACCAGATCGTAGTCGCCAACGGCGCGGCCATCGACTACGCGACCGCGCAATCGCACACCATCAAAGTGAGGGTTCAAGACATTCACGGCGGCTCCCACGAGGAAGAGCTGACGGTCCATGTCTACAATCCGAACAGCGGCGACCCGGTGCCCGTTCCTCCCTCCACTCCGGCGGGCGCGGTTGTCGGTACCGAGGGTAACGACACCCTGAACGGCAACACCAGCGACCAGACCTTTTATGGACTCGGCGGTGACGACGACATCCATGGCAATGCCGGAAACGACTGGATCGATGGCGGCGCCGGCAACGACGACATGTGGGGCGGCGAAGGCAACGACACCTATGTGTTGGAAACCGGGAACCGGAACCTTCGATTATATTTTCGACGGAAGCGGCAGCGATAAAGTCCGCATCGACGCGCTGGCCTCCGACCTGACCTTCATTCGGGACGCGACCATGGGAGGACTTACCATCACCTCCGGCGGGTCGACGCTCAATATCGGCGGATATTTCAACGGACTGCCCTTGGGCGGGCCGATCGAAGAATTGATCTTCTCGGACGGTACGGTTTGGACGCTTCAGCAAGTTCTGCAGGCTGTGGCCCCCTCGCCTCCGCCTCCGCCACCCAACCACGCTCCTACCGACATTGTCCTGTTCGGCGACGCCATTCATGAAAATGCGCCCAACACCTCGGCGTTCGGCCACTTCCTCGCCCGGGACCCCGACGGCAATTTCCTGACCTACTCCCTCGTCGACGACGCCGGGGGACGCTTCAGCCTGCACGAGAACATGCTGATCGTGAACGACGGATCGAAGCTCGATTACGAGACCAATTCGACACACAATATTACGGTTCGGGTCACGGATTTCTTGGTCTATCGACCGACAAGACTTTCACGATCCGCGTGCTCGATGTTCCTGAAATACCATCGCCGGACAACCACGCTCCCATCGAGCTGCACATTTACGGCGATGTCGTGCACGAGAACGCCCAGGAGGGCATGGCCGTCGGCCACGTCAATGCACGCGACATCGATGGCGATCTGCTTGACTACACGCTGCTGAATGACGCCGGCGGCCGCTTCCGGCTTCAGGGCAACATGCTGGTCGTGAAGGACGGATCGAAACTCGATTTCGAAACCAACACCTCGCACGAGATCAAGGTCCGCGTCACGGATTCGCGCGGCCTCTCGACGGAGAAGACCTTCGTCATCAGCGTGCTGGACGTGCCGGACGAAGTGTCGATCGGCGTCAATCTCAGCCTCGTCGGCGACACGGTGCTCGAAAACTCGGGCGAATATACGGTCGTTGGACATCTGGAGCCCGTCGAGGTTCCTGCTGAGCTGATGTCGTACGAACTCGTCGACAACGCGGGCGGGCGCTTCAAGATTGTCGGCAACAAGATCGTCGTGCAGAAGGACGCCGATCTCGATTATGAGTTCAGTCCAATCCCATGCCGTTACGGTTCGGATGACGGGCCCGCAAGTGAACTTCACCAAGACGTTCACGATCCACATCGGCGATGTCGACGACGATCAGCAGCCTCCACCCCCGCCTCCGACTGAGAACCACGCGCCCATCGACATCCTCCTGTCGGATCAGACGATTTCGGAGAACAGCGAGAACGGGACAGTCGTCAGCGTGCTCTTCGCCAAGGACCCGGACGCCGGCGAGACCTTCACGTACACTTTGCGGGATAACGCGGATGGACGTTTCGCGATCGTTGGCGATGAGCTCGTCGTCGCGGACGGCGCCCGACTTGATTACGAATTGGCGTCGTCGCATACGGTGACCATACGGGTGACCAACTCCCACGGAGCCTCTTTCGACAAGGTATTCACCATCTTGCTGGAAGATGAAACCGATGAGACCGGCGGAGACGCCAACGACACCATCATGGGTGGCGACGGCGATGAAGTGCTGTCCGGCAATAACGGTCACGACTCCATCACGGGCGGCGCGGGCGACGATTCCCTGTCGGGCGGGGGCGGCGATGACCGGCTCTTCGGCGGACGCGGCGAGGATGTGCTGTCCGGCGATCTGGGCGCGGACACCCTGACCGGCGGTGCTGGCAAGGACACGTTCGTCTTTGCAACGAAACTCGGCAAAGGCAATGTCGACCGCATCACGGATTTCTCCGTCAAGGACGATACGATCGAATTGTCCAAGTCGATCTTCAAGGCGATCGGCAAGAAGGGCGTCCTCGCAAAAGACGCCTTTGCCCTCGGCGCGAAGGCCCAGGACGCGGAGGATCGGATTCTCTACAACGCCAAGAACGGCAAGGTCTTCTATGACGCAGACGGCTCCGGCGACAAAGCCGCGGTACACTTTGCGACGCTGAAAAAAGGCTTGAGCAGCCTTTCCAACCTGGACTTCTTCATCGTCTAAGGACCATTCTCGATATGTAACGATCAGAGGGCCCCACCGGGCTCTCTTTTCATTTCCAGGCCGGTCTCAATATCCCTGTCTGCCGCTCGCGCCTGTCTTGCAGACCGCCTTATCGGGTTCCGGGATCGGCCGGCAAACCGCCCCTTCTGGTGACATCGGTCCGTATTGATCGTGGTGCCCCGTGAAGGTTTCGCTCCTCGGGGCGATAAGCCTTCGGCGCAGCGCTGAAAATCTCGCCAACCGGCAAGACCATCTTCGTTGTCGTGCTGCTCCGCGAACTGGCTGGGAAGCCGCCATCCTACGGAAAAATGGAAGCCCAACAAAAAAGGCGGCCCGAAGCCGCCTTTCTTAAAGTTCCGTGACGCGCCGGCTACTCGATCGACAACGCGACGAACCGCACTTCGCCTTGCGGGTTGGCAACCAGCAGCAGGGCGGATTTGCGGCCCTGGCTCTTGAGGTTGTCGATCCGCTTGGTGACGTCGGCCGGGCTCGAGACCGGCTCCTGGCTGACCTCGACGATCACTTCGCCGGCCTGGATCCGCTTGTCGGCCGCGGCCGAGTTGGGATCGACCCGGGTGATGACGACGCCCTTCAGATCGTCCTTCAGGTTGAAGCGGCGGCGCAGCTCGTCGTTGATGCCTGAGAGATTGAGGCCGAGTGCCTGGCGGGTGACCGTCGGAGTGTCGGTGGAGGGCGCCTGCAAGGTTGCTGCTGCTTCTCGCCATCCTCCAGGCGTCCGAGCGTCACCTGCTTGGTGAGTTGCTGGCTCTTTCGCACGATCACCACGTCCACGGCCTTGCCGACCGGGCTCGAGGCGACGATGCGCGGGAGATCGCGGGATTCCTTGACCTCCTTGCCGTCGAACTTGACGATGACGTCGCCGACATCGAGCCCGGCCGGTTTTGCCGGGCCCTTGTCGTCGACGCCGGCGATGAGAGCGCCGCGCGCGGAGCCGAGGTTGAGCGCTTCGGCGGTGGCGTCGTCGACGTTCTGGATGCGGACGCCGAGCCAGCCGCGGCGGGTTTCGCCGAACTCGCGAAGCTGCTCGATGACCGGGACGGCGGTCGACGCCGGAACGGCGAAGCCGATGCCGACCGAGCCGCCCGTGGGCGAGAGGATCGCCGTGTTGATGCCGATGACCTCGCCGTCCATGTTGAACAGCGGGCCGCCGGAATTGCCCTTGTTGATGGCCGTGTCGGTCTGGATGTAGTTGTCGTAGGGACCGGATTCGATGTTGCGGCCGCGCGCCGAAATGATCCCGGCGGTGACCGAGCCGCCGAGGCCGAACGGGTTGCCGATCGCCATCACCCAATCGCCGGGACGCAGCCGGTCGGAATTCGCCGAATTTCACGGCTTTCAGCGGCTTGTCGCTCTTCACCTTGAGGACCGCGAGATCGACCTTGGAATCCTTGCCGATGATCTCCGCTTTCAGGCGGGTGCCGTCCGGGAAGATCACGCTGATGTCGTTCGCGTCGCCGATCACGTGATTGTTGGTGACAACGATACCCGAGGGATCGATGACGAAGCCCGATCCGAGCGAATTCGAGCGCCGCTGGCGCTGCGGAGCGTTTTCGCCCGCCCCCGTTGCCGTTGCCTTGGCCGCGCCGGTTGAAGAACTCCTCGAACAGGTCTTCGAAGGGTGTGCCGGGCGGAAGCTGCGGCAGGGTGCGGTTGCGGGCCTCGACCGTGGTCGAGGCCGAGATGTTGACCACCGCGCCCGTTACCTCCTCGGCGAGATCCGCGAAGGATTCCGGCGCCGAGCGGGCCTGAGCCGCCATCGGCACCGAGGTGGTCAAAAGGGTGACGACCGCCAGGCAGGACGCCGCCGACCGGAACCGTGACGGCCGGGGCGCTGGTCGGGATGAGGCTGGCGCATTCATCGTGTGGTCCATCGACGATCCTCTCTGGAGAACTCTAGATTTGGGTGATCCGTATCGCCATTCAAGCGTCGATTGCGGCGGAAGCGGGGCTAAATTTCAGCCCAGATGCCGGATGCCCCACACGATCGCGACACCGACGACGGCCGAAATAATGCCGACGACCCGCATTCGGTCGCTCGGGCTGTGGGCGGCCTCATACATCGCCCGCCGCATCCCGTCGGGGAATGCCGCAAACAAGATGCCCTCGACCGCGAGAGCGAGGCCGAGGGCTGATATGAGGTCGAGCATATGCGCTTATTGCGCCGGTGCCGGCTGGGCCGGGCGGGCGGCGTCCGCCGCGCCGTTCCGACCGCCGGACGGATCGTTGAAGAACCGGAAGAAATCCGATGTCGGGCTCAGCACCAGACGGGTATCGGACGATTTCAATCCCGCTTCATAGGCCTGCATGGAGCGATAAAAGGCGAAGAAGTCCGGATCCTGTCCGAAAGCCTCGGCGAGGATGCGGTTCTTGTCCGCGTCGCCCTGGCCGCGCAATTCCTCGGCCTGGCGGTTGGCCTCGGCGCGGATGACGACGGCGTCACGCTCGGCCTTGGCACGGATCGTCTGCGCCCGCTGTTGCCCGTTCGCCCTCAGATCGGCCGCCTCCCGCTCGCGCTCGGTGCGCATGCGCTGATAGACAGCCTGGCTGTTGGCGGCTGGAAGATCCACGCGGGTCAGCCGGACATCGACCATTTCGATGCCGAGGCTTGCGGCCTGCCGGTTCACGTCCTCCTGGATCCGGTTCATCAATCCGCCGCGCTCTGTCCGCACGATGGCGTCGCGCGACGCGCTCGCCAGGACGTTACGCATGGCGGAGTTGGTGAAGCTCGTCAGGCGCTGGTTCGCCAGCGGAATGCCACCGACCGCCTGATAGAATTTCAGCGGATCGACGATCCGGTAGCGCGTGAAGGCATCGACCTCGAGATTCTGCCGGTCGGCCGAAAGCAGGGTCTGGACCGGAAGGTCGAGGTCGAGAACCCGCTTGTCGAAATACGTCACGTTGTCGATGAGCGGCATCTTGAAATGCAGGCCCGGATCGTCCTTGATTTCCGCCTGCACCGCGCCGAAGCGCAGCACGAGCGCATTCTGGGTCTGCTGGACGAAGAAGACCGAGCTGTAGAGCACGATCACCACGACCCCGAGCAGGATCAGGAGGCCGGTGCGAAGAGCGGAGTTGTTCATCGCGTTGCTCCCGGCTGGCGCCGCAGCTCCGGCCTGGGGAGCCGGCGACGCATTTCGTTGAGGGGAAGGTAGGGCACGACGTTCTGGCTGCTCTGATCGATGATGATCTTGTCGACCCCGCCGTAGACCCGCTCCATCGTCTCGAGGAAGATCCGCTCGCGGCTGACCGCCGGCGCCTTGCGGTATTCCTCGTAGACCTGCCGGAAGCGGCCCGCCTGACCCGACGCATCGGCGACCGACTGCTCGCGATAGCCCTCGGCCTGCTGCACGGTCCGCGCGGCCTCGCCTCGGGCTTCCGGGACGATCCGGCTGGCGAAGGTCTCGGCCTCGTTCTGCACGCGCACGGCGTCCTGCTGCGCCGCGTTCACGTCGAAGAAGGCCTGCTTCACATCGGCGGGCGGCTGCACGGCCTGCATCTGCACCACGTTGATGAGAACGCCGGCGCCATAGGCATCGAGCGTCTCCTGCATGATCTGGCGAACTTCCTGGGCGACGCTCGCCTGCTCGGTCGTCAGAACGGCCTGGATGTTGCGGCGGCCGATGACCTCGCGCATGGCGCTCTCCGCCACGGCCTTGATGGTGCCCTTCCGGGTTTTGAAGATTGAACACGAAATCCTGGGCGCGGGCGGCGTTGACCTGCCACACGGCATCGAAATCGATGTCGACGATGTTCTCGTCGCCCGTCAGCATCAGGCTTTCCTCGATCACGTCACGGGAGCGCTGCTGCGCATTGGCGGACGAACGATAGCCGACTTCGATCCGCTGCTGCTCGGTGACGTTGGGCTTGATCACCCGGCCGATCGGGTAAGGCAGGTTGTAGCGAAGGCCCTCCCCTGTCGTGCCCGTGTACTTGCCGAAAATCATGTTGATGCCGACCTCGCTCGGCCGCACCGTATAGAAACCGGTCAGGAGCCAGATCACGATGGCGCCGAGAAGAAGCGCGATCAGCCCTTTGCCGCCCATCGAGCCGCCCGGCATGATGGTTTTCAGGCGATCCTGGCTGCGGCGCAGGATATCTTCGAGATCGGGGGGGGCACCGTTGCCCTGCGGGCCGCCGGAACCCCATGGGCTCTTGCCGCCGCCCGATCCGCCGCGTTGCCCCCAGGGGCCTCCGCCGCCGCTTTGGTTACTCCAAGGCATAGGTCGCTTTTCCTCACTCTGAAAAGACCGGCCGTCTGACAAGCCGATAGGATTACGAGGCGGTTGTCGGTGGTCTGTCTCCCGCCTGTCAAGGCTGCGAGTTGGGGATTGTGGCAGCTTTCTTCAACCGTAGCGGGGTCCTAACTTCGCCTTTCGAGATCAATAAAGGTGAACGAATGCTCGTCATCGGGGCCCTTTGGGCGATCTTGCCGCCGAATCTCCCGGAATTCGGCCGGGCTCGACGGCCGGAAAAATCGCGTCTCCGGACGGGCGAGGCGTGGACCCGTGTCAGGAAAATTTTCTGGATATGGGGCAGGGCAAGAGCATAGATCTCGGCGCCCCCCGACGACCGCCACCTCGGTCGCGCCCATGTCCCGCGCCAGACGTTCCCCCCGGGCCACTGCATCCTCCCAGCGTCTGCGCCACATGGACGCCCGCCGGCTCGAAAGCCGGATCCCGGGTCAGCACGATGGTTTCCCGGCCCGGCAGGGGCTTGCCGATCGACTGGAAGGTCTTGCGGCCCATGATCATGGGCTTACCCCAGGTGAGATCCCGGAATCGCCTGAGATCCGTCTTGAGACGCCAGAGGAGCCGATTGTCGCCGCCGATCACCCCGTTATCGGCGGCGGCGACGACGAGGATGAGGGATACGGTCATGGTTTACTCTGCGGTGATTACGAGTCGTCTCAGGCACTCATTCGGCAAGCCTCCTCAAGGCCTCTCCCGTCACCCGCTGAACCGTCCATTCGTCCATCGGAACCGCCCCGAGAGATCGATAGAAGCGAAGGCGGGCTCGTTCCAGTCGAGCACCCACCATTCCAGGCGGGCCAGCCCCTCTGCGACGCATCGGCGGGCGAGATTTCGCAGCAGGGCCTTCGCCGACGCCCTTGGACGCGGAATTCCGGGCCGGACGAAGAGGTCCTCCAGATAAATCCCGTGGCGGCCGCGAAAGGTCGAAAAGTTGTAGAACCACAGAGCGCAAGCCCGCAGGCTCTCCGTTCCATTCGGCGATATCGGCGAATACCCGTGGCTGCGCGCCGAACAGCGCCGCCTCGATGTCGTGCCGCTGTGGCGTCGACCTCGTGGGTCAGCTTCTCGAAGGCGGCCAGTTCGCTGGACGAAATCGAAGATCAGAGCCGCATCGGCCGGTTCGGCTTTGCGGATAACGAGTGACATCAGGCAATCTTTCCGCGACAACACGCCGCCGCGCAGCATCAAGTCTCCGGCTTCCTCACCGTCAACCCGCCGCGGCGAACCCCATTCGTTCAGGACCGCGTTCATCTCGTCGAGAACGAAGAAACGCGCGCTCTCGGCATCGTATCCGTCATCGAGGAGGGCATCGTAATCCGTCAGGCGATGGCGGATGAAGGAGACCAGGGAAAGCCAGGCCGCGGCATCGGGCAACGCGGTCCGCAAACCTCGGCTGACCAGGGCGTGGTCGGTGACCGCTTCGAATTCATGACGCGGAATACGCGGCGCCAGAATGCGGACCGCGCTTTCGATGGCTTCCCGCCGGTTCATGGTTCGACCCGCACACCAATCCAGACTGGCCATGTCGCATCCGTGACGTTCGCCATGAAGGTTGGACCAGCCGAACGTCCGACGCCAAGCGCTCGCGTGTGAAGTCTCCACGGCAATTTTGCGTCAGGCCGACCGGGCGGCTAGCCTCCATACGTGATCGTGACGCGATCAGCCGCGTCCCGGGCCGCGTTGCGAGCCGCCTCCGTCGTCTCCGACAGGGCGAGCGCGACACCCATGCGACGATAAGGCCGCGTCGTCGGCTTGCCGAAGATCCGGACCTCGACCTCGGACCCTTCCGCGCCCGCGCAGCGCGTCGGCAAGCCCGGTGATGGTGAAATCATCGGCGTCCCGATCGGCGAGAATGACCGCGGATGCGGAGGGTCCGTGCAGCGTGACGCCGGGAATCGGCAATCCCAGGATGGCGCGGACGTGAAGATCGAACTGCGACAGGTTCTGCGAGATCGAGCGTGACCATGCCGGTGTCGTGCGGCCGGGGTGACAATTCGGAGAAAATCACCTCGTCCTTGGCGACGAAAAACTCGACGCCGAAAACGCCGTAGCCGCCAAGGTTATCGACGACCTTGTCGGCCATTTCCTTCGCGTCGTCGAGGGCCTTTCCGGGTCATGGCGACCGGCTGCCACGATTCCCGATAATCGCCCCGTTCCTGCCGGTGACCGACCGGCTCGCAGAATTTGACGCCGTCCCGCGTTCGGACGGTCAGCAGGGTGATTTCGTAATCGAACGGCATGAATTCCTCGACGATCACCTTCCGGCGATCTCCACGCATGTTGCCGACCGCATCGTCCCACGCCTTTTCGAGATCGTCCGCATGGCGCACGGTGCTCTGCCCTTTGCCCGAGGACGACATGACCGGCTTGATGACGCAAGGCAGGCCCGTGAACGACGCGCCGGCCAGAACCTCCTCGAGGCTTTCCGCGTAACGATAGCGGGAGGTTCGCAAACCAAGCTCGGCCGCCGCGACGTCGCGAATGCGATCGCGATTCATCGTCATATAGGTGGCGCGCGCCGAAGGCACGACCGCGTAGCCCTCGGTCTCGACCTCCTGCAGGACCTCCGTTCTGATCGCCTCCACTTCGGGCACGATGTAGTCCGGACGATGCTTGTGGATGACGGCGCGCAGGGCCTCGGCATCCAGCATCGAAAAAACCTCGGCCTCGTCGGAGACCTGCATCGCGGGCGCCGCCGGATAGGCATCGCACGCCACGACGTAACAGCCATACCGCTTGGCCGAGATTGCGAATTCCTTGCCCAGCTCGCCGGAGCCGAGGAGCAGGATCTTTGCGGTGAAAACCATGGCGGGGTCCATCTTGTGCGAGACGCCAGACGCTTACCAAGAAACTGCGTGGCCCGCGAAGAAAACGTTCGAGCGACCCGCTACCCGCAGAAATCCTAAACCGCCACCGGGGCCTTGATGTAGGGGTGCGATTGGTAGTCCAGGATCTCGAAATCGTCGAAACGGTAATCGTCGATCGAGGCCGGCCGGCGCTTCAGATGCAGTCTCGGCAGCGGATAGGGCTCCCGAGACAATTGCAATTGCACCTGGTCCAGATGGTTCGAATAGATGTGCGTGTCGCCCCCGGTCCAGACGAAATCGCCGACCTCCAAGCCGCATTGATCCGCGACCATGTGAACGAGCAGGGCGTAGCTGGCAATATTGAAGGGAACGCCCAGGAATACGTCAGCCGAACGCTGGTAGAGCTGGCATGACAGCCGCCCTTCGGCCACGTAGAACTGAAACAGGCAATGGCAGGGCGCCAGCGCCATCTTGTCGATCTCGCCGGGGTTCCAGGCGGAGACGATGAGGCGGCGCGAATCGGGATTGCGCTTGATCTCCGTCGATCACCCACTGGATCTGGTCGACGGTTGTCCCGTCGGCTTTCGGCCAGGACCGCCACTGACGGCCGTAGACGGGTCCGAGATCGCCGTGTCTCGTCCGCCCATTCGTCCCAGATCGTGACGCCGTTCTCCTGCAGGTAACGGATATTGGTGTCGCCTTTGAGGAACCACAGCAATTCGTGGATGATCGAGCGCAGATGGAGCTTCTTCGTCGTCACCAAGCGGAAATCCGCCGGCTCAGATCGAATCGCATCTGGTGTCCGAAAACGGACAACGTTCCGGTCCCCGTGCGGTCGTCCTTGCGGACGCCCTCGGCGAGAATTCGGCGCAGCAGATCGTGATAGGCTTGCATTTCAGGCTCCTTGGCCGATTATAGGCCGCGCGGCAAGGCGTGTCCGAGGGTCCATTTCGTCCGCCGGCGTTTTTTCCCCCGCTCTTTCAAAATGCCGCTGCTGCTTCCTATAATCATGCGTCCGATCGCTGGATCTATCGTGGCGGCGAGGCTATCGGTCAATCTCATCGGAACCGGGCAGCACCCGGACCTGTTCTGTTATTCTTTCCAAGGGCTGCCGCATGGCGAATAAAGACCTTATCCGGTACGATCTTCTGGTACAGGACGCACTCAAAGGCGTCGTGCGCCGCGTGCTGATCGATGCCGGCAAGGACGGCCTGCCCGGCGAGCATCATTTCTACATCTCGTTCCGGACGGATTTTCCCGGGGTCCGCATCTCCAACCGCCTGCGCGAGAAATATCCGCAGGAAATGACGATCGTGATGCAGCACCAGTTCTGGGACCTGATCATCACCGAACACACCTTCGAGGTCGGCCTGTCCTTCTCGGGCGTGCCGGAGAAGATTGCTCATCCCGTTCGACGCCCTGACGGGCTTTTTCGATCCCTCCGTGCAGTTCGGGCTGAAATTCGATTCGCAGGAAGGCGAGGAAGAAGACGAAGAGGCTTCCCGCGCCGTCGCCGGAAGCCCGCGACAGCTCCGATCCCGTGGCATTGAAGGCGCCCCGCAAGGCCCAGGGCAGCGACAAGAAGGTCGAGCCCAAAAAGGCGCCTCGCGCGGCCCCCGAGGCAGCGGAGCTTCGGACGAGTGGCGAAATCCGCCGCGGACAAGCCGGCATCCGATGCCGAATGCGAGCACCGCGCAAGTTGTGAGCCTGGACGCATTCCGCAAGAAAAATTAATCCGACACGGAAGCATGCGCCGGCCGCCGTCTTCCCCACCACCGAAACTGAAAACGGGGAGGCCGTCCTGAAAGTTCTGCGCGCCAGCAGCTCCATTGATTTCGGAACGTTGTTCGACGCGAGCCCGAACCCGTACGTGTTGCTGTCGCCCGGCCTCACCATCGTGGGAATGAACGACGCGTATCTGCGGGTCACCATGCGCAGCCGCGAGGAGATCCTCGGCAAGAACATGTTTGAGGCCTTTCCCGGAACGCCGGATGAGTTGGGTCGCATCGAATGTCGCGCAATTGCAGGAATCGCTGGCCCGTGTGTTGCGGGACCGCGTACCCGACCACATTCCGCTGATTCAATACGACATCCCGCGCCCTGACGGCGGCGGCTTCGAGGAGCGTTACTGGAGCGCCACGCACACGCCGGTTTTCGACGATGCCGGCGATCTCGCCTATATCCTGCAGCACACGGTCGATGTCACGGAGCTGCACCACCTGCGACAGGCGCGACGGTACCAGGGTGGTGGAGCCTCAGCCCTCGTGGAGGCCGGCATCCTCAACCGGGCGCGGGCTGTCCAGGAGCAAAACGAGGCCCTCTCGGAGGAACGCCAGCATCTGAGACGATTGTTTGAGCAAGCGCCCGGATTTACCGCGGTGCTGAGTGGACCCGACCATGTCTTCGAAATGGCCAATGCCGCCTATGTAGAGGTCGTGGGCAATCGCGACATCCTCGGCAAACCGGTGAGCGAAGCGCTGCCGGAAGTCGCCTCGCAAGGTTTCATCGCGCTTTTGGACCGAGTGTTCGCCAGCGGCCAACCCTTCGTGGGACGCGGCGTGCGGCTATTCCTGCGCGCTGGCGAATCCCAGCAGCCATCCGAGCGCTTTCTCGATTTCGTTTATCAGCCGATCCACGATGAACAAGGCAAGACCGTCGGCATCTTCGTGCTGGGCAACGACATCACCGACCAGAAGCGCGTCGAGGACGAGCTTCGCGATTACCGGGAGCATCTGGAGCGATTGGTCGAGGACCGCACCAAAGCGCTCGAGGAAAGCGAGACCCATCGTCGTCAGGCCCAGAAAATGGAAGCGATCGGGCAACTGACCGGCGGCGTCGCGCACGACTTCAACAACCTGCTCGCCATCGTCATCGGCAATGTGGAACTCGCGAACAAGCGCGTGACCGACCCGAAAGTGAAGAGCCTTCTGGAGAATGCACTGCAGGCCGGCGAACGCGGTGCGAAACTGACGCGGCAATTGCTCGCATTCGCACGACAGCAGGCGCTCTCGCTGGAGCCCACCGACATCGTGCAGGCGGTCCACGGGATGCAGGACCTCCTGCTTCGCACGATCGGACCCAGCATCGAGATCGTCACCGAGCTCGCAAGTGACCTTTGGCCGGTGCTCACCGACCGCAACCAGCTTGAAGTTGCCCTTCTGAACCTCGCCATCAACGCGCGCGACGCGATGCCCGCCGGCGGACGGTTGATCATCGCGGCGCAGAACGCGAACCCGGGCGAATTGCCGGGCGATCTGAGCGATGGCGAATATGTGCGCATTTCCGTCAGGGATACCGGGATCGGAATTCCCGAAGCCTTGCGCACGAAGGTCTTCGAGCCCTTTTTCACCACCAAGGATCTCGGCAAGGGAACGGGGCTCGGGCTCAGCCAGATCTACGGTTTCGTAAAACAGCAAGGCGGCTCGGTGCAACTCGAAAGCCAGACCGGAATCGGCACCGAGGTGTCGCTCTTCCTGCCGCGAACGATCATCCAGCCGCTTCCAGAGGCGGCCAAGCCCGCGGCGGAAAGCGCCATGTCCCTGCATGCGCGCATCCTGGTGATCGATGACGATACCGGCGTGCGAAATTTCGTCGTCGAAAGCCTGCGCGAGGCAGGCTGCCACGTGGCAGAGGCGAGACACGGGGCGGAAGGACTAGACGTACTGGACCGCGATCCGACGATCGAGAGCGTGGTGGTCGATTACGCCATGCCGTTCCTCGACGGGCTCGGCTTCATCGAAGCCGCGCGGGAAAAGCGTCCCGACCTTCCGATCATCCTGATGACCGGCTTTGCGGATGCCGAGCGGCTCAATGAAACGCGCCTGAAAGTCATACCCACCATCCTGAAGCCATTCACGCTCGACGTGCTGATGACGACCATGCGCCAGGCGATGGCCAACCGATACGCTACGGCGCACGCGTCCTCTGGCTGAGCGACATCCGCAAGCCGTTGCGCGGTCGAAGCGTGATGCGATGGAGGGGTTCGACAACGTGACCCCGCACGAGATCGAGCCGAACGGCCGCGCACGATGGTCGCGAGCACGATGATCGCCTCCTGCAGCGCAAAGCTCGCTCCGATGCAGACCCGCGGCCCGGCGCCGAAGGGCAGGTAGGCAAATCGGTCGATCGCCGCCCGTGGCCTCCGGGAGAAACCGCTCGGGCCGAAAGGCGTCCGGCTCGCTCCACAGGCTGTGGTGCCGATGGAGCACATAGGGCGCAATCGTCACCAGCGTGCCGGCATCGATCCGGTGACCGCCGATCTCGATCGTCCGCAATCGCGGCACGGCTCAGAAACGGGGCCGGCGGATATAGCCGCATCGCCTCCTCGAGGACCGCGCGCGTGTAGATCAGTTCGTCCAGATGCCGCGGCCTCGAGCCTGTCGGCACCCAGGACCGCATCGACCTCCGCCTCGATCCGGCGAGCGCACCCGCTCGTCCTGGGATATCAGATAGATCGACCACGACAGCGCGTTGGCGGTGGTCTCGTGCCCAGCACCGATGAAGGTCACGATGTTGGCATTCACATCGAGGTCGCTCAGGCCCTTCCCGTCTCCGGATCCGACGCTTCGAGCAAGAGCGTGAGGAGATCCCGAGGTGCCGGCTGCCCGCTCGCCAGCAACACCTTGCGGGCCGCGATGAGGTCCCTGACCATCTCCTCGAAAAACCGGATGGCCGGCCGTGCCCGGAGACGACCGATGCGGGGCACCCAGGCGGAAGCCCGAAAATATCCACCGGATCGATGCGC
Organism: uncultured Alphaproteobacteria bacterium; assembly: GCA_963837375.1. GTDB lineage: Bacteria > Pseudomonadota > Alphaproteobacteria > Rhizobiales > Beijerinckiaceae > Microvirga. The sequence continues at coordinate 90,879 of CAWINL010000017.1, read as the reverse complement.
CCGAGCCCTTCGAAATAGCGGGTGATTGCGCGGCCCAGAGCGTCTGGATTTCGGGAAATGCCGCTGGTGAAGATCGTGCGCTCGAGGACGTCGAGCGTGACCCGGGTCATGTCCAGCGACACATCCACCACCCGCCCGTCCGGCCGCCGCTGCCATCGCCGGACCAGTCGCTCGGCCGAATCGACCATCGCGGGGAAAAAAGTCGCGACGGTCCGCGGATTGAACAAGCGGCGCGATCGTCCGGCGCTGAAGGCGCCATTCCTCACCCTCGGCGGTCAGGAGCCCTCGCCCCAGGCCCGGGGCCAGGATACGGAGCTGGAGGTCGTCTTTTCGATAGTTCGCCGCGTTGTCGACAAGGACATGCCGGATGATAGCGGGATCGTTGACCACCATGATCCGTCCCAGAACACCCTCGCCCGAAACACCTTTTCGCGGAAATGGCGGGCGGTCCAAGTGGTGAGGGGGTCGCGGCGAAGGGCGAGGAGGAAGCCCAGCAGTCCCGGCGGTTCCTCCCGGGGCTTGGGCGCCGGGCGGCCGGAAAGCAGGGTATCGGGAGCGTATCGGTCATCAGCTTTTGCAGCCCCCGATGTCGTCTTCGGTGTTGCGACGCGTCCAACTTGAGATAAGAACAGCCAACCGTATGGAAAGAGGTCAGGATGTCGCCGTCAACTCGCACTGAAACAGATACCTTCGGCCCCATCGAGGTTCCCGCCGACAGGCTTTGGGGCGCGCAGACCCAGCGCTCCATCCAGAATTTCCGGATCGGCGGCGAGCGGATGCCGACCGCCGCTGGTGCACGCGCTCGCGATCGTCAAGCAGGCCGCCGCCCTCGTGAACAAGGACCTGGGCAAACTCGACCGCACGCTTGCCGACGCCATCTCGACCGCGGCGGCCGACGTCGTACAGGGCAAGTTCGACGACGAATTCCCCCTGGTCGTCTGGCAGACCGGCTCGGGCACCCAATCCAACATGAACATGAACGAGGTCCTGTCCAACCTCGCCAATGAGCGTCTCGGCGACAAGCGCGGCAGCAAGAAGCCGGTCCATCCCAACGATCATGTCAATATGGGCCAATCCTCGAACGACGTCTTTCCGTCCGCCATGCATATCGCGGCGGCGCGGGAGATCGAGCACCGCCTGCTTCCCGCCCTTCGGCACCTGCACGCGCGCCCTGAACGAGAAGGCCGTGAGCCTTCAAGGATATCGTCAAGATCGGCCGCACGCACCTGCAGGACGCCACGCCCGTCACCCTGGGCCAGGAATTCTCCGGCTACGCCATGCAGATCGAGCTTGCGATCGGCCGGATCCAGTCGACGCTGCCGGGCCTCTATGCGCTGGCGCAGGGCGGCACGGCGGTCGGCACCGGCCTGAACGCGCATCCGGAATTCGCCGAGCGCTTCGCCAAGCAAGGTCAGCGAACTGACCTCCCTGCCCTTCGTCTCCGCGCCGAAACAAGTTCGAGGCGCTGGCGTCGAATGACGCGCTGGTGTTCACCCACGGGCGCTCTCGCAAGCCTCGCCACCGGCATGTTCAAGATCGCCAACGACATCCGCCTGATGGGTTCGGGCCCGCGTTCGGGCCTTGGCGAAATTTCCCTGCCGGAGAACGAGCCCGGCTCATCGATCATGCCCGGCAAGGTCAACCCGACGCAGGCCGAAGCCGTGACCATGCTGTGCGCGCAGGTCGCCGGCAACCAGACCACGGTCACGTTCGCGGGCAGCCAGGGACATTTCGAGCTTAACGTGTTCAAGCCGGTCATCATCACGGCCGTCCTGCAATCCATCCGCCTGCTGGCGGATGGCGCGGTCAGCTTCACCGATCATTGCGTCGTCGGCATCAAGCCGAACCTCGAGCGCATCGGCGATCTCATGCAGCGCTCGCTCATGCTGGTGACCGCGCTCGCGCCCAAGATCGGCTACGATCAGGCCGCCGCGATCGCGAAATCCGCGCACAAGAACGGCACCACCTTGAAGGAAGAGGCGCTGAAATCCGGCAGCGTGACGGCGGAGGAATTCGACGCCATCGTGCGGCCCGAAACCATGCTGGCGCCGCAATGAGGTGCGGTGACGATCGATGGCTGAGATCGTCAACCTGCGCCTCGCGCGCAAGAAGAAAGGCGCGGGCCGACAAGGAAGTCCGCGCCGCGCAAAACCGCGTCGCATTCGGCCGCACCAAAGCCGAGCGCGACGCGGCGAAGGCCGAGCAGACGATCGCTGACCGCAACGGCTCGATCTGCACAAGTCTCGACGACGAGACGAAGTGACGGCCATTGCAGCGGGCAGCGGCATTCTCAAGCGTTCCGTTGCCATCGCGGGCCATCGCACCAGCATTTCGCTCGAAGAACCGTTCTGGGATGTCCTGCGCCAAATCGCCGAACGCGAAGTCGATTTCCGTACAGAGATCTGATCGGGCGCATCGACGCCGAGCGCGGCGATCAAAACCTCTCGTCGGCGATCCGCGTTTTCGTCGTCAATCGTCTGCAGACCGAGATCAGCCGCCCGGCCGACACCTGAATCGCCGGTGGAGGGGTCAGTTCCACGGGCGGGGTCAGCGGCGGCATGACGAACGGTGACGGAGCTCTGCGGCTTCCGGGGCCGGCTGTCTTCTGCTGTTCGGCTTGCAGGCGCTCGGCCTCCCGCCGGGCCTTCTCGGCCTCTTCCTTTATCCGCGCCTGACGCGCCGCTTCGTCCGCGGCGGCCTTCGCCTTCAGACGCTCGGCTTCCTGCTTCGCCTGGAATTGCCGCTGTCGCTCGGCGGCCGCCTTTTCGAACGCCTCGATCTTCTCCAGTTCGCGCTTCAGCACGATTGCCGCAAGTCCGTTGCGGAACGGACTCGACGTCGATTTCGCGCGACGGCTCGCCCGCGACGCTCTTCCATGCCAAGCCCGATCGCCGGCAGAGCGCCCGTCCATTCGGGCGGCGCCGCGCGGGCCGTCAGCGATCCTCTGCGCATCGAGCATCAGCGTCTTGAGGTCGAACGTCACCGTTCCCCGCCAGGTGGAGGGCGCCGTCTCGACGACAAACGGCGACAACCGCAATCCACCGCCGATCAACGCCGCCGAGGTGGTGATGCTGGTCGCCGTGAGCGGCGCGCGATTGAGCTCCGCGCCGATCACCGCTTCGGCCCGTCCTGCGACGAGAGGCTCGTTCTCCGCAAGGAGTTGCTTTGCTCGCCCGGTCGAGCGCCGCCGGATCGGTTTCCGGAACCCGCAGGTTAGCGACCGTCCAATCGCCCGGAGCCACCGAGATTGGAGACCAGCGACGCCAGAGTTTCGCCGGACGTGCCGAACTTCAAGCGCACCCGATAAGCCGCGCCTCGAACGGCGCCGCGGTCAGCGCCGAGAGCGGCACGTCCCGCAAGGCCCCCTCACCGACGATCGGACGCGAGCGAGCCCTGGCGCGTGATGGTTGCCGAGCCCGTCAGCTTGCCGGAGCCAAGCACCGTGTCGAGATTGCGAATGCCGATGCCGTCCTGCGTCGCCTCGAGAACGAAGCTCGCGCGCGTCGCGCGCAGATTGCGGCCGAGATCCAGAGCGTGCCGGCGCGAACCGTCACCTCCCCGCCTCGAACGAGGCGCGCGCTTTGACCAAACCGGGCCGTGGACCAGATAGCGTTGCATCGGGCACGCCGGGAGCATTCAGCGCCAGCGTCGTCACGAGCCACGGCAGCGAAAGTTTGTCGAGCAGAAATCTCGCCGCTGATATCCGTCGCGCGAGCGCGCCGCGAGCCGCGCCTGAACTTTGCTGTCCGCGACCTGACCGCGAATATCGAGCAGCGTCGCATCGCGCTCCCGTCCCAACGTGACCTGCGCCTTCACGGGGACGGGCGACGAAACGCCCGCGCCGTCGCCGAGCAGCAGCAGAAACGGCGTGATGTCGGCGCGTCTCGATCTCGGCCGCGCCGCTATCGACCACGTCATCGTCCGCGCTGAGCGTAAACGGCCGGCCCGTGGTGACCTTCACGCCGCCGACATTCGCCTTCGAGCGTGACGTTGAACTGCCCCGAACCCACGCGGATGCCGCGCAGGGCGACTCTGTGATGGACGGTTGAGCGACGGGCACGTTGGCTCGTTCGACCCAGCGGCCGGTATTGTCGGTGGCGAAGCGTGACGTCGAGCTTTTCCGTGCGTCCGTCGAGGGAATCCACCTGCCCGTCGAAGGCGCCGCCCGCCGCGGTGCCGCGCGCTGTCGTGCGCAAGCGCATTTCGGACGAGCCCGGTGGTCGCAGCAACTCGCTCCGTCACGACGTCGAGATCGAGTTCGCCATCGCGCAGGAAAGGCGGCACGAGTTTCGACAATCCGCCGATCCAGACGCTGCCCATCAGATCGACCAGCGGCGCGGCGCGCTCGGCCGTGACCTTGCCGGCGATGCGCCCCGAGCCATCGGGCGCGATGCGGCCGCTGACTTTGGCGTTTGCGCCTGCGAGATTGACGATATCGAGGGATTCGACCAGCAGCGCCGGACCGTCCGACAGGATCCGCGCGCCGATTCGCCCGTTGCCCGGGCCGTTGCCGGCCGTAACGCCGCGCGCGTCGAGGATGAAGCCCACATCCATGTTCTGCGTCGCCTCGAACACGCTCGACACGCGGGGCAACTGGTCGAGATTGAGGTTCTGGATCGCCACCTGCGCTTCGAGTTTCGCCCGCTCGTCCGCCTCCGGCGCCGTGTAGCGAACATTGCCGGTCATGCACCGCGTCGCCGGTCTTCACGCGCAGACGATTGAACGACACGACGGGCGATACAAACGCGACGTCGGACGAGGCCTCGAACGGCCGGCCGTCGAGAACACGCAGGAAGGGCGAGCGCAGGTTGAGCCGATCGAGATAGCGCGCGAACCGATCCGACGTCTTGGATTGCAGGGCGATCTTGCCCTCGGTGCCCCCGCGCGCGCCAAGGCCGGCCTTGCCCTCCATGGCGACGCGGGTCTCGCCGGGCGCCGTGAACTCGAACAGACCGACCTTGGCCTGCCCGCGATCCAGCGAAAGCCTGGCGATCGCGTTCGACAGGTCCTCCTGACCCAGCCCGATACTGTCGATCTTCAGATCGAGATCGACCGGCACCGACAAATTTCGGCACCGACCACTCCCGGAAGCGGCTTTTGAAATCCTGCCCGTTGGCCGAAAGAATGAAGCTGTCGGCATCGAGCCGGCGACCTTCGAGTTTCAAGGACACGCGCGGCTCGGCGATCTGGATGCTGCCCTGCCCGGACATCCTGAGGCTCGCGCCCCCCTCGCCCGCTTCGAGCGAAACCGGATCGAGCAGGATCAGCGCCGTCCTCGGCCTTGAACTCGGCGTCGAGCGCGATGGGGATCGGAATGCCGGCCGCGGCGACCTGGGCCGGCGGTCCGAACAGCAGCTTGGCCTTGCCGGCGACGTTCAACGCCCCATCGTCGCCCGCCGTGAACGAGACCTTGGCGTCGATATCGAACCGAGGATGATTGTCGCCGCCGCCCGCAAGCTTGACCTGGATGCTCTTGTCGGGCGCCAGTTCGCCCGTGATCAGCCGAAACGGCACGCCGCCGGTGCTTCCCTCGACGCGCCAGGGCCCAATCAGCTTCTGGCCTTCGATGAAGACGTTCTCGGCATAAAACTGATCGGTCCGGCCGGTACTCGGCATCTGCGTGGTGACGAGAAACTGCCCGATCTTCAGCCCTTCGATCGCCCATTCGCGACCGCGCGCGCCGCCCGTTCAGGAGGTCGGAGGGCAGGCGCCAGCTTCCGTCCGGAGAGACCGACACGTTGATGTCGGCGCGCCCGATCCGCGTCTCCAGAAACCGCACTTCGCCCCGCAGGAGCGGCGTCAGGGCGAGCTCGGCCCAGACGAGATCGGCGGTCGAGCGTGGGCGAATCCGCCGTCTTGCCGCCCAGTCGCAAGCCGGTCGAGGCGGATGCGCGGCGTTGGCAGGAGCCGGATCCCGATATCGCCCTCGGTCTTTGCCTCCGTGCCGGAGGCGCGCGAAATCAGCCGGTCAACGGTCTCGCGATGATCCTGCCAGTCGATAAGCGGCGGCGCCGCCACCGCCACCGCCAGGATCACGATCACGATTGAGGCGATAATCGTCAGGATGTCGCGCAAGAGGCGGCCTTTTCTCCGTTTCGCTGCGGGTTCTTTATCCCATGCGACCGGCGAACGGGAGCGCCCGGCGGCCTCGCTCCACCGTCAAAGCGCAACGATCTTACCCGGGTTCATGATGTTGTGCGGATCGATGGCCCGTTTCAAGGTGCGCATCAGGTCGAGCGCCGCCCGCCCATGCTCGATCTCGAGATATTTCATCTTCTTCTGGCCGACGCCGTGCTCTCCCGTGCAGGTGCCCTCCATGGCGAGCGCTCGCCGCACAAGGCGGTCGACGAAGGCCTCGCAGGCCTCGACCTCCGCCGGATCGTCGGTGTTCACAAGCGGTTGAACGTGGAAATTTCCGTCGCCCACATGGCCGACGATGGGCGCGATCAGCCCGGCGGCCTCGATGTCCCGCTTGGTTTCGTCGACGCATTCGGCCAGCCGGGAGATCGGCACGCAGACGTCGGTCGCGACCGATTCCGCGCCGGGCCGCAATCCTCGCGCCGCCCAATAGGCGTCGTGCCGGGCCTGCCACAGCTTCGAGCGGTCCTCGGGCTTGGTCGCCCAATCGAAGGGACCGCCCGGCAAATTCCGCCGCGATCTCGCCGAAGCGTTCCGCCTGTTCCTGGACACTTGCGACCGATCCGTGGAATTCGAGCAGCAGCAGCGGGCTCTCCGGAAGCGTCAGCTTCGAATGAAGATTGACCGCCCGAACCTGAACCTCGTCGAGCAACTCGATCCGCGCGACCGGAATCCCGGTCTGGATCGTCATGATGACGGCGTCGCAGGCGGCTTTGACGCTTGGGAACGGGCAGATCCCGGCCGAAATGGCCTCCGGAATGCCGTGCAGCTTCAGGGTGATTTCGGTGATGATGCCGAGCGTGCCCTCCGATCCGATCAAACAGTCGGGTGAGATCGTAGCCGGCCGAGCTCTTTTTCGCGCGGCTCGCGGTCTTGACGATCTCCCCGTCGGGCATGACGACGGTGAGGCAAAGGACCGCGTCCTTCATGGTGCCGTAGCGAACCGCGTTGGTGCCGGAGGCGCGGGTCGCCGACCATGCCGCCGATGGAAGCGTCAGCCCCCGGGTCGATCGGAAAGAACAGGCCCTTGTCGCGCAGGTGCTCGTTCAGTTCCTTGCGGGTAACGCCCGCCTCGACCACGCAGTCGAGATCCTCCTCGTGGACCGCCAGGATGCGTTTCATCAGGCTCATATCGACGAGACGCCTCCCGAAGGGCGCGTTCACGTGGCCCTCGAGGGACGTGCCCGTGCCGAAGGGGACGACCGGCACGTCATGCGCCGCGCAGAGCTTGACGATCTCCGAGACCTCGGCGGTCGTGCGCGGATAGACCACCAGATCCGGCGGCTGGTTCTTGACCCAGGTCAGCGTATGGCCGTGCTGCTCCCGCACCGCGGCGGATGCGACGACACGGTCGCCGAAGCGTTTCGGCGAGCGTCGCTCGACAGCGTCGCGAGGACCTCGTCGGATGGTCGTGGACGGATTTGGAGATGGGACGCGTTCATTTCTGCTTCAGGTGAGCGTGTGGATGCTCGTCATCCATACCTACCAAAACCGTTGCAAAGGCAACACTCGGCGCAAAAATCGCGTCGATCCGGCGATGGATCGCCGCGGAATTTGTGCTATTGTTTCGTTTCGACCTCGGACGGAGAGGATCGCCGTGATCGGATCTGGAACAGAGCACTGGTCATGAAAGAGCGGGCTCCGGTCTTCTTTTTCGCGCCGTTCGTGTCGTCCACGATGGAGGTTTCTCCGGCGTGGATCGACTATAACGGCCACATGAACATGGCTTATTTCCACGTGCTCTTCGATCGCGCACTCGAAGAAGCTTTGGAGTTGCTCGGCTTGGGCGAGGACTATCTCGAGGAGCGCCAAGGCTCCTTCTTCGTCGCCGAGACCCACACCCTCTACAAACGGGAGTTGCGGGCTCACGACCCGGTGCGGGTGACGCTCCAACTGCTCGACGTCGACGAAAAACGGCTGCACCTCTACATGGAACTTCGCCACGCTCGGGAAGGCTGGATCTCGGCCACGACGGAAAGCCTGGGCCTCCATATGGACATGAGAGTCCGCAAGGTCGCCCCCTTCCCGGATGATATCCAGGCCAATATCGCGGTCATGAAGGCGTCTCATGCACGCCTGGCGAAGCCGCCGGCCCTCGGCAAGGTCATGGGCATCCCCTCACAGGCGGCCGCGATCGTGCGCTTCGCGAGAATTTGCCGGCCTCGGAACCCGCCACTAAGTAGCTCCGACATCATCTACGGTCGCGCCGCCGACCTCTGCGCGCGGCAGAACCGCCTCTCCGACAGAGCGGCCGGTCTCGGCCGGAGGCACCTCTGGCGTCATTCTCAGCAGCCGATCGACCCGGCGGGACAGTTGCCGATCCGCGCCGGCGGGGACGGGTTGGCCAGGTTTTGCTGCCGGTCAATGCGCTGCCGCAACTGGTTGTTGTCGATCTGGTATTGCTGCTCCCGCTGCATCGCACGCTGCTCCTGCTGGATCGAGCGGTTGAGCTCCCTTACCTGCCGCTCGGCCGGGGTGGTGCGGGGCAGCCGCGTCTGTGCCGCGGCCGGCAGGACGCCAAGCTGCGACAGAATGACAGCCGCCATCATCAACACCGCGCATCGGACATCCCTTTCCGTCTATCTCCTCCACCATATGGGAGACCGAAAGCTCTTCTGTCCAACGAGTCCCGACTGCGACAGGACGTCCTCTTTGCGGTGGGCGGCGCGTGACTGCGCCCTCGACGCCGTTCGCGTTTTGATCCATGGTCGCGCCAAATAAATCAGCCTGACCCAAGACCAGATCTGCCCGAGGATCTCAGCCATACCCCGGGTTCCCAATCGCTCAGCGCCCGCGCGCGGGCGGCCGTCGCGCCGCAGACGCCCTATCTGTCGGGGCTGAACCCGGAACAGCGGGCCGCCGTGGAAGCGACCGAGGGCCCGGTTCTGGTTCTGGCGGGCGCCGGCACGGGAAAGACGCGTGTGCTGACCACGCGCATCGCCCACCTGATCGCCACCGGCAAGGCGCGTCCTTTCGACATTCTGTCGGTCACGTTCACCAACAAGGCCGCGCGCGAGATGCGCGAACGGGTCGCATCCCTGATCGGGCCGGTGGCCGAGGGGATGCAATGGCTCGGCACGTTCCATTCCATCGGCACCAAAATCCTGCGGCGTCACGCGGAACTCGTCGATCTGCGCTCCGACTTCACGATCCTCGGGACCGACGACCAGCTCAGGCTGATGAAGCAGGTGATCGCGGCCGAGAATATCGACGAGAAACGGTGGCCCGCGCGCCAGCTCGCTTCCATGATCGACGGCTGGAAAAACCGCGGTCTCGGGCCCCAGCAGGTCCCCGCCGGTGAAGCGGGCGCTTTCGCCAACGGCAAGGGCGGGCGGCTGTACACGGCCTATCAGGAGCGTCTCAAAACCCTCAACGCCGCCGATTTCGGCGACCTGCTGCTCGAATGCCTGCGCCTGTGGCGCGAGCATCCCGATATCCTGGCGCAATACCAGAAGCGCTTTCGCTACATGCTGGTGGACGAGTATCAGGACACCAACGTCGCCCAATATCTCTGGCTGCGCCTGCTCGCGCAGGCGCACAGAAACCTGTGCTGCGTCGGCGACGACGACCAGTCGATCTATGGCTGGCGCGGAGCCGAGGTCGACAACATCCTGCGGTTCGAGCACGATTTTCCCGGCGCGACGGTCATCCGGCTGGAGCGCAATTATCGCTCCACCGCCCACATCCTTTCGGCCGCCTCCGGCTTGATCGCCAAAAACCAGAGCCGCCTCGGCAAGACGTTGCGGACGGAGGACGAGCCCGGCGAAAAGGTCTCCATCACCGGGCGCGTGGGATTCCGAGGAAGAGGCGCGCCTGATCGGCGAGGAGATCGAGGCGCTGCACAGCAAGCAGCATTCGCTGGCCGAAATCGCCATCCTCGTTCGGATCTCGGCGCAGATGCGTGAAATCGAAGATCGGCTCGTCACGCTGGGCGTGCCCTATCGGGTCATCGGCGGGCCGCGCTTTTATGAGCGCGCCGAGATTCGCGATGCCCTGGCCTATCTGCGCTGCGTCAACCAGCCGGCCGACGATCTGGCGTTCGAGCGCATCATCAACGTGCCCAAGCGCGGGCTCGGCGACGCGACGATCCAGCTTCTGCACAACCATGCGCGCGCGGCCCGCGTGCCGATGATGGAGGCGGCCCGATTCCTCGTCGAGACGGATGAGTTGAAGCCAAAACCCCGCTCGACCCTGCGCGATCTCCTGATCTCGTTCGGACGCTGGTCGAAACTCTCCGAGACCATGACCCAATCCGACGTCGCCCAGACGGTGCTGGAGGAATCCGGATACACGGACATGTGGCAGAGGGACAAATCGGCGGATGCTGCCGGGCGGCTGGAAAACCTCAAGGAGCTCGTGCGCTCCATGGAGGAATTCCCCGACCTCCAGAGCTTTCTCGAACATGTTTCGCTGGTGATGGAAGCCAACGATTCCGACACCACCGAGCGCGTCAGCCTCATGACGATGCACGCCGCGAAAGGGCTGGAATTCGACACCGTTTTCCTGCCCGGCTGGGAAGAGGGCTTGCTGCCGAACCAGCGCGCGCTCGACGAAAGCGGCCGTGCCGGTCTCGAGGAAGAGCGCCGGCTCGCCCATGTGGGCATCACCCGCGCCAAGCGCCGGGCGAAGATCTATTTCGCGTCCAACCGCCGCATTCATGGCCTCTGGAATTCGACCATTCCGAGCCGCTTCGTGGACGACCTTCCGGAGAACGACGTGGAGATCGTCGAGGCGCCCGGCGAACTTCTCGCATGGGGGCGCATATGGCGGTGGCTCGCGGTTCGACCGCATGCCGGCCTTCAGCACCTCGTCCTACCAGACGCCGGGATGGCAGCGTGCGCAGGCCCGAAATGCCGGCCAGCGACGACGGCGTACTCCTCCCGCCGCCCCGGCGACCGCCGCGGGCCCGATGGTGATCGATGGCGAACTGGTCGCCAAATCCGCAGGTCCCCCCTCCGGCTTTCAGCAAAGGCGGGCGCGTGTTCCACACCAAGTTCGGCCCCGGCACCGTGGATGCCGTCGACGGCAACAAGCTGACGGTTGAATTCGACAAGGCCGGGCGGAAGATGGTGCTCGACAGCTTCGTGGAGGCTCTGGGATAGGCTCTCGGCGGCCCCTAGCCACGCTCCGACAAGTATGGAACCATCCGGCCCCCGACGGCGCTTCCGGAGAGGTCTCGATGTTTCCGCTTTCCCACATGCTGAAATCCTTCGTGCGGACCGGAACGCTGAAGGTCGTCGATGCGGATGGCAAGATCGCATGTGTTTTCCGGCGCGCCGGGCCCGAAGGTGACCATGCGGCTGACGGATCGGTCGCTCTACCACAAGCTCTTCCTGAACCCGGAACTTCATGCGGGCGAAGCCTATATGGATGGCCGCCTGAGCTTCGAGGAAGGCTCGACCCTGCGCGATTTCCTGACCTTGTTCTCCATGAACCGGATCGCGCTCGGAACCTATCCGCTGCAGAAAATGTTGCGCGGCGTGTCGCGCGGGCTGAAGCGCTTTCAGCAGGCCAACCCAGTCGGCAAGGCGCAGCAGAACGTGGCGCATCACTATGATCTCGGCAACGATTTCTACAAACTCTTCCTCGACGAAGGAATGCAATATTCCTGCGCCTATTTCATCAACGACGATGACACGCTGGAGCAGGCGCAACGCAACAAGCTTCGGCTGATCGCATCGAAACTGCAGCTTAAGCCGGGGCTGAAAGTGCTCGATATCGGCAGCGGCTGGGGCGACCTCGCGCTCTATCTTGCCGCCATCGAGGACGTCGACGTGACGGGCGTCACGCTTTCGAAGGAACAGCACGCGCTGTCCAACGAAAAGGCGCGGCGCGCGGGCTTGTCGGATCGCGTCCGCTTCGAACTGCTCGATTATCGCAAGATGGACCGGCGCTTCGACCGCATCGTTTCCGTCGGCATGTTCGAGCATGTGGGCGTGCATCATTACGGCGAGTTCTTTGCCAAGATCAACGCTCTGCTCGACGATGACGGATTGATGGTGCTGCATTCGATCGGCCACATGAGCCCGCCCGGCACGGCAAGCCCGTGGCTGCGGAAATACATCTTCCCGGGCGCCTATTCGCCGGCGCTCTCGGAAGTCTTTCCAGTCGTCGAGAATGCCAGCCTGTGGGTCACGGATCTGGAATTCCTGCGGGTCCACTACGCGAAGACGCTCGCCCATTGGCACCAGCGCTTCGAGGCCAATCGCGACGCGATCGCCGCCATGTATGACGAGCGCTTCTGCCGGATGTGGGAATTCTATCTGGTCAGCGCCGAGATGATGTTCCGCACCGGCAGCCAGCTGGTCTTTCACATGCAGCTTGCCCGAAAGCGCGACGCGGCGCCGCATCGTGCGCGACTACATCACCGATCTCCAGCGGCATTATCGGTCGCAGGAGGGAGAGCGGCTCGAAGTGCTGGCGCCCTCGCCCAGCGCCTGCCGCATGAGGGGTGACCGCGCGTCCCCGCGGTGCTAAGCGGTTCGCTCATGCTCGAAGGTTTGCACCCCAACCGCCCGACCCATGTTTTCCGGCTCACGACGGATGAGCGCTCTGCGCGCGTCATGACCGAATTGATCGGCGAGATCTTCGATCCGGCCGAGACCGCTGTCGCGTCTTTCGAGACGGAGGATGGCGGGCCATGGCTGCTGGAGGCCTATTTCGCGCGCGAGCCGGATGAGAAGGCCATCCGCGACCTCGTGCGCCCTCTCGTGGGTGCCGAAGCCGACAAGGGCGTGTTTCTGCCGCTGACGCAGCAGGATTGGATCAAGACGTCCCTCGAAGGCCTGAAGCCCGTTCGCGCCGGGCGCGTGCTGGTGCATGGGTCCCACGACCGCGAGCAGCGCCGCCCCAACGACCTCGCCATCGAGATCGAGGCTGCGCTCGCCTTCGGCACCGGCCATCACGGCACCACCAAGGGCTGCCTGCTGGCCTTCGTCGACGAGTTGAAGCAGCGCCGGCCCGCGCCGCGTGCTGGATGTGGGAACCGGCACCGGAATTCTTGCTTTCGCGGCCGCCAAGACGCTGAAAAGCCGGGTCGTGGCGGGCGATATCGATCACGAGGCCGTGCGTGTGGCGCGCGAGAATGCCCGGCTCAACGGAATCGACCCAGTGGCTGACGCTCTATGTGGGACCGGGCGTGCGCCACGCCGAGGCGGATCGGCCGGGATATTTCGACCTGGTATTCGCCAACATCCTGGCAAAGCCCCTGCGCACGCTCGCTCCCTCGCTGGCGCGGGTCGCGACTCGCGACGGGACTCTGATCCTCTCAGGCCTGCTCGCCCGCGATGTCCCCGGCATTCTTTCGGCATACGAGCCGCAAGGCTGGCATTTGCAGCGCCGTTACGATCTCGAAGGATGGGCGGCGCTGGTCATGAAGCGAGGCGGGGCGCATCCGCGCCCTCGCCGAGGCTGATCAATCCATCGACATGTTCGGATAGCGCTTGAGCACGACACGACGAAGTTCAGCAGCTTCGACGATGATTTCGCGGATTGCCCGCATCAGGGTGACGATCAACATGGTGGTTCTCCTAATCTTAGAGTTTGAACGGCAGAAATTCGGCTGCGTCGAATCCCGCTGAATGGCGGCCGAGACGGCGAAGTTCGCGCTCGACGCTCGTCAGACGGGCCGCAACGAGACGATTGACGAAACGTTTGGCCATATTCCCCAGGCGAGATCCCGAATGGCTTCCTGAGGCTAAAGGGACGGTTATAAGTCCGGCTGCTGTCACGGGTGCATCTCCAACGTTTGCTGTGATGACCTTCTGCGTTCCTCGGTCGTGTTATACAGTATAGGTAAGTGGTCACGGTCCCTTTGTGCAGGTGGCTTGAGCACATGGAAGCCATGCTGATGCTGCAATGCACAACCGAGGCTTGCCGACTGCCTGGGCACGGCTTGGATGGACAGTGACCAACCTGCCTCCAAAAGAAGCTTTCGTGAGCGGCAACGGTTGCGATGCTGTCTTGCCGGCCCTAGCGTGAGACCTTCTCATTCCCTTTCTCACCGGTTTTGCCCATGTCGCGTTTCCAGACTTTCGACGAATCGACATCTCCCGACCAAGGCCCTGCGCGCATCGAGAAGCTGAGGGCCGAACTCACGCGCCGGGGCTTTGACGGATTCATCGTCCCGCGGGCGGATGAACATCAGGGCGAATACGTGCCCAAGAGCGCCGAGCGGCTGGCCTGGCTCACGGGCTTCACCGGATCCGCCGGCACGGCCGTGATCCTGTGTCATGAGGCGGCGCTGATCGTCGACGGCCGCTACACGGTGCAGGCCGCCGCGCAAATCGACTCCACGGTGATCACGCCAGTTCAGATGGCCCAGACCACCGCTGAGCAATGGGTTGCGGGTCATCTCCCGGAAGGCGCCGTGCTCGCCTACGATCCCTGGCTGCACACGCCCGAGAACGTGCGTCGTTTCGAGAAGGCGGCGGCGCGAGCGGGCGGCAAACTCGTGCCGAGCGAAATGAATCTCGTCGACGTCATCTGGATCGATCGTCCGGCCCTGCCGCAGGAGCCGGTCCGGCCGCATCCGCTAGCCTTCGCCGGCGAGGCCACGGCGTCCAAGCTGGAGCGCATCCGCAAGAAAATGGCGGATGACAAGGTCGAAGCGCTCGTCGTGTCGGATCCCCATAACCTTGCTTGGGCGTTCAACTTGCGGGGCGGCGACGTCGCGTGCACGCCGCTTCCCCTCGGCTACGCGATCATCCCGAGGGAAGGCCGTGCGAAACTCTTCTTCGATCCGGTCAAAGTGACGAACGAGGCGGGCGACGCGGTAGGCGATCTTGCGGAATTCGCGCCACTGAGCACCTTCCAGAGCGCCCTCGATGAATTAGGCCAAACGCAGAAAAAGGTGCGTCTCGATGCGGCGACGGGCTCAGTCGCCATCCTCCGGCGGATCGAGGAAGCCGGTGGCAAGCCCGACATCGGCGCCGATCCGATCGCGCTGATGAAAGCCGTCAAGAACGAGGCGGAAATCGATGGTTCGCGCGCCGCGCATCTTCGCGACGGAGCCGCGGTCACGCGCTACCTCGCGTGGCTCGACCGGGAAGCGCCGGGCGGCGCGATCTCCGAGATCGACGCGGTGGAAAAACTCGAAGCGTTCCGGATTGAAACCGGCGCGATCAGGAACATTTCGTTCCCGACCATCGCGGGCGCCGGTCCGAACGCGGCCCTTCCGCACTACCGGGTCAGCACCGCAAGCAACCGGCGTCTTGAGAACAACCAGATTTTCCTCGTCGATTCAGGCGCGCAATATGAGGACGGCACCACCGACATCACGCGGACCATCATCGTGGGAGAGCCCACGCCGGAGATGAAGGACCGCTTCACGCGCGTTCTCAAAGGCCACATTGCCATCGCCACCATCGTGTTCCCGAAAGGAACGAGCGGCGCGCAGATCGACTCGTTCGCGCGCAAATCCCTGTGGGACGCAGGCTTCGATTTCGACCATGGCACCGGACACGGCATCGGCAGCTATCTGTCCGTGCATGAAGGGCCGCAGCGCATCGCAAAGACCGGCAGCACGCCTCTCGAATCCGGCATGATGGTGTCGAACGAGCCAGGCTTCTACAAGCAAGGCGAGTACGGCATTCGCATCGAGAATCTCATCCTGGTCGAGCGGCGGCAGATCGCGGGCGGGGACCGGGACATGCTGGGGTTCGAAACCTTGACCTTCGCGCCAATCGATCTGCGGCTCGTCGATGCGTCGCTCATGAGCCCTGCGGAAATTTCCTGGCTCGACCGCTATCACGCAAGCGTGCGCGAGAAGCTGTCGGCGTCTGGTGGACGACGACACCCGAGCCTGGCTCGAAGCCGCGACGCGTCCCCTGGGTTAGGCTGCGAAGGCTGGAGCGCAGCCGGTCTTGTCGGGCGCTAAAGCACGGCTCTCAGCAGGACGACCGAGACCACACCGACCGCGACGGTCGCCAGCAAAGGCAATCGCGTCGCTGCAATAGCCGTGATCGCCGTTGCGATCGCCTCCGCCCAGCCGGTCGTGAAAGCGGTTGGCGCTATCACCGCCACGAGAACTGCCGGCGGGATGGCATCGAAGGCCGCCTTTGCGCGACCGGAGAGCAAGGCGATCGGCGACGAACAATCCCGCGATGCGCGTCACGTAGGTCACCGCCGCCATCGCGAGGATGGCAAGGAGTGTCGTCGTATCGATGGCTCATGGCGCGGGAAGTCTCGCTGAGCGACGAAATAGGCCGCCGGCGATGCCCGCGAGGGCACCCGACGCCACGTGCCAGGGCGCCCGACCAACAGATAGACGAACGCCGCCACGACAGCGCTGACGGCCACGGCGACGAGGGTCACCGCTCCCCGCGCCGAACCCGGCGATCAAGCCGATGAACAGAGCCGTAAAGGCGAAATCGGCACCGAGGCGCGCGGGATCCCCGAGAAACGATCCGACGATCGCGCCGAGCATGGTTGCCGATCGACCATGTCGACGTACAGCGCGATGCTCATCGCGCACCAATAGCGCACCGGTAACGGGCCGTTCGAGGGCACGCCTTTCGGACAAGCGCCCAGGCCTCGTCGGTGAGGAAGAAGAACGCGATGAATTTCTCGCGACCGCGACATTGCCAGCTTGGGCGAAAGCGATGCGCCCATGAGGATGTGACGGGCATTGATCAGGAACGTGGCGAATGCCAGCGTCAGGATCGGGAGCCGGATGGATCCAGGTCTCGATGGCTGCGAATTGCGCGCCGCCGGCGAATACCAGAAACGACATGAGGCCGACTTCCGCCGGCGACATCCCTTGCTGACCGCGACGGCGCCAAACAGGAGGCTGACGGGGATTGCAGCGACGGCGGCAGGTGCAGATATCGCGCAATCCAGCGCGCGCCTCGCTTCCAATATCGCGGCGGCTGATGCTTCATCAGACTCACGCTCAGTTCCTGCCGACCAGTGCGAACCAGCCATCCTCGTCCATCACCTGGACGTCGAATTCCTTGGCTTTGTTGAGCTTGGAGCCCGCCCCCGGTCCCGCCACCACGATGTCGGTTTTCTTCGATACCGATCCGGCCACTTTCGCGCCGAGCCTCTCGGCCATGGCCTTGGCCTCTTCGCGCGTCATCTGTTCGAGCGCGCCGGTAAAGACCACCGTCTTGCCGGCGACGGGCGAATCGGAACGGGTCGCTTCGGCGGGCTGCACGTGAACCTGCG
Organism: uncultured Alphaproteobacteria bacterium; assembly: GCA_963837375.1. Classification (GTDB taxonomy): domain Bacteria; phylum Pseudomonadota; class Alphaproteobacteria; order Rhizobiales; family Beijerinckiaceae; genus Microvirga. The sequence continues at coordinate 73,575 of CAWINL010000017.1, read as the reverse complement.
CCGAGCAGTGCGTCGAGCATTTCCTCGTTGTGCTCCTCGCGAAAAAACTCGACGATTGCGTCTGCGACGACGGAGCCGATCCCTCCGATGGATGTCAGCTCCGCGTGAGCTTCCGATTCCGGAGTCCGCGGCGAGCTCTCGCGGCCTCGCGAAGGGTCTCGAACGTTCCGAAATGGCGCGCGAGAAGTTTGGCCGACGTGTCGCCCACATGCGGGATGCCGAGAGCATAGATGAAACGATGCATGGCGATGTCGCGCCGGGCCTCGATGGCGGCAAACAGGTTCTTGACGCTCAAGGCGCCCCACCCTTCGCGGTTTTCCAGCCGCTTCAGGCTGCGCTCATTTCTGGCTTCAAAGTGAAGATATCCTGCGGCCGCGGACGATTCCTTCGGCATACAATTCCTCGATGCGCTGTTCGCCCAGGCCTTCGATATCGAAAGCATTGCGCGAGACGAAATGCTTGAGGCGCTCCCGCGCCTGCGCGGGACAGATCAGGCCGCCTGTGCAGCGACGGACCGAATCCTCTTTGCCCGTGCGGGGATTCTGCTCGCGCACCGCATGGCTGCCGCAGGCGGGGCAGATGCGTCGGAAACAGATAGGGCTTCGCATCCGGCGGTCGCTTTTCCAAGCACCACGTCGAGGACCTTCGGGATCACGTCGCCCGCGCGCTGGATGAGACCGTGTCGCCGACGCGGATATCGACACCGTTTCGGATTCTCTCGCCATTGCCGCCGATGCCGCGAATGTAATCCTCGTTGTGCAGCGTCGCGTTTGACACGACCACGCCGCCGACGGTGACAGGCCGAAGCGCGCAAGCGGGTTGAACGAGCCGGTGCGGCCCGACATTGATCTCGATGGCATCGAGGATTGTCGTTGCCTGCTGGGCGGGAAATTTGTGCGCCAGCGCCCAGCGCGGCGAACGCGACACGAAGCCGAGGCGGGATTGCAGATTGAGATCGTCGACCTTGTAGACGACGCCATCGATATCGTAGCCGAGATTGGCGCGATCGGTTTCGATGGAGCGATAATGTTCGAGCAATTCCGCAACGCTCGAACAGCGTCTCGTCAGCGGATTGGTCGAGAAACCAAACGCTTCCGAACGCATCGATCATGCCCGATTGCGTCGTCGCCGGCATGCGCGCTGATCTCACCCCAGCCATAGGCAAAGAAATGCAGCGGTCGCGATGCCGTGATGCGGGAATCGAGCTGGCGCAGGCTGCCGGCGGCGGCATTGCGCGGGTTGGCGAAGATCTGCTTGCCCGCCGCCGCCTGCCGTTCGTTGATGGCGGCGAAATCCGCATGCGACAGATAAACTTCGCCACGCACTTCCAGGATATCCGGAAGATCCTTGCCGCCAGTTTCTGGGGAATGTCGCCGACAGTGCGGGCATTGGCCGTCACATCCTCGCCGATTGCGCCATCGCCCCGCGTCGCCGCGCTGACGAGCAGGCCCTCTTCGTAGCGCAGGCTCAGCGACAAGCCCGTCGATCTTCGGCTCCGCGGTGAAGACGACAGGCTCATCGGCCTTGATCTGCAGGAAGCGCCGGATCCGCTCGACGAACTCCGCCACCTCTTCGTCCGCGAAGGCGTTGGCGAGCGACAGCATCGGGCACGCGGTGCTGGACCTTGCCGAATTTCTCGGAGGCTTTCGCGCCCACCTTCTGGGTCAGGCTCTCGGCCGATTTCAGTTCGGGAAACGCTGCCTCGATCTCCTCGTAGCGGCGGCGCAAAGCATCGTATTCCGCGTCCGAAATCGTCGGCGAATCCTGCTCGTAGTAACGCTGGTCATGCTGCGCGATCTCGCGCGCCAACGCCTCATGCTCGGCGCGCGCGGCGGCGAATGCCAGCTGGTCCGCTGCTTTGGGGGTATGGCGGTTTCTTGTCGGGCATGTTCGAATCGAAAAACGAGGTGATCGAAACCATAGCGCGCCTGACGGGACAGGCCAGCGCAGATCGTCAGTTCGTGGCCGCTTCGAGCAGCCGCGCGGCCGCCGCGCGGGCCTCCTCTGTGATCGTCGCGCCAGCGAGCATGCGGGCGATCTCCTCCCGGCGCGGCGTGGCTTCCAGCGGCACGACGCGGGTCGCAACCCGGTCGGACCCCCGCACGCCCTCCTTGGCGATGAGGAAATGGCTCAGGGCACGTGCCGCGACCTGCGGCGCGTGAGTGACGGCCATGACCTGGACCCTGCCGGCGAGGCGCGCGAGGCGGTGGCCGATCGCATCCGCGACCGCGCCTCCGACACCGGTGTCGATCTCGTCGAAGACGAGCGTCGGCGCCGAACCCTTGTCGGCCAGCACGACCTTGAGGGCCAGCATGAAGCGGGACAGCTCGCCGCCCGACGCGACCTTCATCAGGGGGCCGGGCCGCGTGCCCGGATTGGTCTGGGCCCAGAACTCGACGCGATCGAACCCGCCCGCGTCCCGGTTGGTCTCGTCGGTCTGGATTTCGGTGATGAAGCGCGCCCGCTCGAGCTTCAGCGGCGGGAAGTTCGCCCTGCACTGCGCGGTCGAGGGCCTCGGCCGCCTTGCGCCGGCCGGCCGAAAGCTTTCTTGCCGCCGCACATAGGCCTTGTCGGCCTCCGCCGCTGCCTTCTCCAGCGCGTCCAAGCTTCTCCTCGCCCGCGTCGATGGACGCGAGATCGTCCACGAATCGCTGGCGCAGATCCGCAAGCCCGTCGGCCGGCACGTCGTATTTTCGGGCCGCAGCGCGCAGCGCGAAGAGACGCTCCTCGGTCTGCTCCAGTTCCCGCGGATCGAACTCCGCCGCGCGCAGGGCGTCGTGCAGAGCGGTGCGAGCCTCGTCGATCGCAAGAGCGCGGCATCCAGCGCCTTCACGCTCGGATCGACGAGAGCGGGCGCCTGCGCGGCCCGGCGCTCGAGCTTGCGCATCGCCGCTGAGAGCACCGGGACCGGCGAGGATGCACCCGCCACCGCCTCGAAGGCTTCGGTGAGATCCTGCGCGACCTTCTCGGATTGCATCATCACGGTCCGGCGCTCGGCGAGCTTCTCCTCCTCGCCCGCCTGCGGCGCGAGCTTGCCCAGTTCCTCCGCTGCATGGCGCAGGAAGTCGGTCTCCTTGCGGGCCTTTTCGATCCGGTTGCGATGCTCCTGCAACGCGTCGCGCGCCTCGCGCACGCGTCGCGCCGCTTCTTGCACGGCCTGCGACTTCCGGCGAAAGCCCACCGAACGCGTCGAGGATCGCGCGATGGGTGACGGAATCGACCAGCGCGCGATCGTCGTGCTGGCCGTGGATCTCCACGAACGTCGAGCCGATCGCCCGCAGCACCTGCACGCTCACCGGCTGATCGTTGACGAAGGCGCGTGTGCGTCCGTCCGCAACCTGGACGCGACGCAGAATCAGGTCACCGTCGATGTCGATATCGGCCTCGGCCGCAATGAGGCGAGCCGGGTGATCGACAGGGCAATCGAACACGGCGGTGATCTGGCCCTGCGCTTCCCCGTGCCGAACGAGGCTTCCATCGCCGCGCCCGCCGAGCGCCAGCGCGAAAGCATCGAGCAGGATCGATTTGCCCGCGCCCGTCTCGCCCGTGAGGACGGACAGACCCCCATGGAAATGCAGCTCGAGCTTGTCGATGAGGACGATGTCGCGAATCGCAAGCTGGATCAGCATGGAGGGTAAGGCTTAGCCCGTTTTCTGGCCGACCTGAGGGACGCCGCGGAATGCCTTGCTGATCCAGGATCCGGAATCCTCGCGCGGCTCGACGCCACCCTTGGTCAGCAGAGCATAGGCGTCCTTGTACCAAGGACTGTCGGGGAAGTTGTGGCCGAGAACGGCGGCTGCCGTCTGCGCCTCGTTGACGATGCCCATGGCCATATAGGCCTCCGTCAGACGCTCGAGAGCCTCTTCCACGTGGCGGGTCGTCTGGTAACGCGACACGACGGTACGGAACCGGTTGATGGCGCCCGAATAATTGCGCTTCTGAAGATAGAAGCGGCCGACTTCGAGCTTCCTTGCCGGCAAGCTGATCGCTCGCGACCTGGATCTTCTTCTTGGCGTCGGCGACGTATTCGGATTGCGGATAGCGCTGCACCAGGTCCTGCAAGGCCTGGATCGCGCGTTCCGACTTCTCCTGATCACGGGTGATGTCCGGGATCTGGTCGTAATAGGAGGACGCCATCAGGTATTGGGCATAAGCCGCATCCGGCGTGCTCGGATGCTGCTGCAGATAGCGCTTCGACGCGGTGATCGATTCCTCGTAAAGCCCGCCCTCGTAATTGGCATAGGCCTCCATGATCAGCGCCTTGCGCGACCATTCGGAATAGGGGTTCTGCTTTTCGAGGGTGCTGAACTTCTTGGCGGCGCCCTTCGTAATCCTGCTTCTGGATGCGCGCGAGGCCGTCATTGTACAAGGTCTCGCCCGGAACGTCCGAGACGATTTCCGGCTTGTAGACCTCGCCCTTGTCGAAGGGATTGAGCGACGACAGGGTATCGCACCCGGCGAGGGTCACCCCGCAGGCCGCGATAACGAGCGCGCGAACTCCCGCGCTTCTCAAGCCCAAATAAGCCTTCGCGAACGACATGCCTCGCGGCCCTCCGAAAAACGCGCACAAATGTAACGGTGCTCTAGAAGGCTCTTTACCCTAAGCTTGCGGAAAGAGCCAACCCCATCGCGTTGCCTTTACCCATCCGTGTGACGGGAATAGGGCAACATTCCGAGAGGTCGCGAGACCCGCCTGCCGGCAATGGGACGCGGAAAATCAGGATGGAAAATCAGAGAACTTCCGGAGCGTAAGCGGGAACGGCGATGTTGTTGCCGATTTCCGCATATCCCGTCTCGCGGCGCGCGCCCGCATCGACGATGGCGTAATTGGCGCGGTTGGAGAACAGGGCCTCGAGAACCGAGAAGTTCATCCGATGGCCGCCGCAGAAGGAGCGGTAGGTTCCGAGAAGCGGAAGGCCCGCCAGCGAAAGATCGCCGACAGCGTCGAGAACCTTGTGACGGACGAACTCGTCCGCATAGCGCAGGCCTTCGGGATTCATGACCCCGTCATCGCCGATCGCCACGGTGTTGTCGAGGGAAGCGCCGAGCGCGAAACCCGCACTCCAGAGCTTCTCGACGTCACGCATGAAACCGAAGGTGCGGGCGCGCGAAATATCGCGGCGGAAGGTCGTCGGCGACAGATCGATCGCCTTGCTCTGGCGGCCGATGACCGGGGTCGGAAAATCGATCTCGACCTCGAGACGGAATGCGCGGTCGTTCGGGGTCAATTCGGCGAAAGCCTTGCCGTTCGTCACGCGGACGGGCTTGAGAACCTTGAGATAGCGACGGGAAGAGCCCTGCAGCGCCAGGCCGACCTCGTCGATGGCGGCGATGAAAGGAGCCGAGCTGCCATCCAGAATCGGCACTTCGGGGCCGTCGATCTCGACCAGAACGTTATCCACACCGAGGCCGGCGAGAGCCGCCATCAGGTGTTCGATCGTCGCGACGGCACCGGATTCGCGGTCGCCGATGACGGTGCACAATTCGGTAGCCGTGACTGTCAGATGCCGCGCGTCGATGAGACGATCGCGGCCGCTGGCAAGGCCGGTCCGAAGGAAAACGATGCCATGATTCGCTTCAGCAGGGTGAAGAACGATCCTCACCTCATCTCCGGAATGGACGCCGACACCCGTAAGGGCGACGGCTGCGCGGAGAGTGGTTTGCTGGCTTTGCTTCATCATTTGGGACCTCGAACGCATCAGCCGGAGAGACTGCTTAGCGTTCGCTGTTTCTCTTTGTTTCCGGCGGTTTCAGGGTCGAATCCGCCTCTTCGACTGGAGGGCAACATAGGGCCCGCAATGGGCAAGGCCAAATCACGCTTGGTTACGTTCTGTAACAAAATGAACACTTCGTAAACTATTGAAATTCTTGAGATTTATGAAAAAGCCCCCGGCCGGGTCAGGGCTGGGGGCTGAAGTGCCGTTACGTCGTCTTCGGTCAGTTCGCCTGGCGGCGCAGGAAGGCCGGAATCTCCAGCTGATCGTCTTCCGTGTTGCGCGGCGCCGGAGCCATTCTTCCCTGCGGGTCGAGATGGCCCTGGGCCGGACGATAGCCCTGCGGCTGGCGTCGGGCGCTTGGCGTATTCCGCATGAACCGGCGACATCTGCTGGCGCGGAGCCTCGGGCTGACGCTGCGGCGCCGGCTCCGGATGGCCCTCGTCCTTGCGTCCGAACCCGACCGTCGCGAGCCGCTGCAGCAGCGACATCGGCTTGGGTTCGTGCGCCGGTTCTCCGCGGCTGGCGCGGATCTGGTTCTGCGCCGGTATCGGCAATTCGTCGATCCGCGGCATCCGCGCCGGACGCATCGCCCGCTCGGCCTGGGGCGGGATGAAGGCGCCCTGAGCCATGGGCTCTTCGTGATAATGCGGCTCCGGCATCGGCGGGCGCCTCGTAGACCATCGCCTGTTTCGGCTGCGCGGGAGTCAGGACCACATCGTCGCGAACGACGGGCTGCGGCGCGGGCTCCATGGCGCTGGCAAGGGGAGCATAGACCGGTGCTGGCATCGGAGCGGGAGCGGCCTCGATGGCCTTCACGGGCTCAGGTGCAGCGGGGGCCGCACGAAAGGTCGGGACGGCCTGGGTCTGCGCGACGCGGGCGCGGGCCTCGGCGCGAAGACGTTCGGCGACTTCCGAGATCCGCTGTTCGGTCGAGGACAGGTCGACGCCCTCGGCGATCAGCGCCTGATCGATGCCCGTGGCGACGACCGATACGCGGATGATGCCTTCGAGGCTTTCGTCGAAGGTGGCGCCGAGGATGATGTTGGCATCCTGGTCGACCTCTTCGCGAATCCGCGTTGCGGCTTCGTCGAGTTCGTAGAGGGTCAGGTCGTTGCCGCCCGTGATCGAGATCAGCAGGCCGCGCGCGCCCTTCATCGACACGTCGTCGAGAAGCGGGTTGGCGATGGCGGCTTCGGCCGCGCGGATGGCGCGGTTTTCACCGGAGGCCTCGCCCGTTCCCATCATCGCCTTGCCCATGCCGCGCATGACGGAGCGGACGTCGGCGAAGTCGAGGTTGATGAGACCTTCCTTGACCATCAGGTCGGTGATGCAGGCGACGCCCGAATAGAGCACCTGGTCGGCCATCGCGAAGGCGTCCGCGAAGGTTGTCTTCTCGGTGGCGACGCGGAAGAGGTTCTGGTTCGGAATGACGATCAGCGTGTCGACCGATTGCTGCAGCTCGTTGATGCCCGATTCGGCCAGACGCATCCGGCGCACGCCTTCGAACTGGAACGGCTTCGTCACCACGCCGACGGTGAGGATGCCGAGTTCGCGCGCCGCCCGGGCGATGACCGGAGCAGCGCCGGTGCCGGTGCCGCCGCCCATGCCGGCGGTGATGAACACCATGTGCGAGCCCGGAGAGCTGATCGCGGATTTCGTCCAGCACCTCCTCGGCGGCCGCGCGGCCGACTTCCGGCTGGGAGCCGGCGCCGAGACCTTCGGTCACCTGCAGACCCATCTGGATGATGCGTTCAGCCTTTGACGAGGTCAAAGCCTGTGCGTCCGTATTCGCGACCACGAACTCGACGCCGAACAGACCGGATTCGATCATGTTGTTGACGGCGTTTCCGCCGGCGCCGCCGACGCCGAAGACGGTGATGTGGGGCTTGAGTTCCCGGATGTCCGGAGCTTGCAGATTGATTGCCATGACCTGTTGCCTCTTTTGGCCTTTGTAACGTTAGCGTTTGGCCGACGCTTCCCTTGGTGACTTCAACTCTGAGACGATGGCCGCCGCACCATCGCCCTACTCTCTTAGAAACTCTCGCGAATCCAGCGGCCCACCCGAGAGATGTAGCCGTCGGTTCCCGTACCCTGGAACAAGCCGCTGGAGCGCGGCTCGAAATACTCGATATGCGCCACCTGCGGATAAACCAGGAGGCCGACCACCGCAGTGAATGCGGGGCCCTTCGCCGCTTCGGGCAAACCCTTGATGCCGAGCGGACGCCCGACACGAACCTGTCCCTGCAGAATGCGCCGCGCCGTTTCGGGCAATCCGACGAGCTGACTTGCGCCTCCCGTCAGAACGACACGTCGTCCGGCCTGTGCCGCGAAACCCGCGTTCTTCAGACGGTCGCGAACGAGTTCGAGAACTTCCTCGACGCGCGGCCTGATGATGCGGACCAGATGCGATTTCGGCAGATGGTTCGGAACGTCCCGTTCGTCCTCGTCGACCTGCGGCACCGCGATCATGTCGCGGTCGTCCGCGCTCGACGCGATGGCGGAACCGTAGAGCGTCTTCAGCCGTTCGGCCGCGGACACGCGTGTGGTCAGACCGCGAGCAATGTCCATCGTCACGTGATGGCCGCCGACCGCGATGGCGTCGGTGTGCACCAGATGACCGTTGGCGAAGATGCCGACGCTGGTCGTGCCGCCGCCCATGTCGACGACCGCGCAGCCCATATCGGCTTCGTCGTCGACAAGCGCCGACAGGCCTGCCGCGTAAGGCGTCGCGATCACGGCCTCGATGCCGAGATGGCAGCGCTCGACGGCCAGCATCAGGTTGCGCGCGGCCGCGGCCTCGGACGAAACGACGTGAAGATCGACCCCGAGGCGTTCGCCGATCATGCCCGCGGGATCGACGATATGATTTTGCGCGTCGAGCGAGAAACCGGTGGGGAGCGCGTGCAGCACCGCCCGCCCCTGACGAAGGTCCTGGCTGCTTGCCGTGTCCAGCACGCGGTGCACGTCGCTCTCGCCGACCGCTCCGCGGACATTCACATGCGCGTCGAAATGTTCCGAGCTGAGACGACCGCCCGTGAGGTTGACGATGACCGACTGGATCTCGACCTTGGCCATCCGCTCGGCCGCGTGAACGGCCTGCCGGATCGCGCCTTCGGCTGCTTCCAGATCGACGATCACGCCGCCCTTCAAGCCCGCGGAACGCTGATGTCCGATGCCCAGAATACGCGCCACATGGGTGCGGCCCCGGAGCGATTCGATCTCGTCGGCCGGCTTCAGTTCCGCGACAACGCAGACCACCTTGCTGGTCCCGATATCGAGGACCGACAGGATGGCGCTCTTGCGCGCGGAGAGCGGCTTCAGGCGCGGTGTCAGGCCCTGACCTGAGAGACTCATGTGTCGACCCCCTTGCCGCGCATTTTTTTCTGTTTGAGCGCATCGGCACGCGCCGACGCCGCTTCTTCCGTGAGACGAACGACGACCCGGTCCGGCATGCGCAGATCGACTGCCAGCACGTCCTTTTCCAGAATCTTCTGTTCGCGTTCGAGTTTGACGAGCCGGGCCACCGCATCGGCGGCGCCCTGCTCCGGCAGGCGCACGTCCATGCCGTTGTCCATCTTGAGGTTCCAACGGCGTCCCGACACCAGCGTCCCGGCACGGATGCGGCTCTTGAGGGGGCCCGCGGCCTCGAGGATGTTGAGGTAGTCGTTGTTGCGAAGATTGGCTCGGTCGCCAACCACCAGCGGCAGGCCGATGAAGCGCTCGTCCTGCATCAGATCGATCACCGTGCCGTCCGTTGCGATGATGAACAACTCGCCGTTGAGCTGCCACAGAGCGTGGGGTGCGCGTTCGGTCAGGCCGATGACCAACTCGTTCGGATAAAGCTTGCGGACCGAGGCGCTGCTGACGAGCGGAACGCGCTCGAGACGCTCGCGCACCTCGTTCACATCGAGAAAGGGGAGCGAGACGCGCCAATCCAGGCCGCCAGCCGCCAGAACCTCGTTCTCACGCATCTGCGAAAGACCCGAGACGGTCACCTGCTCGAGGCCGAGTCCGGCGAGTCGGGCGACCGCATGGTGCGGCTCGCCATGCGAGCGGATGAAGTCCTCGAGGTGGCCACCCTGCCAGAGACCGACCGTCACGACCGCTGCGAAGAAGCCAAAGGTCAGTGCCGATCCCGTGTGACGGGGGATGCGACGTCCGAGCGGCACGCCGGCGGAGCGGCGGCGCACACTCTGGGTTTGAGAAAAGAACCTGACGAATGGGAGACTGGAATTGCGCCGACGCGGAGCCTCGTAGATTTGGACGCGCGCAACCGGGACACCGGCCCTAGGGGCCGTCATCGGTTGCAGGTAGCGTCCTCCACCATCCATCGTACAAGCTCACCAAACGTATAGCCCGCATGGGCTGCCAATTCTGGCACCAAGCTCGTCTCGGTCATGCCGGGTTGCGTGTTGACCTCGAGGACCACGAGTTCCCCGGTTCCCCCGGGGGTGTCGTCGTATCTCAGGTCAGCGCGACTGATTCCGCGGCAGCCGAGCGCTTGATGCGCCGTTAACGCTAACTCTTGGACCTTTTGGTAAATATTCGGTTTAATTTCTGCCGGGAGCACGTGAATGGAGCCCCCCTTCGCGTACTTTGCGTCATAATCGTAAAAGACCCCCGTGGCGGGCCTGATATCGATGACGCCAAGGGCCCTGTCGCCCATCACCGCGCAAGTCAGCTCGCGGCCCGCAACATATGATTCGACAAGGACTTTCTCGCCGAAGGCCCAGTCCTCACGGAGCAGTTCCTGCGGCGGGTGGGAGCGATCCTCGCGGACGATGATCACGCCGACGGACGACCCTTCATCGACGGGTTTGACCACATAAGGCGTGGGCAGGACGTGGCTCTTCGCCGCGTCCAAACGGTTAACGACGATCCCGTTGGGCACGGGCACGCCGGCGGCGGCCATAATGATCTTGGCCTTGTCCTTCTGCATCGCGAGTGCCGAGGCGAGGACCCCCGAATGCGTGTAGGGGATGCGCAGGAGTTCAAGCAGGCCCTGGATGGTGCCATCTTCGCCCACCCGACCATGGAGGGCGTTGAACACCACATCGGGAGCCGTCGCCTGTACCACGGTGGCGATATCGGGCTGAACGTCGATGGGCGTCACCCGATAACCTTGTTCTTCCAGAGCCTTGCAGCAGGCCCGGCCCGTCGAGAGGCTGACCTCCCGCTCTGCCGACCACCCGCCCAGAAGAACGGCCACGTGCTTGCTCATGTTAGGCTCCCACTCCCCGACGCGCGACCGCGGGCTCAATTTGATTCGAATCAGGCGAGCGCCCGACCCACGCGTTTGATTTCCCAATCGAGCGTGACGCCCGATGTCTCGCGCACGCGGCGCCGAACTTCTTCGCCCAGATTTTCGATGTCGGCCGCGCTTGCCGCCCCATGGTTGATGAGGAAGTTGCAATGCATTTCCGACACCTGTGCGTCTCCGATGCGCAGCCCCCGGCAGCCCGCATCGTCGACCAGCTTCCAGGCCTTCTGCCCCGGCGGGTTCTGGAAGGTCGAGCCGCCCGTGCGGGTATTGACCGGTTGGGTTGCAGAGCGCGCCTCGGTGATCGCATTCATCTCCGCAAGGATCGTCTGGGGATCTCCAGGTTGCCCCTGAAAGAGCGCTTCGATGAAAATTACGTCCTCGGGAACGCCGGTGTGGCGATAGGTGAACTCCATCTGCCGATTGGTGTAGGTCACGCACTCGCCGCGGCGCGACACGCCCGTGGCCTCAACGAGAACATCCTTCGTCTCGCCGCCGTAGGCACCGCCGTTCATCCGCAGCGCGCCACCGATCGTACCGGGAATTCCACGCAGAAACGACAGGCCCGCTATTCCCGCTTCGGCAGCGGCCCGTGCCACTTTCACATCCGGCGCGCCTGCGCCGGCTCGTACGCGATGATCCGGAAGGATCGAAATATCCGAGAACGACTTGCCCAGGCGAATGACAATTCCGGCGAAACCACCGTCGCGAATGAGCAGGTTTGATCCGAGCCCGACGACAAGCAGGGGCGTGTCCGAATCGAGCTGGCGCAGGAAATACGCCAGGTCGTCGACATCCGCCGGCGTGTACAGCACCTGTGCCGGGCCGCCGGTGCGAAACCACGACAGCGGCGCTGTCGGCGCGTTCGCCTCCAGCTTGCCGCGCAACTCCGGCATCGCCGATCTGAGAGAACCGGTCATATCCGGAAACATCAGGCAGCCTTCTCGGACAACGCTTCGAGCTCTCCCGGCAACGCATAGGCCCACTGGGTGATATTGCCGGCGCCCAGGCAGATCACATAATCGCCCGGCTGGGCGAGACCCTTGACGAGGCCCGCCAGATCTTCCGATTTCTCGAGCGCCATCGCGTTGCGATGGCCGCGGGACTTGAGGCCCGTGACGAGATCGTCGCGCTCGGCGCCCGGAATGGGTTGCTCGCCCGCTGCATAGACCGGCGCCACGATCACCGCATCGGCATCGTTGAAGCAGGTGCAGAATTGCTCGAAGAGAGAGGAAAGCCGGGTATAGCGGTGCGGCTGCACCACTGCGATGACCTTCCCGCTGGTCGAAGCGCGCGCCGCCTTCAATGTGGCGGCGATCTCGATGGGATGGTGTCCGTAATCGTCGAAAATGGTCACGCCATTCCACGCACCGGTTCGCGTGAAACGCCGCTTTACGCCGCCGAAACCGGCGAGCGCCTTGCGGATCGCGTCGACCGAGACGCCCAGCTCGTGAGCCACCGCGATGGCCGCCGTTGCATTGAGCGCGTTATGCGCGCCCGGCATCGGCATGACGAGATCTTCAAGCTCGATCCTCAAACCGGGGCGCCGGTCGCGAATCATCACGCGAAAACGGCTTTGTCCATCGCGCGTGTCGACGTCCATGAGGCGAACATCGGCCTGCGGATTCTCGCCATAGGTGATGATGCGGCGATCCTCGATATGGCCCACGAGGTCCTGCACCGTTGGATGATCGATGCACATGACCGCGAAGCCGTAGAAGGGAATCGAGTCGATGAAGCGACGAAATGCTTCCTTGATGGCATCGAATGTGCCGAAATGGTCCAGATGCTCGGCATCGATGTTCGTGACGATGGCGACGTCGGCCGGAAGCTTCAGAAACGTTCCGTCGGATTCGTCCGCCTCGACCACCATCCACTGGCCCTCGCCCATACGGGCATTCGTGCCGTAGGCGTTGATGATGCCGCCATTGATCACCGTCGGATCGAGCCCGCCCGCATCGAGCAGGGTCGCCACAAGCGACGTCGTGGTGGTCTTGCCGTGGGTGCCGGCGACGGCGACGCAGGATTTGAAGCGCATGAGCTCCGCGAGCATCTCGGCCCGGCGAACCACCGGCAGACGCTTCTCGCGGGCCATCGACAATTCGGGGTTGTCGCGCTTGATCGCCGTCGACACGACGACGATCTCGGCGTCTTCGACATTCTCGGCCTTGTGGCCGATGAAGGTCTTGATGCCCTTATCGGCAAGTCGCTTCACGTTGTAATTGTCGGATGCGTCGGAACCCTGCACCGTATAGCCAAGGTTATGCATGACCTCGGCGATGCCCGACATGCCGATGCCGCCGATACCGATAAAATGAATGGGTCCAAGCTTCGGCGGCAATTTCATGAATTTTTTCCGTTTTGATGTGAGGCCAGTTGGAGGACCGCCCGGGCAAGACGATCCGCCGCGTCGGTGATACTGGCGCTATGTGCAGCCTGAGCGGCCTTGGTCAAGTGCTCGGGCGTTTCGAGCGCCTTGCGAAGCTCTGCGGAGAGACGCTCGGGAGTAAACCCCACTTGTGGAATAACGATGGCCGCCCCGATGTCACCCAGAACCTTCGCGTTCGCAGCCTGATCCTGGTCGATGGCCCCCGGGAGCGGCACCAGGATCGACGGTCTGCCGATCACGGCAAGCTCAGCGATGGTGGAGGCGCCCGAACGGGCAATCACCAGATGGGCATCCGCGATACGGCGCGGCAGATCCTTGAAGAACGGCTCGGCTTCGAAAGCGAGCCCGAGGCGCGCGTAGGCAGCGCGCACTCGCTCCAGATCCTCGCCCCTCGCCTGTTGCACCACCATGAGCCGGGCGCGCAGTGCCGATGGCAGCAATTCGATCGCCGGAGGCACCACGTCGCTCATCACCCGCGCGCCCTGGCTGCCGCCGGTCACCAGCAAGTTGAAACGTTCGCCCGCGCCGGGAGGCCCGTAGGCAATCTGAGCCGCATCGCGCACCGAGGGCCGGATCGGATTTCCGGTTTGCACGACGCTGCCGGAAATTCCGGCCGGAATCCCCTTGGTGTCGGCGAAGCCCGTCGCAATGACCGCCGCGCGGCGAGCCAGAAAGCGGTTTGCCCGCCCCATGACGCCGTTCGCCTCATGGAGCAGGCTCGGAATGCCGAGGAGCGACGCTGCGATCACAGGAGGCACGGTCGGGTAACCACCGAAACCCACGACGACCGCAGGCTTCAGCCGACGCAAGGCCCCGACTGCCTTCAAGGTCCCGCCTCCGAGCCGAAGCGCCGCCTTGGCCATCTGCGGGATGGATCGCCCCGACGGGGTCCCGGAGGAAATTTCGATGATCTCGTCTGCGGGAAAAGATGCCGAATAGGCATTGGCACGCTCGTCGGTCATCAATACCACGCGCGCGCCCGCCTCCTTCAACGCCGTGGCCAATGCTTCGGCGGGGAAAAGATGCCCTCCCGTTCCTCCCGCGGTCAGGACGATCACGGGTAGGATCATCGGCGCGACCAATCCTGATTGAAGGAATCCATCATCTCGGCCCGGGGCCGGCGGCGCGTGAGCGCGATCAAGAAGCCCATCGCGAGCGCGAGCGAGAGGAGCGAAGAACCGCCGTAGGAGATAAACGGGAGCGTCATGCCCTTGGCGGGCATCAGATGCACGTTCACCATCATGTTGATGCAAGCCTGCAGCCCGAACATGAACACGATGCCGGTCGCGGCGAGGCGGCAGAACGTGTCCTCGCTCCGGCGAGCGAGGGAGAGCCCGCGCAGGACGATGAAGGCGAAAAGCAGCAGCAGGATCATGCACACGACAATACCGAATTCTTCCGCCGTGACGGCGAAGATGAAATCGGTATGCGCGTCCGGCAGGATGCGCTTCACCGTTCCCTCACCCGGACCCCGCCCAAGCCACCCACCGCGGGAGAACGATTCCATGGCTGTATCGACCTGGAACGTATCGCCGGAGGATTTGTCCATGAAGCGCTCGAACCGCGCCCGCACGTGCGGCAGGAATTCGTAGGCCGCGACGATGCCGATGAGTCCCGCGCCGCCAAGGCCCATCACCCAGAACCAGTGCAGGCCTGCAATGAAGAACAAGCCGCACCACACTACGGTCACCAGCATCGTCTGGCCGAAATCCGGCTGGAGGATCAGCGGGATGATGGTTGCAGGAAGGATGAGAAAACCCAGCAGCGCGCCCGGCATGTCCTTTCGACGCCCGCCTTCGGAGAATGCCCACGCCGCGAGAATCACGAAGGCCGGCTTGACGAATTCCGACGGCTGAATGCCGAGCGGGCCGATCATCATCCAGCGGTGCGCGCCCTTGATCTCGGGGCCATACTGAAAGGCCAGCAGAATGAAGATCATTCCGATAAAATAGACCGCCAAGGCGAGGCGGCGCAGGTGCCGAAGCGAGAGGAACGACACGGACAGAAGAATTGCAAGCGCCGGCATCAGGAACATGACCTGACGGTTCACGAAATGGAACGTCGACAAGCCCAGTCGCTCCGCGACGGGAGGACCGCCGGCCATGAGAAACACGAGGCCTGCCAGGGCCAGAATGGCGAGGGCTGCCAGAAGCGACCGGTCGACGGTCCACCACCAATCACTGAATGCCGAGCGTTCCGCGCGTGACACCATGGCTCTTAAGCTCCCGTCGCCGGTTGAAATCCCGGCAAGGCTTTGACCAATTCACGGAAGTGATTTCCGCGAACCTCGAAATTCGGATAATGATCGTAGGAAGCGCTGGCTGGAGACAGCAGCACAACCGCACGGTGTTCGCCCTCGACATCCCGTGCGGCTTCCTCAACAGCGCGATCAAGGGTGCTGCAGGCAACGTGCGGCACCGCATTGCCAAGCGTCTGCGCGAATTCGTCGGACGCTTCGCCGATCAGATATGCCTTCCGGATCTTGGGGAAATACGGCGCGAGCGATGTAATGCCGCCCTCTTTCGCCTTGCCACCCAATATCCAGTAAATGTCGTCGAAGGATTTCAACGCCTTTTCGGTCGAATCCGCGTTGGTGGCCTTCGAATCGTTGATGAACAGCGCGTCGCCGCGACGGCCGATCTCTTCCATCCGGTGGGCGAGGCCCGGGAAGCTGCGCAGGCCATGCGCGATCGTGTCTCGGTCGATGTCGCAGTAGAGCGCAATGGCGACCGCTGCCGCGGCATTCTGGGCGTTATGGTCGCCCCTGAGAGATGCGACACCCGCGAGGTCAGCGATCTGAACCTTCCGTCCGTCGCGATTGGCGAAGACGCGATGTGTCTCCGCGTAGACGCTTCCAATTTCATGATCCGTCAGGCCGACCCGCAGGATGTTGCCCCTGAGGCGCGCCGCAACGGCGCGCGACAATTCATCGTCGACACCGATCACGATCTTGTCGGCTCGCGCGATCAGCCGCTCCTTGATGGCGGCATATCTGTCCATCGTGCCGTGCCGGTCGAGATGATCCGGCGAGATGTTGAGCAGCACGCCGACACTCGGCGCCAGTGAGGGTGCCAGATCGATCTGGAAGGACGAACATTCGATGACGTGAATACGGTCATCCGATGGAGGTTCGAGCGACAGGATCGCGGTGCCGATATTGCCGCCCATCTGCACGTCGAGGCCGGCCTCGCGCAGGATATGCGCGACGAGGGCGGTGGTGGTCGACTTGCCGTTCGTGCCCGTGATGGCAATGAAAGGTGCGGCCGGCGCGATCTTCGCGCGCTCCCGGCAGAACAACTCGATATCTCCGATGATCTCAACGCCGGCGGCGCGCGCCAACGGCACCGACCAATGCGGCCGCGGATGCGTCAGCGGGACGCCGGGCGACAGCACGAAGCTCGAGAAGCGCGACCAATCGGCCGTCCTGAGGTCGGCCGTCTCGATGCCCTTTGCCTGCGCTTCGGCATTCTTTGCCGGGTTGTCGTCGCACGCCACCACATGGGCGCCACCCATCTGCAAGGCAAGCGCAGTCGCGAGCCCCGAGCCGCCCAGCCCGAAGAGCGCGACCGTCTGGCCCGCAAATGTGGTGACAGGCGTCATGGCTTTACCGCAGCTTCAGGGTTGCAAGCCCGATCAGGGCCAGCACGACGGAGACAATCCAGAACCGGATGACCACCTGCGGCTCGGTCCAGCCGAGTTGCTCGAAATGGTGGTGGATGGGCGCCATCCGGAAAACGCGCTTTCCGGTGAGTTTGAACGACGTCACCTGGATGATCACCGAGAAGATTTCCAACACGAACAGGCCGCCGACGATCGCCAGCACCACTTCGTGCTTGGCCGCGACCGCGATGGTGCCCAGCAGACCACCGAGCGCGAGTGAGCCGGTGTCGCCCATGAAGATCTGCGCAGGCGGCGCGTTGAACCAGAGGAAGCCGAGGCCCGCGCCCATCAGCGCTCCGCAAATCACCGCCAGCTCGCCGGTGCCCGGGACGAAATGGATCTGCAGGTAATTCGCAAAGACGGCGTTACCCGCCAGATAGGCGATGAAGCCGAAGGTGCCGGCTGCGATCATCACCGGCACGATCGCCAGGCCATCGAGTCCGTCGGTGATGTTGACCGCGTTGCCGGCGCCCACGATGACGAATGCGCCGAAGACGATATAAAACCAGCCGAGGTTGAAGATCAGATCCTTGGAAAAGGGAAGCGCGAGCTTGTTGGCAAGGCCAGGTGTGCCGAGGTAGGAGATCGCAATGCATGCCGCGGCGGCGATCAAAGCTTCGAGCGCCAGTCGCGAGCGACCGGAAAAGCCCTTATGCGATTGCTTCGTGACCTTGAGATAGTCGTCGTAAAACCCGATCGCGCCAAAGCCGACGGTCACGAGGACGACGATCCAGACATAGTGGTTGGCGAGGTTTGCCCAAAGCAATGTCGACACGAGAACGCCCGCGAGGATCATCAGACCGCCCATGGTGGGCGTGCCGCGCTTGGTCAGCAGATGCGACGCCGGACCGTCTTCCCGAATGGGTTGGCCCTTCCCCTGTTTCAGGCGCAGCATCGAAATGGTCCAGGGACCGAATAGAAATACGAACAGGATCCCCGTCGCCGTGGCGCCGCCGGTCCGGAACGTGATGTACCGGAAGATATTCAAGGGGCTGAAATAGGGGCTGAGTTCAGCCAACCAGGTCAACATCGTCTATCCTTTCAGCGCAGCGGCCAGAGCGCCCGCGCCGTAACGTTCTTTGAGTGCCTTGACGATGAGCGCCATCTTCATGCTGAGCGACCCCTTCACCATCACGGCGTCGCCGGGGCGCAACGTCTCGCACACGGCCTCGATGAGTTCTGCCGAGGAATCCGCATGGGCGGCCACCATCGCATTCGGCAAGCGTGAGACGAGGTTCGTCATGAGAGGACCCGCGGCGAAAACCAGGTCGATCTTGTTCTTTTCGACCTCGGACGCGAGCGCCTCATGCAGGCCCGGGCCTTCATGGCCGAGTTCCTTCATGTCGCCCAAGACCGCGATCCGGCGCCCCTGCCGACCCAGTTCAACCGCGCCCAGGTTCGAGAGCGCCGCACGCACCGATGCCGGATTGGCGTTGTAACTCTCGTCGATCAGCAGCACCTCTCCCTCACCCATGGACAGCATGGTGCGCTCACCGCGCCCGACCGGCGGCTTCAGATCTCCGAACGCGCGCGCCGCGCGGACAACGTCGGCGCCCAGCGCGTGAACGGTTGCAAGGACGCTGAGAGAATTCAACGCGATGTGACGTCCGGCCGTGCCGATCCGATATGAGAGCGGACGACCGAAGATCATCGCTTCGACCGCCGAACCATCGGGCTTCACGAGGATCCGTTCGGCCCGAATGTCGGCTTGCGCATGCTCGCCGAATGTGACGACCCGGCCCGCCGCCGACGCGAGCGCGTGTGTACGGAGGCGCTCGAAATAGATGCTGTCGCGATTGAGCACGGCGGTTCCGCCCGGCTGCAATCCACTGAAGATCTCGCCCTTGGCGTCTGCAATGCCCCACATGGATGGGAAGAATTCGATGTGAACCGGCTCGATCGTGGTGACGACAGCCACATGCGGGCGCACCATCGCGGTCAGCGGCAGGATCTCGTGCGCGTGGTTCATGCCGATTTCGAAGATCCCGAACTCGGCCTCGCGGGGTAGGCGCGCGAGTGTCAGCGGCACGCCCCAATGATTGTTGTAGGAGGCCACCGATGCGTGGGTGCGGCCCTGCTGCGACAGCGCGATGCGCATCGCTTCCTTGGTGCCGGTCTTGCCCACCGAGCCAGTAATCGCAACGATCTTGGCGTGGCTGCGCGCACGGGCCGCGATCCCCAGCTGGCGCATCGCCTCGAGGACGTCCGGCACCACGATCAGCCGGTCGCTCCCTGCGAAAGACGATGCCTTTTCCGTCGAGACGATGGCGGCAGCCGCACCCTTGTCGAGAGCAGAACCGACGAAATCGTGTCCGTCATGCACATCGCCCTTGATGGCGAAATAGAGATCGCCGGGCGCGAGCGTGCGGGTATCGATGGAAGCGCCGGACGCACCCGGCACACCTGCTCCGAC
Organism: uncultured Alphaproteobacteria bacterium; assembly: GCA_963837375.1. Lineage (GTDB taxonomy): Bacteria > Pseudomonadota > Alphaproteobacteria > Rhizobiales > Beijerinckiaceae > Microvirga. The sequence goes on along the minus strand of CAWINL010000017.1, from coordinate 54,136 downwards.
CGCGCCCTCGATCGCTGCCTCGATTTCAGCGCGTGTCCAGAGGGGCTCACTCATCGCCGGCTCTCCCCGATAGCCGCACCGCAACTTCGTCGTGGTCCGAGAATGGCAGGGTGCGCTCGCCGATGATCTGGCCGGTTTCGTGTCCTTTTCCAGCTACGACCAGCACGTCCCCGGACTTTAGCTCGCTGCACCGCCGTTCTGATCGCGAGCGCGCGGTCTGCGATCTCGGTTGCGCCGGGCGCGGCCTGCATGATTTCAGCGCGAATGGCTGCCGGATCTTCGGAACGCGGATTATCATCCGTCACGATCACGATATCGGCTTTGTCGGCAGCGATGCGACCCATCAGAGGACGCTTTCCGCGATCGCGATCGCCGCCGCATCCAAAAACACAAACCAGGTTTCCGCGCGTGAAAGGACGCAGTGCATCGAGCACGTGCGCCAGCGCGTCTGGCTTGTGAGCATAATCGACGATGCACAAGGCTCCGTTGACTTCGCCGACGCTTTCAAGCCGCCCCGACGACACCTTTGAGGCCGGACAATCCCTTCAGAACGTTCTGCGCCTGACCTTCTCCTTCGACCGCCAGCACGAGGCCCGCCGCGAGCAGCGCGTTCTCGACCTGAAAGGTGCCCAGGAGCGGAAGGCTCGTCTCGTACACCTGTCCGAATGCTTCGACCTTCAATTCCTGTCCAAATCCATCCGGACGTGCCTCGATCAATTTCAGCATCTCGCCCTGGCTGCCGGTTGTCAGCAGGGTCAGTCCACGACGGCGAATTCCTTCGCGAAAGACATCCGCATAGGGCCCGTCGGCATTGACGATAGCCGGAGCGTCGCTTGGCAGCAGCGTGTCGAAGAGGCGCAGTTTCGCGGCGGCGTAGGATTTGGTGTTGCCGTGATAATCGAGATGATCCCGCCCAAGATTGGTAAACCCTGCCGCGCGCAGCCGAACGGCGTCGAGGCGACGCTGGTCGATTCCGTGAGAAGACGCTTCCATCGCCAGATGGGTGACACCCTCGCGCGCAAGACGGTCGAGCGTTGCGTGAAGCGAGACAGGATCCGGCGTCGTCAGCGAACCATAAGCGTTGCCATCCGACGTGATGACTCCCAGCGTACCGAGACTTGCCGATTTGTGGCCCAGAAAAGCAAATAACTGACGGACGAAATCGGCAACCGAACTCTTGCCGCTGGTCCCCGTTACGGCCACGATCGTGGCGGGCTGCCGCGGATAGTAACGCGCGGCGGCAAAGGCGAGCGAACGACGCACGTCCGGCACGCGAATGTAAGGCAGGTCCCCGCGAGCTTCGGCTTCGCCAACAACCGCGATTGCGCCGGCGGCGACCGCCTGTGACGCGAAGGCCATGCCGTCGGCTTTCACGCCGGGAACGGCGAAGAAGACCGAACCGGGCGACACGTTTCGGCTGTCCGACGTGATGCCGGATACTGCCGACCCTCCCCTGAAGGCTGGTCGCGCGCCTCCGCGAACAAGTTCGGCCAATGTGATCGATCGGCCGGACATCAGCGCGTGCCCCATGCGCCAAGGCGAGACATGAGCGGGAACGGCTGGGCGGGAGGATCGAAGCGCGGCGGAACGCCCAGCAACGGAGCAACGCGCTCGATCACGTCGCCAGTGACCGGGCCCGGCATTCCATCCGGCCGTCGAGAACCCGTAGGTGCCGGAGATGGCCTGCGGCTCGTCCATGATCGTCAGGAAAACGTATTTCGGCTTGTCGGCCGGCAGAACGGCCGTGAATGTCGTCAGATTCTTGTTCTTGGAATAACGGCCATGAATCACCTTCTCGGCGGTGCCGGTTTTGCCACCCACGAAGAACCCTGCCACCGCGACGGCCGACGCAGACCCCGCCGGGTTCGATGCGTTCAGTCGCAGCACGTAGCGCATTGCTTCGCTCGTTTCGGGCTTGATGACCGGCGTCGCAGTCGCAAGTGCCGTGGCGGCATCGCGCTTGAGGAATGTGGGCTTGATGAGATTGCCCCCATTCGTGAGCGCGCCCACCGCCATCAAAGCCTGAAGCGGCGCCACCGCGAGCCCGTGGCCGAACGCGATGGTGACGGTGTTGAGCTCTCCCCAGCGGCCCGGGACGATCGGCTCGGCATTTTCCGGCAACTCGGTGGTCAGCCGGGTCAATTGACCCATCTTGCGCAAGAAGGCCTTGTGCCCCTCGACGCCGATGCCGAGCGCCATGCGAGCCGTGCCGATATTCGACGAGTGAATGAAGACCTCCGGGACGGTGAGCACCCGGTGCGTCGCGTGATAGTCACCGATCGTGAACTTGCCATAACGCAGACCGGCGCGAGCATCGAGGGAGGAGTTGATGTTGAACTTGCCCGAATCGAGTGCCATCGCGGTCGTGAGCGCCTTGAAAGTCGAGCCCATCTCGAAGACGCCGACATTGATTCGGTTGATCCTGTCGTCCGCGAGCGCGTCGACGGGATTGTTCGGGTCGTAATCGGGCAGGGACACCAGTGCGATCATTTCACCGGTGTTCACATCCATGATGGCGCCAGCCACGGCCTTGGCCTTGAACTTCGCCATGCCTTTCTGGAGCTCATCGCGCAAGCGCGTGCTGAACGCGCAGATCGATGGAAAGCTCAATTGGCTTCAGATCCGCCGAGGTGATGTTGAAGCCGGCGCCGTTGAGATCCTGAAGCCCTTGGCTGTCGATATATTTCTCGATCCCCGCAATGCCCACATTGTCGACATTGGCGAAGCCGAGGACATGCGCCGCCGCTTCGGCGTTTGGATAGATGCGCTTGTTCTCGGGAAGAAAGCCGACGCCGGGAATGCCGAGACGATGAACTTCGGCCTGCTGACGCGGGGTGATTTCGCGCTTGACCCAGACGAAGCCTTTCTTGGTGCCGAGCTTGTTGCGCAGATCCGATGCGTCGACGTCCGGCAGCACCGCCGTCAGCAATTCGACCGCCTCGTCCTTGTCGATGATGTTGCGGGGTTCGGCGAAGACCGAAACCATCTTGACGTCCGTCGCGAGAATCTCCGCCGTTCCGATCAACGATATCCGGACGGGCCGCGGAGATTTCCGAGGAGGTCACGCGGCGCATCTCGCTCGATGTATCGCTCGTGACCGCAAGATAGATCAGCCGTCCCGCGATGACGCAGAACAGGCCGGAGAAGCAGACAGCCGCGAGCCCCACGCGTGCGGTGCTCTTGTCGACACGCATGCGAAAAAGCTCGCGCACGATGCCCGAGGACACCACGGCGTCGTGCTGTCTTCGTCCCTGTCAGATCGTTTTCGGGTTCTGGGGTCAAGGGCATTACCGTTTGGGAGTTTGCGTCGTCGGGGTGCGGGCGTCGCTCGTCTTGTCTTTCGGCGTTGCGGTCGGTTCAAGCAACCCGAGCGCCTCGAGCTTCCGGCCGATCTCGTCCTCACGGCTCGGCCTGTTGGGGAGATCCGACAGCCGCGCAAGCTGCTGGATCTTCATCGGCTGGAGATCCAGATGCTGGTCGGCGGCCGCCTGCAATCGATCGGGCCGGTCGAGATATTGCCATTCGGCCTGCAGCACGGCGATGGCATCGCGTTCGCGTTGCACTTTCGATTTCAGCTTCGCAACCTGCTCGACATAGAACAGCGTCTCGTACTTGATCGAATATGCATAGCCCGCAGAGGCGATAAGCGCCGTGATGGCGATGAAATGCAGCAACCGTTTCACCGGCGCCCTCCCCGTTTTTCGGCCGTCTGCGGAAGTTCCGCCAGCATGGTGATGGCACTGAGCGGCTCTTGCGCTCGCGCGTCCGTCCGAGACCCCGCGCGAAGCTTCGCCGATCGAGCACGCGGATTGCGGGAAATTTCAAGGTCGCTGGCGACGATCGGACCCGCGCGTGATCGCGTCGAAGGTCGGCGCGGCAAGAGATGTCGTCGGCATATGACGCGAGCCGCCAGGCGCGCGACCGGTTCGCGCTGCGAAAAACTGCTTCACGATCCGGTCCTCGAGAGAATGGAACGTCACGACAACGAGGCGTCCGCCGGGATGGAGAATGCGCTCGGCGGCGTGCAATGCTCGTACAAGTTCGCCGAGTTCATCGTTGACGGCGATCCGCAGCCCCTGAAACACGCGCGTGGCCGGATGGATTCCGCCGGGCTCCTGCCAGATCAGCGAGGCCACCAGGTCGGCCAATTGCTTTGTCGTCTCGAACGGTTGCCGGCGCCGCGCCTCGATGACCGCGCGCGCAACCGCACGGGCGCGCCGCTCTTCGCCGTAATGGTAGAAAATGTCAGCCAGTTCGGCTTCGGTGAATTCGTTGATCAGGTCGGCGGCGCTGGGTCCGTCCTGCTCCATGCGCATGTCGAGCGGGCCGTCGTTGCGGAACGAAAAGCCCCGCGTCGGCCTCGTCGAGCTGCATGGACGACACGCCGATATCGAGCACCACGCCGTCGACGTGATCATGACCCTGCGGACAGTGCAATCGTGTCGAGATCGCCGAAACGCCCTGCGACCAGTGAAAGTCGGCGCTTGGCTTTCTGCCACGAGCGCGGCTCCGCCGGCAATCGCGTCCGGGTCGCGATCGATGGCGATCACGACATTGCGGGGATTGGCATCAAGCATGGCGCGCGTGTAACCGCCGGCGCCAAACGTACCGTCGATGAAAGTGCCGCCACGCTTGACGTCGAGCGTTTCGCAAACCTCTTCCAGGAGGACGGGGACATGACGGTTCGGTCCGCCAGCGGCTCCGGCTCCTGGGCCGTCGCCGCGTCCCATCATCGCTCCCGACCTCCTGGTGAGATTTCCTGCATTGTTCGTGGCTCCAATATTCGGGATCCCAAAACCTTTTTCAGTTCCCGCACCTTCGTGCGCGCCTCCTCCAAGTGCGCACGGAAGCGCGTGGGCTCCCAAATTTGAAACTTGTGACCGAGCCCGACGAACGTCACGGCATCGTCGATTTCGGCGTGAACTTTTACTGACTCGGTCAGGATGACACGCCCTTCCGGATCGACCTTCAGGATCTCGCTCGTGCCGAACAAGGCGGTCGAGAGCTGATCCCGTTCGTCCGAATAGGGTGAGAGCGTCGACAAGAACGCGTCGATCTCGTTCAGAAGCACATTGCCACCCGCATCCAACGCCGAGGCGTCGAGCGCCGGGTGCACGTAGAGCCCCTCGAACCCATCCCGCGCCAGGACGGCGCGGAAAGATGCGGGGATTGAGACCCTGCCCTTCGAATCCAACCTGTTGGTGAAATTGGACACGAAGCGATTCATGGGCCGCGGCTCGCGCACTCCTGGTTGTCAGCCCTGCGGCGACGCACGACAGGCGCACCGCTCCCCGCGGTCGGCGTGGACGCATCTTCTTGAAGGAACTGAACGGCGACGCGTGAGCGTCTGCCGCACCCTTCAGAGAACACCGTCCGCAGGATGATTTGGGATAACATGGGATATTATGGGCGTCAACGGAGCTGGGCGGTTCGGGATGCTTCTCGACAAGCAGTCCCCATCGAGAGTCGCTTAGGGTTAATGAACCGTAAGCAGCCCAATGGTTTGCCTGGTCTTTTCGGCAAAAATCAGCCTGTGGACAAACTGTTGATGGAAAAGTGTCAGCCGGCCTGTAAGCCGGGTTTTGTAGGGCCCAGGCTTTCGAGGCCTGAACGTGGCGACCATTCCTCTGGGACGACCATTGCTGGCCACCTCGAGCAACCAACCCGGACGACGAGCCTGGAAGCAGGGCTTGGCGCGAACGCCTGTCGTCCCTATTCGGTCTTGCTCCCGGTGGGGTTTACCGTGCCGTGCGCATTACTGCGTCCGCGGTGCGCTCTTACCGCACCCTTTCACCCTTACCCCGCAGGTCCGAAGACCTTTGCGGGGCGGTTTGCTTTCTGTGGCACTTTCCCTGAGGTTTCCCTCGCCGGACGTTATCCGGCACCGTGCTTCCATGGAGCCCGGACTTTCCTCCCCGGGCAAAACCCGAAGCGGTCGCCCGGCCGGCTGACGAAGGGGATGTGGTGCCAAAGGGAGGGTTGCGTCAACCCGCAGTCACTCGGCTTTGGCAATAATCGTCTTGACCTTGGCGCAATAAACCCGGGAAGCGTTGGTCATCGTCACGGCCCGATGCCCGCCCTGATAACGCAAGATGGCGCCGCAGAGATCTCCGCCGGCAAGCTTGTAGGCCTGAGCGAGATATTTCAGGCCAAACCGGAGATTCGTCTCCGCATCGAACAAGCCGGCAGCATCGCCCGTATAGCCGAGGGATTGCGCGGTTCGAAAATTGACCTGGGTGAGACCAAGATTGGGACCGTTGCGCGCGCCGGGATTATAGCGGCTTTCGATCCGGACCACCGCATCGGCCAACTCATAAGGCACGTTGTGCTGGCTCGCGTAGCGCACGATCAACGGCTTGAGCGTGCTCGCGCGCAGCGCATCTGCGAGCAGGTTCCGGGGAGCGGATTTTTCCACGATCGGGACTGGCTTTGCGGGAATGGAGGCCGTCTCCTCCGGATCCGCGGACGCTGCGGCGGAAGCACTTGTCTGAATCTCCGGCGGGACCAGACTTGAACCCTCGCCCCCTTCTGCGCGCACCGCATCCGCCGAGCCAAGTGCTACGATACCTACGCTGGCTATCGCGACCGTTCTGAAAAACTGATGCAAAGTCATGTGCGACACCCGCCAGCCATTATCTTCATCGACTTGCTGCGTGGTGGCGAAATCAGGCGAAGATGTGGCGGAACCAAACGCAACGATATTTAAAAACTTCCTAAGCTAGACAATAAAAACGGGAAAATTCGCCTTGGAGTATTGATTAATCCTTCGTCAATAGCCTGCGTGAATTTTAGTTATGTGAGCGGCGATCGAGCGGAACCGATTTCAGCAACGAGAGTTGGCGTCTGCGTAAGGTCAAGCTAAGTAGGGTTGGGCGTCTTCAGCCCTCAAATTTACAGGGAAGCTTCCATGAAAAAGATCATCATAGCGATCGCCGCTGGCGCGATGACCCTCTCAATGGCTGCCTGCAATACGCCAGGCGAGCGCGCAGTTGGCGGCGCCGCGATTGGCGGTCTTGCGGGCGCGGCAATCGGCGGCGCAGCGACGGGCCGCGGCAGTGGCGCTCTGGCCGGCGCAGCGATCGGCGCTGCCGGTGGCGCCATCGTAGGCGCCGGAACGGCCCCCGCACGTCCTTCCTGCCCTTACGGCTATTATCAGGACGCCGCCGGCAACCTTTATTGCCGCTGATCGCCCACGCGACGAATTTTTTGGGGTCGGGATTCTTCCCGGCCCTTTTCTTTTGGCCGGTCCCTGGCATACGACTGAATCGACAATGATTCAATCGATCTGGGGTAAGTTGGGCGGCGCCGGCATCGGGCTCGCGCTCGGGGGGCCGATCGGCGCGCTGCTCGGCGGCGTCGCAGGCCATATGCTCGTCGACCGAGACGGCGCCATTTTCGGTCGCGTGCCACGAGACGTCATGTTCACGATGGGCCTGGTGGCTCTCGCCGCCAAGATGGCGAAAGCCGACGGCGTCGTGGTCGATACGGAAGTCGCCGCCTTCGAACAAATCGTCGAGGTTCCCGAAGCGAAAAGACACGGGTGCGGAGCCTGTTCGAACTCGCGATGCAGACATCGGAAGGGTTTCGAGGCCTATGCGCGCCAGATCGGCGAAGCCTTCGCCGACGAACCTGCCCTCCTCGAGGATGTGCTGGACGGTTTGTTTCACATCGCCAAAGCCGATGAAGCCATCCACGAGTTGGAATTCGCCTACCTGCGCGATGTCGCGACGATCTTCGGTTTCGACGACGGCAATTTCGAGCGCGTCGCGGCGCGCCATGTGCTCAAAGCAGACGACCCCTATGTCGTCCTCGGCGCGGATCGTTCTCTGAGCAATGAAGAATTGAAGCGCCGCTATCGGCAGATGGCCGCCGACAACCACCCCGACCGTGAGCTGGCGCGAGGCCTCCCGCCCGAAGCCGTCAAGATTGCGACCGAGCGGCTGTCCGCCATCAACGCCGCCTGGGATCGCATCGCGGCGGAGCGGGGCATCCGGTGAGCGGGATTCTGCGCCCCGAAAGCCCGGTGGCCACCAAGGTATTTCCGTCCCCCAATCACGGAGAACGGAAGGACGGACGCCGTCCCACGCTGTTGATCCTTCACTACACGGGAATGCCGGACGCGGGAGAAGCCCTGCAATGGCTCGCAAACCCGATTTCGCAGGTTTCTGCCCATTACTTCGTGTTCGAGGACGGGCGCGTGCTTCAGATGGTCCCCGAGGCCCGTCGCGCCTGGCACGCCGGAATATCCGGCTGGAATGGAGAGACTGACATCAACTCCTCGTCGATTGGCGTCGAAATCGCCAATGCGGGCCACCCGGGCGGACTGCCGATGTTCCCGGACGGACAAATCGCGAGTGTCGCCGCGCTTGCCAAGGACATCGTCACCCGCTGGGGAATCTCACCCGACCATGTGCTGGCGCATTCGGACGTTGCTCCAGGGCGCAAGCTCGATCCGGGAGAAGCTTTCCCCTGGCAGCGTTTGCACGAGGCGGGCGTGGGCCATTGGGTTGCCCCCTCCCCGGTGCGGGATGGGCGCTTTTTTGCCCGCGGCGACAAGGGAATGCCCGTGGAGGCGCTGCAGGCCATGCTGGCCATGTACGGCTATCCAACGCGCATCAGCGGAGAATTCGACGAGGACACCGAGAAGGTGGTAGCGGCCTTTCAGCGTCACTTCAGGCCGGGGCGGGTGGATGGCGTTGCCGATGCGTCGACCATCACTACCCTGAGAGACTTGATCGCGCGACGGCCGCAAGCTGCCGGATGACAAAGAGTTAACTCGAATACTTCAGCATTTTCAGCCACAATCCTGACGCATGGCTTTCATGCGGCGAGGGACGAATGGCGTGCGCAGGACGTGGCTTTGGCTGACCGGCATTTCGGCGATCTGCGGGATCGCGGCTTTCCTCTTCTGGAATTCGGCCGGCGGAAAGGCGTCGGACGCGACCTATCGGCTGGCTGCTGTCGAGCGAGGCGATCTCATCAGCCAGCGTTCGCGCCACCGGAACGCTTAATCCGCTCACCACGGTGCTCGTCGGCTCTCAACTCTCCGGCCAGGTCGTCGAAATTCTCGCCGATTACAATACGCCCGTGAAACAGGGCCAGGTCGTCGCAAGATTATTTTCCGAGCAGATCAAATCCCGCCGCGACGCCGCGCTGGCGGACCTTTCCCAAGCCAAAGCGGAACGCGATACCAAGAGCGCGCAGATCGACAAGGCAGCGGCGGCCTTGCAGCGTTCCGAAGCGCTCGGCGACGATCTGGCGGCGCAAAAAGACCGCGCGCGCGCCCAACTCGAAGAAGCGCAGCGAAACTTCGACCGGCAGACGGAGCTTCTCGCGCGCGCGGTGGGAACGCAGAATACGCTCGATCAGACGAAGACGCAGCTGGACATTCAGAAAGCCTCGCTGGTCTCGGCGACCGCGCAGATCGAGTTCGAACCGGGCCGAAGCGGCGGGCTTGAGGGCCGATATCGCGTTGGCGAAAGCCGGACTGAAATCCGCCGAAGCCGTGATCCAACAACGCGAGGCGAAACTGCGCGATATCGAAATCGATCTTGCGCGAACGGACATCCGGTCGCCTGTCGATGGGGTCGTGGTGAAGCGCGATATCGACCTCGGCCAGACGGTAGCAGCCTCTCTTTCGGCGCCGACGCTTTTCACCATCGCGCAGGACCTGCGCGAAATCGACATCTACGCGAATATCGATGAAGCGGATGTCGGACGGATCAAACCCGACCAAAGCGTCAGCTTCACCGTGAACGCCTATCCGAACCGCACGTTCAGCGGCAGCGTACGGCTCGTCAGGCTGAGTGCGCAGACGGTGCAGAACGTGGTCACCTACACGGCGGTCGTTGGAGTCAAGAACCAGGACCTTGCGCTTCTGCCAGGCATGACCGCAAATCTTCAGATCTTGACCGATGAGCGCACCGATGTGCTGCGTGTTCCCAATGCGGCCCTGCGCTTCCGGCCGACGTCAACGCGCGGCATGGCACGCAGCGAACCGACGCAGACCCGATTGCGCGATGGTGACGCGAACGAGAGCGGCGGCAGCGGAACGGAAGCGCTGGTCTACACACTCGATCAGGAGGGCGAGCCGCAGCCGGTGCGCGTCCGCATCGGCGTCACCGACGGAAGCTTCACGGAAATCCTTGGCGGCAAACTGCGGGAGGGCAATGCAGTCATCGCGGGCAATGCACCGCGGGGTGGATCGACTTCGGAGCCGACCGGTGGGCGGCCGGGAACGCGGCCACGCGCGCCGCGCCTGTTCTAGGACAGGCGCAATGGCACTCATCGAAACGCGCGGACTGAAGAGAGTTTACAATCTCGACGCCGGACGCGTCGTCGCGCTCGATCATGTGGACCTCGACATCGATAAGGGCGATTTCGTTGCGGTCATGGGGCCCTCCGGCTCGGGTAAATCGACGTTCATGAATCTCGTCGGATGCCTGGACCGCGCAACGGAAGGTCAATACAGCCTCGGAGGGACCGCGATCGAGACATTGGATGCCGACGGCCTCGCGCGCCTGCGCAACCGCGAGATCGGTTTCGTCTTTCAACAATTCAACCTGCTGCCGCGACTGGACGCGCTGGCCAATGTCGAACTGCCGATGATCTATACGGGCATCGACCGTTCGTCCCGACGCGCACGTGCTCTCGATGCGCTCGGGCGTGTCGGCCTGGCGGACCGCGCCCACCATCGCCCCATGCAATTGTCGGGTGGCCAGCAGCAGCGCGTGGCAATCGCCCGCGCGCTCGTGAACAACCCGAGCCTTCTGCTCGCCGACGAGCCTACCGGAGCCCTCGACAGCAAAACCGCCGCGGAAATTCTCGCGCTGTTTCAGGCATTGAACCGCGACGGGACGACCGTCGTATTGGTGACTCACGATTCCGATGTGGGCCATCATGCCCGTCGCGTCGTGCGCTTCAAGGACGGGCGCGTCACGGATGATGCGCGCCAAACTCCCGTGCTCGGCCCGATCCCGGAGGCCGCCGAATGAGGTTGATCGAGGCGATCAGATCCGCGCTTGGCGCGATCATGACCAATACCCTTCGAAGCCTGTTGACGATGCTCGGCATCGTGATCGGTGTCGCGGCGGTGATTGCCATGGTGGCGATCGGGGCCGGTGCCCGCAATCTCGTCGACACGCAGATCCGCTCGCTGGGCGCCAACCTCGCCATCGTGACGCCCGGCAACGTGACGCAAGGCGGCGCGCGGCTTGGCGCCGGCGCGGCGTCATCGCTTACCGACGATGATGCAGATGCGATCCGGCGGGAAGTCGAAGGCGTGGCGGCGGCCGCGCCCTTCATCCAGGGTCTGACGCAGGTGGTGGCGGGTGGAAGCAACTGGGCGACACGCATCTATGGCATCGATCTCGACTGGTTCGACGCGCGCGAGTGGGATGTCGCCAATGGTCGGAGCTTCGACGCCGAAGAAATCCGCCGCGGCGACATCGTGATCATTCTCGGCGAGACTGTCGCGCGAAACCTGTTTGGCGAAGAGGATCCCATCGATCGGACCGTCAGGGTCCGCAACGTTCCGTTCCGCGTCATCGGCGTGATGGCGCCGAAGGGCCAATCAGCCTTCGGCCAGGATCAGGATGACGTGATCTTTGTGCCGCTCGATGCCGGGCGCCGTCGCGTCATCGGACGCAACTACGCGCGAGACGGTTCCGTCGGATCGATCTTCGTCAAATTCGATCGTGAGGAGGATATCGAACCGGGCATCGCGCTGATGACCGATCTCCTTCGGCAAAGGCACCGGATCACCGGCGACCAGGAGGATGATTTTGCCATCCGCAACCTCACCGAAATCGCCAATACGGCGACAGCATCCGCCAATACGCTTGTCCCTGCTGCTAGCCGCGGTCGCGGCGGTTTCGCTGCTGGTCGGCGGCATCGGCATCATGAACATCATGCTGGTCTCGGTCACGGAACGGACCCGCGAGATCGGCTTGCGCCTCGCCGTCGGCGCGAGGCCGCGGGATATTCTGAGCCAGTTCCTGATCGAAGCTACCACGCTTTCGACCATCGGCGGCTTGATCGGTGTCGGGCTCGGGATCACCGTGGCTTACGTCGTAGCCAACCTCGCGGGATGGCCCTCGCTCGTATCGCTGAACGCGGTCGCAGTCGCTGTCGGGTTCTCGGCGATGGTCGGCATCTTCTTCGGCCTGTATCCCGCGCGGCGGGCCGCGCGCCTCGATCCGATCGAGGCACTGCGGCGAGACTAGTTATTCGGCCGCGATGATATTGTAGGATGCGGGATCGTAATTCAGGATGGGCGCGAGCCATCGCTCCACCTCGGCGATGCTCATGCCCTTCCGCAACGCGTAATCCTCGGCCTGATCCCGCTCGACTTTCGCAACACCAAAATAGTACGAATCCGGATGCGAGAGGTAGAGCCCCGACACGGACGAGCCCGGCCACATGGCGTAGGATTCGGTGAGCGTGACGCCGATGCTCTTCTCCGCGCCGAGCAACCGGAACAGGGTTTCCTTTTCCGTGTGATCTGGCTGCGCGGGATAACCGGGAGCCGGCCGGATGCCGTGATATTCCTCCCGCACGAGATCCTCATTGGTCAGATTTTCGTCCGGTGCATAGCCCCAGAACTCCTTGCGCACACGTTGATGCATGCGTTCCGCGAACGCCTCCGCGATGCGGTCGGCCAGTGCCTTCACGAGGATCGAGCGGTAATCGTCATTGGCGCGCTCGAACTTCTCGGCAATGCGGACTTCCTCGAGACCGGATGTCACCACGAAGCCGCCAACGTAATCCGCCTTTCCGCTCTCGCGCGGCGCAACGAAGTCAGACAGGCACATATTGGGCTTGCCGTCGCGCTTCAGCAATTGCTGGCGCAAGCCGTGGAACACGGCGAGTTCCTGCTGGCGGCTTTCGCCAGCGTAGAGATGGATGTCGTCGCCAACCGTGTTGGCTGGCCAGAAGCCGATCACAGCCTTCGGATTGAACCAGCGCTCGTCCACGAGGCTGTTTCAACATCTCTTGCGCGTCTTCGAACAATTGCCGGGCGGCTGCTCCCTGAAGAGGGTCGTCGAGGATAGCCGGATAGCGCCCGCGCATCTCCCAGGTCTGGAAGAAGGGCGTCCAGTCGATATACGGAACCAGCTCGCCGACATCGTAGCTGCGAAACACACGCGCGCCGGTGAAAGTCGGCTTCGGAGGCTGATAGGATGTCCAATCGATCTTCGGCTTGTTCGCGCGGGCTTTTACAAGCGGCAGGCGCTGCTTATCGATTTCGGAGCGCGCATGCGCATCAGCCACCTTGCGGTATTCCGCCTGGATGGTCTGGACATAATCGGCCTTAAACTTCGCTCGAGAGAAGAGACGACACGACGCCGACGGCCCGGCTTGCGTCATTCACGTAGACCGCTTGGCCCTTGCGGTAATTCGGGTGAATTTTGACCGCCGTGTGGACTCGACTGGTCGTGGCACCGCCGATCAGAAGCGGGATGTCGAAACCCTCGCGCTCCATCTCGCTCGCCACATTCGCCATCTCATCGAGCGACGGCGTGATGAGACCCGACAATCCGACGATGTCGACGTTCTCGCTGCGTGCCGTTTCGAGAATTTTCTGTGCCGACACCATGACGCCGAGGTCGATGACTTCGTAATTGTTGCAGGCGAGAACCACGCCGACGATGTTCTTGCCGATATCGTGGACGTCGCCCTTCACGGTCGCCATCAGAATTTTTCCCGCGGTCGAGCGACTGGTATCGCCAAGGCGTGCCTTCTCCTCTTCCATGAAGGGCATGAGGTAGGCGACCGCCTGCTTCATCACGCGGGCAGACTTGACGACCTGCGGCAGGAACATCTTGCCCGCGCCGAAGAGATCGCCCACCACATTCATGCCCGCCATCAACGGACCTTCGATGACGTGCAGAGGGCGCTCGGCGGCAAGGCGCGCCTCCTCGGTATCACGCTCGATGAATTCGGTGATGCCGTTGACGAGCGCGTGCTCGAGACGCTTCGCGACCGGCCAGCTACGCCATTCCAGATCCGCTGTCTTGATCGGCCCGCTGCCGTCACCCTTGAATCGCGCAGCCGCGTCGAGAAGGCGCTCGGTCGCGTCGTCGCGACGGTTGAGAACGACATCCTCGCACAATTCACGCAATTCGGGATCGATCTGCTCATACACCGCAAGCTGGCCCGCATTGACGATCCCCATATCCATGCCGACCTTGATGGCATGATACAGGAACACCGAATGCATCGCCTCGCGTACGGGCTCGTTGCCGCGAAACGAGAATGACAGGTTCGATACGCCGCCCGAGACGTGCACGTGCGGCAGCGTCTCGCAGATGATCCGCGTGCCCTCGATGAAGGCGACGCCGTAGCCGTTATGCTCCTCGATCCCCGTCGCGACCGCGAAAACGTTCGGATCGAAGATGATATCCTCGGGCGGGAAGCCGATCTCCTCGGTCAGGAGCTTGTAGGCCTTGGTGCAGATTTCGACCTTGCGCTCAAGCGTATCGGCCTGTCCCAATTCGTCGAACGCCATCACCACCACCGCCGCACCATAGGCGCGACAGATCCTCGCCTGGTCGAGGAAAGCCTGCTCGCCCTCCTTCATGGAAATGGAATTGACGATCGGCTTCCCCTGAATGCACTTCAGTCCCGCTTCGATGATGTGAAACTTGGAGGAATCGACCATGATCGGAACGCGCGCGATATCCGGTTCGGTCGCCACGAGATTGAGAAACTCGACCATCGCTTTCTCTGAGTCGAGCAGACCCTCGTCCATATTCACGTCGATGATCTGCGCGCCGTTCGCGACCTGATCGCGAGCCACGTCGAGCGCTGCCTGGAAGTCGCCGTTGGTAACGAGCTTGCGGAACTTCGCCGAGCCGGTGACGTTCGTGCGCTCTCCCACATTCACGAACGTGATCTCGGGCGTGAGCGTGAAAGGCTCGAGGCCCGACAAGCGCATCAGCGGCTTCACGCTCGGCACCCGCCGGGGCGCCTTTCCGGCGACGGCATCGGCGATGGCGCGGATATGCTCGGGCGTCGTACCGCAGCATCCGCCGACAACGTTGACGAGCCCTGCATCGGCGAACTCGGACAGCATCGACGCGGTGGCCTCGGGACGCTCGTCGTACAGTCCGAACTCGTTCGGGAGGCCCGCATTGGGATATGCGCAAACCAGGGTGTCGGCGCACTTGGCGATTTCCTGGATATGCGCACGCATCTCGCGGGCCCCGAGCGCGCAGTTCAAACCGACCGAGAAAGGATCGGCATGCCGCACAGAATGCCAGAACGCGGTCGGCGTCTGCCCCGACAGCGTGCGGCCGGAAAGATCGGTGATGGTGCCCGAAATCATGATCGGCAGTTTCACGCCGCGCTCTGCGAAGACCTGCTGGATCGCAACGATCGCCGCTTTCGCATTCAGCGTGTCGAAGATTGTTTCGACGAGGATGATCTCGGAGCCGCCATCGACAAGTCCCCGCACCTGCTCCGCATAGGAATCGCGGACCTGGTCGAAGGTCACGGCGCGAAAGCCGGGATTGTTCACGTCCGGCGAAATGGAAAGGGTGCGATTGGTCGGGCCGATGGCACCGGCGACGAAGCGGCGGTGTCCATCCTGCTTCTGGGCCAGCAGAGCCGCCTCTCGCGCAAGCCGCGCTCCCTCGCGGTTCAGCTCATAGACGAATGCCTCCATGCCGTAATCGGCCTGTGCGATGGAGGTCCCTGAGAACGTGTTCGTTTCGACGATGTCCGCGCCGGCAAGAAAATAGTTCAGGTGGACTTCGCGGACCGCATCGGGCTGCGTGAGGATCAACAGGTCGTTGTTGCCCTTGACGTCCTGCCCCCACTCCTTGAACCGCTCGCCCCGGAAATCGGCTTCGGAAAAGCTCGAGCGCTGCAGCTCCGTCCCCATGGCGCCGTCGAGGACCAGAATGCGCTTCGCCGCGATCTCACGGAGAGCCCTTGAGACCTCGGCGCCGTTTGCCTGCGATGGACTAAAAGTCGTCATGTATTTTCTTTCGTCACGGCTCGAAACGATGCAGCAATCAAGTCTTCGATCCTGCTCGGCGAGGGTTCGTCACCGGTTACGCGGCGACCTTGTCGGCATGGTCGCGCAGTCCCAGGAGATGGCAGATGGCATAGACCAGATCCGCGCGGTTCATGGTGTAGAAGTGAAATTCATTGACCCCGCGATCCACGAGGTCGATCACCTGCTCGGCCGCAACCGCGGCCGCGATGAGCTTTCGTGTTTCCACGTCGTTGTCGAGACCATCGAACCGGGCCGCCAACCACGCCGGAATGCTGGCGCCGGTCTTGGCGGCGAAGTTCGCCGTCTGCTTGAAGTTTTGGACCGGCACGATGCCCGGGACGATCGGGATGTTGATGCCCCGCGCGCGGACACGGTCGAGGTAGCGGAAGTAGTGATCGTTATCGAAGAAGAATTGCGTGATTGCGCGGTCCGCGCCGCAATCCACCTTCGCCTGCAATTCGTCGATGTCGGATTCGAGCGAAGCGGCCTCGGGATGCTTTTCCGGATAGGCTGAAACCGAGACTTCGAATTCCCCGACGGCCTTGATGCCGGCAACGAGATCGCAGGTCCGGCGGTAACCTTGCGGATGCGGCGCGTAGGCCGTGCCGAGACCCCCGACGGGATCGCCGCGCAAGGCCACCACATGACGGACGCCAGCGTCCCAATAGGCCGAGACGACACCGTCGACCTCCTCTTTCGTCGCCGCGACGCACGTCAGATGCGCGGCCGGACTGAGATCGGTTTCTCGAACGAGGCGTGACACGGTCGTGTGGGTGCGCTCGCGGGTCGAGCCGCCGGCACCATAGGTGACGGATACGAATTGCGGGTGCAAAGGAGCCAGACGTTCGATCGACGACCACAAGGTCGTTTCCATCTCGGGCGTTTTCGGCGGGAAGAACTCGAACGAAACCTTGATGGGATGGGATGCCTGGCGGCTGGGGCGGATCGTCAGCGGGGACATCAGGCGACCTCTCTGTTGGCTTCGGCCACAGGCCAATCCGTGGCAACCCGGCGGTCCTGTCCGAGCCAGAGTGAAACAATCAATTGTTCGTCGCCGTTGTCGGGCGGCGCGATTTGACGATTGGACGTGCAGTCGAGCCCGGCATCTTCGAGCCAGCCGGCGATCTGCTCGGAAGCGAAACCCAGACGCCGATGGGCCTGCGCCTCCCGCAGGAATTCCAGCCCGTGCGGCGCGAAATCCACCACCAGAACGCGCCCGCCGGGCGCCACGAGGCGCGCCGCCTCGCGGATCGCGCGGGCCGGATCATCGAGGTAGTGGAGAACCTGATGAATGATGACGAGATCGAACATGTTGCGAGGGAAAGGCGGCGCATAAATGTCGCCTTGCCGAAGCTCTATGCGGGACAGGCCGGCCTTTTCGAGATTGGCCCGGGCGACCGACAGCATCGCGTGGCTCGCGTCCAATCCCGACGGTGCGCGATGCGCGCGGAGCCAGCAACTGGAGCATGCGGCCGGTGCCGGTGCCGAGATCGAGCAGATTGACGATGGGCTTGTCGCCAAGCGCCTCGAGAACCGCGTCCTCGACCACGTGCTCGGGCGCGTGAAGGGAGCGCAGGCGGTCCCATTCGGGCGCGAGGCGCGAGAAGAAGGCTTGCGCCGCATGGGACCGCTGCGCGCGCACGGCCTCCAGACGGCTGCGATCGTCCAGCAGAAGCGGATCGGCACGGTTGAGGGCGTCCAGCATCGGTCGCAGGGTCCGGGCCGCCGCACCACGATCCGTCAGGCGAAAGAAGGCCCACGCTCCTTCACGGTGCCGCTCTACGAGCCCGGCCTCCGCAAGAAGCTTGAGGTGACGGGAAATCCGGGGTTGTGACTGGCCGAGAATATCGGTGAGGTCGGAGACGGAAAGCTCGCCGTCGAGCAGGAGTGCCAATATCCGCAGGCGCGTCTCCTCCGCGGCGGCGCGCAGAATGCTGAGCGTCAGGTCAAGGGAAGGGGCGGCAGCGCTGGACACGGCAAATTCACTCTCACATATAAAGATATATTTATATCTCTTCTGGATATTTCCGCAAGCGAATTAGCCGCTCAGCCAGGTTTCGCGGCGCTCGCATGCTTCGCGGCTATCACGAGGCCGAGGACCGCGGCGGCAACGATCCAAGCTGTCCAGCTAACAAACTCGCCGTTCAGCCACCATGCAAGCACGAGCGTGATAAAGGTCTGCAGCAGTTGGACCTGGCTCACGAGCGCGATGCCCCCGAGCGCTAATCCGGCATTCCAGGCAAAGAAGCCGAGATATTGGCTGATCACCGTCACATAGGCGAAACCGATCCAACTCCAGGCGGGAACGGCCAGCGGAGCGGACGGGAAAAGCCAGATCGCCACAGGCAGGCTCAGCGGCAGCGCTACCACCAGGACCCAGGAGATGACCTCCCACCCAGCCATTCCGGTTTGAACAAGCTTGGCCGATAGGACATATCCCAGAGCCGTCACGGCCACCGCTGCCAACAGATAAATGTCCCCTACCCCAAGCGCGCCGCCTCCTTCGACGAGCGTAAAACCGACAACCAGGGCGGCTCCAGCGGCGGCGGCGAGCCAAAACGCGGCGCCCGGCCGCTCCCCAGCGAGCAGCGCACTCATCAGGGAGGTGGTCAAGGGCAGGATCCCCAGCACCACCCCGCCGTGGGATGCCGGCACTTCCTGCATGGCGAGCGCCGTGAAGCCCGGAAATCCCACAACGAGGCAGCCTGCGATGAGCACGAACGTCGCGATTTGCCTGCGTGCCGGGGGACGCCGCCGCAAAAGAACGAGTGTGGTGCCCGCAAGAAGCCCGGCAACCGCCGCCCGGCCGGCCGTGACGAAGTAAGGGCTCAGACCCTCGACCGCCAGATGGGTGAGAGGCAAGGTGCCGGCGAACATGCACACGGCCAGGAAGCCGAGCAGCAGGCCCAGAGTCTCGCGGGACATGGCGGCTTTCTAACGGAAGGGAGGTTCGTCGAAGCTTCGAAGCTTCCGGGAATGGAGCGATGAACGCTGGCCGCGCAACGTGTCCACGGCCGCCAGGCCAATCATGAGATGTTCGCTCACCGCGCGTTCGTAGAATGCGTTGGCGGCGCCCGGCAACTTGATTTCGCCGTGAAGCGGCTTATCCGAGACACAGAGAAGCGTTCCGTAAGGTACGCGCAGACGGTAGCCCTGCGCGGCGATGGTGCCGCTCTCCATGTCCACCGCGATGGCGCGGGACAGGTTGATCTGGCGGCGTTCCTGCGTCCAGCGGAGCTCCCAGTTCCGGTCGTCGTAGGTCACCACCGTGCCGGTGCGCAGCCGCCGCTTGAGCGCATCGCCGCGCTGCCCGGTGACATGTTGGGCTGCCTCTTGCAGCGCGACCTGTACTTCCGCGAGGGCTGGAATGGGTATTTCGGGCGGCACCGCGTCATCCAGGATGTGGTCGCGGCGGAGATAGCCATGAGCCAGCACATAATCGCCGATGGTCTGCGATTGCCGCAATCCGCCGCAATGGCCGACCATGAGCCAGCAATGGGGTCGAATGACCGCTAGGTGGTCGGTGACGTTCTTGGCGTTCGAGGGGCCGACGCCGATATTGACGAGCGTCACCCCGTGCCCATCCCGATGAATGAGGTGGTAGGCGGGCATCTGAAAGCGATGCCACGGCGAAGAGCCCACGAGTTCGGCTACGGTTTCGTCCGGCAGGCCCCGCTCGATGACGACCCCGCTCGGCAGAACCAGCCTGACATAGGCGCTGTTCTCATTTGCAAGCTCGGAAATGGCCCAACGGACGAACTGGTCCACATAGCGGTGGTAGTTCGTCAGCAGGATCCATGGCTGAACCGACCGCCAGTCGGAGCCGGTGTAATGGACGAGGCGCCGGAGGGAATAATCCGTGCGCGCCGCGTCGAAGAGCGAGAGCGGGCGAGGCTCGCCCTCCCGGAATTCCCAGGTGCCGTCGGCGATCTCGTCACCGACTTTCGCGAGCAGCGGTGTCGGGAAGTGCTGGGCCAACTCGGCCGCCGAATGTGCCCCGCGGCCAAGCTCGTCTCCCCTTTCGAACACATAGGGGTAGGGTATTTCCTGGTCGCTTACGCCGACTTCGATGGTGGCGCCATAATCGCCCACGAGGTAGTTGAGCTGCTCTAGCAGGTAGTTCTTGAAAAAGGCGGGCTGGGTCACCGTCGTCGCGTAGACCCCGGGGCCCTGAAATTTCGCGTAAGCCCGCTGCTTGACCGGCGGAACAGCCGTCGCCCGGTAGATCACGCGGAGTTCGGGGTATCGGAACTGCGCCCGTTCTTCGGGGGTGGGGGCTACATGAGTGGCAAAAAAGCGTTCCAGCGCATGGCGCTGCGCATCGATTGCCGCGTCATAGAGCGCGATCAGTCGAGCAACGGCTTGCTCGGGTGTCTGGACGGTCTCGAAGAGGGCAATTTCGTCGGAGGGCACGGGACAACTTTCTCAAGGCCTGTGCCTCAAGGGTCATACACCGTTTGGCTTCAAAACCCAACCGTCCGAACGCCGTTGCAAGGCCTTACGCTACGTCCTCCGCGACAAACGGGGCCGCACGTCCAAAAAACGTGCGGCCTCGCCCGCTTATCGCGTGAACTTCTTGTATTTCAGCCGATGAGGGATTGTCGAATCCTGACCGAGGCGGCGTTTCTTGTCCTCCTCGTAATCCGCGAAGTTTCCTTCGAACCACTCGACGTGACTGTCGCCCTCGAACGCGAGAATATGGGTGGCGATGCGGTCTAGGAACCAGCGATCGTGGCTGATGACGACGGCACAGCCTGCATATTCCTCGAGCGCTTCTTCGAGCGCGCGCAGGGTGTCCACATCGAGATCGTTGGTCGGCTCGTCGAGGAGGAGCACGTTGGCGCCCGACTTCAGGATCTTGGCGAGGTGCACCCGGTTGCGTTCGCCACCGGAGAGCACGCCGACCTTCTTCTGCTGGTCCGGGCCCTTGAAGTTGAACGCGCCGCAATAGGCGCGCGCATTGATTTCGCGCTTGCCGAGATAGAGGATCTCGTTGCCGCCTGAAATTTCCTCGTAAAGGGTCTTGTTGGGGTCCAGGGAATCGCGGCTTTGGTCCACGTAGCCCAGCTTCACGCTGTCCCCGATCTTGATGCTGCCCCCATCCGGCTGGTCCTGCCCGGTGATCATCCGAAACAAGGTCGTCTTACCGGCGCCGTTCGGGCCGATGATCCCCACGATCCCGCCAGGCGGGAGCTTGAAGGAGAGACCGTCGACCAGGAGCTTGTCGCCGAAACCCTTCGTCAGATTGTCGAATTCGATGACGTTGTTGCCGAGGCGCTCGGCGATCGGGATGACGATCTGCGCCGTCGTGGCGCCTCTCTCCTCCGCCCGCGCCACGAGGTCCTCGTAACGCTGGATACGCGCCTTGGACTTTGCCTGACGGGCTTTCGGGGTGGCCGATACCCATTCGCGCTCGCGTTCGATCGTGCGCTTGTGCGCCTCGTCCTCGCGACCTTCCTGCTCCAGACGCTTCTGCTTCTGCTCCAGCCACGACGAGTAATTGCCCTGATAGGGAATGCCCCGGCCGCGGTCGAGCTCGAGGATCCAGCCGGTGACGTTGTCGAGGAAGTAGCGATCGTGGGTCACGATGAGAATCGCGCCCGGATAGGAGCGCAGATGGCCCTTCGAGCCAGCCGGTCGTCTCGGCGTCCAGATGGTTGGTCGGCTCGTCGAGAAGCAGCAATTCGGGCTGTTCCAGCAGCAGTTTGCAGAGCGCCACGCGACGGCGCTCGCCGCCCGACAGCTTGTCGACCGACCAATCGTCCGGCGGGCAGCCCAGGGCATCCATCGCCTGCTCGACCTTCGAATCGAGGTTCCAGAGGTCCTTCGCTTCGATCTCGTCCTGCAGACGGGTCATCTCGTCGGCAGTCTCGTCCGAATAGTTCATCGCCAGTTCGTTGTAGCGATCGAGAAGCGCGCGCTGGGGCGCCACGCCTTCCATCACGTTCTCGCGGACATTCTTCGTTTCGTCGAGTTTCGGCTCCTGCGGCAGGTAGCCGACCCGGGCGCCCTCGGCGACCCAGCCTTCGCCGTTCCAATCGGTATCGATGCCCGCCATGATCCGAAGCAGGGTCGATTTACCGGCGCCGTTGACGCCCAGCACACCGATCTTGGCATCCGGGTAGAAGGACAGATGGACATCGTCCAGGACCTTCTTGCCGCTCGAATAGGCCTTGGTGAGGCCACGCATATGATAGATGAACTGACGAGCCACGGAAAAACCCTGCTGAAATCTGGTCGCGGTGAATGGAATTGCGTGTCAGTTAGCAGGGGGGGACGGCAGGAGCAAGGCGAACCGGCTTCACGGCTGCCCTGCATGAGACCGGCCAAGGCGACGCAAACGTCAAAGCCCTCTCACCAGCCCGCCATCCACCAGAAGGTTCTGCCCCGTCACGTATCCGGCATCCTCGGAGAGCAGAAAAGCCACGGTTTTTGCCAGTTCCGCCGACGGTCCCATAGCGACCCATCGGAATGCGGGCCTTGCGGTCCGCCTTCTCGGGCAGGCTGTCGATGAAGCCCGGCAGGACGTTGTTCATGCGGATGCCCTGCCCGCGCATAGCGATCCGCATAGAGCTTGGTGAAAGCGGCGAGCGCCGTGCGCAGGCTTGCGGAAACCGGAAAATCCGGATCCGGCTCGAAAGCCGCGAAGGTCGAGATGTTGACGATGGCGCCCTTGCCGGCCTTTTCCATGATCGGCGTCACAAGGCGCGCCATGCGCACGACGTTCAGCAGGACGACATCGAGCCCGAGATGCCAGTCGGCATCGGGAATGGCAAGGAGATCGCCCTTGGGCGGGTGGCCTGTGTGGTTCACCACCGCGTCGATCCTGCCGTAACGCTCCATGGCGAGCTTTACGAACCGTTCGAGATCCGCCGGCTCCGTAACGGAGCCCTGCATTGCCAACCCACCAAGCTCATCGGCAACAGCCACGACACGCTCGGTTCGCGCCATCAACGCGAGTTCGTAGCCGCGGGCGCGAAGTTCGCGCGCGATGGCTTCGCCCATTCCCTGGCTCGAGGCGGTGACGAGTGCGACGGGTTTCATGCGACCTGCTCCGACATCATGGCGGCGAAAGCGGCCTCGGCCGCGAGCACCGTGGTCATCTGGACCGTATGGGCGAAGCGGAAGGCCTCGCCATAGATGGTCTCATCCGGGAACTCTGTAATCAGTGTCAGCGGGGACGGATGGCGCTCGTCCTCCGTGATGAGGCAGGGGACTTCGTTGATGATCTCATAGGGCGCGCCGCCACTATGGATCGAGCAGACCTCGATCTGCCGGCGATTGAACTCGGCCAGGCCCGGAACGGCGGTCAGGCCCTTGGTCACCGCTTCGACGAGCACCCGCGCCTGCCCGGCCCAGGACGCATGGTGGCGCATGATCAAAAAGAACCCTTTGGGAATCGTCCAAAGCTCGAACCCGCGCGGCAGATAACCGGTGAAAGGCCGGGTCCATTCGTGCGCCGGATAGCCATGAAGGTTGACATGCAGCTGGGCAGCCGAAAGCGCCAGCGCCTGGTTGCGCGCGCCCTTCTCATAGGTCGGATTGCCCTTGTCGTATTCCAGGTCGTTGCCGAGCGACGTGTAGCGCGCCGCGTGATGCATGTGGCGTGGATTATGCTCGCACAAACGGCCATGCAGCGCATAGCCGTCGGGATTCTCGACCGCGATGAGCGCCACATGGGCCTCGGGATCCGACAGAAGATGGCGTGCCGCCCGCAAGGCTCCGACGGGACCGGAGGTCTCGTTCGCGTGCTGCCCCGCGCTCACCAGAACGGCGGGCCGGGTTCCTGTCCGATACAGCCCGCGAACCGGCCGGCCCTCACGCGACACGCCTTCAAATGGCTCGCCCGGCAAGGCCGCAAGCTCGCGATGGATCTGCGCCATATCCAGCGCGGCGTCCGCGCGCTCGAGATCCTGCGTCGATCTCGCAACATCCGAGGGTTCGTCAAAGCGCGCGAGCTTGACGGTGACGAGGGCATCGCCTTCCCCTTCGCGGATGTCCGGCACGATCTGCCCCGGCTGCAGGCTGCGATCCTCCGGCGGTCTGCCGGACCGTCGTTTGAAAAACTCGAGCAGCGAGAAATAGAAATCCTCGTGCAGCGCCTCGCGCGTGCTCATCACCTCGTCCCCGTAAGGCAGGGGTCGCTCGATCCCCGAGATGACAACATCGATCGCGATCGTTTCGGCGTAGGGTTCCGCCGCCGGCCACTCATGTGCCGCGAGGGCGTGCATAACCTTACGGAAGACGATCTCATGTTCCGTCTCGATAGCCTGATCGATCTCGGGCGCATCGTCTCCGGCGCGCCAGACCCGGAGCCAGCCGGTCGGGGTCAGGTCGATTTCCTCCACATGGTTTGGACGGAGGCGGTTCGGGGCGAAGATTTCCGTCTCGGCCACATGGCCGTCTCGATATTCCGCCCGCACCCGATAGGTCAGGTCGGCCTCGCCTGGTTCGAAACTGGTTTCCACCAGATCGAGCAGGGCCGACAGTGGATAGGCTTCGGACAGGAAACGAAGCGGAAGCGCCTCGGGATGGACGGGATAGCGCACGGTCACGCGCGCCAGATTGGAGAGGTCGATCTCGTCCAGAAAGGCATGGACCAGCGGTTTGTAGGCCGAGCGAATGCGCGCCGCGACACCGGCCTCGGAGAGCTGCTCCTCGGCGCGTCGCCGCGCGGCTGAGTCCTCGAAGACCCAGGCTTCCAGCCGTGCCCCGCGATTGGCCTCCAACGCCCAGTCGCGAACGATGATGTCGAGCGTCCGCGGAATCCGCTCGTCAAGCAAGAGGGTCATTTTGAAGTCTGTCCTGTGGGATCGAGGTAATCGCGGAGCCAATCGCCAAGGAGATTCAGCCCGAGAACGGTGAACATGATAGCGAGCCCCGGGAAGACACTCACCCACCATGCGGATTGCAGATATGTGCGGCCATCGGCCAGCATCCCGCCCCAGCTCGGAATGAGCGGATCGACACCGAGACCAAGGAAGGTCAGGCTGCTTTCAAGCAAGATGTTGTTGGCCACGTTCAAGGTCATCAGGATGACGATGGGGCCCAGAACGTTCGGGAGAATATGCTGGAAGATGATGCGCAGATTTCCGACGCCGATGGCGCGCGCCGACAGGATGAACTCCCGATCGCGCAGGGCGAGGACCGAACCACGCACGAGGCGCGCATATTGCACCCATTGCGCCACGATCATGAAGAAGATCACCTTGTCGATGCCGGTTCCGAGAATGGCGAGGAACATGATAGCGATGAGGATGAAGGGCAGCGCGAGCTGGATATCGGCAAACCGCATCAGCAAAATTTCAGCGACGCCGCGATAATACCCGGCAACGAGGCCGACAAGCGTCCCGACAATCACGGCGCCGATCACCGACAGAACGCCGACCATGAGTGAAATCTTTCCCCCGACGATCACGCGCGCCAGCACGTCGCGGCCGAGAGGGTCGGTTCCAAGGATATGCGCAGGACTCTGAAACGGCGGAATGAGCCGCGCCATTAGATCCATGCTCTCCCCGCCATCAGGAAACAGCAGCGGTGAGAACAGCACCGCCAACGTCATCCCGCCCGTAAGGGCGAGACCGACGATGAGTTCGAACGACTTGAAACGCCACCGTGTGGAGCGTTCAGCCTGAGCTGTCGCCATGGCTGTCACTCCGTCCGGATACGCGGGTCGATGAGCCCGTAGGCGATGTCGACCAACAGATTGATGAGCACGATGAACAAAGCAAGGACCGTGATGGAGCCCTGCAGCACGGGATAGTCGCGCCCCGAGATCGCGTCGAATGCCAGCGTCCCCATGCCGGGCCAGTTGAACACCCGTTCGACGATGACAATACCGCCGATCAGGCCTCCGAATTGCAGGCCGATATAGGTGACCAGCGGAATGGCGGAGTTGCGAAGCGCGTGCTTGTAGAGCACCACCCGGTCCTTCAGGCCCTTCGAGCGCGCCACCATGATGTATTGCTGGGACAGGGTTTCGAGCATCGACGTGCGCACCAGCCTGACATTGGTCGCCGTCAGGATGATGGCCATCGTCAGCGCAGGCATGATGAAGCTTTCAGGTCCCTCCATGCCGCTCGGCGGCAACAGGCCGAGGGTGATGGAGAAGAACAGCACCATCATGATGGCGAGCCAGAAATTGGGGAACGACAGACCCACCAGCGAGACGACGCGAACGAGTTGATCGGGCCAACGTCCCCGATTGACCGCTGCGTAGATGCCGAGCGGCACCGACAGCACGATCGAAACCAGCAGGGACGTGAAGGCCAAGAGCAGCGTTGCCGGCAAGGCTTTCGAAATAAGCAGGGATACGGGCGTGCCGCCCATGAAGCTACGTCCGAAATCGCCCACGACGATACCCTGCAGAAAGCCGAGATACTGGGCTGCGAAGGAGCGGTCGAGCCCCAGTGCCTTGCGGATGTTCTGCAGATCCTGCTCGGTCACGCTCCCCGCGCCCGTCAGCATGATGGCGGGATCGCCTGACAATCTGATGGCGAACGACACGATGAGCGTGACGGCGAGGACCACGAAAATTGCTTGCAGCAGCCGCTTGAGGATGAAGCCAGCCATTCACGTGATCCTTATTCTTATTGTTATGACGCGAACGTATCAGTTCACGGTGACGTCGGTGAAGCGGAAGCGCCGATCCGCCGGCGGATCGAAGTTCTGCAAGCGCTTGTTGACGCCGTAGATGGTGTTCTGATTGTAGAGCGGGATCTCGAGTGCCTGGTCCGCCACGTAGCGTCCGATTTCGTGCAGGATCTTCTCCCGCTCTTTCACATCATAGATGCTGCGCTGCTTTTCGAGCAGGGCGTTGAGTTTGGGATCGTTGTCGTAGGGGTTCCACTTCTCGCCCGAGTGATACATCAGGTAAGCGGTATTGTCATAATCGAACGTCCAGCCACCCCACGCATTGTGCCAGGCTTCACCCGTCTTTCCGTTCGGGATGATGTCGTTGAGCAGCACCGGCGTCTCGTAAGGCTGCAGCGAGGGCTTGAGTCCGAGCGCCTGCAGGTAGCCCGCCGCCGCCTGAGCAACTTCGCGGAAAGTCGCGTCGTTGCCACGGAAGTCGATCTTCACCGGAGCGCCGGCCGGCACGCCCGCCTCCTTCAGCATCTGCTTGGCCTTGGCGAGGTCGAAAGGAAGCGGCTTCAGGCTCGGGTCGTAGCCGAACGAAAGATCTGCCTGGAAGCTGGCGATCGGCTTCGCGTGACCGAGCAGCACCGCCTTGATGATGGCATCGCGGTCGATGCCCATGATCATGGCTTTGCGGACATTCACATCCTTGGTGATGCCGTTCTTGGTGTTCAACCGCAGCGCGACCGTGGTGGGGCCGGTGATGCTGATCAGTTTCAGGTTGTCGCTCTTCTCCACGGTCGGGGCGAGGCCGAAGGGAATCAGCGTCGCAAGATCGATCCGTCCCGCCTGCAATTCGGCGATCTGCGTGTTTGCCTCGGCGATCATGCGAACCACGAGCTTGTCGATCTTGGGTGCGCCGCCCCAATGTTCGGGAAACGCTTCCAGCGTCAGGCTCACTTTCGGCTCGTATGAAACAAACTTGAACGGCCCCGTCCCGACCGGATGCGTGTTGAAATATTCATCACCCTTTTCCTGGATGTATTTCGGCGGAACGATCATGCCGCCATAACCCGCGAGCTTCGTCAGCAGCACCGGATCGGGCTGCTTCATGATGAAATCGACGGTGTTGTCGTCGACCACGTCCACGCGCTCGATCGCATTGTAGTTCGATTGCTGCGGACCTTTCTTTCCTTCTTCTCCAAGGAGTCGATCGAAGCTGAACTTGACGGCGGCTGCGTTGAATGGCTCACCGTTATGGAACTTGACGTTCTCGCGCAGCTTGAACCGAATGCGGCTGTTGTTGTCGAGAAACTCCCAGGCCGTGGCGAGCCCTGGCTTGAGCTTCATGTCCGGGCCGCGGGAGGTGAGCCCGTCGAAGATGTTGGTGGCGGCAGAGGACCAATCGACGATGAAAGTGTCGATGGGGTCCCAGCTGCCTGGATCGAGCGCGACCGCGATCGTGACGGTTCCGGCGCGCCTGCGCGCTGGAGGCCGCGAAAGGTGCGGCGGCCGCGGCGGCGACAAAGCCGAGTGCCTTGAGGTGTCGTGATAAATTCATGGATATCTCCCGTTCGTGTTTATGCTGCCCCGAGGAGCTGTTCGGCTTCGATGGCGACCCAGTGGCCGGGTTCGACTTCGCGCATGGAGTGAATTGCGGGCTCCTGTCCGACAGGCCTGACCGCACTTGGAATTTCCCCCTCGATAAGCCGTTTGGCGCGTTCGACGGAGGGATCGGCAACCGGCACCGCGGCCAGCAACTTGCGCGTATAGGAATGCTGCGGATTTTCGAAGACCGCCTGACGGCTGCCGATTTCGACGATCTGACCGAGATACATCACCGCCACGCGGTGGCTGATTTTTTCGACCACCGCCATATCGTGAGTGATGAACAAATAGGACAGGTCATTTTGCTGCTGCAGCTCCATCAGCAGATTGACGATCTGCGCTTGGATCGACACGTCGAGCGCGGACACGGACTCGTCTGCGATGATCAGCTTGGGATTGCTGGCAAGCGCCCGCGCAATGCAGACGCGCTGCCGCTGACCGCCCGAAAATTCGTGCGGATAGCGTTTGGCATGCTGCGGCAAGAGCCCGACTTGATCGAGCAACTCGTGGACGCGCCGATCGATCGCCTTGCGATCCTGCAGCAGATTGTGGACCACGATGGGCTCGGCCACACTGAATCCGATGGTGTGGCGCGGGTCTAACGAGGCGAACGGATCCTGGAAGATATACTGGATTTCCTGCTTCAGGCGGCGTCGATCACCGGAGCTCATCGATCCCATATCGCGTCCGTCGAAGCGAACCGTTCCGCCTGTCGGCTCGATGAGCTGCTGCAGGGTTCGGCCGATCGTCGATTTTCCGCTGCCGGATTCCCCCACCAGCGCGAGAGTCTCGCCAGGGAAGATGTCGAAGCTCACCTCTTCGACCGCGTGCACCCGGTGCGTGACACGTCCGAAGAATGTTTTGCCCACATCGAAGCGGGTGGTCAGCCGGTCGACCTGGAGAATGGGCTTGGCGTAATCCGCCGTATCCTGCACGTGCGTATCGCCGATTTCCTTCGGCGCGCCATCTTCGATGATCGTCACGGGAGTGCGCTTGGGCAGCGGCTCCCCTCGCATGCTGCCGAGACGGGGAACGGCGGACAAGAGCGCGCGGGTATAGGGATGTTGTGGCGCCGCGAAAATCTCGCGTACAGGCGCTTCTTCGACCTTTTCGCCCTTCCACATCACCACGACATCGTCGGCCATTTCGGCAACCACGCCCATATCGTGCGTGATGAAGATGACGGCGGTTCCCATTTCCTGCTGGAGATCGCGAATAATGTTCAGGATCTGCGCCTGAATCGTGACATCGAGCGCGGTCGTGGGCTCGTCGGCGATCAGAAGCTTCGGGTTGCAGGCAAGAGCCATCGCGATCATCACACGCTGGCGCATGCCGCCCGAAAGCTGGTGAGGATAGCGATCGAGCAATGTCCCGGCATCCGGGAGGCGAACTTTCTGGAGCAGCGACTTGGCGCGCGAAAGAGCGTCACGGGAGCTCAGACCCTCGTGAAGCATCAGCGTTTCGGCAATCTGGTTCCCGATCGTGAAGACCGGGTTGAGGGAGGTCATCGGCTCCTGGAAGATCATCGCGATGTCTTTGCCGCGAACAGACCGGAGCGTCGCATCGGGGGCATGAACGAGGTCGAGCGCCTCGCCTCCCGAGGGTCTGAACAGGACTTCGCCGCTGCTGATTCGGCCGCCCGTGTAGTCTGTAAGGCGCATGATGGCGAGCGAGGTCACGGACTTCCCGGAGCCGGATTCGCCAACGACTGCAAGGGTGCGTCCCGCTTCGACGTCGAAGCTGACGTTCTTCACCGCGCGAAACGCCCCTTCGGTGCTACCGAACTCCACCGAGAGAGAGCGGACGGAGAGAAGCGGCTCGCTTGCCGGCACGCGCTTTATTGTGTCTCGCGACATCGATCCACCGCTGAAGTCATGAGGTCTTGCCCAGCGGGACGCCGGGAAAGTACCTGTTCAATACCTCTGAGCGTCGGGCATGACAACGTTCGAAACGTCACCCCTGTCATGCCGACGCCGGCGCTATACTGTTACCCACTCGCCCTTGCGCATCAGAGGCTCGGCATTGCCGGTTGGAGTTATGCCGTCCACGTCGACCTGCCCCGATCCGATCATCCAGTCAATGTGGATGAGGCTGGTGTTCGATCCCTTCGCGGTAAGGTCGCTGTCGCTCAGCGTTCCGCCATCCTTGATGCACTTGCTGTAGGCCTGACCGAGGGCGATGTGGCTTGAGGCGTTTTCGTCAAACAGGGTGTTGAGGAAAAGAAGCCCGCTCTGGGAGATCGGGGAGGAATTGGGCACCAGTGCCACCTCGCCCAGCCGTCGCGAACCCTCGTCGGTATCCAGAACCTTGTTAAGGACCGCTTCGCCCGTGCGCGCCCTGCTGTCGACAATGCGTCCCGCCTCGAACTTGACCTCGATGTCCTGGATCAACGTACCCTGATAGGAGAGCGGCTTCGTGCTTCGAACGACGCCATCGACGCGATCCTTGTGCGGCGTGGTGAAGACCTCTTCGGTGGGGATGTTCGCGTTGCACACCACTCCGTTCTTGGCCCGGCTCGAACCGCCATTCCACTCGTGATCATCCGCAAGGCCCACCCGCAGATCGGTGCCCGGGCCGCGAAAATGCAAGGTTGCGTAGCGCTTGTCGTTCAGCAACTTCGTGCGGGCGTGGAGGCCGGCATTGTGCGCGTCCCATGCGCCAATCGGATCGTCAAGGTCGGCGCGGGAAGCGGCGAAGATCGCGTCCCACAATTTGGCGACTGCAACCTCTTCGGAAACCTCCGGAAAAACTGCTTTCGCCCAGGCCGGCGTGGCGGCCGAGACGATCGTCCAGTTGATGTCGAAGCCGACGATCAGATCGAGGGCCGGCCGGTAGGCTTTGGACCGGGCCCGATTTGCGCGAGAAACCTTGTCCGTGTCCTGCTTGGCCAGGAGCGAGGGGTCGTCGCCGACGATCGCCAGACGAGCGGCACCGCTCTTGTAGGCCGCCGCCATGCCGTCATACAGCCAGCCGGTTGCCTGGTCGAACGTGCCGTCCTTGGCGTGCTGGAACCTGAGCAGTGTGGATTGCTCATCGGAAAACAGGGTCGTGACCAGCGAAGAACCGGCCTTGTAGGCGTGCTCGGTGATCCGTCTGACCAACGGAAGCGCCTCGATGGGAGCCGTGATGACGACTTCCTGTCCGGACTTGAGACCGAGGCCCACGCGGACAGCGATTTCCGCCAGACGATCCAGGCGCGTCGCGTGGGAGGTGGCCGTCGCCGGGTTCCGGAACTGGTCGTTCATGATGGTCTCTCTTGCAAATGGGCAGATGATGACGGGAGGCTACACGCCTTGCCCGGGGGCGCAACCTTTATGAAAGCGTCTTCAAATCTGATTACTGGCGGGGCAGCGCTTGCGAATAGTCCCCCTCGAAGGCAATTCCCTTGATGATCGCATGGACGGCGACGCCAGGTTCTAGGGCCAGTTCGTGCACCGACTTTCGCGTCAACCGCGCCACCACGAGGTCGCCGGCACAATCGATGGTCACGTCGGCGCTTGCTGCGCCCGTCTCGATTGCCACAATCCGGCCCTCAAGGACGTTCAACGCGCTGAGGCCCTTTGGCTCGGCCACCGACAAGATGACGTCCCGCGCGCGAATGCGGATGCGGATCGGCGTATCGACATTTCGCTCCAGCCTCGGAACCGTCAGGACTCCGGATTTGACCCGAAGCATCGTCAATTGAAACCGGTCGTCGTGACTTGCGACATGTGCGTCGAGAATGGCGCCGGCCTCTGCGGCGCCGAAATTCGGAAAAAGTCTTGCGTCGCGCAGGATATCGGCTGCGGGACCTGCGGCACTGACGCGGCCATCCGTCAGAACGACGATGGTCGTGGCAAGGCGCGCGATCTCCGGCACGGAATGTGTGACGAACACAATCGGCACGCGTGCTTCGTCGCGCAGGCGCTCAATATACGGATAGATTTCCGACTTTCTCTCGTCGTCGAGCGACGCGAGAGGCTCGTCCATCAAAAGGATCTCGGGATCGGCCAGTAGCGCACGGCCTATGGCGACACGTTGCTTCTCACCGCCCGACAGGCTGGTGGGCCTGCGATCGAGGAGAGAATCGATCCCCAGCAGCGACACGACGTCGTCGAATCCCGCGACACGTCGCGGCTTGGGCGTGAACCAGCGGCCGAATAGAAGATTTTGTCGAACATCGAGGTGCGGAAACAGCCGGCCTTCCTGGAAGACGTAGCCGACACGCCGCTCGTGGCGCGGAACCGCCACCTTGCGCTGCGAGTCGAACAACACCCGATCATTGACCACGATCCGCCCATGCGCCGGAGTGATAAGACCGGCGATGGAATTGACGAGTGTCGACTTGCCGGCTCCGGAACGTCCGAACAGAGCTGTGAGGCGTCCATCTGAGCGAAACTTGGCCTCAAGCGAAAACTCGCCCTGCCGATGCCGCACATCCACGTCGAGGCTCATCTCACCGATAACCTTCGCCGCACCCGACGGGCCATCCACTCTGATGCCCACAACGCAGCGACAGAAATGAGAATGGACACAAGCGTCAACCGTAGCGCGCCGCCCTCGCCTCCGGGAATTTGCGTGAAGGTGTAGATCGCGGAAGGGACCGTTTGCGTCTCGCCCGGAATGTTGGACACGAACGTGATCGTCGCGCCAAACTCCCCCATCGCCTTTGCAAAACAGAGCACCATGCCCGCGAGGATCCCCGGCATGATCAACGGCAATGTCACCATGACAAAGACCCAGGCGGGACTTGCCCCGAGCGTGCTCGCTGCGATCTCGAGCCTGCTGTCCACCGCTTCCAGCGACAACCGGATAGCGCGCACGAGCAGAGGGAAACCCATGATGGCGCAGGCCAGCGCCGCGCCCGTCCAGCGGAACGAAAAGACGATGCCGAAATGGTCGGCGAGGAAGGCGCCGACGGGCGCTCGCTTGCCCAACCCGAGCAGCAACAAGTAGCCGACGACGACCGGAGGAAGAACGAGCGGAAGATGAACCAACACATCGAGCGCGCCACGCCCCCAAAAGCGCCGACGCTCAAGCAGGAATGCGATCGCAATGCCCGGAACGAGGCTCGCAGCCATCGCCGTGAAAGCCACCTTCAGGCTGATGCCGACGGCCGTCCATTCTTCGGGCGAAAGCCAGACGCTCACGATGGCGGAACCGGTTGGTTCAAAATGATGAATCCACCTGTCTCGAACACGTTCCTCGCGGCTTTGGATGAGAGGAAAGCAAGGAAGGATGCCGCACTGGCGCTTCTAGTGCTCGTGGTGATCGCCGCCGGGTAGACGATCGGCGGGTGGCTATCAGCAGGAAACGTGTAGACGATTTTCACATCGGCATCGGACGCGGCGTCGCTGCGGTAGACGATGCCGAGCGTCGCCTCCCCGCGCGACACGAGCACGAGTGCAGCCCGCACGTTCTCGGCCTGGGCAATCTTGCCTTTCACGTCCTCCCATTCGCCCAGATGTCTGTAAGGCCGCCTTGCCATATTTGCCGGCTGGAACCGCCTCGACGTTGCCCATGGCAAGCCGCTCGACGCCGAGGCGCCGCGACAGGTCGAGCCGCGTATGCTGCGCTATCGTGATGTCGGAATTTTTCGGCGCGATCAACACCAGTGTGTTGCCAAGCAAATTCACGCGGCTATCGGGCCGGATGAGATCGCGCGACTGCGCGTAATCCATCCAGTCGAGATCCGCCGACACGAACACATCGGCCGGCGCTCCCGCTTCGATCTGTTTTGCCAGCACATTGCTTGCGGCATAGACGATCGTCGCGGACTTCCCGGTTTCGCGCCCGAAGCTTCGATTGACTTCGTCCAAGGCGGTTTTGAGGCTCGCCGCCGCGAAGACCATGACGGGCTTTTCCTGCGAGAGCGCGCCCGTTAAGGGGGCGAGAACGCCGAGCCACGCAAGACAGGCAATTCTGACCCCTAGAGACCGCCTCATGCGATCCTCCGATGTCCAAAGGAGGCGCATCCTAGCCAATTCGGCCGCACCATCAAGCCGGGCGGCGCCTGGGCTGCGTTCTTTTGACGAGGGAGCGGAGCGCGCGGTATCCCAGCAGGACCGCCACGATCGCCGCGTAGACGAGCGGTTCGGGCGGCCAGGATTTCACCACGAGAAGGAAATGCAACACCGCTCCGATGGCAGCGAGATAAACCAGTTTGTGCAGCCGCGCCCAGGCCTGCCCCCCCAACCGGCGGATCGACGCGTTGTTGGACGTGACCGCGAGCGGGATGAGAATGACGAAAGTCGCCATGCCGATGGTGATGTAGGGGCGCTTCACGATGTCGGCGAAAATGGCCGCGAAATCGAGACCCTGGTCGAGGACCAGATAGGTCGTGAGATGCAGCGCCGCGTAATAGAATGCCAGCAGGCCAATGGCCCGGCGATATCGCAGGAGATTCACGTTGAGGATCTGCCGCAGCGGGGTGACCGCGAGCGTGGCGATGAGAAAACGCAAAGCCCACAAGCCGAGTGACTGCTCGAGATACCGCATTGGATCGGCGCCGAGCCGATCGTTGACGCCCTCGTAGAACAGCCAGACCGCCGGGATGAGGCCGACGATATAGACGGCCAACTTTCGGAATCTGCGGAAGCGCGAACTTCGCAGCCTGCTTCTGGCTCTGCATCCGCATCAGTAGAACTTCTTCAGGTCCATGCCCGCATAGAGTTGTGCAACCTGTTCGGCATAGCCGTTGAACATGCAGCGTCGGCCGTCGTTTGACAAAAAGGCTGCCCTCGCCGATCCGCCGCTCGGTTGCCTGAGCTCCAGCGGGGATGGTCCACCGCTGGGTTCACGTTCGCGTAGAAGCCATACTCATCCGGCGCCTGCCGGTTCCAGGAGGTCGGTGGCTCCTTTTCGACGAAGCTGATCCGGCTGATGGATTTGATGCCTTTGAACCCGTATTTCCAAGGGACGACCAGCCGGATCGGCGCGCCGTTCTGGTTCGGGAGCGTCTCGCCGTAGAGGCCGACCGCCAGGATGGCGAGCGGGTTCATCGCTTCGTCAAGACGAAGCCCTTCGACGTAGGGCCAATCCAGCACGGGGAAGGCCGATTGGAGGCCCGGCATTTCCTGGGGCCGGGAAACGGTCTCGAACGCCACGAATTTGGCGCTTCCCTGCGGTTCGACTTTTTTGATGAGGTCGGCGAGCGGGAATCCGATCCACGGGATGACCATCGACCATCCTTCGACGCACCGCATGCGGTAGATGCGCTCCTCGAGCGCAGAGCCCTTCATGAGTTCGTCGAGACTGTATTCGGCCGGTTTTCCGACAAGGCCGTCGACCTTGACGGTCCAGGGCGACGTCTTGAGGGTGTGGGCGTATTTGGCCGGCGCCGCCTTGTCGACGCCGAACTCGTAATAATTGTTGTAGCTCGTCGCGTCCTCGCGGCTCGTGACTTTCTCGTCGGTCGAGAACCGGCCCTTGATCGCGGAGAGAGGGGCGGCCTCAACAGCGCCTGCCAAACCGGCGGAGAGCCCCAGACCGGCAGCACCGCCGATCCATTGCCTGCGGTTAAGATAAACCTCCCGAGGCGTGATCTCGGAGGGCGCGATGTCGGCGGAAGGACGGATCAGCACGGCAGAACCTCACGGGAGTGGCTATCTGCATTGGGGTACACCCGACACGGCGGGGCGTACCTTCACGTTTACGTTATATCCCCTATGGGAAATCTCAAAGAATTGCGAGGGGTCAGGACGCCGCCAGCGAAGCCGCGGCCGCCTCCACGAATTTTTTCGTGATGTCCCTCGGATTGGTGATGGCCGTTCCCACCACGACGGCGTGGGCACCGCGCCTGAATGCCTCGCTCACCAATTCGGGCGTGTCGAAGCGGCCTTCCGCCACCACCGGTCCGTCGATCGCCGCAACTAGGGCGGACAAAAGGCCAAGATCCGGGCCCAGATCCTTGCGATCCGCCGTCTCGGCCGTGTAGCCCGACAGGGTCGTGGCGACATAGGTCGCGCCGGCAGCGTGGGCCGCCCGCCCCTCGTCGAGGGTAGAGACGTCTGCAAAAACCTCGCGCTGCAGCTCTTGCCGAATGCGGGCAATCAGCCGGTCGATGTCCTCGCCATCCCTGGGACGCCGGGTTGCGTCGATGCCGATGATGTCGGCGCCGGCATGGGCGATCCGCGAGGCGGCCGCGAAATTCGGGGTGATGTGGACAGGGAAGCGATCGTCCCACACCTTGTCGATGCCGATGATCGGGTGCGTGCTGATCGCCCGGATCGCCGCCACGTCCTCCGGTCCGTTGGCCCGGAAACCGGCCGCCCCGCCCGCATTCGCAGCCCGGGCCATCGCCGACATGAAGACGGGCCCGTGGAGCGGATTGTCGGCACGCGCCTGACAGGAGACGATGAGGGAACCCCGGGGGATCAACATGAGACGTCTCCTATTTCACCGCACCGGCGGTCATGCCCTGGATGAACTGGCGTGACAACGCGATGTAGAGAAGTGTGATGGGC
This sequence comes from uncultured Alphaproteobacteria bacterium, assembly GCA_963837375.1. Classification (GTDB taxonomy): domain Bacteria; phylum Pseudomonadota; class Alphaproteobacteria; order Rhizobiales; family Beijerinckiaceae; genus Microvirga. The sequence continues at coordinate 17,503 of CAWINL010000017.1, read as the reverse complement.
GCTGCCGCGATCGTGAGGCCGGCAAACAGCATTCCCCAATCGGTGGTGTATTCGCCCATGAACGTAGTCAAGCCCTGCGGCAGCGTCTTGTAGGCATCGGTCTGGATGAAAACGAGCGGAAAGAAGAAGTCGTTCCAGATCGGCACCGCATTCTGAATCGCTGCGATCGCCATGGGCGGAATCGCAAGCGGCAGCATCACCGACCACATGATCCTGGGTTCCGACGCCCCGTCGATGCGGGCGGCATCTTCCAGCTCCGCCGGCAGGGAGCGCAGAAAGCCTGCCATGATGAAGACGGCCGACGGCAGCCCGATTGCCGTGTAGGTGACGATGAGGCTCCATCGGCTGTCCAGCAGACCGAGGTCCCGCAGCAGAATGAAGAGCGGGATCACTGCGAGTTTCAGCGGAAGCATGAGGCCGGCGAGGAAGAACAGCAGAATGAAAGTGTTGGTGCGCGATTCGTATCGAGCGATGGCATAGCCCGCCATGGTGCCGAGCACGAGGATCAGAACGATGGACGAGCCCGTGACGATGATCGAGTTCATGAAATAGGTCGGCATCGACGTCTCGCCGAGCACCCTACGGAAGTTCTGGATCTGCGTGAAATCCGGTAGCGCAAACGGATGTTCGAAGATCTCGGCCGTGCCCTTGAAGGCCGAAAAGATCATCACGACCACCGGGTAGAGCATGATGAAAGAGTTCGCGATCAGGACGATCTGAACCAGAAACGCGAATGAGATCGGGCGTGCGGCGGCGGATTTGGTATTCAAAACTGGATCTCCCGCCGGCGTAGCCACAAGGTCAACATCGACGCGAAAACGACGATGAAGAGGAAGATCAAAGTCGCCAGTGCGGAGCCCTGACCGAAATTCTGTATGCTGGCGCTCTGGTTGCCGAAGGCGGTTCGATAAAACACGAGGCCTAGCACATCGGTGTTGCCGAACGGCGATCCGTCGAGCCCCGCCATCACATAGGGGATTTCAAACCAATTGAATGCGCCGATGAAGAGCAGCGTGAACAGGATCGTGGTGCTGGGCGCCACGAGGGGCCAGATGATGTTTTTGAGGAGCTGCCACTCGTTCGTGCCGTCGAGACGCGCAGCCTCGATGATCTCGGTGGGAATGCGCTGCATGCCGGCGAGGTAGACCAGCGTCGGAAAGCCGATGAAGTGCCATGCATTGGCGAGGATCAGCGCGCCGAGCGCGGTCGAGGGGTCGCCCAGCCATGGCTTCGCCAGCGAGTCCAGACCCACGGCAAGAAGCGCCTGATTGACCAGGCCGAAATTGGGATTGAGGAAGAGCTTCCAGAGAAAGCCCACGATAATGGTGGACAAGACCACGGGAACGAACACGGCCACCCGGTGGAAGCGGAAGCCGAAGGGCTCCTTGTAGAGCAGCCAAGCCAGCAGAAAACCGCCGCCGTTCTGGATGATCATGAGGGCGATAAGCGCCTGGACGTTGTGCCAGAAAGCATTCCAGACCACCGGCGCCATGGTTGCGCCGAACAGTACCTCGCGGAAATTCGCAAGGCCGATGAACTCGCCCCGTGCCAGGCCGCGCCATTCGTAGAACGCATATGCGAACGCGGACAGGATCGGATAGACGACGAACAGCGACATGAAGACGATGGGCGGCAGGACGAGAAACGCCACCCAGGAACGATGCTTCAGCGTGCGGGCCTGATGGGGCGAGACGGGCATGGCCTGAACCTTAAGGCGTGGTGCGGCGATGGAAGGCTGGACTGGCAATCATGCGAACAACACCTTTCGGGGCGGGCATTGCGCCTAAGAAATCCAACCTGAAAAAGGACGGCGAGCGCGTGCCCGCCGCCCTCGTGACGCTTATTTCTGGAAAGGCTTGTAGTAGGTCGCGATGCCCTTGTTGATCTCCGCCGCCGCCTGTTCCGGCAGTCTGCTGCCCGGCAAGCATCTTCTGCACGTTGGACTGAAGCAGGACCGACCCGCTCGGCTCCTGATAGCGGAAGCGTACGAGCATCAGATAAGACATGGAGTTGTCGGCCAGCTTGGCGACTTCCTGTGTCAACGCATCTTCGATCTTGATGCCCTTGATGGGCGAAAGATTTTTGAGCGCGTTAGTGAAGGCGGTGCCGTATTCGGGAGTCGCCAGGAAGCGCACGAATTTCAGTGCCGCGTCCTTCTTCTCCGACTTGGCGTTGACCGCGTAGCCGCCATCGTAGTAGCGCGCGATCAACCGCTCGTCGCCGGCCTTCGCCACAGGAGAAGCGAACACACCGAGATCGAGGCCCGGATTTTGCGTCTTGAAATTCGCGACCTCGAACGAGCCGCCGGCAAACATCGCGGCGCGGCCGGCCGCGAAAAGCTGCTGCGACGACGCATAATCGACACCGATGAAGTTCGGCGCAAAATATTGGCTGACGTCTTTTAGCTTCGAGAGAGCATTCACATAGCGCGGGTCGGTGAAATTCGCCTTGCCGGATGCGATGTCTTCCTCGAACTGCTTGCCGAGCATGGACGACAGCAGGGCCGCGACGATCGTTTCATTCTGCCAGGCGGTTGCGGTTCCATTGGCGAAGGGCGTGACGTTCTTTGCCTTCAGCGCCTGACTGGCTGCCATCAGCTCGTCCCAGGTCTCGGGCGCCTTTAGACCCGCATCGGCGAAGATCTTCTTATTGTAGATGATCAGCATGGTCTGCGTGGCGAAAGGCACGGCATAGACCTTGCCGTCCGAGCGCAGGGTCTCGGCCGCGAGAGCCGCCTCGGGAAAATTCGCGAGTTCGGGCACGTTCTGCTTGTCCAGAGCCAGCAGGTAGCCGGGTGTCGCAACGGTTTCGAGATTGCCGTAGGCGCGCACCTGGATGACGTCCGGACCACGCCCGGCTGCGAGTGCCGTCGAGAGGATCGTCTGGTAGTTTTCCGGCGCGTAGGTCTCGAATTTCACCGAGATCTCAGGCTCTTTCTCCTGAAATTTCTTGATGACGTCGTTGTAGAAGGCCTTGTCTTCCTGGCGCCAGCTCCAGAACGTCAGCTCGGTCTTCGCCATCGCGGCGCCGGCCGACAGGAGATAGCCCCCCATGGCGACGCCCATCATCATCCGTCTTGTCAGTTTCATCGTCAGCTCCCTCATTGTTGAAGTCTCCTCAGTTGCACCGGGGCGAGTCGTTGAGCCTCGCTTTTCCGGAATTCGCGGTCATTCCCTCACATCGAGCACCAGAACCGTTGCGTCATCGTGCTTTTTAACACGCGGTCGGCCCCGCGCCATGAGGTCGCGTTCGTAACCCCGCAATTCGCCCATCAAGCTGTTGGCTTCTCCGCTCGCCAACGCGGCGTACAGGGTGTCGTCCGTATAGGCGCCGAAGACGTCCACCAGGCGCATGAACCCATCCGTCGCGAGAACGATGGGGGCGCCTGGCGCGAGCGAGCTCTCGAAGGTGATTTCGCGACCGGCCCACGGCCTTTCGGGATGAACCGCCCAATAGCCATCCGGGCGATTGAGCTTCCCTCGGTTTTCGATGATCTGGAGACGGGCCGCTTCCGGCAGGGCGCCCGATTGGGGCGCGTGGGATGCGAGCGCTGCCAGCGTACGCGCCTCGAACGGCTTCGCGCGCTCATCAGTCCATCGCATGATGCCGTCGGCCGTCTTGACCAACGCCGCGACGTCGCCGAGAAAGGCGCCGCGTAAACGCAACCCGTCCTGCTCGACCGAAAGCGCCACCAAGCCGAGGCAGGCGGAAGGCCCAAAATGCTCACCGCGGTTTTGACGGGTTTTTAGGTCGTCGAAGGCCTGCCTGACGGCCGTGTCGACAAAAGGCAAGACCGATCCCAACGGAATATCGGACCCGGCGAGGCTCGCGAGGTTGGCGCTGATGGTGCCGGCAAGCCAAGCGGCATCGCTCGGTCCGGGTGTCATTTGCCGGCCCGAAACCCCCGTCGCACCGTCGACGACCCATCCAAAGGGCCCGTGCAGGCCGCACAGATCCTCATTAATGGAGGATCCGGGCTCCGAAAGCCTGGATAGGGATCGAAAACGCCTCTGAGAACCAGTTTTGCTCACGCGTAACTGGTCTCATATTGGTTGCACCCTGTCCATAGTGGTCTTACGGCGGGTCCAGAGCCATTTGCGACGCCGAACCAGCTTTTGAGGTCCTAGTGGTGCGTCTTGTCGACCGCCGTCGACATCCTGTCCACGTAGGCGATGCCGATCGCCGACAAAATGAAGACCGTATGAATGACGGTCTGCAGGATGATGCCCATCTCGGTAAAGTTCGTCTTCCCCGCGATGCCGATATTGCCGGCTTCGATGAAGGTCCGCAGGAGGTGAATGGAAGAGATGCCGATAATCGCCATGGCCAGCTTGATTTTCAGCACGCTGGCATTCACGTGGCCCAGCCATTCCGGTTGATCGGGGTGGCCGTGGAGTTGCAATCGCGACACGAACGTCTCGTAACCGCCGATGATGACCATCATCAGAAGGTTGGAGATCATCACCACGTCGATCAGTCCTAGGACCAGCAGCATGATCTGCTGTTCGGAAAAATCCACGGCGTGCGTCACGAGGTGCCAGAGTTCCTTCAGAAACAGGAACACATAGACGCCCTGCGCGACGATGAGACCGAGATACAGCGGCAATTGCAGCCAGCGGGAGCTGAAAATAAGGGCGGGCAGCGGACGGAGGGGCGACCCCAGGGCAGGCTTCGAAAGCTGAGACATGAGATGAAGGTTTCCAGGAGAATGGCGGTGGCAGCCAGATGATGTCTCAGCCCCTACACGGCTTTTGACCGATGGTGAAGGCACCAGCCGAGGTTGCCGCGGCATCACGCGTGACTGTGTTCGCTCAGCTCCCGAAATATTGGCGAACAAGATGATTGCCCTAGGGTAATGCTCCTCTATCTTCTGCTTGCGATAGCAGGAGGATCCCGATGAAAGTCTTTGGTGCCGCTTTAATCCTATGTTTGATGGCCGGGTCCGCGTGGGCCGCCGAACCTTGCAAGGTTCAAGCGACGAGCAAGAAGCTGGCCGGCGCCGCGTTGACCAGTTTCATGACGAAATGCGAGCGGGACATGACCACGGCCTGCGACATGCAGGCCAGCGAGCGCAAAATTTTCGGAGCCGCAAAGACAAGCTTCACGAAGAAATGCGTGGTCACCGGCGAAACCGACAGCGGCATCACCTTCGGCGCCGAGATCCAGGCCGACAACGCCGAAGGCGGCGAAGGCGGCGAGGTGGGTCAGACCGAGGGCAGCGTCTTCGTGTCCGGCCGTTTCGGCACGCTGACCTTCGGCGACACCGACGCTGCCGACCAGCAGTGGGTCGGCGACGTCCCGGGCAACTTCTCGCTGACCGGACTGACCGACATCAACGAGACCAAGTTCATCTCGAACGGAGGCAGCTTCGGCAACGACACTGGCGAGAGCTTTGCCGAGAACCCGTTCGCCCGTCCGACGCTGCGCTACGACTTCGAGGCCGAGGACTTCGGCGTCTCGGTGTCGACCAACCGCGACCTCACTGACATCGCCGTCGGCGCCGGCTATGCCGCGGACCTCGGCGGTGGCAGCTGGAGCGTCGGCGTCGGCTACTACAGGTTCGACGCGTTCGTCGCGTTCGACGATCCCAGCTTCGAGCTTGTCGACACCGATGGCGATGACGTCCCGGACCTTGTCGTCCCGGCGACGGAGGTCGGCGAGCTCATCCCGGGCGGCGAACAGTGGTCGGTCGGATCTGGCGGCGGACTACGAGCGCTTCGCCTTCGGCGCGACCTGGACCAAGGTGACCTCCGACACCGACGACTTCGGCCGGTTCGAGGCCACCGATCTGCTCGTCGGCGCCTCGGTCACGATCGGCGCCTTCTCGGTCGGCGCCTTCTACGGCAAGGTGCTGAGCGCCGACGGCAGTCCCGCCTTCGAAGTCCTGGACGGCGACGATGGCTACGGTCTCACGGCGCAGTACGACCTCGGCGGCGGCGCGACCGTCAATGGCGGCATCGCGAACACCTACGCGGCGGGCGAATTCGGCACCGACGGCAGCGCGACGATTGCCGACTTCGGGATCAGCCTGAACTTCTGATCGGGCCGGCCAGCCGGGCTGGAGCCTGCCGTCCCGCTCCGAGCATCGGCGGCCTTACCGATTAGTAAGGAGGCCGACACCCATCAGGCAAGGTCATGGCGGCTCTAATGGCGGCAGCGGCTCGTCCCGGGCACGCGACAGAGGCTTCGACCCGAAAGGTGCGCCATGCCAGTTCTTCCCGACCTGCAAGACGCGACGTTCTCCGATCCATCGAACGTCGACAATCGCTTCTTCCCGCTTGCCCCCCGGCACGATCAACAGCTACGGCGCCGAGATCATCGACCCGGAGACGGGCGAGGAGGAGGGCGAGCGCAACGATCATTTCGCCACGTTCGAAACGAAGACGATCGCCGGGATCGAGACGCTGGTCGTCCGCGACACCGCCTATGAGGACGGCATCCTGGTCGAGGACACCCTCGACTGGTACGCGCAGGACGATGACGGCAACGTCTGGTACATGGGCGAGATCGCCACGAACTACAGCTACGACGACGAGGGCGAATTCACCGGGACCGACTTCGACGGGTCGTGGCAGGCCGGCGTGGACGGCGCCGCTCCCGGGCTGGATCATGCGCGCCAATCCCAAGCCCGGCGACAGCTACTTCCAGGAGTTCTACCCGGGCGTGGCCGTGGACGAGGGCAAGGTGATCGCCAGGGGGCTCAGCGTCGAGACCGAGTTCGGCTCCTTCGACGACGTGCTCAAGATCCGCGACACCTCCAGCCTCGAGCCAGGGGTCGGAGCGTTCAAGTACTTCGCGCCCGGCGTCGGCCAGGTCCTGGAGGAGGAGTTCGCGGAGGACGAGCCCAGCCTGTTCATCGAGATCCAGAACCGGCGGACGGTCGACAACTCGGCGCCCGTCGACCCGCACCGATCTGGCCTTCGCCGGAGACGGGGAGAAAAAGACCATCACCTTCCTCGGGGAAGACGCCGGCAGCAATGACGCCATCGGCGCCTACACCTTCGATCCGGTGACCGGCCGCATCGGCGAAGCGCGGATCCTCTTCGTCGACACCGAGGACGTGAAGGCGGGCGCGCGGGCGACGATGACGGTCGCGCGCCGGCAAGTCGCTCGGCCTCTTCCTGATCCCCGACATCGAGGAGCTGGGCGTCGAGCTCGAAGACTTCGAGGATGGCGGCCTCTTCTTCCGCAACTTCACCGCGGGCGACGTCGCCGACCTCTACGACGGTGACGACGCCACCACCTATACCCCCGGCCCGGCGAGCATCTTCGACGGGATCGCGCCGGTCGTCACCGACGACGAGGGCAATCTGCTGCCGATCCGCGCCTTCCACTCGGTCGGCAACCGCGACGGGTTCAACTTCCTCAACCCGGTGGCCGGCCAGAACGCACGCGCCTTCCCCGACGGAACGAAGGGGGTCGATGTCGTGGCCTTCGAGGACGGCCTCGCCAGCCTTCCCGGCGCGGACGATGACGAGGGAGGCTACGACGGCGACTTCAATGACGCCTTCGTGGCCGTGAGCGACGATCAATTGAGCCGGAACGAAGTCAGCGCCCTGGTCGCGAAGACCGGGATCAGCCGGCTCGTCGGCACCGACGGCGCGGACAAGCAGACGGGCACCGGCAAGGACGACCAGCTCATCGCGCTCGACGGCAACGACAAGATCCGGGGCCGCGGTGGCGACGACCTCATCGAAGCCAGCGACGGCAACGACCGCGCCTATGGCGGAGCGGGAGACGACCGCATTTTCGGCGAGGAAGGTCGCGACCGCCTGTTCGGAGGTCGTCGGCCGCGACGAGATCGAGGGCGGCGAAGGCGGCGACAAGATCTGCGGTGGCGCGGGCAGGGACGACATCGAGGGCGACGAGGGGAACGACCGGCTGTATGGCGGCGGCGGCTTCGACGAGATCGAGGGCGGCGAGGGCCGCGACCGGCTGTACGCAGGCCGCGGCGGCGCGGAGCTTTCGGGCGGGGCGGACGACGACAGTCTTTTCGGCTACGCCGGCGCCGACGACGTGTTCAAGTTCGACCTGATCCCGTTCGGTCACGACCGGATCGTCGGGTTCGAGAACGGCCGCGATCGCATCGAGATCGCCGAGTACCTGGAGGTCGAGGGCTTCGGCGATATCGAGGTGTCGCAGCGCGGATCCGCAACGCGCCTCAGCTTCGCCGAGGGCAGCGTCGATCTCGCCGGATTCGACGCGAAGCTGATCGACGCCTCCGACTTTCATTTCCTCTAATTCGCGGCCCGGGCGCAGACGACCGGGCGCCCGGCCCTGCCGCTAGGAAGATCGATGCGACCGGAGTATAAGGGAACGGCCTCGGGGCCCCAGATGTCGTGAGTGCATGAAGATTCTGGTGATCGAAGACGACAGGGAGACGGCGGCCTTCATCGCGCGCGGGCTGCGGGAGGCAGGGGCGACGGTGGACTGCGCGGAGACCGGCCTGGACGGGCTCTTTCTCGGAAGCGAGGGCGGCTACGACGTGATGGTCGTGGACCGCCTGCTGCCGAAGATGGACGGGCTGGGCCTGGTGCGCCTGCTGCGCGGCGCCGGGGTCGCGACCCCGGTGCTTTTCCTGACGGCGGTCAACGGGCTGGACGACCGGGTCGAAGGGCTCGACGCCGGCGGCGACGACTACATGTGCAAGCCCTTCGCGTTTTCCGAGCTGAACGCTCGCCTGCGCGCGCTGGTGCGCCGAGGGCCGGGCCTCACGGTCGAGACCGTGCTCCGGGTCGGCGATCTTTCCCTCGATCGCGTGAGCCGCCGGGTCGAGCGCGCGGGGCAGGCCATCGATCTGCAGCCGCGGGAATATCGCCTGCTCGAGTTCCTGATGCAGCACGCGGAAGAAGTGGTGACGCGGACGATGCTGCTGGAGCATGTGTGGGAGTTCCACTTCGAGCCCAAGACCAGCGTCGTCGAGACGCATATGAGCAGGCTGCGCGGCAAGGTCGACAAGCCGTTCGACGTCTGCCTGATCCGAACGGTTCGGGGCGCAGGCTATGTCATTGCCAGCCCCCACTAGCCTCCGGGGTGAAATCGCCCGCTCGGCGGCGTTCAGGCTGACGATACGCTTCGCGGCGGTCTTCGTCGTCTGCCTGCTGCTGGCCGACCTGTCGATCGGCCTCGGCGTCCGCTGGATCGTGCGCGAGCGGACGATCGCCGCGCTCGACGAGACCCTCGCAGGCAGCGCACGCCGCCTATGCGACCGGAGGATGCGCGCGAGGTCAGCGAGACGCTGGGCCGGCTCGCGGACGACGACGAGGATGGCGAGGTCATGCTCGGGCACCAGGACCGGGCCGGAAACCTGCTTGCGGGCAGCCTCGCCCGCGCCGCACCAGGTCCTGAACTCGAGGATTTCGTGCCCCTCGGGAATGACCCCGACGAAGGGATGTGGGTTCGCTCACTGTCCCTTCCCGACGGCGGATGGCTCAATGCAGCCGTGAGCCAGGAGAGGTATCACGACGTGGCCGAACTCATGCTGGCGGGAGCGGTCTGGACAGTCGCCATCGCACTGCCATTGGCGCTGTTGTCGGGCGCGTTGCTGAGCCGGGCTATCCTGGGGCGCCTGGCCGAGATCGCCGCCACGGCCGAAAGCGTGCGCGGAGGCACATTGTCGCAGCGCGTGCCGGTTTCGCCCAAGGGCGACGAATTCGATCGCCTCTCCGTCGCCCTGAACGGGATGCTCGGCACGATCGAGGCGCTGACGCGCAATCTTCGCAACGTGTCGGTCGGAATCGCCCATGAACTCCGCGGGCCGCTCACGCGCGTGCGCAATCGTCTGGTCTCGATCGACGCTCAGGACCCCGCTGTCGTGGAGCCGGCGATCGAAAGCTCGCTCGCCGAGATCGACGCCACGCTCGTCACCTTCGATGCGCTGCTCAAGATAGGCCAGATCGAGGCGCGGCCGCCGGGCCGAGGAATTCGGCGCGGTCGACCTCTCCAAGCTGCTCGCCGAACTGGCCGAGATCTACCGGCCTGTCGCCGCCGATCGGTGCAAGCGCTTGGACGCGCGGATCGCTCCCAATGTCGTCCTCGAAGGCGACCGCCCGCTCCTGACACAGATGATCTCGAACCTGCTGGAAAACGCGATCGAGCATACTCCTGACGGCACCCGTATCATGGTGGAGCTTAGTGCCTCCGGAGGCGCTCACCAGCTGGTCGTGCAGGACGATGGTCCTGGGATCCCGCCGAACGAAACCGAACGAATCTTCGACCGCTTCTACCGCCTCGAACGCACCCACTCCGGGCACGGGAGTGGCCTTGGTCTGAGCCTCGTGCGGTCGATTTGCAGCCTGCACGGCTTCGCCGTCCGTCTCGATCCCACCGCCTCTGGCGCCAGGTTTGAGATCATGATGTGAAACGGTCGACTGACGCAGCAACCGGCGTCTGTTTAAAATCAAAGCCTCTACGCCTCAACGAGCCCCAGAGACTGTTCGACCGCAGTCCCCGTTCCTCCGCCAACCTCCCGACACAACCCGTTCTCCGCTCGTTCGAATGGTCGAATTTTCTCGTTGTTTTCGAGGGTTGTAGCCGCGGGCTCCCCACTGCGCCCGCGGCGCAATGCCGAAAATCCGCTCTCTCCGGGCCGATATTCTCCGGACCTGTTGACTTTGGGTGATTTGGTGGGGTGCCTTAGACCGCTGTTTTCATTGAATCTTTTTCACGACAGCCAGATCGGATTCCGACGAATCCTTTGGGTGGCGAAGGAGTTCTGAAATCCAATCGATGAGGGATTGGCGCCGTGGGCGACCCCGCGCCTCGAGGCTTACGCTAGTCGTGACAATGAAAGGGCGGTCGTGGGCCACTCCGGCCGCTCTCGACCGAGATCAGCGCCTTCTCTATCCATAGAGAATGAACCTTCGTGAACTGGTCTACTCCGACAAACGCATCTCCGCCTTCCCCGGCTGGGTCGAACCTGAAGCCGAGACCGGCTACGCTTGGTTCGACGCGCCGCTGGAGATCGAAGGGGTGACCGAGGTTGCCTTCGTTCTGCATGGTGGCTGCTACCCGCAGCGACCCAATTGCTGCCTCACGTTTGAACTGCGTATCGGACGCAAGCCGGGTCGCAAACACATCCCTTTGCAACGGCTCGATTGGCGATCTTTCAGCGGTGGGCACACCAATCCGGTCCGCAAAGGATGGCCCCTATCGGGTAAGCGAACCGCCCCAACCCACTTGCACAGCTTCGATCTTAACTGGTCTGAAACCCAACCGGACCGCATGATGTGGGACGAGCTGAAGTTCGCTGAGGACGTGCCTGAGGAACTCCCTGATTTCGCGAGCGTTCGTTCCTACGTGGGAAACCGATTTGGAATCAATGACGTAGAGCTTGTGGTCGAGCCTGTTTGGGTTTACGATCTGTTCTATTGGGGAGGCAACGATGGCTGACACAGCCACTGAGCGACTAACGCTCCAGCAAGCGGTAGATCTGGTATCAGCGGACCTAATCGCCGTCCGGCACATGCGAGATGGCAGCTACGTCACGATGCCGATGCTCTATCCCAGCAACGATCCTGTGCAGGTGCGGGTGTCGCCCGAGATCGGCAGCTACCGCGTGAGCGACCAGGGCCTTGCGTTCCGCGAAATCGAACGCTTCGGCGCCCAACGATCCTTCCCGAAGACCGCCCGCAGCATTGTCGAGGGTAGCGATGTTCAAGTGGATCGCCGCACCGTCTTTGCGATTGTGCAACCGCAAGAACTTCACGCGGCGATCCTCGAAGTCGCGGCTGCGTCGCATCAGATCGCACACCAAATCATCGTCAAAGCCGCTGAGGACCACGCCGAGGATGTGGCCGAAGCCTTGCAGGAACGCCTGGTGCGGGTGTTCGGCGTCGAGCGGGTTCACACGGACACCGAGATTGTCGGGCTCTCATCCACCAAATGGGAGGTCTCTGCGGTTGCCGAACTAGGCGACCACCGCGCGGTGTTCCAGGCAGTCGGCGGAGCGGCGGTCTCAATCTATCGCACCACTACCGTCTTTCACGATCTGGCGCTGCTTGAGCCGCCTCCGACACTTATCGCCGTCGTGCCGAGCAAGAAATTCCTCGAACCGCGCCACCATCATCTGCTCTCACAGGCGGGCCGGGTGATCGAGGTTGGCGATGCCGATGACGTCTACCGCCGCGCCGCCGCCTAGATTGCCGACGGGCTGATGCAGCAACGTTGGCCCGATCTGCCGGCGGTCGGGGGGAAATCGCCTCGACGATCTCCGGAGCAAGCGGCGTCAGCTGCAGGACATAAATCGCGTTCAACCCCTTAGCCTGGCGCGCTCTCGGCGCGGACGCACGCCTCGTGCAGCACCTCTCGCCGCCGTAACGTCGGGTGTGAGAGGGGAGAATGAGAAGGAGGAGGTGAAAGAAGAGAACAAAGGGGAGCAGAACGGGGAGTGGAGGAGATGACGTTCCTCGGCAAAGAGTTGAGCGGCGGGAAGCCAATCGTGGGTCGAAGGGCCCCGTGGAGCGCCCGCCGGCCAGCGCCTTGGTCGATCGCGTTGTCGACGCGGCCGCGGCGGCCCCTCTCGCCCCGTCTCGGCGCACGCCGATCTGCACCAGCGCGATCAGTTGCGCCTTATCAGTTCAAACGTTGAGACGCTATCTCGCCGACGCTCGCTCTCCGGGCTGCGCCTACAGAGTCTTCAGGTATTCGATTACGGCGGTCCGCTCGGCGTCCGACAGCATGTCTCCGAATTGGTGGCCGCCGTTGTCGTAGCCCGGAAGTGTCGTATCGTAGACACGGGACTTCGCCTCAGCGCCCTCGAACGCTGACTTGCCGGCCTCTAGCCGCTCGTACCGCCATCCGAGGACCGTGGGATCGTATTCACGGGGCTCGACGATATGTCGCCAGAAAGCGGGGCGCAGGCTGCTGTTGAGGAGCGAGCGAATGTCCGGCACCGAGCCATTGTGCAGGTAGGGCGCGGTGGCCCAGACGCCGTCGAGCGGCGGGGCGATATAACCCGCTGCCGGCGCCATGTGCACCGACCCGCCGTAGTATGAGCGCTCGACCCATTGATAGAAGCGGTCGCGCGAGCCATCGGTGGCGGCGCGGGCATAGGCCGGGTCCGTGCCGATCTCCTCGAGCGGGACCACCAGGTTGGGGTAGGAGGCGTCCGCGCCGTAGGTGCCGTGGCACCCGCTGCAGTGGGCCTCGAACACCGTCTTGCCCTGCTGGGCCAGCGCGGCGTCGACCGGGAACGGGTATTCGGGCGGCTCGAGGCTCGTGATGTAGGCCCGGATGTCGGGGGCGTAGGCATCGGCGGCCTTGGCCTCCTCGACGCTGTCCGCACAGAGCATCGAGGCAAGGATCATGAACCGGGCGTGGTCGCCGCGCCCAAGCGTGGTGTAGAACATCGCGTTCTTCTTTTGCATCCGCCACCAGGGCGGCACGCTGACCGGAAGCGGGTCGGTCGGCGGCGGCTCCAGCAGCGGCTCCGACGACCATGCGAGGGTCTCGGGGTCGCGGTGGGTCATCAGCGCCCAGGTAAGGTTCGTGGCGGGGTTCACGCCGACCGTCGAGGTCTGAACATAGGGTGCGATCCCCTCGATCCGGTCGGCCCAGCGCTGCCATGCGGCGGTCTCTTCCTCCCCGCGGACATAGACGCCGGCCTGGTTCACGACGGCCCGCGGATCGGTGGTGAAATCGAGGAACTCGTTGCCAAGTCCCACGATAAGCTCGCCCTCGAACCGCGCGGCGTGACACACGAGGCAGTTCGAGGAGACAATCTCGACGCCGTCCGAATTGACGTGCGCGGTGAGGCTGTAGGGCAACTCGGCGTTCCGCCCTTCGCGCCCGGGCAGCAGATCTCCCGGGTCAACGGCTGGGTTCATCCGTGCATACACACGGTGCGGCACGCCGCAGCCGACGTAGGGCGCGTTGACGAGGGCCCGGTATCCCTTCTCGGCGTCGCCTGGGCGCTGCTCGGTCGCGGGCACTGGACCGGTTGGCGACCGGAGTTCGCCCGTCGCGCCGTCATCCGAGTCGTCGTCGCAGGCCGCGAGGGCGATGGCTACAACCGCAAGCAAGGCTGTCCTGCGCCGGAGCATCTGCACCCTCCGATCTCCTACGGCGGGACCGACGCCGTCAGAAGCATGGTGCCCCGCGCCGACACCGGCGCGCTGCCACGATGCCCATTGGCCATCACGGTCCCGCTCCAGAGCGGCGCGACAAACCCGTGGAGTTGGTTGTCATCCAGCGGTGTAACCTCAAGGCTCAGTTCTTCCGTGCTCAGTTGCCAGTCCACCGGATAGCGGAGGCCCGAGGCGCCGCCGCGCCAGACCCGGGTCGGCTCCATTTCCACGGACGCACCCTCCAGCGGCTCGAGGCGGCCGTCAGGACCCACCGCAAAGCCCGCCACCGTGGCCGTGCCGCTGCCGTCGCGGCGACGGGTCCGGATGAGCGACAGGTCAGTGCCGTCGTCGAGGTGAAGTTGCAGCCGGTCCCACACGATCGGGCCCAGGGGCAGCGGGACGTCACCCCAGAGGTGCTCGAACCAGGCAAGGCCGCGAACCGCCTGCCGCTCCTCGCCGACCCCGACGAAGCCCTCGGCGGTCATCCGCGTAATCGCATAGCCCCTGAACGGCGCGCCGGCGTCCTGCTCGAGGGCGACCGCGTCCTTGGCCGGCGTCAGCGAAAGCGCGAGCTCCGTCTCGCCGACGGTAGCCTTGAGGCCGATCCCGTCCATCCTCGCCCTGCCCGTACAGGATCGACCAGTTGTCGACCCAGACCTCGCGCCGTGCAGCGTCGTGACCGGCAACCCCGGGGACGTCCCGGTGGATGCGCTCCTCGCCGCCGGTGGCGTTTGTCGACCCATCAAACAGCGTCACGTGCGCCCGGTGGATCGCCCGAAGTTCCCACGCAGACTCGTGGGGCGCATCGGGTGGCGCGAGCCGCATCCGAAGCAGCGCGACTTGGATGCCGACATCCTCGCCGTCGGCTCCGCGCAAATGGGCCGCGATGCTCCACGTCTCGGCCCGGCTGTCGGGGTGTGCGCCATGGTCCGTGGGGAGCTGCAGCCGCCGAGGAGCGATTGGCGCCCCGCCATCTTCGTAGGAGAACCGGCCAGCATGTCCTGAAAGTCGAGCCCGCTCATCGAAGCCGCCGAACCATTCTCCGGCTCCACGCGGAGCAAGAGCGCGAATGCGCCAGCGCCTACAGCTCCCGCAAACACCATTGCCAGTATGAGCCAGCGAACGAGAGGGGTCACGCGAGGAATCCCTACGTCCGGTTCGAGTGCATACTCCGGCCCGCGGCTCGCATCGTCAAGGCTCCGAACCCGGACCGCGCCTCAGAGCAAACTTGCGGTCGACCGTTACAGTGACCGCAATGCGCGGCCGCGCCGGGTCGACCGCACCGGGCGATAAGCGCCGTCATCTCGCGTACCCCCCGTTGCCCGAAAGGGCTGTCGGCGACGGCAGCGCTGAAGGAGGCGGTGGCCGATCGAGGTGGAGTTCGAATATCAGGCTCAGCGGCGGGCGAGGGTAGAAGGTGACGTCACGAGCGTATGGCGACGAGACGTGGCACTCCTGTGATGATACGAGTTCGCCCTCGGCATTTTCCTCTAATGACCGCACGAGATCGGCCGTGATCATATCAATCAACGTGTCGCGCCGGCTGGGGTCCATACCAGCCACCATCCCCGCTTGAGGAGTTGCAGAAAGCTGGAGGCGCACGTAGTCGCGTGGTGACGGGAATCGGATCATCTTGGTCACCGATGTTACGATGACATGACTGAACCCGGCAGCGGAGACTAGATTTGCCAGCAGACGCCCGTCCGAAAGGGCGTGTTCGGACCGCTTGATCGAGGAGGCGTCGGGCGCCAGATGCCGATCGAGCGCATCAGCCAGGGCACGCGCAACCGGAGTTCGTTCGATCGCCGAGAATACGTTGAGCGCGAGACGTCCCCCCGGTGTGAGGACCCGGAACATCTCTGTTAACGCCAGCGCACGGTCCGGAAAGAACTGCAAACCCAACTGGCACAGGACGACGTCGAAAGCCGTGTCTGGAAATGGCATGCGGAGCACGCTCCCTTCGTGCCACTCGACCTTTGGACCCGTGTTCTGGGCGACAGTTCGTGCGACCGCCAACATGCCCGGGTTGAGGTCCAGACCGACTACCCGACCTGTTCCCATTCGTTCGGCGGCGAGTTCGCGACCACGCCGGTGCCGCAAGCCACATCGAGTACTCGCTCGCCAGAGCGAGGCGCAGACCGTTCGATTAGATCGGTCGCCCAGAGTGCGGTGATGAGAGGCACGAGATACCGTTGATAGAGCTCTGCACTACTACCTTCCAACTGCCATTGCTCATGCCGTGCCATCGCTTATCCCTTCATGAAACCAAAGTGCCAATGTTTCCGCGAGGAGGTCCTGACACACAAGGCACATGACACAGCCTCGCCGGCTGCCGCCCGTCGAGGATCGCCTCCACGATGTCCGGCGCCAGCCGCCCCAGTAAGACCCGGCTGGAAATGCGTTGCGACGATTGGGACTTGGACGACATTCGATCGTTTCGCTCAATCCTTCAGGCCCGACAAAAAGACCGGGCCGGAACCTTGCGGGGCAGTTAGGCGAGGCGCAATCTAGGTCTTACCGGAGCCGCGCGTGGCGTGGTGATCCGCAGGCCTCGCCCGGCGCGCTCTTCCCGTCAGGAGGACGCCATGACCATTGCCAAACGCCTCAAGGCCCACCTCGAAGCCGAGGGAGTGGCCTACGATAAATCGACCATCCCCGAACCGTGACTGCCCGCGCAACCGCAAGGTCTCGCACATCCCCGGCAGCCGCTTGGCAAAGACCGTCGTGCTGCACCTCGAGAGCGGTCCCGTGCTCGCCGTTGTGCCAAGCAGCCACCGCGTGGATCTCAGCCAGTTGCAGAGCCTGCTTGACCGGCGGCTCGGGCTGGCCAGCGAAACCGAGATCGGCGAGCTCTTCGACGATTGTGAGGTCGGGGCGGCGCCCCCGGTCGGGTCGGCCTACGGCGTACCGACCGTCCTCGACCGCAGCCTGTCGGGGCTCGACCGGGTTTGGTTTGAGGGCGGCGACCACCGTTCGCTGATAAGCGTTACCGGCGCTGACTTCGATCGGCTTATGCGGAACGCTCGGCAGGTGGGTTTAGCCACGCCGTCTGATCCTGTGGGCGAATTTCTGGCGCGATCGGCGACAAGCCGGGCGGAACACGACCGGATGAGGATGCTACCTGGACCACCCCGCCCATCGGCGGCGCGACTGGGCTGGTGGATTGTCGGCGGCCTTTTAGCACTCGTCGCGGCGTTTGGCGATCGAGCGCGCCGTCGACTGGCTCTGGATGGGAACGCTCGGCTATCGGTCCGTGTTCTGGCAGATCATCGATCTGCGCTTCGCGCTGTTCGTCGCGGCCCTCGTCCCGCTGGCGCTGGTCTTTTGGCTAAACCTGCGTTGGGGCCTGGCGGTTGATCGAGGGCTGTCGCCAAGTGACCGGCGCCCAGATCGCCCCGGCACTCGTACAGCTCGAACGGTCGGCCCTGCTGCGCCGG
>CAWINL010000016.1:0-71186 GCA_963837375.1 uncultured Alphaproteobacteria bacterium | reverse complement strand
GGGCCAGCAGACCTCCGGCGCCTGCTCCATCGCCCAATGGGCGGCGGTCGAGGCGCTGAATGGTCCGCAGGATCACCTCAAGGTGTTCCGCAAGGCTTTCGAGGAGCGCCGCGACCTCGTCGTCTCGATGCTCAACCAGGCCAAGTACCTGAAATGCCCCATGCCCGAGGGCGCGTTCTACGTCTATCCGTCCTGCGCGGAGGCCATCGGCAAGACGGCTCCGTCGGGTAAGGTGATCGAGACCGACGAGGATTTCGTCTCCGAGCTTCTCGAGACCGAGGGCGTCGCGGCGGTCCACGGCTCGGCCTTCGGCCTCGGCCCGAACCTGCGCATTTCGTACGCCACCTCTACGGAGGTTCTCGAAGACGCCTGCCACCGCATCCAGCGCTTCTGCGGCAGCTTGCGGTAGACGGCCCAATCCTTGTGGCCTCCGCACCAGACGGAGGCCACAACCCCGAAATTGCCCCGCCTGGGCATGGAACATCCGCCACCTCTCGGCGGTTAACGGCCAAGCTGTTCAAAGCTGGAGAGATCGCCATGTTCCGTGCCGTCGCCTCAATCGCCGTCCTGACCGCATTTGCCGCCCTTGGGGCAACCGACGCCTCCGCGCAAAGCCGAACCCGCGCCGGGGTGCTCACCTGTAACGTGGCGGGTGGTGTCGGGCTGATCCTCGGTTCGCAGAAAGCAACATCCTGCGTCTTCGCTCCCCGGCGCGGCCGCAGCGAGCGTTATACGGGCGTGATCCGCAAGTTCGGTCTCGACATCGGTGCGACCCAGCGCGGCGTCATCACATGGGCGGTGTTCTCGCAAGGGAGTCTGGCTCCGGGCTCGCTCGCCGGCAGCTATGTGGGCGCAAGCGCCGAGGCGACCGTCGGCGCGGGTCTCGGCGCCAACGTTCTGGTGGGCGGCAACAACCGCACCGTGGCACTCCAGCCGCTTTCGGTGAGCGGGCAGACGGGCCTGAACTTCGCGCTCGGCGTGGGCGACCTGGAACTCCGCCCCAGCCGCTGACCCCTCTCATTCGCATGACGTTCGCAACGGCCGGGCTCATCCCCGGCCGTTGCCGTTTCGGCGTAAGCGCTTGCCAACCAGCCGCGACAGGCAGAGCATTGGGGCCGACGCGACGGTGAAGAGCGCGCTTTTCTCGGGGCAGGAAAGGAGACTTTCATGGCCACCAACGGAAGAGAAGCCGGGGGCCCTCGGTGCATCGCCATCGTCGGCCCATTTCAGAGCGGAAAAACCACCCTCCTCGAATCCATTCTCGAACGCACCGGAAGCATCGGACGCTCCGGCCGCGTCAGCAATGGCGATACGGTCGGCGATTCAAGCGCGGAAGCGCGCGCCCACCGCATGAGCATCGAGCCCAACGTGGCGAGCGCGACGTTCCTCGGCGAAACCATGACATTCGTCGATTGCCCCGGCTCCATGGAATTCATTCATGAGATGCGCAATGTGGCCCCGGTCTGCGACGCGGCCGTTGTGGTCTGCGAGGCGGATGAGCGCAAAATTCCCGCCCTCGAAGTCGTCCTGCGCGAACTCGAAGAAGCGGACATCCCGCGCTTTCTGTTCATCAACAAGGTCGACACCGCGTCGCGCCGGGTCCGCGAGACGCTGGCGCTCTTGCAGCGCGCGTCGCGCACGCCGCTTCTTCTGCGCCAGATCCCGATCTGGAAAGACGGGATCGCGGTCGGCTTCATCGATCTGGCGCTGGAGCGCGCCTTCATCTACCGCGAACATGCGCCAAGCGAGATCGTGGACATCCCCGAGGGTGAATCCTTGCGCGAGCGCGAGGCGCGTTTCGCCATGCTGGAGCGGCTCGCGGATTACGACGATGCGCTGATGGAAGATCTGATTTCCGAAATCGATCCGCCGCGCGATCGCATCTTCGACGACCTTGCGCGGGAGTTGAAGGACCAGCACGTCGTGCCGGTCTTCATCGGCGCGGCGGAACGCGGCAATGGCGTCACGCGGCTGTTGAAGGCGCTGCGGCACGAAGCGCCGACATTGTCCGAAACGCGCTCCCGCCTCGGTGTTGCGGAGGACGGCGCGCCGCTCGCGCAGATCGTCAAGACGCTGCATATGGGCCAGGGCGGCAAGATGTCCGTTGCCCGGGTTCTGCGCGGCGCGTTCCATGAGGGCGACACGCGTCGTGGGCTCGCGGGGAGCCGAGACGCGGATCGGGTCGCTGTTGGCGCTCACCGGCGCCGGAACCGCGCGCGTTCCCGAGGCGAATGCGGGCGAGGTCGTCGGTTTCGGGAGACTTGAAGGTCTCGCCACCGGCGATTGCTTCGCGGCCGGCAAGACGCGTCCGGAGGCCATCCTCTCGAATGCGCCGCCCGAACCCGTCTATGCGCTGTCGCTTCGCATCAAGGATCGCAAGGACGACGTGCGCCTGTCCGGCGCGCTTGCCAAGATCGCCGAGGAAGATCCCTCGCTGGTGATCGAAACCTCGCCGGAACTCGGCGAGATCCGCCTGCTCGGGCAGGGCGAGATGCATCTGCGGGTCGCCGTCGAACGGCTGCAATCGCGGTTCCAGGTCGGGGTCGAGACCGCCAGGCCCCGCATCGGCTATTGCGAGACGATCCGGGCTCCGGCCTCGGCGCGTGGCCGCCATCGCAAACAGACCGGAGGGCACGGGCAGTTCGGCGATGTGATGATCGAGATCAAGCCGCTGCCGCGAGGGGAGGGGTTTCGCGTTCGTCGATCGGATCACCGGCGGCGTCGTTCCGCGCCAATACATCCCGTCGGTCGAGACCGGGGCGCGGGACGCGGTGAAAAGCGGTCCGCTGGGCTTTCCCGTCGTCGACCTGTCGGTCACGCTTGACCGACGGCTCGTACCACACGGTCGATTCATCCGACGCGGCCTTCCAGGCCGCCGCGAAGCTCGCCCTCGCCGAAGCTCTGCCGAAGGCGAAGCCGGTGCTCCTCGAACCGGTGCTGGCGGTGGAGATCACCATTCCGACCGATGCGCTCTCGCGGGCGACCGGCCTTGTCACGTCGCGACGTGGGCAGATCCTCGGCTACGATTCCAGGCCGGGATGGTCCGGCTGGGACGTGATCAGCGCGACGATCCCGGAGGCTGAGATCGGCGACCTGATCGTGGAGCTGCGTTCGGCAACCGCGGGGGTGGGGACGTTCTCGACACGCTTCGACCATATGGCCGAACTCAGCGGAAAGCCTGCCGAGGCCGTGACACACAAGGCGCATTAGGAGGGCGCCTGCCGGGAAAGGCGCGGCCGGCGCATCGCCGGCCGGCCGACCATCGACAAACCGTTTCGGACGCGCCAAGTTAAGCTTCAGAGGAGACATCATCTCCCGTCGCGAAAACCGCGTCCACGCGGAGGAAAAGTCGATGAACGTCAGTGGTCCGGCAGAGATGCCAGGTTCGGAAGCCGCCAATGCTGCAGCCGCTTCGATCTCGCGGCCCTGGCTGAAATCCTATCCCGCAGGCGTTCCGCCGAAGATCGACGAAGCCAGGATCGGAACCCTCGTCGATTTCTTCCGGCACGGGATCAGCGCCTATGCGGATCGCCCGGCGGTCGAAAGCTTCGGCAAGCGCATGACCTACCGGGAGCTCGGGCAAGAGGCCGCGAAGGTGACGTCGTGGCTGCAGAGCCGGGGCATCGGCAAGGGAGATCGCGTCGCCATCATGCTGCCGAACGTGATGGCTTATCCGGCGATCATGTACGGCGTCCTCAACGCGGGCGCGACGGTCGTCAACATCAATCCGCTCTATACGCCGCGCGAGTTGATCCAGCAGATGCGCGATTCCGGCGCGCGTCTTCTGTTCGTGCTGGAGAACTTCGCCACCACCGTGGAGGCGGCGGGCGCCGACATCAAGGTCGATCAAGTCGTCATCGTAAAGCCGGGCGATCTGCTGGGGCTGAAAGGTGCGATCATCAACCTCGTGTCGCGCTACGTGAAGAAGGCCGTGAAACCCTTCACGCTTCCCGGCTCCGTATCTCTGCACGAAGTGATGGCGAAAGGTGCGGGGACGCCCCCCAAACCGGTGCCAGTGTCGCCCGACGATATCGCGTTCCTGCAATATACCGGCGGCACGACCGGCGTGGCGAAGGGCGCGATGCTGCTCCATCGCAATGTCGCGGCGAATGTCATGCAATGCGAAGCCTGGATGGTGCCCTATTTCGGTGATCGCAGCGACCACGTGATGGTGACGGCGCTGCCGCTCTATCACATCTTCGGGCTCACGGCCTGCGCGCTTGCTGATGCTGAAGATCGGCGGTTGCCAATTGCTGATCACCAATCCGCGCGACATTCCGGGATTCGTCAAAACATTGAAGACGCGACCGTTCACGCTGATGTCGGGCGTCAACACGCTCTACAACGCCCTGTCGCACGCGCCCGGCATCGAGGAGGTGGATTTTTCGCACCTCGTCTTCGCGATTTCGGGCGGCATGGCCACGCAGGCGGCGGTGGCGAAGAAGTGGCAGGAAGTCGCCGGCACGCCCATCGTCGAAGGATATGGCCTGTCCGAGACATCCCCGGTCGTGTGCGTCAACCGACTCGACATCAAGGAATTCACCGGAACCATCGGTTATCCGGTCCCCTCCACGGACATCGATGTCCGCGCGGCCGGACGGCGCGGTTCTGCCATTCGGCGAGCGCGGGGAACTGTGCGTGAAAGGTCCGCAGGTCATGGCGGGCTATTGGCAAAAGCCCGACGAGACCGCGAAGGTCACCACGCCCGATGGCTTTTTCCGGACCGGCGATGTGGCCGTCATCCTTCCGGACGGGCAGGTGAAGATCGTCGATCGCATGAAGGACATGATCCTGATTTCCGGTTTCAACGTCTATCCCAACGAGGTCGAGGACGTGATCGCGATGCATCCGGGCGTCATGGAGGCGGCGGTCATCGGTGTGCCGGACGACGAGGGCGGTGAGACCGTGGCCGCATACGTGGTTCGCAAGGATCCGACCCTTACGGCGGACGCCCTTCGTGATTTCTGCCGCGAGAACCTCACCGGCTACAAGGTGCCGAAGCGGATCGAGTTT
Organism: uncultured Alphaproteobacteria bacterium; assembly: GCA_963837375.1. Lineage (GTDB taxonomy): Bacteria > Pseudomonadota > Alphaproteobacteria > Rhizobiales > Beijerinckiaceae > Microvirga. The sequence goes on along the minus strand of CAWINL010000016.1, from coordinate 66,173 downwards.
CGCGACGCATTGCCGAAGACGAATGTCGGCAAGGTGTTGCGGCGCGTGCTCAAGGACGAGGTCACGAGACACGCCTGAGACTGCGCGCAGGGGCGCTCGACAATCCACGCTCCCGACAAGGCAAAAAAAAGCCGGGCACGAGGCCCGGCAAAGTAGAGGTCCGACAAAAAGTCAAAACCTTCCAGAGGGAACGGCCGAACACGGGATCACCGGGAGGAAGAAAGTGATGCCGTGTTGAATTCGACCAATGCTGATATCGGCCGCATCGTGCCCGTTTGCAATGCAACAGTGCATCATGAAGGGGCTGCGTTAAGCGCATGGCTCACGCGGTGACCCGCCACAATACGGACATCTTGCGAAGCTTGGCTGTTGGCATGCTGCGCTAGAAGGTCCAGCGTTGCGCCTTCGTGATCAGGAAATCGCGAAATGCCTGCACGCGCGCCACCGAGCGCATTTCCTCCGCATAGACCAGATAGCTGTCGAGCGTCGGCATCTCCACGTCGCGCAGGATCTGCGTGAGGTTCGGATTGCCGACCACCGCGTAATCGGGCAGCACCGCGATGCCCGCGCCCGTTTCGACGGCGAGTTTCAGCGCCGTGATGTTGTTGACCATGTAATGGTATTGGCGCGGTTCCTGCCCTTCGCGCCCGGCCGTCGACAGCCAGTGCACGGCCAGCAGATAGGACGGCTCCTGTCCGCCGAACGACACGATGCGATGCTTGTCGAGATCCGCGAGCGTGGTGGGCTCGCCGAACCGCTTGAGATAATCGTTCGACGCGTAGACGTGGAAATGGATCGTGAAGAGGCGGCGCTGGATGAGATCGGGCTGGGCCGGGCGACGCAGGCGGATCGCCACGTCGGCCTCGCGCATGGCGAGATCGAGTTCCTCGTTGTTGAGGATGAGCTCGACGCGGACGTCCGGATAGAGATCGAGAAACTCGCCGATCCGCTGCGCCAGCCAGATCGAGCCGAGGCCGACCGTGGTGGTGACCTTCAGGGTGCCCGACGGGCGCTCGCTGGTATCGACCAGCCGCGCCTTGGTGGTTTCGAGCCGCATCCGCATGTCGCGCGCCGCGCGGAACAGCAGGTCGCCCTGCTCGGTGAGGATCAGCCCGCGGGCGTGACGGTGGAAGAGGGGCGCGCGCAACTCGCGCTCGAGGGCGCTGATCTGGCGGCTGACGGCGGATTGGCTCAATCCCAGATCCTCACCGGCGCGCGTGAAGCTGCCAGCCTCCGCGACGGTGTAGAAAATCCGGACCTTGTCCCAATCCACGACGTGTTCCTTGTATCCAGCGCACGCGTGGCCGGTTGCCTCATGTCCTGCGAGTGTCCGCCGGACACAATAGGAATTCTGCCCGAATCGGTAAACAAATTTCACGGGCGCCAGAGCGCGGCGCTCACTCGGCCGCCTGTCTGGGTCAGCTCGATCGCCTGCAGGTAGCGCTCGGACTCCAGGGCCGCCATGCAGCCGAGGCCCGCCGCCGTCACCGCCTGGCGGAAGACGTCGTCCGCCACGTCGCCGGCCGCGAAGACGCCCGGAATATTGGTGGCGGTCGAGCCCGGCTTGGTCTGGAGGTAACCGCCCGGCTTCATGTCGAGCTGCCCGACGAAGAGTTCGGTCGAGGGCTTGTGGCCGATGGCGACGAAAACCCCGTCGGTGCGCAGTTCGGAGACCTGTCCCGACGACGATGTTCTTCAGCCTCACGTGGGTCGACCGAGAGGGGCGCCTCGGCTGCCGCCGATATCCTCGACGGCCGAATTCCAGATCACCTCGATATTCGGGATGCTTGAACAGCCGATCCTGCAGGATTCGTTCGGCCCGGAACGAATCGCGCCGGTGGACCACCATCACCTTCGACGGCGAGATTGGCGAGATAGAGCGCCTCCTCGACCGCCGTATTGCCGCCGCCGACCACCACCACTTCCTTGCCCCGGAAGAAGAACCCGTCGCAGGTCGCGCAGGCCGAGACGCCGAAGCCCTGGAACTTCGCCTCGGACGGCAGGCCGAGCCATTTGGCCTGCGCGCCCGGTGGCGATGACGAGCGAATCGCACGTGAAGGTCGCGCCGGAATCGGCCTCCAGCCGGAACGGGCGCTGGCTCAGATCCGCCTTGACGATGTGGTCGGAGATCATCTTCGTGCCGACATGCTCGGCCTGCATGCGCATCTGCTCCATCAGCCACGGGCCCTGGATGACGTCGGCGAAGCCCGGATAGTTCTCCACATCGGTGGTGATCATCAACTGCCCGCCGGGCTGGAAGCCGGAGATCAGCAGCGGCTCGAGCATGGCGCGGGCGCGCATAGATCGCCGCCGTATAGCCGGCCGGGCCGGAGCCGATGATGATGAGTTTGGCGTGAGTATGGGCCATCAAAGTCTCTCCGGTCCATCGGGCGCGGCGGCAAGTCCGAGGGCGCGGCGATGGGAGCCACGCCGTTGGGCGATGGCGTTGGCGATGTCAAAGGTTGAATTTAGGGGCTTGTAGGGGTTTCCTTCAAGACTGACCCTCGAAGGCATGCACAATTCCCTCGGATTTCAGGGCGCGCAGGAAGGTGTCGAGCTTGGGATGTCCGCCCGTGCGGCTCGAAGACCAGCACCGGAACGCCGGTCGCGGCGGCCTCGCCGATCATGTTGAAGGAATCCGCCGTCACGACGACGCAATCGGCCAGCGCCAGCATCGCCACATAGGGATTTGGCGCCGTCGCCGTCCCAGAAGAAGCCTCCGTGCGTCCTGCGCCAGGGCCGATCATGCGCCGGCGCAGGGCCTCGGGCGTGCGGCGCGAGGCGGTCATCATCAGGCCGGCACCGGTTTCGCGCCAGAGCCGCCGAGCTGGTCGGCGAAGCCGCGCCATGTCGCGTCGGTGAAGCGATGATGGCGGCTGTCGCCGCCGACCAGCACCGCGACGCGGGGATGCGGCAGGGGCCGCAGCCGCCTGTCCGGCTCGGCGCGCGCCGCCGTCAGGCGCTCGGGCGAAATCCGGTGCGGCGGCGTCAGGGTGGTGAGGACGTTCGGGCCGCGGATCCGGTCGTAGCTCGGCGCCCAGATGAAATCCGCGGCCCCGGATGGCCCGGTCCGCGGGTCCTTCAGGAACACCGTATAGGTCCGCCCGCCCGAGGCGTGCTTGACGTAGCGCAGATAGGGCACCGCACGGCGGCCGGACGCGATGACGATATCGGGGAAGGGCGGCGCGAGGGGAGAATTGTGGGCGCCCGGGCGCTCGCGCGGGTCGATCGGCCCCCATGGCATGAACCAGCTGAAGGGAGGACGGGGACGCACGCGCCGGATCTCCGGGATCGAGACCGAGCGCCTCGGCGACGCTGAGGGCCTGCAGCTCGTCCCCGGCCTTGCCGTCGGTCAGCACCCAGGCCGTCAGGGAAGCCGGGAGGGTCATGCCAAGCGCGCCTGCGCAAGAATCGATCAAGGTGCCTGTGGAGTTCATGAGGTTCGTTGCGATGGCCGGGCCGGGGCTGCTTGTGTCCTCCGTCTACACCGTCTACTCACCCGAGACGAGCTTTTCCCGGGAAGATCACGTGCGCGGACGCCTCGATTCCATCGACTGGGCCATTCTGAAAGAACTGCAGGCCGACGGCAGCATCACCAATGTGGAGCTGGCGCGGCGTGTCGGCCTTTCGGCTCCCCCCTGCCTGCGCCGGGTGCGGGCGCTTGAGAGCTCGGGCGTCATCAAGGCTTATCGGGCCATGCTCGACCCGAAGGCCCTCGGCTTCGAGATCGTCTGCTTCGCGATGGTGCAGCTGGCGGTCCAGGGGCAGGCCGAACTCAAGGCCTTCGAGGATCACATCACCGAATGGCGGTGGTGCGGGAGTGCTGGAAGCTTTCGGGCGACATCGACTTCATCCTGAAATGCGTCGCTCCGAATCTCGGAGCCTTTCAGGGCTTCGTGTCAGACCTGACGTCGCTGCCCAATGTCCGCAACGTGCGGACGGCCTTGGCCCTCGACCTGATCAAGGACGAGCCGCTGATCCCGATCGAGGATGCGGTCGAGATCAGCTGATCAGTTCGGCGCCGAAGCCAGCGGACATAATGCTGCGAGCCACGGCACCGCACGCCCCTGTTCGTTGGGCGTCAGGCGCTGGTGCGCACGTCGAGAACGGCCAGCTGCGGATGACGGGCGATCAGATCTCGCCGCGCCGGTCCGACCGCCAGCGCCTCGCCCTCCACCGAATCGGTGCCGCCTCCGCCTGCACCTCCGCCCCACCAACGCTCGCCGCCGCCGTCCGGGAAGGCCGTCAGATTGACCTCGGTGACGCGCACCACGAGGCGCGGACCGCGCGGATCGACCCGGTCCGCGAAGGAGCGCCGCAAGCTCGTCGAGGGTCGCGGCGGCCACGAGGTCGGCGAAGGGCCCAAGGCCCTTCGCCTTCAGGCACGCTCACATCCACCGCGAAGGAGGAGAAGATATTGCGGGAAGGCCTGCGCCGTGAGCGGGCTGGAGCGCGCCAGGACGACGGCGCCGGCGCAAACCGGCCAGGAAGGTCCGACGCGAGAGGCTGGACATGATCCGCACCCTCATCTGCCGCCCCCTCCTGCCGATATCGGTCAGCCGAACGTGACGCCAACCACCTCGTAGGATTTCCCGCCGCCGGGCGTCGTCACCTCGACCGTATCGCCCACCGTCTTGCCCATGAGGGCACGGGCGATGGGGGACGAGATCGAGACGCGGCCGGAGCGGACGTCCGCCTCCGGATCGCCGACGATCTGGTAGGTTTTCTCTTCCTCGGTGTCCTCGTCGACGAGCCGGACGACGGCGCCGAACTTGATTCGGTCGCCGGAGAGCTTCGACACGTCGATGACTTCGGCGCGGGAGATCAGGCTTTCGAGTTCGAGCACCCGGCCCTCGTTGAGGGACTGCGCCTCCTTGGCGGCGTGATACTCGGCATTTTCCGACAGGTCGCCCAGCGCCCGGGCTTCCGAAATCGCCTGAATGATCCGCGGGCGGTCAACCTGCTGGCGCTGCTTGAGTTCTTCTTCGAGCGCAGCATGACCCTTGATTGTCAGCGGAACCTTTTCCATCGTTCGTCTCGTTCAAAAAGAGGTACGAGGCCGCCGTTTCCGACGCCCTCGCTGATCAACGAAAACTTCTCGTGAAGCTTCGCAGTTCCTGTAGAGGCTCGACGCCTCAGGCGAAATAGTCCTGAAGCGGTCGAACCTCGAGATCGCCGCCGAGATAGGCTTTGATGCCCTCGGCCGCCGCGATCGACCCTGCAAGAGTGGTATAGTAGGGCACCTTATGCAAGAGGGCGGCCTGGCGCAGGGAGCGGGAATCCGACAGCGCGCCGGCCCCCTCCGTGGTGTTGAAGACGAGCTGGATATCGCCGTTCTTGATGGCGTCCACCACGTGCGGCCGGCCTTCCAGCACCTTGTTGATGCGCGTCGCCTTGACGCCGTTCTCCACCAGAAACTTCTGGGTTCCGCTGGTGGCGACGATGCGGAAGCCGCTCTCCTCCAGCGCCCGGATGGTCGGCAGGATGCGGGCCTTGTCGCTGTCGCGCACGGACACGAAGACGGCCCCGGTCTTCGGCACATGGGTGCCGGAGCCGAGCTGGCTCTTGGCGAAGGCGACGCCGAAGCTGCGATCGAGGCCGATGACCTCGCCGGTCGAGCGCATTTCGGGTCCGAGCAGGACGTCGACGCCGGGGAACCGGGCGAAGGGGAACACCGCTTCCTTGACGCCGATATGGTCGAGCTCCTTGGCCACGAGCCCGAAATGGGCGAGGCTTTCGCCCGCCATGATGCGGGCGGCGATCTTGGCGATGGGCTCGCCGATCACCTTCGCCACGAAGGGGATCGTGCGGGAGGCGCGCGGGTTCACCTCGAGCACGTAGATGTCGCCGTTCTTGATGGCGTATTGGACGTTCATCAGGCCGCCCGACATCGAGGGCCAGCGCCAGCGCCTTCGTCTGGCGCTCCAGTTCGGCCAGAATCTCGGGCGACAGGGAGCGGGGCGGCAGCGAGCAGGCGGAATCGCCCGAATGGATGCCCGCCTCCTCGATATGCTCCATGATGCCGGCGACGAACACGTCCTTGCCGTCGCAGAGGCAATCCACGTCCACCTCGATGGCGTCCGAGAGATAACGGTCGAACAGCAGGGGGTTCTTGCCGAGCACCGTGTTGATCTGGCCGGTCTTGTCGTTGGGATAGCGCGACTTCACGTCCGAGGGGATCAGGCTCGGCAGGGTGCCGAGCAGGTAATCCTCGAACTGGACCTCGTCGCGGATGATCGCCATGGCGCGGCCGCCGAGCACGTAGGACGGCCGCACCACGAAGGGCAGGCCGAGTTCGGCGGCGATGAGGCGGCTCTGCTCGACCGAATAGGCGATGCCGTTCTTCGGCTGCTTCAGGTGCAGCTTGTCGAGCAGGCGCTTGAACCGGTCCCGGTCCTCCGCGAGGTCGATGGCGTCCGGCGAGGTGCCGAGGATCGGGACGTTGTTCTCCTCCAGCGCCCGCGCGAGCTTCAGCGGCGTCTGGCCGCCGAACTGCACGATGACGCCGTGCAGCGTCCCCTTGGAGCGCTCGGTCTCGATGATCTCCAGCACGTCCTCTTCGGTCAGCGGCTCGAAATAGAGCCGGTCCGAGGTGTCGTAATCGGTCGAGACGGTCTCGGGATTGCAATTGACCATGATGGTCTCGTAGCCCGCATCCTTGAGCGCGAAGCAGGCGTGGCAGCAGCAATAATCGAACTCGATGCCCTGGCCGATCCGGTTCGGGCCGCCGCCGAGAATGATGACCTTCTTGGCATCGGTGGGCCGCGCCTCGTCGGCGGGCACGCCCGCGAACGGCGCCGTGTAGGTCGAGTACATGTAGGCGGTCGGCGAGGCGAATTCGGCCGCGCAGGTATCGATGCGCTTGAAGACCGGGCGCACCGCCAGCGAGCGGCGCAGATCGCGAACCTCGAGCTCGGTCGATGCCGGTCAGGACCGCGAGCCGCGCATCCGAGAAGCCCATGGCCTTGAGGTGGCGGAAGGCGCCCGGCGTCCGCGGCAGGCCGTGCGCCTTTACCTTGGCCTCGAGATCGACGATTGCCTGCAATTGCTCGAGGAACCAGCGGTCGATCTTGCAGCTCTCGTAGACCTCGTCATGGCTGACGCCGAGGCGCAGCGCCTGCGCGACCTTCAAAAGCCGGTCCGGCGTCGGCGTGCCGAGAGCCGCCTTGATGGCGTTGCGGTCGTCGCCCTTGCCGAGACCCTCGATCTCGATCTCGTCGAGGCCGTGTGAGCCCCGTCTCCAGCGAGCGCAAGGCCTTCTGCAGCGATTCCGGCAGGGTCCGGCCGATCGCCATGGCCTCGCCGACGGATTTCATGGCCGTGGTCAGGGTCGGCTCGGCGCCGGGGAATTTCTCGAAGGCGAAGCGCGGGATCTTGGTCACCACGTAGTCGATGGTCGGCTCGAAGGAGGCCGGCGTCGCGCCGCCCGTGATGTCGTTGGCGATCTCGTCCATGGTGTAGCCGACGGCGAGCTTCGCCGCGACCTTGGCGATCGGGAAAGCCCGTCGCCTTGGAAGCGAGCGCCGAGGAGCGCGACACGCGCGGGTTCATCTCGATGACGATCATGCGGCCGTTCTCGGGGTTCACCGCGAACTGGACGTTGGATCCGCCGGTCTCGACGCCGATCTCGCGCAGGACCGCCAGCGAGGCGTCGCGCATGATCTGGTATTCCTTGTCGGTCAGCGTCAGCGCCGGCGCGACGGTGATCGAATCGCCCGTATGGACGCCCATCGGGTCGATGTTCTCGATGGAGCAGACGATGATGCAGTTATCCGCCTTGTCGCGGACGACCTCCATCTCGTATTCCTTCCAGCCGAGCACGCTCTCCTCGATCAGCACCTCGTTGGTGGGCGAGGCGTCGAGGCCGCGCTCGACGATGTCGAGGAATTCCTCGCGGTTATAGGCGATGCCGCCGCCGGTGCCGCCCATGGTGAAGGACGGCCGCAGGATCGCCGGGAGCCCCACTTCGGAGAGCGCCAGCAGGGCCTCGCCCATGGCGTGCTCCTGATAGCGCTTGCGGCGCTCGTTCTCGCCGGCGTTCCATTTGAGCTCGTAGCTGGCGATGATCCGCTTCTTGTCGCCCGGATGCATGTCGAGGGCGTTCGAGACGCGCCAGTTCGGCCAGATACGCGTCCCGGTCGGCCTTCTTCAGCGCCGAGGCGTTGGCGAGGCGGGATTTCGGCGTGTCGAGGCCGATCTTGGTCATGGCCTCGCGGAAAAGCTGCCGGTCCTCGGCCTTGTCGATGGCCTCCGCCGTCGCGCCGATCATCTCCACATTGTACTTGTCGAGAATGCCCATCTTCTTCAGCGACAGGGCGCAGTTCAGCGCCGTCTGGCCGCCCATGGTCGGCAGAAGCGCGTCGGGACGCTCCTTCTCGATGATCTTCGCCACGATCTCGGGGGTGATCGGCTCCACATAGGTGGCGTCGGCGAGATCCGGATCGGTCATGATCGTCGCCGGGTTGGAATTGACCAGAACGATTCGGTATCCCTCTTCCTTCAGGGCCTTCACGGCCTGCGTGCCCGAATAATCGAACTCGCAGGCCTGCCCGATGATGATCGGGCCCGCGCCGATGATGAGAATGGAGGAGATGTCGGTCCGTTTCGGCATTGGCCACCCGTATCCAGCCGCGCGACCGCATGATGCGGCGCTTCTTACGCGCAGCCGGGATGTTGTCAGATTGAAGGTTGAGTGAGGCTCTTACACGGGCTTCCCGCGCAAAGGAAGTGGCCAAGGCGCAGCTTCTCCCGCTCGAAGGAGCTTCACCGCGCGGGCGCGGACGGGATATCGAGAGCCGTGAGCCACTTGTCCATCCCCGCGAAACCTTGCCCGCCAGTTCGCCGCCTTCTTCGGCGTCGGAATCGCCGCGGCGATCGTCCATTACGGCGTGTTGATCGCCCTCGTGGAGGGGATTGCCGCCGAACCGGTGCCCGCGACCCTCGTTGGCTATGTCGCGGGCGGGCTCGTCTCCTACGCGCTGAACCGACGCCACACCTATGAGAGCACCCGCCCGCACCGGGAGGCCACCTGGCGCTTTGCCGTGGTGGCCTTCGTGGGCTTCCTGCTGACCTGGGGCTTCATGCACGCCTTCGTCGAGTGGCTCGGCGCGCCCTATCTGCCCGCGCAGATGGTGACGACCGGGATCGTGATGCTGTGGAGTTTTGTCGGCCCACAAGGCATGGACGTTTGCGTGAGCAGCCGTCATTCCGGGCCGCGTAGCGGTGCCCGGAATCCGGGCGCGCTGACGCCGCCAAATGAGCAGAGTCGGTCGGCACTCGTCTTGATCCGTCGGCGTTTATGGGTTCCGGGCTCGCTTCGCGACCCGGAATGACGGCTAGTCTCAGCCTGCCTTCGGTTCGAGCGGTCTCGCCACGAACGTCATCCGCGCCTGGTTGTGCCCGAGATTGCGGGCCGCCCGCTCCGCCGAAAATCCTGCCTCGTCGAGGATCTCCAGCATTTCCGCCTTCGCCGTATTGCGCCAATCCGATCTCGTCGCGGATCTTGCGGTAATCCGAGAAGGCGGTCCGTCCCAAGCCGAGGAGGGCGGATTTCAGGAACCCGCCCTGCCAGGCGAAGGACAGCAGCGCCTTGGCGTCCACGAGCGGGCTGAGGCCGGGCGGCACCACGTCGGCGATGACCAGCCTGCCGTCGCTCTTGAGCTTGCTCTTCCAGAGCCTCAACAGCCCGCGCAGCTCTTCGAGCGACAGGTATTGCAGCAACGAATTCACCACGATGAGGTCGAGGGAGCCGTCGGCGATGGTCGAGACCTCGTCGGGGGAGAAGATCGTGACCTTCGGATTGGCCTCGAGGCGCTCCCGCAGACGGTCGCGCACCAGAAGGGCGGCGTCGCTGAGGTAGAGATGGCCGCATTGCGCGGCGATCCGGTCGGCGAACAGGGCCTCGCCGCTGCCGTAATCGAGCACGCGGGCGTCCCGTGACGGGATCAGCCCGATAATGTCGTTCGCCACCAGTCGGTAATGGAGCAGCTTGTGCCGCTCTCCCGAATAGATCGGGGTGTCCTGATTCCAGTAGTCGCGCCAGTTCATGAATATCGCCCTGCCGTCCGATGAACGCGCGCACCCTGCCGCAGAGTCTCGCCGTCTCAAAGGGGATTTTTATCAGCCAGCCGCGCGCCGCGCCGCTCAAAGCCCGAGAAAATAGGCAGCGACCGCGCGATCGATCGAGAGGTAGAACAGCACGAAGGCCACGAGCGCCGCGACGCCGAATTCGGCCGCCTGGTTTTTCAGGATCTGGAACTGACGCAGGGCATTCTGGCCGAAAACGCTCAGGAGCCAGGCCGCCGCCAGCACGGTGGGGAAGACGAACAGGAACGACCAGGTGCTCTCGACCTGCCCGGAATAGCCCGGATCGAGCAGCGGCCGAATATTGCGAACCCACGGAGCGTAGAACGAGGCCGAGAAGGACGTCACCCAAGCCAGCGCGACCGCAATACCGAGATGAAAGGTGAAAAGGCTGTGAAATTTGCTGAATTGCCCAGCGTCGTCATTGATCGTCATGTGAAAAAAGCCCCAGGACAGTCCGGATCGTCCACCTTTTATGGTTAACGACCGGTTACCGTGATTTGGGGCTCTGGGCGCAATTGGCGCGTTGTCGCGCCTCGTTTGGGGAGGTCAGGCGTTGCGGCCGGCCTTGTCGTCCTCCATCAGCTTCACGAAGCGGCCGAACAGGTAATGGCTGTCCTGCGGGCCGGGCGAGGCCTCCGGGTGGTATTGCACCGAGAAGGCCGGGCGGTCCGTCAGCGCGATGCCGCAATTGGAGCCGTCGAACAGCGACGTATGGGTCTCGACCGCGTTCGGCGGCAGGGTGGCGGGATCGACCGCGAAGCCGTGGTTCATGGACGTGATCTCGACCTTGCCGGTGGTCTTGTCCTTGACCGGGTGGTTCGCGCCGTGATGGCCCTGATGCATCTTCATGGTCTTGGCGCCGACCGCGAGGCTCAGCATCTGATGCCCGAGGCAGATGCCGAAAGTCGGGATCTTCTCCTCCAGCACCTTGCGGATCACCGGCACGGCGTATTCGCCGGTCGCCGCCGGGTCGCCGGGGCCGTTCGAGAGAAAGACGCCGTCGGGCTTCAGCGCCAGGATGTCCTCGGCCGAGGCCGTCGCCGGAACCACCGTCACCTCGCAGCCGGCCTCCGTCAGCAGGCGCAGGATGTTGCGCTTCACCCCGTAATCGATCGCGACCACGTGGTGCTTCAACTCGCCGGGCGCGCGATAGCCCTCGCCGAGCTTCCAGGTGCCCTCATGCCAGTCGAAGCGCTGGGCGCTGGTGACCAGCGGGACCAGGTCGAGGCCGTCCATGGAGATGGCGCTTGGCCGCGCGGGCCTTCAGGGCCTCGATATCGAACTTGCCCTCGGGATCGTGGGCGATGATGGCGTTCGGCATGCCCTTGTCGCGGATCAGGGCGGTCAGCGCGCGGGTGTCGATCGCCGGTCAGGCCGACGATGCCCCGGGCCTTCAGCCAGGCATCGAGGTGCCGGGAGGCGCGCCAGTTCGACGGCTCGGTGACGGCGGCGCCGAGGATGGCGCCCCGCACGCCGGACGAGGCGGCAGCGTTGACGCTCTCGGTGTCCTCCTCGTTGGTGCCCACATTGCCGATATGGGGGAAGGTGAAGGTGATGATCTGGCCCGCATAGGACGGGTCGGTCAGGATTTCCTGATAGCCCGTCATGGCGGTGTTGAAGCAGACTTCGCCGGTCGCCTCGCCGATGGCGCCGATCCCGAACCCTTCGAGCACGGTTCCGTCCTGCAGCACGAGGAGGGCGGTCGCGCGCGGCTCCGACCAGCCATCCGAGGAGGTCCCGGCGGCGTGTTTATCTTGCAGCATCGTCATGATCTCTTTAAGTCCCAGGCCAACGGGCCGCGCTTGAGCAGGCCACGATGGGCCGCCTTTGAACTATCGCTGTGACTTAAGGTGCCGCTCGCGCCACGTCAACGCTCGAACGCCATACGACACAAGAGGAGAAGCGCCATGCGCGAACGTTTCACGACGGAAATGAAAGAGGCCATGAAGGCCGGCGACAAGCGCAAGCTCGGCACCGTCCGGCTGATCCAGGCGGCACTGAAGGACAAGGACATCGAGGCGCGCGGCGCCGGGCAAGGGGCCGATTTCCGAGGACGAAATCCTCGGCCTGCTCCAGAAGATGATCAAGCAGCGCCAGGAATCGATCACCATGTACGAGCAGGGCAACCGCCCCGAGCTCGCCCAGCAGGAAAAGGAAGAGGCCGACGTGATCGCGTCCTTCCTCCCCAAGCAGATGGACGAGGCCGAGACCAAAGCCGCCATCGAGGCCGCCATCGCCGAGACCGGCGCCGCCTCCATGAAGGACATGGGCAAGGTCGTGGGCCTGCTGCGCGGCAAATATGCCGGCCGGATGGATTTCGGCAAGGCGAGCGGGCTGGTGAAGGAGTTGCTGCCGAAAGGGTGAGGGCATCGCCCACCGGACCGCGACGGTTCTGCCTGCCTGAGGACGGCGCAGTGGCGATCCTGTCGCCGGCTATTCACTTTCTGTATCTGCCGGCCCGGTTTAACGTGCCGGTTGGAGACATCGCCTTGCGCTACCCGCCCCAGATCCTCGAGGAAATACGCGCCCGCCTGCCGGCTTCGGCGGTGGTGGGGAAGCGTGTGCGCCTGAAGAAGGCCGGGCGGGAATGGCGGGGGCTGTCGCCGTTCAACGCCGAGAAGACGCCGTCCTTCTACGTCAACGACCAGAAGCAGTTCTACCATTGCTTCTCGTCGGGCAAGCACGGCGACATCTTCTCGTTCGTGATGGAAACGGAGGGGCTGTCCTTTCCCGAGGCGGTCGAGCGGCTGGCGGCCGAGGCCGGCGTCGCGCTGCCGAAGATGACGCGGGAGGACCAGGAGCAGGAGGTCAAGCGCAACAGCCTCTACGACGTGATGGACCTCGCGACGGAGTTCTTCGAGGCCTCGCTGAAGGGCCGGTTCGGGCTGAAAGCGCGGGATTATCTCGCCGGGCGCGTCTCTGAGCCCCGAGACACAAGGCGCGATTCCGCATCGGCTATGCGCCGCCCGGACCGCTATTCCCTGCGCGATCATCTGGCGTCCAAGGGCGTTCCCACCGACGATGATGGAGGAGGCGGGCCTGCTGGTGACGGCGGAGGACCTGAAGGTCCCCTACGATCGCTTCCGCGACCGCATCATGTTCCCGATCTCCGACGTCCGCGGCCGGATCGTCGCCTTCGGCGGCCGGGCCATGAGCGCCGATGCGCCGGCGAAATATCTCAACTCGCCGGACACGCCGCTCTTCAACAAGGGCCGCCTGCTCTACAATTACCATCTGGCCCGCAAACCCGCCCATGACCGCGGAACGGTCATCGCCGTCGAAGGCTATGTGGACGTGATCTCCTTGAGCGTCGCGGGCTTCCACAATGCGGTGGCGCCGCTGGGGACGGCCCTGACCGAGGACCAGCTGGCGCTGCTGTTGCGCCTGAGCGACGAGCCGATCCTCTGCTTCGACGGCGACAAGGCCGGCCGCCGGGCGGCCTTCCGGGCGGTCGACACGGCCCTGCCCAATCTGGTGGCGGGAAAGTCCCTGCGCTTCGCGCTGCTGCCCGAAGGGCAGGACCCCGACGATCTCGCCCGCGAGGGCGGCGCGGCGGCGGTCGAGCGGGTGCTGGCGAGCGCCCGGCCGCTGGTCGACATCCTGTGGGCGCGGGAGATCGAGGTCGGCCCGCTCGACACGCCCGAGCGGCGGGCGGGCCTGGAGCGGCGGCTGCGCGAATCACTTGCGCTGATTCGCGACGAGACCCTGCAGCGGTACTATCGGGAGGACATCGAGAGCCGGATTTCGGCCCTGAATCCCGATTCCGCGCCAGAATCGTTTCCAGCGGCAGGCCGGCGGCCAGCGATGGGACCGGCGGGGGCCTGCGCCCGACCACCCCCAATGCCCGCCTGAGCGTCAGTCCCGCTGCTGGCCCAAAGCACCCTGTTCATGGGCGGGACCGTCGAAAGCCCCCGCGAAGCGGTGATCCTGTGCGTCTTCCTGGCCCACCCGGAATTGCTGCAGAATCACGCCGAAACCCTTGCGGAGATTGAACTTGAGGGGAAAGCCGCGCAGGCTTTTCGGCGCTTTCTTGCTGGACGGCGCGGCGAGCGGCGAGCCGGTCGATGCGAGCGTCATGCAGGCCCGGCTCGAGCGCGCCGGCCTGACCCAGGCGGCCGAGAAGCTGACCGGCCCAGGTGCGCCCCGGCGACCGCTGGATGCTGGATATCCACGCGGATTCCTTGCGGCTTGAGGACGCATTGAGGCAGGCCATCACCTTGCATCGCCGCGCACGCACGTTACATAGCGAGCTTCGGGCTGCTGAACGCGCGCTCGCCGAAGAGGACAACGAGGCCAATCTCGCCTGGCTGCGAGAGGTCCAAAATCAACTGTCCTCGGTTGAGGGTGCGGAGGCCGACTCGGACAACGGCGTTGTCCACCGCGATCACTGACGGCCCGGGGTCGGCGGCGCGGGAGGTCGGTGCGATGCAGGTCGAGCGGGATGGTTAACGGTTAGTCAAGCGACTCACTGTTTAGGTTTTGAATGGATTTCGGGTGGTGAGGCCTCAGCGCTTCGCCGCCCATTCGCGCATCACGGTTTCAATCGGGAAGCCGCTGGAGCGCCGGAGTTGGGCAAAGCATGGCGACGAAGGCAACCGAACGGGACGAAGGCGAGACAGCGGCTCCGGAGCAACAGAGCGACGGGCCCCTTCTCGACCTGAGCGATGCCGCCGTAAAACGGATGATCAAGCTCGCGAAAAAGCGCGGGTACGTGACCTATGACGAGCTGAACGAGGTCCTGCCCTCCGAGGAGTTCTCCTCCGAGCAGATCGAGGACGTGCTCGGCCAGCTGTCCGAAATGGGCATCAACGTGGTCGAATCCGAAGAGGCGGAAGAGGGCGAGAAGCCCGAGGCCGAGGAGGAGGAAGCCGAAGGCGGCGACCTCGTCGAGACCTCGCAGGCGCGCGCCGTCGTGGTGCGCGAGACCACCACCAAGGAGCCGACCGACCGCACCGACGACCCGGTGCGCATGTACCTGCGCGAGATGGGCTCGGTCGAGCTTCTGTCCCGCGAGGGCGAAATCGCCATCGCCAAGCGCATCGAGGCCGGCCGCGAGGCCATGATCGCGGGCCTCTGCGAGAGCCCGCTGACCTTCCAGGCCATCATCATCTGGCGCGACGAGCTGGTCGAGGGCCGGGTCCTCCTGCGCGACATCATCGATCTCGAGGCCACCTATGCGGGCCCGGAGGGCAAGGGCGCGCCGCGGATCGACGGCGAGGTCGAGGAGGAGCAAGGCCGAAGGCGAGACCGCCGAGGGCGAGACCCCGCCGGAGGATCTCGACGACGACGACCTGGAGAACAACGTCTCGCTCTCCGCCATGGAAAGCGAGCTGAAGCCGCGCGTTCTCGAAACCTTCGATTCCATCGCCGACAACTACAAGAAGCTGCGCCGCCTGCAGGTCGAGCATGTGGAACAGCGCATGCAGAACAAGCAGCTGACCCCGGCCCAGGAGCGCAAGTACAAGACGCTGAAGAGCGATATCGTCACGAGCGTCAAGTCGCTCTCGCTCAACAACAACCGCATCGAAGCCCTGGTCGAGCAGCTCTACGACATCAACAAGCGCCTCATCTCCCATGAGGGCCGCCTGATGCGCTTTGCCGAGAGCCATGGCGTGGCGCGCGACGAGTTCCTCAAGCATTGGCAGGGCTGGGAGCTCGACCCGAAATGGGTGCTGCGCGTCTCCAAGCTCGGCGGCCGGGGCTGGAAGGATTTCGTCGCCAAGGGCAAGGACCAGATCCACGACCTGCGCGAGCAGATCCACAATCTGGCCTCCGAGACCGGTCTCGAAATCCAGGAATTCCGCCGCATCGTCCTGATGGTCCAGAAGGGCGAGCGCGAAGCCCGGCAGGCCAAGAAGGAAATGATCGAGGCCAACCTTCGCCTCGTGATCTCGATCGCCAAGAAATACACCAATCGCGGCCTGCAGTTCCTGGACCTGATCCAGGAGGGCAATATCGGCCTCATGAAGGCGGTCGATAAGTTCGAATACCGCCGCGGCTACAAGTTCTCGACCTATGCGACCTGGTGGATCCGCCAGGCGATCACCCGCTCGATCGCCGACCAGGCCCGCACCATCCGCATTCCGGTGCACATGATCGAGACGATCAACAAGATCGTCCGCACGTCGCGCCAGATGCTGCACGAGATCGGCCGCGAGCCGACCCCGGAGGAGCTCTCCGAGAAGCTCGCCATGCCGCTCGAAAAGGTCCGCAAGGTCCTGAAGATCGCCAAGGAGCCGATCTCCCTCGAGACGCCGATCGGCGACGAGGAGGATTCGCATCTCGGCGATTTCATCGAGGACAAGATGGCGATCCTGCCCATCGACGCCGCGATCCAGTCGAACCTGCGCGAAACCACCACCCGCGTGCTGGCCTCGCTCACGCCCCGCGAGGAGCGCGTGCTGCGCATGCGCTTCGGCATCGGCATGAACACCGACCACACCCTCGAGGAGGTCGGCCAGCAATTCTCGGTCACCCGCGAGCGTATCCGGCAGATCGAGGCCAAGGCCCTGCGCAAGCTCAAGCACCCGTCGCGCAGCCGGAAGCTTCGAAGCTTCCTCGACAACTGGGTTTCAAAAGGCGGGCTTCGGTCCGCCTTTTCTTTGCCGGGTCGGTGAGCAGCTGGCAGGTTCCCTACGGCCGAAGGCCATGAACGCAGCGGTCCCTGCGCAGATGGCCACAGCGCTTGCGGCTGATGACGATCCAGCCGGTCCGCGGGTTCCCGAGTCCCAACGACATTCCGGCCTTGACGGCAGTGTTTACCGCCACCGCGATGCCGATGCTTTCGGTGGCCGTGACGACCGAGATGCTTTCGCGCGACAGCCGCGCGAGCGACAAGGTGATGGCGTCCACATCCGCGATGCCCGAGACAAGGCCGCCAGAACCGTCAGGGCGTTCTCGCCGACAGTCCTGCGATCAGCCATTTGGCCAGGAGGCTGATGAGGGCGATCAGGCCGGCGAGTTTCAGGGCCGTGGCGAGGTCGAAGGGCGTCTTGATCTTGATGGTTCGGACTGGTGTCCTCGGCTCCGCGCCCGTTCATGAACAGCAGCACGGCCGCCACAGCCAGCGTCAGAACGAACGCCGCCGATGCCGAGCGGCCAGAGCAAGCGGCATCAGCAAAGCCACGATTGAGGCTGCTGGCGACGACCAGCACGCGGATCGATCATCACGGCGCCGGAAAGCAGGATGCCGCCCGCCAACGAGCGGGACTGGCAGCCTGGGATGCTCCCGGGCAAGCCGCGCCAGCGTCAGGGTCGGTGGCGGTCGAGGAGGCAAGCCCGCCCTGCCAGCGCCACGAGGGCGATGCCCGCACTGGCTGTCCATGATCCGCATGGCCACATAGCCCACGAACGAGATCCCGGCGATGATGATGGCGAGGAGCCAGATCTCGGCCGGGTTGATGGCGCCCTCAAGGGATCGACTGGACGATCGGGCAGCAAGGGCAGCGCGAGAAACGTCATGGCGAGCAGCGTCAGTGCCGCCCGGATCTCGATCCAGGTGAGCGTTCGAAGCCAGCTGTGCAGCGGTTGCTTGAGGGCGAGCATCAGCGTCACCGCCACACCGCCGGCAACCGCGACCTGCACCTCTCCGAGCACCGCGTAGGCCCCGAGGGCAAAGGTCAGCATGGCGGCGACCACGCCGGTCACGCTGAAATTGCGCTCGGCGCGCGCCTCCAGCCACGCGAAGGCACTAAATCCGAGTGAGAAGGCGAAAAACGAAAACCCCAGAAAGACCGGGCCCGCATCGGAAGCCAATGCCGCCGAAACGCCCCCCAACAAAGCCGCCAGCGTGTAGGTGCGAAAGCCCGCGGTCCGCTCGCCCTCCGCCTCTTCGCGCTGCCGCCAGCCGCGCTCGAGTCCGATCAGCAATCCGATCGCCAGGGCGACGCCAGGCGGTAGAGGATCTCGCTCATGCGCGAACCTCCCGGAGCAACCCCGCCAGCGCCTCAGCGTCAGCGCGTCTTGTCGAGGAACGCCGCCAGGCGAGGCCGATGGTCCGCACCGGCTCCGGTTCGCCGCGAAGCGGACCAGTTGACCCGGTCGGTCGCCTCCGACTTCCGCCGCCATCTCGGGCAGGAGCGTGATCCCGTAGCCATTCGCCACGAGATGCATCACCGTGGACAGGCTCGACGCGCAAAGGCCTCGATCAGGCCGGGGGTGAGAAGGCCGCACACGCCGAACGCCTGATCGCGGAGGCAATGGCCCTCCTCGAGCAAGCAGCAGTTGTTCCCCCGCAGGCTCGCGGGATCGACGCGGTCGCTCGCGGAACGATTCCTGGCCGGGCCCGTCGGGCCACAAGAAAACGATCCTCGAACGCCTCAGGGTCTCGAATTCCGGTTTCTCGAGAGGCAGGGCTGCCAGGATCAGTCGAGATCCCCGGCGCTAGTTCCTCCACCAGCGCCGATGTCTGCGTCTCCCGGATCCGAAGCTCGAGCGCGGGATGGCGGCGATTGAGTTCCGGCAGCGCGCGGGGCAGCAGGTAGGGGGCAATCGACGGAATGATGCCGAGCCGCAGCGGCCCTACCAGCACCGGCCGATCACGGCTCGCATAATTTTCGAGATCGGCGACGGCGGTCAGGATGGCCGACGCCCTTCCGGCGATGTCGACGCCCGCCGCCGTCAGGGCAACCGATCCGCGCCGGCGTTCCACCAGCTGAACCGTCGAGGCTTTCCTCCAATTCCTGGATCTGCATCGAGAGGGCGGGCTGCGTCACGTGGCACAATTTCGCCGCCCGACCGAAATGGCGGGCCTCGGAGATCGCCGCGAGGTAACGGAGTTGGCGGAGCGTGACCATTTCGATAAGCTAATCTGATCGTCGTCGTCAGACAATCGAATTGGACTAATTCCACTCTAGCGCTGATGGTGCGGGCGACCAAGGAGGATTGCCGTTGTCCAAGACCACTCTCACCACCACCGCCGGAGCCCCGGTTTCCGACAACCAGAACTCGATCTCGGCCGGGCCGCGCGGTCCGCTGCTGCTGCAGGATTATCAGCTGATCGAAAAGCTCGCGCATCAGAACCGCGAGCGCATTCCCGAGCGCGTCGTGCACGCCAAGGGCTCGGGCGCCTATGGGACGTTCACGGTCACGCAGGACATCAGTCGCTTCTCGAAAGCCCGGGTCTTCTCCGAGATCGGCAAGACGACCGAAGTCTTCCTGCGCTTTTCCACTGTTGCCGGCGAGCGCGGCGCCGCCGATGCCGAGCGCGACGTGCGCGGCTTCTCGGTCAAGTTCTACACCGAAGAAGGCAACTGGGACGTGGTCGGCAACAACACGCCGGTGTTCTTCGTGCGCGACCCGGTGAAATTCCCCGACTTCATCCGCACCCAGAAGCGCCATCCCTCCACCAACATGCGCAGCACGACGGCCATGTGGGATTTCTGGAGCCTGTCGCCGGAAAGCCTGCATCAGGTCACGATCCTGTTCTCCGATCGCGGATTGCCGCAGGGCTACCGCTCGATGCACGGCTTCGGGTCGCACACCTACTCGTTCATCAACGAGGCGGGCGAGCGCCATTGGGTGAAATTCCACTTCAAGTCCATGCAGGGCATCGAGAACTGGACCAACCGGCAAGCCGAGGCGGTGATCGCCACCGATCGCGAGAGCGCCCAGCGGGACCTCTACGAGGCGATCGAGGGCGGCGATTTCCCGCGCTGGCGCGTCTGCGTGCAGATCATGCCGGAGGCCGATGCCGAGAAGACGTCCTATAATCCCTTCGACATCACCAAGGTCTGGCCGCATGCGGAATATCCGCTGCACGAGGTCGGCATCCTCACCTGAACCGCAATGCGCAACATTATTTCGCGGAAGTCGAGCAATCCTCCTTCTCGCCGTCCAACATCGTGCCGGGCATCGGATTCTCGCCGGACAAGATGCTGCAGGGCCGGATATTCGCTTATGCGGATGCCCATCGCTATCGGGTGGGCACGCATTACGAAGCGCTGCCCGTCAACCGGCCGCGCTGCCCCGTGACGCATTACCATGCGGATGGCGCGATGCTGCACGACATCCCCAACCGGGGCGATGCGTATTACGAGCCGAATTCGTTCAACGGCCCGATCCAAAACGACCGCTTCGCCGAGCCGCCGCTGAAGATTTCGGGCGATGCCGACCGTTATGATCACCGCGTCGGCAACGACGATTACAGCCAGCCCGGCGCGCTGTTCCGGCTGATGAATCCCGACCAGCAAACAGCAGCTGTTCAACAACATCGCCGAAGCGATGCAAGGCGTGCCGCTCGAGATCGTCAAACGGCAGATCACGCATTTCTACCGGGCGGACAAGGCTTATGGCCTGGGTGTCGCCGAGACCCTCGGTCTGTCGCCCGCCGATCTACTCGCTGAGGCAGCCGAGTAGGTTCCTTCATCGGCCAGTCCCGCCGTCCCGTCTCGGGCGGCGGGCGTTCGGGCGTTCGTTTGCCAGGAGGCGTGGAGCGGGGGAGAACGCCTCGGCAACCCAGCATTGCGTTATCGGGGGGAGATATGCGGCGACTTCCGTTATAGGGATTCTCCAGGAAACGCCGCCAAACCCAGCCGGGGACGCAAGTCCCCGGAAAATGAACGCCAATGGATACCAAATCGCCCATCGCACGCGCGGCACCCGGCCTGATGCCGATCGACAAAGTGGCGTTCCCCATTCTGGCGGCGATCAGCTTCTCGCACCTCCTCAACGACCTGATCCAGTCTCTGCTGCCGGCGATCTACCCGCTGCTCAAGGAAGCCTATCGGCTGGATTTCGGCCAGATCGGCCTCATCACGCTGACCTTCCAGTGCACCGCATCACTGCTCCAGCCGCTCGTGGGCTATTTCACCGACAAGCAGCCGCGGCCCTTTTCGCTGGTGATCGGCGATGGGCTTCACGCTCGTCGGATTGCTGACGCTGTCGCAGGCCTCGTCCTATGGGCTGCTTCTGCTGGCGGCCGGGCTCGTGGGCATGGGGTCGTCGGTCTTCCATCCGGAATCCTCCCGCGTCGCCCGCATGGCGTCCGGCGGGCGGCACGGCTTCGCCCAGTCGTTCTTCCAGGTCGGCGGCAATGCCGGCACGGCCATCGGGCCGCTGCTGGCGGCCTTCATCGTGGTGCCTTTCGGCCAGTCCAGCATCGCGTGGTTCTCGGTCGTGGCCCTGCTGGCGATGGTGGTGCTCTACCGGGTCGGGCTCTGGTATCGGGCCCGGCTTGCGCTGCTGCGCTCGCAGACCCCGCCCGGCGGAGATCCGATCCCCTCCACACGCGACGCACGATCATGGTGTCGATCACCATCCTGATGCTGCTCACCTTCTCGAAGAACTTCTACACCGCCAGCATCACGAGCTATTTCACGTTCTATCTCATCGACCGGTTCCAGCTCTCGGTGCAGGACGCCCAGTTCCACCTCTTCGTCTTCCTGTTCGCGGTGGCGGCGGGCACGCTTCTCGGCGGGCCCGGTGGGCGACCGGTTCGGGCGCAAATACGTCATCTGGTTCTCGATCCTCGGCGTCCTTGCCGTTCACGCTGATGCTGCCTTACGCGAACCTCTTCTGGACGGGCGTCCTGAGCGTGATCATCGGCCTGATCCTCGCCTCGGCCTTCTCGGCCATCCTCGTCTACGCGACCGAACTGGTGCCGGGTCGGGTCGGCGTGATCGCCGGGCTGTTCTTCGGCCTCTCCTTCGGCATGGGCGGCCTTGGCGCCGCGGTTCTCGGCCAGCTCGCCGACGTCGACCAGCATCGGCTTCGTCTACAAGATCTGCTCGTTCCTGCCGGCGATCGGCCTTCTGCACGTTCTTCCTGCCGCACGAACGCCCGCGCGGGCACTAGACGCGAGGCGCGTTCTTCAGCGCCAGGCGTAGTTGAAGCTGATGCTGATCCGCTCGCTCTCGGCTTCGTTCAGCGGCACCTCGTGGCGCAGCCAGCTTTCCCAGAGCAGCACCGTGCCGGACTGTCGGCGCCACATAGGCGAATTGCCGGTTCTCCGGCCTTGGCCTTGGCCTTGCGCGGAGGCGCCGCCATCATGAAGCCGAGGCGCGGATCCTCGAATTTCAGGGCGCTCGCGCCGTCGGGAATCGTCACGTAATAGGTGCCGCTCACCACCGAATGCGGATGGATGTGGGAGGTATGGACGCCGCCCGGCGGCAGGATGTTGATCCACAGGCTGTCGAGAACGAGCTTTCGGCCCTTCAGGTCGAATTCCAGCTCCTTGGCGAAGGCCGCCACATGCGTGTTCAGGAGCTTCAGAAGTTGACCGAAAGCCGGCACGCGCCAGGGCAGGTCGTTCGAGCGACGCATAGGAGGTGTAGCCCGGATAGCCGTTCTTCTCGCACCAGCGCTGCCCCGCCTCGTCGTCCTCGGCGATCGAGAGGCTGGCGGCCTCGAGTTCGGCGTTGAGGTGCGCCTGCTTCGCGTCGTTCAATTCGGCGCGGTAGATCTTGGTGACGAAGAGGGTCTCGAGCGTCGACATGGTTCGTCCTGGATTCTGGCTGCAGACCGGCCGGGCGTGACTGACGGCCTGCCGGCCTCTCGGGATGCCTGCCGCTCTAGACCGCGCAATCGGGGCTGTCAAAACGAAAGCTGGCCGGCTGCGCAAACTCACTTATGCTCGATTGCGCCATCCTTTCGCGCTTGCAGGTCCACGCCGTGAAACCCACCTTGGCGTTATGACGCTTTCCCCCGCCCCCCTCAAAGGACCCGATCGACATCGCCCGGAACCTCGGCCCCGAGACCCTGGCCCAGACCATCGCGCTGCGGGATTGGCTGGTCACGCGCGCGGTGCAGATCCACGATCCGAACGAGCTGCTGAACGGGCTTCATCGAGCGGTTGCGGGCAATGGGCATCCCGATCGATCGCGCGGCATCCGCCATCGAGGCGCTTCACTCGGAATATGCAGGGATCGGCCGCTTCTGGACGCACGAGGAGGGCACGGTCGTGCGCTACCTCCCCCATGGCGACCAGCGCGGGCAGGTCTACACGTCGAGCCCCTTCGCGCATGTGACCGCACCGGCGAATGGCTGCTGCTCGACCTCTTGAAAAGACGCCCGACGACATGTTCCCGATTATCGCGGAACTGAAGGCCAGCGGCTATCGGCATTATCTCACGATCCCGATGCAATTCAGCAACGGAGCGAAGAACGCCATTTCGTTCGCGACGCGCTCGGCCCGAAGGGTTCGATGAGCGGGCGCTGAGCGCGTCCTGCGGATGGTCATCCCCTCCTTCACCCTGGTCTTCGAGCTTCGCGCCACCAGCAGCCGGCTCGATGACGTGCTGCGCATCTATGTGGGCGAGGAGCCGCACAAGGCGATCCTGTCGGGCGCGATCCTGAGAGGCCAGGTGACGCGGATCCGCTCCGCGATCCTGTTCGCGGACATGCGCGACTATACGCGGATCTCCTCGACCCTCAGCCCGGAACACGCCGTCGAACTCCTGAACAACTATTTCGATTGTCTCGTGCCGCCGATCGAGGACGAGGGCGGCGAGGTGCTGAAATATCTGGGCGATGGGCTTCTGGCCATCGTGCGGGACCGCGGCGACGACACGGGCGGCGCGCCGCAGGCGGCGCTGTCGGCTGCCACGAACGCGCATCCGCCGCGTGCACGCCGCCAACAACGAGGGCCGCTTTCCAGTGCCGATCAATGTCGGCATCGCGCTGCATCACGGCGATGCGGCCTATGGCAATGTGGGTTCGGGCCGAAGGCTGGATTTCACCGTGATCGGCCGGGACGTCAACCTGGCAAGCCGGATCGCCGATCTCAACAAGACCCTCGGCGAACCGCTGCTCATGTCGAAATCCTTCGTCGAGCACCTCTGGGGAAACCCGGTCCCGCTCGGTCCACAGCACCTCGACGGCATTCGACGAGAAGATCGAGGTCTTCCGCCCCTGACGGAGTTCCCTGCGATCGCCGACACCGTTGCGGAGCGACCCCATTTGCCGCTACAAGCCAGCACCCTTGGGTAAGAAGGGCCTGTAGCTCAATGGTTAGAGCCGGCCGCTCATAACGGTCTGGTTCCCGGTTCGAGTCCGGGCGGGCCCACCACTTGCTTGCTGTGACTTGCCCAACAATTAGCGGACGATCAGCTCGTGCGGCAGAAGCTGGTCGGTGGGT
Organism: uncultured Alphaproteobacteria bacterium; assembly: GCA_963837375.1. GTDB lineage: Bacteria > Pseudomonadota > Alphaproteobacteria > Rhizobiales > Beijerinckiaceae > Microvirga. The sequence goes on along the minus strand of CAWINL010000016.1, from coordinate 42,013 downwards.
TCTTTGCCCGACCACAGGGCTTGCAATTGATCCAGGACCCTTTCGCCGAAATCGGCATACGGAATGCGGACCGAGGTCAGCCACGGGGCGAGCCAGGCATTCAGCGCATTGTCGTCGACACCCACGATCCTGCATTGCCGAGGGACATCGATGCCTTCTTCCGACGCAAGGCGGTAGGCTCCATACGCCATCAGGTCGCTCGGACAGAACAGGCCGCGAGGCCACGATTGTCCTTGGACGAGCGTTTTCGCCGCCGCGTACCCAACCTCGAGATGAGACAGGCCCGGCGCCTCCGCCTGCCGGATCGCGTCGTGGCGCAGGCCAAGCTCCTGAAGGCGCGTGATGAAGCCCTGTACTCGATCGCGCGACGCCGATGATCCTTGCGTCGGATGGATGACGGCAAGGTCCCTGATTCCGCGCGCCCACAGGTGATCGGCGGCATCCGCCCCGGCGCGCCGGTTGTCGATCCCCACAAAGGATCCCCCGCCGTGGGGGTTTCGGCGACCGACAAAGACGACAGGATCGCCACGGGCGACCGCGGCGGACAGCCCTTCGCTCGGCACGGCGTTGACGAGCACATAGCCCTGCACGACCTGCGAGCGCATGGCATGCAGGTATTCATCCTGGAGCTCTGCCCGGTCGTGGGTGTCGCACAGGATCATCACATAGCCGGCCGAGCGCAGGGCTGCCTCAACGGAAGCGGCAACGGCCGCCATGGCCGGGTTGTCGAGGTTGGGCGACAGCATGGCCACGATACGGCTTTCCCGCCGGCGCAGGGTCGCGGCCCACATGGTTCGGCCGGTAGCCCAGCGCCGCCACGATCTTCTGGACGCGCTCGACCGTCTCGGCGGAGGCCCGGCCCGTTTGCCCGTTCACAATTCGGGAGACGGTAGCAATCGACACGCTCCGCCTTGGCCGCCACTGTTGCCAACGAGACCGGCTCTTGTCGGGAAGGTCGCTTGCTGTTCATGGCACCTTGTTCACCACTTTGGCCTGCCCTGTCGAGACCCTGGATGCGTCTGTCAAGAACGCTGACTTTAACAGCGCTGGACAGCTCGGCAAACGTTTGCCAAACTGATCGCCGCAATCGACTTCGTCTCCGACGTGTCTGCGAGCCACTCGCCGCCTACCGGTCGCCATCCGTGTACGGAGGATGCCTGATGAAAGGAGAGGCGAGTCCCGATCAGGCACCGCAGAGCCGGTCTTCGATGAGGTCTGACGCCCCGGTGGCGCCACAGATTCAAGCAAATCTCACAATCTTGAACAAGAAAACAAACGGAGGAAACGATGAAGGGCACAAAGATGCTCCTGGGCTGCGCCCTGCTCGCGGCGAGCCTGGTAGTCGGCCACGCGCAGGCACAAACGACCCTGCGGATGACCTGGTACTCGGACGGCAACGAAGGCGAGGTCATGTCCGACCTGCTGCGACGCTTCGAGGAGCAGAACAAGGACATCAAGGTCGTTCTCGATCAGGTGCCGTTCAAGGCCATCAACGAGAACCTGCCGGTTCAGCTGGCGGCAGGGCAGGGGCCCGACCTCGCGCGCGTCGCGGATCTCGGCGGCGTGGCCCGCTACATGCTGGATCTGCGGCCCCATCTGAAGGACCCCGCCTATTTCGAAACCAATTTCGGACCCTTCCTCGAATGGATGCGGCTGCCGGGCGACAAGACCTCGATCCCGGGCTACATGACCCAGCTCACCCTGACGGGCCCGTTCGTCAACAAGACCTTGTTCGAGCAGGCCAACGTTGCGATGCCCGGCCCGAAAGCGACCTGGGAGGAGTGGGCCAAGGCCGCGAAGGACGTCGCCACGAAGGTGCAGGCGCCGTTCCCGCTCGCCATCGACCGATCGGGCCATCGTTTCTTCAGCCTTGCGATCACGCAGGGCGCGAAGATCTTCAACGACAAGGGCGAGCCCGCCGTCGTCGATGACGGCTTCAAGAAGGCCGCGCAGCTCGTCTATGACTGGCACAAGAACGGCGTGATGTCGAAGGAGCTCTGGGGCTCGGTGGCGGGCACCGCCTATCGTGGCGCCAACGACGAGTTCAAGAACGCGCAGGTCGCGATGTACGTGTCGGGCTCCTGGCAGATCGGCCAGTTCGACAAGACGATCGGCAATGCCTTCGACTGGGAAGCGGTCCCGACCCCCTGCGGCCCGGCCAACTGCTCCGCCATGCCGGGCGGCGCCGCGCTCGTCGCCATCAAGACGACGCAGCATCCGAAGGAAGTCGCGCGCCTCGTCGAATATCTCGCCAGCGAGAAAGTCGCCGCGCGAGTTCTACGAGCGCTCGCTCTTCGTGCCGGGTCATCTCGGCCTCGCCAAGCAGGGCCTCGACTACAAGGACGCCTCCCCCGCAGGGCAAGGCGGCGCTCAAGGTCTTCAGCGAAGGCGTGTCGCAGCTCTCGCCCGTCGCCAACAAGCTGCAGGGCTACGTCCACAACCGCGTGATCTTCAACGCGGTGATCAGCCGGCTCGGCCAGGCCATCGCCGGCGAAGTCGTCGCTCGACGAGGCCTACAAGCGCATCACGGCGGATATCGAGCAGCAGATCGCCGAGCGCACCAAGAAGTAAAACCTGAAACCGTCCCGGGCGGCTTCGCCCGGGACATTCCAGCCTTCGGCCAGAGACACGCATGACCCTCTCATCAAAGCCCTCTCCAGCGACGTCGGCCGACACGTCGAGCCGGCAGGCTGAGCCGCGCGGGACGAACTCCGTCCTGAGACTGGTCACGCGGATCATCGACTGGCCCATGGCGGGGCTGCAGCGGCTGATCGGCGAAAGGCGGATGCCTTACGTCTTCCTGTTGCCGAACCTCCTCTTCTTCGGCCTGTTCGTGTTCGCGCCCATCGGCATCAACTTCGTCTATTCGGTGACCGGCGGGCCCGCGCTGTTTCCGTCCGAGCGTCCCTTGTCGGGGCCGGCCAGTACGCCTATCTGTTCGATTGCGGATCCTTCGTGGATCCGAGTTCCTGCCGCGAGGACCATTTCTGGCGCGGCGTCTTCAACACGCTCCGGTTCACCGCTGTTCCAGGTCGTCGCGATGGTGGGGTTGTCGCTCCTGACGGCCGTCGTGCTCAACATGAAGATCCGCGGACGCGGCTTCTTCCGCGCCGTCTACTTCTTTCCGGTCCTGCTGTCGCCCGTGGTCGTCGCGCTGATCTGGAAATGGATCCTGCAGCGCGACGGGCTTCTGAATGCCGGCATCACCGCGCTTGGCGGCGACAAGATCCTGTTTCTCAGCGAACCCGGCTGGGCGATGTTCTGGGTCATCTTCGTGTCGGTCTGGGCCCATATGGGGTTCTACACGCTGATCCTGCTGGCGGGCCTTCAGGCCATTCCGGCGGACATCTACGAGGCCGCCGAGATGGACGCGACGCCGCGCTGGCGGGTGTTCTGGCGCCTCACCCTGCCGCTGCTCTGGCCCAACCTGATCGTCGTGATCGTGCTGGCCCTGATCCGCGCCGTGCAGACCTTCGACGAGGTCTTCGTGCTGACCGGCGGAGGGCCCGGGCACCTCGACGCTGATGGTGGTGCAGTACATCTACGAGACGGCGTTCTCGAACCAGGTTCAGAATTTCGGCCTCGCTGCGGCGGCCTCCGTGGTGCTCGGCATCGTGCTGTTCGCGCTGACCCTGGCGCAACTCGCCTTCACGCAACGCAAGTCCTCGTGAGGCCGTCATGAACATACGCCAACTCCTCACCGCCCGCCGCGAGGCCAAGAGCTGGCATTGGACCGATATCGCGGCCTACGCCTACCTGCTGCTCGGCGTCGTTCTGATGTTCGGCCCGGTGCTCTGGCTGGTCATGTCGTCGTTCAAGACACAGGCCAGCCTGCTCGAGTTTCCGCCGTCTCTTCTGCCGATGTCGCAGAAGGAAATTTCGGTTCCCGGCTACCCGCAGCCGTTGCCTCTCTTCACGGTGACGATGGAGGACGGAACGACGCGCGAGCTTGCGCAGGTCCGCCGCGTCGGCATCCAGGCCCAGATGGTCGATCCCGCAGACCCGAGCCAGCAATTCCGGGTGCCCATCGACAAGCGGAGGCCGGTGCGCGAGTTCTCGCTCGCGACGGAAAACTACACCGAGCCGCTGGCGCGATTCGCCTTTCCGCAGTTTCTCGCCAACTCGGTTTTCGTGACCGTGGTCGCGACGTTGATCACGCTTCTGATCAACTCGATGGCGGCCTATGCGCTGTCCATCTACGAGTTCAAGGGCAAGAACGCCGCCATGCTGATGGTGATCGGCACGCTGATGATCCCGATCACCATCATCCTCGTGCCGGTCTACCTGGTGGTGACCAAGCTCGGGCTCGTCAATTCGCTCTGGGCCGTCATCCTGCCGGGGGCCGCGACGCCGACCGGCGTATTTCTTCTGCGCCAGTACATGCTGACGCTGCCGCGCGATCTCATCGAGGCCGCCCGCATGGACAAGGCCTCGGAGTGGCAGATCTACTGGCGCATCGTGATGCCGCTCACCCTGCCGGCGCTCGCGGTCCTGACGATCTTCTCGATCATGTGGCGCTGGAACGAGTTCCTCTGGCCGCTCGCCGTCCTGACGAAGACGGAAGTCTACACGCTGCAGATCGGCCTCAACGCCTTTCAGGGCGAGCTGCAGACCCAATGGCAGTACCTTCTTGCGATGACCGTCATGACCCTGACTCCGGTCGCGATCGTCTTCGTGTTCCTGCAACGCTTCATCACCACCGGTATCGCGAATACCGGGATGAAATAACCCGCTGGTTAACCCATGGCCGAGCTGAAGCTCATCGACATCAAGAAATCCTACGGCACCGTGACGATCATTCATGGCGTCGACCTTGCCGATCGCGGATGGCGAGTTCGTGGTGTTCGTCGGCCCGTCGGGCTGCGGGAAATCGACGCTTCTGCGCATCATCGCCGGGCTCGAGCAGGTCAGCGGCGGCGAGATCCGGATCGACGGCCAGAGCGTCACGAACGTTCCGGCCTCCGACCGCGGGCTTGCGATGGTGTTCCAGTCCTATGCGCTCTATCCGCATATGAGCGTCTACAAGAACATGGCGTTCGCTCTGGAGAACATGGGCCTCGGCAGGAGCGAGATCGACCAGCGCGTCCGCCGCGCCGCCGAGATGCTGCAGCTCACCGACTATCTCGACCGCAAGCCGAAGGCCCTCTCGGGCGGTCAGCGCCAGCGTGTCGCCATCGGCCGCGCGATCGTTCGCGATCCCAAGATCTTCCTGTTCGACGAGCCGCTGTCGAACCTCGATGCGGAGTTGCGCGTCGCCACGCGCAAGGAGCTTGCCGCGCTCCATGCGGAGATCGGCGGCACCATGATCTACGTCACCCACGACCAGGTCGAGGCCATGACGCTGGCCGACCGCATCGTGGTGCTGCGCGCCGGGCGTCATCGAGCAGGTCGGAACGCCGCTCGACGTCTACAATCAATCCGGCCAATCTCTTCGTCGCCGGCTTCATCGGCTCGCCGCGCATGAACCTCTTCCCGGCGCGGGTGGCGGATGCCGGGCAGGTCGCCGTCGGCAGCGAGACGCGGCCGATCTCATTGCCCTCGACCGGCCATGCCGCTGTCGGGGCCGATGTCACCTTGGGCGCGCGACCGGAGCATATCGACGTCGTGGACGAGGCAGCAGGCCGATCTCGTCATCACCCTCGACCTTGTCGAGCAGCTCGGTGGCGAAACCTATCTTTACGGATCGGCTCCCGGCCTGCCGCAGCTCACCGTGCGCCAGGACGGGCAGGCGGGGTACGAGCCGCAACCAGCGGCTCGGCCTGCGCCTCAAGCGCGAGGCGCTTCACCTTTTCGATGCGGACGGAAGCGCGATCCGCATCCGCTGATATTGCTGAGGAGATATTTCGAATGAAAGCGTTGACGGAGGGCCGCTATCGCGGCCGCGATGGAATTTGGGCCGTGTTCGATCTCGGGTGGCGACACGGAGCTGCGCGTCGGCATCCTCGAGCACGATATCGGCCGGGTCGTCATGAAGCGCGCCGGGGGCTATCGCCTCGATCGCGGCTGGAGCATCGCGCCGGGCGGGCTCGAGCCCCCCTATCGAAGGCAGATTGCGCGACTCCACGGACGGGTTTCACCTGCCCTGAAGCCGTCGGTGGCGCAGCGCGACGGCACGGTCGTGCTCGAAGCCGCCGGCTTGACCGCCGTCGTCACATTGTCCCCCTTCGGCATCGCCTGGCATCGCGCCGGGGAAAGCCGTCCCTTCCTGCAGGACCGGCCGACGCAGGCCTATTTCCATGTCCCGCAAGACCGGCGCGCTTCAGCACGTCATGGCGCGGCGACGAGAAGGAGCGCCATTACGGCGTCGGCGACAAGGCCGGACCTCTCGATCATACCGGCCGCCGCTTCAAGATCGACGCTGTCGATCCCTGCGGATTCGACGCGGAGCTGAGCGACCCGCTCTACAAGATGATCCCGTTCGTCATCGTCGACGGTCCGGCGGGCGCGCACGGCGTCTTCTACGACAATCTTGCGGTCGGCGAGATGGATCTCGGCTGCACGCATCGACAATTATCACGGCCTGTTTCGCTCCTACAGCGCGCAGGACGGCGATCTCGATTTCTATGTCCTTGCAGGACCCGGCGTGCCGGATGTGGTGCGCCGCTTCTCCTGGCTGACCGGCGGTCAGGCCTTCGCGCCGAAATGGTCCCTCGGCTTCGGCACGACCTCGATGACGATCGCGGACGCGCCGGATGCCGATGCGAGGATCACGGACTACATCGAGAAGTGCCGTCATCACCGCATCCCCTGCGACAGCTTCCATTTCGGTTCCGGCTACACGCTCCATCGGCCCGCGCCGCTACGCGTTCAACTGGAACCGCGACAAGTTCCCCGATCCCGCCGCCACCATGGCGCGCCTGAAGAACGCCGGCATGCAGCCGGTCACCAATCTCAAGCCCTGCCTTCTGGATGACCATCCTCGCCTCAACGAGGCAATGGATCAGGGAATCCTCGTCATGGACGGCGAGACCGGCGAGCCGGCCGTTGCGCAGTTCTGGGACGGTCTCGGCTTCCACGTCGACTTCACGCAATCCGGGCGGACGCGCCTGGTGGCGGGACGGCATTCAGACGGCGCTGCTCGATTACGGCGTTGTCATCGGTCTGGAACGACAACAACGAATACGAGATCTGGGACGAGGACGCCGTCGTGCAATGGCGACGGACGCCCTTTCCGCAGGTGCTGGCGCGGCCCGCGCAGCCGCTTCTCATGACGAAGCTGTCCTATGAGGCCCAGGCCGCGCATGCGCCCGGAAAGCGGCCCTATGCCATCACGCGTGGCGGCGCGGCCGGCCTTTGGCGCTATGCCCAGACCTGGTCCGGCGACAACGAGACCGCGTGGAAGACGCTTCGCTTCAACCTGACCCAAGGGCTCAACATGAGCCTGTCGGGCATGTTCAACATCGGGCACGATGTCGGCGGATTTCATGGGCCAAGCCCGAACGCGGAGCTGTTCTGCCGCTTCGTGGAATTCTGCTCGCTCTGGCCGCGCTTCGTCATGAATTCCTGGAAGGACGACGGCATCGTCAACCTTCCCTGGATGCACGAGAGCGTCATCCCGCAGGTTCGCGACGCCATCACCCTCCGCTACCGGCTGATGCCTTACCTCTACACGCAGATGTGGCAGGCTTCGCGCCGCAACGAGCCGGTCGTGCGTCCGCTGTTCTACGATTTTCCGGGCGACCGCTTGGCCGTCGATGTGCAGGACAGCTTCATGCTCGGCCCCGATCTGCTGGTAGCGCCCGTCCTCGAGGAGGGAGCCGCGGAGCGGCAGGTCTACCTGCCGGAGCATCCGGGCGGCTGGTTCGACTTTCACGATGGACGCCACTTCGACGGTGCGCAGACGATCACGGTCACAGACACCCCTCGGCCGTCTGCCTGTCTTCGTCCGGTGCGGCGCGATGATCCCTGTAACGCGGCAGATCGACCGGATCGATCCCCGTCTCGACACGCAGCGCGAGATGATCGTATTCGGGATTCCCCAGGATGCCTCCGAGGCGTATCTTTATGAGGATGACGGCGACACGACGGATTGGCAGGGCGACAGCCGGCTGGAGCTTCGCTTCCAACTTCGTCGGGGGAATGACGGGCCGGTGTTGTCCCTCGATGCCAGGCGGCTCATACCGGCCCGCTTTCGACACGATCTCGGTGCGTACCGTGTCCGTCGATGGCCAGATCCGGATCGAAGCGCCAGCGGGCGTCGTCAAGATCGAGCAGGGTGCCCCGGCGTTCCCAGTCTGAAAGCGTCTCATTGGCGCTTGAGAAACAAGGGTTGATCGATGAGACAGGCATGGCGCCGGTCGGCCACGTTGCTCTGGCGGCAACCACGGGTGAGGATCTTGCAATGACACGTCGAGCACTTGCCGAGCTCCGCAGCCAGCGCTGGTTCGCATCGCAGGATATGCGCGGCTTCGCGCACCGCCAGCGCACACAGCAGATGGGCATGCGGCGCGAGGAGTTTCTCAACAAACCGGTGGTCGCCATCCTCAATACCTGGAGCGACATGAGTCCCTGCCACGCGCATCTGCGCGATCGCGCCGAGGCCGTGAAGCGCGGAGTTTGGCAGGCCGGCGGCTATCCGGTCGAGTTGCCGGCCCTGTCGGTCGGCGAGGTGATGGTGAAGCCCACCACCATGCTTTATCGCAACTTCCTCGCCATGGAAGCCGAGGAGATCCTGCGCTCGCATCCTGTCGATGGCGCCGTGCTCCTTGGCGGCTGCGACAAGTCCACGCCCGGCCTCCTGATGGGGGCGATCAGCATGGATATTCCGGTGATCTATCTGTCCGGCCGGCCCCATGTCCAACGGCCAGTGGCGGGGTCAAAAGACCGGCGCCGGAACGCATACCAAGAAGTACTGGGACGAGCTGCGCGCCGGCAACATCTCACCGCAGGATTGGGTCGATCTCGAAAGCCGGATGACGCGCTCCATCGGCACCTGCAATACCATGGGCACGGCCTCCACGATGACGTCCATCGTCGACGCCATGGGCTTGACCCTCCCGGGCGCGTCCTCCATCCCGGCCGCCGACAGCGGTCATCCGCGCATGGCGTCCGCCTGCGGCGCCCGCATCGTCGAGATGATCTGGGAAGACCTGAAGCCCTCGCGTCTTCTCGATGCGCGCGAGCTTCCGGAACGGCCTTGTCGCCTACATGGCGCTGGGCGGCTCGACGAATGCCGCCGTGCACCTCATCGCCATGGCGCGCCGGGCAGGCGTCGACCTCACCCTCGACGACATGTCGGAGATGGCCGGCAAGGTTCCCGTTTGCGCCAACCTCTTTCCCTTCCGGCGAATATCTGATGGAGGATTTCTACTTTGCCGGCGGGTTGCTGGCTCTCCTGAAAAAGCTGGAGGCGCATCTCGACAGTGACGCGTTGACGGTCAATGGCAAGACGCTCGGCGAAAATCTCGCGGGCGCGGATTGCTGGAACGATGACGTCATCCGGGACCCGTCGAACCCGGTCGTGCCTCTGTCACGCGGCAAAACGCTTGCGGTCTTGCGCGGCAATCTCGCGCCCAATGGCGCCGTCATGAAATCATCCGCCGCGAACCCGAAATTCCTCAAACACGTCGGCCCGGCCATCGTGTTCGACAATCCCGCGGAGATGAACGCTGCGATCGACGATCCCGATCTCGAGGTGACGCGAGGACAGCGTGCTTGTTCTGCGCAATGCGGGGCCGGTCGGCGCTCCGGGCATGCCGGAATGGGGCAATCTGCCGATCCCCAAGAAGCTCCTGATGCAAGGCATTCGCGACATGGTCCGCATCTGCGACGGCCGCATGAGCGGCACCCATTACGGAACCTGCATTCTCCACGTTGCCCCGGAGGCGGCGATGGGCGGTCCGTTGGCGCCTGCTCAGGACCGGCGACCTCATCGAGCTCGATGTTGAAGCGGCTCGCCTCGACATGCGGGTGGATGAAGCCGAACTGGAACGCCGGAGGGCCGCGTGGAAGCCGACTGCGCCGATGTACGGACGTTCCTTTGCGGCGTTGTACCAGCGTCATGTCTCGCAGGCCGACGAAGGCTGCGACTTCGATTTCCTGAGCACGCCCGGCCCGGTCGCCGAGCCAGCAATCTTTTGAGGATTCCATGATCGATATCGAGAACCGCTTCAAACGCTGGCTGGGAGGCGAGGGGCCGCGTCCGCCGCTCGGCACCTGGTTGATGGCCGCGGCACCCGCGACAGCAGAGGCCATGGGCTACACCGGCTTCGACTTCCTCGTCGTCGACATGGAGCACGTGCCCATCGAGGTATCGGATCTCACCGCACATCCTGCGCGCCATAGGCTGCACGCCGGCCGACGCGGTCGTGCGCCTCGCGTGGAACGATCAGGTCCTCATCAAGCGCGTTCTGGATGCAGGCGCCCAGACGATCATGGTGCCCTTCGTGCAGACGGCCGAGGAGGCGCGCCAGGCCGTGTCGTTCGCCAAATACCCGCCGGAAGGCGTGCGCGGAGTAGCGGCCGTTCATCGCGGCTCCCGATTCGGGCGGGTCGCGAGATTATCTGAAGCGGGCGAATGGCGAGGTTGCCGTCATCGTCCAGCTTGAAACGCCCGACGCCATCGAGCGGCTGCCGGAAATCGCAGCGGTGCCGGGGGTGGATGCCCTCTTCGTCGGCCCGGGGGACTTGTCCGCCGCCATGGGACATATCGGCAACATCGCTCATCCCGACGTTCAGGCCCTGATCGAGAAGCGCCGCCAAGGCATCGCGCGCCGCCGGAAAGCCCGTCGGGCATCGTCGGGCCCAATCCCGACATGGTTCGCCGCTTCATCGATTACGGCTATGACTTTGCCGCCATCGCGTCCGATATCGCCATGATGACCGGCCGCGCATCCGATTGGCTGGGCGCCTTGCGTGACCAGCCTGCTCAGGCCGCTGCGCCCACCGCCGCATATTGAGGTCGAGATGGAGCCTTGCCCGATCGTCACCCTCAGGAGCGGCGCACTGAAAGTCGATTTGGCTCCGTCCATCGGCGGCGCCATCGCGGGCTTCTGGCGCGATGGGATATGCGCTGATGCGCGAGACGCCTGACAGAGCGCTCCGCGACGGGCTTGTCCGCCAGACCAGCAGCTATCCGCTCATTCCCTATTCGAACCGGATCGCGCAGGGCCGGTTCTCGTTCGAGGGCGTCGAGCATCAGCTCGCGTTGAATTTCGGCGATCATCCGCATTCCATCCACGGCAATGCGTGGCAGAAGCCCTGGCAGGTCGCGGAAGTCGAGCGATGCACGCATTGCCGGCTGTCGTTCCTTCATCGCCCAGTTGGAGACGACGCGAGGGGTTGGCCATTCGCATATCGGGCCGAGCAAATGCTTCGCGCTGATCGCCTGACGGCCTTACGGATCACGCTCACGTTGAGAACCTGGACGATGACCGCGCCATGCCGGCCGGCTTGGGACTGCACCCGTTCTTTCCAAGGCGCCCACGGGTTCGAGCTGCAGTTTGCAGCCGCAAATCGTCTATCCGACCGGCGCGAACTTCGCTTCCCGCGCGATGCATTCCCGTGCCGGCGGAATGGGACTACCGTACGAGCGCGAGCCTGGGCGAGCCCGGTCTCGACAATTGTTTCGACCGGCTGGGACGGAAGCGCCGATATCCTGTTCGAGGAGGACAAGATCGCGCTTCGCCTTCGAGGCCGATCCGGTCTTCGGCCACCTCGTCGTGTATGTGCCGACAGGACGGGATTTTTTCGCCGTCGAACCCGTCAGCCATCTGAACGACGCCATCAATCGACCGGACCTGGCTCGAGTCATGGCCTCAAGGTCCTTCAGCCCGGCGAACGTCTTGACCGGCACCGTCCGGTTCGGCGTGGAGGCACTTCGATGAGCTTCACTGTTGCGCTCGATCTTCCGGGCCGAGCTCGGCGAGTGCCCTCTCTGGTCGGCGGACGAGCAGGCGCTCTACTTTGTCGATATCAAGGGCAGGGCGCTTCATCGTTTCGAGCCGCGTGCCGACGGCACATGGTGCGATTCCAATGCCCGAGGACATCGGCTGCATCGGGTCCGAGAGAAGGCGGCGGATTCATCGCCGGCTTCCGCTCGGGCCTCTGGCTCCTCGATCGAGCAGGCCGGCTCGACGCGGAAGCTCGCCGACAATCCCGAGGATCAGACGCACGAGCCGGTTCAACGACGGACGCGTCGATCCGGCCGGGCGCTTCCTCGCCGGAACGATCGACGAACCCAAGGACGGCGGCAAAGCGCATCTCTATCGCTATGATCGCCGCGGTCTGGCCGTGCTGGCGCGTCGGGCTTCTCACCTCCAACGGCGTCGCGTTCTCGCCGGACGGACGCACCCTCTATCATGCCGATACGCCGACCTTCACGGTCTGGCGCTATGCTTACGATCCCGCGACGGGCGAAGCCACGGACCGCACTTTGTTCGTGCGGCTCTCGCCGACGGAAACGCGATCGCGGGCGTCCCGACGGCGCGGCTGTCGATGCGCAAGGCTGCTACTGGACGGCGCTGTTCGAAGGTGGCCGGATACAGCGCTATGCGCCCGACGGAAACCTTCTCGCCGAGATTTCCCGTTCCGGCCCGCTGCCCGACGATGGTCGCCTTCGGCGGGCCCGATCTAAAGACGCTCTATGTGACCTCGGCGCGTGCGAGCCGTCCTGCCGACGAACTCGCGGCCCTGCCACATTCGGGCAGTCTCTTTTCCATGCGGGTCGAGGTGCCCGGCCTGCCCGAATTTCGTTTCGATCCCGCCGTTTAACGCCTGAGGTTCTCGATGCCGTTCGATTATCAAACAGTTCATTATCGGTCCCTGGAGAGACGCTCGGTGGTCATCACCGGCGGCGCCTCGGGGATCGGCGAGGAGATGGTGAAGGCCTTCGTCGCGCAGGGATCGCGCGTTTCGTTCATCGACATCGATACTGACAAGAGGCGAGGCTTTGGCCTCGGCCACCGGCGCTTCGTTCCACGGATGCGATGTGACTGATATCGAGGCCCTACGAGAGATGCTCGCTCGCATCGAGCAGGAGAACGATGGCATCGATGTTCTCGTGAACAACGCGGGCAAGGATGACCGCCATGACATCGGTGGAGATCGAGCCGGATTACTGGCGTCGCGCTCTGGCGCTCAATCTCGACCATCAGTTCTTCGCCACGCAGGCCGTCTCGAAAGGGATGGCAGGTGCGGGGCACGGCTCCATCATCATGCTGGGCTCCATTTCCTGGATGCGGGGCGCCCCGGCATGGTCGGCTACACGACCGCGAAGGCAGCCATCAACGGCATGACGCGCACACTCGCCCGCGAACTCGGTCCGTCGGGCATTCGCGTCAACTGCATCGTGCCGGGCGCCATTCTCACCGAGCGACAGGAAAAGCTCTGGCTCACGCCCGAGCTCAACCAGCAATTCCTCGACCTTCAGGCCCTGAAGTTCCGCCTCGATGCGAGCCATGTGGCGAAGGTTGCGCTTTTCCTCGGATCGGATGAAAGCGCCGGCTGCACGGGCGCCAATTTCATCGTCGATGCCGGCCTGACGCAGAACTGAGCACCCCATGCAGATCCAGACCCATTCGGACGGTTTCGACCTCCTGCTCGATGGCAGGCTCCTCCTTCGCCACCGCAGCGATGCCCCATGTCTCTTCGTCGGTCATGGCGACGCGCGCATGGACATGTACCGCGGGAATTTCGACATCGAGGATTACGTCATCGAACGCACGCCGCTTTCGCACGCGCAGGTGTCGCTCACCGGCAGATGAATTCGAGATCGCTCTTTCCGCGGCGCCCGGTCAGCCGGCTCGCCTCACCCTTGTCATCTCGGGCGGCGATCGCGACGGCGCCATCTTCTTCAATACTTCCGATCCGTCGATCAATCGGATTTGGCTTCGCGTCGTCGCGGATGAGGACGAACATGTCTGGGGCGGCGGCGAGCAGATGTCATATTTCGACATGCGCGGGCGGCGGTTTCCGCTCTGGACCTCGGAGCCGGGGGTCGGGCGCGACAAGACGACCGAGATCACCTTCAGGGCGGACGTCACCGGCAAGGCGGGCGGCGACTACTGGAACACCAATTATCCGCAGCCGACCTATATGTCGTCCCGTCGCTACGCGCTGCATGTGGCAACGACCGCGTATTCGGCCTTCGATTTCCGGCAGACGGGCTTTCATGAAATCGAGGTCTGGGCGGTGCCGGACCATATCGAGCTGACCGCCCGGCCGATCTTCGCGAGTCTCGTCGAGGCCCTCTCCGAGCGCTTCGGTCGCCAGCCACCCCTCCCTGAATGGGTCTATGGCGGGCGCCATCATCGGCCTGAAAGACGGCGCGCGATCCTTCGAGCGGCTCGAAGCCATCATGGCCGCCGGAGCCAAGGTATCCGGCCTCTGGTGCGAGGATTGGGTCGGCCTGCGCCATACTTCGTTTGGCGCGCGACTGTTCTGGGATTGGCAGGCGAACGAGGGACCGCTATCCAGGCTTGCGCCAGCGCATCGCAGAGCTGGCAGAACCGGGGCATCCGGTTTCTCGGCTATGTCAATCCTTATCTTGCCGTCGACGGCCCGCTTTTTCCGGAAGCGGATGCGGCGGGATATTTTGCAAAGGACGATGCGGGCAAGACCGCGCTCGTCGATTTCGGCGAATTCGATTGCGGCGTCGTCGACTTCACCAATCCGGACGCCGCCGAGTGGTTTGCCGAGCGCGTGATCGGCCGCAACATGATCGACTTCGGGCTCTCCGGTTGGATGGCCGATTTCGGCGAGTACCTTCCCATCGACGTGCACCTCGCCAACGGTGTCGATGCCAGGTTGATGCACAACGCCTGGCCGACGCTCTGGGCCGAGGTGAATGCGCGCGCGGTCGAGAAACGAGGGAGAACCGGCGACATCCTGTTCTTCATGCGGGCAGGGTTCACGGGCGTTCAGAAACATTGCCCCCTGCTGTGGGGAGGCGATCAATCCGTGGATTTCACGCGGCACGACGGTCTCGTGACCGTGATCTCGGGCGCGCTGTCCTCCGGCCTCCTCGGCAATGCGTATCATCACTCGGATATCGGCGGTTACACGAGCCTTTTCGGAAATGTCCGCACGCCGGAACTCATCATGCGGTGGGCCGAGATGGCGGCCTTCACGCCTGTCATGCGCACTCATGAAGGCAACCGCCCGCGCGACAATTTGCAGATCGATCAGGATCCCGACGTTCTGGCGCATTTCGCCCGCATGACCCGGATTTATGTGCATCTGGTGCCGTACTTGAAGTCTCTCGTGGCGGAGGCTTCCACCCGCGGTCTTCCGGTGCAGCGGCCCCTGTTCCTTCATTTCGAGGAGGATACCCGCACCTACGCGATCCAGGATGCCTATCTCTATGGCCCGGACCTCCTGGTCGCCCCGGTCTGGCAGGCGGGCAAGACGGAATGGAGCACCTACCTTCCGAAAGGATCGAATTGGGTTCATGTCTGGTCGGGCCGCACCTTCGCCGGGCGGGCAGGACGTAACGGTCGCGGCCCCCTTCGGAGAGCCGCCCGTGTTCCATCGGGCAGGAAGCCCATTCGCGGAGTTGTTTGCCGCGTTGAGGAACCTGTAGGCGATGTCGCCTGCGGAGCTCACCGGATTCCTCGCTGCTCACAGCCGCAGCCGCTTACGCCCAGACGCTGACGGGCTTCGCCTTCGGACTCATCACTATGGGCGGCGTTGGCCTCACGGGCCTCCTGCCCCTGGCCGATGCCGCCATGATCGTCAGCGTGCTGTCGATGGTGAATTCAGTGCAGATGCTTATGAAGGGCTGGCGCGACGTCGCCTGGAGAGAGTTCTGGCTTGTCATGGCAACGAGCATTCCGCTGCTCTTCGTCGGATACTGGCTGCTGGAATGGCTCGCCGACACGCGTGCCGACCTTCTGCGCCTGATCCTTGGCGTCGTGATCATCGTCTCCAGCCTGCAACTCGCGCGAAAACCTCAGCCTCTGCCGTACCGTTCCGGCGCAGGATCGTTCCTGTTTTTCGGCGGAATCGCGGGCGTGATGGGCGGCATGTTCTCAACGGCGGGTCCTCCGCTCGTCTATCATTTCTACCGCCAGCCCATGTCGCTGGTCATGGTCCGTGAAACTCTGGTGGCGGTGTTCGCGGTAAACGCCGTGGTCCGCATCGGACTTGTGGCCGGCTCCGGCGATCTTCCGTCAGGATCGACGTTGTCCGGCCTTCTCGCCGTTCCGGTCGTCATCGGCGCGACCCATGCGGCCCGCCGATGGCCGCCACCCGTCTCGCCCGCCACGATGCGTCGCATCGTATTCGCTCTTCTGTTTCTGTCGGGCGTTTCGCTATGTCTGCCTGCGGTCGTCCACCTTTCGGGAGCACTTCGATGACCGCACATGCCGAACGGGCGGAAGCGGTGATGTCGTGCGGAAAGACCCGGTGAGGCGTTTGGCGACCAGAAGGGATTGGATAGGCTCCGGCGGGGGAGCGTCACGGCCAGAACCGTGCGGCGGGTCAGCCTGCCAGCAGACCTTCGCGAACGCAGCGCTGATAGGCCTCCGTCGGGCTTTTGATCACGTACTGGAATTCGTCGTCGTTCGCCGGCCGGATGCTGATGATCTCATAGCTTGAGCCCCGCGTCGTCCGGCCAAGGCCGTTCGTCGACAGCTGGACGGTCTGCCCGACCTTGAACTTCGGTTTCATCGAACGATTTCCTTGTTAGTCGCGTCGAGCCGCCTGGACCCGATGCGGGACGCGGCTGAAATTCCGATCGTCTTGAGGTGCGGGACATCAAGCGTGTTCACGCTCAGCAACCCTTGCAAATGCTGTTGGTGGACGCCCGCATCTTGCGGTCCCACTCTCGCTCCCGATTCTGGGTCCGCAGGCGCGAGGCTTCGGCCTCGGTGGCGATGCCTTCCGAGGGACGCCGGGCTTCTGCGTTCTGGACGGAGGGCGCGGGCGGAACGGGTGCGGGGGCCGGCTGTTGGCCGAGCGCCGGAGCACTCAAGCCCATCGCAACCAGAAGGCCCAGACCCGCCCGCCGCATCATCAGCGTTTGCCGGTATTGGGTTTCACGGAGCCGACCGTCTTCGACGGTACGGTCGTGAAAGGCGAAGTCGCCTCTTTGGTCTTGACCTTGTCCTGTTTCGGCTTCTTCGACTCGCGGTTTCCGCGTTGCTCACCTTTAGCCATCGGACCCTGTCCTTTATCTCACCCGCTTGATGCGCGTGATGTTGCCTTCAGGCAACAAACCCGCCGCCTGGCGTTCTTTCGCAATCGATGTAGCAAGGTAATCCTCGCCCGGGCCGCCATGTCCTTCGACGACAAGGTATCCAGTGCGGCCATCGTCGTATTCAACGGCGAACATCACGGATTTCGGGTGGATCGTTCTTTTGAATTTAAACATCAAATCCTCACTTGCGAAAGCGAATAGTTTCGCGGACGTCGCAGAACTTGCGACAAAAAAGAAGAGGCCGCACCTTTAAGAAGTGCGGCCCCGAATGCTCCGGCGCGAGTTACCTCTCGCCGGACAAGTCTGGCTTATGCAGTCTGGATGGTGCTGACTGCGATCTTGCCGCTACGACGATCTTCTTCGGTGTCGAAGGAAACCTTCTGGCCTTCAACGAGGCCGCGAATGCCAGCGCGCTCGAGAGCGGTCGCATGCACGAACACATCCTTGTCGCCGTTGTCGGGCTGAATGAAGCCGAAGCCTTTTTGATCGTTGTAGAATTTTACGGTGCCGGTAACCATTGTGTAAGTCCTTTCACTGACTTGTATATGCACGTCCGCGCCTGATCCTCATTTCTGCGAACAGGCACAATTTTTCGAGTTTTGGAGAGATTGTTCGGAGTGCGCGGCAAGCAGTGCAAGGCGAAACAGAGCAGTCGTCAGGCCAAATTCGATAAGCTGATATAGTCGCATCGGATGAAAATTACAAGGCTGAACGAAATACTGCTTTGAGAGGCGGCGATAATATTCGATTTCCGCCCAAATTTCCGTGCCGGAGCCGGGAATAATTTGCAGCCGGGGTGCTGCAAAACTGTTTGTTTAAAGGCTCTCGCGGAGAGCCTCGCCTGCGCTCGTAGAACGGGCTCAGGCAGCCTCGGCCTGCTCTCTTTTCCGGCGCTTGGAGGATCGGTCCCTGTTCTGCGCAGGCCGGGAACCCGCCTTGGCGCGGTCGAGGACGAAGCGCGCGTAATCGTCCATATCGCCGTCGAAGGGCTTCACGTGGCCGTCGGCGGCGAGCCACAGGCGGTCGGCCACCAGCTCCATCAGCGAGCGGTCGTGGGTGATCAGGATGACCGCGCCCGCGTAATCGTTCAGCGCGTCGAGCAGGGCGCGGCGGCTGTCGATGT
Source organism: uncultured Alphaproteobacteria bacterium (assembly GCA_963837375.1). Taxonomy (GTDB): domain Bacteria; phylum Pseudomonadota; class Alphaproteobacteria; order Rhizobiales; family Beijerinckiaceae; genus Microvirga. Next base: position 23,753 of record CAWINL010000016.1, on the reverse strand, counting down.
CGAGATGGTTGGTCGGCTCGTCGAGGATCAGCAGGTGCGGCGCGTCCATCGCGACGAGGTTGAGCAGCAGCCGGGCCCGCTCGCCGCCCGACAGGTCGGCGACCGTGGTCTCCTGCTTGTCGAAGCCGAGGCCGAACTGGGCCAGTCGCGAGCGGCGCGAGGATTCGCTGTCGTTCGGCCTGCGCCCGGCGGATGATTTCCAGCGGCGTGTCGGCGGGGTCGATCGCCTCGATCTGGTGCTGGTGGAACCAGCCGACCTTGACGCGACCCTCCCGGCGCATGAGGCCGGATTGCACCGACAGCGCGCCCGCCGCCATCTTGGCGAAGGTCGACTTGCCCGGCACCGTTGACGCCCAGAAGGCCGATGCGGTCGTCGATGTCGAGACGCAGGTTCAGGTCGCGCAGGACCGCGTGACCGTCATATCCGACATCCGCGTGCTCCAGCTGCATCAGCGGCGGGGCGAGGGGGCGCTCGGGCGAGGGCAGGGTGAAGGGCGCGACGCGCTCCTCGATGACGGCGGCGATCGGCTCCAGCTTGGCCAGCCGCTTCATGCGCGACTGCGCCTGCGCGGCCTTGCTGGCCTTGGCGCGGAAACGGTCGACGAAGCTCTGCAGATGGGCGCGCTCGGCTTCCTGCTTGTTGCGCGAAGCGGTCTGCAGGCGGAGCTTCTCGCCTCGGCGGCGTTCGAAATCGTCGTAGCCGCCGGTATAAAGGTCGAGCTTGCCTTCGCTCACATGCAGGATGGCATCGACCGAATTGTTCAGCAGCTCGCGGTCGTGGCTGATGATGAGGGCGGTATGCGGGTATTTCTTGAGGCGCGCCTCGAGCCAGAGCGCGCCTTCGAGGTCGAGATAGTTGGTCGGCTCGTCGAGCAGCAGCAGGTCGGGCTGCGGCGAAAAGCGCTGCCGCCAGCGCGACCCGCATCCGCCAGCCGCCGGAGAACTCCGCCATGGGGCGAGCCAGATCCGCGGTCGAGAAGCCGAGGCCGCTCAGGATCTCGCCGGCGCGGGCAGGGGCGCGATCGGCGTCGATCTCGATCAGGCGGCCATAGATTTCGCCCATGCGCTCCGGCTCGGCGGTTTCCAGTTCGAGATACAGGGCGTCGCGCTCGATATCGGCGGCCAGGATGGTGTCGAGCAGCGAGACCGGCGTTGCCGGGTGCTCCTGATCGACCGAGGCGATGCGCGCGGCCTTCGGGAACGCAATTTCGCCACCGTCCGGCTGCAGTTCGCCGAGGATCAGCTTGAACAGGGTGGATTTTCCCACGCCGTTGCGGCCGACCAGCCCGACTTTTGCGCCGGGCGGAAGGGTGACGGTCGCCTTGTCAAAAAAGCGGCGGCCCCATCCGTTGAAGACGAGGTTTTCGATCTGAAGCATGTAAAACTGGCCGAACGGTAAAGGTGAGGGAAAGCCTTGAAGGCGGCGCTCACTAACACGGGCGACACGAAACTGCGAGCGCTGTTGGCACCAACACCGACAACCGGCATTTTCGTGAGAGACGGGCCGCGTTGAGGAAACATAATAACGCGGATGGCTTGGCGAGCCCCAATGAGACGATGTTCATTGCCTGCCGTAAGGGTCAAATGCTAGTTTACGATGTAAGGCCAAGAAAAATTAAGAACTTAGCCAGAATGCCCGTGCGACAATCGCGACACGGGCTGCGAAACGAAGCAACATTTGCAGAAGCGGATTTGATGATAGACGACATGGCCGACCGTCAACGAACATTTTTTCCCGGCGCAACGCGATGACGGGCGCTGCGTAATGGCCAGTATCATCATCGTCGACGACCAGGCCACCAATCGAAATCTGTTTTCGCGGCTGGCCAAATCGATTTCCAGCGACATCTCGGTCAATGCTTTCGCAGACCCGCTGGATGCCCTGTCGTGGCTGAGCGAGAACACGCCTGATCTCATCATCAGCGACTACAAGATGCCGCAGATGGACGGAGCGGAACTCATTCGCCGAATCCGGGAATTGCCGGCGCTTATCGACTTGCCGGTCGTCGTCGTGACCGTCTACGAGGACAGGGAATTCAGGCTCCAGGCCCTGGAAGCCGGCGCCACCGACTTCCTGCAGAGTCCAGTCGACCATCACGAATTCGCCACGCGGGCGAGAAATCTCCTCAAGATGCGCCACCAACAGCTCCTGCTGGCGAGCCGCGCCGACGGGCTGGAGCGGGACCTGGAGCACAGTGAACGCTCCCGCGAACAGGCCTTGCGCGATTCCAGCGAGCGCCTCGCCCAGGTCATCGATACTGTCCCGGCCATGATTTCCGCGGCAGACCGCGACGGGAAGATCCTGTTCACCAACGCCTATCAGACGCGGTTGCTTGGGCTCGATCCGGCCAAAGTGGTCGGGCAGGATGCCACCGTGCTGTTCGGCGAAGAGCAGGGCGGGCGGAGCAAGTCGCTCGATCGCGTGGTCTGGGATACCGGACGACCCATATCGGCCTTCGAGGAAGAATTCGCGGATCGCATGGGCGAGAAGCGAACCGTCCTGACCACGAAAGCGCCTCTGCGGACGTCGGCCGATGCGATCACGGCGGTGCTGACCACATCGGTCGACATCAGTGAGCGCAAGCAGGCCGAGGCCCACCTGCACCATATCACCCACCACGATGCTCTCACGGGGCTACCCAACCGCATGATGCTGCAGGAGCGGCTGAGCGCAGAGATCGTGCGTTCCCGCCGCGGCAACCGGACCTTCGCGCTGCACCTCCTCGACCTCGATGGCTTCAAGCCCATCAACGACATGCTCGGCCATACGGCGGGTGACCGTTTCCTGATCGAAACGGCCAAACGCCTGGTGCGGGTGGTGGGCAAGAGCGGCATGGCGGCTCGCATCGGCGGCGACGAATTCGCCGTCCTGCAGACCGGGATCGAAGACGATGAGACGGCCCCGGACCTTGCGCTGAGGATCGCCGAGGCGCTTGTCGCAGCCCTACGGTCTGTTCGGAAAGCCGATGACGACGACGGCGAGTCTTGGGACCGCTTTCCACCCCGTGGACGCCAGCAACGTGGAGGATCTACTGAGAAGCGCCAACCTGGCGATGCATCAGGCGAAGTCGGAGGGCGGAAATCTTCACCGCTTCTATGTCCCCGACATGACGATGCGCGCGAGAGAGGCCGCGGTTCTCGATGCCGAGCTGAGGCAGGCGATCGCCGAAGAGCAGTTCACCCTCTTCTATCAGCCGCGGATCGATCTTGCGACCGGCCAGATCATCGGCGCCGAGGCGCTTCTGCGCTGGAACCGCCCCGGTATCGGTATCGTCGCCCCGGGCGTGTTCCTGCCCCGGGTCGAGGAGAACGGCCTGATCCTGCCGCTTGGCGAGTGGGTGCTGAAGAAAGCCTGCCTGCAGGTGGTACAATGGCAACGCGAGCGACTGCCGGCGATCCGAGTCAGCGTCAACCTGTCGGCGCTGCAGTTCCGCAAACAGAACGTGCCGGAACTCGTCGCCCAGACCCTCGCCGAAACTGGTCTCGACCCGGCCTTCCTCGAACTTGAAATCACCGAGAGCATCATGCTGGAGGATACGGACGCCGTCGTCCGGGATCTTCACCGGTTGCGCGAGATCGGCGTGAGCATCTCGATCGACGATTTCGGGGTCGGCTACTCGTCGCTCCAGTATGTGAAGCATCTTCCAGTCGATCGCATCAAGGTCGATCGGTGCTTCATCCGCAACATCACGACCGATCCGAACGACGCCGCCATATTGCGCGCCATTGTGGGACTTGGGCACAGCCTCGACCTCACCATCGTCGGCGAGGGAGTCGAAACCGCCGAGCAACTGGCGCATTTGAGAATCGAGGGTTGCGACGAGGGGCAGGGCTATCACCTCGGAAAGCCTATGCCGCCGGAGGAATTCACCGCGTTCGTCAAGGCCGACAGCAAGCACGTTCACCTTGCTTAGGTCCCGATGACGGAGGCTTGTCATGGTGGTCAAATCGTCAATCTTTTCGGCCACCTGGGGTCGGGCGTCACGGCTGTGGAAACGCATCCGGGCTGAACTGAAGCGCCGCCCCGACAGCGAACACGAAATGACGATCAACCGCTTCGTTTTGAGCGGGATCGTCCTCGCCTATCTCAGCATTGCAAGCCTCCTCGGCAGCACCGATGCCTCCGTCATGCTGCAGGAGACCGCGATCTACTTTGCGGCCTACGACTTCCTGTCGCTGCTCCTGTTCCTGCACATTCTCTACCGCCCGGGAGTGTCCGTCACGCGACGGCTGCTCGCCATCGTCCTCGATCTCGGGCTGTTCTCCTACGGGGTCGCAGCCGGCGGCGAATCCATGGCGGCGCTTTATCCCATCTATCTCTGGGTGATCCTCGGCAACGGCTTTCGGTTTGGCGTCAAATACCTGTTTGCCGCCTCCTTTGTGGCAGTCCTGGGTTTTGGGTCGGTCATAGCCGTCAGTGAATTCTGGCGCACGCATCTCGCCATGAGCGCGGGACTTCTCGCCGGCCTCGTGGTGCTGCCGCTCTACGTGTCGCGCCTGATCGCAAAACTCTCCGAGGCTCAGCGCCAGGCCGAGGCGGCAAGCCGCGCCAAGAGCCTCTTCATTGCAAGCGTCAGCCACGAACTGAGAACGCCGCTGAACGCCATCATCGGCCTGGGCAACCTGCTGGGAAAAACGGAGCTCAATGCCGATCAGGGCAACATGGCCCGCACCATCACGTCGGCCGGACAGTCACTGCTCGGCCTGATCAACTCCATCCTGGACTTTTCCCGTGTCGAGTCCGGCGTTGGGCGAGTGACGATCGGCGAGTTCGACGTCTATTCATCGTTGGACAATGTCAGGCGGATGCTCGCCGTCCAACTGGGCCAGAAGGATCTACGCCTGAAGTCTTCACATCACGCCCCGCACCCCCCGCTACATCAGGGGCGATCTGCATGCCTTCGAGGGATCCCTCATCAATCTCGTGGGCAACGCGGTCAAATTCACCAACGAAGGCTACGTCACCATCGCGGCAGACGCGATCGACCGGCGGGGTAGCAATTTTACCATGCGGATCGAGGTGTCGGACACGGGGATCGGCATCACGCCCGAAGCGCAGACACGCATCTTCGAGAGCTTCACCCAGGCCGATGCCACCATCGTCGACCGTTTCGGCGGAACGGGCCTGGGGCTTGCGACGTCGAAGCAACTGGTCGAGCGGGCCGGCGGAACGATCGGCGTCGAGAGCAAGCCGGGGGTCGGCAGTACCTTCTGGTTCGAAATGGATTTCGCCGCCGCGGAGAAGCCGGAAGCAGCGACCAATGTGGCGAAGCCCGATTATGTGGTGCTCTCGCGGGATCCTGAGGTGCAGCGAGTTCTCGCAAATGCACGCGATTTCGCAATCGCCGAGACGCCCCAGGAGGTTGTTGCCCTTCTGGCCGCCCGCCCGCGGATCGCGGCGGAGCGTCCCCTCGTGTTTCTCCTCGACGCGGCGCTCATATCCGCCGACAGCGTCGAGAGTTTTGCCTCCAAGTTTCCCGAGAACGACGCCGCCGACAAGCTCGCGGTCGTTCTCATCGGCACGACGGAGGCCGAGGACCTGCCCGAAGGCGTCGTCCGCCGCCAATGCGTCAGCCGCTTGAGTCGCCCGCTGGACCATGAAGCCGTGGAGCGCGCGCTCGAAATCGCCGAGAGCGGGTTCTACGCGTCCGCCCCGCCGGCTTTCGATCATGTTCCGAACCGGGGCAATCCGCTTTCGATCCTCGTCGCCGACGACAACCGCACGAACCAGATGGTGCTGAACAAGATCCTGGGGCTCGCCAACCACAGGGTCAGGCTGGTGGATGACGGGGAAGCCGCGCTCGATGCTCTTGAGGAGGAGAGCTTCGACATCGTGCTCATGGACGTAAACATGCCGGTGCTGAATGGGATCGATGCGACGAAGCTCTATCGTTTTGGCGCCATCGGTCAAAAAACCGTTCCGATCGTCGCCCTGACGGCGGATGCATCTCCCGATACCCGGCGGCGATGCGTGGAAGCCGGCATGGTCGCGTGCATTCCCAAGCCGGTCGATGCCGATGAACTGCTGGCGATGATCTCGGATATCGTTTCCGGGGAGGGGACAGTGAAGCCGATGCCTCCTCTCGCAAGTGCGTCGGCGCCGGTGAAGGCCGAGCCGCTTCTCACGATGCCGGCTGCGCCGGGCAAGGCGCCGCCCGTGGATCAGCGCACGCTGGATCGCCTCGAGCAATTGGGCGACAAGCAATTCGTCCAGGAACTCGCGCAACTCTTCGCGGACGACGCCAGCAGGACGATCGAGGATATCGCGGCCGCGGTCGCTGAGGGCAACGCGCGCACGTTCCAGGATTCCATCCATGCGCTCCGCAGCAGCGCGGCCAATATCGGCGCGCTGGAGATCTTCAAGATGTGCCTTGCGTGGCGAGAGGCATCGCCGCGCGATCTCGCCGCGAACGGCGAGCAATATCTCGTTTCTCGTTCGGACCGAATTCGACAGAGTGTGTGAGAGCCTTGGCGTCGCCCCGGCGGTTTCCCCTTCCAGTCTGGGGAAACCTGCGGAGTGGCACCACACACGTCGTCAATAGAACGGGAATGTCGCTCTGCGGTCAGAGCAGCGTCGGAACTGGCGATTTCTCCGAGACGGCGGTGCTGGGCGGTCATCAGGCGCTGCATCCGGCGCTGTTCCATCGGGGCTGAGCTGAAGGGCGGTGTCGACCCAGATATCCGTCACGTCCTTCAGTTCTTCCAAGGTCAGCGGCATGACGCGGCGGCGGATGCGGCTCAAGGCATGGTGCACGGCATGGCGGCGTGAATTTTCGGAGATGTACTTGCGAACCGCGGCCTCGCCCTCGCCGTCTTCACACAGGACGTCGATCAGACCCATGTCGAAGAGTTGCTGCGCGCTGAAGATCTCGCCGCTCAGGATCATCTTTTCGGCCTGAACCGGGTTCAGCTTGCGCGAAAGGAAGCTCGATGCGCCCATTCCGGGGAACAGATTGAAGAGGATTTCGGGAAGGCCGAACTTTGCGCTGCGTTCCGCGATGATGACGTTGAACGACAATGCGCCTTCGAATCCGCCGCCGAGCGCGTCGCCCTGCACCAGCGCGATGGTCTGGATCGGAAGGTCGAAACCCGTCCACATGTGATAGGCGACGTTGACGCAATCATGGGCATAGCGACGCAAGCCTTCGCGATTGCCGTCGCGGATGCAATCGAGGAAGAAGCCGAGGTCGCCCCCGAGATTGTAGATGCCCGGAATGCGGGAAGCGCCGACGAAATACTGGATCGCCTCACCGTTGGCGCGATTGGTGGCAAAGAAATCCTGCACGGATTTGCGCAGCGCGATGAGGTCGGCCAGCATGCCCTTCGTGAAGCTCGGGGGGCCCTTGGGGTTCATGTAGCACCAGAGCGACCGATCGGTGGGGCTCAGCACCACGTCGAGTTCGTTGTAGTTCGGGAGCAAGAAAACGCAGTTCGGCGGGCAGAACCGGTCGCGGTCGAATTCGCGCCGGGCCTGCGGATTGGCGAGGGGACTGCTCATCGGTGTTGCGAGGTAGCTCGCCGAATGTGACGCCACCTCGGCAGGTTGACCTCGGTGTAATCGTGGCGCTGCTGTGCATCCCGGCGAATGGTGACGGTCATAGATTTTCTCCGTGTTGAAAAGTTGAAACTTATGCCTCTCTCGCAAGTTTAACGTCGAGGTTAACGAAAGGTTAATTGAGTTCGGATATTTTTTCCATTGAGAATATGGACATGAGGCTAAGTATGGTTAAAATACCTCTCCCATGAGTAAGAATTAAGATCAAGCCGACGTCGAATGGATGAATATAATTACCGCAATCATTATTACGTAAGTCAAAGCTACGTTAGCCGCAGAGGCGCCGGTACGAGAGTTGATCTTCGTACGGAAGATACTCTTAGGTCAGCCGGCGCGCTCGTCGGCAATGACCTTGCCGTCGTTGGGAAGGCTTCCAGGGGCAACGAATTCGACCGACCGCGCAGTTTGGTGATCGATTGCAGCGTTTCGGCTATTTGTGGCGCGAGATCGCCTGGCGGCCGCGTCGACTTCGCACGGCAACGTCATCGCATCCGAATCTGCGCTTCGGGTGACCACGAGACGGAGTTTGAGCAGTTCCGGATGGCGTTCGCGGATGCTGTCGATCTGTTCGGGGCGCACGAACATGCCTTTGACCTTGGTGGTCTGGTCGGCGCGGCCCATCCACCCTCTGATCCTCATATTGGTGCGCCCGCACGGGCTTGCGCCCGGAATGATGCGCGGTCAGATCGCCGAGGGCGAACCGAATCAGCGGGATAATCCTCGTCGAGCGTCGTCACGACGATCTCGCCGACCTCGCCGGCCCCACGGGGTCCCCGGTCCCCGGGCGGACGATCTCCACGATCATGTTCTCATTCACCACCATCCCGTCGCGGGTCGGCGTTTCGTAGGCAATGATGCCGATATCGGCGGTCGCATAGGCCTGGAACGCCTCGATCCCGAGGCTCGCAATCTCGTCCTGGAGGGTCTTCGGAAAAGCCGCGCCCGACACGAGCGCGCGTTTGATCGACGTGACATCGCGCCCGGATGCCGTCGCCGCCTTGATGATGATCTTGAGGAAATCCGGCGTGCCGCAATAGATGGTGGGTCGGAATGCCTCGATCAGGTCGAGTTGCTGCTCCGTATTGCCCGGCCCCGCTGGAATGACCGCGCATCCGAGCGCTCGCGCTCCCGCATCCATGATGAAATCCGGCGGGCACGAGATGATAGCTGAACGTGTTGAGCACGATCTCGCCCGCGCGGAAGCCCATGGCGTGCATGGGCCGCGCGGCGCCGCCATGGATCGACGGAAAGGCCCTGGGCTTCGAATATCGGTCCCGGCGACGCAAAGAGCCGCGCGAAATGTCCGGGCTGGTGCGGCGACAACCCGCCGAAGGGCGGGCGGGTGCGCTGCAGATCGGGAAGCTCGGATTTACGCAGGACAGGAAGACGCGCAAGGGCCTCCCGCGTCGAGATCGCCGACGGCTCGATCCCGCCGAGGCGCTCCGCGTAGGTCTCGGAGATTTCATGGCCGCACCCAGCGCGGCCGGAAGGCGACCGAAGAGGGATCTGCTCGCGTTCCGCGGGCGGGCAGGTGTCGAGGCCATCGAAATAATTGAGTCATCGCTCACACATTCCTGGAGCCGCCAGAACCTCAGGCAAGCCAGCGTTTGCGGCGCTTGTAGCTTTTGACATTGCGGAAACTCTTCTGCGATCCGTCGGCGACTCCGAGGTAGAATTCCTTCACATCCTCGTTCTCGCGCAGACTGTCGGCCGGGCCGTCCATCACGACCCGGCCGGTTTCGAGGATATAGCCGTAGGTCGCGTATTTCAGCGCCATGTTGGTGTTCTGTTCGGCCAGCAGGAAGCTGACACCCTGCGTGGCATTCAGCTTCTGCACGATCTCGAAAATTTCCTCCACGACCTGAGGCGCGAGGCCCATCGAGGGCTCGTCGAGCAGGATCATCTTAGGCCGGCTCATCATGGCTCGACCGATGGCGCACATCTGCTGTTCGCCGCCCGACGTGTAGCCGGACATGGAATGTCGTCGCTGACTGAGGCGCGGGAAATAATCGTAGATGCGCCTCGAGATCCGCCTTGATCGCCGCGTTTCCGTCACGGCGCGTGAAGGCGCCGGTCAGGAGGTTTTCCTCGATGGTCAGATGCCCGAAGCAATGCCGTCCTTCCAGCACCTGGATGCAGCCGCGGCGCACGACCTGGTTGGGCGACAGCTTGTCGATGCGCTGCCCTTCGAACACCACCGATCCTTTGGTGACTTCGCCCCGCTCGGCGTGCAGGAGGTTCGAGATGGCTTTCAGCGTGGTGGTCTTGCCCGCGCCGTTGGCGCCCAGGAGCGCCACGATGCCGCCCTGGGGAACGCTAACGACACGCCTTTGAGCACGAGGATCACGTGGTCGTAGATCACCTCGATGTTATTGACGACGAGAACGGCCTCCGGTGAGGCGGCACTCGCGGGTGTGGGCATCGTCTGGGACATCTCGGCTCCACATGTGTCGAAGGTGAAGGCTCGCGCGGCGAAGATTCCGCCGCGCGACCTTTGTCCGGTTACGAAGCCTTGTCGCAAGCTTCGCTGCGCTTGGGCCATCCGGCGTTCTTTTCCGCGTAATCCTTCGCGGCGCTGTCGAGCAGCGGCTGCACCTTGTCGGTCATCGGGGGGATCGGTTCGGAGATCTTCACGAACTTCTTGCCGTCCCATTGCTGCATGAAGGTCGACAAGATGGCCGTTGTGGTCGGCGCAGGTGAGCTTGATGGGCTGGGCGAACCCTTCCATGCCCATCTCCTTCAGGCGAGCGGCATCGATGTTCATGCTCTCGAGACCGCGTCGCACATCCTCCCCGGTGACGACCTTTTTGCCCGTCACCTTCTGGGCATTGCGAATGCCCTCGGCGATCAGCATCGAGTTATAGACGCCGCGATTGTAGAGAACCTCGCCGACCTTCTCGGGGTTGGCCTGGCTGAGTTTCTTGTCGACGACGTGTTTCTTGATGTCGGCCAGGGCCGCGTAATTGCCGTCGGCCGAATGCCAGTTGAGGCTCTTGAAGCCCTTCGCCGGTTCGCCGGTCGCGCGCAGATCGTCGTCGCCGGGCCACCAGACGGAATAGAACTTGTCCATCGGATAGCCGGTCCGCGCCGCTTCCTTGACGGCCGCCCCGTTCATCGCGCCCCAGCCCCACAGCACCATGTAATCGGGCTTGTCGCGGCGGACGTTCAGCCATTGCGAGGATTGGTTCTGCATGTCCTGCGCGGCGATGGGATAGAACTTCACCTCGAAGCCGTAATCCTTCGCAAGCTGCTCGAGCAGCGGAATCGGCTCGCGGCCGTATCCGGCATCGAGGAAGATGTAGCCGATCTTCTTGCCTTTCAGCTTGTCGAGACCGCCCTCCTGTTTGCCGATATAGCTGATGACCTGAGACAGGCCGTCCCAATAGGTGGCAGGCGGATTGAACACCCACGGAAACGTTTGTCCGTCGGCCGAGGCCGAAAGCCCATAGGCCATGGACAGGATCGGGATCTTGTCGACGGCGGCGCGGGGATGAGCGGGAGCGTGATGCCGGTCGACCACGGGTTCATCACGACCGGGTTCTTGGACTTCACAGCCTCGTAGCACTCGATGCCCTTCTTGGTGTCGTAGCCGGTCTCGCATTCTTCGAGAACGAGCTTGACGCCGCCAATGCCACCATCGCGCTCATTGAGCATGGTGAGGTAGTCGCGCATTCCGTCCGCGATGTGGATGCCGGACCCGGCGAAGGCGCCGGTGCGATAGGTCAGCAGGGAACGTAGATCGAATCCTGGGCGAAGGCCGGGGCCGATAGCATCGGCGCGCAGGCGATCGCCCCGAGGGCAAACGACTTCAACTTCGACATGGCAGTCTCCTCCGTAATGTTTCCGGCTTCTTCGCGCCGGTTGTTGTCTTCATCCTCCGCCGCTCAATAGGGGAACGGCCAGACACGAAGCTTCTGTTTTCCGATCTGCCAGAGCCGCGCCAATCCGTGCGGTTCGACGATCAGGAAGAATATGATGAGCGCGCCGACGATCATGAAGCGCAGATGCTCAACCGTCGCTGCCGTGATGGTGATTCCGAAGGGGCTGAGCATCGCGGGCATGCACGATGCCCAGAACGATCGGCAGGATGAAGATGAGCGCGGCGCCCATGAAGGAGCCGATGAGGCTGCCCAATCCGCCGATGATCACCATGAACAGAATGAAGAACGATTGGTTGATGTTGAAGACGTCGTATTCGGCGCCGCCATACCAGAGGAACACCAGAAGCGCGCCGGCGACGCCGCAATAATAAGACGAGACGGCGAAGGCGAGGAGCTTGGTTCGCAGCAGCCGGATGCCGATGAGCTCGGCGGCGATGTCCATGTCGCGAACCGCCATCCAGGCCCGGCCGAGGCGGCCATGGACGAGGTTCGAGGCCACCCAGGTGAGGCCGATCACCAGGGTCAGGACCACCAGATAGCGCGTCTCCGGCGTCGCCGTGGCGCCGACCACCGGAATGCCGAATAGGGTGCGCAGGGGCGCCTCGATGGCGCCCGACACGTTGTAGTTCACGAGCCACGGGACGCGGATGAAGCACCATTGCAGAAAGAACTGCGCGGCGAGGGTCGCGACCGCGAGGTAAAAACCTTTGATGCGCAGGGACGGCAAACCGAACAGCACGCCGATCGCGGCCGAGAACAGGCCGGACGCCAGAATGCAGATGATGATGTTCAGGCCGGGAAACGCGGTTGTGAGCTTGTAGCACGCATAGGCGCCGACGCCCATGAATGCGCCGGTGCCGAGGGAGAGCAGGCCCGTATAACCGGTCAGCAGGTTGAGACCGATGGCGGCGAGCGAAAAGACGAGGAACGGGATCATCACCGCCTGAAGCAGGAAGCCGTTGCCGGTCAGCACGAGCGCATAAGCGCAGACGATGATGACCGCGAGACCGATACGGTCCTCCTTCAGCGGGAAGACCGCCATGTCGGCCGCGTAACTCGTCTTGAACTGGCCGGCCTCGCGGTAAAACATGATCTCTCCGTCAAACCCGTTCGATGATGCGGTCGCCGAACAAGCCTTGCGGCCTGTAGAGCAGGAAGAGCAGCGCGATGATGTAGGCGAGCCACGTCTCGATGCCGCCGCCCACGAGACCGCCCCAATAGAACTCGCCGAGTTTCTCGCTGACGCCGATGATCAGCCCGCCGACGATGGCGCCGGGGATGGACGTGAATCCGCCGAGGATGAGCACCGGCAGCGCCTTCAGGGCAACGATCTGAAGCGCGAACGACACATCCGACCGGGCGCCCCACATGATGCCGGCCACAAGCGCCACGATCCCGGCCGCGAACCACACGATCACCCAGATCTGACCGAGCGAAATGCCCACCGACAGGGCCGCCTTGTGGCTATCGGCGACCGCCCGCAACGCGCGCCCGATCCGGGTCTTCGAGAAGAACACTCCCAGGATGGCGATCATCAGGGAGGCGATCACCGCGGCGGCGATATCGATATGCTGAAACCGCACAAGGCCGCCCATCAGGTCGAGATCGGTCGATCCCTGCGGCAGGTAGAGCTCCTGAGCGATCATCTGCTTGGGGTTTCCACCGAAGATCAGCTCGCCGAAGCCGATGAGAAAATACGTCAGGCCGAAAGTCGCCATGAAAAGGATGATGTCAGGCTGGTTGACGAGGGGACGCAGCACGACGCGTTCGACGGTGACGGCGAGAATGAACATGACTCCAATGGTCAGAATGAGCGCCAATATGGCGGGGACACCCATTTCGTGCAGCCCGACTAGCGTCAGCGCGGCGAAAACCACCATGATGCCTTGCGCGAAGTTGAAGACGCCCGACGCTTTGAAGATGAGCACGAAACCCAGCGCGATCAGAGCATAGAGCACACCGGCGACGAGGCCTTCCCACAGGGTCTGGATGAGCAGATCGGGCGCGGAGCCCATCATCACGAAGGGGTCGATCAGGACGTTGTAGAGCATGCCCATCATCGCCCCCTAATGCGCCACGCCGAGATAGGCGGCGACGACTTTCTCATCGCGTTTCACCTCCTGCGGTGTTCCGTCCGCAATCTTGCGGCCATATTCGAGGACGACGACACGATCAGACAGATCCATGACCACTCCCATGTCGTGCTCGATCAGCGCGATGGTGGTGCCGAAATGCTGATTTACGTCGAGGATGAAGCGGCTCATATCCTCCTTTTCCTCGAGGTTCATGCCTGCCATCGGCTCGTCGAGGAGGAGGAGATCGGGTTCCATGGCCAGCGCGCGTCCGAGTTCGACTCGTTTTTGAAGGCCGTAAGGCAGCTTGCCGACGGGCGTGCGCCGGATGTGCTGGATTTCGAGGAAGTCGATAATGTCCTCGACGACGCGGCGGTGTTCGGTCTCCTCCTTCAGAGCCGGGCCGTAGCGGAGCATCTGCCAGAAGAAGCCTTTGTGCATCTTCAGGCTGCGGCCGGTCATGATGTTGTCGAGGGTCGACATGCCCTTGAACAGGGCGACGTTCTGAAAGGTTCGCGCAATGCCACCGCGAGCCGCGGCGGAGGGGCGCATGCGGCGACGCTTCTCCCCCTTGAACGTGATGCTGCCATTGGTCGGGTGATAGAACCCGTTGATGCAGTTCAGCATCGATGTCTTGCCGGCGCCGTTCGGGCCGATGATGGCGCGGATTTCGCCTTTCCGAATATCGAACGAGACATCCGCCAGCGCCTTCACGCCGCCGAAGGCGAGCGAGACGTTGTCGACCGCGAGCAGGGTTTCTGCCTGGGGCAGGACCGGGGGATCAATCGGTTTCACGCGGCTTTCTCCAGCGTGGGCGCCGTGATGGGGTAGGTGTCCATGTCGCGGATGTGGACCCGGGCAGAGATCGTCCCTTTGCGCCCGTCTTCGAACGTCATCTCCGTTGAAACATCGATGTCACGCGTGCCGTCGTAAAGCGCTGCGATGAGGGGAGCGTAGCGCTCCGCGATGAAGCCGCGACGAACCTTCTGCGTCCGGGTCAATTCGCCGTCATCCGCGTCGAGTTCCTTGTGGAGGATCAGGAAGCGGCGGATCTGTGCGCCGCCCATTCCGGGCTCGGCGCTAAGCGAACGGTTCACCTCGTCCACGTGTCGCGCGATGAGATCGTAGACCAGCGGATGGCCCGCAAGCTCCTGGTAAGACGCATAGGTGATGTTGTTCCTCTCGGCCCAGTTGCCGACCGCCACCAGATCGATATTGATGAAGCAGGTCACGGCGTCCCGCCGATCGCCGAAAGCCACTGCTTCCTTGATGTCGGCGTAGAATTTTAGCTTGTTCTCGACGTATTTCGGCGGGAATAACGAGCCGTCTGTCAGCCGTCCGACATCCTTGGCGCGATCGATGATCTTGAGATGACCGCCGGGCTCGAAGAAACCCGCATCGCCCGAGCGCACGAAACCGTCGCTGGTCTTGGTCTCGGCGGTCTTTTCATCGTCCTTGTAGTAGCCCAGGAAGACGCCGGGAGACCGATACAGAACCTCGCCATTCTCATCGATCCTGATTTCGATCTGCGGCGCCGGACGCCCAACGGTGTCGGCGCGGATCTCTCCATCGGGATGCATCGTCACGTAGACGGCGGCTTCCGTCTGCCCGTAGAGCTGCTTGAGGTTGACACCGATCGAACGGTAGAAACGGAACAGCTCCGGCCCGATGGCCTCGCCGGCCGTATAGCCGACCTTGATCTTGGTAAAGCCGAAGCGGTTGCGCAGAGGTGCGTAGACCAGCACATTGCCGAGTCCGTAGAGAAAGCGGTCAAGGGTGCCGACGCTCCGGTCGCCGTTCAGGATTTTTCGCCGACCCGGTTCGCGAGATCCAGAAAATATCGAAACATCCTCCGTTTGATCGCGCTCGCATCTTCCATCCGCACCATTGTAAGCGTGAGAAGGTTCTCGAAGACGCGCGGTGGCGCGAACACGTAGGTGCTCCCGATCTCGCGCCTGTCCTCCACGACGGTTTCGGGGCTCTCCGGGCAATTCACGCAGAAGCCCGCGAGTATTCCTTGCGCATAAGAGAAGATGTGGTCGCCGACCCAGGCGATGGGCAGATAGGCGAGGATTTCGTCCTCATCGCTGAGTTTGTCGAACCGGCACCCGATTTCAGCTGCTTTGACCACGTTGTCATGCGTGAGCATTACGCCTTTCGGACGCCCGGTTGTGCCGGATGTGTAGAGAATGATGGCGAGGTCCGCGCCCTTCCCATTCTGCAATTCGCGGTCGAGCATCGCGCGGGTCTCTTCCTGCGCGCAGAGTTCAAGACCCTGCCCGATCAGACGATCCAGCGCGTGAAGGCGCGTGTGGTCGTAGTCGCGCAGTCCCCTGTCCTTGTCATAGAGGATGTGCACGAGAGACGGCACCTGCTCGATGATCGACAGCAACTTGTCGACCTGCTCCTGGTCCTGCACCACCGCGTGAGTCACCTCGGCATGGGCGAGGACGTAGGCGATCTCCTCGGCGACCGAATCCGAATAGACCGGGACCGGAACCGCACCGAGCCATTGGGCGGCCGCCATGGACCAATAAAGGCGGGGACGGTTGGAGCCCAGGATCGCGAGCTTGTCGCCCCGTTTCAGGCCGAGAGCGTGCAAGCCTGCTGCGAAGGCGCGGATGTTCTCGTGGACGTCGTGCCAGGTCCAGCTCTGCCAGATGCCGAAATCTTTGTGCCGGAAGGCGATGCGCGCGGGACGAACTTGCGCGTTCAGCGCAATGAGCTTCGGGAAAGTGTCTTCGCGGGCGGCAACCGCCATCAGGCTTTCCTCCATGGTCGCTCTGTCGCCGAGCGGGGCTCGGGGAGCGGATGGCCCTTAGGGCTCTTGCAAAAAACTTAACCTTCCTCGTTTCTTTCAGTAAAGTGCGAAAAGATCGAAGATTTCATTCGAGGCTTTCGAATGCACCCAAACCTGATCGACCATCTAACAGCTTTTATCGCCGTGGCCGAAACTTCAAGCTTCTCCGAGGCCGCGCGACGCTTGGGCAGGGCTGTCTCAACGATCAGCTACTCGGTCACGCGTCTGGAGGAATCCTGCGGGCTCCAGTTGCTGACGCGAGGCGTGTCGCGGCCGAGCCTGACGCCCAATGGCCGGGCGCTGTTTCGGGAAGCGCAGGCAGCGGTCGAGGGTGCCCGTCGGTTTGCTGCCCATTCCAAGGCGCTCGAACGGGGTGAAGAGAACCGGATCCGGCTGGCCATGGACGTGCTGTTTCCGGTGACACCCCTCGTGACCGCCCTCAACGCTTTCGGCGCCGAGCACCCGCATGTGCAAGTGCAGATATTTGCCAGTTCGCTCAACCGGCTCTGGAACGATCTGAAATCGGGGACGCTGGATCTCTGCCTCGCACCCATCCGCGACGTTCCGCCGGATGTCGAAAGGCAGGCGCTCGTCGCCATCGAGCTTATTCTCGTGGCGGTCCCTCATCACCCGCTCGCCCGGCTGAAGGAGCCCTTCACCCTTGTCGAATTATCGCGGCACCGGCAGCTGTACTATGTCGGCTCCCCGAGCGTCGACACCGAGCGGATGAGCCGCGTGTTCGGCACGGATGTGTGGACCGTGAGCGACCTCCTGATCCTGCGGCAACTCATCCTCTCGGGGGTGGGCTGGAGCTTCGGCACCGAGGCGTTCTTCGCCGAGGACCTCGCCTGTGGCCGCGTCGTGCGGCTCGATTGCAGCGATCTTCGCATCGACGCGCGCTGGACCTTTGGCGCCATGTGGCATATCGACCAGCCGCCGGGACCCCTCGGCCAGAAACTTCTCGAGATGGTCAGGCGCGCGACGGGACCGGCGCCCGACGGAACCGGCGCATTCCCGGCGGGTTGACCGGGCTCAGCATTCCGCCGTCAGCCATGATATGGCCACGGTTGAGGATAAACCCCGCTTCCTTCCTCAATTTCCTATCGGAGCCGTCTCTTGTTTCTCGCCTCCCGTTTTCAGGCCGTATCCGTTTTTCTTGCTCTCACCGTCGCCCCCGTCCATGCCGCGAACCACCGTGTCGAAAAGGCGCTCGACAAGCTGGAACCGGTGACCCGGATCATGGAGGTCTGCGGCATCAAGGCCGGCGAGGAGCTTCGTCGCGATCGCGCCTACAAGTCGGTCAACCGAGTCGTGATGGACGCCATGGAGACCCCCGAAATCGATGACAACCTCGTGACCGGAAACGGCGGGGCTTTCCGGCATAACGGACATTGGTACCAACTCCAGTTCGAATGCACGCTGTCCGAGGATCAGCGCAGCGCTGTCTCCGTCAACTTCGTGGTCGGGAGCGAGATTCCCGAGGAGAACTGGGAAGAATACGGCTTGTGGAAGTAGGCTTGCGGGGAATAGCGGCGGCCGCCCACCGCTACGGCACTTGGCTTTTTTCTGTTCAGGCGCTGCCTTTGCGGCAGTCCTGATTTCCCTTGTGTTCGGCCGAACTGTACCTCTAGGCTGCACGATAGCCCCTCGTCGGGCTGCGCGGGAGAAGTGCCAAACGGTGACGTCCAGATCCATATTCGACGAGATGACCGGGCAGGGCGGAAGTACGCGGGAAGCGTACCGGGTGCTGGAAGACTGGCTGAATGCCGCGCCGCCGCAACTTCTGGAACATCGCCGCGACGAGGCAGAGCTCCTTTTCCGAAAAGTCGGCATCACGTTCGCGGTCTATGGGAATGCCGAAGCGGAGGAGCGCCTGATCCCCTTCGACATCATCCCGCGCATCATGTCGGGACGGGAATGGGCCCACCTGTCGCGCGGCCTTGAACAGACGGGCTCGCGCGCTCAACCTTTTCCTGAAGGACATCTATGGTGCGCGCGAGATCATTCGCGCCGGGATCGTGCCGGCTGAGCTGATCTTCCAGAACCCGCATTACCGCCCCCAGATGAATGGGCTCAACGTCAGCGGCGGCATCTACGTGCAGGTCGCCGGAATCGATGTGGTCAGGGTCGACGACAAGGATTTCTACGTTCTCGAAGACAACCTTCGCACCCCATCGGGGTGTCCTACATGCTGGAAAACCGCGAGGTCATGCTTCGGCTGTTTCCGGACCTCATGGCGATGCAGCGCATCCGCCCGATCGAGAATTACGTGGACGAGTTGCTCGGTACGCTGAAATCGGTAGCGCCCGAACGGAGCCCCTCCGACCCGGTGGTCGTGCTGTTGACGCCGGGCTCCTACAACAGCGCCTATTACGAGCACAGCTTTCTGGCCGATCGCATGGGCGTCGAGCTGGTCGAAGGGCGCGACCTCGTCGTGCGCGACGAGATCGTCTATATGCGCACCACCGAAGGGCCGAAACGCGTCGACGTCATCTACAGCCGGCTCGACGACGATTTCCTCGACCCGCTGGTATTCCGCGCCGATTCCGCGCTCGGCGTACCCGGACTGATCGCCGCTTATCGCGCCGGCAATGTCACCATCGCGAACGCGCCCGGCACCGGGGTCGCCGACGACAAGGCGATCTACAGCTACGTTCCCGAGATCGTGCGATTCTACATGGGCGAAGAGCCGATCCTCAAGAACGTTCCTACGTGGCGCTGTCGAGAGCGCGAGGCGATGTCCTATGTCGTGGACAACCTGCAGGAGCTCGTCGTCAAGCAGGTCAATGGATCGGGCGGCTACGGCATGCTGGTCGGGCCGCATTCGACCGCCGAGATGTGCGAGCATTTCCGCATCTGATCCGCGCCAACCCCGAGAACTATGTGGCGCAACCGACCCTCGCCTTGTCGACCTCGCCCGGTTTTCACGCAGAGCGGCCTTGCCCCCCGCCACGTTGACCTGCGCCCCTTCGTGCTGACCGGACGCGACGGCGTCAGGATGGTGCCCGGCGGCTTGACGCGCGTCGCGTTGAAGGAGGGATCGCTGGTGGTGAATTCGAGCCAGGGTGGCGGCACCAAGGATACGTGGGTGTTGAGCGAATGAGCGGAAGCCAACAGGGAGACGCGACGTGCTGAGCCGGGATGCGGATAGTCTCTATTGGCTGTCGCGCTATGTCGAGCGCGCCGAAAACCTCGCGCGCGTGCTGGATGTCGCCTACCGCATGGCGTCGATGCCGCTCTCGTACAATGGAATCGACAGCAACGAATGGGAATCGGCGCTTGTAACCGCGGGCGCCGCCGACGAATTTCGAGAGATCTACGACGAGGTGACCCCCGAAAACGTCATCGAGTTTCTGGCGTTCTCGGAGGCTAATCCGTCCAGCATCCAATGCTGCTTCGACACCGCCCGCCACAATGCACGCTCGGTGCGCGGAGCGCTCACGTCGGAAATGTGGGAGGCGATCAATTCCGCTTGGCTCGATCTCAGGCGGTTGAGCGTTCGCAAGATCCGCGTTCAGGATCTGCCCCGCTTTCTCAACCTGGTGAAGGAAACATCGCTTCGCTATGACGGCTCGGCCATGCGTACGATGTTGCGCAACGACGCTTACTGGTTCTCTCGTCTGGGCGTCTATGTCGAGCGGGCCGACAACACGGCGCGGGTGCTCGACGTGAAATATCACGTGCTCCTGCCGCAGGATGCGGAAGTGGGGGGCGGGATCGACTATTATCAATGGGCGGCGATCCTGCGCTCGGTCTCGGCGCTCGTCAGCTATCAGTGGGTCTATCATCAGAACCTGAGGCCCTGGCTGGTGGCGGACCTGCTGATCCTGCGACCCGAGATGCCGCGCTCGCTGGCGGCCTGCTACGCCGCGCTGTCGAGCCACCTCGATGATATCGCTCATCGTTACGGCACGAGCGGCGCGTCGCAGAAGCTCGCCCGGTCGGCCCATGCGCGGTTGACGAACCGGACGATCGACGACATCTTTCAGGACGGGCTGCACGAGTTCCTGCAGGACTTCCTCGCAGAGAACAACAGGCTCGGACAATCCATCACCAACCAGTATCTGTGTTGAACGATGCGCATCCGGATCGCCCACGACACCACCTACACCTATAGCGAGCCCGTCAACGCGGCGATGCAGCTCCTGCGGCTCACGCCCCGCGGCCATGACGGACAACGCGTCATCACCTGGGGCATCGAGACCGATTGCCATGCGCGGCTGATCCGGCGGGAGGATTGGTACGGCAACATCATGCACAGCCTCTATGCTGCCGGGCCGCTGGACCATATCGGGCTGAAGGTGGTGGGTGAGGTGGAGACGACGGACATGGACGGTATCGTCCGCGGCGGGCCGGAACGCTTCCCCGAGATTTTCTACCTGCGAGGCAGCGCCCTGACGCAACTTGATCCGGCGATCCGTGAATTCGCCGAGGCTGCCATCGGCCATATCTCGTCCCCGCTGGAGAAGGCCCACACCCTGATGGGGGCCATCCGCGATCGGTTGCGGTTCGATGCCGATGCAACCACATCCACTACGTCGGCCAGCGAAGCTTTTGCGGCCGGACATGGCGTTTGTCAGGATTTCACGCATATTTTCATTGCGGCCGCGCGCCATGCCGGGATGCCTGCGCGTTACGTGTCGGGCTATCTGCACAAGGATGGAGGAGCCCGCACAAGAGTGCCGGGCACGCCTGGGCTGAGATTTTTGTCGCCGGACCTGGGCTGGGTCAGCTTTGATGCGACCAATGGTGTTTGCGCGACCGAACATTACGTGCGCCTTGCGACCGGCCTCGATTATCTTGATGCGGCACCCGTACGCGGCAGCTATTACGGCGTCTCGCGCGAAGACCTCCATGTGTCGCTGACGATCGAAGGCGCGGCGCAGTCGCAATCCCAGTGAGCATATTGCCTGATGGGCAGCGCGTGCAAAGAACTCCCGGAGCGGCACCCATGACCTATTGCGTCGGAATTCTCGTGAGCGAAGGTCTCGTGATGATCGCCGACACGCGCACCAATGCGGGCGTCGACAACATCGCGGTCTTCCGCAAGCTGCATGTGTTCGAAACTGCAGGCGAGCGGGTCATCACGGTTGCGACAGCCGGCAATCTTTCGATCAGTCAATCAGTCCTGGCGGTCTTGTCCGAAGGGATCGAGGATCCGCAGATCAGGCGAGCGCGAGACCCTCCTGAACGTCCCCACGCATGGTCCGGGCCGCTCGCCTCGTGGGACGAGCGATCCGGCAGGTCTACGCGGCCGACGGGGCCGACATGGAGCGGCGAAACATGTCGTTCGACGTGACGCTGCTCCTCGGCGGGCAGATCGGGAACGGCACCATGCGGCTGTACCAGCTCTACTCCGAGGGCAATGCCATCGAGGCGACCGAGGACACGCCGTTCCTGCAGATCGGCGAGCCCAAATACGGCAAGCCCATCCTGGATCGTGCCATTTCGCACGACATCGACCTCGTCGAGGCGCTAAAGCTTGGGCTCATCTCGATGGATTCGACCCTGAAATCCAATCTGGGTGTCGGATTGCCGATCGACATCGTGGTGGCGAAGCGCGACACCCTGCGTGCCGACATCCGCTATCGCATTGAAGAGGACGAGCCCTATTTCCGAGATCTTCGCGACCGCTGGTCTTCCGCGCTCCGCGCCGCGCATCAGGCCATTCCGCGTCCACCATACGCGGATGAGGGCTTCTGAACGCCGGGTCAGCCATTGCGTGCGGGGGAGGTCACTCCATGAGCAACGAAAGCCCGCACGGTTTCAATATCTTCTGCCGTTGCGACGAGCCGGATATCCGATGTGCGGTCCCCGAAGAGCGACCTGTGCCGACCTTCCTCGAAGGGCCCGATCTGGCAGTTCAGCGGCAAGACCGACGCTGTGGCGCTGGGCACCGTCGTCTTGGGTGAGCGCGTGATCGCGGATGCGGTTCGCGCGCAGGGCTATTACATCTTCCAGCGCATCGGCTTTCCCGGTTAGTTGATTGCTCGCTGCGTTCGGGTCGCTTGAGCCTGCGTGTCGATGCTGACCACCACCGACATCCCCGATGCAACCCTTTCGGTCCCGGTCCTCGTCGATGGCGATTCGGACAGCAACCGCTGGGCTACTTTGGTGAAATTTGCCGTCGCATTGTCGGCGGGTGAAGAATCGCTCGATATGCCCGTGCAATTCCTTATCGGGCAGGGCGTCCACGACAAAGGTGGCCGGTTGGCCGACCTTCATGCCGGCAAGGTGGGTTTCCTTGAAACCACCACCCAGAAACGCTTCGGCACGACGGTGAGAAATGGCAACCTCAGCCTGAGGCTTGCCACGAAGCTAAGCGGTGAAATCGCCAGGCGCGCGGTCGGGCGAAAATCGTCCGACCGCCATTAGAATAGAGTGATTAAGTGAGCAGGGCTCGCTTGTCGGTTCGCCCGACGCGGGCGAGGAGATATTCGATCTCCTGCATGGCCCGTGGGGTGATGGCCAGGCTCGGCGCGCGCTGGGCGTCGGAGGCTAGTATCCCGCGCCGCTTCATGACGTATTTGCGAACCGCCAATCCGACGCCTTGCTGCTGCTCATAGCGGATCAGCGGCAGATGGGCGTCGTAGAGATCATGGGCGGCGTCGCGCTCACCCGCCTTGGACAGGCGCACCACGTCGGCCAGCATGTCCGGGAAGGCGTAGCCGGTCATGGCGCCGTCGGCCCCCCGTTCCATTTCGAAATCGAGGAAAAGCGCCCCGTTGCCGGTCAGGATCGAGAGGGGTCGCATCGTCCCCTCGCTTTGGAAACGCCGAAGGGTCGATATCTTCTCAAGTCCCGGCCAATCCTCGTGCTTGAGCATCACGCAGGACGGATTTTCCTCCACGATGCGGCGAATGACGCCGGGAGTCATGACGACGCTGAGGGTCAGAGGATAATCTTGCAGGACCCATGGAACGTCGGGCCCGATCGCCTCGATCGCCTGTCGGAAGTACCCGACGATCTGGTCATCGGTGCGCAGATGAGACGGGGGAGCGATCATGACGCCCGCCGCCCCCTCCGACATCACGTGATGGGTCAGCGCCCGCATGGCGGCGAAACCGGGGGATGAAACTCCAACGACGATCGGCAGGGATCTTGCCCGCCGGATCATCCGAGTCGCGATGCTCAATCCCTCCTGGGCGTCGAGCTTGGGGGCTTCTCCCATAATACCCAGCACGGTGATCCCGGTGCAGCCCGCCTCAGCGTAGAAGTCGGTCATCCGATCGAGCGAGACTTCGTCGATGCGGCCGTCGTCATGAAACGGAGTCGGTGCGATGGCATAGACACCATCGGAGGCGTGGCTGAGCGGCATTCTTTCCTCACGGTTTGATTTCGTGAAGGACATGCCATGTTTGAGGCCGAAGAAAAAGCTTGATCGAGGAAGCGGCTGATTTTCCAGTCCGTCGTCTCAGCTTAGTTCCCGACCGAGTCCTGGACGC
>CAWINL010000015.1:0-159538 GCA_963837375.1 uncultured Alphaproteobacteria bacterium | reverse complement strand
TGATGTAGCAGACGTGCCTGTCGGGTCTCGACGACGATGTCGGTGTAGTCCACCGGATTGTCTCCTTGCTGTGTGTCGTGTGTCGTGGTGTGACGGCGCTGGCGGTCAGCCGGCCATCGTGAGGCCGCCGGACACGCTGAGCACCTGGCCGGTGACGAACGCGGCGTCGTCGCTGGCGAAGAACAGGACGGCGCCGACGAGGTCGTCAGGCTGGCCGAGCCGCCCCAGCGGGATGGAGCGGCGGAACGCCTCGCGCAGCTTGTCCGAGTTGGCGGCGGCGTCGGTGACCGTGGCGAGCAGGGCGGTGTCGGTCGGGCCGGGGCAGACGACGTTGAACGTGATGCCATGCCGAGCGTGCTCCCGCGCCAGCGTCTTCGACAAGGCGACCAGACCGCCCTTGCAGGCGGCGTAGACCGCTTCGCCCGACGACCCCACGCGGGCCGCGTCGGACGAGATGTTCACGACGCGCCCGCCGCCGCGCTGGACCATCCCGGGGAGCACGGCGTGGTGCATGTGCAGCGCGCCGACGAGGTTGATGTCGATGATGCGCGACCAGTCCTCGGGCCGCGTCTCCAAGAACGGCGCGAAGAGGTCCCAGCCGGCGTTGTTGACGAGCACGTCGATCGGCCCGAGCCGGTTCGTCACCGTCTCGACCGCCGCGTCGACCGAGTCCCGCTCGGTGATGTCGCACTCGACGGCGAGCACCCGACCGCCCGCGTCGCCGATCGGACCGGCGACCGCTGCCGCGGCGTCCGCCGATCGATCCAGCACGGCGACGGCGGCGCCCCCTGCGGCGAACCCACGGCACAGCGCGCCACCGATGCCACCGCCGCCCCCTGTGACCACGACCGTCCGATCCTCGAAGCGTCCCACGCCTCAACCTCCTTGTGTTCTCGCCCATGTATAGCATGATGTTGTCGTAGTTGTCCAGAGATTTCATCCTGGGACGGAGGGCTCACATGACCGACGACGAGTACACGGGAAGGAGGGGACCCGGACGTGCGCTTCGAGCTCGCCAACCGGCTCTTCTTCCGTCTGTACCAGTGCGCCAACATGCTGCACAAAACCGGCACTCGGGCCGTGGAGGCGGAAGGCCTCACGACGCAGCGATGGGCCGTGCTGGGCGCGCTCTCGCGACCAGAGGTGTCCGACGGCATGGCCGTGGGCGACCTCACCCGCTACCTCAAGGTCAGCCGCCAGAGCCTCGCCGGCATGGTCAGTCGACTGGAGGACGATGGCCTCGTCGTCAGCGAGCAGGACCTCCCATGACCGGCGGAGCCGTCGATACCGCTTGACATCGGTGGGCCGGCAGCGCTGGCAGGAACAGACGCTCCCCAGGATCGAGCGGTACTACGACGACGCGGTCGCCGGCCTCTCGATCGAGGACATGAGCCACGCCCTCCACTACCTCGTGCGGTTGCTCGACAACATGACCGCCATCGACGAGCGAAGCGCCTCGCCCGGCCGCCGCTCCTCGCCTCGGGACGACGGCGCAACCCGATGGAGGAGGCTGAACCCGTCGGCTCTGTCCGTCACGCCCTGGACGACACCGACGAGGTCGGCATGCGGGCCCGGTCCGTACGCGCGTGTGGAACAAGACGCTGCTCGACGGCCCACGCCGCGCAACCTCTGGTCGGCGACGTCACGGCGAACCGCATCGCACTCCGGGCGGAGGCTTCCGAGGACGGCGGGCGCACGTGGCGCAAGGACCTCGACCTCACGTTCGAGCGACCTCGCTGAGCGGCACGGCCTCGTCGGCGAGTACGTGACGGCCGGCCCGGAACCCCGCCTTCGGCGGGTCACGCAATGGGCCGGCGGACGTCAGGCGCTGTCGGCGACCGGTGCGGTGAGCTCGAGGGCGATGCCGTCCGGATCGAAGAACGCGAGGAACGACAGACCCAACGGCACCAGGTCCCTCACCGGTCCGTGTTCGACACCGCGCTCGTCGAGGAGGCGTGCCGCCATGTCGAGGTCAGCCCTCGACGGCACGGTGAAGCTGAGATGGTCGAGGCCCACCCGGAACGGGTCGAAACGATCTCCCGAAGCGATTCGCTCTTCGGCGACAGGACGCAGCCCGAAGAACATCCCCTCGTGCATCAGATCACTCCGCCCTGCAGCGAATCGACGATTGCGTCATGGTTCTCGTCACCCGGGGGCGGCGGGGCATCAACCGCCACCTCGAAACCGAGAACCTCGGTGT
Organism: uncultured Alphaproteobacteria bacterium; assembly: GCA_963837375.1. Taxonomy (GTDB): domain Bacteria; phylum Pseudomonadota; class Alphaproteobacteria; order Rhizobiales; family Beijerinckiaceae; genus Microvirga. The sequence goes on along the minus strand of CAWINL010000015.1, from coordinate 157,338 downwards.
AGAAGGCTCGTGATCGGTCGACGTCGGTCACGGCCATCCGCATGTGATGCACGGGACCAACCGGAAGGTGCGGCACGGATCCTCCTTTGGCGCGATGGCCTCGGGATCGTACTGGATCCCGCGTAACTCGCCCGACGAGCTCGATCACCTTCGGAGGTCCGAGGCTGTCGTCGAGCCGCGTACCACACGGCTCGACCCACTCGAGGCGGCACGGCTGATCGAGCAGCAGCCAGACCCCGCGGACCGGGGTGGCGTGCTGATCCAGCTCAGCCGGCCGGACGAGAGCCAGCTCGTCAGCACCGCCATCGACGCTCAGAAGACCGCCACGGCTCGGGCCGGACTGCGCCGCCTCCTCATTGCCCCAGAGGCCCGCTGACACCCGCGACCAGTGACGCCCCTCCGGCGGCGGCGCTCCTCGGTCCGGATGCCGGGTCGCTCACCCGACCGACATCGGGAAGACGCCGGGATCAGTACCGGTAGGGATCGTTCGGCCGCATGTCGAGGTCGTCGTTCCAGCCATCGTGGTCGGAGTCGGGCGTACCGAACGTCGCCTGCCCGGTCTCGGCAGCCAGCGTCTGCATCAGGGTCACGAAGGGATCCGGGTTGGTCGCAGGACCGACGACCCCGGGCCCGCTCATGATGACCTCGCCGACGGACCCGCGCCGGTGTACACGTCGCTGGACGCTGCCGCCGTCTGCACCGCGTCGTCGACGCCGTTGTCGTCCATGTCGAAGACGACCTGGTCGAGGACGCCGTCTTCGTTCAAGTCGGTGGCCGCCGCATCGAAGATCCCGTTCTGGTTCTGGTCGAAGACGAACTGCTCGGCCACACCGTTCTGACCGGCGTCGAGCGTCAAGACGTCGACGACGCCGTTCTGGTCGGAGTCCAAGGCGCCGCTGTCGATGATCCCATCGTTGTTGGAATCGACGGCGATCGACTCGACGACACCGTTCTGGTCGGCGTCGAACGCAACCACGTCCGCGACACCGTCGCCGTAGTTGTCGACGAGCCCCATGTCGGCGATCCCGTCAGCGTTCGTGTCGTAATCGGCCATCGCCATTCCTCTCCTCCGGCCCGTCGATCGGGCCTTTCTTGCACGGTACGCAAGGGTGCCGGAAGGGTGCCCTCCCCAATGCGTGCCAACCGCCCGGCTCAGGGAGTCCCGTGCGGCCCCCCACACAGGATCAGGGCGAGCGGTCGGTCGAAACCCTTGCGCAGCCTGCCTGATGCGCGAAGTTAAGGCACCCTAATAGTAGGAGTTGCGAGCATGGTCACGATCGATGAGGAGCTCCCCGCTCGCCCACCGACGTCCAACGGGCGACGCCCGCCGTTCCCCGTCGGCGACGCATCCGTCGTCTGTTCATGCGGCCCCGGCGAGCTCGTCGTCAAGGTCCACCGGTGGACGTCGATCGCCCTGCTCGCCTGGATCGTCATCGTCTCCGCTCACCGGTGCCTGGCTGGTGTTCCACAACATCTTCGAGGGCTGGCTGAACCCGGGCCGCTACGACACGACGCAGGGCGACGTCGGTCCGCAGGCCGCCGTCGACGCGGCGCTCGCCGCAGCCGGCGACGATGCCGAGATGACCTTCCTGACCCTGCCCGGCAACGGACGCGGCGTCTACCAGGTCTTCGTCGAGATCCCGGTCGAGGGCGCCCCGGAGCCGGCCGAGGGCGAGGAGCCGCTCGCACGAGCACTTCACGTACTTCGTCGATCCGGGCACCGGCGAGATCACCGACCGGGCCAGCGACACCGAGGGCGTCAGCTGGTGGCTGTACCGCGGGCACATGTACCTGTGGCAGGACTGGGGCCCGTTCGGCGCGTTCGATCCCGAGACCGGCTGGTGCACGCGCCGACGCCGATGGCGTCGAACCGGGCGGGTCACGGGCGTTGTGTGCGACGTCCTCCCCGACGGCATGGACATCGTCGGCTGGCTCGGCGTGCTGTTCATCGTCGTGCTCCTCACCGGCTTCTACGTCTGGTACTGGCCCGGGGTGCGCCGTTGGGCGACCGCGTTCGTGTCAAGCGGAGGCGCGGACCATTCACGTTCAACATGTCGCTGCACAAGGTGATCGGATTCGTCGTCTGGGTGCCCCTGCTCGTCGTCGCCTTCACCGGCATCGCGTTCGCGTTCCCCAACATCGAACTCCTGGTTCGAGAACGCCACCCCGGCCCAACGCGACTTCTTCCTGTGGAGCCAACCGGAGGACGCCGTGTCCGAGCCGGTGCCCGGCCGTGAGCGCGCTCGATCTCGACGAGGCGTTGGCGACCATCGAACAGCGCTATCCGGACCGCAACGGTGCAGTCACTGATGCCGCCATGGGACGACGAGACGGCGACCTATTCGGCATGGGTGACCCGCGGCTTCGACCCGTGGACCAGGGAGGCCGGCGCCGGCAACGTCTACGTGGCCATCGACCAGTTCAGCGGCGAGATCGTCTACGACGGGATACCCGGCGAGGGCAACATGTTCGACCAGCTGTGGGACGACTGGTCGTTCCCGCTGCACACCGGCGACTTCGGCGGCACGCCGACTCGCGTCCTGTGGACGGCGCTGGCGCTGACACCGATCGCCCTCGGGACCACGGGCCTCTCGATGTACCTGATCCGCCGCCGCAAGCGGGCCCGGCGGCGTCCATCGGCGCCACCGGCCGTGAGCGCTCCCAGCATGTGAGCCCGGATCTCGACGGCGCCCTCGCCGTCACCTCATCCACACCTCGGCGATGGTCGGTTCGGCCCCGCGATCGACCGGACCGTCCGTCACGTTCCCTGGGGCCTCGAGGTTCGGAGCTCGCGGCGTGGAGGATTCGCGGCTTCCGGAGCACCTGTCTGCGGGCTCGGGCGACGATCCGCGACGACGAGCTCGCGAACGCCGTTGGTCCGACGGGTGCGTGCCGCGCTCCGTTCTGCGGCGTGGAGCGGCGTCTGATGGAGGACGGGTGCCCGTCCGTCATGATCCGAGGGAGCAGGCGAGGGAGCGGCTGGGTACGGTGCGCGTCGTGTTCAGACGTCGTCGCCGATCCCCGGTTGCGGCCGCGCACGATGAGGGTCGCCGTCACGGGGGCGACCGGGTTCATCGGTGCCGCCGTCGCCAAGGCGTTGACGGATGGTGGCCACGACGTGACGGCGTTGACCCGCCATCCCGACGCTACCGCGGCGCCGGGCGAGCGGTGCACGCCGACATCGGCGATGCGCAGAGCCTGCGCCGGGCGCTGGACGGCCAGGAGGCCGCCTACTACCTCGTGCACTCCCTGGATGTCGAAGACTTCGCCGTCAGGGACCGGGAGGGTGCGACCGCCTTCGCCGCTGCCGCGACGGGTGCCGGGCTGAGGCAGGTGGTCTACCTCGGTGGTCTCGGTGACGATCAGGATGAGCTGTCCGAGCACTTGCGCAGCCGCCGTGAGGTGGAATCGATCCTGCGGGACGGGGCCCCGACGACGGCCCTGCGGGCCGGCATCGTCATCGGCGACGGGAGCATCAGCTGGGAGATCTTGCGCCAGCTCGTCGAACGGTTGCCGGTCATGATCACGCCGCGCTGGGTTCAGACGAAGACGCAGCCGATCGCCCTCGATGATGCCCTGATCGACCTCGTGGGCGTCCTCGGTCGATCCGACACCATCGACGAGGTCTACGACATCGGCGGACCTGAGGTCCTGACGTACCTCGACATGATGGTGATCGCCAGCCAGGTCATGGACCGGCACCGGGTCATCGTCGCCGTGCCGCTGTTGTCTCCCCGCTTGTCCTCGCACTGGCTGCGGCTCATCACCGATGTCGACTTGACCACAGCCCGGGCTCTGGTCGACTCGCTGACGAACGAGGTCGTGGTGCGCGACCACCGCCTCGACGAGCTGCTGGGCCACACACCGATGATGTTCGCTGAGGCCGCAGCCAAGGCCTTGGCGGCGAGGATGGAGCGTCGCGCGGCCGCCGAGGTCCGTGCACGTCGCTGACGTTCCTGGTCGGGTGCCCCCGGAGACACGGGTTCGTCAGCGCCTCGCGATCGAGGTCGGGTCGCGGCTGCTGGCGGTCATGGCGCGCAGCCGTTGCTTCGGCCTGGCGGCGGCCAGCGCCCGGCGCCGATGGTGAGCGTCCGGCACTACGGTGCCGGCCGATCGACCATCGACCGCCATTGCCACCTCGGGAGGACCACGTTCCTGGAGTCCTTCAACGCCGGCGAGGTCGGCGCCATGCGCTCGGGCGCTGGCTCACGACGCGGTCGCTTTCATCATCGGACCTGACGGGAACCCGATGCGGCTCGACGGCGCCGATATGTACATGATTCATGCCAAGCCAGCAGAGAGCGACGCCTGCTGGGCCTCGCAAAGCCTTGCCACGACCTCGCCGTCGTTGCGTGACGCTCGACCGCGGGGTCACGTCGGTCGATGACCGACGGTGACCCCGGCCGGGGGCGCCTGCGGTTGGTCAGGTCAGGGGCGCTCGAGCGCCGCGATTGGTGCCGCGCCGAAGTCGGTGTCGGCCGTGGTGAACGTTGGAGCGGCCACCACGTGGCTGGATGGGGCGCACCATGTGGTCGGTGGTGTGGCTCCACTGGGCGGCGCCGTTGACCGTCTCGAAGCCGCTGGCCGGGTCGAAGTGCACCATGCCGTCGACGTTCGTGCGCACGACCCAGATGTCGTCGAACCCGACGGCCTCCGGGTCGGTGGTCTCGGTGCTCCCGAAGGCGGCGACCCCGGTCGGCATCGCCACGACACCGGTCAGCTCGTCGTTCTCGGTGCCGATGAAGCTCTTCGACCACACCGGCATGCCCGAGCCGTCGATGCGCATCAGCCAGGCGTCCGTCGCCGAGCCCGGTGGTGCCCGACACGACGTAGTCGCCGCCGTCGACGGCGGTGATCCCGGTCGCCACGGCGCGTGGCCGAGGCCAGCTCGGGCCGGGACGGTCGAGGTAGGTCGACGACCACAGCAACTGGTCGTCGGCGTCGAACGAGACGACCAGGGCGCCGGGGCGCCCGTCAACCCGAGGCCGTCGCCGGCTGATGGCGTAGGAGCCGTCGGGCTGCACGGCGACGCCGGTGATCGTCTCGCTGGAGGGTCCGCCGAGGGTGAAGACGTTCTCGACGGTGCCGTCGCGGGCGACGCGCATGACCAGGGCGTCGCCAGTTGTCGTGGGCGCCGTCGGGGTAGTACCAGGCCTGGCCGACGACGAGCAGGTCGCCGTCGGGCGCTTCGCCCACGGCGGTGATCTCGAAGTCGGTGTGCAGAGCGACCGAGGTCGACCTCGCTGACCCACCGCACGTCGCCGGCGTCGTCGATGTCGATCAGCGTCGGCCGCTCCACGAGGCCGGGGTAGCGCACCCTGCCGGCCACGATCACACCCCCGTCGGTCGGCACGACCGACGACCACGTGCTGCTCTCGACGCCGTCGATGGTGATCTGGCGGGCCCAGCGGGGCGTGCCCTCGGCGTCGAAGCGCTCGATCCGCGGACCCCGGCTGAGCGCCACGAGGTCACCGTTCGCGGTGCGGGCGAGGGCCTCCACGACCACGTGCTGGGTGCTCTGCTGCTGCCAGGTGGGGTTGCCCAGCCCGTCGAGGGTCGCCATCCACGGGTTGCCGCCCGGGCTGCCGCTGGCCTCGATCACGGCGAGCTCGTCACCGACCGGGACGACCCCGCCGACGCTGTCGTACTGGTCGATGCCGAACGCCCGCGACCAGCGGGTCGACACGTCGTGACCGGGGTCGCGTCCGTTGCGCGTCGGCGATGTCCCAGCGAGGGTCGGGGAACAGGGTCTCGGCCGGACGCGGCGGCTCCGGCGCACCGGTGACGTCGGGCAGCGACCACCCGTACTTCAACGACGTCGAGGCGTCGAGGTCCCACGCCGGTCGGGTCCGCAGTGACGTCGAGCTCGGTACCCAGCGCCGCCAGCAGCACCGGTCCGCCGACCGGGAGACCCGTTGATCGACAGCATGAACGTCATCGTCACCTCGACCTCGACGCTCACCGTGAACGCGAGCGCGTCGGCCGCGTCGGGCAGGCCGATCTCGGGCTGGAAGCTGGGTCGCTCCGTGGCGGTCGCCGTGGGTGGCCCGCCCAGCTTCGAGAGCGCCGCGCTGACGTTGAACGGCGCCACGATGCTGACCTGCGCTCCGGCCTCGGCCTGGCCGCTGAACTGCACGTTGACGCCGAGGTACGGGGTGACCGTCGCGGGGCCGGCGGGGAACTGCGCCAGCGGCACGTGAGCACCTCGAGGGTGTCGTCGAGCTCCGGCCGTGCGGGCCGACCAGGTCGAGGGTGTAGGCGCCGCGCAGGCCGAGATCGGACCCCAACGCCCGCAACTCGTCGTCCTCGACGGTCGGGTCCAGCCGGGAACCCGCCCAGGTGAGCGCCAGGTTGCCGTTGGCCAACACGGTGGCGTCACCGACCGTGAGGTCGATGTCGTTGATCGGCACGTAGACGCCATCTTGGAAGCCGCCGACCGGGACCGGCAGCGGCTCAGCCGACGTCGATCCGGCGGCGATAGACATCACGGCAAGCAGTGCAGCGGTGACGGCGAGCGGAGCCTTCCCGGCGGCACGCGATCGTGCGGTCATGTGTCCCCATTTCGGGCCGGTCCCGCCCAGCGGAGGGGACAGTGGTGATGTCGACAATGTCGGCGGGCAGCGCTAGCAGAGCGCTAACGGACGCATCCTGCTGCGGGCGTCGAGGGCGGCGAGGCGGCAAGACCGACGGAACGACGTGGGGCTTTCGATCATCCGTCGGCGCGCGATTGCGGGCCTCCGCGACAGATCGTCGCGTGAGCAGCGACGGCGGCGCTGGTGGCAGATGCGGATGGAGCATCGCTGCTTCATGAGCCCGACCACGGTGAAGACCCACCTGACCCACGTGTACGCCAAGTCCGGCGTGACCAACCGCTCCGAGCTCGCCGGCGCCTACGCCGACCATGATCGACACCTCTCCCACACGGACGTCACCCCGACGACGCGACCGGATCTCGGTCGGCGACGGCGTCGATCGGCGCACCGTCTGATACGCGGTCCTGGCGATGGCGAACGACCTCCGACCGCTCCGGCGTGGTCGCCCGCAGCGGCACGGTCACAGCGTGCGAACCGCAGGGTTCCTTCAGATGTCGCTCCCTGGCGACGTGTGGGACGGCCTGAGCCGTCGCGACCGATGAGTCTCGAGCCGCCGTCTCGTCTGCTCTCGTGACGACACCTGACGGAGGGTCGCCGACACGACGATCCTGAAGGAGACAGCGATGATCAACGTTCGACCGCACCTGTGGTTCGGCAACAACCAGGCGCTCGAGGCAGCCACGTTCTACGCCGAACACATTCCCGACTCGTCGGTCTCGAAGGTGCTCACTGCGCCCGAAGGTGTGCCAGGCGTCCCCGAGGGTGCGGAGTTCGTCGTCGAGTTCACCGTGGCCGGACTTCCGGTGATCGGCCTCAACGCCGGTCCCGAGTTCCACCTCGACGAGGCCTTCTCGTTCTACCTGCCGCTGGACGACCAGGACGAGGTCGACCGCTACTGGGCGCTCCTCACCGCCGACGGTGGCGCGCCTGGCCCCTGCGGATGGTGCAAGGACCGCTTCGGCGTGTCCTGGCAGGTGATCCCCAAGCGCCTCGAGGAGCTGAGCGGCGACTACTCCACCGATGCCAACAAGCGGACGATGAACGCCATGCTGAAGATGGGCAAGATCGACATCGCAGCGCTCGAGCAGGCGTACGCAGGCAGCGAGTGATCACGCCCTGCTCCCCGACCGTGCGGTCGACGGGGTCGACGTCACCGTGCTGCGCCATCAGGAAATTCCGAGTCGTGTTCGGTTGTGTGCAGCGCCTCATGCTGCGAGGCGCGTGAGGGCTTCGTCGGCGACCGGGATGCGCCGTCGCGCTGCGTTGGCGCTGACCACGCCCCCGATGGCGACGGATCCGCCGACCAGCTCGACCGCCTGCGGGCGCGCCGCACTCGAACGCGAGGTCGGGACCCAGCTCACCCAGTGCAGCGGCCGCACGTTGACGCTGACCACGGCGGCCGATGTCCTGCTCGCCCACGCCGAGCGGGCGGCCCCAACGTCCGGCTCGAGCTCGTCGAGATGGAAGCCGAGGAGAGCATCCCCGCCCTCCACCGCCGAGACATCGATGACGCCGTCGTCCACGCCTACGAGCTGGCCCCACAACCTCTCGACCCCACGTTCGAGGTGGCCGAACTGCTGGTCGATCCCGTGTGGATCGCGCTACCCGCCGACCATCCCGCCGCCGACCGCGACGAGATCCCGCTCGGCGAGCTGCGGGCCGATGCGTTCGTGGCCGCACGAACCGGGACCCGTTGTGCCGTCATGACCAGAGGGCCGTCGCCGTCGCCGGCTTCGTCCATCCGACGTCGTCGCCCGGCGACCGGCTGTCAGCGGCGGGAACCGCGTCGGGGGATGCCCTGATCCTGCGCCGTGCTCCGAAGCGGGCCCGCCGCCGCCGATGAAGCCGGTGTCGGTGGAAAACACCCCGGTCAAACCGAGGTCTTCCAGCCGCGTCATCACCTCGCTCGTCAGACCGGGGCCGAACACCTCGATCGTTTCCCAGCCCGGCGGATCGTCATCCTTCGAGTGACGCTGCATCACCAGCTCGAGCGTGGTGCGCAGCGCATCGACCGATGGAGCCGCCGTCGAGGAGGCCGCCGCCGTGGGATCAGCGGTCGACCCTCGCGCCCGCCATCTGCCGGCCACTGAGTCGACGGGCCGATGCCGGACCAAGGCGTGGGTCAATTTAGTCCAGGGGGTCGGCTCGGCTCCCCCGTCATTTCGGCGAGCGAGCACGGGCACGGGGTTTCCCTGATGCTCCTGCCGTTGCCGCCGGGCAAGCTGATCATCAGCAGGCGGGCGGCCTGACGGGGCTTGCGAGGAGGGCGGGCGCTCGACCACGCGGTGTCTTGTTGCATGCAGGCCGGCGGGATTCCCTCGTGACCCCCGTCGCTGCGACGTGACCTGACACCGGACCGTGACGGCTCACGGGACGTCGGTCGCCCTCAATTCCAACTCGCATTGGCTCGCCGTGCAGCGGCGGAACGGGCCGTATGCCCATCCACCCCGGAAAGGGACGTCGTGACCTCTCTGCGCTTCAGCGCGTTCGTATTCACCGCAATGATGACGCTTCCACAGTTGGCGCCCCCTGCCTGCGCTCCGGTCGTGAACGTTCCCGACAAGACCGAGAGCGGGTTCGCCGGCGGGGCGACGGGTCCGATCCGCGTGGCCTCCCCCCCGAATGGGATCGGGGCGGCGGCGCTGGACGGATGGAACCGGCGGCAGGTCGGCAGCTGTTCGCCATCTCCGACGTCCAGCCCCAGATCACGTTCGAAGACTGGCGGGCCGCCAAGGGGCGGTCGATCATCGCCCCCGACGGCACCCGCCGCTCCGCCTGGGTCGAACGGGCCACGGACTCCACCGGTGCGACCTCGCACTGCACCGTCTGGTACGACCCGGCCTACTTCGACACCACCGGGCTCGACGCATGGGTCTTGGCCACGAGATCGGGCACTGCCTGGGATTCGTCTCTGCGCCGGCCGACACGTACGACGCCTCCTATCGTGGTGTCATGATCTTATCGATTTTGGTCATAAATCCAGTTTCCTGCCGAAAAACCGGATTATATCCGGGCTGAACTTAAGAATTGACCATCGATATCCGGTTCTGGCGAGCGTACGTTCTGGCGATAATCTCTAGTCCGACCCGCCTCATCGCGCGGAGGATGGCGGACCGGCCGGCAGGTGTCGTCTGGACCTGGGTCAAACGGGCAAACACGAGCATGAGCACTTCAGGAAATTTAGACACGACCTCGAGCGCGGATTCCGACCATCCGGCAGAAGATGGTCCTTTCCACCACTTTGCGCCGCCAGTCCGGCCGCAGAGCGAGCTGAGATCGCGCATCACGCGGGTCTATCGCCGTCCGGAGCCTGAAATCCTCCCCGCTCTCATCGCGGACGCGACTTTGCCTGCTGCCACGGTTGCGGCGGCTGCGGCGGTCGCGTCCAAACTCGTCGAGAGCTTGCGCGCCAAGCATCGGGGCGGCGGCGTCCAAGGTCTCGTTCAGGAGTACTCGCTTTCAACCCAGGAAGGCGTCGCGCTCATGTGCCTGGCGGAGGCGTTGTTGCGCATTCCCGACCGCGCGACGCGCGATGCGCTCATTCGCGACAAGATCGCGCCCGGAGATTGGCATTCGCATCTCGGCAGTTCCCCGTCGCTTTTCGTCAACGCCGCTACGTGGGGTCTACTCGTCACCGGCAAGCTGACATCGGCGACGGACGAACAGGATCTCTCATCGGCGCTCACCCGTCTGGTCGCGCGCGCTCGGCGAGCCGGTGATCCGCAAGGGCGTCGATGTTGCCATGCGCATGATGGGCGAGGAGTTCGTCAAGGGGCAGACGATTGATGAGGCGATCGAGAACAGCCGCAAGCTGGAGCAGGCGGGCTTTCGCTATTCCTACGACATGTTGGGCGAGGCGGCGACCACGGCGGAGGACGCGGCCCGCTATTATGCCGATTACGAGAATGCCATTCACGCCATTGGCCGGGCCTCGGCCGGGCGTGGCATCTACGACGGCCCGGGAATTTCCATCAAGCTGTCGGCGCTCCACCCGCGCTACGCCCGCTCGCAAGCCGAGCGCGTCATGGGAGAATTGCTTCCGAAAGTGCGGGCGCTCGCGGCGTTGGCACGCCGCTACGATATCGGTCTCAACATAGACGCGGAGGAGGCCGATCGGCTCGAGCTGTCCCTCGATCTGATGGAGGAGCTTTGCTTTGCTCCGGAACTTGCCGGTTGGGACGGGATTGGTTTTGTCGTGCAGGCCTATGGCAAGCGATGCCCGGCCGTTATCGATTTCCTCATCGATCTCGCGCGCAGAAGCCGTCACCGGCTCATGGTTCGATTGGTCAAGGGCGCTTACTGGGATGCGGAGATCAAGCGCGCCCAGGTCGACGGGCTCGACGACTTTCCGGTTTACACCCGCAAAGTCTACACCGACGTTTCGTATATCGCTTGCGCGACGAAAGCTTCTCGCGGCGCCGGACGCGACCTTCCCCCAATTTGCGACCCACAACGCGCAGACGCTTGCCACCATTCTCAAAATGGCGGGCGATGACTACCACCCGCGGCAATATGAGTTTCAATGTCTTCACGGTATGGGTGAGCCGCTCTACGAGGAGGTTGTCGGTCCGACAAAACTCGACCGACCCTGCCGCATCTATGCCCCTGTCGGGACGCACGAGACCTTGCTCGCCTATCTGGTACGCCGCCTGCTGGAGAATGGAGCCAACAGTTCGTTCGTCAATCGGATCGGCGATAAGGACATTCCCATCAGCGAATTGGTGGCTGATCCGGTCGCGGTGGCCAACTCTATCCGGCCGCTCGGTGCACCGCATGAGAGAATTGCCCTTCCAAGAGACCTGTATGGGGCGTCGCGTGCGAATTCGGCGGGAATCGATCTCTCCAACGAAGGAGAGCTTGCTGAATTGTCGGCCGCGTTGAGGGCGAGCGCGGAAAGGCAGTGGAGAGCTGTGCCCTTGCTCGGAGAGGGTGAAGCCAGTGGGGAGGCGCGTCCGGTTCTCAACCCCGCGGATCATCGCGACCGGGTCGGAACGGTCGTGGATTCCTACGCCGGACGTGATCATCACCGCGTTTCGGCATGCCCTCGCGGCCGCGCCGGATTGGGCGTCGACCCCTCCTGAAACGCGCGCAGCCTGTCTGAACCGCGCCGCGGACCTCATGCAAACCCGGATGCCGACTCTCCTCGGCCTGATCGTCCGCGAGGCCGGAAAATCGATCCCCAACGCCATCGCGGAGGTGCGCGAGGCCATCGACTTCCTGCGCTACTACGCGGCTCAGGCGCGTACCGATCTCTCTCCGGAAAACCACCGTCCGCTCGGGCCGATTGTGTGCATCAGCCCGTGGAATTTTCCTCTGGCGATCTTCACCGGGCAGGTATCCGCGGCGTTGGCGGCCGGAAACCCGGTGCTCGCGAAGCCCGCCGAGGAAACGTGCCTGATCGCAGCCGAAGGCGTTCGCATATTGCGCGAGGCGGGTATTCCGCCGGGTGTTCTGCAACTGCTGCCGGGGGCTGGCGACGTCGGAGCCGCACTGGTTGCCAACAGCGCAACCGCCGGCGTGATGTTCACCGGATCGACGGATGTGGCGCGGCTCATCCAGCGTGAGCTGGCCCAGCGTCTCTCGCCCGACGGCCAGCCGATCCCGCTGATCGCGGAAACCGGGGGACAGAATGCGATGATCGTCGATTCGTCGGCTTTGGCCGAGCAGGTCGTGGCCGATGTGATCTCGTCGGCGTTCGACAGCGCGGGGCAGCGTTGCTCGGCGCTGCGCGTCCTGTGTCTCCAGGAGGAGATCGCCGACCGCACTCTTGCGATGCTGAAAGGCGCGGTGCGCGAGCTTCGTGTCGGAAACCCGGACAGGCTGGCAACCGATGTCGGACCCGTCATCAGCGAGGAAGCCCGGCAGATGATCGACCGCCACGTGCGAAGCATGGCCGCCCTCGGACGGAAAACCGAGTCTGCGCCGCTTCCATCGGAAACGCAGCATGGCACGTTCGTGGCCCCTACCTTCATCGAGATCGGCAAGCTTAGCGAATTGAAGCACGAGGTATTCGGTCCCGTGCTGCACGTGATCCGCTACCGTCGCGAGAACCTTGATCAGCTTGTCGACGACATCAACGCGACGGGTTACGGCCTGACCTTCGGGCTTCATACGCGGATCGACGAGACCGCGGAGCGTGTGTCGAACCGCATCGAGGTCGGCAACATCTACATCAACCGGAATATCATCGGGGCGATCGTCGGCGTCCAGCCCTTTGGTGGTTGCGGCCTCTCCGGGACCGGCCCAAAGGCGGGCGGCCCCCTCTACCTTCTGCGTCTCTTGAGTGTCCGACCGGAGGTTGGAAACAAAATTCCGGCGCCCGAAGCCGCATCGTCTGCGGTGCAAACCTATTGCGACTGGCTTGTCGCCGGCGGTCATGCGGGCGAAGCAACACGCTGTCGGACCTACCTGAAGCGGTCGCTTCTCGGCACGAGCCTCGAATTGCCCGGACCCGTGGGCGAGCGCAACTTGTACGAGACGCGCCGCCGTGGGCGCGTGCTGCTCCTGCCTGAATCCGAAACCGGGTTTCTCCTTCAGGTCGGCGCCGCGCTGGCAACCGGAAACGATATGGTGGTGGATGCTTCAGCCGCCACGTCGGCGGCACTGCGCGGCTTGCCTGCCGGCCTCGCCGGACGGATCGCGAGAGTGACGGAGTGGAGTCAGATGCCGCACATCGCGGCCGCCTTGATCGAGGGCTCACCGGATCGCGTCCTGAAGATGACCGGCCGCGTGGCTTCGCTGGAGGGCCGGATCGTGCCGGTGCAAAGCGCATCCCCGACGGGTCTCGCGGCAGGGACTGAGGATTACTGCGTCGATTGGCTGGTGGAGGAAGTTTCCACGAGCATCAACACCGCGGCCGCTGGCGGGAATGCCAGTCTGATGGCGATCGGCTAGGAGCCCGCGCGGCGCAATCCCGTTCGATGGAGGACGGAATTGCATTCACTCATCGGTTGAATTCGAAAAGCAAACCTAGTCGGTGAAAACCACTGTCTTGTGGCCGTTCAGGATGACGCGGCCTTCCAGGTGGTGACGGACAGCGCGCGCCAGGACACGGCGCTCGATGTCGCGGCCTTTACGAATGAGATCCTCGGGCATGTCACGGTGACTGATCACCTGTACGTCCTGTTCGATGATAGGCCCCTCGTCGAGCTCCGAGGTCACATAATGGGCCGTCGCCCCGATGAGCTTCACGCCACGATTGTATGCCTGGTGGTACGGCTTCGCGCCTTTGAATCCCGGCAGGAATGAATGGTGGATGTTGATCGCCCGGCCCGCGAGCTTTGCCGCGAGGCCATCCGACAGGATCTGCATGTAGCGTGCGAGTACAACCAGATCCGTGTTCGTGTCGCGGACGAGTTCCCAGATCCGGGCCTCCTGCTCCAGCTTCGTGTTCTTTGTAACCGGGAGGTGATGGAAGGGAATGTCGCCAAAATCGAGATGGCCATAGACCTCGCGAGGATGGTTGGAGACGATGGCCGACACCTCCATATGCAACTCGCCCGTCCGCCAGCGATACAGAAGATCCGCGAGGCAATGGTCGGCCTTGGATGCGAGAAGCATGACACGTCGAGGCACTGCTCGGTCACGGATACTCCAGTCCATCGAGAACCGCTGACCGAGTGGGGCAAAGTCGCTGATGATGGCCTCGGCCGCGCGCGCATTCTCCAGCCGGTTGAATACGACCCGCATGAAGAACGCATCGGTCGGAACATCGTCGAATTGCTGAGCGTCGAGAATGTTGCAACCGGACTCGAACAGATAAGTGGCCACCGCGGCGACGATGCCCGGCCGGTTGGGGCATGCAAGGGTCAGGACAAAAGTCTGTTCGAACATGACGATCTCACCGCAGAAGCGCGGCTCCTTAGAAATGGTCAGGGCCACTCGCCGAGAGGCCGCGAAGTGCAAGGCCAACCTGCCACGCCGGACTTCCATGCTGAACTTCCGGCAATGCGTGCAGGTTCTGAGTTGTTCAGGTCAACCGTCCGCGCGCCGCCACCGGCAATTCTCCGACGATCTCGCCGCCGCGCACCGTCACCAGACGGTCCACCATGTTGACAACAACACACACATGGTTGGGCACGATCCTCACGATATCGCCGACGTTCGGACGAAGATTGCAGGCGGAGAGATCGAGAAATCCATGCTCCTCGGCAAAGCGCGCGATGCGAGCCTCGGGGTGTTCGATGATGAGCCCGTGGCCCTCCAGACCGCCCGTGTCGCTGGTCAAGGTCTTCGACCCGGAATCGAGAATTCCGCGGTCGGCCTCGGCGCGGCTCACAACAGTGGCAAAGACGTTCAATGCGCAATCCGCGAGGCTCGCCATGCCGGCGGCCATCATCATCCGGTCATTGAAAATGGCAGTGCCTGCCCGATGCTCGGTGACGCCCTTTATCTGTCCGAGGCTGGCAAGATTGGGCGTGCCGCCGGTCGAGACCATCCTGGCCGTAAGCCCCGCTTCGCGTAGACCTGCGTTTGCGGCATCCAGAAAAGCCTGCGTCTCGGCTGTGGCCGTCTCAGGCGCGTAGAGCATGAAACCGGCGAACGACAGCCCTGGTCGGGAGGCGATGTCGCGCGCGAGGCTCACGGCCTCCGCGGGGGTTGTCACGCCCGCGCGTTTGCGACCGGTGTCGCACTCCACCAGTACATCCAGATCACGGCCGGCGATTTCAGCGGCGAGCGGAAGGCCGGCAACAACCGTCGGGTTGTCTGCCGCGACGGTGACCTTGGCGCGCGAGAGAAGCGCCCCGAGGCGGCCGAGCTTTTGCTCGCCCAGGATATTGTAGGAGATCAGGATGTCGTCATGTCCGCCATCGGCCATGACTTCGGCTTCGCCGATCTTCTGGCAAGTGATGCCGCGCGCCCCCGCGTCGCGCTGCATCGTGGCCAGGACGGGGCTCTTATGTGTCTTGATGTGAGGCCGGTTGGCGATGCCGGCGGCGTCACACATCGCTTGAACGCGCGCGATATTGCGCTCCACGATATCGAGGTCGATCACAACCGCCGGTGTGCCGAACTGGCGGGCAACTTCGATCTTGAGATTCTCAATGCTCATCAAATTCTCCCGCCCGCTGATTTTTTAGATCGGCAAGCCTTCGCGTTGCGAGATCGCCGTCATGACCCCACGAATTTCAGCCAGTCCGCGCAGCCTTCCGATCGCCGGGTAGCCAGGATGCGTGGGCTTGCCGACATCGTCGAGCAGTTCACGCCCGTGATCGGGCCGGAATGGGATGCGCCAGTCTTCAGCCCCGGCATCGTGCCGCCGTTTCTGCTCCTGCAGCAACTCGCCGACAACCGTCACCATGTCCACGTCGCCGCCGAGGTGATCGGCCTCCTCGAACGAACCGTCCGGGTATTTTGTCACGTTTCGAAGGTGGGCGAAATGAATCCGGTTCGCAAATCGTCTGGCCATGGCCGGCAGGTCATTTCCGGGTCTCGCGCCCAGCGAGCCGGTGCAGAAAGTCAAACCGTTGGCGCGCGACGGATGCATGTCGAGGATCGCAGCCAGATGGTCTTCGGAGCTTACGATGCGCGGCAATCCGAGGAGCGGGCGCGGTGGATCGTCCGGGTGTATGCCCATGCGAATGCCGACTTCCTCGGCGGTCGGAATGACGGCGCGCAAGAAGCGCGCAAGGTTGTCCCGCAGCCTTTCGGCCGACACGTCCTTGAAGCGCGCGAGCATCACCCGCAACCCCGGAAGGTCGTAGCGATCGAATGCTCCGGGAAGGCCCGCCATAATGTTGGCCAGCAGCTTTTCGCGATCGCCCGGCGTGGATGCCTTGAACCAGTCGCGCGCGCGGTCAATTACCTCCGGCGGGTGGTCGCTCTCGGCACCCGGCCGTTCGAGCATGAAACAGTCGAATGCCGCATATTCGTGGGCATTGAACCGGAGTGCGAGCCCCCCGCCTGCGACAGGGGCTCGAAGGTCGGTTCGGGTCCAGTCGAGAACGGGCATGAAGTTATAGCAGACCGTTCGTATTCCACAGGATGCGAGATTGCGGAGCGAAGTGCGGTAAGCCTCGAACAGGGGCTCGAGATCACCTTCGCCAATCTTGATCGCCTCGACAACCGGCAAGCTTTCGACAACGCTCCATCGCAAGCCGAGCGTGGAGTCACTTTCGATGTAACGCTTGCGAGCTTCGATAGCTTCCCGCGTCCAGACAACGCCTGCCGGTACGTCATGCAGAGCCGTCACGATTCCCGTCGCACCTGTCTGTCGCACATGCGCGAGAGTGATGATGTCCTCTGGTCCCCACCAGCGCCAGGTCTGTTCCATGGGCAAGGTCCTCCTCTTCGATTCTCTAATTGCGTTCGGCGGGCGGTCTTGACTGCCGTTTCGCCGCATTGTGTCCGTTTGCGAATACTGTGCCTAGCTGACTGTTGCGCGGTCGTCGACAATCAGCTCGGGATGGGTGGCGACAAGCGTATCTGAAACCTTGAGAACCTCCGAGAGATGCTCGCGGGCTGCCCGTTCGGCCGCCACGACGTCTCCCTTCAGCACGGCAACGAGTATCGCCTTGTGCTGAGAGATCAAGGTGGAAACGGGCGTTACATTCGGGAGGCTGAGGAATCGGAGGCGATCGAACTGGGCTTTCTCCCTCTCCAACACCGCCCATATATTGCCGACGTCGATCCCGTCCGCGAAGGCACGGTGGAAGGCGTCGTCGGCCCGCGTGAAGGATTCCGGCCTGTCGCGCGCATCCTCTTGCGCGGAGATCGCCCTTTCCGCCTCTCGCCGCCCTTGTGCAGAGAGTCCCTGTTCGGCCGCCTGCCGCAGGATGGCGACCTCCATCGCTTCGCGAACAAATCGTGCGCGCCGGACGGCCAAAAGGGATATGGGCGTGATGAACGTGCCGCGCTGAGGCCAGACTTCGACCAGTCCCTCGTCGACAAGGCGCAAAAGCGCTTCCCGCACCGGCGTCCGGCTTGTGCCGAACCGACGGGCGAGCTCATTCTCCGACACCCGAGTGCCAGGACGAAGACGCAGCAGAATGATGTCGTGCCGGATGACGGCGTGAATGGACGCAACGCTGAGAGGCGCAGATATGCCCCGCACCAAATCTCCTCCGGAGGAAGGAAGGTCCAGGGTGACGTCTGGCGGCAACTCAGGCATGTTGCTGCGAGCCTCCTTCACGCATCCCAGCCCAGATGGCCAAGGAAGTCGCGAGTCCGGGCCTGCTGGGGTGCGTCGAAGATTTGAGTTGGCGGACCTTGCTCGAGGATCCGGCCGCTTTCGAAAACCACGACGTGGTCGGCAACCCGACGAGCGAACGTCATCTCGTGCGTGACGACGACCATTGTCATGCCGTCATCCGCGAGAGCTTTCATGACGTTCAAGACTTCGCCGATGGTTTCCGGATCGAGCGCCGAAGTCGGCTCATCGAACAACATGACCTCGGGTTCCATCGCGAGAGCTCGGGCAATGGCGACGCGCTGCTGCTGGCCGCCTGAGAGATTGGCGGGATAATTCTCCGGCTTGTCAGACAGGCCTACCTTTACCAGGAGCGCTTCGGCCCGCGCGCGCGATTCCTGCTCGGACAGGCCCAGGACGGTCTTAGGCCCCATCATGATATTCTGAATTGCCGTCTTGTGCGGAAACAGCTCGAAATTCTGGAACACCATACCCATGCGCTGGCGGACCTTGCGGATGGATGCGGCATCCTTTGGCAGAGGTATGCCGTCGAAGAGTAATTCGCCGCCATCAAGCGACTCAAGCGCATTGGTGCAACGCAGGAGCGTGGATTTGCCGGAGCCGGAAGGGCCGATGAGGCAGACGACCTGTCCTCGCTCCACTTCCATGGAGACGCCCGAGAGCGCAACGAAGTCACCGTAGAGCTTGCGAACATCTCGGTATTGCAGGACGACGCGAGGAGCGGATTGCATCGCTAACGTGGCGGCTGTCATTCTGTGACCCCGAATTTCTTGTGGATCCAATCGGCGATCTTGGCTTGCGGATATCCAAGCAGCCAATAGATGGCAGCCATGGCCGTCAGCATCTCGATCACGCGGAACGATTGAGACCTGATTTGCATGGCCGTATGCGCCAGGTCTCCGACGGCAATGACGGAAACCAGGGATGTGTCCTTGAACAGCGTGACCCATGTGGTCGCGAGGACCGGGAGCACCCGCCGCCAGGCTTGCGGGAGCACGATCTGGCGAAACGCCTGGCCCTCGCTCATCCCCAGCGCCAGGGCGGCCTCGGTTTGTCCCTTACGGATCGACTTGATCCCCGACCGGAAGGTCTCGGAATTATACGCCGTATTGTTGAGCGACAACGCGACGAGGCCTGTGATGAAGGGCGAGAATGCGATCCCGAATACCACCGGCATCACGTAGAATGCCCAATAGACTACGAGAATGATGGGGAGGTTGCGGAAGAGCTCGACGAAGCAGGTCGCCAGAAATGCCACCGGCCGGAATTTTGACTCGCGTAGCATTGCGACGCCAATGCCGCACGGAACCGCGATCGTCATCGTGAGAACCGTGAGGGCAATCGTGATGAGTGCGCCCCGCGCGAGAGCGCCGGCGCTGGCGGGAATGATAGACCAGTCGAGATTCATGACCGCCCCAGGAACGCGATGCGCTTGTAGACCATGTCGACGGCGCGGGTGACGGGGAAGATGATGAGGAAGTAGATGATCATCACGGTCGAGAAGACTTCGACAGGCGCATAGGATTGTCCTGCCACGGCGTCGGCGCGGCGCATGAGCTCCGGCACGGCGATCACGGCCGCGATGGCCGTATCCTTGATCGCCAGCGACAGGAGCGATCCGAATGCGGGCATCATGCGGACGATTGCCTGCGGCAACACGATCATGCGGACGATCTGGGGGCCCGACATCCCGAGCGCGAGCCCGGCGCGCACCTGACCCGGCCTCACCGATTCAATTCCCGCCCGAATGACCTCTGCGACGTAGGCCGCGAGATGGAACGACAAGGCAAAGAGCGCGGACCAGAAAGGCGGAAGATTCCAGCCCGTGATCGCGGGCAGCGCGAAATAAACCCAGACGAGAACGACAAGAACCGGAATCGCCCGCATCGAGTTGATGTAGAAAACCAGAATGACGCGAAGCCACTCGGGCCCATAGCGGCGTGCAAGTCCCGACCAGCGTGCCGAAGATGAAGCTGCACAATGCCACGCCGCCCGACAGGATCAGCGTTACGCGCAAACCGTCCAGCAGGAAGCGCCAGCTTTGCAATACGGGGTCGAAATTGAATTCCATATCAGGACCGCTTCAACGCTGCCACAGTTCGAAAATGAGCCTCAGGCCGACATGGCCAGCCTGAGGCGATCGGCAGCGAATTACATCGTCTCGACGATGCGCTCTTCTTCTTTCTGCAGAGTGGGAAGCATCGGCTCGGAGACGGATTTCAGCCATTGCAGGAACTCAGGCTGGTTCTTGTCGAGCGCAAGGCCGATCTCGTTGGCGGCTTCCTTGCTGTCCTGGCAATTGTTGCCCTGCGGCAAGGCCATGAGGCCTTTCACTTTCTTGTTGAGTGCGATCCACGGGATACGGTTGATCGGCGTGACATCGGACCGACGAGCCATGATCTCCTCGACCGGGGCCGCCGTACCCGCACTGGAGACGCCTCGCAGAACGGCTTTCGGGAAGCGCTGTTTGACCCAGTTTTCCTCGCCGCCACCGGTGAAATAGGCGATCGTGACGTCGGGGCTGTTGAAGTCGTCAACCGACTTCGCGTTCGCAACCTTGGGGTTGTCGGCACGGCCGAAAACGCACAGGCTGGTCCTCGAATAGGTGATGAAGTCGACCACGTTCTGGCGCTCTTTCGTCACGGAGAGCGGCGAGATGGTCAGGTCGACCTGGTTGGACGCGAGAACGGGGACTTTGGTCTCGTGCGAAACGGGCACAGCCACCAGCTTCACGCCGAGGCGCTTGGCGTATTCCTTTGACAATGTCCATGCCGGCCCGGCCCAGGCCTCGCCGGATCCGGTCGTGTCCTCGATGAGCCAAGGTGGGTTCGACAGAACGCCCACCCGAAGCTGGCCGGCCTTCTTGATAGCGTCGATGCGGGGGCTGGTGCCCGGGGCAGGCAGATCCTGCGCGTGAGCAGCGCCCATCGTCAGACCCAGGCCGAGAAGGGCGGACGCGATGAGGCGGGTTCTCTGCGAAAATGGCATAGGCATTACTCCCAGTCTTGTTGTGACATTATCATGTAGTCTCGACAGCACAGTCGGACTTCACTGGGTTGTACTCTAGTATACAAGTCAGATCGTAAATCAACCTAATTTCCTTTGCGTCACTTCGATCTGGATGGGAGCAGAGCCCCACATTCTGCAGCATTCGAACGAGAATGAGTGCCTGTAGCGGCCGGTGGTGTCGTCGCACTGGACCGCCGAACGCGTCGGCCCAGAGTGCGGGTGATTTGCCCCATCACATACCGGCTGCAAGATGATCATTGGCGATTCGGGATGCCGGTGCCAACTTGGAGCACCGTCATCCACGTGGCGGATGGGAGACAGCACCGATGGCGGATGAACCGAGCGATTTCGGCGCGTACGACTACATCATTCTCGGTGCGGGCTCCTCGGGCTGCGTCCTTGCCAATCGTCTTTCGGCGGATCCGCGTAACAAGGTGCTGGTGCTCGAGGCGGGAGGGCATGATCGCTGGATCTGGTTTCATATCCCGGTCGGATATCTTTTCGCCATCGGCAACCCGCGTGCCGATTGGATGTTCGTCACCGGCGAAGAAGAAGGTCTGGGCGGCCGTTCGCTGGCTTATCCGCGCGGAAAGGTGATCGGCGGCTCATCCGCCATCAATGCGATGATCTACATGCGCGGACAGGCGGCCGATTACGATGGCTGGCGCCAGATGGGCCTGGCGGGCTGGGGATGGGACGATGTGCTCCCGTTTTTCCTCAAGCATGAGGACAATGCGAACCCGCCCTCCGCGCTTCATCGCTCGGGCGGTGAATGGCGGGTGGAGAACCCGCGCATCCGGTGGGAAATCCTGGATGCGGTCCGTGCCGCCGCGGAGGCCGCCGGCATTCCCCCCATCGACGACTTCAATACCGGCGACAACGAAGGATCATCCTATTTCCAGGTCAACCAGAAGCGCGGACGCCGTTGGAGCGCGGCACGGGGATTTCTGAAACCCGTTCTGAAGCGGCCAAACCTCCGCCTGCAAACCGACGCCCTCGTCGATCGGATCGACATCATCGACGGCCGCGCCAACAGCGTTGCCTTTTCCGTGGCGGGGCAGCCATTCAAGGCGCAGGCGCGCGGAGAGATCATCCTGTCGGCGGGCGCCGTTGCGTCGCCGGTGATCCTCGAGCGCAGTGGCATCGGAGAAGGCAGACATCTGGAAAAGCTTGGTGTTGCGGTCGTTCATCACGCACCCGGCGTGGGCGCCAACCTGCAGGACCATCTGCAGATCCGTCCGGTTTACAAGGTCGAGGGCGTTCGGACACTGAATACGCGACTACGCCAATCTCTTGCGGCGCATGGGAATGGGTGTGGATTATCTGTTCCGACGCCGCGGCGCCCTGACGATGGCTCCTTCGCAGGTCGGCATTTTCGCTCGCTCCTCGCCCGAATATGCGACCGCGAATCTCGAATTTCATATTCAGCCCCTGTCGCTCGATCGCTGGGGAGAGGGGATGCATCCGTTCAGCGCCTTTACCGCGAGCGTCTGCAATCTGCGGCCGTCGAGCCGCGGAACCGTCCACGCGACCTCGTCCGATCCGATGGCGGCGCCTGCCATTCGCCCCAACTATCTTTCGACGCCGGACGACCGGCAGGTGGCCATCGACAGCATTCGTCTGACCCGCCGCATCGTCGCGCAGCAGCCCCTGGCTCGCTACAGGCCGGAGGAATTCAAGCCCGGGCGCGGCGCTGCAAACGGACGAAGAGCTGCTGCGGGCGGTGCAGGAGATTGCCACTACGATCTTTCACCCTGTGGGGACGGTCAAGATGGGGACTGAGTCCGATTCCATGGCAGTCCTCGATGAACGGCTTCGTGTGCGGGGCATCGGCTCGCTCCGGGTGGCCGATGCGTCGATCATGCCGACGATCACGTCTGGCAACACCAACTCGCCTTCGGTCATGATTGGAGAGAAGGCGGCTGAGATGATCCTTGCCGATCAGAAGGCACGGGGCTGAGAGTCCGGGCTAGCGGACTCGCAGCGCTCGACTTTTCGCATTGAGGATGTGCGCCGTGATCGCCTCGACCGCCGTCGACGGGACCCTCGTTTCGATCGCCTCGATCACCGTCAGATGCTCCTGCATGACCGGAATCACCAGGGGTTCGGACAGCAGGGTCTGTTCCTGCCTGATCAATCTGACCTTGATGGAATTGACCCGGTAGGCGTCGGAAATGATGTCGTTCGCCAAGGCAGCAATGATGGTCCAGTGAAGGTCCCAATCGGTCGTTTGGGCGCGTGCCACGAGATCGGGCGTGATGACGCCATTGTTCGCCGCGCAATCGGCGATGACCCGTTCGTGCGCGGCTCGCAACCGTGCCAGTGTTTCGTCGCTGGCATCCCTCGTGAAGATTGCAATCGCTTCCCGCTCGAGGAAAAGCCGGAACTGAAAGGCGTCCTGAATCAGGTTGAGATCCACGTGTGCCACGAGCATGCCGCGCTGCGGCACTGTCTTGATAAGGCCTTCCGCCTCGAGCCGAGGGATCAGTTCCCGGATTGCGCCGAGAGGCAGACCGGTCAACTCGACCAGCTCGCGCTGCGAAATGAATTGGCCCGGCCGGATGTCTCGCGCCAGCAGATGCTGCGTGAAACTCTCATACGCTCTCTCTCGAAGCGTTCCTCCATCGCGGGGGGGAATGATCTTGTCCATAGTGGGCCTCGTGTCCTACGCCGCCTTCAGATCGAAAAGCTTGTCATAGGTCGCGCTCAAAGCCGCGGCCGTTCCGGGCTGCATCGCGACGAGCGGCGCGCGCACGTGGCGCCATTCGTCGGCTCCCGTGCGGTGTGCAACCAGAGCCTTGACCGCGGGCGTCACGGGATGGCGTAGAACCTCGTCGACCAGTCGATTGACGCGGGTATCTCCGCGTTTCGTTTCGATCATCGCCAACAGGATTTCGGGACAGACATTGGCGAGTCCCGAGATGGCTCCCTGACCTCCAAGCGAGACACCTTCCGCCAGATAGCGCTCATCTCCGATCAGAATGGCGATATCCTTATGGGCGGCCAGAAGGCTCTGCGTGTAGGCCCAGTCGCCGGACGAATCCTTCACGCCGGTCACGACCCCCGGAAACGCCTCTCTGATCCGACCGATCAGGTCCACGGAGAGCGCCACATGAGTGACCGAGGGGATGTTGTAGAGGATGACGTCGCGCGCCGCTCCGCGCAGCTTGGTGAAGACCTGCGCGAACCAGTCGAACAGCCCATCGTCGCTGACGCCCTTGAAGTAGTAGGGCGGGGGGAGAAGAAGGGCGCGGGCGCCGAAATCGTAGGCCATTCGCGCCTGGACGATTGCCTCGTGGAGGGCTGTGGCGGCGACGCAATAGACGACCTGATCGGGTGCAAGTCCTCCGCCCGCGAGGGCTCCGAGAACCTGCTCTCTCCCCGACAACCCGATGGACGCTCCTTCACCGGTGGTTCCGAAAGCCGTGACGCTTCCGCAGCCATGATCGAGACACCAGCGTGCATGCCCGGCGAGACGAGCGAGATCGAGGGAGCCGTCGGCACGGAAAGGCGTGGTCATGGCTGCTGACAGGCCGAAGCGATCGGAGGGGCGGTTCACGGCGAGGTCCTTTTACGAAAAGCGGCCAGAAAGCGGGCAAAAGTCCCGAATTGCGAATTAACATGTTAGCGTGTATTTAGATATTTACAAGCGGCGCGGACGCAGCGCAGTATTGCGCCGAGCCAAAAGATGCCGGACGGTCACTCGTCCGGACGCAATCAAAAATTGGGAGGAAAAGGCTATGTCGATCTTTATCTCACGTCGAACAATGGTGGGAGCCGTCGCCGCACTAGGACTATCGTTGGAGGCTTTCAGACCGCGCAAGCGGCGGATCCGATCAAGCTGCGTATCTCGACGCCCGGCGGTCGATTCCGATTGGCACGCCAAGATGCTGCCCGTGTTCAAGCAGGAACTGGAAAAGAGCGCGCCCGGTCAGTTCGACGTCGAGATCCATCTCAACGGTACGCTTTTCAAGCAAGGCACCGAACCGGCGGCCATGCAGCGCGGCAACCTCGAAATGGCGATGATCTCCGCGTTCGACATCGCCAAGCAGATCCCCGAATGGTCGATCTTCACCGCCGGCTATCTGATCCGCGATCCGGAACATCAAGTGAAGGTGTTCGATGGCGACATCGGCAAGGAGATGTACAAGCTGGTCGAGGACAAGATGGGCATCAAGATCCTGTCGGTCGGCTATCTCGGTACGCGCGAACTGAACCTTCGGACCGAGAAGGAAATCAAGACGCCGGCGGATCTTGCAGGCGTGAAACTGCGCATGCCCGGCTCCGACACCTGGCTGTTCCTGGGCAAGGCGCTCGGAGCAAACCCGCTGCCGATGGCTTTCGGCGAGATCTATACGGCGCTCCAGACCGGCGCCATCGACGGCCAGGACAACCCGTTGCCGACAGTCCGCGCGACGAAGTTCTACGAAGTCACCAAGCAGGTCGTGATGACCGACCATCTCGTCGATTCGATTTTTCTCGCGCTCTGCCGGGCCCACCTGGAACAAGCTCGATGAAAAGCAGAAGGCGGCGATCATGAGGGCCGCCAAGGCTGCTGTGAAATACAACAACGAAAACCGCATCAAGGAGGAAGGCGAATTGCAGGCCTTCTTCAAGTCGCAGGGATTGAAGGTCTACAAGCCCGACCTCGAGGCGTTCCGGACCCATGTGCAAAAAGCATATCTGGATTCGGAATGGTCGAAGACCTGGCCCAAAGGCATGGTCGATCGCATCAACGCCACGAAGTAGCCGTCGCGCATTGGAACGATCGCGATCGTTCGGGACCGTTGCCTAAGCGGTCCCGAACGGACTTCGAAGAAGGGCTGCTGCCTTCGGCTTCGGCCGCATGATCTTCGGCGCGGCACGAAGGTCCGAACCTTTGTCGCGGCACAACGGAAAGTCCCGCATATGCAATCCTTGCGCTCACGCCTCCGCCTGTTCGCCGAATCCGTGGCGGCACTCCTTTTCCTGTCCATGTTCGCGGCTTTCCTGGTCCAGGTTTTTGCGCGTTACGTCATGAACAATCCGATCGGCTGGACACAGGAATTCGTGCTGATCGCCTATATCTGGATCGTGTTCTGGTGCTGCGCATTCCTCGTCCGGGAACGCGATCACATCACCTTCGACATGGCCTTCGAGGCGCTGCCGCCGGGCGCGCGTCGTCGCCTTGCCATCGTGCTGACGGCTGTCATCGCCGTCGCCTTCGTGGTCGCGCTGCCGAAGACGGTGGATTACATCGCCTTCATGAAAATCGAGCGAAGCCCGATCCTTCGAATCCGGTTTGACCTTCTCTACTCCATTTTTGCCGTCTTCATGCTGGCGGTGATCGTCGATGCCATCATCCGCATCAAGCGCCTGATGAGCGCTTCATGGACGGACGAACTCAACACCCGACAGGATATCGACGAATGAGCACAGTATTCATCCTGACGCTGGTTGGATTTTTCGGGCTCGCGCTGCTTGGGATGCCCGTCGCGTTCGCGATGTTCGTCGCCTCGATCGGATACCTTTTCGCCACCGGCCGCGATCTCGGCCTCTTCGGCGAACAGGTGCTCAACGGCCTCTACGATTCCTTCGTCCTGCTCGCGGTCCCGCTCTTTATTCTCGCGGCCAATATCATGAACGCCAGTGGCGTATCGGACCGGTTGTTCGATTTCTGCCAGGCCATCGTGGGCCGATTCCGGGGAGGCCTGGCGCAGGTGGATATCCTCGTGAGCATCATCTTCTCGGGCATGTCCGGATCGGCGATCGCAGACGCCGCGGGCCCGGGCAAGCTCGTCACCCAGATGATGATCAAGCAGGGACGTATTCCGCCGGGATTTGCCGCCTCGGTGGCCGCCTCGTCGGCGACGATCGGCCCGATCATCCCGCCCTCGATTCCGATGGTCATTTATGCCGTCGTGTCCGATACCTCGGTCGGATTTCTCTTTCTCGGCGGCGTGATCCCGGGACTCATCATGGGCCTTGCCCAGATGGGTCTGGTCGGGTTCGTCGCTCGTCGACGCAATTTCCCGAAAGGGAAGGGCATCCCGCTGCGGGAATTGCCGCGGACGAGCGTTCGCGCCGTCCCGGCGTTGTTGATGCCCGTCATCCTGCTCTACTGCATCTATGGCGGAGCCACGACCCCCACGGAAGCCGCCGCCATCGCGGCAGCCTACGCGCTGCTTCTCGCGGTGTTGCTCTACCGCGAGCTGTCCTGGAAGGAGGGCTTCAAGGTTTTTGTCGAATCCGCGCGTGCGACGAGCGTCGTCGCCCTTCTGATCGCCGCCGCCCTGATCTTCAATTACGTGGTGGCATCCGAACGTCTGCCCGAAAATGTGGCGCTGTTGCTCCAGGGCGCGGACATATCCCCGCTCATGTTCCTGGTGCTCGTCAATCTGCTGTTTCTGGTCCTTGGCTGCCTTTTCGACGCCACCACCATGCTGCTGGTCCTCGTGCCGCTGTTTCTGCCGGCCGCGCGCGAACTCGGCATCGACCTCGTGCATTTCGGGGTGGTGATCGTCGTCAACATCATGATCGGGCTGATCACGCCGCCCTATGGCGTGCTGCTGTTCGTCATGAGCGGCCTGACGGGCATCCCGCTGCGGGATATCATCCGCGAAATCTGGTCGTTTATCGCGATCCTGGTGGCGGTGCTGTTCCTGATGATCCTGGTGCCCGACATCGTCCTATGGCTGCCGCGGCAATTCGGTTACGGCGGCTAGGACACGACAAGAGATGCCGGTGATCGATTCCCATCAGCATTTCTGGACTCTCGCCGACCCGTGGTTCGAATGGCCGACACCGGACCTTGGGCCGATCCACAAGGATTTCGGGCCCGACGAATTGGCGCCTCTGCTCGCGGCTTCCAGGGTCGACCACACCATGCTGGTGCAGGTCGCCCCGGTCGTTGCGGAAACGCGACGGCTCCTCGACATCGCGGATTTCGACCGGGTTCGTTGCGGGTGTGGTCGGCTGGGTCGATCTCGGATCACCGGGTGGTCTGGCGGATCTGGAGGGCTTTTCGACGCGGCGGAAATTCGTTGGCATTCGTCCGATGATCCAGTCGATTCCGGACCCCGATTGGATGCTCCGGCCGCAACTGGCGCCCGCGCTCGCGGCAGTCGAGCGGCTAGGGCTGACATTCGATGCGCTGGTTCGCCCGCGGCATCTGCGCGCCCTGTGCAGCTTCGTGGATCGCTACCCGCATCTTCGCGTCGTGGTCGACCACGGGGCGAAACCCGCCATCGCCGAGGGCAGGGCAGGCTTCAAGGCTTGGGAGGACGGCATCAGGTCACTCGCCGAGCGTCCTCAGGTCTATTGCAAGCTTTCCGGCCTGCTCACGGAGGCGGGCGACCGCGGGAGCACCGAGGATCTGGCGCCCTTTATCGATCATCTGTTGGAGACGTTCGGTCCCGAGCGGTTGATGTGGGGCTCGGATTGGCCGGTGGTCGAACTCGTGGACTCTTACGGAGCATGGTTTGATCTCGCACGCTCCCATCTGGCCGGTCTCTCCAAGCGCGAGCGGGATTTGATTTTCGGCGAGGTTGCGCAGCACTTCTATGGGCTGCGCGCGACCGAGGAGAGGACGTGAACAAGATGAAGCGGCGACAGATCGGCAAGACCGCGCTGGAAGTGACCGAGATCAGCCTGGGCGGCGCGGCAATCGGCGGGCTATACCGCGCCGTGACTCGGCAGGACGCCGATGAGACCCTCGCTGTCGCCTGGGACGCGGGGATCCGCTACTTCGACACCGCGCCGTTCTACGGTTTCGGCTTGTCGGAACGGCGTATCGGCGATTTCCTGCGCGATCAGCCACGCGAAACCTATGTCCTTTCGACAAAAGTGGGCAGGTTGCTGCGACCCGTTCCGGAAGATCAGGTGCCTGACCACGGCTATGTCGAGCCCCTGCCTTTCACGGTGGATTACGACTATACGTATGATGGCATCATGCGATCGGTGGAATTCAGCCTCGCGCGTCTCGGCCTCAATCGCATCGATGTCGCATTCGTTCACGATATCGGTGCCTATACGCATGGCGCGGAGGCGAACCGAAAGCACGAGCGCGACCTTCTCGAGACTGGCCTGAAGGCTCTCGACAAATTGAAAAGCGAGGGCACCATCTCGGCCTACGGCCTGGGAGTGAACGAGGTGCAGGTGTGCCTCGACGTGCTGGCCCGTGCGCCGCTCGACTGTATCCTGCTCGCAGGTCGCTACACGCTGCTCGACCGCGCCGCTGCTGCAACGCTGCTGCCCCTTTGCGCGGAAGCCGGGACGTCCCTGGTGATCGGCGGCGTCTTTAATTCCGGCATTCTCGCCACGGGTCCCATCGCGGGTGCGCATTTCGATTATGGTCCGGCAGACGAGAACATTCTGCATCGCGTCGACAAGCTCGAGTCGATCGCCAAGGATGCGGGCGTGACGCTGGCGGCGGCGGCCTTGCGGTTCCCTCTCCGGCACCCCGCCGTCGCGACGGTTCTGATCGGAACGGCGAAACCGTCAAGCCTTCGGCGAAATCTGGATCTGCTCGGGGCCGAGATACCGGAGCGCGTCTGGCCACGCTTCGACGAAGCGGCCATCAACCTTTGAACGGGAACCGATCATGCTGCGCGGCATCCACCCCCTCCTCGGACCCGATCTTCTTCGCGCCCTTCGAAAGCTCGGACACGGGGATGAGATCGTCATCGCGGATGCAAATTTTCCCGCACATACGTTGGGACCGGAGGTCATTCGGCTGGACGGGATCGACGCGGTGTCCGCCGCGGATGCGATCCTCACGCATCTGCCGCTCGATACCTTCGCGGATGCGGCGGCCTTTCGAATGGCCGTCGTCGACGATCCCGAGGCCGTGCCGGCCATTTGCCAGATCTTCGCCGATCTGGTGGCGCGGCTCGCCGGTAATTTCGGCGTCGTGCCCATCGAGCGCTTCGCCTTCTACGAGCGCGCTCGACGAGCCGCTTTCATCGTCGCAACCGGCGAGCGGCGCCTCTACGGCAACCTGATCCTGAAGACAGGCGTCCTGCCGCTCGAATGATCGTCGGACGACGGGGCTTGAGCTGATCATTGTCGCGCCACGCCACGTGTTAGTCCTGTAAAATCAGGGGCTTAGGCGGTGGCGGAGGGAGAGGGATTCGAACCCTCGATACGGTTTCCCGTATACACACTTTCCAGGCGTGCGCCTTCAACCACTCGGCCACCCCTCCGTTTTCGAGCTTTCAGCTCCGGGGCCGGCGGATCCCACGGGGAGATCGGCTGGCGTTCCGTCCGCGCTGTGTGCGGAGGAGGGTCGTGTATCGCCAAATGCCGCTCCAAGGCAAGGTCGAACTTCCCGGAACGCAAAAACCGCAGGAACGCTTGGCTTGCGGGGTGAAACCGATTAATATTCAACCCTCCGTTCAGGCAGGGGTCTTTCTTGAAATTTTTGGCGCGCTTCTTCGGCCTCATTCTGGTCGCGGCCGGGTTTGTCGGTCTGGTGATCGATGGGACGCGGTCGATCGTCAACAATGCCCTGTCGTTCGTCTCCGTCGAGGGGATCATCAACATGTTCCTCACCGGGGGCGTCACGGGCTTGCAGGAGCGCGTCACGGCGCACGCGCCGGCGGTTCTGTGGGATCCCGTATTGCTTTCCCTGATGCACCTGCCCGCCTCCGTCACGGCCTTTCTGCTCGGGTCCTTCCTGCTCTGGCTTGGCCAGAAGCCCCTTGAGCCCATCGGATACCTCGCAGGGCGGTAGATCGGGGACCGCGATTGCGCGCATCGGGCGCTCCCCCACCCTCCCGTTTCGCCCGATAGCCATTACATAGGGCGAGCCAACCGAGAGAAATCCGATGTTCAATGTCAGCAAGCCGATCGATATTCCCACGCCCGCGGAAGCTCTGCCGGGGCGCCCGGCGGCGATTCCCACCGCGACCCATCACTTCGTCAACGGCCGTCCCCTTCACCCGCCGTTCCCGGCCGGGCTGGAAACGGCGCTGTTCGGCCTTGGCTGCTTCTGGGGAGCCGAGCGCAAATTCTGGGAGATGGGCGAGGGCATCTGGACGACCGCTGTGGGCTATGCCGGCGGCTCGACGCCCAACCCCACCTATGAGGAAGTCTGCAGCGGACGAACCGGGCATACGGAAGTGGTCCTCGTGGTGTTCGACCCGCAGAAAATTTCCTACGAAGCTTTGCTGAAAGCATTCTGGGAAAACCACAACCCGACCCAGGGCATGCGCCAGGGTAACGACATCGGCACGCAGTACCGGTCGGGCATCTATGTGTTCGACGAAAACCAGCGCCGCGCGGCCGAAAGCTCGAAGCGCGTCTATGGCGATGCTCTCGCGGCCAAGGGCCTGCCGGCGATCACGACCGAAATTCGTGACGCGGGTCCGTTCTTCTATGCCGAGGACTACCACCAGCAATATCTCGCCAAGAACCCGGGCGGCTATTGCGGCCTCGGCGGAACGGGCGTGGCCTGTCAGATCGGCACGGGCGTCGCCGCCCATTGATCGGCGATGTCCTGCGGGAGCTGCTTCAGGGCGCCCGCAGGACCTGCCTGCACTCGGCGGGCAATTGCGCCATGGTCAGAGGCGGCCGCGGCTTGCCAGGCTTCGGGTGGAGCATCTGAGGCGTGAACCACGCCGCGAGTTCGGATCCGCAACCGTCGCCGCCGGGGGGCGGGGCCTGGTCGTCGCAGGCGCCATCGCCCGACGGACAGGCGATGCGGATATGGAAATGGTAGTTGTGGCCGAACATCGGTCTCACCTTCGACAGCCAGTTCCGGTCCGCCCCGGCTTCGCGGCACAAGGCTTTCTTGATGGCCGCATTGACGAAGATCCGGGCGACGGCAGGCTCTTTCGCGGCCGCTTTGACAAGAGCCGTATGCTGGGGCGTCCATACTGACGGGTCGACATCGAGAAGGTCGGACCGGACCATGTCGGTGGCCGACAGTTCCTCCCGCTCAAGACGGCTGAGCCGACGATCCGGCATCGGAGTCAACCACACATCCGCATCGAGGCCGACCTGATGTGAAGCGTGGCCGGTGATCATCGGACCGCCGCGCGGTTGGGAAATGTCCCCGACGAGCAGGCCGGGCCAGCCGTTGAGTTGCGGCACGCGGCCTGCAAGCCGTTGCAGCAACTGGACGAGATCGGGATGCCCCCAGTTGCGGTTGCGCGACAGCCGCATGACCTGCCATGTGGCTCCATCGATCGGGACCGCGGCGGCGCCGGCGACGCAGCCGCGCGCATAGCTGCCGATGGATCGCGCGCGCAAGGACGCTGGTTCGGTGCTGCGTCCGAACAACTCCTTCGCGGGCAGCGCAGGGTCATCCGGGTTTGAGAGAGGGGGGAGTTGCTTTGGGGCTTACCGTCCCCTTGTCTTGCGCCAAAGCGGGAGCGGCAAGCGCCATCAGACAAAAGGCGGCGAGTGTTCGAATCGGGTTCATGCCGTCAGGCTAGCGTGATGGGCGCGCAAGGTGAACCGGTTCCGATCGCCGCAGCGCCGCCGCCATTCCGTCCCGCCAAATCCCCGGCCCCGGGGTGCGCCGGAACCGCTGTTTCGCCTGCGGCGTTCACTGGACATCGCGGCATAGGATGGAGAGACGCCATGCAGACGGTTCAGAGCGGCGACGTCCGTGAGACCCACAGCCTGATTGCAAGCGACAAGGTTGAAGGCACACCCGTGCGCCGCACCAGCGGCGACAAGGTCGGCACGATCGAGCGGGTGATGATCGACAAGCGGTCGGGGAAGGTCGCCTATGCGGTCATGAGCTTCGGCGGCTTCATGGGCCTCGGCGAGGAGTATTACACGCTCCCCTGGGGTGTCCTGTCGTTCAGCCCCGAACTCGATGCCTATGAGCTCAATCTCAACGAGGACCAGTTGCGGGGGGCTCCGCGCCGCACGGCGGAGGGGCACGACGCCTCATTCGATCGGGAGTGGGAGGAGCATGTCCACCGGTACTACAACGCAACGCCTTATTGGGGTGAGAGCGATCCGATGACGGCGATAGCCGGTCTTCTTGAGGAGGCAAAAGAAAATCGCCCGGTCGAAGCCGGGCGATTTTTTTGTCCATGCACGAAGCCGCCGGAGCGGCCTGTGCACCGACCGGCAGACGTTCAGCGCTTCGTCTTCCGCGCGCCCTTGCGGGCCGAGGTCGGTGCGCTTTGCGCCGACAGCCTTCGACCGCTTGGTAGCGGAGGTGCGGCTGGTCGCAGCTGCGGCGCGCTTCGTCTTGGCGGCTCCACGGGATTTGGCCGCGGTCTTTGCACCACCGCGCGTGGCGGAACGTGCGGACGACTTCGAAGCCGCCTTGGTTCCGCGTGCGGAGGTCTTGCGAGCGACGGTCTTGCGACCGGCCGTAGCCTTCTTGGTCGCCGAACGCGTGGCTGTCTTGGCGGATGTCCGCTTGGCGGTCGTTGCCCGTTTGGCAGGAGCCTTGCGAGCCGTCGTCTTGCGAGCGGCGGACTTCTTGGCTGCTGTCTTCTTGGCAGGGGCCTTGCGCGCAACGGTCTTCTTCGCGGCCGACTTTCTGGCCGTGGTCTTCTTCGTTGCGGTCTTCTTCGCAGCCGTCTTCTTGGCGGCGGTCTTCTTCGTAGCGGTCTTCTTCGTAGCGGTCTTCTTGGCGCCCGCCTTCACGGCGGACTTCTTCGTCGCCGACCGCGCGGTCGACTTCGCAGCAGACTTCTTGGCGGCCGTTTTCTTCGCGGTCGCCTTCTTGGCAGTGGTCTTCTTGGCTCCGCTCTTTGCGGCGCCGGTCTTCTTCTTGGCGCCGGTCGAGCCGCGGCGAGCGCTGCTCTTCTTGGCGGTGGATTTCCTGGTGCTGGTCGCACCGGTGTCACCCGTGAACAGCATCGTCAGCGGGTTTGACTTCTCGTCTATCGGCATAGCCGCCTCCTTCAAGGGCCTTCGCGTGCAACCGTCACGCTTGCAAGGCAACGTCGTTATACCAAGCGGGTTCCGATTAACGGAAAGTGTAGAAAGTAGATCGTGGACGATTTCTGTGGATACTTCGGCGCACACATGGCCATGAACTTGCGCGCCAGAGGGGAGATGTTGGCCGCTCCGAGAGCAGTCCCGACAATGGTTGCTTGGGACTCTGCGATGCGTTCGAAGAACTCGCAGGTCAAGCCAAAGACGACACCCTGAAACCGTTGCAATCGCAGGGATTTAGGCCCCGGGCATCGGTCGCGTTTTTCTTTGAGGGCGGATTTTCGCAGGGCTCGCCGGCACCGTTTGGGCGACACTTTCGTCAAGCCGCGCGCCAGCAAATCAGACTTTCGTCAGCGCTCAAAAAAACTTTCGGCGGAATGTGAAAAAAACTGTGTGCGGAACCTCCCGCGAGTGGTTTTGGGCGCAAAGCCGGCGAGAGAATCACTTGCGAACTTGCGCCTGCCGTATCGACAGGGGCGCGGCTCCGAACCGATCGGGACGGTAAGAGGCTTCATGCATGTTGGAACGCTTCACGCGGCGGCCGCGGCGCGCTAAGCGGTGTTGGCCTCAAACTCGCCGGTCCCAAGCGTGCCACTCTCCAAAATCCTGACGGTCGTTTTCTGGATGACCGGAGCGCTCGTTTCGTTCTCCGCGACCGCCGTCGCGGTGCGCGGCTTGTCGCCCGCCTTTTCGGTGTTCGAGATCCTGTCCATCCGCAATGCGGTGGGGCTTGCGATCCTTCTCGCTCTTGCGCTCGTAAAACCCAAACTGCGCGCCAACCTGAGGCCGCGACGGATCAAGCTGCACCTCCTGCGCAACGTTCTGCATTTCGCCGGCACCGACGGTTGGGCCTACGCCCTCACCATCCTGCCGCTCGCGACGGTTTTTGCCCTCGAGTTCACATCGCCCGCCTGGGTGGCGCTTCTCGCCGTTCCGTTCCTCAAGGAAGCGATGACGCGCGGTCGTCTCGTGGCGATCGTCGCAGGTTTCGCCGGCGTCCTGATCATTCTTCGCCCGGGCATGGACGCTTTTCAGCCCGCCAGCTTTCTGGTTCTGGCGGTGGCCTTCGCGTTTGCGCTGGTGGCGATCGTCACCAAGCGGCTGACCATGACCGAGAGCACGTTCTCGATCGTCCTGATGATGAATGTCATCCAGCTTCCCCTCAACCTCCTCGGCGTCAGCGGGGCATTCTGGAACAGGATCGACGGGTCGCACGCGCTCGCAATCGCCGGGGTCAGCCTCGGTGGGCTGCTGTCTCATTACTGCCTGACAAACGCCTACCGCCACGGGGACGCCAGCATGGTGGTGCCGCTCGATTTTCTGCGTATCCCGCTGATCGCCATCGTCGGTTGGAGGCTTTACGGCGAGGCGCTCGATCCTTACGTGTTCGTGGGAAGCGCCTGCATCGTCGCCGGGCTCATCTACAGTCTGCGTCGGGAGGCAAGGAATCCATGACCTGGTCACCACAACAGGACGCTGCCTTGAAGGCCGTCGCCGATTGGCTTCGCCGGGGCGAGACGCCACTCTTCCGGCTGTTCGGATATGCCGGCACGGGAAAGACGACGCTGGCGCGCCATATCGCCGAAGGCGTCGATGGCGACGTCGCATTCGGCGCTTACACGGGCAAGGCTGCTCTCGTGCTTCGCTCGAAGGGTTGCGCCGACGCGTCCACCATCCACTCGATGATCTACCGCTCCCGGGAATCGGATGAGGGGGGCCCGCAATTCGTGCTCAACCGCCAAAGCGCAGCGGCAAAGGCCGACCTGATCATCATCGACGAGTGCTCGATGGTGGACGAGGAACTCGGCCGCGATCTGCTGTCGTTCGGCCAACCCGTTCTGGTGCTCGGCGATCCCGCCCAATTGCCGCCGGTGAAGGGCGGCGGGTTCTTCACCGAGGCGGAACCGGATGTCATGCTGACCGAGGTCCATCGCCAGGCCAGGGACAATCCCATCATCCAGATGTCGCTGACGGTTCGCGAGGGAGGGCGGCTCGACCACGGCACCTATGGCGACAGCAGGGTCATCCGCAGGAGCGAGATCAACTCCGCGATCGTAATGGCGGCGGATCAGGTTCTGGTCGGTCTCAACAAGTCACGCCGCCTCTACAATACCCGTTTGCGGGAATTGCAGGGTTACCGCAATCCGATGCCGGCTGCCGGCGAGAAACTCGTCTGCCTGCGCAACGACAAGACCAAGGGGCTGCTGAACGGCGGAACCTGGAGCATCCAGACGCTTCACGGCATCCGCAACGATTTCATCCGGATGGATGTGCTGCCGGACGGCGAAGTGCGCGGCAAGTCCGTTGAGGTGTCGGTGCATAAGGCGTTCTTCGAAGGCGCCGAGGAGGACGTGCCTTTCGCGATCAGGCGGGAATCCGACGAGTTCACATACGGCTACGCGCTCACGGTTCACAAGGCGCAGGGGTCGCAATGGGACGATCTGGTGCTGTTCGACGAATCCTATGCGTTCCGTGAGCACCGGAGCCGCTGGCTCTATACGGCGCTGACCCGTGCGGCCGAAAAGGTCACGGTTGTCCTCTAGGGGCGGAAAGCGAACATAATCGCCGCTGGGACGTTTCCGAGTTGAAGTCCCGGGCGCAGCGCCCTATCCCTAGGCATCATGTTTACAGATCCCGGATGTACGCCCGCCGGCGGAGGTGTCGCGTTGGAAGATGACCTCGACAATAGCGGTCGCGACGATTCCGCTGTCTCTCGCCCTGGCGCACTGGAGGAACGGATCAACGAGTTGACCGAGGCGGTCGCCGCGCGAGATGCTTTCCTGGCGGTGGCGGCCCATGAGCTGCGCAATCCGATGACGCCGATCCTTGCCCATGTCCAGCGATTGAGCCGGATCGCCACGACCGCGGGCGACACCGAGATCGCCCGGGGGCTGAAGCGGCTTGAGAAGCTCGTGGAGCATTATGTCCGGCGTGCGACCTCGTTGCTGGAAGTGTCCCGCATGACCACCGGGAAGTTCAGCCTCCACCCCGAGCATTTCGATCTTGCAGAGCAACTGCGCGAAACCGCCGAGGCGCTTCTGCCCGCCGCGCGCTATGTGGGCTCGACGCTCGCGGTCGAGGCGCCGGATCGCGTCGAGGTGTTTCTGGACCGTCTGGCGGTCGAGCAGATCCTCGATAATCTCATCTCCAACGCCGTCAAATATGGCGGCGGACATCCGATTTCTTTGACGCTGACAGTCACCGACTCGCTCGCGACGATCAGCGTCAAGGATCGCGGGAGCGGCATTTCTCCGGCAGATCAGGCGCGGATTTTCCAGCGCTTCGAGCGCGCAGTCGCGCAAGGCTCGGCCATTGGCGGATTCGGCGTGGGCCTGTGGGTGGTCGGCCAACTGGTCGAGGCCATGTCGGCCGAGATTTCCATCGACAGCAAGGTGGGCGAAGGAACAACCTTCACGCTTCGCCTTCCGATACAGGACGGAACAGACATGACACATATGGCGGGATTGGCTCGGTGAGCGAAGACAGGCGCATCAACAAGTTTCCCACCGGCATTGCCGGCTTCGATACCATTCTGCAGGGTGGTGTGCTGCGAGGCGGGATCTACATCATCATGGGCACGCCGGGAGCGGGCAAGACCATCCTTGGCAACCAGCTCTGCTTCAACCATGCCGCACGGGGTGGCCGGGCGCTCTACGTGACCCTCCTGGCGGAGACGCATGGTCGGATGCTCGGACATATCGGCCAGCTCGGCTTTTTCGACGAGACGCTCGTTCCGGACGGCGTGTCCTATCTCAGCGCCTTTCGAATTCTTGAAACCGAAGGCCTGAAAGGGCTGACAGATGCGCTGCGGCGCGAGATCCGCGCGCGCAAGGTCGATTTCCTGGTCCTCGACGGTCTCGTCTCGGCCGAGGAGTTCGGCGGGAACGCCGCGGGAATTCAAGAAATTCATCCACGAATTGCAAATCCAGGCCGATCTGGCCGATTGCACCATGATGCTGCTCACCAGCACGGCGGCGGACCCGATTTTCGCATCCGCCGAACACACGATGGTAGACGGGCTCATCGAATTGCAGATGCGGGCGCGCGGGCGTCGGTCCGAGCGGAACCTGGTCGTGCACAAGATGCGCGGCAGCGGTTTTCTCCGCGGAACCCACTCGTTCCAGGTCGGTGATAACGGGATCGTCGTGCAGCCGCGGATCGAGGCCCTGCTGAGCGAACCGAGCCGCCCGATCAAGGTCGATGGGCCGAAGATTTCCACCGGTGTGAAGAGGCTGGACGAGATCCTCGGCGGCGGACCGATGCGGCGTTCGAGCTCGATCATCATGGGCCCTGCCGGCAGCGGCAAGAGCACCGCCGGTCTCCATTTCCTTGGCGCGGGCGGCGACGAGCGCGGCATCTATGTCAGCTTCAATGAGTCGGAATCGGCGATCCGTCTCAAGGCGAAGACATTGCAGCTCCCTGTGGCGCGATTGCTCGAGGAGGGGACCGTCGAGGTCATGTGGCGCCCCGCGACAGAGGGCGTGTTCGACGAGGCATGCGCCGCAATTCTCGAAGCGTGTGCGCGAGGGTAAGATTCAGCGTGTCTTCATCGACGGGTTTCCCGATTTCGTCCGAACCACGGGCGAAGAAAGTCGTATGTCCCAGGCGTTGACGGCCCTCACCAACGAATTCCGGGCTCTCGGGGCCACCACCCTCGCGACCCTCGAACTCGACTTCAACGGAGTGGTGCCCGGCCAGCCCCTCGCGGGCCTTCCCATCATCGGATTTTCGCCCATTGCAGAAAATATCATCCTGATGCGCCTCGCGGCGCTCGGTGCGGAAGTTCATCGCCTCATCGTCGTCCTGAAGGCTCGCGACAGCGCCTTCGCGCTTCAGTTCCGCCGCTACGACATCGGCCCTCGCGGCCTCGACATCGAGCCTGACGCGGTGCAGGCAGAGGTCGTGCTGTCCGAACTCATTCGCCAGACAGGACTCATTCCCGCGCCGTTCGGCCTCGCCTCGGCTGACGGAGACGCTACGTGAGAACCATTCTCGTGGTGGATGATGAATGGGCGATCGCCGAAGTGCTCGAGTTGCTGCTCAGCGACGAGGGCTATCGGGTCATCATCGCCAATAACGGAAAACAGGCCCTCGAACGTCTGGCGGAATGGCCGCCCGATCTCATCATGCTAGATTTCATGATGCCGGTCATGGACGGAAAGGCGACGCTGGAAGCTGTCAGGGAGGACGCGAAAACCGCCGACATCCCGGTGGTCATCATGAGCTCCTTACCCGAGGAAACCATCCGGGAGCGCTGCTCGGGCTATCAAATGTTTCTCAGAAAACCGTTCCGTGTCGCGGCCGTTCTCGACACCATCGAGACGGCGCTTGGCCCGAGCTGAGCGCAAACGCGGAACCTTAGCCGTTCACAATCTTTATGCTAGTCAGTGAACATTCGCCCGAAAGGTTTCGACTATGCTCAAATGGGCCCTCATCTTCCTCGTCGTCTCCCTCGTCGCGGGCGCGCTTGGCTTCACCGGCGTCGCGTCGGGTGCGAAATCCATCTCGAAGATCCTGTTCGGGCTGTTTCTCGCCCTGTTCATCCTGCTGATCCTGTTGGCCTGGGGCGCCGGCGAACTCGTCTTCTGATACCTCGGGGAGGGGCGCTTCCCCAGCAGGCAACGCA
This sequence comes from uncultured Alphaproteobacteria bacterium, assembly GCA_963837375.1. Lineage (GTDB taxonomy): Bacteria > Pseudomonadota > Alphaproteobacteria > Rhizobiales > Beijerinckiaceae > Microvirga. Next base: position 118,073 of record CAWINL010000015.1, on the reverse strand, counting down.
TTCAGAACGTCCGGAGCGGCGGCGCGCAGGCAAGATGCGGATGCCGCCGCTTGATCCTAGTTGCTCACGTTCGCGGCCGTCTCTCCGTTGGCGAGTTTCGTGGCGAAGAAGCCGACGGTGCGAGAATAAACTTGCGACTTGTTCCACTGGCGCAATGCTTCGAAATTGGCGCTCCCGGGCTCCCAATCGCCGCCGCGGACCCAGCCGTGTCCCTTGAGATAGTTCGCCGTCGAGGCGAGGACGTCCGTGGGGCTGCGCAGAAGATCCGCGCGCCCGTCACCATCGAAATCGACGGCGTATTTCACGTAGGATGAGGGCATGAACTGGGTCTGGCCCATTTCACCGGCCCAGGCGCCGCGCATCTCGCCGGGCGAAAGATCCCCGTGCTGGACGATCCGGAGGGCATCGAAGAGATGAGCCTGGAACATCTCGGTCCGGCGGCAATCATAGGCTAGGGTCGCGACGGAGCGAATGACGGGCAGATTGCCTCTCACGGCTCCGAAATCCGTTTCAAGTCCCCAGATCGCCACCAGAACCGGACCCGGAACGCCGTATTGCTGCTCGATACGCGCGAGCGCTCCCGCGTGTTTCTTGAGCTGCGAAGCGCCTATCCTCAATCTCCCGGCCGACACCATGCGGCCTGCGAATTGCTCGAAGCTCTGTTTGAACACGCCCTGTCCGCGGTCGCGCTTCAGAATTCCCGGGTCGAACGTCACGCCCGCGAGGCCCGCATCGACCGCCTGGGGAGCGATCCCTTGTGCGATCGCTTCCTGACGGACGTCTCCGAGCCACTTCTCGAAGCCTGCGGGGTCGCGACAGGTGAGTGCCTGCGCCTGCGACGCGACCAGAAGACCCGTCAGAATCGATAAAATGCGCAAACGTCCGGACATGAAATATCTCCCAGCCAAATTAACCTACAGCCGAGGTAGGGCCGTGGCGCCACAACTCAAGCCTATCATTGGGCAACTTCATGGCTTCATAAGCGTTTCGTTAAGAGTTTGTTGACGATTGGAGAGGCGATGGGCGTGATGGCAATGGGCGCGGGCGGCTCCAGGATGGCGAAGAAGGCCATCCTCCTCCTGGGCTTGCTCTGCCTTCCCACGGGCCTTGCTGCCAGTGCTCTGCCTGATTCCGCCGCCAACGACGTTCCCGTAATCATCTACCGGCCGGCTTTCGGCGAAACGCAGATCACGGCCCGCCTGAATCCGGGGCTCTGCGTGGCGTTCTCGGTGCCTGACGAGTGGCGGCGAGACGATGCGGCGGCCGGAGGGTTGCGGTTGGTTTCTTCGACGGGGGAGGGCGAGATCGAAATCGCCTCGCGCTCCATCCGCGAACTCAACGATCTGCCTCAAGGGAATGTCTCGGCCCGCGATGCCGCGTTGCTCCAGCGCGATCACGAGGAAATCCTCGGACGCAAGGCGCAGGCGAGCGCGGTCGAGACGATGGAGGGCGCAACCCGCTGGACCGCGACCTGGATCGACACCAGCCTTCCGGCGCCGTCCCACAGCCTCACGGTCGAGACCTTCATCGTGCCCGCATCGCGCGAATGGCTGTTGGAAGTGTCCGTGACAGATATCGACAACCGCGGCGCTTATGACAAGTTGGTGGCGCAAGTCCTGTCCAATATCCGGACTCTCGGTTCCGCGCCCTGCGCCCGGACGAGCTGATCTGGTGACAACCGACCCAATAGATGTGAGGAAATCGATGCAGCTTGATGGAAAGGTGGCACTTGTCACCGGCGCCGGCTCGGGCCTCGGCAAAGCGGCGGCGATCAGGCTCGCTCAGGAAGGGGCGAGCGTCGGAATCCTCAGCCGGACGCAGAGTGAGATCGACCTCACCGTCGCCGAGATCGTCAGAGCAGGCGGCAAGGCGGTTCCGCTGATGGCCGATATCTCCGATGCGGCGCAGACGAGAACGGCCGTTGAAAGCCTCGTCGAGGCCTATGGCCGGTTGGACATCGTGTTCGCCAATGCGGGGATCAACGGCGTCTGGGCGCCGATCGACGAGATCGAGCCTCACGAGTGGGATCGCACGATGGACGTGAACCTGCGGGGCACCTACCTCACCCTGCATTACGCCGTGCCGCACCTCAAGAAAGCCAAGGGCGGCTCGATCATCATCACCTCGTCGATCAACGGCACCCGAACCTTCACCAGCCCGGGCGCGACGGCCTATTCGTGCACGAAGGCCGCGCAACTGGCCATGACCCAGATGCTGGCCCTGGAGCTTGCCAAACACCGAATCCGCGTCAACGCGATCTGCCCCGGAATGATCGAAACCAATATTCCGGACAGCACGGAGATCCGGCGCAGAGAGGAATCCGGCGTGCGCGCCGATTATCCGGATGGCGACATTCCGCTCACGGGCGGAAAGGCCGGGACCAGCGACGAGGTCGCGGACCTGGTGCTGTTTCTCGCCTCGGATCGTTCGCGCCACATCACCGGAACCCCGGTTTGGATCGATGGCGGGCAATCGCTGCTCGTATGATCACCTGGAACTGGCTCGAACGCCCGAACCGGACTCGTGTCCCGCTCCCGTGATCAGGAATCCATCTTGAGGGCGGCGATGAAGGCTTCCTGCGGGATGTCGACCTTGCCGAACTGGCGCATCCGCTTCTTGCCCTCTTTCTGCTTGTCGAGGAGCTTGCGCTTGCGCGAGGCGTCGCCGCCGTAGCACTTGGCGGTCACGTCCTTGCGCAGAGCGCGGATGGTTTCGCGCGCGATAATCTTGCCGCCGATCGCCGCCTGGACGGGTATCTGGAACATGTGCGGGGGGATCAGATCCTTCAGCTTCTCGCACATGGCGCGACCACGGCTTTCGGCCCGGCCGCGATGGACCAGCATCGACAGCGCATCGACAGGCTCGGCATTCACCAGGACCGACATCTTCACGAGATCGCCCTCGCGGTAATCGGAGATGTGGTAGTCGAACGAGGCATAGCCCTTCGAGATCGATTTCAGCCGGTCGTAGAAATCGAACACCACCTCATTCAGCGGCAGGTCGTAGACCACCATGGCGCGCTTGCCGACATAGTTCAGGTCGATCTGCACGCCGCGCCGATCCTGGCACAGCTTGAGAACCGCGCCGAGATACTCGTCGGGCGTGAGGATGGTGGCGCGGATCCACGGCTCATCGATGGCTTCGATCTTCATGACGTCCGGCATGTCCGCCGGATTATGCAATTCCTTGATCGTGCCGTCGGTCATCTTGAGGTGATAGACGACGCTCGGCGCGGTCGAAATCAGGTCGAGATTGAACTCGCGCTCCAGCCGCTCCTGAATGATCTCGAGGTGGAGCAGACCGAGGAAGCCGCAACGGAAGCCGAAACCGAGGGCCGCGGACGTCTCCATCTCGTAGGAGAAGCTCGCGTCGTTCAGCCGAAGCCGGCCCATGGCGGCGCGAAGGTTTTCGAACTCCGCCGCGTCGACCGGAAACAGGCCGCAGAACACCACCGGCTGCACCGGCTTGAAGCCCGGAAGCGCGTTCGCCGTGGGCTTGCGGTCATCCGTGATGGTATCGCCGACGCGTGTATCGGCCACTTCCTTGATCGAGCCGGTGAAGAACCCGACCTCGCCCGGTCCGAGCGAGCCGATATCGCGCATCTTGGGCGTGAACACGCCCACCTTGTCGACGCCATGAGAGGCGTTGGTGCCCATCATCTTGATGGTCATGCCCTTTTTCAGGACGCCATCGATCACCCGCACCAGCACGACCACGCCGAGATACGCGTCGTACCAGGAATCGACCAGCAGCGCCTTCAGCGGCGCGGTCTCGTCGCCCTTCGGCGGGGGCAGTTTCTTGACGATCGCTTCGAGCACCGCCTCGATATTCAGGCCCGTCTTGGCCGAGATCGGCACCGCATCCGAGGCATCGATGCCGATCACCTCCTCGATCTGCTCCTTGATCCGGTCTGGATCGGCAGCCGGGAGGTCGATCTTGTTGAGGACCGGGACGATCTCGTGGTTCGCGTCGATGGCCTGATAGACGTTGGCGAGCGTCTGCGCCTCGACGCCCTGCGAGGCGTCGACCACGAGCAGCGATCCTTCACAGGCCGCAAGCGACCGCGAGACCTCGTAGGCGAAGTCCACGTGGCCGGGGGTGTCCATGAGGTTCAGGATGTAGGTCTTGCCGTCCTCGGCAAGGTATTCGAGCCGCACCGTCTGCGCCTTGATGGTGATCCCGCGCTCGCGCTCGATATCCATGCTGTCGAGGACCTGCTCGGTCATCTCGCGCGCCGAGAGGGTTCCGGTGGTCTGGATCAGGCGGTCGGCCAGCGTCGATTTCCCGTGGTCGATATGGGCCACGATGGAAAAATTGCGGATGTTGTCAAAGGTGCGCGCGGTCATTCAAACACTCGGACGGGTGTGAAACCCTGTTGTGGCGGCAATAGCAGTCTCGCCCGCCAATGCCAAGGGAAGGCGGTGTCGCGCGAGCCGGCACGGCGCGCCCGGAGCCGCCGAAAACACCCCGCCGCCCAAGGCAACGCTTCCCGGCCGCCCGCGTTGTTGGGAAAGTTGCCTCTCCGAGCGGTAAGGGTCTCTGACGGAAAGGCGGCAGCGAAGTCCCACAGGAGATGCATTATGGCCAAGGTCCGCGCCCTCCAGCCGCGCAAGAAGATCATCCCTCTCGATACCCCCACGGACCTCAAGCCCGAAGGCGTCGAAGCCATCACGAAGGCCCTCAACGCGCTTCTGGCCGATACCTTTGCGCTGTATCTCAAGACCAAGAATTTTCACTGGCATGTCAGCGGCCCGCATTTCCGCGATTATCACCTGCTGCTCGACGAGCAGGCCGCCCAGATCTATGCGTCGACGGACGATATCGCCGAACGCGTGCGAAAGATCGGCGGCACCACCCTGCGGTCCATCGGCCAGATCGCGGCTCTCCAGCGCGTCGAGGATAACGATGCGGATTTCGTGCCGCCCGTCGAGATGCTTCGGGAGCTGATGGGCGACAACAAGACTTTCGCCGCGAACCTTCGCGAGGCCCATGACCTCTGCGACAAGCACGACGATATCGCGACAGCCAGCCTCATCGAGAACTGGATCGACGAGACCGAACGGCGGACATGGTTCCTGTTCGAGGCCAGCCGCGGCGCGGACCGCAGCGGTCACTGAGGCTCCAGGCCGGCGCGCGGCGTCCTGCCTCGACTAGCGGCCCTGATCGAGAATGCGCGAGATCACCTTGGCGGTGTAATCGACCATGGGGACGATGCGGGCGTAGTTCAGGCGCGTCGGCCCGATGACGCCCAGCACGCCGACGATCTTCTGGGTGGCGTCGCGGAAGGGCGCGGCGATCATCGACGAGCCCGAAAGGGAGAACAGCTTGTTCTCCGACCCGATGAAGATCCGCACGCCCTCGCCGCCCTCGGCGCGGGTGAGCAGGTCGATGACATCCGTCTGGGTCTCGAGATCCGCGAATAACAGCCTGACGCGATCGAGATCCTCGGCCGCCTTCAGGTCTTCCAGAAGATTGGCCTGACCCCTGATGATCAATTGGCGCGAATCCGCCGGTCCCACGGTGGTGGCAAGGCCCGCTTCCACGAGCCTCGCGGTCAGCGCATCGAGCTGCTGCTCCATGTTTTCGCGGCCCTTGGCGACTTCGCGCTTGAGGTCGGCGAGTGTCTTGCCGCGAATATGGGCGTTCAGAAAATTGCCCGCCTCCACGAGCGCGCCGGCGGGAAGACCGGGGGGAAGGTCGAGGACACGGTTTTCCACCGATCCGTCCTCTCCGACGAGCACGACCAGCGCGCGGCTGGGGTCGAGCCGGACGAACTCGATATGCTTGAGGCTGGGATTGGATTTGGACGTCACGACGACGCCGGCGCCCCGCGACACCCCCGACAGCAGGGACGAGGCTTCCGCCAGGGCAGTCTCCAGCGTGTGGCCCGAGGCGGCAGCCTTCATCTGCGCCTCGATGCGCGCCCCTTCCTCCCGGCCCACATCGCCGATTTCCATCATGGCGTCGACGAAGAACCGCAGGCCGGATTCCGTCGGCAGGCGGCCGGCGCTCGTATGCGGCGCGAAGATCAGGCCCGCGGTCTCGAGATCCGACATGACGTTGCGGATCGAAGCCGGCGACAGGGCCATCGGCAGGATGCGAGCGAGATTGCGGGAGCCGACCGGCTCGCCCGTCACCAGGTAGCTCTCAACGATCTGACGGAAGATCTCGCGGGAACGGTCGTTCAGTTCCGCGATGGCGCGGATGTCGGATTGGCTGGAGAAATGACCCGGTCTGTGCATTCGATCGTCATTCAACCCTTGCGAGGCCATCGAGGAAACTCAGTTATATGTGCTGGTGCCGCGCCCATAACGCAAGCCCGCGCTTGCAGCCCCACACCCTACCTTCTAAGACGCTGCACTGATCCGACCTTTAGGAGATTGCCGATGCGCCCGTCCAACCGCGCCCTCAATGAGCTGCGCCCGATCACGCTCGAACGCGGCGTCGCGCGCTACGCGGAAGGATCGTGCCTCGTGTCCTTCGGCAACACGCGGGTGCTCTGCACCGCGTCGCTCGAGGAAAAAGGCCCGCCCTGGCTGCGCGGCACCGGCAAGGGCTGGGTCACGGCCGAATATTCGATGCTGCCCCGGGCCACCCATGAGCGCACGCGCCGTGAGGTGACGTCGGGCAAGCCGTCCGGACGCACGCAGGAAATCCAGCGGCTCATCGGCCGGTCGCTCCGCGCCGTGGTCAATCTGCCGGCGATCGGCGAGCGCCAGATCGTGCTCGATTGCGACGTGATCCAGGCCGATGGCGGGACGAGGACCGCTTCCATCACCGGCGCGTGGGTCGCGCTGCACGAATGCTTCACCTGGATGCAAAGCCGGTCGATCATCTCGATCAACCCCCTGCGGGAGCCGGTGGCGGCGGTCTCGTGCGGGATCTATCAGGGCAAGCCGGTGCTCGACCTGGATTATGCCGAGGATTCGACGGCCGAGACCGATGCGAACTTCGTCATCACGGGTTCCGGCGGCATCGTCGAGGTGCAAGGCACCGCCGAGGGCAAGCCCTTCTCGGAGGATGAGTTCCTGAGCCTGCTTCGCCTCGCCAAGGACGGCGTCTCCCAACTGGTCGACCTCCAGAAGAAGACGGTCGCGGCCTGAAGGAGTTCACGATGCATCGCCCCCTTACCGGCAAGGTCGTCATCGCAACCCACAATGCGGGCAAGCTGCGCGAGATGCGCGAGCTTCTGGCGCCCTTCGGCGTCGAGGCGGTGTCGGCGGGCGAACTCGACTTGCCCGTGCCGGACGAGACCGGGCACATGTTCGCGGAAAACGCGGCCATCAAGGCCCGCGCGGCCGCGCGCGCCACCGGACTTCCGGCGATCTCGGACGATTCCGGCCTCTGCGTCGATGCGCTCGACGGTGCGCCGGGCCTGTTCACGGCGGATTGGGCGGGCCCGTCGAAGGATTTTCCGGCTGCCATGGCGCGGGTGGAGCGGGAATTGCAGAAACGCGACGGAGAGACGGATGGCAATCGCCGCGCACATTTCGTGTCCGCCCTGATCGTCGCCTGGCCCGATGGGCACGAGGAGCTGTTCGAAGGGCGGGTTTTCGGAAATGTCGTCTGGCCGCCCCGTGGAGATAAGGGCTTCGGCTACGACCCGATGTTCCAGCCCGATGGTTTCGAACGAACGTTCGGCGAACTAAGCGCCGACGAGAAGCATGGGATCGACTGGTCGAAACGCCCGCCCGAGGCGCTGTCGCATCGCGCGCGGGCATTCCTGAGGCTCGCCGCCGGTTGCCTGCGCGGCGCCTGAACGCGAAACGGGGCGCCTGAGCGCCCCGTTCGTCACGGTTTGCAGCGATCCGGCCTAGATGTCGGTCGGGCCGGATTGGTCGTTGCGACGCTTTGCCATGAAGGCGTCGAATTCCTCGCGGTCCTTGGCGCGCTTCAGCTCCTCGACGAAGCCGCGGAACGCACGGGCTTCCTCATCGAGTTTCCGGCGCTCTTCCTCGAGGCGCGCCAGCTCGTTGCGGCGATATTCCTCGAAGGCTGCATTGCCGGTGCCGGAGGTGAAACCGCCGGTCGGCGCGCAGCGCGACGCGAAGAAGTCATTCACGTTGCGGCCGAAATTGTTCTGCATGAAGGCCTTGGCCTCGTCGAATTTTGGATATCCCATGACTTTCCAGACCAGGTAGGCCAGCGCAAGCGGCCAGAACCAGATGAAGGCCAGCACGACGCCGGCGATTTCCAAGGCACGGCGGGGCGGTTTCCCGCACCGTGAGTGAGCGCCCGTATTCCAGGCAGTAGAGGCAAAATCAGACATCTCGGCTCCCGCATGTTAATGATAACAACATTTACATGCGGTTCGATTCTGGCGCTTTCAAGAGCGGCGCGATTTATTTTGGATTGAGACCGGGCCCGCGAGGTCGGGGACCGTCCCGCCGTCGCATCACCCCGGGGGATTTTGGGGGAAGGCCGGCGAGGCGCCCTGTCGGCGCGCGCCTTCGACGAGCGCCAGAACTCCCGCCCGAAGAAGCTCATACTTGTCGGGCAGGCGAGGGCCCTTGGGAAGCTGCCCCGCCGCAGCCAGCATGGCGATGCCGTGCGAAAGAGCCCAGACCTCGATGGCGATGAAGCGGACGTCGACGCTGGTGAACCCCTCCGGGAAGGTGTCGGACAGCGCCTTCACGAGAAAGTCGAAGGCGTTGCCCTGCGATGGCGGCTTTTCGCCTCCCGGCGGCACGCTCGCCTCGGCGTTCTGGGGCGCGAACATCGCGGCGTAGAATCCCGGCTCCTGCTCGGCGAAGGCGAGATAGACCTCGCCCATGCGGGTAAAACGCTCCAGCGGCGTGCCGTCGCTCTCGAGGGCCCGGCCCAGCCGTTCCGCGAGCTGCGTGAACCCCCGGAAGGCGACCTCGGCCACGAGCGCGTCGCGCCCGCGAAAATGACGGTAGAGGGCGGCCGGAGTGACGCCCACCAGCTTGGCGGCGTCCGCCAGCGTGAAGCCGCCGAGACCCCGCTCGGCAATGAAGCGTTGCGCCGCCTCGATGAGCGCTTCCTTCAGATTGCCGTGGTGATAACCCTGTCTGTCGAACGGGGCGCGCCAGTGACGCATGATGTCTTCCTGCTTTCTTCCGAAGCCCTGACCCTAGGCCCTGGTTGCCGCCGCGCCTAGGCTGTCCGGGGCTTTAAGATGAACATCCCGACCGGCCATAGGTTCATCTCCCGGCGGTTGGCCGTGCGGCAATCGTGGGTCGGCGCACCGCGTGACGGGTCGCTCCGAACCTGCCATAAGCCCCGCATGATCGAACATCCGACGCGCGATGCCGGTTTTGGTGTGTACGTGCACTGGCCGTTCTGCGCCTCCAAATGCCCCTATTGCGACTTCAACAGCCATGTCCGCCATCAGCCGGTGGACCAGGAGCGTTACCTCGCGGCCTTTCGCCGGGAGATCGCCCATAGCGCGGCGCGGATCCCGGGCCGCACGGTCACCAGCATCTTCTTCGGGGGCGGTACGCCCTCGTTGATGAAGCCCGAAACCGTCGGTGCGATCCTCGATGCCATCGGGGGAGCCTGGAGCGTCGATCCCGGCGCGGAAATCACCCTCGAGGCCAATCCGACCAGCGTCGAGGCTGAGCGCTTCAGGGGCTATCGCACGGCCGGAATCAATCGGGTGTCGCTGGGCGTCCAGGCGCTCAATGATCCCGATCTGCGCCGGCTCGGGCGGATGCATTCCGTCGAGGAGGCTCTGGCGGCGGTCAAAATCGCCGCCACCATCTTCGAACGCTATTCGTTCGACCTGATCTATTCCCGCCCCGACCAGACTCCGGATGCCTGGCGACAGGAACTCGAATACGCGATCAGCCACGCGGTCGAACACCTGTCCCTCTACCAGCTCACCATCGAGCCCGGCACGTGGTTCGAGAAGCTGCATCGGGCGGGCAAGCTCACAGTTCCGGATGACGACGCGTCGCGGGTGCTGTTCGACCTGACGCAGGAAATCTGCGAGGCCCGGGGCTTGCCTGCCTACGAAGTCTCGAACCATGCCCGGCCTGGCGCGGAATCGCGGCACAATCTGGTCTATTGGCGCTACGGCGAATATGCGGGCATCGGGCCAGGCGCCCACGGGCGCCTCGTCACCGGCAATGCACGCCTGGCAACTGCGACCGAGAAGCATCCCGAGACCTGGCTGGAGCGGGTCGAGCGCGACGGTCACGGAATCATCGACGAGGAGGTGCTCACCTCGGAGGCGGAAGGCGACGAGTTCCTGCTCATGGGCCTGCGCCTCAAGGAGGGCATCGACCCGCGCCGCTACACGAAATTCACCGGCCGCACGCTCAACGAGCAGCGGATCAGGACGCTTGAAGAGCATGGCCTCATCGTTCGCCGCGCCGATTCGCGCCTGACGGTCACCCGCGAGGGTTTCCCGGTGCTGAATTCGGTGATCGCGGAACTTGCCGCCTAGCGGCTCAACTTCGACTCGATCGCGTCCCACAGCGTCACGGTGATGTCCGGTCCGCCGAGGCGCTTGATCACCCGCAGGCCCGTCGGCGACGTCACGTTGATCTCCGTGAGGTTGCCGTCGATCACGTCGATGCCGACGAAGATCTGGCCCATTTCCTTGAGCTTAGGCCCGATGGTCTCGCAGATTTCCATCTCGCGGGGCGTCAGATCGGTGGGTTTCGCGGCGCCGCCACGGACCATGTTGGACCGGATGTCGTTGACGGCCGGAACGCGGTTGATCGCGCCCGCGGCAACGCCGTCGATGAGGATGATGCGCTTGTCGCCCTCGGTGATCTTCGGCAGGAAGCGCTGGATCACCCACGGCTCGCGAAAGGTCACGGCGAAGAGATCGAAGAGCGAGCCGAAATTCGGGTCCTCGCGGGAGACCTTGAACACCGCCGCGCCGCCATTGCCATAGAGCGGCTTCATCACCACGTCGCCGTGCTCGCGCCGGAATTCCTCGATCTCGCCTTTGTCGCGCGAAATCAGGGTCGGCGGCATCAGGTGCGGATACTCCAGCACGAAGAGCTTTTCGGGCGCGTTTCTCACATGGGTCGGGTCGTTCACCACGAGGGTTTTCGGGTGGATGCGGTCGAGCATGTGCGTGGTGGTGATATAGGCCATGTCGAAGGGCGGGTCCTGCCGCAGCAGCACCACGTCGACCTCCGAGAGATCGACCTTTTGCGCCTCGCCCATGGTCACATGGGCTCCCTCGACGTCCTGCACCTCGATCGGTTCCGCCCATGCGGTCACGGTGCTGTCGCGCATCGACAGCCGGTCGGGTGTGTAGTGGAGAAGCTGATATCCGCGCCGTTGCGCCTCCAGCAGCATCGCGAAGGTCGAATTGCCCGTAATCTTGATGCGCTGGATCGGGTCCATCTGAACCGCAACGGTGAGGGTCATGAATCGTCTCTCCAATGTGGCGCGGGTTATCGAGCCGAAACCGCAGAATAGCAACCGGTCTGAACCCCCGCCATGGTCAGGTGTTGTCCCTTGCCGCGCCTCTTGCGGGCAAGCTGGAGCCCATCCATTTGAACCGCATGACCCGCCGCGCCCTTCTGATCGTCAATACCAACAGCCGAATTGGCGCCGAGGGTTGTGAAACCGCCAAGGACAGCCTGCTGGCAAACGGGATCACGCCGATCCACGTGGAATGCGAGAAACGGGAGGATGTGTCTCCGCTCATCGTGTCCTGGGCCGACAAGGTCGACCTGGTGGCGGTCGGGGGCGGAGACGGGACGATCAACGCGGCCGCTCTGGGGGTCATCGAGGCCGGGCTGCCGCTCGGCGTGCTGCCCATGGGAACGGCGAACGACCTGGCGCGGACGCTCGGCATCCCGCCGGACATCGCCGCCGCATCCCGCATCATCGCGGCGGGCCGCACCCGCAGGATCGATCTGGGTCTGGTGAATGGCGAGCCTTTTTTCAACGTGGCGAGCATCGGCCTCTCGGCGGATCTCGCGCGCCGGCTCACGAGCGAGGTCAAGCGGCGCTTCGGGCGTCTCGCCTATGCGTTCGCCGCCATGAACGTCCTGTCGCACGCACGTCCGTTCCGCGCCACGATCCTGAGCGAGGACGAGGCCGTGCGCGTCCGCACGCTGCAGATCGCCGTCGGCAATGGGCGCTATTATGGCGGCGGCAATGCGGTGGAAAAGAATGCCGCCATCGATGACGGCCATCTCGACCTCTACAGCCTCGAACTGCAGCGGGCCTGGAAGCTCGCCCTGATGGCGCGGTCGTTTCGCTATGGCGAGCATGGGGCCTGGGACGAAGTGCGGGCGATCCGCGCAACCGAGTTCGAAATCCGGACGCGACGCCCGCGTCCCGTCAATGCCGACGGCGAAATCGTCACCACGACACCGGCCCGATTTTCCATGCGACGCGGCGCAGTGATCGTGTTTTGCGCCGGATCCGGCCGGCTCAACTCCGGCGAGTTGAACCGGACGCATTGTCGCGGACCCGACCCCTGCCATCATCAGCGGCACCGCCCGCGACGAACCGCATGCTCGGTGCTGCCCGGCATCATGCCGATATCGATGAGGGTCCGCTCATCCAGCAAATTGACCTCCCGGATTGCGCGCCGGATGCGAATTTCCTGACCGAGCGCCCTGAACAGACGAAGGGCCAGCGAATCGCGTCGCGCAGGGACGGCTGGAGCCCAGGTGGAGGACAGGGAATGGAATGACATGACGATCTCCTTGTGTCGATGAAAGGAGAATGGCGTCAGGCCTTGCATAAGTGAAACGAATGTTCATTATGTCGAGAATAATGATCTGTTATTGAGGATGGCATGTCCCGCAATCTCGACGTTTCCCTCCTGAGGGCTTTCGTGGCGGTCGTCGACGCGGGCGGGATGACCGCCGCCGGGGCCCGCCTCAACCTGACGCAAGCCGCGATCAGCCAGCAGCTCAAACGGCTCGAGGAGATGCTGGGCGCCGTGCTGGTGACGCGTGAGCGCAAGGCGATGCGGCTGACCTCCGCGGGTGAGCGTCTGTTTGGCCGCGCCAAGCGTCTTCTGGTGCTCAACGACGAAATCTGGACGGAGATGACCACGCCGCTCTACGAGGGCGAGATCCGCCTCGGCATTCCGGCGGATATCGTCAACACCTACTTGCCGGCCTTCCTGAAGAACTTCGCGCAAACCTATCCCAAGGTTCAGGTCACCCTGCTGTGTTCGTCGAGCGCCGAATTGCTCGACCTGCTCGGCGGTGGAAAGCTCGATCTCATCGTCACCACCGAGGAGAAAACGGGCCCTGGCGGGGAGACGCTGGCCATCGACCGGTTGGTTTGGGTCGGGGCGCGCGGTGGAGAGGCGGCTTTCCAACGCCCGCTCCCGGTCTCCATCGGCTGCAGCGATTGCGCGTTCCGCGCCCCCATCCGGGAGGTCCTGCAGGCGGCCGGCATCGAATGGCGATCCGTGTCTGAAATCACCAACGCGGATGCGCAGGTCGCGACCACGGCGGCCGATATCGCCGTCACGGCCTTCATGGCCGCCACCGTGCCGAGTTCGCTGGAGATTCTCGGCCCCGAAAGCGGCCTGCCGAAATTGCCGCCATTTACGGTCAATCTCTATTTGCCGAGGGATGGCGGCACCGAGATTGCCCGTGAATTGGCGCGCTATATCCGCGACTTGATCGTCGAACGTCATCGGATGGCGGCGTAACCCCCGGTGGACCTTCAGTGGATGTCCATCTCGAAGGCCGCCACGAGATGGCGGGGCCAGCGCCGCCGCGCGACGAACACCGCATCCGCCCGCCAGGTTTTCGCCGAAGCCCAGGCATTGCGGGAGAGCCAGGCTCGCGCGGCGCGGGAGAACCGGCGTCGTTTCATTGGCGTGATGGCAGTGAGCGCATCGTCCATGAGGCCGCGCGCCTTCACCTCGATGAACGCGATCGTGTCGCCACGCGCGACGATGAGATCGATCTCGCCACCCGCCGCCGCGTAACGCCGCGCGAGCGGGCGGTAGCCTTTGCAGATCAGGAAGAGCAGCGCGATCCATTCCGCGCGATGCCCGCGCAGGAATGTGACGCGCCGGCGCTCGATCGCGCTCTTCATGCGTCCTTCCTGGCGAGGGCGAGCGCCCGCGCGTAGATCTCGCGTTTCGGCATGTCGAGTTCGTCGGCGACGATGGCGGCCGCATCCTTGATCGAGTGGTTCTTCAGCGCCGCCTCGAGCTTGCTGTCGAGAGCGGCATCGACTTCGACGGCCTGCATGGCTTTCGTCGCCTCGCCGATCAGCACGACGATCTCGCCTTTCGGCGGTCCCTCCTCGGCGAAGGTGGCGGCGAGTTCGGGCAAGGTTCCGCGGCGGATGGTTTCGAACATCTTGGTCAATTCGCGCGCCACCACGGCCTGACGGTCGCCGAGGACCGCCGCCGCGTCCGCGAGCATCTCGGGCAACCGGTGCGGTCCCTCGAACAGCATGAGGGTCCCGGGGATCGAGCCGATCTCCGCCAGCCGCGCCCGCCGCGCGGCGCTCTTGGGTGGCAGGAACCCCTCGAAAAAGAAACGATCGGTCGGAAGACCGGACACCACCAGCGCGGTCAGGATCGCCGAGGGTCCGGGAATCGGGGTGACCGGGAGGCCTTCCTGGATCGCCGCCTGCACGAGCTTGTAGCCGGGGTCGGAGACGAGCGGGGTGCCGGCATCCGAGACGAGGGCCAGCGCCTGCCCCTCGCGGATGCGCTGCACCATGCGGTCGCGAACGGCGTCGTTCGAATGCTCGTGATAGGCGACCAACGGTGTCGTGATGCCGTAATGCGCCAGCAGCGTCTTGGTCACCCGCGTGTCTTCGGCCAGCACCGCATCGGCCGCCGCGAGCGTGCTGAGGCCGCGAAAGGACACGTCCTTGAGGTTGCCGATGGGCGTCGCCACCACGTAGAGGCCGGGCGGAAGCGGCTGCGTCTCCGCCGCGAGGCCGAAGGCCGTGAAGGTGGTGTTGCGGGCGGACGGATCGCGGCGACGGGTTCGGTTGTCGATTCTCTGTGTCATCGACGGCAGTTTCGCATGCGGACGGGGCGATGCGGAAGCCGGATCGCGGTTTGGAAACAATGTTTACCTTTTCTTTCTAGCATGAGGGCCTGCTGGAGATGACGGCTTCCGCCAAGGGCTCGATATGATGCGATTTTTTCCCCGTTTCGCGGCTGTTGAAAGCCACCGGGCCGAGGCTCGCGCTCGGCATGACGCTGCTTCTCGCAGGCTGCGTCGGTTCGGGAAGCATGATGCCGCCGGGTCGGGTCGGACAGGCCCCAGTCGAGCCGCTGCCGCAGCCTGCTCCCGGCTCGCAGCCCGCAAGCGGCGAGACGATCGGCACCGGACCGGTGCGTGTCGCCCTCATCCTGCCCTTGAGCGGGCAGGGACAGGGTGCCGTTGCGGCGCAGAGCATGCGCAATGCCGCCGAACTGGCCTTGAGCGAAATCCCCAATCCCGAGATCACCGTTCTGGTGAAAGACGACCGGGGCACGCCCGACGGTGCGCGGATCGCTGCCAGCGAGGCTGTCGGCGAGGGCGCCGACCTGATCATCGGGCCGCTCTTTGCCGGCTCAGTGCGTTCTGCCGGACAGGTGGCGCGGCAATCCGGCAAGCCCGTCATCGCGTTTTCCACCGACGCGACGGTGGCAACGCGGGGCGTCTATCTCCTGAGCTTCCTGGTCCAGGCGGAGGTCGACCGCATCGTCTCCTACGCGGCCTCGCAGGGGCGTCGGTCGGTTGCGGCGCTCATCCCGGAAACCACCTACGGCAGCGTTGCCGAGGCGCAGTTCCGCGAGGCGGCCGCGCGGAGCAATCTCCGGGTCGTGGCGATCGAGCGCTATCCGGCCGGACAGCCGCAAGGCGCGGTCCAACGGCTGGCGCAGGCGATCGCGGGCGGCGCGCCGCAGGCGGATGCGCTTTTCGTCCCTGAAAATGCCGATGGTCTGCCGGTCGTCGCCCAGGCACTGCAGGGAGCGGGCGTCGATTCCCGCAAGGTGAAGCTGCTCGGAACGGGGTTGTGGAACGAGCCGCGCGTGTTCGATGTGCCGGGGCTGCAGGGGGCGTGGTTTGCGACGCCCGACAATCGTGGCTTCAACGCCTTCGCGGCGCGGTATCGCCAAAGGTTCAACGCCGATCCGATCCGCCTCGCGACCCTGTCATATGACGCGGTGACGTTGGCCGCGGCGCTGACGCGCGTTCAGGGATCGCAGCGCTTCTCCGACGAGGTGCTCACCAATCCAGCGGGGTTTGCCGGCGCCGACGGGGTGTTCCGCTTCAACGCCGACGGCACGAACGAGCGGGCGCTCTCCGTCCAGGAGGTCCAGACGGGAGCGGCCGCGACCATCAGCGCCGCGCCGCGCTCGCTCGGCGGAACGTGAAACCGCGCGATCAGACGCGCGACAGGGTGCTGCTGAGCTCCGGACGGTGGTTGAGCGTCTGGTAGACGACGCAATAGCGCTCGGCGAGCTTCAGCAATTGATCGACCTTCTCCTGCGGCGCATCGGTGTCGACCTCGAAGCTCAGGCGGATGGCGCGAAAGCCGACCGGCGCCGTCTTGTCGACGCCGAGGGTGCCGCGGAAATCGAGATCGCCTTCGGCCTTCACGACGCCGCTTGCGCAGATCGATTTCGAGGGCGGTGGCGACAGCCTTCAACGTCACGCCCGCGCAGGCGACCAGCGCCTCCAGCAGCATGTCGCCCGAACAGAGTTCCGCGCCCGTACCGCCGCTGGCCGGATGCAGTCCCGCGATCGCCAGCGCACGGCCGGTCTCGACCTTGCAGGCAATGTGCTGATCGTCGAGCGTTCCTTGCGCCCGCAAGGTCACGACGGCGGAATCCGGCTCGGCGCGATATTGATCTTTCAGCGGCGCCTGTAGCGCGCGCAATTCCGTCGATTCCATGGGTGCGTTTCCTGAATTACCACCAGAGCCCGGCCGCCTCGCGGTCGCGCTCGCGTTGCGGGGATGTTTGCACGGTGTTGAGGGAGTGGTCCAGAGCGCTCATCACGCGCCGCACCGCGCTTTCGAACGGAAGCGAGGACCGGTCGCGCGGACGCGCGATGGCGAGCGGCAATTCGTCGAAGATGCGGCCGGGTTTCGGCTGCATGACGATGGCGCGGTCCGCCAGCGTCACGGCTTCATGAACGTCGTGGGTCACCATGAGGACGGTGGGCCGCGTCTCGTCCCAGAGGCCGAGAAGATGATCGTGCAGGCTCGCGCGCGTGAAGGCGTCGAGCGCCGAGAAGGGTTCGTCGAGCAACAGCACCTTCGGGTTCGCGACGAATGCGCGCGCGATGGCGACGCGTTGCTGCTGACCGCCCGAAAGATCGCGTGGCCAGCGCTTTGCGTGCTCGGCCAGGCCGATCTTCTCCAGCGCGTGTGCGATGCGCGCCGCGCGTTCGCCGGAAGCCACCGCCCGAGCCCGAAACCCACGTTGTCCGCCACATCGAGCCATGGCAGCAGGCGCGGTTCCTGAAACACGATGCCGATGGCCGGATGCGGTTCGACGATGGCCTCGCCGTCGAGACGGATATCGCCCTGGCTTGCGCGGTCGAGGCCGGCGATGAGGCGCAGCAACGTGGTCTTGCCGCAGCCCGATCCGCCGACGAGCGCCACGATCTCGCTTTCGCGAACCGTGAGATTGATGTCGGACAGCGCGCGGGTCCCGTCCGCGTAGGTCTTGGAAAGGTGTTCGAGGCTGAGCATCAGAGCGTTCCCCGGCGCGCGTGTCCTGCCAGCGCACGAGCGGTTTCGTTGCCCCCACCAGGATGCTGTCGGCGAGTTTGCCCAGAAGCGCGAAGGCGATGATGGCCGCCAGAATATGATCGGGTCGGCCCATCTGCTGGCCGTCGACGAGCAGATAGCCGAGGCCCTCCGACGCACCCATGATCTCAGCCGCCACCACGAACATGAACCCGAGGCCGAGGCCGGACCGAAGCGCGATCAGCGCCTCCGGGAGCACCGCGGGCAGCAGGATGCGCCGCGCCATCTCCACGCGGGAGAGCCGGAAGACACGCCCCACCTCGATGAGCTTCCGGTCGACGGACAGAATCGCGCCCGTGATGCCGAGATAGACCGGAAAGAAGACGCCGATGGCGATGAGCGCCACTTTCGATGCTTCGAAAATGCCCAGCCAGAGAATGAACAACGGCACCCAGGCGATGGATGGAATGGCGCGAAGCGCCTGCAGAGTCGGATCGAGCAGCCGCCGCGTGGTCTCGGACGATCCCGAGATCGCCCCGAAGACGATCCCCGCGCGAGGCCCCGATGGCGAAGCCTACGAGGACGCGCCAGAGAGTGGCCCTGACGTGGATCCACAATTCGCCGGTGGCGGCGAGGTTCGTCAGCGTGGCGATGATGCGGCTGGGGGGCGGAACGAGGCGCCCTTGAACGAGGCCCACATGGACCGCCGCTTCCCAGAGCAGCGCGATGGCGACGGGCAGAAAGAAGCCGAGAAGGACGCGCCAATCGAGGGCGCGCCGCTTCCCGGCAGTCGGAGGAGCCGCGAGAGCGGCGACTTCCTCGAGGGAGGACCAGGCGTGGCTTGTGGCTTTGCCTGTCACGGCGCTCTCCCGTGCTTCAGTTCTCAGCGCGACGCGGTGGCGAAGCGGCTATCGATCAAGCTGTCGACGGCGGCCTGCACGTTCGTGTCGGGCGTGATGACGCCGGCTTGCTGCAAGGCGAGTCCGGCGGCGAGGATCGTGTCGGCCTGCGGCTTGCCGATGGTCGAATGGGTCAGCTCGGTGCGCGTGAGCTGGCGGTCGATCACGGCCTCGGGCAGCTTGGTGTAGGTCACCAGCGACTTCTTCAACTCGGCCGGGTTGGCCAGCGAATAGGCGCGGGCTTCCTCGTAGGCTTTCAGCACTTTCTGCACGAGGGCCGGATTGTCCTTCGCGAAGGCCTCGCTCACGTTGAGGACACCCCAGGTGTTGGCCGGCGCATTGCGGTAGAAGAGCTTGGCGCCGCTCTCCACTTCGGCGGCCGCCATCAGCGGATCGAGCCCTGCCCACGCATCCACGTCGCCGCGCTCGAGCGCGGTGCGTCCGTCCGGATGCTGCAGGAGCACGAGCTTCACGTCCTTTTCGGTGAGCTTCGCCTCCTGCAGGGCGCGCACCAGGAAGATGTGCGGATCGGTACCGCGGGTGACGGCGACCCGCTTGCCCTTCAGGTCCTCGACCTTGGTGATGGTCGAATCCTTGCCGGCGACCAGGGCGGTCCATTCCGGACGCGAATAGACGTAGATCGACTTGATCGGGTTGCCGTTGATCTTGCCGATCAGGGCCGCGGCGCCGGCGGTCGATCCGAAATCGATCGATCCGGCATTGAGGAATTCAAGCGCCTTGTTGGAGCCCAGCGACTGCACCCAGCGAACGGTGATGCCGTCCTTGGCGAGTTCCTTTTCAAGGAAGCCCTTGTCCTTGAGGACGAGGCTGACCGGGTTGTAGGTGGCATAGTCGATCCGGACTTCCTTCGGCTGGGCCGAGGCGGCGGTCACGAAGCCGGTGGCGAGGGTGGCGGCGAGGAGGAGGCGGCGGGAGAGGCTCATGGTCAATGTCCTGTGTTCCGCGCTTGCAATCGAGGCCATGACGGTCACGATTGCCCGGCGCTTTAGCTGCACTTGTTTCGCGCCCGCAAGCTGCATGCTCAAATCGGCGCGTGTCCTTTTTGTAGGACGCAGCGTTTCTTATGTCAAACAAGTATTTTTAAAAGAACAATCCTCTCTCGCGCATGGGCTTCGGTGGTAGGGAATGCTAATCGGTGACGACAAACAGGGCTTTCTATGCCGAACTACCCTCTCGACGACGTTCTGACCGCCTTGCGCGGCGCGCCCCTGCGGGATGCGGGCGACCTCAGATCCCGCATCGTGCCCGAGCTTCTGCGCGTCATCGGCGAGGGGCGAGCCGAGGCCGAGAAGCGACTGCTGGCGGACAAGGATGGCCTCGCCTGCGCGCGGGCCCTTTGTCACGACATGGACCGGGTCGTCTGCACCATCTACGCGGCGGTGGTCGAACACCTTTATCCCGCCCACTACACCTCTTCGGGCGATCGCCTTGCCCTTGTCGCCACAGGCGGATACGGGCGTGGCACCCTTGCGCCGGGCTCGGATGTCGACCTGCTGTTCCTGCTTCCCTACAAGCAGACGGCCTGGAGCGAGAGCGTCGTCGAGGCCATGCTCTACGTGCTGTGGGACCTGAAACTCAAGATCGGCCATGCGACCCGCTCGGTCGAGGATTGCATGCGCGAAGCCGCGAGCGACATGACCATCCGGACCTCGCTGCTCGAAGCCCGCTTCCTGTTCGGCGACGAGGCGCTCTACGACAATCTGGTGGAACGGTTCGACCGCGACCTCGTCGCAACGTCGTCCCCGGCCTTCGTGGACGCCAAGCTGAAGGAACGAGACGCCCGCGTGGCGAAAGCGGGCGCGTCACGTTACCTCGTCGAGCCCAACGTGAAAGACGGCAAGGGGGGATTGCGGGACCTCAACACGCTGTTCTGGATCGCCAAGTACGTCTACCGCGTGCGGGAGCCCGAAGAGCTGGTGCGGGCGGGTCTGTTCACGACGGACGAGTTTCAGCTCTTCGCGCGTTGCGAGGAATTTCTCTGGCGCGTGCGCTGCCACCTCCATTTCCTCACCGGCCGGGCCGAAGAGAGGCTGACCTTCGACGTTCAGAAGCGCATCGCCGAACGCATCGGCTACAAGGGACGCGGCGGGCTGTCGGGCGTCGAGCGGTTCATGAAGGCCTATTTCCGGATCGCCAAGGACGTGGGTGATCTCACCGCGATCGTGTGCGCCGAGCTGGAAGCACGGCAGGCCAAGAAGCTGCCGGTTCTGAACCGGGTCTTCGACCGCTTCCGGCGCAAGCGCGGCGGCGCTTTCGCGGTGGATGATTTCATCATCGACAACAATCGCATCAATGTGCTGGACGAGGATGCGTTCGAGCGCGATCCGACCAACCTGATCCGGCTGTTTTGGCTGGCGGACAAGCACAACCTGCCGATCAACCCCGATGCCACGCGCCTCGCGACGCGCTCGTTGAACCTTGTGGGTCCCACATTGCGCAAGGACTCCGACGCCAACAAGATGTTCCTCGACATCTTGACGTCGCGCAATTCGCCGGAGGTCGTGCTGCGGCTGATGAACGAAGCGGGCGTGCTGGGCCGCTTCGTTCCCGAGTTCGGCCGCATCGTGGCGATGATGCAGTTCAACATGTACCACCATTATACGGTGGACGAGCATCTGCTGCGCTCGGTCGGCGTTCTCAACGACATCGAGGCGGGGCGGCTCGGGGGCGATCACCCGCTGGCGCACAAGATCGTCGGGACGATCCGCAACCGGCGTGCGCTTTACGTGGCGACTTTCCTGCACGACATCGCCAAAGGACGGCCGGACGATCACTCCCTCGCCGGCGCCGCCATCGCGCGCAAGCTCGGGCCGCGCCTTGGTTTGACGGATGCCGAAACCGAGACCGTCGCGTGGCTGGTCGAATATCATCTGCTGATGTCGAACACCGCGCAGAGCCGGGATCTCTCGGACAATGCCACCATCAAGACCTTCGCGGACGTGGTGCAGACCATGGAGCGGCTGAAGCTGCTGCTCGTTCTCACCATCGCCGACATCAAGGCGGTGGGCCCCGGCGTCTGGACCGGCTGGAAGGGTCAGTTGCTGCGCAACCTCTATCATGAGACGGAGATCGTCCTCGGCGGCGGCGCGATGGATATCGCCCGCTCGGAACGGGTGCGGCTGGCGCAGGAGGAATTGCGGACCGAACTTCCGGACTGGACGAGCAAGCAATTCGACGCCTATGCGGCGCGCCATTCGCCCGGCTATTGGCTGAAGACGGACGTGGCGCGCCGTGTGGCGCAGGCCCGTTTCGTGAACGAGGCCGAAAAGGCCGGCCGGACGGTGACCACCACGTTCGAGACCGACCAGTTCCGCGGCGTGACGGAGCTGACGATCCTCTCTCCGGACCATCCTCGCCTGCTCGCCATCGTCACCGGCGCGTGTGCTGCGTCCGGCGGCAACATCGTCGATGCGCAGATCTTCACGACGACGGACGGGATGGCGCTCGACACCATCGTGCTGTCGCGCGCCTTCGACCGTGACGAGGACGAATTGCGGCGCGCCGGGCGCGTGGCGAACGCCATCGAGCGGGCGCTGAAGGGTGAGGTCAAGATCGCCGACCTGGTCGATGGCAAGAGGCCGGCGCCGACCCGTGTCAAGCCTTTCCACGTGCCGCCCGACGTGACGATCGACAACTCCCTGTCCAATCGCCAGACCGTCATCGAAATCTCGGGACTCGACCGTCCGGGCCTGCTCTATGACCTGACCACCGCGCTCGGTAAGCTCAACCTCAATATCGCGTCCGCCCACATCGTGACCTTCGGCGAGAAGGCGGTCGACGTGTTCTATGTGACGGATCTGACCGGGACGAAGATCACCCATGCGGGCCGCCAGGCCGCCATCCGACGGGCCGTGCTGGAGGTGTTCAAGACGGACGAAAGGGAGGCTCCCCAGCGCCGCAGCGCTTGATTTGTCGCTCCCATGACCTGATATGTGGCGTGACCCATTTCCCTCGATTTCAGATGATAGACGATGAAACCGAACGACACGGAACAACAGAACGCGACCCAAATCGAAGCGGACGCCGAGGCTCCCGAGACGCCCGTGGACCCGGTGGCCCTTCTCGAAGCCGAGAAAAACGACCTCAAGGATAAATTCCTGCGGGTGATGGCCGATATGGAGAATCTGCGCCGCCGCACCGAGCGGGAGGTCGCCGACGCGCGCGCCTATGCGGTGGCGAACTTCGCCCGCGACATGCTGAACGTGGCCGACAACGTGCGGCGCGGCATCGAGACCGTGTCCGATGAGGCTCGTGCCAGTGCCGAGGGCGCCTTCAAGGGCCTGATCGAGGGTATCGACCTGACCGAACGGGATCTTTTGAAGATTCTGGAGCGGCACGGCGTGAAGAAGCTCGACCCGATGGGCCAGAAATTCGATCCCCACCTCCATCAGGCCATGTTCGAGGTTCCCAACCCCGACGTTGCCAGCGGCACGGTCGTGCAGGTCGTGCAGCCCGGTTTCGTGATCGGTGAGCGGGTCCTTCGCCCCGCCCTGGTCGGGGTTGCCAAGGGCGGTCCGAAGACCAACGGCAACGAGGCGCAGGACACGGGCACCGCCGCGTCCGAAATCTGACATGACCGATTTCGGCCCCCTCAGCGTCGAATCCGTTGGGGTGGCCGTTTTCGCCCTATCGGGCGCACTTGTCGCGGCCCGCAAGGGCATGGACCCTTTCGGCTTTGCCCTGCTGGCGACGGTGACAGGCGTGGGCGGCGGCACGTTGCGGGACCTGCTCATCGGCACTCGACCGGTCTTCTGGGTCGGCGATCCGACCGACGTTCTCGTCTGTCTTCTGGTCGCCGCCGCGACCTTCTGTCTGGGCCCCCGCCGCATCGGCATCTTCGATGGGGGGCTGCGCGGGCGCGCCTTGCTATGGGCGGACGCCCTCGGTCTCGCGCTGTTTGCCGTGGTGGGAACCGAAAGGGCGCTTGCCGCCGAGGTTCCAGCCCTCTCGGCGATCGCCCTTGGCACCGTCACGGCGACCTTCGGCGGCATCATCCGCGACATGCTGGCGGGAACCACGCCCCTGGTGTTGCGACAGGAGATCTACGTGACGGCCGCCGCCCTCGGCGCCGGCGTGATGGTCGGCCTGAAATCCCTTGGGGTCGATCCCGTCATGAGCGCCGCCGCCGGGTTCGCCGCCGCCTTCATCCTGCGCGCCCTCGCGCTCCTGCGCGGCTGGTCGCTGCCGGCGTTTCCCCCTCGGGACTGAAGCTTAAAACCTCACGGCGCCATATCGATGCTGTCGACCACATTGCGAAACCGCGGCAGCATCTCCGCGCGCTGATCGATGCGGGCGATCCCCACCATCCTCACATAGCGATCCGCGTCGAAACGGATGGTCTGCATGACGATGATCGGTTCGCCGGACGCGGAATCGACGGCCTTGGCGACGGTCTCGTGCCACTCCTGACCCTTCATCCGAAAGGATTTCCGCCCGTTCGACCGCGACTTGCTTGATGCTCTGGTTGGAGACGAGAGCCGCCCGCGCGAATCGGTCGCGCTGTTCGGAAATCGGGGGCGGAGCCAGCGAGATGGCCAGGATGACGACCGGTTGTTCCAGCCGCCGCACGGTGTCGAGCGGCCCGTCGGTGAGGAGCACGGAATTGCCTGCGAGCACCCGCACGGGGCGAAAACCGGCCTTGTCGCCAATACGGAACGGCAGGGCTGCGATCTGCTCGTCGAGGGCGACCGGACCCCTCAGCGCGACGCTCGTCAGCGCCTTGCGCATCTGCTGTTCGCTGTAGCCGTCCGCGCCGCCTTCGACCTGAGCGATGAGGAGCGCGGTCATGTCAGCGCCCTTGACGGCGAGGACCCATTTGCGCCCCTTGACCGCGCCCGTCATGGCGCCCGAAATCAATATTCCGGAAGCGGCGCCGATTTTCAGGCTCTCGCGCGCCGTGACGTCGATGCCCTGGCGTTTCAAGGCGTCCTTCGTGAGGCCGGCCGCCAGCTCGTTATAGGCCTCAGGCGGCATCTCCGAGAAGGTGATGGCCGTGGCCTTCTCCGAGTTCTCGAATCCGCTGAACCGCTTGGACAGCACCATGTCGTCGAGGGGAACGATGCCGACGCGGGAGGCCGGCGGGAACACCGGATCGGCCGCGGATGCGCCCTGCAGCGTCAGGATCAAGCCGAGTGCGGCGAGCAGCGGGCCTCTCATCGTGTCCTCCGAGAACATAGATTGCCGTTCAGGCTTAGAGCGCCCGTCCGACCTTGCGCAAGGTGAGATTGAGTTGCCCCCCCTGCGGCAGCAGATCGGAGCTCCCGGCGATGAGCCGGTCGATGCCGTGGTAGATCAGCCGGGCCGGGCCGCCGAACACGATCGCATCGCCCGAGCGGAGCCGGACCGAGCGGGTCGGGTCCTTGCGCTCGAGACCTCCGTAACGGAACAATGCCGTATCCCCGAGGGACAACGACACCACGGGCGCGGCGAATTCTTCCTCGTCCTTGTCCTGATGCAGCCCCATCCGCGCCGAGGGTTCGTAGAAATTGATCAGGCAGGCATCCGGCGGGTGAGGGTATTCCCCGAGAGCGTTCCAGGCGCCGAGAAGCATTTCGGGCATTTGGGGCCACGGCCGGCCGGTCTCCGGATGGGTCGGCTGATAGCGGTAGCCGGTTTCGTCCGACACCCAGCCGAGCGGGCCGCAATTGGTCATGCGCACCGAGAAGGGTTTGCCGGTCTTGGGCATGCGGGGCGTGTAGAGGGGCGCCTGCCGGGTGATCTCCCGGATGCTCGCGAGAAGCGCTTCCTGGGCCGCACGATCCAGATAATCGGGATGATACGTCACGCCGGGGGCGAGCGAGAGACCCATGGCGGCTCCTCCATGATGGTTCAGGCAAGCGCCTTCCAGAAAATCGTCGTATCGCAGATCGAGCCGTCCGGGTTGAGCGCATATCCCGGAATGATCCCGGTCTTTACGAAGCCCAGCCGGCTGTAGAGCCGCTCCGCCGGAGTGCCGGTGCCGGTATCGAGTGTGAGCAGCGAGAGCCTGCGCTCTCGCGCCGTCTCTTCCAGCGCATTCATCAGGGCCGCGGCGATCCCGCGCTTCCGTGCTTCCCGGTGGACCAGAAGCTTTCGCACGTCCCCCCGATGAAGCTGGTTGGGCGGAACGTCGAAGGAGAGCTGGACCGTGCCGACGAGCCGATCGTCCACATAGCCCCCGAACAGGATGGTCTTGCCGGATTCCACCGTCTCGATCACGCCGCCCCACCACGCCTGAGCGTCCTCGACGGTGAACGGCCACATGAAGCTGACGGACGAGCCGCCATTGACGCAATCCGCAAGGATTTCAGCCAGCCGGCCACGCTCCTTCGCGGCCGCGCGCGCATCGAGAATACGGATGTCGTTCACGTGGCCAGCACTTTCTTGTCTTCGACCGTGGTGTCGGCCTTCAGGCGGTAGACGAGCGGAATGCCGGTTGCCAGTTC
Organism: uncultured Alphaproteobacteria bacterium; assembly: GCA_963837375.1. Taxonomy (GTDB): domain Bacteria; phylum Pseudomonadota; class Alphaproteobacteria; order Rhizobiales; family Beijerinckiaceae; genus Microvirga. Next base: position 92,110 of record CAWINL010000015.1, on the reverse strand, counting down.
CATCGACGGGATGGTCTCGGGCGTCAGGCCGTCGAGCACCATCACGAGGGCGCGCAGGGAATTGCCGTGGGCCGCCACGAGCACGCGCTCGCCGCGCATGACCCGGGGCAGGATCTCGCGCATGTAATAGGGCAGCACCCGCGCCACCGTGTCCTTGAGGCTCTCGCCGCCGGGAGGCTGGACGTCGTAGGACCGCCGCCAGATGTGGACCTGATCCTCGCCCCAGCGGGCGCGGGCATCGTCCTTGTTGAGCCCCGACAGATCGCCGTAATCGCGCTCGTTGAGGGCTTGGTCCTCGAATGTTTGCAGATCCGGCTGGCCGAGCTCCTTCAGCAGCAGGGTGCAGGTGCGCTGGGCGCGGGAGAGGCTCGACGTGAAGGCGACGTCGAACTCGATCCCTTCGGCCTTCAGCCGCCGCCCGGCCTCGATCGCTTCCTCGACGCCAAGCTCGGTGAGGTCGGGGTCCTTCCAGCCGGTGAAGAGGTTCTTGAGATTCCAATCGCTCTGGCCGTGACGGACGAGGACGAGAAGGCGGTTCATTGAGGAGCTCCGAGGGGTGGGTGAGTGGCGAGTGGCGAGTGGCGAATGGCGAGTGGCGAATGGCGAGGGGTGAGTGGTGAGGGGTGAGTGGGAGGGCATGAAGGGCACGGGCGAACCTCTTTCTGCCATTCGCCATTCGCCACTCACCATTCGCCTAGAACCCCAGGACATCCGCCATCGAATAATACCCGGGCTTCTTGTCGAAGGCCCAGAGCGCTGCCTTGACGGCGCCGCGGGCGAAAAGGCTGCGATCTTCCGCCCGATGGGTCAGTTCGATCCGCTCGCCCGGTCCGGCGAACATCACCGTGTGATCGCCCACCACCGTGCCGCCCCGCAGGGACGCGAATCCGATATCGCCGTCGCGACGCGCCCCGGTATGTCCGTCGCGGGACCTCACCGAACGATCCTTCAGCGAAATGCCCCGGCCGTCCGCTGCGGCTTCGCCGAAAAGGAGCGCCGTGCCGGACGGAGCATCCACCTTCATCCGGTGGTGCATTTCCATGATTTCGATGTCGAAATCCTCGCCCAGCGTCGAGGCGGCCTTGCGGATGAGGCTCGCCAGGAGATTGACCCCGAGCGACATGTTGCCGGACTGGACGATCCGAGCGTGGCGGGCCGCCGCTTCGAGCTTGGTGAAATCGTCAGGCTGAAGTCCGGTCGTGCCCACCACGTGGACGATTCGCGCCTGAGCGGCGAGGGCCGCGAAGGCGGTCGTGGCGGCGGGGGCGGTAAAATCGAGAACACCGTCGGCTTCGGCGAAAACCGGCAGCGGATCGTCCGTCACGGTGACGTCGAGAAGCCCGATCCCGGCGAGAAGGCCGGCATCGTGCTCCAGGGCCTCGGAGCCGCTCCGCTCGATGGCCCCGACGAGGCGGCAGCCCTCGGTCTCGGCGACGGCCCTGATCAGAATTCGCCCCATGCGCCCGGCGGCGCCGACGACGACGAGACGCATCTCGCTCATGGTCTCGATCTCCTCGACAAAAAGTCGGCGGTTAGCCCTCGTAGCCTTCGATCACGATGATCTCGGCGGTGGCATGTCCGTCGCGCTTCTTCTTGACGGCTTGGTATTCGGGCGAATCCCAGCAGGCGAGGGCGGCCTCGTAGGATGGAAATTCGATCACGATATTGCGGCTCCGGCTCGCACCCTCGACGGCGCGGAAAGGCCCGCCCCGGACGATGAAGCGACCGCCGAACTTGGCGAAGGCGGGGCCGTTGGAATGGACGTATTCCTGATACGCCTCCGGGTTTTCGACGTCGACCCGGCCGATCCAATATCCCTTCTTCATCATTCGGCTCCCTCGACAAGGACGAATTCGGCGATGCAAGCGCCCTCGCGGTGGGCTTTGGCGGCCTGGTATTCGGGGGAGTGATAGTAGCGCCGGGCCTGCTCCATCGAGTCGAACTCGATCACCACGTTGCGGGGCCTCGCGTCCCCTTCCAGCGCCTCGAACGCGCCGCCGCGCACCAGCGGGCGGCCGTTATATTGCCGGATCGCCGCTGTCGCCCCCTTGGCGTACTCGGCATACGCGTCCGGATTGGTGACGGTGACGCGGGCGATCACATAGGCTTTCGGCATCGAGAGGCTCCTCGAAATCAGGTGTGCACCGAACGCCAGTGCCGTTCGTGCGTCAAGCCTCGACGGCGCCGGCAATCTCATCGACGATCGCCCGGGTGGCAGAGCGGGGATCGGCGGCCTTCACGATCGGCCGGGCGACCACCAGATGGTCGGCGCCGAGGCGGATCGCATCCGCCGGGGTGAGGACGCGCTTCTGGTCGCCGGCGGGGGAGCCCGACGGCCGGATGCCGGGAGTGACGATCAATCGGTCGGGACCGAGCAGGCTGCGCATCCTCTGCGCCTCCGGGGCGGCGCAGACGATGCCGTCGATGCCGATGTCGCGCGCCTGGGCGGCCCGGCGGGCTACCAACTCGGCGACGCTGCCCGGCCCATAACCCGCATCGGCGAGATCCTGGTCGTCGTAGGACGTCAGCACGGTCACGGCGAGGATCCTGAGCGCGGCGTCGCTCCGGCCCGCCACCGCCGCGCGCATGGTCTGCGGGTAGGCGTGGACGGTCAGGAAGGTGACGCCCAGGCGGGCGACCGACCGCACGCCCGCCTCGACGGTGTTGCCGATATCGTGCAGCTTGAGGTCGAGAAAGACCTTCTTGCCTTCACCCACGAGCTCGCGGGCGAATTCGAGTCCGCCCGCATAGGCGAGCTGATAGCCGATCTTGTAGAAGCTGCCGGCATCGCCGATCTGCCGCACGAGAGCCCTCGCTTCGTCGACCGACGAGAGATCGAGGCCGATGATGAGCTTGTCGCGGATGTCCGATGCCGGGAGAGACTCGACGGAAACGGACATGGCGGACCTCATGGCGATTTGACCTTGTGGTAGACCCAGACCCGGGCCGGCGGGAGATTGCGCCAGATGCGGTCCGAACCCTTCGCACGGTAGGTGTCCGACCTTGCCGGCATCGGGGGCACGACGGCGTAGGTGAACTGGATGAAGGGCGCGTCCGGATGCGTCACGGCCTGGGCCGCCTCGAGGAGGTCGAGACGGTGATCCATCGGCTTGGTGAAAAGCGGCAGGCTCGACACGGTTGCGGCGGCGGGCTCCCGCAGAATGCCCGACAAGGTCTCGTGCAGGTCGTAGGCGTCGCCCTGGATGATCGTCGCCTTGGGGAAACGGCGCTTCAGCAGCTGGCAGAATTCCGGATTGAACTCGACGAGGATCAGCCGATCCTGTGCCACACCGCGCCTGATCAGCGCGTCGGTGACGGGGCCCGTGCCGGGTCCAAGCTCGATGATCGGGCCGGGAATCCGTGGATCCACATAGGATGCCATCTTGCGCGCCAGGATCTTGCCGGACGGCATTACCGCGCCGATGGCGAGGGGTCGCTCCAGCCAGAGACGCAGAAACTTCGCCTCATCCTGAAAGCGATCCTTGCCGAGAGGCAATTTTCGCGGGCTAGGCCGTTGGAACGACTGAAGCACTGGTTAGCCCCTTGAGCGGCAGATCACGAAGGTTCTTTAGAACTCAAAGAAAACGACCGTCAAGCTAAGTTGATCCGCTAAAACCATCGAGAAATTCGCGAACCCGTGCAAAAAAGCCCGAACTCTCCGGGTGATTGTCCTTGGAGGATTCCTGTTCGAACTCCGCCAGAAGCTCCCGCTGACGCTTGGTAAGCTTCTGCGGCGTTTCCACAGCAACCTGAATGTAGAGGTCGCCGACGTCGCGGGAGCGCAGAACCGGCATGCCCTTGCCCTTGAGGCGGAACTGCTTGCCGGATTGCGTCCCTTCGGGGATTTTCAAGCTCGTATCGCCGCCGCCGATGGTCGGCACGTTGAGATCGCCGCCAAGCGCCGCCGTCACCATCGAGATCGGAACGCGGCAGAACAGATCCGCGCCGTCACGCTGGAAGAACTGGTGAGTTTTGATGGAGAGGAAAATGTAGAGGTCGCCCGCGGGGCCGCCGCGCGCGCCGGCCTCGCCTTCGCCCGCGAGACGGATCCGGGTGCCTTCCTCGACACCCGCCGGAATATTGACCGAGAGGGTGCGCTCGCGGGTCACCCGGCCCGCGCCGCCGCAATCGGCGCACGGATCGTCGATGACCTCGCCGCGCCCATGGCAATTCGGGCAGGTCCGCTCAATGGAGAAAAACCCTTGCGTCGCGCGGACGCGGCCCGCGCCCCCGCAGGTGGGGCATTGCTTGGGCTTGGAACCCGGCTTCGCCCCGCTGCCGGAGCAGGATTCGCAGGTGATCGCCGTGGGAATCTTGAGCTCGGCGGTCTTGCCCAGGAAGGCTTCCTCGAGGGTGATTTCCAGGTTGTAGCGCATATCCGCGCCGCGCTCGCGCCCGCCTTGGGCGCGGCCGCCCCGGCCGCGCGTCTCGCCGAAGAAGTTCTCGAAGATGTCCGACATGAAATCGGAGAAATCGTTGCCGAAACCCGGGCCGCCGGCGCCGCCGCCATTGGCGAAGGCCGCGTGGCCATAGCGGTCATAGGCGGCGCGCTTCTGCCCGTCCGACAGCGTCTGATACGCCTCGTTGATTTCCTTGAACTTGACCTCGGCCTCATGATTCCCCGGATTCCGGTCGGGGTGATACTGCATCGCAAGCTTGCGAAAGGTGGTTTTGAGCTCCACCTCGGTGACCGTCTTGGAAACGCCGAGAACTTCGTAAAAATCACGTTTGGACATTATCGTTTGCCCCTCGGCCGATCTCGTCCAGGCGGCGTCAGCGCAGCCTCAACGTTCAGATAAGGGTGCCCCTTTTCATGGGCAATCCCCGGAGCGGGCCCCGGGGATTGCGTTGTTTTCTGGATCAAGCGCGCTTCTTCTTGTCGTCTTCGTCGACTTCCTGGAAGTCGGCGTCGATGACATCGTCCTTCTTGGCCTCGCCCTCGGGAGCCTCTTCGCCCCCTTCGGCAGCCTGGGTTGCCTGGTACATGGCTTCGCCAAGCTTCATGGAGGACTGCATCAGATCCGTCGTGCGGGCCTTGACGACCTCGGCATCCTCGCCGGCGAGCGCCTGCTTGAGGGCGTCGATGGCGGTCTGGATGGCCTGCTTGTCGGCTTCCGATACCTTGCTGCCGTACTCGGCCAGCGACTTCTCGGTGGCATGGACGAGGCTCTCGCCCTGGTTCTTGGCTTCGACGAGTTCGCGACGCTTCTTGTCCTCGGCGGCATTCGCCTCCGCGTCCTTCACCATCTTGTCGATGTCGGCTTCGGAGAGACCGCCGGAGGCCTGGATGCGGATCTGCTGCTCCTTGTTGGTGGCCTTGTCCTTCGCCGTCACGTTGACGATGCCGTTGGCGTCGATGTCGAAAGTCACCTCGACCTGGGGCATGCCACGGGGAGCGGGCGGAATGCCCATGAGGTCGAACTGGCCCAGCAGCTTGTTGTCGGCCGCCATCTCGCGCTCACCCTGGAAGACCCGGATGGTGACCGCGTTCTGGTTGTCTTCCGCGGTCGAGAACACCTGGCTCTTCTTGGTGGGGATCGTGGTGTTGCGCTCGATGAGACGCGTGAACACGCCACCCAGAGTCTCGATGCCGAGGGACAGCGGCGTCACGTCGAGAAGCAGCACGTCCTTGACGTCGCCCTGGAGCACGCCGGCCTGAACGGCCGCGCCGATCGCCACGACCTCGTCCGGGTTGACGCCCTTGTGGGGCTCCTTGCCGAAGAAGGCCTTCACGACTTCCTGGATCTTCGGCATGCGGGTCATGCCGCCGACGAGAACGACCTCGTCGATCTGGCCGGCGGAGAGGCCGGCATCCTTCAACGCCTTCTTGCAAGGCTCGACCGTCCGCTGGACGAGATCGTCGACCAGGGATTCGAACTTCGCCCGCGAAAGCTTGAGCGCGAGGTGCTTGGGACCGGTTGCGTCGGCGGTGATGTAGGGCAGGTTGATCTCGGTCTGCTGGGTCGAGGAGAGCTCGATCTTGGCCTTTTCGGCTGCTTCCTTCAGGCGCTGGAGGGCGAGCTTGTCCTTCGTCAGGTCGATGCCCTGCTCCTTCTTGAACTCGGCCGCGAGGTACTCGACGAGGCGCATGTCGAAGTCTTCGCCGCCCAGGAAGGTGTCGCCGTTGGTGGACTTCACCTCGAACACGCCGTCGCCGATTTCGAGAATCGACACGTCGAAGGTGCCGCCGCCAAGGTCATAGACCGCGATGGTGCCATGCTGCTTCTTGTCGAGGCCATAGGCGAGCGCGGCCGCCGTCGGCTCGTTGATGATGCGCAGGACCTCGAGGCCGGCGATCTTGCCCGCATCCTTGGTGGCCTGACGCTGGGCGTCGTTGAAATAGGCCGGAACGGTGATGACCGCCTGGGTGACGGGCTGGCCCAGATAGGCCTCGGCCGTCTCTTTCATCTTCTGGACCGTGAAGGCCGAGATCTGCGAGGGGGAATATTGCTTGCCGTCGACCTCGACCCAGGCATCGCCGTTCGGACCCTTGACGATCTTGTAGGGGACGAGGCCCATGTCCTTCTTGGTCATGGGATCGTCGAAGGTGCGCCCGATCAGGCGCTTGATGGCGAAGAAAGTGCGCTCGGGGTTGGTCACGGCCTGCCGCTTGGCGGCCTGACCGACGAGCCGCTCGCCGTCATCCGTAAAGGCGACGATGGACGGGGTCGTCCGCGCGCCTTCGGCGTTTTCAATGACTTTCGCCTGCGCGCCTTCCATGACGGCGACGCAGGAATTGGTGGTGCCGAGGTCGATACCAATAACTTTACCCATGGCGGGATCCCTCACTTTCAAGCAGACCGCCGAGCCCCGAAGCGGCCCGGCCCATGGCTGGAACGTTGATGATAATCGGAGACGCCCCGAACGAAGCGCCCCCAGTGCAATCGCTGATATAAGAAGGGGTCGAGAACGCCGCAAGTCGCTCCCGCGGCGAGATTTGTCTCAATCTTCGGGATCGTCGACCGAAGTGGCTCGGCGCAGCCGCTCGGCGGGTGACAAAATCCTTGTGGGGCTTTGATCCCGCGAATCCGGCTTTCAGGCGCCGCGTTTCACGTCCGCCAGGGCCCTTCCGAGGGCATCCGCGAAGCTCGCGCGCTCGTCCGGCGAAAGATCGCGGGCGATGACCACCTCGTCGCCCCGGGACGCCAGGGCAAGTCGCTGCATCCCGAAATCCGGGTCGACCTGCTTGTCGAGCCGGGTCCAGAGGGGGTTGAAGCGCCATTCCCGGCCGTTCCCGCGCGAATCGACCTTGCGGAACAGCAGCCGGGCGGGCGTCAGTTCGAGGATCTCGAAGGCGAGGCCGTGGCGGTAATTGACCCGGAAGGCGATGTAGAGGCCGAGGAGATCGAGGCCGAAGAAGCCCACGACGGGCCAGAATCCGAGCACAATGAAGGGTAGGCTGACGATGAGCGAGGCGGCGCATACCAGGCCCATCAGCACACGGAACCCTTGCGGCCCGAGCGAGCGATGCGGCCGGATCTCGGCTGCGAAAACGGGTGTGTCCAAGCGGCGCTGAGGGGTGAGTAACATCTTGCGGCTCCCCGGGCGCTCATTATAACGCGCTCATGTCCGAACCCAAACGGTCGTCCCGCCGCATCTCCGCAACGCTTGCCGACACCGCGACGCCGCTGGCAACCAGTCGGGTGGTGGCCAAAAAGGCCGTGAGGCGAGCGGCCGTGCGGGCGCCGAAGCCGGTCGATCGGGCGACCCTTGAGGAAATCTTCCGTCGCTTCGCGGCGGCCGATCCGGAGCCGAAGGGCGAACTGGAATATACGAACCCCTACACGCTGCTCGTGGCGGTCGCCTTGTCCGCGCAGGCCACCGACGTGGGGGTCAACAAGGCCACGCGGGCGCTTTTCGCCGTGGCCGACACGCCGCAGAAAATGCTGGCCCTCGGGGAGGAGGGCCTGCGCCAGCACATCAAGACGCTGAACTTCTACAACACCAAGGCGCGGAACGTGATCGCCCTCGCCAAAAGGCTGGTCGAGGAGTTCGGCGGCAAGGTGCCGGAGAGCGTGGATGTCCTCGAAACGCTGCCCGGCGTCGGGCGTAAGACCGCAAGCGTCGTGGTGAATGTGGCGTTCGGAAACCCGCGCATCGCGGTCGATACCCACATCTTCCGCGTCACAAACCGCATTCCGTTCGCGGTCACGAAGACCCCGCTCGAGACACAGGTCGCGCTGGAAGCGCGGATCCCGCGCGAATTCCTGCTCAACGCCCACCATTGGCTGATCCTGCACGGCCGCTACATCTGCAAGGCGCGCAAACCCGAATGCTGGCGCTGCCCGATCAGCGATCTCTGCCGCTACCCGGACAAGACACTGGCCTGACGTCTCAGCCGAAGACGATGAGGCCCGCGAGACCGGCGGCGCCGACGATGATGCGCCACCACGCGAACGGCATGAAGCCGTGGCGGGAGACGTAATTCAACAGGGTCCTGACGACGAACAACGCCGACACGAAGGCTGCGATGAAGCCCACGACGATGATCTGGATGTCGTTCGTGGCGAGGATCTTGTAGTTCTTCAGAAGGTCATACGCGAAGGCGCCCGCCATGGTGGGTATGGCGAGGAAGAACGAAAATTCGGCCGCCGCGCGCTTGTCGGCGCCGAGCAGCATCCCGCCGACGATGGTAGCCCCCGAGCGCGAGACCCCCGGCACCATCGCGAGGCACTGGAGGAAGCCGATCTTCACATACATGGCGAGGGGAAACTTCGTGGCGTCGTTGTAGGTCGCCTTCAGCGGCATGGAATCGACGAGCATCAGCACGAAGCCGCCCGCGATGCAGAGTCATGCAGACGATCCAGGGGTTGAACAGGACCTCCTTGATGAACCCATGAAGCACCGCGCCGATCAGGGCCGCGGGCAGGAAGGCGGCAAGGACGCCGATGATGAAGCGACGGGCATCGGGGTCGTAAGGCACTGCCATGGCGATTTTCCACAACCGTCCGAAATAGACCGACAGGATGGCGAGGATCGCTCCCAGCTGGATCAGCACTTCGAAGGTCTTGCCGGTGGATTCGAAGCCGAGGAAATGCCCGATCAGCAGGAGATGGCCCGTCGAGGAAACGGGCAGGAATTCCGTCAGGCCCTCCACGAGGCCGAGAAGGAGCGCCTCGAACATTTGCGACATGATGTGACGATCCTAAAGCCGGTCGGTCTTGCCAAAATCCGGCGCCACTTGCAGGCGAGACCGGCACCCTGTCAAGGAAGGCTGCGCGCTGCGCGCCGCACGCCTGCGTCAGGGACATGTGATTCACTAAAATTCCTTACGAACCCTTAAGGAAAGGCGGCCTTATTCTCGCCGCCTGTTTCGCGTCTGACACGCTCATGGCCATCCTGCATTCTTATCCTTTTTGCCCGCAATCGCGGTTTGCACGCCTTGTCCTGGGCGAGTTCGGCATCGACGCCGATCTTGTCGAGGAGAAGCCGTGGGAGCGACGCCTGCCGCTTCTCGAGCTTCATCCCGGCGGCAACCTGCCGCTGCTGGTGGACGACGACGGGCTGCCGGTCCCGGGAGCGGGCGTGATCGCCGAATATCTTGATGATTCGCGGGGCGCCGCGCTGACGGATCGCCGTCTTCTTCCGCGCGGCGTGGTCGAACGGGTCGAGGTGCGCCGCCTGCTCGACTGGTTTCTGGTGAAATTTCACGACGAGGTGTCGGATTATCTCGCCACCGAGAAGATCTACAAACGTTTCATGCCCCTCGAACTCGGCGGCGGCGCCCCGGATATGACGGCGATTCGCGCCGCGCGGGCCAATGTGCGATATCACCTCGATTATATCGGCTACCTCATCGCCGCGCGGAACTGGCTTGCGGGCGACCAACTGACCTATGCCGACCTTGCGGCGGCGGCCCACCTGTCGGTGGTGGATTATCTCGGCGACGTACCATGGGAAGAGAACGAAACGGCGAAGCTTTGGTACGCCCGGATCAAGTCCAGGCCGTCCTTCCGCACGCTCCTGGCCGACCGGGTTCCCGGGATGGCGCCGTCCGTTCATTACGAGAACCTCGACTTCTGACCGGCGAGGCGCTCAAGCGCGCGTTCGTTGCGCGCGCGAAGGCGCTGGGTTTCGACATCGTGCGCGTCGCCCACCCCGATTCCATGCCGCTCGCGCCCGAGCGCCTGCGGGCCTGGCTGGGGGAGGGCCATCACGGCTCCATGGAATGGATGGCGGACACCGCCGATCGGCGCGCCGACCCGAAAGCCCTCTGGCCCGATGTACGGAGCGTTATTCTGCTGGGGCTCAATTATGCGCCGACGACCGATCCGCTCGCGGCCCTGACACAAAAGGATCGCGCCTCGATCTCCGTCTATGCGCGCAACCGGGATTATCACGACGTCATCAAGGGCAAGCTGAAGGAAGCCGCGGGTATTCTCGCCGTCAAGGGCGGCTCCGACGTGAAGGTCTTCGTCGATACGGCGCCGGTGATGGAAAAGCCCCTCGCCGAGGCAGCCGGCCTCGGTTGGCAGGGCAAGCACACGGTGGTGGTGTCGCGGGAGTTCGGAAACTGGCTCTTTTTGGGCGCAGTCTTCACCTCGGCGGATCTCCCCCCCGACGAGCCCGAGACCGACCATTGCGGCACCTGTCGCCGCTGCCTCGATATCTGCCCCACCAACGCCTTTCCGGCCCCTTACCAGCTCGATGCGCGGCGGTGCATTTCCTACCTCACCATCGAGCACAAGGGGCATATCCCGGTCGAGTTCAGGGCGCCGATCGGCAATCGGGTCTTCGGCTGCGACGATTGCCTCGCGGTTTGTCCGTGGAACAAGTTCGCGCAGGCGGGTCGCGAGGTGCGGTTGATGCAGCGCGAGGACCTTGCGGCTGTTCCCCTCGCGGACCTCGCCCGTCTCGACGACGCCGCCTTCCGGGCGCGCTTTTCCGGCACTCCGATCAAGCGGGCCGGGCGGGACCGGTTCGTCCGCAACGTCCTCATCGCCATTGGCAATTCCGAAAGCCGCGATCTGGCCGAGGAGGCCGCGCGTCTGCTCGACGATTCGTCGCCTTTGGTCCGCGCCATGGCGGTCTGGGCGGTCGCGCGACTGCTCCCGTCCGCGAATGTCACAGCCCTTGCCGCCGGACGGCTGGAAAGCGAACACGACCCGGATGTGCGCGCTGAGTGGCGGCGGGCTTTGTCGTCCCACGCCGCTGTCGAGACTATCCCATGAACCTGTTTGTCTTCGGGCTCGGCTATTCGGCCCAGGCTCTGATCCGTTCGAGAGCCTGGACGCGGGTTGCCGGAACGGTCCGCACCCGTGACAAGGCCTTCCGGATGCGGGCCGAAGGCATCGCTGCCTACAGTCTCGACGAGGAAGCCTCGCTCGCCGATGAGATCGCGCAGGCGGACGCCATCCTGATCTCCACCCCACCCGCCGAGGGCGGGGACCCGACCTACCTGCAATTTGGCGAAGCCATCGCGGCAGCGCGAACCGGCACGTGGCTCGGTTACCTGTCGACCACCGGAATCTATGGCGATCAGGCCGGCGGTTGGGTCGACGAGGCGGTTCCGCCTCAGCCCCGCAGCGCGCGCTCGGCCCGGCGGGTGGAGACTGAGCGTCTCTGGCTCGAACTCGGCGAGCAGGCGGGATTGAACGTCGCGATCTTTCGGCTGTCGGGTATCTACGGACCGGGGCGCAACGCCCTCGTGGCGCTGGCGCGCGGCACCGCGCAACGGATCGTCAAGCCCGGCCAGGTGTCAAACCGCATCCACGTCGACGATATCGCGCAGGTTCTGTCGGCGTCGATCGATCGTCCGCGCCCGGCTGCGATCTACAACGTGTCGGACAACGAGCCCGCGCCGCCGCAGGACATCATCGCGTTCGCCGCACAGCTCGCGGGCATTCCCGTGCCGGCCGATATCCCGGTGGAACAGGCCGATCTCAGTCCGATGTCGCAAAGCTTCTATGCCGAAAACAAGCGCATCTCGAACCGCCTGATCAGGGATGAACTCGGCGTCCGGCTTCGCTACCCCACCTATCGCGAGGGGCTGGTCGCGCTTCACGCCAGCGGGGAATTCGCCAAAGCGACGTGACGGTCGGCCTCGGCGCCGAAATGCCCGATATAGCGGGGATTGATGTTGGCGACGGGCAGGATCACCAGGACGTCGGTGGTGCCGAAGCGCCGGTCGACCACTGCGCCCCGTCCGAAGGACGCGCCCAGCCGCAGGTAGCCCTTGATGAGCGGCGGCAACGCGCGAAGCGCGGCCTTCTGGTCGATCATATCCTTGGGGACGAGATCCATGGCCGTGCCATGTTCCGGCAACGCCGATGCTGCCCACTCGCCCGAAGCGTTCGCAAAATGATGCAGGAAGCTCAAGGGCAGGGCGAGCTTTCCGGGGTCGGTGCCCTCGAGGCTCGCGCAACCCATCATCACGTCGACGCGGTGATGCAGCACGTAGGTCCAGATGCCGTGCCAGAGCAATTCGACCGTGCGCTTGTTGCGATAGGGCTGCAGTACGCATGACCGGCCGAGTTCCAGGAAACGCAGGTCCGGATGAGCGCTGATCATGGGCGTGATGTCGTATTCGCCCGCCGTGTAGAAGCCCCAATTCCGGTCCGCGATTTCCTGCCGCAACAGCCGGTAGGTGCCGACCACTTTCGGTTTCGCAGGTCTGAAGCGGCTGCTGTGGCCACTATGGTCCAGAACCAGCAGATGGTCGCAAAGCAGGTCGAAATCGTCGATGTCGCGCCGCGACAGCCGCGATGCTCCGCTCGCCGCCGCCGACATCTCTTCGAAGAAGACCTTGTAGCGGAGTTTCTGCGCGTGGCGGATTTCGCGCGTCGTCGTGGCGAGGCGCACCTCGAGCGAGCCGAGACGGCCGAGGCTTGGATCAAGGGTGCCGTGATCGCGCACGATCCGGTTCCGGCCCGGCAGAAGGTCGCTGATGTCGCGAGGGCCGACAGCGAAGGGCTGGGGCGGGACCGAGCCATCGGCAAGTCCCGGCATGATCGAAAGAGGAGCCATCGAAACCTCGCTGGGCTGCACGCCGGTCTGGGCGGCGCTCTCGCGGATACCGCGGGACGATGGGTTCGCCTTGTTTCGTGACATAGGACTCATTTCGAACGGTTTTGTGACAGCGGAATCCGCAACGGATGAAGACCTCCAAGCTTGGCGATCGATCTTGTCACAAATCGGCGCGTTACGCAGCGTTGGACCGCCGGTCGGATTGAGAGCGGTAGGAGAGGGCCTCGGCCAGATGGATGCGCCGCACCTTGTCCTCGCCGTCGAGGTCGGCGAGCGTGCGGGCCACCTTCAGCACCCTGTGAAAGCCCCGGGCCGACAGCCGCATGGCGTTGGCCGCGTCGTGGATGAGCGACGTGCCGTCGGAATCCGGTTGGGCGATCTGCTCGATGACCGGCGCCGGACAAGCTGCGTTGGTGGAAATCCCCGAAAGGCCCAGGGACGCGAAACGATGGGCCTGCCGATCGCGGGCGGCGCGGACGCGCGCCTTGACCTCGTTCGAACCTTCGCTGGGCGGTGGGAGAATCAGGTCGGCGGCGGTGACGGCCGGGACCTCGATGGTCAGGTCCATGCGATCGAGCAACGGTCCCGACATCCGCGCCTGATATTGCGCCATGCAGCGATCGTTCGGCTGCCTCCGGCAGACATAGCCGGGCTCGGTCGCCTGTCCGCAGCGGCACGGGTTCATCGCCGCCACCAGCTGGAAACGCGCCGGATAAGTGATCCGGTGGTTGGCGCGGGCAATGAGGATCTCGCCGGCCTCCAGTGGTTGGCGCAGCGAATCGAGCACTTGCGGCTGGAATTCCGGCATTTCGTCGAGAAACAGGACCCCATTATGGGCAAGCGAAGCCTCGCCCGGCCGTGCATTGAGGCCTCCGCCCACGAGCGCCGCCATGGAGGCGGAGTGATGGGGCGCCCGGAAGGGACGGCGGCTTGAAAGCGCGCCGTTCGCCAGCAATCCCGCGACCGACTGGATCATGGAAATTTCAAGCAACTCGCGGGGGGTGAGCGGGGGAAGGATCGACGGAAGCCTCTGCGCCAACATCGATTTCCCGGCGCCGGGTGGCCCGCTCATCAGGAGATTGTGAGCGCCGGCGGCGGCGATCTCGAGCGTGCGCTTGGCGCTCTCCTGCCCTTTGATATCGCGCAAATCGGGCTGGGGGCCCGAGGATTGCATGATGGCGGGCTCCGGCCGGGCCATGACCTGCGTGCCCTTGAAATGATTGGCGAGCTGGATCAGCGTCCGGGGCGCGAGGATTTCCAGGTCGCTCGACGCCCAGGCGGCCTCGGAGCCGCAGGCATGGGGGCAGATCAGGCCGTGATCACGACCATTGGCGGCCATGGCGGCGGGCAGCACTCCGGCAACGGATGTAATGGAGCCGTCCAAGGCCAGTTCGCCCAGGACGGTAAAGCCGTTCAGCGCATCGGCCGGGATGGCGCCCATGGCGGCCATCACTCCGAGCGCGATCGGGAGGTCGTAGTGGCTGCCTTCCTTGGGCAGGTCGGCCGGCGCAAGATTGACGGTGATGCGCTTGGCCGGGAGCGAGAGACCCGAGGCGATCAGCGCGGAGCGGACCCGCTCGCGGGATTCCGCCACGGCCTTGTCGGCGAGCCCGACGATCATGAAGGCGACATTGCCCGGCGCGATCTGGACCTGCACGTCGACCGCCCGCGCTTCGATGCCCTCGAAGGCGACAGTTGAAACCCGCATGACCATCCATCGCCCTCCCGCCAGACCTGCCGTCTTTAGCGAAAGATGAGCCTATGCGATAGTGTTTCATTTCAGTGGCTGCGGCGGCCTTCTTCGGCGGCTTCGCTCTTGAGGCGATACAGCGCCTCCAGCGCCTCCCGGGGAGTCATCTGGTCGGGTTCGATGCCGAGCAGCTTTTCGCGCAGGCCGTCTCGCTCGATGACCGGCTGCGTGCGGATGGGAGCGGCGAAGAGCGGCAGATCGTCCAGGAGCGCCTGTTTGGGGCTCTCCCGGTCGGTGCGTTCGAGTTCGCTGAGAATGGTCCGCGCGCGCTCCACCACGGCTTTCGGCAAGCCCGCGAGGCGCGCCACCTGGAGTCCGTAGGAGCGGTCGGCCGCGCCGGGAACGACCTCATGGAGAAACACCACTTCGTTGTTCCATTCGGTCACTTTCAGGGTCGCGTTCTCGATGCGATCCAGCCGGTCGGCAAGCGCCGTGAGCTCGTGGAAATGCGTGGCGAACAGCGCGCGGCAACGGTTGACCTCATGCAGATGCTCGATGGCGGCCCACGCAATCGAGAGGCCGTCGAAGGTGGCCGTGCCGCGGCCGATCTCATCGAGGATGACGAGCGATTGCGCCGTCGCCTGATTGAGGATGGCGGCCGTTTCCACCATCTCGACCATGAAGGTGGAGCGTCCGCGCGCCAGGTCGTCGGCGGCGCCGACACGGGAGAACAACCGGTCGACGATACCGATATGAGCCTCGCGGGCAGGCACGAAGGCGCCCATCTGCGCCAGCACGACGATCAGCGCGTTCTGGCGCAGGTAGGTCGATTTACCGCCCATGTTCGGACCGGTGATGAGCAGGATATGTCCGCCGTCGCTGCCCGAAAGGTTGGAATCGTTGGCGATGAACGACACGCCGTCCCGCTTGAGCGCGGCCTCCACCACCGGATGGCGGCCGCCCTTGATTTCGGAAGGCAAGGCCGGTATCGACCACCGGGCGGACCCAGTCGAGCTGCGTCGCGAGTTCCGCGAGGCCGGCGCTGACGTCGACCACCGACATGGCCTCGGCACCCGACGCGATTTCGGCCGAGAGATCGACGAGACTCTGCGCCATGGTCTCGAAGAGGCCGAGCTCGATACGCAGGGCGCGGTCGGAAGCCGACGCGATCTTCGATTCCAGTTCGCCCAGTTCGACAGTGGAAAAGCGCATCGCTCCCGCCATGGTCTGGCGATGGACGAAAGTTTCCTTCCACGGTTCCTTCAGCAGGTCCTCGCCGACATTCTGCGGCACCTCCACATAATAGCCGATCATGTGGTTGTGCTTGACGCGCAGCGTCCGGCAACCGGTTTCCGCCGCGTAGCGGGATTGCAGGGCTGCGATGAAGCGCCGGGAATCCTGTTGCAGCTCGCGCAATTCGTCGAGATTGCCGTCGTAGGCGACGCGGACGAACCCGCCGTCGCGCTTGAGCAACGGCAATTCATCCGCCAGCGCCGCCGCCAGCGTGTCGGCGATCTCCGTCGGGAGGGCGCGTAATGTCCGCGCGGCCTCCGCCAGTTCCGGCGGCAATTCGCTTCGCTGAAGAAGCGCTCCCAATTCGCGCGCTGCGAAAAGCCCGTCGCGCACGCAGGACAGATCGCGCGGGCCGCCGCGTCCCAAACCCAGCCGGGAGAGGGCGCGTGCAAGATCGGGTGCCCGTTTCAGGACACGGCGGACGCTGTCGCGAAGCGCGCTGTTGGCAACGAGGAAATCGACCGAATCGTGCCGCTCGCGGATGATGTCGGCCCGGGTCAGCGGTCCGGCGAGGCGCTCCGCCAGCAACCGCGCTCCGCCCGGCGTCACCGTGCAGTCGATGCTGGCGAGGAGGCTGCCGGCGCGCTCTCCCGAAAGGGTGCGGGTGAGTTCGAGATTCGCCCGCGTCGCCGCATCGATGGCAAGGGCGGAGCCGGCTTCGCCCCTCGTCGGCGGATTGAGAACGGGCCGGCTGCCGATCTGGGTCTTCTCGATGTAGAAGAGCGCCGATCCGGCGGCCGAGATCGCCGCGCGGTCGAAGGTCCCGAAGGCATCGAGGGTCGCGACGCCGAAATGCTCCTTGAGGCGCCGCTCGGCGGAGGCCGGGTCGAGGCCGTCGCGCGGCAGGGGCGTGATCGAGGCCCGGGTCTCGCGCCAGAAGGCCGCGAGGTCGGCGTCGTCCTGGATACTGTCGGGCAGCAGGATTTCCCGCGGTTCGAAGCGGGCGATCTCGGCCGCGAGACCCGGTCCATCGGTCTCGCTCAAGGCGAAATGGCCGGTGGAGATATCGACCGCCGCGAGGCCATAGCGCCAATCGGCGTCCGAAATCCTGCGGCGGGCGATCGCGAGGAAGAAATTGGGTCGACCGGGATCGAGCAGGCGCTCCTCGGTGATGGTGCCGGGGGTCACGAGACGCACCACGTCCCTGCGCACCACCGATTTGGCGCCCCGCTTCTTCGCCTCGGCGGGGTCCTCCATCTGTTCGCAGACCGCGACCCGGTGGCCGAGACCGATCAGGCGCTGGAGGTAATCGTCGGCGCGGTCGATGGGCACGCCGCACATGGGAATGTCGTTCCCCTGATGCTTCCCCCGCTTGGTCAGCACGATTCCGAGCGCCCGGCTCGCGATCTCGGCATCCTCGAAGAACAGCTCGTAGAAATCGCCCATCCGGTAGAACAGCAGGCAATCGGGATTCGCGGCCTTGATCTCCACGTATTGCGCCATCATGGGCGTCACGCGGGTGTCCGAGGCCGCGGTTTTGGTCGCGACCGTCTCGGCATCGGGGAGGTCTGGGGGCTGGTAAAGGGCCTGGGATGACATCAGGCCTTCCTAGCAAACCCGGCCCGGTCTTTCATCCGGCGATTGACCGCCGTGCCGAGGGGTGTGGACAAGTCTTGAGGTTTGGCGCGTCAATGCCCTAATGTCGCAGCCCCCGTGGCGGAAACGTCCAACCATAAAGTCCCAGGACCAAATGACCGATACGCCCCCGACCCGTCGCAGCCGCCCGACCTTCACGGACCAGGAGGCGCTGCAGTTTCATTCGCAGGGGCGCCCCGGCAAGCTCGAGGTCGTGCCGACGAAACCGATGGCGACCCAGCGGGATCTCTCGCTCGCCTATTCGCCGGGCGTCGCGGTGCCGGTTCTGGCCATCGCCGCCGATCCGTCGCTTGCCTTCGACTACACCACCCGGTCGAACATGGTGGCGGTGATCACCAACGGGACGGCCATCCTCGGCCTCGGCAACCTGGGTGCGCTCGCGGCAAAGCCCGTGATGGAGGGCAAGGCCGTGCTCTTCAAGCGCTTCGCCGACGTGGATTCGATCGATCTGGAAGTCGATACCGAGGACCCCGACCAGTTCATCAACGCGGTGCGCTATCTCGGCCCCTCCTTCGGGGGCATCAATCTGGAGGACATCAAGGCTCCCGAATGTTTCATCATCGAGGAGCGGTTGCGGGAACTCATGGATATCCCGGTCTTCCATGACGACCAGCACGGCACCGCGATCATCGCGGCGGCGGGCCTCATCAACGCGCTGCACCTCACCGGCCGCGACATGGCCAAGACGAAACTGGTGGTCAACGGCGCCGGGTCCGCCGGCATCGCCTGCACGGAGCTTCTCAAGGCGATGGGCTTCGCGCCCAACAACGTGGTGCTGTGCGACACCAAGGGGGTGATCTATCGCGGCCGCACGGAGGGCATGAATCAATGGAAGTCGGCCCATGCGGCCGAGACGAATGCGCGCACGCTCGCAGACGCCATGGCGGGCGCCGATGCGGTGTTCGGATTGTCGGCAAAGGGCGCGTTCACCGACGAGATGATCCGCTCCATGGCGCCCAATCCCATCATTTTCGCGATGGCCAATCCCGATCCGGAAATCACCCCCGAGGAAGTCGCGCAGGTCCGCGACGACGTGATCATCGCAACCGGCCGCTCCGATTACCCCAACCAGGTCAACAACGTCCTGGGTTTTCCCTACATCTTCCGCGGCGCTCTCGACGTGCAGGCGACCACCATCAACATGGAAATGAAGATCGCCGCCGCCGAGGCGCTGGCGGCTCTCGCCCGCGAGGACGTACCGGACGAAGTCGCGGCGGCCTATCAGGGCTCTCGCCCGCGCTTCGGGCGCGAATACATCATTCCGGTGCCATTCGACCCACGCCTGATCCACACCATCCCGACCGCGGTTGCGCGCGCCGCCATGGATAGCGGCGTCGCGCGCCGGCCGATCGTCGATATGCGCTCCTACAAGGCGCAGCTTTCCGCACGCCGCGATCCGGTGGCAGGAACGCTGAACGGCATCTTCGAGCGCGTGCGGCGTTTCCCCAAGCGCGTGGTGTTCGCCGAGGGCGAAGAGGAGAAGGTGATCCGCGCGGCCATCTCGTTCGTCAACCAGGGGCTCGGAAAAGCCATTTTGGTCGGCCGCGAGGAGCGCATTCTCGAAACCGCGGCCGCGGCCGGCATCGATATGGAAGGGCGCGAAGGGGTCGAACTGCACAACGCGCGCCTGTCGCACCGTAACAGCACTTACGCGCAGTTTCTCTACGAGCGCCTGCAGCGGAAAGGCTTCCTCTTCCGCGACTGCCAGCGCCTCATCAACCAGGACCGCAACCATTTCGCCGCCTCGATGGTGGCGCTCGGCGATGCCGACGCCATGGTGACGGGCGCGACGCGGAATTACTCGACCGTGCTTGACGACGTGCGGCATGTGATTGACGAGAAGCCGGGCCATCGCGTCATCGGTCTGTCGCTCTGTCTTGCGCGCGGCAGAACCGTGCTGGTGGCCGACACGGCGATCCACGAAATGCCGACCGCGCAGGAACTGGCCGAGATCGCGATCGAATCCGCGGGCGTCGCACGCCGCCTCGGCTACGAGCCGCGCGTGGCATTGCTGTCCTTCTCCAATTTCGGCCAGCCGCGCGCCGAACGGGCGGAAAAAATCCAGGAGGCTGTGCGCATCCTTGACGGCATGCGGCTCGATTTCGAGTATGACGGCGAAATGTCCGCCGACGTGGCATTGAACCGGGAATTGATGGCGCAATACCCGTTCAGCCGATTGACGGGGCCCGCCAACGTGCTGGTCATGCCGGCTTTCCACTCGGCCTCGATTTCCACCAAGATGCTGCAGGAACTCGGCGGCGCGATGGTGCTGGGCCCCATGGTGGTGGGGCTCGACCGCCCGGTGCAGATCGTCTCCCTCGGCGCCACCGACAACGACATCGTCAACATGGCGGCTCTGGCGGCCTACAATATCGGGGGATAGTGCCGGTCGCTCATCGGTGCTAACCCGAGCGTAATACTATCCTCAGGGGGAATTTTCGTGCCTGCTCAAAAGCCCACGACGGTCGTGTTCGACGTCGGCAACGTCCTGCTGCGCTGGGATCCGCGCAACCTTTATCGCACCATCTTCGACGACGAGGATGAGATGGAGCGCTTCCTGTCGGATGTGTGCACCCCGCATTGGAACATCGAGCAGGATCGCGGCCGCGACTGGGACGAGGCGGTGGCGCTTCTGGCAACGGATTTCCCGGCGCATGAAGATTCCGATCCGGGCATTCCATCACCGGTGGGAAGAGACGGTGTCGGGGCCGATCCACGAGAACGTCGCGCTGCTCGGACGCCTGCGCGATGCCGGCGTGCCGAATTACTGCATCACCAACTTCTCCGCGCCGAAATTCGCGCTCTCGCAGGCCCGTTACCCCTTTCTCACCGGTTTCGACGGCATCATCGTGTCGGGGGACGAGCGGGTGCTGAAGCCCGAGCCGGAGATCTACAACCTGCTCCTTGCGCGCTACGATCTTAAGGCCGGCGATTGCGTCTTCATCGACGATTCGAAGGCCAATGTGGAAGGCGCGCGGGCCGTCGGAATGCACGCGATCCACTTCGTCGAGCCGATGGATCTTGCGGCCGAACTGCGATCCCACGGGATTGCCGCCTGACCCCATCGGCTTGCTCTTGGGCCCCGCATGGGCGATCACGCCTTATGCGCGCCTTTGAGACTCCGTTGCCCATCGATGAGGTTCTGCCGGAATTGGCGGCGAGCCTCCGCGCGCGGCCCAATGCGGTTCTGGTCGCGCCCCCGGGCGCCGGCAAGACCACCCGGGTGCCGCTGGCGCTCCTCGACGAGGATTGGGTCGCGGGCCGCAAGCTCATCCTCCTCGAACCGCGCCGGCTCGCCGCCCGCGCGGCCGCCGACCGCATGGCGCGCACGCTCGGCGAAGAGGTTGGCGAGACCGTCGGCCTGCGCGTGCGCCTCGGATCGAAGATCGGCCGCCGGACCCGCATCGAGGTGGTCACCGAGGGTGTCTTTGCCCGCATGATTCTCGACGACCCGGCTCTCGACGGGGTCGGGGGCGTTCTGTTCGACGAATTCCACGAGCGATCGCTCGACGCCGATCTGGGCCTTGCGCTCGCCATCGATGCGCAAAGCGGTCTGCGCGACGATCTTCGTCTGCTGGTGATGTCGGCGACTCTCGACGGCGCGCGCGTGTCCCGCCTTCTCGGCGATTCGCCTGTGATCGAATCGGAGGGCCGCGCCTATCCGGTCGAGACCCGCTACCTCGGGCGCGATCCGAACCGTCGCATCGAGGAGCAGGTCGCGGATGCGGTGACGCGGGCTCTCCGTGCCGATTCCGGCTCGATTCTGGTCTTCCTGCCAGGACAGGGCGAGATCAGGCGGGTCGAGACGATCCTTCGCGAACGGATCAAGGATCCGGCGGTCGATCTGGCGCCGCTCTACGGCGCGCTCGATCGTGTCGAACAGGATCTCGCCGTCGGCCCGACAAAGGCCGGTCGCCGCAAGGTGGTGCTGGCGACCTCCATTGCCGAAACGTCGCTGACCATCGAGGGCGTGCGAGTCGTCGTCGATTCGGGCCTCGCCCGCGTTCCCGTCTATGAGCCGGATATCGGGCTGACGCGCCTTGAGACGGTACGGGTCTCGCGTGCCGCGGCCGATCAGCGCCGGGGTCGCGCGGGTCGCACCGAGCCCGGCATCTGCTATCGGCTCTGGGAAGAGGCCGGCACCGGCGCTTTGGAGGCGTTTGCCCGCCCCGAAATCCTGTCCGCCGATCTCGCACCCCTCCTGCTCGATTGCGCCGCCTGGGGCGTGAGCGATCCGTCGATCCTGAGCTTCCTCGATCCGCCTCCGGCGCCGGCCGTGAAAGAAGCGCGGGACCTGCTCCGGCAATTGCATGCTCTCGACGCCGATGGGCGGATCACCGACACCGGTCGTCGCCTGCGCGAACTGCCCCTACCGCCGCGTCTCGCACGCATGGTGCTGAGCGCGGCGGAGGGCGGTCAGGAGCGCGAGGCCGCCGATCTCGCGGCTGTTCTCGTGGAACGGGGGCTTGGCGGCGATGCCGTCGACCTGACGGAGAGGCTCGAGCGTTTTCGGCGCGAGCGGTCCAAACGTGCCGAGGATATGCGGCGCATGGCCGACGGATGGGCGCGGACAAGCCGCATGAAGAAAGACCACGCCAGCGCCCTATCGGTCGGTGGGCTTCTGACGCTCGCCTATCCGGATCGCATCGCCAAAGCCCGCGGAAAACCGGGCGAGTTCCTGATGGCCAACGGACGCGGCGGCTCGGTGGAGCCGCATGATCGGTTGGCCAGAGAAACCTACCTCGCCGTGGCCGAAATCGCGGGCGGTGCGGCATCGGCGCGGATTTTGGCGGCGGCTCCCATCGGTGTCGACGAGATCGATCTCGCTGGCTGGCGACGACATCGTGCGACGGGACGAGATCGCATTCGACCGGCAGGCGCGGGCGCTGCGGGCCCGAGCGGTCCGACGTTATGGGGCCCTGTCGTTGCAGGAGCGCCCGTTGCCAGTGCCCGCGACCGAGGAGGCAGCCCGCATCCTGGCCAAGGGCATCGTGTCGTTGGGACTCGATGTGTTGCCGTGGTCCAAAGCCCTTTCGCAATGGCGCGAGCGCGTCATTTTCCTGCGCAACGCGGAGGGTGAGGAATGGCCCGACCTCTCCGACGAGGCGCTTGCCGCCACGGTGGAGGAATGGCTCGCGCCGCATCTCGTCGGGCGCGCCGGGTTCAGCGATATCACGCCGGACCTCCTGAGCGAGGCGTCGAGGAGCCTGCTGCCGTGGAGCCTGCAACGGCGGCTCGATGCGGAAGCGCCCACTCACGTGGAAGTCCCGACGGGTTCGCAGATCGCGGTGGATTACGGAAGCGCCGAAGGACCTGTTCTGGCGGTCCGTGTCCAGGAACTCTTCGGCCTCGACAAGCATCCATCTCTCGCCGGCGGACGCGTGCCCCTGATCCTGCATCTCCTGTCGCCGGCGCAGCGGCCGATCCAGATCACCCGGGATCTGCCGGGTTTCTGGCGCGGCTCGTGGGCTGCCGTCCGCTCCGATTTACGCGGGCAATATCCCCGGCATCCCTGGCCGGAGGATCCGATCGCCGCGCCGCCGACCCGGCGCGCGAAGCCGCGCGGGACCTAGAGGAGCCCGGTTCTAGGCGATGAAGCTTGCGATGAGGCGGTCGGCCGTGGAGCGGTTGAGCGCCATCGGAATGTTGTAGACGAGGCTCACGCGCATGAGCGCCTTCACATCGACATCGTGCGGATGCGGCGAAAGCGGATCGACGAAGAAGAACAGGACGTCGACCTTGCCCTCCGCGATCATCGCGCCGATCTGCTGGTCGCCGCCCATAGGGCCGCTTTTCAGGCGCGTCACGGACAATCCTGGGCAACGCTCCATGACGCGCGCGCCGGTCGTGCCGGTGGCGAAAAGGTGGAACTGACGGATGATATGCTCATGCATGGCGATGAAATCGGCCATGTCGTCCTTCTTGGCGTCGTGGGCGACGATCGCCAGGGTCAATCTTTGCATGTTAGGCCAGTCCGATCTCAGTTGTTCCAGCGCTCGCGCCACTGCATCTCGCCCGTGAAGCAATTGGCCCGGGGAATGTTCTGGATGCGCTCGATCAGGGGCCGAGGCGGTTCAAGGGCGGCGATCTCCAGAAGGATCTTGGTCTTGATCGCGTTGATGAACTGGTCGCGCTCGCGGACCGGCACCATGAAAGCACCCTGACCTCCGATGACGCAATCCTTGTAATAAATGTCGAGTTCGGCGATGTCGAGATAGCCCGGCTTGCGCAGCATGATCGGCAGGCCGTTCACCGTGATGCCTTTGGCGATCGCTTCGTTGCGCGCCTCCTCGACGCTGCGACCCTGATTGTTGGGGCCGTCCCCCGAGACGTCGATCACGCGGCGATGGCCAGGACGCCGCTTTCATCGAGAAGCCTGGCACCGAAATCGATGGCGCTCGAAATCGACGTTCGCTGCGCCCGGCTCAAGGGCGTGGACGCGATCTTGTCGGCGAAGGAAAGCAGGCCCTCGGGATTGTCGAGTATTGTCCACGGTACGATGATCTTCTGATCGTTCGCGCCGGCCCATTCCATATAGGTCACGGCAATCCTGCCGAGGACGCCGCCGCGAATGGCGTCGTGCACGAGGCGCGAGCGAAACGCCTCCGCGAATCCCTCCCGCTGCAACGCCTGCTCGTCCGTATCCATCGAGAACGAGATGTCCACCGCCACCACGAGAGCGAGATCCACCTCGGTTTCGGCGCGGGCGGCCGGTGACCAGAAGCCGATAACGAGCGCTAAACCTGCCGCCAGACGAGTGAGGCCCTGCCAAACCATCGTTGTCTCCTTTTGGGAGCCAGACCGGTTTGTGAAGTGTGGCAGCTTCTCGCTCTGACGCAAGGTCACTTTGGGGCGAGGCGCGTCTAGGGCCGATGAGCCCTCACGATGGCAAGGGCTGCTTCGAACGCCGCATCCGCGTCGAGCGCCGTGGTATCGAGGGTGATGGCGTCTTCGGCCGCCTTCAGGGGGGCCGTCGCCCGGGTCATGTCCCGTTGGTCGCGCCGGCGGATATCGGTCAGGATTTTCTCGTAATCGGTTGTCTCGCCGCGTCTTTGAAGCTCGAGATGCCGCCTGCGCGCGCGTTCCTCCGGCGTCGCGGTGATGAAGAGCTTCACGTCGGCATGGGGACATACCACGGTACCGATATCGCGCCCGTCCAGAACGGCGCCGCCGTCCTGGGCCGCGAATTGACGCTGAAACGCCAGCAGCGCATCCCGAACCGGGCGGTAGCCCGAGATCACGGAGGCGAATTCGCCCATGGACGCCCCCCGCAGGCGCGGGTCCGCCAACTGGTCCAGGGTGAGGGTCTCGGCGGCGTCAGTGGCGGCGGCGATGTCGGTGAGCGCCACCTTCCGGTCGATGAGCGCGCAGGCGACGCCCCGATAGAGCAGACCTGTATCCAGATGAGCGAGACCGAGATGCTCCGCCAGCCGGGTGCCAAGGGTGCCCTTGCCGGATGCCGCGGGTCCGTCGATGGCGATGATCATGCTGGCTCAGTCCCCGATCGTCGCGCCGAGTTCGCGCATGAGAGGGATGAAGGATGGGAAGCTCGTGGCGATCATCGTGCCGTCGTCCACCGTCATGGGCTCCTGGCTTGCAAGGCCCATGACAAGGAACGCCATGGCGATGCGGTGATCGAGATGGGTAGCAACCGAGGATGCCCCGCCGGGCACCTTGCCGTCGAGACCGTGAACGATGAGATCGTCGCCTTCGATCTCATAAGGGATTTCCGCATCGCCGAGGCCCGCGGCGACGGCGGCGAGCCGGTCGGATTCCTTGACCCGCAGCTCGTGCAGGCCCTGCATCCGGGTCGTGCCCTTGGCGAAGGCGGCGGCCACGGCAAGGACAGGATATTCGTCGATCATGGCGGGCGCCCTCGATGCGGGGACCGTCACGCCGGTCAGGCGGCTCGCCCGGACGCGCAGGTCGGCCACGGTCTCGCCGCCCTCCTCGCGCTCGTTCAGGCGCTCGATGGAAGCTCCCATTTCGAGCAGGGTGGTGATCAGCCCCGTGCGGAGAGGGTTCATCATGACGGCTTCGATCACCACATCCGACCCGGGCGTGATGAGGGCCGCCACGAGCGGAAAAGCCGCCGAGGACGGATCCGTCGGCACCATGACCTCCGCGCCCCTCAGATCGGGCTGGCCCTGAAGCGTGATGACGCGACCGTCCTCGCCATGGGGCTTGACCTCCACATGCGCGCCGAAAAGGCGGAGCATCCGCTCCGTGTGGTCGCGGGTGGCTTCGCGCTCGATGACCGTGGTGCGGCCGGGCGCGTTCAGGCCCGCAAGCAGGATGGCGGACTTGATCTGGGCCGACGCCGCGGGGGTCTCGTAGGTGATCGGGATGGTCTCGCGCGGTCCGCGCAGGGTAAGGGGGACCCGTCCCCCCTCGGCCTCGCTCACGACGGTAACGCCCATCCTGACGAGAGGATCGAGGATGCGGCGCATGGGGCGCTTGCGTAAGGACGCGTCACCGTCGAACGTCGTGGTGATCGGATGGCTGCCGGCAACACCCATCATCAGGCGGGAGCCCGTGCCCGCATTGCCGAAATCCAGCGTCGCCGCAGGCTCGACCAGGCCGCCGATTCCGACGCCGACGATCCGCCAGCGGCCCGGCCCCTCGCGGGTGATGGTGGCGCCGAGCGCCCTGCAGGCCTCCGCCGTGCGCAGCACGTCCTCGCCCTCGAGCAGCCCCTCGACGCGGGTCTCGCCAATGGACAGAAGGCCGAAGATCATGGAGCGGTGGGAGATGGACTTGTCGCCGGGGACGCGAATTCGTCCGCGCAGGGACGTTCCGGGGCGGCTTGAAACAGGCGATGCCAAAGTGTGATCGTGCGACATTCTCGGTCCCTATCCGTCGAGAGTTGGGCGGCTCCTAACACGGGGTGCCGGTGGCGTCATCCCGCCGCCGGTCCGGCCGGGGGAGTGAGCTGCAATTTCCTATTTGACAAGGCATCCCCTCCCGACTAACGGAGCGCTTCCATTCCACTCACGCAAAGGCAATCACCCGTGGCCAAACCTGAACTCGGCTCGAAGCGCCAGTGCATGAGCTGCGGCGCGAAATTCTACGACCTGAACAAGGATCCGGCGATCTGCCCCAAATGCGGCACGGTCTTTCAAGCGGTGGCCCTGAGCCGCGCCGCGGCCCCTGTCGTGGCGCGCGCAGCAGTCAAGGAAGACGATGATGCCGAGCTCGATACCAGCGGTCCGGAGCTGATCTCGCTTGACGAGGTCGAGGCTGAGGAAGCAGAGAAAGAAACCATCTCCGAAGACGACATCGATGTCGTCGACGAGGACGTGGCCGACGACACTTTCCTCGAAGACGAAGAGGAAGGCGACGACGATGTGTCGGATTTGATCGATAGTGACCTGGAAGACGACGAAGAGACTTGAACCTCCCGTCCGACCCGACTATAGAGACGCCGCTGCTTCGGCGGCGAACCTTTCCGCAGTGTCCCCAAAGCACTGCGGCTCAAGTGGGGCCATAGCTCAGTTGGGAGAGCGCTTGAATGGCATTCAAGAGGTCGGCGGTTCGATTCCGCCTGGCTCCACCAAATTTCCCCTACCGAACTAACACTTTGGAAGAAGCCGCCTCCGGGCGGCTTTCTGTTTGGCGGCCGTATCCGCCGAGCAATTTTCCGGCCCTCGGGCACTTTTCGCCCTGTTAACGCGCGCCACGACCCCCGCCCACCCGCAAAATGGCATTTTTTTGTTGGAATGGCCGGTTTTTGGCGACCCATAAGGGCATTTTCCCCTGCCTCTGCCGAAGCGTAATTCTGATCCCTTCAGTTTTTGTTGCGTTCCTAGCGTTTCCTCAATCGTCAGACATTCAGGCAGCGAGGGTCACGGCCATGGCGACGAGAATTGGTGACAACCGGCGAAACACTCTGGTCGGGACGGCGAACAACGATTTCATCTCCGGGCTCGGCGGCAACGACTCGCTCTTCGGGCGCGGAGGAAACGACCGGCTTTTCGGCGGCTCGGGCAACGATCGCCTCGATGGCGGTTCGGGCGACGATCGTCTGGATGGCGGCTCGGGCAATGACCGCTTGTTCGGCGGCTCGGGCAACGATCGCCTCGACGGCGGTTCGGGCAACGATTTTCTGAGTGGCGGATCGGGAATCGACAGGCTGATCGGCGGCTCCGGCCATGATTCTCTCGATGGCGGCTCGGGCGACGACCGTCTCGAGGGCGGGACGGGCAACGACACGCTGTTGGGCGGCTCCGGCAACGACCGCCTGGATGGCGGCGAGGGAAATGATTCGTTGAACGGCGGCATCGGTGACGACACGCTCAGCGGCGGCGCGGGCAACGATACGCTGGACGGCGGTGACGGCGACGATGACCTGAGCGGCGGCGACGGCGACGATGTGCTCATCGGTGGTCTCGGGAACGACCTCATGGCGGGCGATGCCGGCAATGACAGTCTCGATGGCGGCGACGGTAACGATTCGCTCGATGGCGGCATCGGCAACGACACGCTGCTCGGCGGCGCGGGCGACGATCAACTGGTCGGAGGCGCGGGCGCCGACAGCCTCGTGGGTGGTGCCGGCGACGACACCTTCCAGCCGGGCGCGGATGTGTTCGCCGATGCGATGAGCGGAGGCGACGGTCTGGACAAAGTGGATTATTCCGACGCGACCGCGGGGGTAACGGTCAACCTGCAGGCCGGAACATCCGGCGGGGCCGCGACGGGCGACACATACACCGGCATTGAGAGTGTCGTCGGATCGGACTTTGCCGACACGCTGATTCCCACGGACGGTGGCACGGCCTCAGGAGGGGGTGGCAACGATACGCTGTTTGCCACAGGTCCGGCGGGAAGCACCGTGATCCTGGTCGGCGGGGCGGGTAACGACACCCTTTCGGGTGCGTCGCTTGGTCAAGAATTGATGCAGCTGGAGCTCGACAACGGTCCTGACACCTTCAACGCCATCTTCCGCAATACCGATGCCGACCGGTTGCTCATCGACAACGATGTCTTCCAGATCGGACTTGGCGTCACGCCTAACGAGATCAGAAATCTCGCAGCCGGTCCGGCGGTCGCCAACATCGCGACAGCGCAGTTCATCTATGTGCAGAATACCAATCAGCTGTTCTTCGATGCGGACGGAACCGGTGCGTCTACGGGGCCAGTTCTTCTCGCGACGCTGCAATTCGACGGCGGCAACAACGCGGTGCTGGCGAGCGACTTTTACGTGATCTGAATTAGCGCCTGCGCAAAGGCGCAGAAGTGACGTGTGACGGGAGGCCGGTCAGGGCCGCGGCTCCCGTCAAAAATTAATCCGACCGGAGCCACATCGCGCGGGGTCTCATACCTTCTAGCGACATCGGGCGGATCGGATTCCGTGGCGGATGATTTCACGCCAGGCGCGGAACGCGAGGTCGAGGCGTCATCGTCTTCAATGACGTTTCTGCTCGGCGCAAACCTGCATGACCGCCGTGAACGAAACTTTCAGATCGCGAATGACGCCCATCTGACCCACGATGGCTCACGCCTGATCGCGACCTAGGGCAAAACCTGTATGCCGGCCGGGGACGGCGCCTGTGCGACAAATGCCGTGCCGGTCCTTTTCTCCACACGAGGCGTTGGGCTAAGGTCCGGCCGACAGGTTACGAAAGAGAGACAATGAAACAGGTTTCGTCGCACGGCCTCCAGATCGCCCCGGTTCTTTACGATTTCGTCGAGCGTGAGGCGCTCCCGGGCACCGGGATCTCCTCGGAGGCGTTCTGGAAGGGCCTGGCCGACCTTAATCGGGAGTTCGCCCCACGCAATCGCGATCTCCTCGCGGTCCGGGATGACCTGCAGCGGCGGATCGATGCGTTCCACGTGGCCCGTGCAGGCCAACCTGCCGATGCGGCAGGTTACGAGGCCTTCTTGCGCGAGATCGGCTATGTCCGGCCGGAACCGGCTCCGTTTTCCGTGTCGACGAACAACGTCGACGATGAAATTTCAAGCATTGCCGGTCCGCAACTGGTCGTGCCGACCTCGAACGCGCGCTATGCCCTCAATGCCGCGAACGCGCGCTGGGGCAGCCTCTATGATGCTCTCTACGGCACGGATGCGATCCCGGAGGAGGGGGGCGCCGTCCGGTCCGGCGGCTACAACAAGCTGCGCGGCGAGCAGGTGGTGGCCCGGGCAAGGCAGTTCCTCGACCAGGCGGCGCCGCTGAGAGCGGGACATCATGGCGATGTGAAGTCCTATTCGGTCAAGGACGGCACCTTGAAAATTGCGCTGCAGAACGGCAGCGAAACCGCGCTGGCCAATCCGTCGCAATTCGTGGGCTTCAGCGGGGAGGCGGCGAACCCGACCGGCATTCTCTTGCGCCACAACGGACTTCACATCGAGATCAAGATCGATCGGCAAAACCCGATTGGCGCCGAGGATCCGGCCGGTGTTGCCGACCTCGTGATCGAGTTCTGCGATCTCCACCATCATGGATCTGGAGGATAGCGTCGCGGCGGTCGATGCCGACGACAAGGTGCTTGTCTATCGCACCTGGCTCGGCCTGATGAAGGGCGACCTGTCCGAGACTTTCGAGAAAGGCGGCCGCACGGTGGAGCGGCGCCTCAACCCGGACCGGATCTATTCGGCGCCCGACGGGAAGGAGCTTCGGCTCAACGGCCGCAGCCTCATGCTGGTCCGCAATGTCGGGCACCACATGGACACCGACGCCGTGCTGGATGAGGCGGGAAGACCGGTTCCCGAGACGATCGTCGATGCGGCGATCACGTCGCTGATTGCCATGCACGACCTGAAATCGACCGGACCTCTTCGCAATTCTCGTGCGGGCTCGGTCTATATCGTGAAGCCGAAGATGCATGGGCCCGATGAGGTGGCGTTCGCCGACGATCTGTTCGCGGCCGTCGAGGACATGCTGGGATTGCGGCGGCATACGCTCAAGATGGGCATCATGGACGAGGAGCGGCGCACGACCGTTAATCTGCGTGCGTGCATCCATGCGGCCCGGGACCGAATCTTCTTCATCAATACCGGCTTCCTCGATCGTACGGGCGACGAGATCCATACCTCGATGGAAGCGGGTCCGATGGTGCGCAAGAACGACATGAAGGCCACGCCCTGGATCAAGGCTTACGAGGATTCGAACGTCGATGCGGGTCTCGCCTGCGGTCTTCCGGGTCACGCCCAGATCGGCAAGGGCATGTGGGCGGCGCCCGATCGCATGGCCGACATGATGACGCAAAAGGTCGGACATCCCATGGCGGGCGCGAACACCGCCTGGGTGCCGTCGCCCACCGCCGCGACGCTTCACGCGCTTCACTATCATCAGGTCGATGTGCCTGAGCGACAGAGCGAGTTGAAGAAGCGCGCGCCCGCGAAACTCGCCGATATCCTGACCATTCCGGTGTCGCAATCGAACTGGGCGCCGGAGGCGGTGCAGCAGGAACTCGACAACAATTGCCAGGGCATTCTCGGCTATGTGGTGCGGTGGATCGATCAGGGCGTCGGCTGCTCCAAGGTGCCCGACATTCACGATGTGGGCTTGATGGAAGATCGCGCGACGCTTCGTATCTCGAGCCAGCACGTCGCGAACTGGCTGCACCACCGCATCGTCTCGGACGAGCAGGTCGAGCGGACGCTCCGGCGCATGGCCGAAATCGTCGATCGGCAGAATGCGGGCGATCCGCTTTATCGCCCGATGGCTCCATCCTTCGACGGGCCGGCCTATCGCGCCGCGAGCGATCTCATCTTTAAGGGACGCGCGCAGCCGAATGGCTACACCGAATGGGTGCTGCACGAACGCCGGCGTGAAGCCAAGGGCGTTTCCGCCACCTGAAAACAGCCGGCCCCCATCGCGCTCTTGCGCGCGCCGATCGTCCAAAAAAATTCTCCCGGAGCACATCCATGACTCTCACCTCAAAAGCCGCCGTGATCACAGGCTCGACCAGCGGCATCGGCCTTGCCATTGCGCGGGCGCTTGCAAGCGACGGCGCATCTGTCGTCCTCAACGGCTTCGGCCCGGCGGACGACATCGAGAAGACCCGCTTGTCCATCGAGCGCGAATTCAACGTCAGAGCGATTTATTCGCCGGCCGACATGTCGAAACCCGATGAGATCGCCGCGATGATCAGGCTTGCCGAGGAGACGTTCGGCGCGGTCGATATCCTGGTGAACAACGCAGGCATCCAATTCGTGTCGCCCATCGAGGATTTTCCGGTCGAGAAATGGGATCAGATCATCGCCATCAACCTGTCGTCGGCGTTCCACACCATTCGTGCCGCCATTCCCGGCATGAAGGCCCGCGGATGGGGCCGCATCATCAACACGGCCTCGGCGCATTCCCTCGTGGCGTCGCCTTTCAAATCCGCCTATGTGGCGGCCAAGCACGGTATTGCGGGCTTGACGAAGACGACCGCTCTCGAGGTGGCGGCGCACGGAATTACCGTCAATTGCATCAGCCCCGGCTATGTCTGGACGCCGCTGGTCGAGAAGCAGATTCCCGACACCATGAAAGCCCGCGGCCTGACGAAAGAACAGGTTATCCAGGATGTGCTGCTCGAAGCGCAGCCCACCAAGCAATTCGTCACCGTCGAACAGGTCGCGGCGCTCGCGCTCTTCCTGTGCTCCGACGCGGCGAGCCAGATGACAGGCGCAAACCTGTCCATGGATGGCGGCTGGACGGCGAAGTGAGGCGCCGTCTCACCGGTCCGCAAACGAATCCGTTGCCTCGATGAGATGGTGCAGAATGCCCGGTTCCGTGAAGGCGTGGCCCGCATCCGGCACCATCACGAACCGCGCCTCCGGCCAGGCCTTGTGAAGCGCCCAGGCCGTCGCGGCCGGCGTCGCCACGTCGTAGCGGCCCTGAATGATGACGCCAGGAATTCTTTTCAGCCGCTGCGCATCGCGGATCAGTTGCCCTTCCTCGAAGAAGCCCTCGTTCACGAAGTAATGGTTTTCAATGCGCGCAAAGGCGAGGGCGTAGTGGGGGTCGCCAAATTGGGTCGAGTAATCCGGGTTATCGAGAAGTGTGATCGTCTCGCCTTCCCAAAGGCTCCACGCGGCGGCGGCTTCCTGCTGCACGGCCGGGTCCGCGTGGGTGAGGCGGCGGCGATAAGCGGCCATCAGATCGTGGCGTTCCGCCTCGGGGATGGGTTCGAGGAAGCGCTCCCATTTGTCCGGAAAGAGCCATGACGCGCCGTCCTGGTAATACCAGAGAAGTTCCGCGCGCCGCAGGGTGAAGATCCCCCGCAGGATCAGCTCACTGACGCGGTCGGGGTGTGTTTCCGCATAGGCAAGGGCAAGCGTGCTGCCCCACGATCCGCCGAAGACCATCCATTGCTCGACGCCGAGCATCGCGCGCAGCCGCTCGATATCGGCCACGAGATGCCAGGTCGTATTGGCCTGAAGACTGGCATGGGGCGTCGAACGTCCGCAGCCGCGCTGGTCGAAAAGCAGGATGCGATATTTTTCCGGGTCGAACAGCCGGCGCTGGGAAGGCGAACAGCCGCCGCCGGGTCCGCCGTGGAGAAAAACCACCGGCTTGCCGTTGGGATTGCCGCACAATTCCCAATAGACCCGGTGTCCGTCGCCCACCTCCAGCAGGCCGTGTTCGTAAGGCGAGATCTCCGGGTACAGACTGCGCATGGAACGCGCCTCCTTAGCTGGTTCGAATTTCGTTTCTACGTGCCGATGCGGCAGGCAGAGCCTGGCGTTCTCGGCCGTTGAGCCGGCTCAAGAATATCGTCGGAACGTCCTAATAACAGTGGCGTGTCGTGGGGGTGTCATGTAATTTTGCAACTGGGGAACACGGGTTGAACCCGGACCACATTTGGAGGATTGAGATGTTGACCAAGCGCGCCGGTTTAAAACTGGCTACGGCTTTCGCCGCCCTGATGGTTGCCGGATCGGCACAGGCGGCCGAGAAGCTTCGACTGCTGACCTGGGCGGATTATGCTCCGGCCGATATCGTTCAGCAATTCACGAAAGAGACGGGCGTCGAAGTCGAGATCACGCTCTCGAACAACGAGGAGATGATCTCCAAGCTGCGCGCCACGCAGGGCGCGGGCTTCGACCTCGTCCAGCCGAGCCAGGACCGGATCGCCGGTCCGCAGCAGGAATTCGGCATCTACAAGCCACTCGACCTGTCCAAGCTGAAGTCGGACCTGTTCATCGCCTCGATGCTCGAGGCCACCAAGAAGAACACGACATTGGGCGGCAAGGTCTATGGCGTGCCGCATATCTGGGGCACCGACGGACTGGTCGTGAACACGAAGGCTGCTCCCGCGGTCGCCGATTACAACGACCTTTGCGCTCCGGCCGTGGCGGGTAAAGCCAGCTTCCGCGCCAAGCGCCCGACGCTGATCGCTTTCGCGTTTGCCAACGGCATGGATCCGTTCGCCTCCTATGGCGACGCCAAGGCCTACGCGGCCATGATGGACAAGGTCGGCGCCAAGCTCGCCGAGTGCAAGAAGAACGTGAAGTTCTTCTGGGACGGCAAGGACCAGCTCCTGAACGCACTTCGCACCGGCGAAGTGGTGGCCGCCATGGCGTGGGACACGGGTGGCTGGAAGTTGAATTCGGAGAACCCGGAGATCAAGTTCATTGCGCCGAAATCCGGCGCGCTGGGCTGGATCGACACCTTCGCGATTCCCGCCAAGGGCCGGAATGACGAGGCTGCCTATCAAGTGGATCAACTTCAACATGCGGCCTGAGATCGCCGCGAAAGTCGCGGCTGCCGCGGGCAACTTCACGGCGTCGAACGGCGCCGACAAGTTGATGCAGGGCAAGCTGAAGGAGCAATTCGCCGAGAGCTTCCCGAAGGCGGCGATCGACAACATCAAGTGGTATCCGGCAGTGCCTGCCGGCATCGAAGAGATCGAGGGCAAGGTTCTCGACCGTCTGAAAGCCGGCTCGTAATCGCTACCGATTGATCATCATCCCCCGGTTCGCCGGGGGATGACTTTTTGTGTGTATCCACCCATGGCTTCATCAAGCGACCTCGATATCGTCAACGTGACGAAGCGGTTCGGCGCGCATTTCGCCGTCAACGACGTGACGTTCAGCGTCGCGCCCGGCGAATTCTTCTCCATCCTCGGACCGTCGGGATGTGGAAAGACCACGCTGATGCGCATGATCGCCGGGTTCGAGAACCCGACCTCCGGCGACATTCGAATTCGCGACAAGTCCATGGTCGGCGTTCCGGCCAATCGCCGTCCGGTCAACATGGTGTTTCAGAGTCTCGCGCTCTTTCCCATGATGAGTGTTGGCGAGAACGTCGCTTACGGCATGACATGTCGCGGGCGTTCGCGACGCGCCGAGGCGGACGACCGCGCCACCCGCATGCTCGAGCGTGTGGGGCTGAAGGGCTTCGGCGATCGACAGGTCACGGCCTTGTCGGGCGGGCAGCGCCAGCGCGTGGCGATCGCCCGCTGTCTCGTTCTCGAGCCCACACTCGTGCTTCTCGACGAACCGCTGGGCGCGCTCGATCTGAAGCTGCGCGAGCACATGAAGATCGAGCTGAAGCAATTGCAGGGCACCTTCAACACGACGTTCGCCTACATCACGCATGACCAGTCCGAAGCCTTGGTGATGTCGGACCGGATCGCCGTGATGAACCAGGGCAGGTTCGAGCAGGTCGGAAGCCCCCGCGAGCTTTACCACAACCCGGGAACGCCTTTCGTTGCGAGTTTCGTCGGCGAGACGAATCGCTGGCAGGGGGCGGTCACGAGCGGCGCCGACGGCGCCATCACGGTGCGGCTGCCATCCGGCATCTCGGTGCAGGGACAAGGGAAGGCGGGCGCCGGCGATGCCCTTTGCTTCGCGCGACCGGAAGCGATCGCGCTGGCGTCGGACGCCGCGGCCCTTGGCGCCCTTGCCAACCGCTTCGAGGGCAGGGTTTCGGCGGTGCTGTTCGACGGTGCGAATTCCAGCCTGCTCATCGATACGCGCGGCTTCGACCGAGCCTGTTCGCGCCGTGCTGCCGCAGGCGGGTGCGCTTGCGGGGATCAATGTGGGAGCGCCGATCCATCTCGGCTGGACCGCCGACGCCATGAAGGTCTTCGCCGCATGAAAACGGCGCAGCGCCTGACCCTTTTCCTCATGATGGCGCCCGCCATCCTCTGGCTCGGCGTGCTGATCGTCCTGCCGCACGTGGAAATTCTCATCCTGTCGTTCAGCCAGAGGGTCGCGCCGCGGGTCTATGAATTCGGCTTCGGCAATTATCTCGAATTCTTCACCGAGCCGCTCTATTGGCGCACCTTCGCCCGCACGGCGATCATGTCGATCCTGGTCACGGCGATCACGCTCGTGCTCGCGTTCCCCATCGCGCTTTATATCGCGCGGGTGGCGCAAGGCCGGCTGAAAGCGATGCTGCTGCTGCTCTGCCTGCTGCCGTTCTGGGTGTCCGAACTCGTGCGGACGCTCGGCTGGATGATGCTCCTGCGCGAAACCGGCATCATCTCCTATGTGCTGCGCATGACCGGCCTTGCCGACCAGCCCGTGGAACTCCTCTACAACGACGGCGCCGTGATCCTCGGGCTCGTCTATGGGGGCCTGCTGTTCATGATCGTGCCGCTGGCGAATGCGCTCGAAAGCCTCGATCCCTCGGTGGTCGAGGCGGGCTACGATCTCGGCGGGCTCCCGCTGGACCGTCATTCGCCGCATCGTCATCCCCCATGCGATGCCCGGCATCGTCGCGGGGTCGATCATCGTGTTCATGCTGACGGTCGGCAATTTCGCCACGCCGGTCCTGCTCGGCGGCAAGAACGGCCTGTGGTTCACCGAGCAGATCTACGCGCAGTTCATCACGCGCTTCAACTGGCCCCAGGGGGCGGCCTTCGGCATGCTCCTCCTCCTGCTTTCATCCGCCATCGTCTGGGCCGGCTTGCGCCTGACCGGCCAGGGTCTCGGCACCACATTGCGGCAGGCATGATCCGATGAACCGTCCCTCGCTCCTGTGGAAATTCTACATCGCGGCGTTCTACATCTTCCTGTTTGCGCCGCTCGTGGTCGTTGCCGTGTTTGCCTTCAACGACAGCCCGTTCCCGTCACCGCCGTGGCGCGGTTTCACGCTCGAATGGTTCACCGGAACAGGCGCGGTCTTCGGCAAGCCGGGCGTGCTGAAGGATCCGATCTGGCTCACCACCATCGGCAATTCACTGAAGGTCGCGCTCCCTGTCGCGGTGCTGGCGGTCC
The DNA here is from genome assembly GCA_963837375.1 of uncultured Alphaproteobacteria bacterium. Taxonomy (GTDB): domain Bacteria; phylum Pseudomonadota; class Alphaproteobacteria; order Rhizobiales; family Beijerinckiaceae; genus Microvirga. The sequence goes on along the minus strand of CAWINL010000015.1, from coordinate 55,407 downwards.
TCCTCGGAACCGTCAATGCTTGGCTGCTGGAACGCGCGCAGTTCCCCGGCAAGACGCTCCTCGCCATGATGATGCTGTGGCCGCTGGTGATTCCGGGCGTCGTGCTCGGCATCTCCATCCTCGCGTTCTTCTCCCGCGTCGCCAATGGCCTCGAGGAATGGCTTCAGATGGATCTCGATCCCTTGCGCCCCGGCCTGTCCCTCGTGGTGCTCGGGCAATTGTCGTTCATCCTGACGATTTCGACGCTGATCATCGCGGCGCGGCTGCGCAAGTTCGATCGCTCGCTCGAAGAGGCGGCCTTCGATCTCGGCGCCAGCCGGGCGCGTGTGCTCCGCACGATCACGCTGCCGTTTCTGCGCCCCGCGCTGGTGGGCGCGGGCCTCGTGGCGCTGCTCATGTCGTTCGAGAATTTCAACACGACGCTGATGCTCGTCGGGTCCGACGCACCGCTGCCGATCACCATGTATGGCCAGATGCGAGAGGGCGCCACGCCCGCGATCAACGCCGTCAGCCTGCTGGTGATGCTCGCGGTCGGCGGGATCGCGAGCCTGTTCGCGCTGACGTCGAAGTCGCAGTAGGCGGCTGAGGCCTAATGGCCCCAGGTGCGTTCCAGAACGTTGATCCAGTTCTCATAGCAGAGCTTGCGCAGGGTCGCCTCGTCGTAGCCGTGCCGGCGCATCGCATCCACGAGGCGCGGGAAGCCCGGCGACGTCGCCGATTTCCGCCGGAATGGTCGCGCCATCGAAATCCGACCCCAGCCCGACACGGTCGACGCCCACATGCTCGATCAGGTGATCCATGTGGCGGATCATCTCTTCGAGCGGCGTATGCTCGTTGCGCTGTCCGTCCGGGCGGATGAACGACGTGGCGAAATTGACCCCGACCATGCCGTTGCTCTCGCGGATGGCGGCCAGTTGCTTGTCGAGGAGATTGCGCGAATGCGCGCAGACCGCGTGCGCGTTGGAATGGGTGGCGACAAGCGGCGCATCCGAGATTTTTGCGACGTCCCAGAAGCCCTTCTCGTTCAGATGCGAGAGGTCGATCATGATCCGGCGCTGGTTGCAGGCGCGGATCAGCTCGCGGCCGAGATCGGTGAGACCCGGTCCCGTATCGGGTCCGGACGGATAGCGGAAGGGGACGCCGTGACCGAAGATGTTCGAGCGACTCCAGACCGGGCCGACCGATCGAAGCCCGCTGCCATAGAGCACGTCGAGCATGAAGAAATCCGGATCGATTCCCTCCGCGCCTTCGATATGCAGGATGGTCGCGAGCGTGCCGTTCTCGATGCACGCGCGGATATCGGCCGCCGACGTGCAGACTTTCACCGCGCCCTTCGATGCGCGCTCGATGCGCAGCAGCAGGGCCGACATATGCACCGTCACCTGCTGGCTCGGTGAGAGTTCGAGTTCCGGCAGGCAGCGGGATGTCGTATTGCGGCTTCGCCATCATGTCGTCGATGTCGGGCCCCGTGCCTTGCGACGACACGTAGACGGCGAAGAAACCGCCGACGAAGCCGCCCTTCTTCATGCGGGGCAAGATCGAGGTGGCCGAGATTGTCGCCTTCCAGAAAGTCCCGCTCCGGATGCGTCTTCCCGCGGATCAGCCGCAGAAGAACGTCGTTGTGGCCATCGAAGACTGGCATCAGATCTGAGCGTGACATGTGTGCACCAAACGCAGGAACGGCAGGAAGATCGGTTCAGAGAAGCGCCGGCTGGACGCCGTCGCGCGCGAAGCCCTGACTCGCCTGAATCAAAGCGCGCGTATATTCGTTCGCCGCCTCGCCCGAGCGCAAGGCCACGGCGGTGGTTTCTTCGACCGCTTCGCCCTGGCGCATGACGAGAAGCCGGTCGCAGAGATGCGCCACGACGGCGAGGTCGTGGCTGACCAGCACGTAGGTGAGGCCGAGTCGGACGCGCAATTCGTCGAGCAGATTGAGCACCTCCGCCTGAACCGATGCGTCGAGCGCGGAGGTCGGCTCGTCGAGCAGAAGGATTTTCGGCCGCAGGATCAGCGCGCGCGCGATCGCGATGCGCTGGCGCTGGCCGCCGGAGAGCTGATGCGGATAGCGGAAGCGGAAGGACGGACCGAGTCCGACTTCGCGCAAGGCCTCGAGAATCCGCGCCTCGGCATTCTTTTTCTCGCCGTGGATGGCGAGGGGCTCGGACAGGGTGCGGTCCACGGTGTGGCGCGGATGGAGCGACGCGTAGGGGTCCTGGAAGACCATCTGGACGGTGCGATAGAAGCCGATGTCGCGCGGGCGATTTCACGGCCTTCCCGTTCACCACGACACGGCCGCCGGAAATCGGCGCAAGGCCGCAGATGGCGCGCAGGACCGTCGATTTTCCGGAGCCGGATTCGCCCACGAGCCCGAACGACGCGCCGGGCTCCACCTGAAAGCTGACGTCCTTGACCGCATCGACGCGCATGCGCCCCGTGCCGAAGACGACGGAGAGGTTCTGGATATCGAGCATCGGTTCCGTCACAGCGCCCATGCCGGATCGCGGTTGAGGGTGGGCGAGCGGGCGCACGTCGTCGCTTCAGTTTCGGCAGGCAGTTCATGAGACCCTGCGTGTAGGGGTGCTTGGCTTCGCGAAGATGCTTCGCCTCGAGTTCCTCCACCACGTGGCCCGCATACATGACGAGCACGCGATCGCAGAAGGACGAGACGAGCTTCAGGTCGTGCGAGATGAAGATCAGGCCCATGCCGCGTTCGGACACGAGCTCGTCGAGGATGCGCAGAACTTCCATCTGCACGGTCACGTCGAGGGCGGAGGTGGGCTCGTCGGCGATCAGCATGTCGGGATCGGTGACCAGCATCATGGCGATCATCGCGCGCTGCCCCATGCCGCCCGAGACTTCGTGCGGATAGAGGCTGAAGACGCGAGCCGGATCGCGCATCTTGACGGCCTCCAGCATCGCAAGTGTCTTGTCGCGTGCTTCCGCCCAGCTCGCCTTGCGATGCGCCTGATAGGCCTCGATGATCTGCTCGCCGATGGTCATGACCGGATTGAGCGAATATTTCGGATCCTGCATCACCATCGAGATCCGTCCGCCGCGCAGGGCGCGCAACGTGCGCTTCGAGGCCGTCAGCAGATCGATTCCGTCGAACGTCAGCCGCTTGGCGACGACCTCGCCGGGGGGAGGCGTGAGGCCCAGGATGGCGCGGCCGGTCTGCGATTTGCCGGAACCCGATTCACCGACGATTCCGAGACGTTCCCGGCCGAGATGGAACGAGACCCCGCGCACCGCCTCGACGATGCCGGTGCGGAGGTGGAAGCGGACGCGGAGATCTTCGACTTCGAGAAGCGGCTGTGTCATTTGGCGGCCTTCGGATCGAGAACGTCGCGCAACCCGTCGCCGAGCAGGTTGAAGCCGAGGCTGACCACGAAGATGGCGGCGCCCGGCATCGCGGCGACCCACCATTGGTCGATGAGGTAGTTGCGGCCGGTCGCCACCATCGCGCCCCATTCGGGCAGTGGCGGCTGCGCGCCGAGGCCGAGGAAGCCGAGGCCGGCGGCGGTCAGGATGATGCCCGCCATGTCGAGGGTGACGCGCACGATCAGCGAGGAGAGGCAGAGCGGCACCACGTGGCCGAGGATGATGCGCGGCGCCGACGCGCCTTGCAGCTTCACGGCGGCGATGAAATCGCTGTTGCGGATCATCAGCGTTTCGGCGCGCGCGATGCGCGCGTAGGGCGGCCAGGACGTGATGGCGATCGCGATGATGGCGTTGTCGATGCCCGGACCCAACGCCGCGACGAAAGCGAGCGCCAGAATGAGGCGCGGAAATGCGAGAAAGATGTCGGTGATGCGCATCAGCACGGTATCGACCCAGCCGCCGAGATAGCCGGCGACCGTGCCCATGGCGAGGCCGATCGGCGTCGCGATGATGGCCACCAGCATGACGACCCACAGGGTCGTGCGCGAGCCGTAGACGACGCGCGAAAAGATGTCGCGCGCCAGATCGTCCGTGCCGAACCAGTGGGCCGCGCTGGGCGGAAGAAGTCGCTCGGTGCGCAGATCGCCGCCGACGATAGGCGAATAGGGCGCGATGAAGTCGGCGAAGATCGCCACCAGAACCAGCAGCAGCACGACGCCGAGGCCGAGGACCGCCAGCGGGTTCTTCGAGAACGCGCGCCAGCCGAGATAGAACCGGCCAAGACGCGCCTGCCAGCGCGATGCGGGTTCGGGAGACAACAGCCAGGCGCGGGCGCCTGACGGATGCTGCGCAAGGGCGAGCGCCGGCCATCAGCGGGTCCTCGGATCGAGCAGGTTGTAGAGAAGATCGGAGACGAGGTTCAGGAGCACGAAGACGGTTCCGATGATGAGCGTTCCGCCGAGCACCGCGTTCATGTCGGCATTCTGCAGCGAGTTGGTGATGTATTGGCCGAGCCCCGGCCACGCGAAGACGGTCTCGGTCAAGACCGAGCCTTCGAGAAGGTTGGCGTAGGAGAGGGCGATGACGGTCACCAGGGGCACGGCGGCATTGCGCAGCGCATGACGCCAGATCACGCGCATCTCCGACAAGCCCTTCACGCGCGCAGCGATGACATATTCCTGCGCCAGCTCGTTCAGCATGAAGGAGCGCGTCATGCGGCTGATATAGGCGAGCGAGAAATATCCCAGCAGGCAGGCCGGAAGCGCGATATGCGAGAGCGCATTCCAGAACGCGTCCATCTGCCCCTGCATGAGGGTGTCGATGAGCACGATGTTGGTGACCGGCGTGTACATGTACGAATAGGTCACGTCGAGCCGGCCCGGCCCTTCGACCCATCCGAGCTTGGCGTAGAACAGCAGCAGTCCCATCAGGCCGAGCCAGAAGATCGGCACCGAATAGCCGACGAGGCCGAGCAGGCGCACAAGCTGGTCGATCCAGCTTCCGCGTCTGACCGCCGCGAGAACGCCGAGCGGGATGCCGAGCAGGGTGCCGATCAACGTGCCGAGGGTCGCGAGTTCGAACGTTGCCGGAAACGTGTTCATGATGTCGGTCATCACCGGATTGGTGGTGAGCACGGAATTGCCGAAATCGCCGGTCACGGCCTTCTTGACGTAGATGACGAATTGCTCGACGAGCGGCCGGTCGAGGCCGAGTTCCTGCCGCGCGCGCTCATAGACCTGAGGCGGCGCGCGGTCGCCGACGATGGCGAGGACCGGATCGATCGGCACGACGCGGCCGATGAAGAACGTGACGGCAACGAGACCGAGCAGGGTCGTTGCCAGCACGAGAATGAACCTGACGGTTCTCGTCAGCAAGAAGCGGAGGGCACCGATGTGCCCTCCGCCTCGCGTCATTGTTGCAGAAGCCATTGAATAATTAGTTCTTCTTGGCTTGCATGACGCTGTTCGTGTCGAACGACGGGCCGATGACCACGCCTTCGACGTTCTTGCGCGATGCGATCACTTCGATCTGCTGCAGGAACGATGACGAAGGGGCCGTCGGCGAGGACGGCTTCCTGCAGTTCCTTGTACATGGCGGCGCGCTTCTCGGCATCCGGCTCAAGAACGGCAGCGCGGGTCTTCGCCGTCAAGCGGTCCCGGATCCCAGGCGTTGCGCCATGCGAGCGGCTTCGCCTTCGCGGTGTCCGAATTGTCGTCGTTGGCCGCGAAGGTGTCCGCGTTGGAATTCGGATCCTGATAATCCGAACCCCAGTTGCCGATATAGATGTCGTGCTGGCGGGCGCGATACTTGGTCAGGGTCTGCTTGCTGTCGCCCGGGATGATTTCGATCTTGATGCCGGCCTGCGCCATCGTCTGCTGGATCGCCTGCGCGATGCCGGTGATTTCCGGAGTCGAGCGGGTGTCCATGGTGACCGTGAAGCCGTCCTTCAGGCCGGCTTTGGCGAGCAGCTCCTTCGCCTTGGCGACGTCGAGCTTGTAGGGATTGTCGTTGATGGCGCCGAGGAAGCCCTTGGGCAGGAAGGCCTGATGCACCTCGCCCTTGTTCTTCATGATCGTGTCGGCGATCGCCGAATAATCCACGAGCCATTTCATCGCCTGCCGGACTTCCGGCTTGGCGAGGTTCGGGTTCTTCTGGTTCAGGCCGAGATAGTAGACGGTGCCCTTCGGTCCGTTTTCAACCTTGATGTCGGGGTTCTTGGCGACTGCTTCCAGTTCCTGCGGATTCAGGTTGCGGGCGATATCCACGTCGCCCTTCTCGAGCAGCAGGCGCTGCGTCGCGGTTTCCTTGATGTGCCGGTAGATGACGCGCGCGAGCGGAGTCTTCTTTTCGGAGTTCGGGTTGCGCTCCAGAACGACGACCTCGTTGGCCTTCCAGTCGCGGATCGCGAAGGGGCCGGAGCCGGCGTATTTCGTCTTGAGCCAGTTATAGCCCAGGTCGCCGTCCTTCTCGTTCTGCATCACGAGCTTCTTGTCGACGACCGAGGCGACGGTGGACGTCATGCAATACAGGACGAAGGTCGGCGCGTAGGCCTTGTCGAGTTCCATGGTGAATTCGAGGGGGCCCGTCTGCTTGATCTTGTCCTTGACGTTGTCCTTCGTCAGGCCGAACTGGCCGATGATGAAGGCCGGGGACTTGTCGAGAAGGACGGCGCGCTGGAGCGAGAACACGACGTCCTCGGCCGTCATCGGATTGCCGGAGGCGAATTTCTTGTTCGGACGGATCTTGAACGTGAAGGTCTTGCCGTCCGGCGATACCGTCCAGGATTCGGCCACCTCGCCGTAGATCTTCGAGACATCCTTGGGATCGTAGTTGATCAGGCGCTCATAGGTGTTGCCCGCGATCTCCGAGTTGCTGAACTCGAAGATCTCAGCCGGATCGAGGGACGTGATGTCGTCGATCTGCCAGGCCTGGACCAGGGTGTCGGGCGGGGTCGCGGCCTGAACGGCGGAGAACGATGTCGCCATGGTCACGACCATTGCTGCCGACATCAGAATTTTTGGCATGTGTTTCATTGACGGAGTCCCTCACGGCGCTCTCGGCGCCTTTTGTGCGGTGGTATGAATGCAAATCGGACACGCTCTGTCCAGTGTCTCCAACTGGTTTTGAAGTGGTAAAGCTGCGGCGACGGCTCCTAACGTTTAGGCATGCATGGCGCGCAGGGCATTTGCTGCCACCCTCCAGCCGGCGGGTTGGCCTAGCGGCGCTAAGTGTGGCAAAGGCAAGCCCAACAGATCCATCGGGTGAAACACAGTGTCAGAAGAAACCGCGAAGCCGTCGGCGAATACCATGTGGGGCGGACGGTTCTCGTCGACGCCGAGCGCGCTCATGGAGGCCATCAACGCCTCCATCGGCTTCGACAAGCGCCTCGCCTCCCAGGACATCCAGGGCTCGCTCGCCCACAGCGCCATGCTGGCGCAGCAGGGCATCATCACGCGAGGACGACAGGGCGGCGATCCATGCCGGCCTTCAGCGGGTGCTGGGCGAGATCGAGGGCGGGGCGTTCACCTTCTCGACGGCGCTCGAAGACATTCACATGAATGTCGAAAGCCGACTGCGGGAGATCGTCGGGCGATCCGGCGGCCCGGCTTCACACGGCGCGCAGCCGCAACGACCAGGTGGCGGTCGATATCCGTCTCTGGGTCCGCGACGCCCATGACCGGACGGACGAGCAGCTGACCGCCCTGATGAAGGCGCTTCTGGCCAAGGCCGAGCCTCATGCGGCGACCGTCATGCCCGGGTTTCACCCATCTTCAGAGCGCCCAGCCGGTCACCTTCGGCCATCACCTGATGGCCTATGTGGAGATGTTTGCCCGCGACCGCGGCCGCATCCGCGATTCCCGCAAACGCCTCAACGAATGCCCGCTCGGGCGCGGGCGCGCTCGCCGGAACCTCGTTCCCCATCGACCGGCATCAGACCGCAAAGGCGCTCGGTTTCGACGGGCCGACCCGCAACTCGCTCGATTCCGTGTCGGATCGCGACAGCCTGCTGGAGTTCCTGTCCGCCGCCGCCATCGCGGCCATGCATCTGTCCCGGCTTGCCGAGGAGATCATCATCTGGATGTCGGCGCCCTTCGGCTTCGTGCGCCTGCCCGACCGCTGGACGACCGGCTCCAGCATGATGCCGCAGAAGCGCAATCCGGACGCCGCCGAACTGGTGCGCGGCAAGACCGGCCGGGTGATCGGTTCGCTGGTGGCGCTTCTGACGGTCATGAAGGGTCTTCCGCTGACCTATTCCAAGGATATGCAGGAAGATAAGGAACAGCTTTTCGACGCCGCCGACACGATCGAGATCGTGCTCGCGGCCATGACCGGGATGATCCAGGACCTCGAGCCGGTGCCCGACCGCATGGCGGCGGTCGCCGGGGCCGGCTTCTCCACCGCCACGGATCTCGCCGACTGGCTCGTCCGGGACCTCAACATCCCATTCCGCGACGCCCATCATATCACCGGCCGCATCGTTTCCGAGGCGGAGAAGCGGGGATGCACCCTGGAGGAACTGCCGCTGGATGCCATGCAGGCGGTCGAGCCGCGCATCCACCAGGGCATCTACGACGTCCTGGGCGTGGAGAACTCGGTCCGTTCGCGGACCAGCTTCGGCGGCACCTCGCCGGTCAATGTGGCCGAGCAGATCGCCTGGTGGCAGGAGCACGTGTAGCGCTGGCAGGCCGGCAAGCTCGGGCTCTTGATCGGCCGAGTTTCGGCCTACCATATGCCTGTCAGTGCCCGAAAGGGTCGCCTGAGTGCCGCATGAGCGGGCTCAAATCAACGAAGTGCCTCTAACCTCGGGCTTCGAACATGACGCGCCAATCGCCCTTCGGGCATCCGTTTCTGCTGGGATTCGACGAGATCGAGCAAGCGCTCGACCGCGTCGCCAAGGCCGGCGGGGATGGCTATCCGCCCTACAATATCGAGCGCTTGGCGCGCACGCCTGACGATCCCGAGCGTCTCAGGATCACACTGGCGGTCGCAGGTTTCACCCGCGACCAGCTCGAGGTGACCCTCGAGGAAAGCCAGCTCGTGGTCCGGGGTCGTCAGATCGACGACAAGACGAGGCATTTCCTGCATCGCGGCATCGCCGCCCGTCAGTTTCAGCGCGCATTTCTCCTTGCCGAAGGCATGGAGGTCATGGGCGCCGATCTGGCCAATGGCCTCTTGTCCATCGATCTCGTCCGGCCTGAGCCGGACCGGATCGTTCGCAAGATCGTCATTGCGTCGCCTGACGGCACCTGACGCTCGTTGCGAAGGAGAGTATGATGAACGTGTATTCCAAAACACCCGTCGAAACGCCGTTCAATCCGGCCGAACTTGCCGCCCTGGGCGAGGGCCAGATGGCCTATGTGCGGCCGATGCTGTCGGACGACGTGGCCCGGCTGTTTCCCGCAGGCACCCAAGATCGAGCCCGGCCTGCAGCTTTTCGCCCTGCTTTCCGCCAGCGGCGAACCCATCGTTCTGACCGACAGCCGGGATGCGGCGGTTGCCAATGCGTGGGCGCACGATCTCGAGACGGTGAGCCTCCACTAGGCTCACCGCCCCTCAACCCATTGCCTCGATGGCGGCAATCAGGCGATCGAGATCCTCCGGGCGCGAGAGCCGGTGATCGCCGTCCTTGATCAAGGTCAGCGAGACGTTGTCGCCGGGCAGATGCTCGACAAGGCGCATGGCGTGGGTCCACGGGACGTCCGGGTCCTGCATGCCCTGCAGGATGTGGACCGGGCAACCCGGTCTGGATCGGAGCATCGAACAGAAGATGCCGGCGCCCGTCCTCGATGAGCCCCATGGTGATCGGATAGGGCTCGCTCGAATACTCGGATTCCCGGTGAAAGACACCCGTCTCGGCAATCGACCGCTTCATGGCGTCGGTGAAACCGGTCCCACATCAGCCGCTCGGTGAAATCGATCGGCGGGCGCGATCAGAACCATCCCGGCCGGGGCTGGCTTCCCCTGTTCGGCAAGACGCCTCGCAGCCAGAAGCGAAATCCAGCCGCCCATGGAAGAGCCGACGAGGATCGGCTCTTTCAGAAGCATAATGCTCGATGACGCCGAGGCTGTCTTCGAGCCAGCGCGAGATCGTGCCGTCCTCGAAGCGACCCTCGGATTCGCCGTGGCCCGAATAGTCGAACCGCACGAAGGCGCGACCGCTCCGTTCGCGCCCACGCCGCCAAGGTTTCGGCTTTCGTCGAACGCATGTCTGATTTATAGCCGCCGAGCCAGATCACCGGCGGACCCGCTGCCTTCCTGCGTGAGCATGGCGATCAAGCGGGCATCCGCGCCATGGCCGATCGTCAGGGTTTGCCGCATGGTTAACTCATCCTCAACTGCTTGCCGATCAGGATGAGGCTAAGCCGAATCGGCTCAAACTCATGAAACATGATCGATCCCATGAACCGGAGCATGATATCGCCCGAAAACCGCTCCACACTTTTCGGCATCGTGCTCTAACGCAACGTTCTGCAACCTGTCTCCAACAAGGCTCTTACATCGGTGAGTTTTTCAACGCGACCCGGGGGAGGGCCCTCCTTCCCGGCTTCCAGCCTTCATCCGCTGGCGGGTCGGACGATCCTCCAGATCATTCCCGAACTCGAGGCCGGTGGCGCGGAGCGCACCGCCGTCGACATTGCCGATGGCCTCGCGCATGCGGGCGCCCGCGCGCTGGTGGCGACGGAGGGCGGCAGGCTCGTCGGCGAATTGCAGGCCAAGGGCGGCATCTGGATCCCCTTTCCGGCCGCCACCAAAAATCCATTCTCGATGGCTGCTCAACGTGCGGCGGCTTGCCCGCATCTGCCACCGCGAGAAGGTTTCGCTGATCCATGCCCGTTCACGTGCGCCCGCCTGGGTGGCGCTGGGCGCCGCGCGGTCGCTGAACATTCCTTTCGTGACCACGTATCACGGCAGCTATGCGGGGCGCTCGTCGGTCAAGGTTCTCTATAACTCGGTGATGTCCCGCGGTGATCTGGTGATCGCCAATTCGCATTACACCGGCGACCTGATCCGCTCGCTCTACCCGCAGGCGGCGGAACGGGTGCGGGTCATCCATCGGGGAACCGACTTTTCGGTCTTCAGCCCGGCGGCGGTCAGCCCCGAGCGGGTCGAAAATCTCCGCAAGTCGTGGAATGTCGCGCCGCATGAGCGGGTCGTGCTTCTGGCAGCCCGACTGACCGGCTGGAAAGGCCAGAAGGTCCTGGTCGAGGCGGCGGCCAAGCTGCGCGATGCCGGAATTTCCGACGTCGCCTATATTCTCGCCGGCGATCCGCAGGGCAGGGATTCCTATGTGAAGGATCTCGACGCACTGATCGAGGCACGGAAGCTGAAGGGCATCGTTCGCCGGGTCGGGCATTGCACCGATATGCCGGCGGCGTTTCTGGCGGCGTCGGTCGTGACCGTGCCGTCGACCGAGCCCGAGGCCTTTGGGCGGTCCGCCGTTGAGGCGCAGGCCATGGGCACGCCGGTGGTGGTCTCCGATCTCGGCGCCGTCCCCGAGACGGTCCTTGCCCCGCCCGCTGGTGCCGCCTCAGGAGCGAACCGGGTGGCGGATCCCGCCCGGCGACGCGGACGCGCTGGCGGACGCCATCGGCGGCGCCCTCGCTCTCGGCGCCAGCGCCCGGATCGCGCTTGGGCGCGCGGGCGAAGCGTCATGTGGAGCAGACACTTCTCGCTGGAGCGGATGGTCACCAGCACGCTTGAGGTCTATTCCGCCCTGCTGGAGGGCCGTTTCCCGCGCAGAACAAGTTGACTTCGCGCGCTTTTGCGCGAAATGTCGGATCATTCGCGGAACCGGTCAGGAATTGGCGGGAGCGCCTGTGCGTCCCGCATCTCCGACCCGCCGCTCAACAGGAGATACGAGCCATTCGCAGACCAATGAGAGCCATGCCGGTGCCGCAGAAGGACGGACCGCGCGCCAACAGAGATATTCGCGGTGTCCGCGACGTGCAGTTGATCGATGATACGGGTCAGAATTGTGGCGTCATGCCCTTTTTCGATGCGATGCGCATCGCGGAGGACGCCGGACTGGACCTCGTGGAGATCTCGCCGAACGCAACCCCGCCCGTCTGCAAAATCCTCGATTACGGCAAGTACCGCTTCCTCGAGCAGAAGAAAGCCTCGGAAGCGCGCAAGAAGCAGAAGACCGTCGAGGTCAAGGAAGTCAAACTGCGTCCCGGCATCGACGATCACGATTACGACGTGAAGATGAAGGCCATGCGCGGCTTCTTCGAGGAAGGCAACAAGGTCAAGGTCACGCTCCGCTTCCGCGGCCGCGAGATGGCCCACCAGGATCTCGGCCTCAAGGTCCTGGACCGCGTGAAGGCCGACGTGAACGAGATCGCCAAGGTCGAGATGGAGCCCAATTTCGAGGGCCGTCAGGTCGTCATGGTGATGGCGCCCCGCTAGACCCTCGGACGAAATCCCGAATTCAGAATTCTTGGCCGTCGGGTAACCGGCGGCCATTGCTTTTCCGGGCCTCCTCTGCCATAAGCCCGGCTTCATCGAACCGCCCGGCTCATCAAGGGCTGCCGTGGCGGTTTGTTGTGCTCATAGCAGCATCAAAAAGGCCAGGAAGGCGGTTCGCCGCCCTCCTGGCCTTGTCCCAAGGAGAGCAAAATGCCCAAGCTGAAGACCAAATCGGGCGCTAAGAAGCGCTTCAAGATCACGGGCACCGGCAAGGTTGTCTACAGCCAAGCCGGCAAGCAGCACGGGATGATCAAGCGGACGAACAAGCAGATCCGGAATCTGCGCGGGACCAATGTCCTGTTCAAGACCGACGGTTACAACGTGAAGAAGTACTTCCTGCCTAACGGCTGAGACAGTCTTCGTCATCCCAGATTTGCAGATTTTGAAGGAGTTCACCTATGGCCCGTGTCAAACGGGGCGTGACCAGTCACGCCAAGCACAAGAAGGTTCTGAAGGCCGCCAAGGGCTTTTATGGCCGTCGCAAGAATACCATCCGCATCGCCAAGCAGGCGGTCGAGAAGAGCATGCAATATGCTTATCGCGACCGTAAGAACAAGAAGCGCACGTTCCGCGCTCTCTGGATCCAGCGTCTCAACGCGGCGGTCCGCGAGCATGGCCTGACGTATTCGCGATTTATCGATGGTCTCGGCAAGGCCGGAATCGAGGTCGATCGCAAGGTTCTGTCCGAAATGGCCATCCACGAGCCGGCGGCTTTCGCCGCCTATGTGGAGCGCGCCAAGGCTTCGCTGCCCCAGCAGGCGGCCGCCTAAGACATCCTGGCTCTGGCGCGACTGATCACGTCAGTCGCGCCGCCTTCTGACCTTTCCGCCTCCGAGACCACCCGCACCGACGGCGCCTCATGCGCTGCCGAATGCATTTTTGCGGGTCGGGAGGCCTGACGGTCCCCGCGCCGCGCCCCATCAAGCGCTTGAATTCTGGCAAGGGACGATGACCGATCTCACCCAACTCGAACGTGACCTGATCGCCCAGGTCGACGCTGCGGGCGACGAAGCGGCTCTCGACGCCGTGCGCGTTGCCGCGCTCGGCAAGAAGGGCTCCGTATCCGAACTGCTCAAGACGCTGGGGGCGATGTCCCCCGAAGAGCGCAAGGAACGCGGGCCGCTGATCAACGGCCTGCGGGACGCGGTCCAGACGCGCCATCGCGGCGCGCAAGGAGGTTCTCGCCTCCGCTGCCCTCGATGCGCGGCTTCTGGCCGAGCGCATCGACGTGACGCTGCCCGTGCAGGATGCACCGGAAGTGCGCGGGCCGCATCCATCCGATCAGCCAGGTCATCGAGGAAATCACCGCGATCTTCGCCGATATGGGTTTCTCCGTCGCCGAGGGGCCGGATATCGAAACCGACTACCTCAATTTCACGGCGCTCAACTTCCCCGTCGGGCATCCCGCCCGCGAAATGCACGATACGTTCTTCCTCGCGCCCGACGAGAAAGGCGAGCGCAAGGTGCTGCGCACGCATACCTCGCCCGTGCAGATCCGCACCATGACGTCGAAGGCGCCGCCGATCCGCATCGTCATTCCGGGCCGGACCTATCGCCACGATTCCGACCAGACCCACACGCCGATGTTCCATCAGGTCGAAGGCCTGGTGATCGACACGCAGGCCAATATCGCCCACATGAAGTGGGTGCTTGAGGAATTCTGCAAGGCCTTCTTCGAGGTCGAGCAGGTCAAGATGCGGTTCCGGCCGTCCTTCTTCCCCTTCACCGAGCCGTCGGCCGAAGTCGACATTCAATGCTCGCGCAAGGGCGGCGAAATCCGCTTCGGCGAGGGCGAGGATTGGCTGGAAATCCTCGGCTGCGGCATGGTCCACCCGAACGTCCTGCGCAATTGCGGTCTCGATCCCGACAAGGTCCAGGGTTTCGCCTGGGGCATGGGAATCGATCGCATCGCCATGCTGAAATACGGCATGCCGGATCTGCGCCCGTTCTTCGAGGCGGATGTGCGCTGGCTCAACCATTACGGTTTCCGCCCGCTCGACATCCCGTCGCTCGTCGGCGGCCTCACGTCCTAACAGGAGAGAAACGATGAAATTCACACTCTCCTGGTTGAAGGACCATCTCGACACCACGGCGTCCCTCGACGAGATCGTCGAGACGCTGACGCGCATCGGCCTCGAGGTCGAGGGCGTCGAGGACAAGGCCAAGACGTTCGCGCCTTACACGGTTGCCTATGTCGTATCGGCCGAGCAGCATCCGAATGCCGATCGCCTGCGGGTCTGCGTGGTCGATATGGGCGAAGGCGCGCCCATCCAGGTCGTCTGCGGCGCACCCAATGCGCGCACCGGCATGAAGAGCGTCTTCGCGCCGCCCGGCACCTACATTCCGGGCAAGAACATCACGCTCGGGATCGGCAACATCCGCGGCGTCGAAAGCCGGGGCATGCTGTGCTCGGCGGCCGAACTCGAAATCTCCGACGATCACGACGGCATCATCGACCTGCCCGACGATGCGCCCGTGGGGCAGCCCTACGCGGCCTATGCGGGCCTCGACGACCCGGTGATCGAGATCAACCTCACGCCGAACCGGCCCGATTGCACGTCGATCCATCGGGATCGCGCGCGATCTCGCGGCGGCAGGCCTCGGGACGCTGAAGAACCAGGAAGTGCCCCTCAGTCGAGAGCGTGCGGCCCATGCCCCGTCTCGGTAACGCTCGATTTCGAGCCCGGCGACGAGAAGCTGTGCCCCGTCTTCGCCCTGCGCCTCGTGCGCGGCGTCAAGAATGGCCCTTCGCCGGAATGGATGCAGCGGCGGCTGCTGTCGATCGGCCTGCGCCCGATCAACGCGCTCGTCGACATCACCAACTACATGACGTTCGACCGAGGTCGTCCGCTGCACGTCTTCGATGCCGCGAAGGTCAAGGGCCATCTGACCGTCCGCCGCGCGCAAGACGGCGAAGAGTTGCTGGCGCTCGACGGACGCACCTATACGCTCGACCACGGGAGCGGTAGTGATCGCCGACGAGAACGGCGTCGAATCCATCGCCGGCATCATGGGCGGCGAGCATTCCGGCGTCGACGAAAAGACCACGGATGTGCTCATCGAATCCGCTCTCTGGGACCCGCTCAACATCGCGCAATCGGGTCGAAAGCTCGGTATCATCACCGATGCGCGCTATCGGTTCGAGCGCGGTGTCGATCCCGCCTTTACGCTTCCGGGACTCGACCTTGCCGCCAGCATGGTGATGTCGATCTGCGGCGGTGAAGCCAGCGAGCCGGTCGTGGCCGGCAAGGTGCCGCAGAATAACCGCGTCATCGACTTCCCGTGGTCGGAGGTTCCGCGTCTGTCGGGCTTGCCGGTGCAGCCGGCGGAGTCGAAGCGCATTCTCGAAAAGCTCGGCTTTGTCGTTGAGGGTTCCGGCGACACGGTGAAGGTGACGCCGCCATCCTGGCGCCCGGATATCGAGGGCAAGGCCGATCTCGTCGAGGAGGTCATCCGCATCGTCGGCCTCGACCGGATCGAGCCGCAACCCTTGCCGCGTCTCGAAGCGGCCGTCGCGAAGCCTATTCTGACGCTCATCCAGAAGCGCACCCGTCTCGCCAAGCACGCGCTGGCGGTCGCGGGGTCTCGTTGAAGCCATCACGTGGTCGTTCATCGGCAAGAACGAAGCCGAGCTGTTCGGCGGGGGCGATCCGCGCCTCGCCCTGGCAAACCCGATCGCATCCGATCTCTCGGATATGCGTCCGAGCCTTCTGCCGGGCCTTCTCAAGGCCGCGCAGCGCAATGCCGATCGCGGCTTCGGCGATGTGGCGCTGTTCGAAGTCGGCCAATGCTTCGCGTCGGACGAGCCCGAAGGTCAGACGGATGAAGGCCACCGCCATTCGCCGGGGCACCGCCCGGGCGGAGGGTGTCGGTCGTCATTGGGATGGCGCTGCGAGCCCGGTCGATGCGTTCGACGCCAAGGCGGACGCGATGGCCCTGCTTGCAACGCTCGGAATTCCCGCCGGCGGCCTGCAGGTTGTGGCCGGCGGTCCGTCCTGGTTCCACCCCGGTCGTTCGGGAACGCTTCAGTTCGGCCCGAAGAACGTCATTGGCGCTTTCGGTGAAATTCATCCGAACGTGCTGAAAGCGCTCGACATCAAGGGGCCGGTGGTGGCCTTCGAACTGACGCTCGACGGATTGCCGCCGCCCAAGGCGAAGCCCACCAAGATGAAGCCGACGCTTGTCCTGTCGGACTTCCAGCCTGTCACGCGCGATTTCGCGTTCGTGGTCGGGCGTGATGTGGCGGCGGGCGACATCGTCAAGGCGACGCAGAATGCGGAGCGCCAGCTCATCGTCGGCGTCGACGTCTTCGACGTCTATGAGGGGACGGGGATCGATCCGGCCAAGAAATCGGTTGCGATCGCTGTCACCATCCAGCCGACGGAGAAAACCCTCACCGACGTGGAGATCGAAGCCATTACGGCGAAGATCGTCGCCGAGGTGGCAAAGAAGACCGGCGCGGTCCTGCGCGGCTAGGTTTGAACGTCGTCCCGGCCGGTCCTCCGCACGGGCCGGGATGACGGACCGCCTCTTCCGCTCAGCGGGTTGTTCTCGTCCCAGGCATAGCGGATCGTCTCGAAACGCATCGAGCGGGCGTCAATCATGAGCAACCGGCCCACCAGGCTCTCGCCGAACCCCACGATCTCCCGGATTGCTTCCATCGCCATCAGGCTTCCGAGAACCCCGGCCAGCGCGCCGAGGACGCCGGCTTCGGCGCAGCTCGGAATCGTGCCCGGCGGCGGAGGCGACGGGAAAAGGCACCGATAGGTGGGATTGGGCACGCCGTCCGGCCCTGTTTCATGGGCGCGGATCGTCGTCAGCGTGGCGTCGAACTGGCCGAGCGCCCCCGTGACCAGCGGCCTTGCCGCATGAAAACACGCGTCGGAGACCGCATAGCGGGTCTCGAAATTGTCCGAGCCGTCGACCACCAGATCGTAACGCGGCGACAAGATCCTGGGCGTTTTCGGAAGTCACGCGGAGGGGATGGGGCTCGACCGGCGACATGCGGGTTGAGTCGGCGCACTGCATCGGCCGCGCTGTCGACCTTAGGGCGCCCCAGATCCGCCGTTCCGTGGATCACCTGCCGCTGCAGATTGGAGAGGGATACGACGTCGTCATCGACGATCCCGATGGTCCCGACGCCCGCCGCCGCCAGATACTGGATGACCGGAGAGCCGAGTCCGCCCGCGCCGACTACGAGCACGCGCGCCGCCTTCAGCTTCAGCTGTCCCGGGCCCGCCGATGTCGCGAAGCACGATGTGGCGGGCGTAGCGGTCGATTTCGTCGGGGCTGAGCGGCATGGCGAGACTTTATCCGCATCCTCCGGGCTATCAACCGGCTGGCCGGAGGAAATATCGTGGGCGGATCGACAGGGGTGCTTGGCGCGACGGCCCTTCCCATGCCATCGTCGGCAAGCAACCGGGTTACAATCCGGGCCAGACAGGGAACATTGCCGATGAAAGCCACCAGCCTCGGCCTCGCGCTCGCGGGCCTCGCCTTCTCCACGACCGCCGTTCTCGCGCAGGACGCTTTCAAGCCTGCGATCGTCTACGACCTCGGAGGCAAGTTCGACAAATCCTTCAATGAAGGCGTCCATATGGGGGCTGAGAAGTACAAGAAGGAGACGGGTGCGGATTACCGCGATTTCGAGCCGCAGAACGATGCGCAGCGGGAGCAGGCCCTGCGCCGGTTCGCGCGCGAGGGATACAGCCCGATCGTGGCCGTCGGTTTCAGCCAGGAAACCGCGCTGAAGAAAGTTGCCGACGAGTTCCCCAAGACCAAGTTCGCCATCATCGACGCGGTGGTCGAAAAGCCCAACGTGCAATCGACCGTGTTCAAGGAGCATGAGGGCTCGTTCCTCGTCGGCCTGCTCGCAGCGCAGGCCTCCAAGACCGGGAAGGTCGGCTTCGTGGGCGGCATGGACATCCCGCTCATCCGCAAGTTCGCCTGCGGCTACGTCCAGGGCGTGAAGTACGCCAAGAAGGATGCCGAGGTCTTCCAGAACATGACGGGCACGACGGGCGCGGCCTGGGCCGATCCCGTCAAGGGTGGCGAACTCGCCAAGAGCCAGATCGATCGCGGCGCGGACGTCGTCTATCACGCGGCCGGCGGGACCGGCATCGGCGTGATGCGCGCGACCGCGGATGCGGGCAAGCTCGGCATCGGCGTCGATTCGAACCAGAACGGCCTGCACCCCGGCAAGATGCTGACCTCGATGGTCAAGCGTGTCGATGTCGCGACCTACACGGTGTTCGACCAGGCAAAGAAGAACACCTTCAAGCCAGGCGTGTCCGTGCTGGGGCTGAAGGAAGATGGCGTTGCCTGGGCGCTGGACGACAACAACAAGGCGTTGATCACGCCCGAGATGAAGGCTGCCGTCGACAAGGCCGCGGAGGGCATCAAGTCGGGCAGCATCAAGGTGCACGATTACATGTCGGACTCGAAGTGCCCGATGTGAGGTTTACGCACTTCCCGGAGCGCCGGTCTGTCGGCGTTCCGGGACGGTGTCGCAAGCGGTATTTCCGGAGAACGTCTGAGCTTTGATGTCGCCCGCCATACAACTCACCGCCATCGACAAGCGCTTCGGCCCGGTCCATGCCAACCGCGATGTGAATCTTTCGGTCGAGCGCGGAACCATCCACGGCATCGTGGGCGAGAATGGCGCGGGCAAATCGACGTTGATGTCGATTCTGTACGGCTTCTATGAGGCGGATTCGGGCTCCATTCACGTCGGCGGAAAGCTCACTTCCATCACTTCGCCCGCCGATGCGATCGCGGCGGGAATCGGGATGGTGCACCAGCATTTCATGCTCGTCGAGACACTGACCGTCGTCGAGAACGTGATGCTGGGCGCCGAAGGCGGAGTCCTGCTGAGGGTAGGAGAAGCGAAGGTCCGCGAGGAGCTTGCGCGTCTCTCCCGCGATTACGGGCTTGAGATCGACGTGAAGGCGATCGTGGGCGAATTGTCGGTTGGCTTGCAGCAGCGTGTCGAAATTCTAAAAGCGCTCTACCGCGGCGCGGACATTCTCATCCTCGACGAACCCACGGCCGTGTTGACGCCGCCGGAAGCGGACGCGCTGTTCGACTTGTTGCGGGCACTGAAGCAACAGGGCAAGACCGTCATTCTCATCACCCACAAGCTGCGGGAGATCATGGCGGTCACCGACCGGGTCTCGGTCATGCGGCGCGGCGAGATGGTGTCGAGCGTCGAAACCGCCGACACGTCGCCGCCCGAACTCGCGGAGCTCATGGTGGGTCGGCGCGTGCTGCTGCGCGTGGAAAAATCCGAACGTGAGCGGGGCGAGAAGTTGCTCGAGATCGACAATCTTTCGGTGATCGATTCACGCGGCGTCCTGCGTGTCGCAAACGTGTCTCTCGCCGTTCATGCGGGCGAGATCGTCGGCATCGCGGGCGTTTCGGGAAACGGACAGAGCGAGCTTCTCGAAGCGATCGCTGGCATGCGACAACCGGTCTTGGGCACCGTCCGCCTTGAGGGTCGCGATGTGCCGCCTGACGCGCACAACCCGCACCGGATGCGCCAGCTCGGCCTTCTGCACGTTCCGGAAGACCGCCTGCGCATGGGCTTGGTTCCGGCCTTTCCTGCTTTCGAGAGCGCGGTTCTGGGTTTCGCGGACGACCCGCGGCTCGGACGTGGCCCGCTGCTCGACCACAATCGCATGGTGGAAGATCTGGCGGCCAAGATGGAGCATTACGACGTGCGCCCGCAGGCGCCGCGGTTGAAGACTTCGAAGTTCTCCGGCGGCAATCAGCAGAAGATGGTGCTGGCGCGCGAGATCGAGCGGAACCCCAAGGTGCTGCTCGTTGGCCAGCCGACGCGGGGCGTGGATATCGGCGCCATCGAGTTTATCCACCGCCGTCTGATCGCACTTCGCGACGCGGGCGTTGGCATCCTGCTGGTTTCGGTAGAACTGGAAGAAATCATGAACCTGTCCGACCGCATTCTGACCATGTGCGGCGGCCAGATCACGGGCGAGCGCAAGGCATCCGACGCGGACGAGCAGGATCTCGGCCTGCTCATGGCCGGCGTCAACGACGAGGCGGCATGATGCAACCACGATTGACACTCGTCACCCTCGGGGTGACCGATCTCGCGAAAGCGCGTGCGTTTTATGAAGCCTGGGGTTGGAGGGCGTCGTCGGCGAGCCAGCCCGAAGTCGCCTTCTTCCAGGCGAATGGCTTGGCGCTCGCATTGTGGAGCCGCGCCGATCTTGCAAAGGACGCGGGCGTGCAAGACAGGCCGACCGGCTTTTCGGCCGTGACCCTAGCCTATAACGCCCGCTCGAAGGAAGAAGCGGATGAGGTTTACGCGCTCGCGATCGCAGCCGGCGCGAAAGCCACGAAGCCGCTTCAGGATGTGTTTTGGGGCGGCTATTCGGGCTATTTCGCCGATCCCGAAGGCCACCTCTGGGAAGTCGCCTGGAACCCGGCTTTCCCGCTCGACGAGGAAGGTCACATGTTCCTCCCGGATAGCGTCAAGTGAGCGCTCCCATCGACCTTCCCCGATGGGCCGATACGGTTTTGGTGCCCGCGCTCTCCGTGGTGGCGGCGTTCCTGGTCGCGGGGCTGGTTGTGCTCGGCATCGGGGAGAACCCGCTGACTGCGACGCGGCTGCTGCTGCAGGGAAGCCTCGGCAGCGGCGAAGGTCTGGGCTTCACCCTCTTCTACATGACCGATTTCATTTTCGTCGGGCTCGCGGTCGCGGTCGCCTATCACGCGGGTTTGTTCAATATCGGCGGCGAAGGTCAGGCGACATTGGCGGGCCTCGGCATTGCGCTGACGCTCAACAATCTCAGCTTCCTGCCGGGTTTCCTGCTTGCTCCGCTGGGCATTCTCGGCGCGGCGGCCTTTGGAGCCGCCTGGGCTGCGATCCCGGGCTATCTGCAGGCCCGGCGCGGCAGTCACATCGTCATCACGACCATCATGTTCAATTGGCTCGCGAGCGTGCTCATCGTCTATCTGCTGGTCAATGTCTTGCGCGAGCCGCAATCGATGAACCCGGAAACCCGCGAATTTCCTCTCCAGTCCCATATTCCCTTCATGCATGAGGTGTTCGCAGCATTCGGCATCGAAATCCCGCCGTCGCAGCTCAATCTCAGCCTTCTTCTCGCGCTGGCGGCGTGTGTCGCCGTGTGGCTTCTGATTTATCGCTCGCGGCTGGGCTACGCGATCCGTGTCGTCGGCTCGAATCCGACAGCGGCTATCTATGCGGGCATTTCGCCCTCGCGCGTCATCATCATCGCGATGGTGATCTCCGGCGCGCTGGCCGGCGGCCTGGCCGTCAACGAATTGATGGGCTACCAGCATCGCCTTTTGCTCGAATTCACCGCAGGTTACGGTTTCGTCGGCATCGCAGTCGCGCTCATGGGACGCGCGCACCCGGTCGGTATCGTGCTGGCGTCGCTGCTATTCGGCATCCTCTACCAGGGTGGCGCCGAGCTCGCCTTCGAGCAACCGGCGATCACGCGGGACATGATCATCGTCATCGGCGGCATCATCATTCTGTTCGCAGGGGCGCTCGACGGGCTGTTCCGGCGCGTCGTAGCCCGGCTGCTTTTGCGCCCGAGCTTGGCGAGGGCGTGACGATGTTGGATCTCGCAAGCATTGTGACGATTCTGGATTCGGCGTTGCGGCTGTCGGTTCCGCTGCTGGCGGCCTGTCTTGCCGGCTTGTGGTCGGAGCGCGCCGGCGTGGTCGATATCGGCCTCGAAGGGAAAATGCTGGTGGCCGCATTCTCCGCAGCCGCGGCCGCGCACGCCTTCGACTCGGCCTGGATCGGATTGTTTGCCGGAATTGGCACGTCCGTGGTCTTTGCGCTGCTCCACGGCTTCGCTTCCATCAGCCAGCGCGGCAATCAGATCGTGTCCGGCGTTGCCATCAACATGCTGGCGGCGGGTCTTACCGCCATCGTCGGCAATGCGTGGTACGGGCAGGGCGGCCGAACACCACCCCTCGAGGGTGAGCAGCGTTTCGGGGATGTGCTGTTCGGACATTCACCGCTCGTTGCCCTTGCGCTTCTCGCTGTGCCGCTCACGGCATTCGTTCTCGCCCGCACGCGATTCGGTTTGCGCCTGCGCGCGGTCGGCGAGAATCCCGCCGCGGTGGACACAGCCGGGATATCCGTGACAGGGCTTCGCTACGCCGCGGTGATCATCGGCGGCGTGTTGTGCGGCCTTGCCGGCACCTACTTGTCGGTCGCCCAATCGGCAGGCTTTCTCCCCAACATGACAGCCGGCAAGGGCTTCATCGCGCTGGCGGCGCTGATATTTGCCAAATGGCGCGCGTGGCCGGCGCTCGGGGCCTGTTTCCTCTTCGGCCTTCTGGACGCCATCTCGATTCGATTGCAGGGCATTGTCGTGCCAGGGATCGGCGAGGTTCCGGTTCAGGCGATCCAGGCTCTGCCGTATCTGATGACCGTCATCCTGCTGGCAGGCGTCATTGGCCGGGCGACACCGCCGCGCGCATCGGGAATTCCCTACGTGAAGGAGCGCTGACATGAGCGATCTCGATACGCTGTTCGAAGCAGCACGCGCCATTCAGGCAAAAGCCTACGCGCCCTATTCCCGCTTCAAAGTCGGCGCCGCGATCGCAGCCTCCGACGGACGGATTTTTGCCGGATGCAACGTCGAAAATGCAGCCTATCCGGTGGGAAGCTGCGCCGAGGCCGGCGCGATCTCGGCGATGGTTGCTGCCGGCGCGACCCGCATCGCCGCCATCGTGGTCATGGGGGAAGGCGAACATCTGGTGACGCCCTGCGGCGGATGCCGGCAGCGAATCCGCGAATTCGCCGCGCCCGAAACGGCGATTCACGTCGCGGGGCCGGAGGGCGTCAGGCGCAGTTTCACGCTGGACGAATTGCTGCCCTTTTCGTTCGGGCCCGACCACCTGACTGAGCGATAAAGATGACCATGAACCAGCAAATCCGGGACGTCGCGGCGCATATCCGCGCGCAGGGCCTGTCGGGACCGTTCGACGCCGCTTTCGTGTTGGGAACCGGACTCGGGACCCTCGTCGACGAGGTCAGCGATCCCGTCAGCCTCGCCTATGCGGACATCCCGCACTTTCCCCAGAGCGGTGTTTCGGGTCATGCGGGCAAGCTCGTTTCCGGGATGCTCGAAGGCAAGCGTGTGCTGCTGTTCCAGGGGCGGGCGCATTATTACGAGACGGGCGATGCCGGCGCCATGCGTGTGCCGATCGGTGTGGTCGGGGAACTTGGCATCCGGGTGGTCGTCCTCACCAATGCGGCTGGCTCGGTGAGCGCCGATATCCGTCCCGGTTCGCTGGTGTCGATCCGCGATCATATCAACCTTGCCGGTGCGAACCCTCTGATGCGGGACCACACGGAAGCGCGCTTTGTGTCGCTTACCGGCGCTTACGACGCCGATTTGCGTCGCATTCTGCAACGTGCGGCGGCCAAGGCGGGGATCGATGTGCCCGAGGGCGTCTATACGTGGTTTTCCGGGCCCAGTTTCGAAACCCCTGCAGAAATCCGCATGACGCAAATTCTCGGAGGCGACCTCGTCGGCATGTCGACCGTGCCGGAAGTCATCCTCGCGCGCTATTATGGGCTGCGGGTTGCGGCGATTTCGCTCGTGACCAATCTCGCGGCAGGAATCGAGGGGGCCTCGCCGTCACACCAGGAAACCAAGGATACGGCGGCCGAAGCTTCGGCGAAATTCAAGCGCCTCATCCGTTCATTCGTTGCGGAGCTTTCATGATGTCGAACATTGAAATCGCAACTCGCGCCCTGCGCAGCCTCGACCTCACCGACTTGACCGACACCTGCACGCCGTCCGCGATCGAAAGCCTCTGCGCGAAGGCTCGCGACCCGCGCGGACCTGTGGCGGCGGTTTGCGTATGGCCGCAATTCGTCCGGCTTTCCGTCGACGCGCTGAAGGGCTCGGCGGTGCGCATCGCAACCGTCGTCAATTTCCCTGCCGGTGGCGAAGACGTGGCGCGCGTCTGCGATGACGTCGGAGAGGCGCTCGCGGACGGTGCCCAGGAGATCGACCTCGTCCTGCCTTACAATGCCGTGCGGCGCGGCGATCTCGCGGTGGCGGCCGAGATGGTGGAAGCGGTGCGCGAGAAGGTGGATCAGGGCCGATTGTTGAAAGTCATCCTGGAGACGGGCGAACTCGTCGAGCCTGCGCTGATCGAAAGGGCAAGTCATCTCGCCATCGCGGCAGGGGCGGATTTCATCAAGACCTCTACGGGCAAGACGCCCGTATCGGCTACGCCGGAGGCGGCCGAGATCATGCTGCGCGCCATCAAATCTTCGGGCCGAAGCGTCGGGCTGAAACCGTCGGGCGGTATCCGTACGCTTTCCGATGCCAGGATATATCTCGAGCTTGCGGACCGCATCATGGGGCAGGGCTGGGCGACGCCTGGCACATTCCGCATCGGGGCAAGCAGCGTATACGATGCGCTTATCGACACCATCGAAGGGCGGTCGGGAAAGACGATCGCCGGAGCCTACTGACATGAGCCATCTTCCGCAGGAAATCATCCGCCTCAAGCGCGAGGGTCGACGAACTCGATGCCGAGCAGATCGCCGGCTTTGTCGAAGGCATGACGTCGGGTCGCGTCTCGGAGGGGCAGGCGGCATCGTTCGCCATGGCGGTTTTCTTCCGCGGACTTTCCATCGCGGAACGCGTGGCGCTGACGCGCGCCATGACGCATTCGGGCGAAGTCCTGTCGTGGGATCTCCCGGGCCCCGTGCTCGACAAACATTCCACCGGCGGGGTCGGCGATACGGTCAGCCTAGCGCTCGCGCCTGCGGTCGCAGCCTGCGGCGGCTACGTGCCGATGATCTCCGGCCGGGGACTCGGCCATACGGGCGGGACCCTCGACAAGCTCGACGCCATTCCGGGATATATGTCCCAGCCGGACATCGAAACCTTCCGCCGTGTGACGCGCGAGGTCGGGTGCGCGATCATCGGACAGACGGCGGATCTCGCGCCGGCGGACAAGCGTCTCTATTCGATCCGGGATGTGACGGCGACGGTGGAATCCATCGACCTGATCACCGCTTCGATTCTGTCGAAGAAACTGGCTGCGGGATTGCAGGGCCTGGTGATGGACGTGAAATTCGGCTCGGGCGCTTTCATGGACAATATCGCGGATGCCCGCAAGCTTGCCCAAAGCCTCGTGCTGGTCGCCAACGGCGCCGGCCTTCCCACGAGCGCGTTGCTGACCGACATGAACGAGCCGCTCGCGTCTCATGCCGGGAACGCGGTCGAAGTCGCCTATATGGCGGACTACCTCTCCGGCCGACGGCGCGAAGCGCGCTTTCACGAGGTCACGGTGGAATTGAGCGCCGAGATGCTCCTGCTCGGCAGGCTGGCCACGGACCTCACCGAGGCCCGCGCGAAGATCGAGAACGCCATCGCGTCCGGCGAGGCCGCGGAGATGTTCCAGCGAATGGTCGTCGCGCTCGGGGGGCCGCACGATCTCGTCGAGCGGCATAAAACGCATCTGAAGGCAGCGCCGATCATCCGCGCCGTCCACCCCGAGCGAACACGGAATCGTCCACGCGATTGCAACGCGGGACGCGGGTGTCGCCGTGGTTGCGCTCGGCGGGGGGCGAACGCGTCCGCAGGACGCGGTGAACCATGCGGTCGGTCTGACGGAGCTTGCCGAAATTGGCGACGGCGGTCGATCACGAACGTCCCCTGGGGATCGTGCACGCGCAGACCGAAGCCGACGCGGACGCGGCCGCTCGCGCATTGCGACGTGCCTACACTCTTGGCGAGGGTCCGAAGGCAAGTCGGCCGTCGCGGTGGCTAATCGAACGGATCAGCGCCTAGCGCCGAGCGACTCCGAGCCGCTTGATGGCGGTTATTGGCCCATAGCTGACCGTGCGGATACGCTCCTCGGCCACCGCGAGAGACTCGATGGAGACCGTCATGGTGTGCCCGTCGCGTGGATCATGCGTGTCTGATCCAGCATGATCGCCACATGACCTTTCCAAAACACCAAGTCGCCGCGCTGCAGTCCTGCCGAGGTCGGGCAGGATTTCGACGCGGTGTGCCCAGTGCTTCCTCCTGCATGTCGCTGTCCCGCGGGGCGTCGAAGCCGGCTGACGTCAGCGATGTCTGGGCGAGCCCCGAACAATCGATGCCGATGCTGGTCTTGCCGCCCCACAGATAAGGCGTGTGCAGAAAGCGCTCTGCCACCGCAGACGAAATCCTCAGCGTGATGCTCGGATGTCGCCGAGATGCGCCGCCATCACATATCCGCCGGTGGCAAGGCTGCGCGTAATCGCCCTCGACGCTCGGCCACGGCGACGAGGCTGTTCAGGGTCAGCAGGCCGTTGATTCGGCAGTTTCAAGTTAGGGCCGGGATAGACGAAGGTGCGAAGCGCGCCCACGCGATGGGTCGGCTCAGGCCCAGGTTCGCCCAACGCGCTCGCAGGCAGATATCCCACATAGCCGTCGGCCCTCAATTGCACCCAGGCCCACCCGTCCCTCTCGTCGAACACTTCCACCTCTTCGCCGAACAAAGCCTGCGTGTCGACGGGCGCGGCCGCCGCGGGATGCCGGTGAAGCGATTGGAACGCCACGGCGATCCGCTTCGAGCGATCCGGAGGCAAAGCGCTCCGCCTCGACCTGTCCCCGAAGCTCGCTCGGCGGCGAGGTCGGCGCGGAAGGGCGTGATGCGGCGGTCGAAGATCATCGGGGCAGTTCCTTGGCACGAGCCGTGATGATATCGCCCAGGCGCTCGACCGCCAAGGCACCCACCACGGTGCGCTGGATGATGACGTTCCGGCGGTCGAGTTCATCGCGGCGCCGCGACACGAGATCGAGCTTGCCCATGGTGTCCAGCGCGCCGGGTGATCACCGGCTTGGTCACACCGAGCTTCTGCGCGAGACCCCGCACCGTGTGGGGCGGCGATTCGAGATAGATCGTCAGCAGGATGGCGATCTGGCGGGACGAGAGATCTCCGCCCTGGTGCACGAGGTCGAGATGGACATCGTGCCAGAGCCTGAGACTTTGCGAGGTTCGGATATCAACAGCCATCGCGCACCTATTCGTTTCGGATCCGTATTATCGCATCCGGGCACGGGATACGCGACGCCACGCAGGAATCACAGCGCGATAGCGATCCTTCAGCAGCGAGTACATCAGGCGCGCGGCCTGCACGTCGCCGCCCTCCGGTCGCGCCGGGCCGGGCTGGTATTGTTCCAGGCGAAGATGTCGAAATGGACATAAGCCTTCGCGGACGACACGAACCGACGCAGAAAGAGCGCTGCCGTGACCGACCCCGCCATGGGGCCGCCCGTGTTGTTCATGTCGGCGAATTTCGAATCGAGCAGCGACTGGTACGGATACCAGAGCGGCAGCCGCCAGACTGGGTCGTTCGACCGCAAGACCCTGCGTGGCGATTTCGTTTGCCAGCGCATCGTCATCGGTAAAAAACGGCGGCAGTTCGGGGCCAAGAGCCACCCGCGCCGCGCCCGTGAGGGTCGCGAAGTCGACGAGCAGTTCGGGATTTTCCTCGTCCGCGAGCGTCAGCGCATCGGCGAGAATGAGCCGGCCCTCCGCGTCGGTGTTTCCGATCTCGACGCTGATGCCCTTGCGGCTCGACAGAATGTCGCCGGGACGGAAGGCGTTGCTCGAGATGGAGTTTTCGACGGCGGGAATGAGCACGCGCAGACGCACGGGCAGTTTCGCGCCCATGATCATGTCGGCGAGCGCCAAGGCCGCGGCGGCGCCGCCCATATCCTTGCGCATCATCAGCATCGAGGAAGGTGGCTTGATGTCGAGGCCGCCGGTATCGAAAGCGACGCCTTTGCCGACGAGCGTGACGCGCGGTGCGGATTCGCTGCCCCACGTGAAGTCGATCAATCGCGGCGCAATAGCCGACGCGCGTCCGACCGCGTGGATCATCGGAAAGTTCTGTTCGAGAAGATCTTCACCGACGATGCTTGTGAAGGACGCGCCGTGCTTCTCGGCGAGGGTCCTCGCCGCCGCCTCGATCCCGTCCGGACCAAGATCGCTCGTGGGCGTGTTGACGAGATCGCGGCTCGTGTTCACCGCATCGGCGATGCGCGAGACTTCGTCCGCATCGACGCCTTCCGGCACCACAAGCCTCGCCGATCGCGGAGCGCGTTTGCGATAGCGATCGAACGCGTATGAACCAAGCAGCCAGGCGAGTGTTGCGAGCGCCGGGCTGCGCCGGTCGGTGTTTCGAACCGATAAGCGCCCTCCGGCAGAAGCGTCGGCAAGCTTGCCGACGAGGAACGGATCGACACGTTTCGCGTCCTCGCCTCGACACCGAAAACGACGCCCAGAAGACCGCCATCGGAATTCGGCAACAGGCAATGACTGCCCGGCCTTGCCTTCGAAACCCTTGCGCCCTCGCGAATGTCCGCGCGCTCGCCGGAAGGCTCTCGCAAATCCCCGCCCAGGTGCTTTCAGTCGCAAGCCAGATCGGAAGCGAGGCCTCGGAGGGGAGCGCGAGAAGCGGATGGAGCATGGGAAGTACTCGAAGAGAATAGAGAACAGCCCGGCGGGAGATGTCCGCCGGGCGGTCCTCGTGCGATCAGATCGTCTGGTTGTAGGCGCCGACTTCCGCGTTCTCGCGCAGCACGTCGTCGACCACCTTGAACATCTCGCGCATGCGCGCTTCCGAGACCGGGCTTTCGACCACGACGACGAGCTCGGGCTTGTTGGACGAGGCGCGCACGAGGCCCCAGGTGCCGTCGTCCGTCACGACGCGCACGCCATTGACGGTGATGAGATCGACGATCGGGTGGCCCGCCGACCTTCTCGCCCTTCTGGCTGATCTGCGAGAAGCGCTTCACCACACGCTCGACCACGTCGTACTTGACCTCGTCGGCGCATTTTGCCGCCATGGTGGGCGAGCCCCAGGTCTTGGGCACGGCGTTGTAGAGGTCCGCCATCGACTTGCCGGGATTGCGGTCGAGCATTTCGCAGACCGCGATGGCCGTCAGGAGGCCGTCGTCATAGCCGCGGCCGACCGGCTTGTTGAAGAAGAAGTGGCCCGATTTCTCGAAGCCGGCGAGCGCCGACAATTCGTTGACGCGGCGCTTGATGTAGGAATGGCCGGTCTTCCAGTAATCGGTCTTGGCACCCTGCGCCTTCAGCTCCGGATCGGTCGCGAACAGGCCGGTCGATTTCACGTCGACGACGAATTGCGCGTTGGGATGCAGCTTCGAGAGATCGCGCGCCAGCATCACGCCGATCTTGTCGGCGAAGATCTCGTCGCCATTGTTGTCGACGACGCCGCAGCGGTCGCCGTCGCCGTCGAAGCCGAGGCCGACATCGGCGCCGGTCTCGCGCACCTTGTCGGCGATCGCGTGCAGCATCTTCATGTCTTCGGGATTGGGATTGTAGCGCGGGAAGGTGTGGTCGAGATTGGCGTCGAGCGGGATGACCTCGCAGCCGATCATCTCGAGCATCTGCGGCGCGAAGGCGCCGGCGGTGCCGTTGCCGCAAGCGGCGACGACCTTCAGCTTGCGCTTCAGTTTGGGACGGTCGGTGAGATCGGCGATGTAGCGGTCGCGGAAATCTGACACGAACTCGTAGGCTCCGCCCTCGCGCAGCGTGAAGGCCGCGTTCATCACGATGTCCTTCAGCCGGCCCATCTCCTCGGGCCCGAAGGTCATGGGGCGGTTCGCGCCCATCTTCACGCCGGTCCAGCCGTTGTCGTTGTGCGAGGCGGTCACCATCGCGACGGCGGGGCAATCGAGCTCGAACTGGCCGAAATAGGCCATCGGCGACAAGGCGAGGCCGACATCCTTGACGCGCAGGCCCGCCGCCATCATGCCGGAAATCAGCGCATATTTGATCGAGGAGGAATAGCCGCGGAAATCGTGCCCGGTGACGATGTCCGGACGGACGCCCATTTCGTGGATGAGCGTGCCGAGGCCCATCCCGAGCGCCTGCACGCCCATGAGGTTGATCTCCTTCTCGAACAGCCAGCGGGCATCGTATTCGCGAAAGCCGGTCGGCTTCACGAGGGGAAAGGATTCATACTCGAAGGTGTTGGGCGAAAGGGCGGCTTGGGGCTTGGGAAACATGGTCCATCCGGACAGGGGAGGGTGAGTTGAGAGCGTGACCTTTAGGGTATCGCGATGAATGAAGGCTGACCACCCATCGCACGCCACGAGGGACGGCAGGGCGGATCCGGCGGGGATCGACCTTACGGCATGGTGCCCTCGCGGAGAATGCGGGCCAACCCGGCCAGGAGCGCGGCCCTGGGCGGTCTCGTGGTGGTCGCGATGCCCCGGCGTGCCAGCGCCTGCTCGTAGAGGTCCGCCCGTGGCGGATCGGCCAGTATCGTCACCGGAGAAGGGTGACCAAATTGCGACAAGGCGCCGTTCATTTCATCCCCCGTCAGAAGCCCGGACAGATAGGGCCGGAGAAGGTCGGGCTTCATGCGGCCCGAAACGACGGCGGCGCGCGCCCCGAAAAGCAGATGCAGGAGGCCCGACGCGCTGGTCGTCGGCGGTCGCCGCGATTGCGCTCGGCGGCGTCGAGGCCGAGGTCGAACCCGGCAGGATCCTCGGGCTCGGTGGCCGGCCGGCCGATCATCGAATGCTCCAGCAGCAGCGCGTACATCTCGCCGGTCATGTAGGTGGCGAAGCGCTCGATCGCGCCCATCTTTCATCGTGATCCATTTCGGATGCGTGCCGGGAGAGCAGACGAGCCCATCCCGAACGCCGGAGCCGAGCGCGAGCGTTTCCTCCCCGCGCATCACGTCGGCGGCGCCGGGCGCCGGCTCGCAGAACAGGCCCGGCACGATATGGCCTTGCCGGCCGTTGCCGATATCCACGGGTATCATCGCGCGGGCGATCTCGACCGGGCCCGCCGGACACAGGCGCATAGGGTGCCATGACCCAGCCTTCGCGGCTGCCGACCATGCCGACCAGCAGGACGGCCGCGTCCGGCTCCGCTTCGAGCCAGGAGCCGCAATGGCGCAGGAAGACCCCGGCGATGCTGCCCCGGTTGCAGGGCCGACACGCCCTCGTCCGACGACACCTTCGTCGAGGATCGTCTCGTCCTCGACGAGATAGGCGCGAAAGCGGGTCGTTCCCCAGTCGGCGACAATGAAACGCAAATGGGTTTCCTCGCTCTCAATCTTTCAGGAGCCTCAACCGGCGAGGCGATCAGCGCGTTCCGTACATTCGGTCGCCGGCATCTCCGAGGCCGGGCAGGATATAGCCGTGGTCGTTGAGGCGTTCGTCGATGGCGGCGGTCCAGATCTGCACGTCCGGATGCGCGCCGCGCAGCTTCTCGATGCCCTCGGGCGCCGCCAGAAGGCAGACGAAGCGCAGATCCTTGGCGCCGCGCTCCTTCAACCGGTCGATGGCGGCCACGGCCGAATTCGCCGTCGCCAGCATGGGATCGAGCACGAGGATCATGCGGTCGGCGAGGTCTGATGGCGCCTTGAAATAATACTCCACCGCCTGCAGCGATTCCGGGTCGCGGTAGAGGCCGATATGGGCGACGCGCGCGGCGGGCACGAGCGTCAGCATGCCGTCGAGAAAGCCGACGCCGGCGCGCAGGATCGGCGCCAGCACGAGCTTCTTGCCGGCGATCTGTGCGCCCTCCATTGTTGTCAGCGGCGTCTCGATCTCGATCCGTTCGATCGGAAGGTCGCGCGTGACCTCGTAGCAGAGCAGCATCCCGATTTCGTTCAAGAGCTGACGGAAGCCCTTCGTCGACCGTTCTTTTTCCCGCATCAAGGTCAGTTTGTGCTGCACCAGCGGATGATCGACGACGGTAACGCCCTGCATTCGCTTGCTCTCGTTTTGAATCATGGTCTGTTTCTCTTAGAATACCGTGCCGTCGCTGACCACGGAAAGGGGCGGAGAGCCGTCGCTCCGCCGCTCCCGGGCCAATCGCCGCCCGGTCGCCCAGGTGCCGCCTTCGAGCACCTTGGCGAGAGGAAAGCGATTTGCGTCGAGCTCCGAGTTTCTTGACGGATCGGTTCGGCGATCAAGATCGAGGAGAGCAACCGTCAGAGCGCGCCATTCCACGACAAGCGCGGAATCGACCGCATGCGGCTTTGCCCGCGTCGGACGGGTCTTTCAGGGCGATGACGCCCGTATCGAGGAACAGGCCGCCGTTGCGATATTCGGGAAGGCCCGTCAGGTCGTCCAGATCCACGACGGTGTAGCCGGCCCATTCGAGGGGCTCGATCAGCGAGTAGGAGAGCCATTGCGACAGTTTGTGAAAGGGCACCAGGCCGTTGGTCGCATCCGGCGTTTCCAGCGCCGGATGGCGCCAGGTGTCGCCCAGATCGACGCCGCCGAGCGAAATTCTGCCGGGCCAGATCGGTCCGAGATAGGTCAGCAGCGCGTCGAGGATCGACGTGGCCTTGATCTGCCCCTCGGTCGCGGTCGGCGACGATGACGTCGAAAAGGCCGCCAGGTCGCGGGTCGTCATGCTGGCCGAAAATGTCCGGGTTGATGGCGACGGTTCGTCCGAGGCGGTTGAGCAGCGCCGCCCGTCCTTCCAGACCCGACGAGCGGATTGTCCGCCCGAACCTGGAAACCTTCGGCGAGATCCTCGGCGCGTGAGCGCCAGCAGGACGTCCGCATCCACCCGGAAGGGATCGTCGGGATTGCTCGAGAACGCGCCGCCGATGAACATGTCGAAGCTGGCGACGGCGAGGCCTTCCGAGCGGCTGTAGGTTTCACCGGTGCGGCCTTCCACGTAGCGCCAATCGGGACCGGCGCCGGCATCCAGCAGGACAGACACGATGGCGAGATCGAAGGCGGCGCGGCCCATCTGCCCCGACGTCGGTCCAGGGAGCGCTGTGCATCGACCGCGCCCCATCGCTCGTGGCCGCCGGCACGGAGAAATGCCGCCACCGGGCATGGAATGGGATTTCCAGAGACGGATAGGCCTCGCGGATCGTCGCCACGACCTCGTCGGCGCAGGCGTCGAGCCGGCTCAGATCGACCCGAAATGGTCGAGCTGGCCGTCCAGCGCCAGCTGCAGCATCCGGTGGGCCCGCTCGCGCACGGCCGCCGCGCTCAGGAGGCTTCTTGGCCGCCTGGTGTCGCGGAGAAAGGGGTCGGGTGTTCCGTCACAACGCGCTCCGCTGGTCTCAGTAGAAGCGATATCACACATCCCAGACCGGTCAGGGATGGCCGTCGCCGGATCACGGTGGAAGTCAGGGTTAAGCGCTAGAAGCGCTCGAGATCGCGGCCTTTGACCTGGTCGAGACCCGAGGCTTCGGGAGGACCCTCGGGCGTGTAGTATCCCGCCGCCTTCTTGGCCTCGATCTCCACCTGCGCGTCGGGCGGCACGAGGTCCGCGCGGGATGGGAACCCGCTCGACGACCTCGATGCCCGAGCCCACGATGGCGTCGTATTTCATGTTCGACATGGACATCAGGCGATCGATCCGGCGGATGCCGAGCCAGTGAAGAACATCCGGCATGAGCTGCTGGAACCGCGCATCCTGGACCCCCGCCACGCATTCGGTGCGTTCGAAATAGGTCGCGGCCGAATCCCCGCCCTCCTGGCGTTTGCGGGCGTTGTAGACGAGGAACTTCGTCACCTCGCCGAGGGCGCGGCCTTCCTTGCGGTTGTAGGCGATGACGCCAACGCCGCCATTCTGTGCCTCCCGCACCGATTCCTCGATGCCGTGCACCAGATAGGGGCGGCAGGTGCAGATATCGGACCCGAACACGTCGGAACCGTTGCATTCGTCGTGCACGCGGCAGGCGATGCGCCGTTTCTCGATCGCTCAACCCCGCCACGTCGCCCATGATGTAGACGGTGATGTTGCCGATGGGCGGCAGGAACACGTTCATGTCCGGGCGCGTCACGAGTTCCGGAAACATGCCGCCGGTCTGTTCGAACAGCGTGCGACGCAATTCGCCCTCGGATGTGCCGAATCGCGCTGCGACGCCGGGCAGATACCAGACCGGGTCGACCGCCACCTTGGTCACCGAGATATCGCCGGCTCTCGTGCAGGATCGTCGCCGTCCGCCTTGAGGCGCTTGGCGTCATGGCGCCGAGAATTTCCGGCATGTTCAACCGCGCCTTGGTGATGGCGATGGTCGGACGAATATCGAGGCCGCTTGCAATCTCCTCCGCGTAGACCTCCCCCACCATGTGGCCCCACGGGTCGAGCGACACGATCTTGCCGGGCTCCGACCATTGCGGATGCGGCCCGATCGATGGCCGTGGGATGGGTGTTGTGCAGGTCCGGCCGGGCCAGCGGATTGAGCGCGCGGGCCGATATCGCGAGGGCGCGGTAGAGTGCGTAGGACCCGCCATGGGCGCCGATGACGTTGCGGTCCGCCGGATTGGTGACCGATCCGACGATAGGCCCTCGCGTCTTGGGGTCGCCCGCGCCCCAGGCGACGGGTCGTCGGGCCGTGGCGGTATTGGGTTCGGGATGGGACGTGAGCCTGATATGCGTCGAACGGTTAGGCGAATTCATTACTGATCTTCCACGCAAGAGCGGGAAGACTCTCCAGGGATCGTGCGGAGAGCCTCCAGACGATCCGTGGGAGCGTGATCCAAAGTAACGGCGGCGTCAACGGCTTAGAATGTCACCGTTGATTGCCAGCACGGGTTAGGGCCAAGCGACGCCCGGGGCCACGCGATGGTACGCCCAGATGCGACAAGGACCGTCGCGCCGATATCGGCGAAACTCTCTGCGCCGCCCGATCGGGCCGGCCTTGACGCTCGGGACCGAAGCACAGGATCGGCGTGTGCTCGCGGGTGTGGTCGGTCCCGTGCCAGCTCGGGTCGTTGCCATGATCGGCGGTGATGATGACAAGGTCGCCCTCGCGCAGGATCGCCCTGATCTCCGGCATGCGCCGGTCGAACGCCTCCAGTGCCGCCGCGTAGCCCGGGATATCGCGGCGATGGCCGTATTCGCTGTCGAAATCGACCAGGTTGGCGAAGACGAGGCCGCCATCCGGAAGGGTATTCATCGCCTCGATGGCAGCGGACAGGCAGGCGTCGTTGCCATGCGGCTTGATCTCCCGACCCGTGCTGCGATGGGCGAAGATATCGCCGATCTTGCCGACCGTGACGATCGCCCGCCCCGCCTTTGTCAGCGTGTCGAGGATCGTGTCCCGGGGCGGCTGGGTGGCGAAATCCTTGCGATTGCCTGTCCGTCGAAAGCCCGCCTCGCGCCGTGCCGACGAACGGACGCGCGATGACGCGCCCGATATTGAGCGGGTCGCAGAGCTCCCGGGCGATCCGGCAGACCTCGTAGAGCCGGTCGAGGCCGAACGTTTCCTCATGAGCCGCGATCTGCAGGACGCTGTCGACGGACGTGTAGCAGATCGGCGTCCCGGTCCGCACGTGCTCGGCACCCAATTCGTCGATGATCTCCGTCCCCGAGGCGTGCTTGTTGCCGAGGATGCCCGGCAGCGCGCCGCGTCGCGATCAGCGCGTCGGTCAGCGGCCTCGGGAAAGGACGGAACGGTGTTGGGGAAATAGCCCCAGTCGAAATCGACCGGCACGCCGGCGATCTCCCAATGGCCCGGAGGGCGTATCCTTGCCCTTCGAAGTTTCGACCCCGTAGCCCCACGCCCCCTCGACCGGGCCCGCCGGTGCAAGTGCCGGGTGGCATGTGTCCGGTGGAGGCCTCACAGGCGAGGCCGAGACCGAGGGCCGCAGAGGTGCGGCAGCCGCAGCGGACCCGTCCGGAGACCTTCCTTGTCTCCGCGCCCTGCCGCGCATGCCTCGGCGATGTGGCCCGAGCGTGTCGGCGCCTGCGTCACCATAATCCAACGCGTCCTCGGCGCCGCCGATCCCCACGGAATCCAGCACGATGATCAGAGCGCGCGGCATCGAGACTCCCTCAAACGCGACATCATCGATACGGCATTACAACGCGGCGGACCAGAAGGCTAATGCGCGTGTGGGCTCGGCATGACGCATGACCGTGGGCATGATCATGGTCATGCCTCGGCAGCTCCGGCGATCGAGCGGGCATTTCTCGCCGGCACGTGACCCTACGTCGTGGCCGATCTCGATCTGAATCGTCGCGTGACTGATGCCGAAATCGGCTTTCAGCGACTTTTGCGCATCGGCGAGAAAGTCGTTGCCGGGATGGCCGCCCGGCATCACGAGATGGACGGTCAGCGCGGTGTCGGTGGTGCTGACGGCCCATACGTGAAGGTGATGGACCCGCGCCACGCCAGGTATCTGCCTCAAGGGCGGCGCGAACCTCGGTCACCGCGATGGCGCTCGGGCACGCCCTGAAGCGACAGGGTCAGCGATTGGCGCAGCAGATCCCAGGTCGTCCAAACGATGACGCCCGCGATGACGAGGCTGATCACCGGGTCGATCCAGGTCGATCCGGTCCAAAGAATGACCGCGCCTGCGAGGACGACGCCGAGCGAGACCGCGGCATCGGCCGCCATATGAAGAAACGCGCCACGGATATTGATGTCGTCCTTGCTGCCTCTCATGAACAGCCAGAGCCGTGAAACCATTGATGAGAATGCCGATGCCGGCGACCACCATCACGGTGATGGCGGCGACAGGTGCAGGGTTCAGAAGGCGGTCGATCGATTCCCAAACGATGCCGCCGACCGCGACGAGGAGGAGCAGCGCGTTGAACAGGGCCGCCAGTATCGTGCTGGAGCGCAGGCCATAGGTGAAGCGCTGCGAGGGACCGCGCTTCGCCAGAAGCGCCGCGCCTCCGGCGATCGCAAGGCCCAGCACATCGCTCAGGTTGTGTCCGGCATCCGACAGGAGCGCCATGGAATCCGCGAGAAAACCGTATGTCGCCTCGATGGCCACGAAGGCGAGATTGAGCACGATGCCGATCAGGAAGGCTCGCCCGTGCCCCGCTGGGGGAGCGTGTCCGTGGGAGTGAGCCGGCGTGCGAATGGTGCGATATGCATGGCCTCGTCGCCGAGTCTATTGCCTGACCGCGTCGATAACGTCGGCTTCGAGATTGAACGCGGCGGCGAACAGCGCGCGCGTATAGTCGGTCTCAGGGGCGTCGAAAATTTGCTCCGCCGACCCCTCTTCGACGACCTTTCCATTCTGCATCACGATGACGTGGTTTGCCAGCGCGCGAACGACCCGCAGATCGTGACTGATGAACATGTAGGCGAGATCGCGTCGCTTCTGCAGGTCCCGGAGAAGTTCGACGATCTGCGCCTGAACCGACATGTCGAGGGCCGAGGTCGGCTCGTCGAGCATGATGAATTGCGGCTCAAGCGCAATGGCGCGCGCTATGGCGATGCGCTGACGCTGGCCGCCGGAAAACTCGTGGGGGTAGCGGTCCATGGTCGCCGGATCGATCCCGACATCGAAGAGCGCGCGTGCCACGATGTCCCGGCGCTGCAGATAGGTGAGATCGCGGTTCTGGACCTGCAGCCCTTCCGCCACGATCTCCGCCACCGACATGCGCGGCGACAGAGAGCCATAGGGATCCTGAAACACCACCTGCAGGTCCTTGCGCATCGGGCGGATGTCGTTCGAGCGCAGGCCGTCGATGCGGTTGCCCAGAAACACGATCGGTCCTTCGGATGAGACCAGCCGGATGATCGCGAGTCCGAGCGTCGTCTTGCCCGAACCGGATTCGCCCACGATACCGATCGTCTCTCCCTTCCGGATTCGCACCGACACCCCATCGACGGCCTTCACGTGACCGATCGTCTTGCGGAAGAAACCCCGCTTGATCGGGAACCAGACCTTGATAGGCCCGGCCTCGACCACGGTCGGCGCATCCCTCGCGACCGGGTTCGCACGCCCCTTGGGCTCCGCTGCCAGCAATCGCCTGGTATATTCGTGCTGCGGATTGCCGAACACCTCTTCGACTTTTCCGTGTTCGACGATTCTGCCCTTGAGCATCACGCAGACCCGGTCGGCCACTTTGCGGACGATGCCGAGATCGTGGGTGATGAAGAGCATCGACATGTTCAGCCGGCCCTTCAACTCTGCCAGCAATTTCAGGATCTGAGCCTGCACCGTGACGTCGAGCGCGGTCGTGGGTTCGTCGGCGATGAGGAGATCCGGTTCGTTCGCGAGGCACATGGCGATCATCACGCGCTGCCGCTGCCCTCCCGAGAGCTGGTGCGGGTAGGCGCCGAGCCGGCTCTCGGCATCGCGAATGCCCACGAGTGCCAGAAGTTCGAGGGTGCGGGCCCGGGCGTCGCGATCCGACATGCCGCGATGGACTTTCAGGATCTCGCCGACCTGCCGCTCGATCGTGTGGAGCGGGTTGAGGGACGTCATGGGCTCCTGGAACACCATCGTGATGTCTTCGCCGCGCACGCGCCGCATGGCGTTCTCGTCGGCAGCGATCAGATCCTGTCCCTTGAAGAGGATGCGGCCTGACGGATGGTGGGCCGACGGATAGGGGAGCAGTTTCAGGATCGACAACGCCGAGACCGATTTGCCCGATCCGGATTCTCCCACGAGCGCGACCGTCTCTCCCGGCTGGATATCGAACGACATGCGATCGACCGCGAGCGTATCCTCGCCGCCTTGACGAAATGCGACCGACAGATCCTGAACGGAGATGAGCGGTTCTGTCATTGGAACGCCTTGCGCGGATCGAACGCATCGCGCACCGCCTCGCCGATGAAAATCAGCAGGCTGAGCATGAGCGCGATAACGAAAAAGCCGGTCAGCCCGAGCCATGGCGCCTGCAGGTTCGCCTTGCCCTGCGCGAGCATTTCGCCAAGCGAGGGCGAGCCTGGCGGCAGGCCGAAGCCGAGGAAATCGAGCGAGGTCAGCGTCGCGATCGAGCCGTTGAGAATGAAGGGCAGGAAGGTCAGTGTCGCCACCATGGCGTTCGGCAGGAGATGCCGGAACATGATCGTGGAATTCGAAAGCCCAAGGGCCCGCGCGGCACGCACGTATTCGAGGTTTCGCGCGCGCAGGAACTCGGCGCGTACCACGCCGACGAGCGAGACCCACGAGAACAACAGGAGGATTCCGAGCAGCACGAAGAAACTGGGCGTGATGATCGCCGAGATGATGATGAGCAGATAGAGCGCCGGAATCGCCGTCCAGACTTCGATGAAGCGCTGGAAGATGAGATCGACCCAGCCACCGAAATAGCCCTGCACGGCACCGGCCAGGACGCCGACGACGGAGGAGATGCCGGCAAGGATCAGCCCGAACAGCACGGAGATGCGGAACCCGTAGATCAGCCGGGCCACGACGTCGCGTCCCTGATCGTCGGTCCCAAGCCAGTTCCATTCGATGTCGCGGCAGCCCGTCCCGCCGTTTCGCTCGGCGATGGGGCGGCATTGCTCGTCGGTCAGCATCCACGTGGGGGAGCGGGCGCGGGAACGGGCAGGTCGAGATTGTGCGTGTTGTACGAAAACCGGATCGGGGCCCACAGGATCCAGCCATTCGCCTCGATCTCTTTCGAGATGACGGGGTCCCGGTAATCGGTCTGCGCCAGAAACCCGCCGAACTTCTCCTCCGGATACTCGGTGAAGTACCGGCGACAGCAGCTCGCCCTTGTAGGAGACGAGGATCGGCTTGTCGTTGGCGAGGAACTCGGCGAACAGGCTCAGGACGAACAAGACCAGGAAGATCCAGAACGACCAATAGCCCCGCCTGTTGGCCTTGAAGTTCCTGCAGCCGGCGTCGGTTCAGCGGCGAGAGCTTGATCAGGCCCTGCTTCGGCATCGGGGGCGCGACGGGCGCCTGTGCGGGTGACGGGAGGGCGATGCTTTCGTTCATCTCACACCTCCCGCGTTTCGAAATCGATGCGCGGGTCGATCCACGTATAGGTGAGATCGGACAGAAGGTTCACCGCGAGTCCGACGAGCGAGAAGATGTAGAGGTTCGCGAACACCACCGGATAATCGCGATTGACGATCGATTCGAACGAGAGAAGTCCCAAGCCCGTCGAGGGAAAAGATCGTTTCGATCAGCAGCGCCCCGGCAAAAAAGGCGCCGATGAAGGCTCCCGGAAAGCCCGCGATGACGATCAGCATGGCGTTGCGAAAAACGTGGCCGTACAGGACCTGTCGTTCCGACAATCCCTTCATGCGGGCGGTGACGACGTATTGCTTGCGGATCTCGTCCAGAAACGAGTTTTTGGTGAGCAGGGTCGAGGTGGCGAACGCGCCGAGCGCCATGGCGATGATCGGCAGCGTGATATGCCAGAGATAGTCGAGAATCTTGCCGCCGAGCGAAAGCTGATCCCAGTTCTCGGACGTCAGTCCGCGCAAGCGGAAAGATCTGCCAGAACGACCCGCCGGCAAAGAGAACGATCAGCAGGATGGCAAACAGGAAGCCCGGGATCGCGTAGCCGACGATGACGACTGCCGGACGTCCAGACGTCGAAGGACGAACCGTCCTTGACGGCCTTGCGAATGCCGAGCGGGATCGAGATCGCATAGGAGAGAAGCGTCATCCACAGATCCGAGCGACACGGAAACCGGAAGCTTCTCGCCGATGAGCTGCAGCACCGAGATGTCGCGGAAATAGCTCTTGCCGAAATCGAAACGGGCATAATCCCAGAGCATCTTGAAGAAACGCTCGTAGGCAGGCTTGTCGAAGCCGAACTGCGTCTCGAGCTGCTTGATGAATTGCGGGTCGAGGCCCTGCGCGCCGCGATAGCGGGACGAGGATTGGTCGGACGCTCCGCCACCAGGCGGAGCTCTGCCCGCCCGAGAAATCGCCGCCCGCCGCCCGAGATCCGCGAGGTCGCTCCCGAATCCTGGCCCTGAAGCTGCGCGATGATCCGCTCGACCGGACCGCCGGGAGCAAACTGCACGATGGCGAACGAGATCAGCATGATGCCGAACAGAGTCGGGATCATGAGGAGGATGCGGCGCGCGATATATGCGAGCATCAGGCTCTTTCGGTTTTTCGGCGCAAGCGGCCGAGATCGGTCGTCACAAAACCCGGATTGACCGTTCAAGCCCTATCCTAACATGCGGTCGAATGACAAATCCAAGGCCGTCAGCCCCGGCCGATCCGCTTCGCCTTCTCGGGATCGTGCCACCAGGTCCCGGGCGCGCCGGAATCGAGCTCCGGCTTGACTGCGGGACGGTCGAACTCGTCCCAATAGGCCAGCCAGT
Source organism: uncultured Alphaproteobacteria bacterium (assembly GCA_963837375.1). Classification (GTDB taxonomy): domain Bacteria; phylum Pseudomonadota; class Alphaproteobacteria; order Rhizobiales; family Beijerinckiaceae; genus Microvirga. The sequence continues at coordinate 14,033 of CAWINL010000015.1, read as the reverse complement.
CATTGCCCTTGTACCACATCGGCACCCAATAATGGCCCGCGCGAAGAACCCGGTCGAGGGCGCGGCAGGCGACCACGAGCTCCTTTCGGGTCTTGGCGACTGCGCGATCCGCTCCACCAGGGCATCGACCGCCGGGTCGGCGATGCCCGCGATGTTGCGGCTGCCCGGCGACTTCGCGGCCTGCGACCCATAGACGACGCGCAGGCTGTCGCCCGGCGTCCCGGCGCCGCGAGCGCGCGGCTCGCCATGTCGAAATCGTACTCGTCCATGCGCCGCTGATATTGAGCCGCATCGACGATACGCGAGCGGGCCTCGATGCCGAGCTTCTTCGAGGTTGGCCTGAAAGGGCTGCGTGTGGGGCTGCAGGGCGCTCTGAAAGTCGAGGAATTCGATCGTGAACGGCTGGCCGTTCGGGAGCTTGAGAACCGCGCCCTCGCGCTTGCATCCGGCTTCCCGCAAAATTCGTCGGCCCGCCGCAAGAGCCGTCGGTCCTGACCGGAACCGTCCGAGACGGGGGGCAGGACGGGTTCGCCGAAGACTTCCGCCGGAAGCGATTGCGAAACGGGTCGAGGAGCGCGAGCTTCTTCGGGCGAGGGCGTCCCTCCGCCTTCATGTCGGTATTTTCGAAGTAGGACGTCAGCCGCTTGTAGGACCCGTACATGATATTGGCGTTGGTCCATTCGAAATCGAACGCGAGCCCGATGGCCTCGCGAATTCGCGGATCCTTGAACGCCTCGCGTCGGGTGTTGAAGTACCAGCCCTGGATCGGAGCCGGGGAATCGTTGGGGATCGTCTCTTTCTTGACCCGGCCCTCGCGCAGGGACGGAAAATCATAGCCCGTCGCCCAGGTTCGGGACGTGAACTCCTCCTGAAAATTCAACGTGCCGTTCTTGAACGCCTCGAAGGCGACGGTCCGGTCGCGGAAATATTCGTAGCGGATGCGGTCGAAATTGTTCTGGCCCACATTCACCGGCAGGTCCTTCGCCCAGTAATCCGGCACACGATCGAGTTCGATGAAACGGCCGGTCTCGAAGCGACCCACCTTGTAGGGACCCGAGCCGAGGGGCGCATCAAGGGTCGCCGCTTCGAAATCGCGGCCCTGCCAGTAACGCTCCGAGAAGATCGGCATTCCGGCCACCACGAGGTGAAGATCGCGGCTGCGCTGCGGCGAGAAACGCACGACCAGCAGATCCTCCGCTTCCGCTTCGGCCGCGACCATCTGCGTCAGAATCGAGCGAAATACCGGATGGCCCTTGTCCTTCAGGATCTTCAGCGAAAACGCCACATCTTTGGCGCCGAGTGGCGAACCGTCGTGAAAGCGCGCTTCCGGGCGGAGGCGAAACCGGTAGGTCAGCTTGTCCTCGGAGACCTCCGCGCTTTTCGCAACAAGTCCGTAGACGGCATCCGGCTCGTCGCCGGAACCGACCATCAGCGTATCGAACGTCGCCGGAATGCCAGCCGCTCCGTCACCTCTGAGGACAAAAACGTTCAGGGTATTGAAGGTGTCGAAATTCTGGTTTCCGGTCGTCTGCCTGATCTGGATGGCCAGCGTCCCGCCTTTCGGAGCGGAAGGATTCACATAATCGAAATGTTTGAAATCCGCCGGGTATTTCAAATCCCCGAAACTCGACATGCCATGTGCCTCGACGCTGGCCGCAATCGCAAAGGCGCGCCCGGTCCCGGATGTCAGGAGCGCGGCTGCCGCGCCGCCGACAAGCACGTTTCTGCGGGTTGGAAACTTCACCTGATTGCTCCCGTCTTGTCTGCCTTCGCCTGATCGTACCACCAGACCGTCGGAAAGCCCGACGCGCCGTAGCGCGGAAGCGTCTCAGGATGACTGAAGCGGTTCCATCGGGCGGTGCGTTGCTTCCCGTAGGTCCATTGCGGCACCATGTAGTCGTGGGCCAGCAGAACCCGATCGAGCGCCTTCGTGGCGGCGACGAGTTCGGCGCGGTCGCGCGCGAAGATCACGCGGTCGATCAATGCATCGATACCGGGATCGGAAATGCCCGCGAGATTGCGCGAACCTTCACGCTTGGCGGCTTGAGATCCCCAGAACTCGCGCTGCTCGTTGCCCGGCGAGAGCGACTGACCCCAAAGCCCGGACACGATATCGAAATCGAACGACCGTGTCCGGTTCACATGCTGGACGTCATCGACGATGCGAACCGATGTGGCGATGCCGAGGCGGTCCAGAGAAGCCTTGTAGGGAAGGTACACGCGCTCATCGTTCGGACTGTCGCCGAGAAGTTCTATGGTGAGCGTTTCGCCCTTGGCGTTGACGCGTCGCCGATCCTTCAATTCCCAGCCCGCCTCGCGCAGCAGGCGATCCGCTTCGCGCAGGTTGTTGCGAACCGCATCCGGCGTGTCGCCTATCGGGTTCGCGTTCGCGTTCGTAAAAACCTTCGCGGGAATCTTGTCGCGAACCGATTCCAGGATTTCCAGTTCCTTTCCTTCCGGCAATCCCGACGAAGCAATTTCAAGCCCATTGAAGTAGCTCGAAATACGCTCGTACTGGCCGTAGAAGATCGTCTTGCGGATGTCTTCGAACGGGAAAGCAAGGTTGAGCGCGCGCCGCACGCGCGGATCGCTCGAACTTCTCCCGGCGCAGATTGAGCACGAAAGCCTGCATCACCCCGGAGGCACGCGCGGGAAACTCCTCGAGGATGACGCGGCCGTCCTCACGTGCGGGAAAGTTGTATCCGGTCGCCCAGTTGCGGGCGCTGTTCTCGACGCGAAAATCGATGCGATCGGCCTTGAAGGCTTCGAGCAGCACAATCGCGTCCCGATAATATTCGTAGCGGATCTCGTCGAAATTGTATTTTCCCACGTTCACGTTGACGGCAGCGCCCCAATAATCCTTCACGCGCTCGTAGGATGCGTCCCGGCCCGCCGCGAAATTCTTGATGCGATATTGCCCCGATCCCAGCGGCGGCTCCAGACGTGGTCTGCGTCACGTCGCGCTTGCGTCCATCGGGGGCAGTCCCTTCCCACCAATGTTTCGGAAGCACCAGGAAGCTGCCCCATGATCTGTGGGAGTTCGCGATTGCCGGCTTCGTCGAAGGTGAATTTGACCTCGCGCTCGCCGATCTTCGCCGCCTTGACCACGTTGCCGTAATAGAACGCGTATGTCGGACTGTTCGCCTTCAGAACCTCGAACGAATAGATGACGTCCTCGACCGTGACCGGCTTGCCGTCATGCCAGCGGGCCTCCGGGCGCAGACGGAATGTCACCGACGAATAATCGTCGGGATAGGAAAACGCCTCGGCCAGCAGCCCATAGGCGGCGCTTGGCTCATCGAGAGCAGGGGTCGTGAGGGTCTCGTAGATCGAGCCCCACGCCTTGCTCCAGGGCGCCCTTAACGCCCGCCACGACGATGTTGAAGCTGTCGAACGTGCCCTGGGCCCCGAGGCGAACGAGCCCGCCTTTCGGCGCGTCCGGGTTCACGTAGTCGAAATGCTTGAAGCCGGCGGGGTATTTGGGGCTCTCGAGGAGCGCCCGCTCCATGCCGCCAGATCTCGGTCGCGGGGGCTTCCTGCCCGGAGGCAGGCGAGACGGCAAGGCAGGCAACGATCAGGCACGGCACAAGGGTGCGAATCACAAGGCTCTCCTCCGCCCGCGGCGTCATCGGCGGTGCGGTACATTTTTGCGCCCCTGACGGCGAGCGCAAGGGATAGCAGGCAAAAGAAAAGCCGGGCGAGAGGCCCGGCTGTTCAAAAAGACGGAGATGGCTGTCGGCCGCTTACTGGGCGGCGGGCAGGGGTGCGGGGCTGTCCGACAGGCTGCGAAGATAGGCCAGGATGTCCGCTCGCTCCTCGGCCTTCGCCACGCCCGCGAACGCCATGATGGTGCCGGGAACGGCCTTCTTGGGGGCATGGATGAAGTCGTTGATGGCCTCGAAGGTCCATTCGCCGCCCTTGCCCTTGAGCGCGGCCGAATAGTTGAAGCCTTCATGCGAAGCGACCGGGCGGCCGACGACGCCGTAAAGATCCGGGCCGACCTTGTTGGGTCCGCCCTTCTCGAAGCTATGGCAGGCGTGGCATTTCTTGGCCGCGGCGGCGCCCTTGGCTGGATCGGCCTTGGCGAGGAGGACGGGCAGAGGCTCGGCCGGAGCCGCGGGCTGCCGCATGCGCCGCCGGCGGCGGCCTGCTCGGGCGCCGGAAGATCGTATCCCGGGACGGCCGGCTTATGCGGCGAGAAAATGCCTCCGGCGATGACGTTGACGCCGACCACGAAGAGGAGCGAACCGAAGACTGCGCCCGCGATCTTATTGGTCTCGATATTCATGAACTAAGCTCTCCTCGCCTCAGGAAAACGGCGATCCAGCGCAACGGAAGGGTTCGGCGCGGGCAGGAACCCGCGACCGTGGCGTTGCTTAGCCGCACAGACGGGTGTTTGACAATGGGGTTTCGCTCGGTCTCGTGGTCGCAGTCTCGGCGTTTCGCCAGCCCCGGACAGCGGCTGGCCGTTTTCGGTCCCTGCCGGCCATGACAAAGTCCGGCCGGCTTGGTAAGGACGCCCGGACTTCGCCCATGCAGAGCACCATGTCCGACCCCATCATCCTGATCCCCGCCCGCCTTTCGGCAACCCGGCTGCCCAACAAGCCCCTGGCGGATATCGGCGGCGAGCCGATGATCGTCCATGTGTGGCGCCGGGCCATGGAGGCCGGGATCGGCCCGGTCGCGGTCGCCACCGATTCCGAGGCGATCGCCGAGGTCGTCACCGCGCGCCGGCGGCCTCGCCGTGATGACCCGCGCGGACCACGCTTCCGGTTCGGATCGCATCTTCGAAGCTGTGGAAAAGCTCGACCCGAGGGACGGCACGACGTGGTCGTCAACGTCCAGGGCGACCTGCCGACCATCGATTCCCGTGGCGATCGCCAACTCGATCCTGCCCCTGTCGGACCCGGCGGTCGACCTTGCGACGCTGGTCGTCGCCGATCCGTCGCGACGACGAGCGGACAGACCCGAACGTGGTGAAGATGGTCGGCTCGCCGCTGTCCGAGACGCGCTTCCGCGCCCTCTATTTCACCCGCGCGACCGCCCCCTACGGCGACGGACCGCTCTATCATCACATCGGGCTCTACGCCTATCGCCGCAAGGCGCTGCAGCGCTTCGTCAGCCTGCCGCCATCGCCTCTCGAAATGCGCGAGAAGCTCGAGCAGCTCCGCGCGCTCGAGGCCGGAATGCGCATCGACGCCATCGTGGTCGATGACGTGCCGCTGGGCGTCGACACGCCTCACGATCTCGAAAGGGCGCGCGCGATCGTCGCCGCCCGGAGAACGCCATGAACAAGATCATTTCATTCCAGGGCGAGCGCGGCGCCAATTCGCACATCGCCTGCGAAGAGGTCTTCCCGGACTGGAGCGTCCTGCCGTCTCCCGACATTCGAAGACGCGTTCGCGGCCGTCTCCGAAGGGCAGGCCGGGCTTGCGATGATCCCGATCGAGAATTCGATCGCCGGACGCGTCGCCGACATCCACCATCTTCTGCCGACCTCCGGCCTTCATATCGTGGGCGAGCACTTCCTGCCCATCCACTTTCAGCTGATGGCGCTGCCGGGAACGAAGCTTGCGGACATCAAGAGCGTTCACAGCCATGTCCATGCCCTCGGCCAATGCCGGAAGATCATCCGCAAGCTCGGCCTGAAGGCGGTGGTGAGCGGCGACACCGCCGGCTCCGCGCGCGAGGTCGCCGAATGGGGCGATCCGACGAAGGCATCGCTCGCGCCCCGCATGTCGGCGAAGATCTACGGCCTCGAAATCCTCGCCGAAGAACGTCGAGGACGAGACGCCACAACACGACCCGTTTCGTGATCCTGTCGAAGACCCCCGAATGGGCCGCCGCCGGACAGGGCCCGACCGTGACCAGCTTCGTGTTCCGCGTCCGCAACCTGCCGGCGGCGCTCTACAAGGCGCTCGGCGGGTTCGCCACCAACGGCATCAACATGTCGAAGCTCGAAAGCTACATGCTCGAGGGCGAATTCCTCGCCACCCAGTTCTACGCCGAGGTCGACGGCCACCCCGAGGACATCAATCTCAAGCGCGCATTGGAAGAACTCGAGTTCTTCTCCCGCGAAATGCGGATTCTCGGCGTCTATCCGGCCGACCCGTTCCGCGAAAAGGTCAAGGAAGCGGCCGAATAGGCGCGTAGCCTACTCTTCATCCATTCGCCAGCAGCAGGTGATGCGCGATCGCGATCGGCGAAGGCGCGGCGAATTCGGGATGCGTCCCGTCGAGCATCTGCCGGATGTCGTCCCGTGAGAACCAGCGCACATCTTCGAGCTCGGTCGTGTCGATGACGATTTCGTCGGTCTCGGCCTCGCCCGACGCAGCCGATCATCAGCGAGGATGGAAACGGCCAGGGCTGCGACGCAAGATAACGCACGGCGCCGACGCGGACGCCCGCCTCCTCGAAGGTCTCGCGGCGGACCGCATCCTCGACCGTTTCGCCGGGCTCGAGGAATCCCGCGAGGCACGAATAGGTCCTGGTCTGAAACCGCGCCTGCCGGCCGAGCAGGCACTTCTCGCCCCGCGTGACCAGCATGATCACGACGGGATCGGTGCGGGGAAAATGCTGCGCTTCGCAAGCCGGGCAATCGCGGCGGAAGCCCGCATGCGCCACCATGGTGCGGGCGCCGCAATTGGCGCAGAAGCGGTGGCGCGCATGCCAGTCCAGCATCGATTTGGCCATGGCCAGAAGGCCAAGCTCGCCTTCGGGAACGAGGCCCGACACGGCGATGGTGCGCAGATCCGATACGATGAAGGCAGGGTCGTCGCGAAAGAGGTCGGCTGCCTCCGTCGCAGCCGACGGTGGCGACCACGGGGCGATCGTCCAGGGTGCCGAGGAAAACCTGCTCCGCGTGGTCTGGGAGGCCGCTCGAGGACCGAGGTCGGCAACAGGCAGGTGCCGGGCTGCCCGCAGCGAGGATCGGCACGCCGCCCGCCACCAGAACGACGGCGCCGTCGGGATCTCGCCTATGGCGTTCGAGCGCTTCCGGGTCCCGCTCGGCGCTGTGGCGGGCGAGGGAATTCTTGATGAAGCCGAGGGGGATGGTCATGGCGGATCAGGCCGCCGCGAAAAGGCCGGCCGCGCGCTCGATCAGCGCGGTCGCGGCATGGTGGGGATAGGGGGTTTTCGAGCCGTGGCCCCAGACCGGGCCAGGCCAGGCGGGGTCCGAGAGAAAGCGGCCGATGACATGGACGTGGAGCTGGCTGACGATGTTGCCCAAGGGCCCCGATATTGATCTTGTCGGGCTTCGACGAGAGTCGTCATGACGGACGCGTGCCAGCCGGATCTCCCGCATCAGCTCCATCGCCTGCTCCTCCGACAGGTCCGTGACCTCGGTCAGGCCCGGCAGGCGCGGCACGAGAACGAACCACGGAAAGCGGGCGTCGTTCAGCAGCAGCACCGAGCAGAGGGGCAGATCGCCGACCGGGATCGTGTCGGCTGCGAAGGCGGGAATCAAGCTGGAAATCCTGGTGTCATGGGCCACGTTAGCTGAGCTTTCCCGCCGGTGCCTACCCCATCTTTTCGCAGTGCGGCGCCGGACGCCCGTTCCGGCTTGCGTTCCGCATTCGAAAACTCCATATAGGCGGCGGGAGGTTGGCGAGGGACGTCTCACTCGCCAACTGGGTCAGGTCCGGAAGGAAGCAGCCCTAACGAGACCGAACGGGTCTTCGTCCAGCCTCCCACCCCGGCGCTTTTCGGGCGCCTCGTGTTTGATCCCAAAGCTATCTTAGTCGATGGACGAAACCACAGCCGGCACGCCCTTGGACGAAGAGCCGGCTCTGCCGGGCTTCCCGCTTGAGCCGCCCGCGCCAGGCTCCGCCCTACCGGGTTCTGGCCCGCAAATACCGCCCCCGCACATTCGAGGATCTGATCGGCCAGGAGGCGATGGTCCGCACCCTGTCGAATGCGTTCGAGACCGGCCGCATCCCGCAAGCCTGGATGCTCACCGGGGTGCGGGGCGTCGGCAAAACCACGACGGCGCGTATTCTGGCGCGGGGTCTCAACTACGAGAAGGCCGACGGCTCCGGCGCTCCGACGATCCACATGCCGGATCTCGGCGTCCATTGCGAAGCCATCATGGAATCGCGCCACGTCGACGTGCTGGAGATGGACGCGGCCTCGCATACCGGCATCGACGACGTCCGCCAGATCATCGACGGCATTCGTTATTCGCCCGTGACCGCGCGCTACAAGGTCTACATCATCGACGAGGTCCACATGCTGTCCGAGAAGGCGTTCAACGCCTTCCTGAAGACGCTGGAGGAGCCGCCGCCGCACGCGAAGTTCATCTTCGCCACGACTGAGATCCGGAAGGTCCCGGTCACCATCCTGTCGCGCTGCCAGCGATTCGATCTGCGCCGTATCGAGGCGGACGCGCTGGTCTCCCATCTTGGCCGGATCTGCGCTTCGGAAGGCGTACAGGCGGATGCCGAGGCACTGGCGGCCATCGCGCGCGCCGCCGAAGGTTCGGCGCGCGATTCGCTCTCGCTGATGGATCAGGCCATCGCCCACGGGGCGGGGATCGTCACCGGCGAGACCGTTCGCGAAATGCTGGGTCTTGCCGATCGCACGCAGGTGATCGACCTGTTCGAGGCCATCATGCGCGGCGACGTGCCGGCGGCCTTCGCGGGGTTGCGGGCGCAATACGATGCCGGCGCCGATCCGGCGGTGATCCTCTCCGATCTCGCGACATTTTCACATGTGGTCACCCGTCTCAAGCTCATCCCGGATGCCGCAAAGGACCCGGTGCTTTCGGAGGCCGAGCGCGTCCGTGGCCTGGAATTCGCCGGTAGCCTGTCGGTCCGCTCGCTCTCGCGCGCCTGGCAGATCCTGCTCAAGGGCATTCCTGAGGTCCAAGCCTCCAACCGCCCCGTCGCGGCGGCCGAGATGGTGCTGGTGCGGCTCGCCTACGCGGCCGATCTGCCGACGCCCGACGAGGCCCTGCGGGCCTTGAAGGATAGCGGGCCGCTCACGACCGGCGGCACGACACCGAGCGTCCCTTCTCCGCGCCCGTCCGGGCCTTCGGTTTCCGGAACGATGGCGCTCGCCACGTCCCAGGCGCGGCCTCAGCCCCAGCCTGCCCCTGCTCCGGATGCGCCCCCGGCCGTTCGCCTCCGCCGCTTCGAAGATGTGGTGGCGATGGCGGGCGAGCAGCGAGACGTCGTGCTCAAACGCGCCCTGGAGCGGGACGTTCATCTGGTACGCTTCGAAGAAGGCCATATCGAATTCAGTCTTGCGGAGGGCGCCAGCCGCACCGTCGCGAACGATCTCTCTCGCGCGCTCCAGCAATGGACCGGGCAACGATGGATGGTGGCGCTCTCCTCGGATAGCGGCGCGCCCACTCTCCACCATCAAGCTGAATCCGCCGAGCGACAGCGCAAGGAAGGCGCCGCCAACCATCCGCTGGTTCAGGCCGTCCTGGCGAAATTCCCGGGTGCGCAGATCGTCAACGTCGTCGACCGGTCGGAAAAGTCCGCCGACGATTCCGCGCCCGACCTGGACCCCGTGGCCTGAGGGTCCTGATCCCGACAGCGACGACGATCTGTAAGTCAGAGAGGAGACAACGCGATGCGCGACATCATGGGTTTGATGAAGCAGGCTCAGGCCATGCAGCAGAAGCTGCAGGACGCTCAGGCTGAATTCGAGACTATCGAGGTCGAAGGAACCGCCGGCGGCGGTGTCGTCGTCGTGAAAGTCTCCGGCAAAGGCGCCCTGAAAGCGATCAACATCGACCCGTCGATGATGAACGCGGACGAGAAGGAAATCCTCGAGGACCTCATCGTCGCGGCCATGAACGACGCGCGCGCGAAAGCCGACAGGGCGGCGCAGGACCGGATGGCCGATCTCACGAAGGGCATGCCGCTGCCGCCCGGCCTGAAGATGTTCTGAGGAATCTGATGGCGCAATCCGTTGCCGGCCCCGAAATCGAGCGGCTGATCCAGTTGCTCGCGCGCCTGCCCGGGCTCGGGCCCGCGCTCGGCTCGACGTGCGGCTCTGCATCTCATCAAGAAACGCGACACGCTGCTGACGCCCTTGAGCGACGCCATGCGGGTCGCCAGTGAGCGCATCGTCGTGTGTTCGACGTGCGGCAACGTGGATACGTCCGACCCCTGCACCATCTGCCGCGATCGAGCGCCGCGATCCTTCCATCCTCGTCGTGGTGGAAGACGTGTCGGATCTTTGGGCGCTGGAGCGATCGGGCGCCGTCACCGCCCGCTATCATGTTCTGGGCGGCGTGCTTTCGCCTCTCGACGGAGTACGCCCCGAGCATCTCAATTTCGACCGCCTCGTGGAGCGGGCTTCCGAGCCCGGGGTCGCGGAGATCATTCTGGCGCTGAATGCCACGGTCGATGGCCAGACGACCGCCCATTACATTACCGAACTTCTGGCGCATCTGCCTGTGAAAGTGACGAAGCTCGCCCACGGGGTCCCCGTCGGCGGCGAACTCGATTATCTCGACGACGGCACGCTCTCGGCGGCGATCCGTCAGCGCACGAGTTTCTGAGCACCGGCAGATCCGGAGGGGTGACATGCCGGAGGGCTGTTGCTAAGCAGGAATTCCGCCACTTTTCACAACCCGCTTCGTTGAGTTGACCATGTCCCATCACGATCTCGCCGCCACGATCGACGCCGCCTGGGAGGATCGCGCCAAGTGACGCTGTCGACCAAGGGCGCGGTCCGCGAGGCGGTCGAGACGGCGCTGCACCTGCTCGATTCCGGCAAGGCGCGCGTGGCGGAGAAATCCGGCGACGCGTGGCAGGTGCATCAATGGCTCAAGAAGGCGGTGCTCCTTTCCTTTCGCCTGAACGACATGGCGATCATCAAGGGCGGGCCCGGCGAGGCCGTCTGGTGGGACAAGGTTCCGTCGAAATTCGACGGCTGGTCAGCCAGCGAGTTCACCGCCGCGGGCTTCCGCGCCGTTCCGAACTGCACCGTCCGGCGCGGCGCCTATATCGCGCCCGGCGTTGTGCTGATGCCGTCCTTCGTCAATCTCGGCGCCTATGTGGACGAGGGCACGATGGTCGACACTTGGGCAACCGTCGGGTCCTGCGCCCAGATCGGTAAGCACGTTCACCTGTCGGGCGGCGTCGGCATCGGCGGCGTTCTTGAACCGCTTGCAGGCCAATCCCACCATCATCGAAGACAATTGCTTCATCGGCGCGCGCTCGGAAGTGGTCGAGGGCGTCGTCATCGGCGAGGGCTCCGTGCTCTCCATGGGCGTATTCATCAGCGCGTCCACCAAGATCGTCGACCGCAGCAGCGGCGAGGTTTTCGTCGGTCGGGTGCCGCCCTATTCGGTGGTGGTGCCGGGCTCGCTTCCCGGCAAGCCTCTCCCGGACGGCTCGCCCGGCCCCTCGCTCTATTGCGCCGTGATCGTGAAGCGCGTGGACGCCCAGACCCGCGCCAAGACGGCGATCAACGAGCTGTTGCGCGATTGAGATCATGGATCGTCTCGCCGCTCTCCCTCGCCCAATCCCTCCTGCGCTGCCCCTCCGTCACGCCCGAGGAAGGGGGCGCGCTTGCGTTCATCGAGTCGGTTCTGAGGGGAGGCGGGATTCGAGGTGCATCGTCCGGTTTTCTCCGAACCGGGAACGCCGGACGTCGAGAACCTGCTACGCGCGCTATGGGTCCGGCGGGCCATTTCTTCTCTTCGCCGGCCACACGGATGTGGTGCCCCCAGGCGATGCGGCGCAATGGCGGCATGATCCGTTCAGCGGCGCGATCGAGGGCGGCGAGCTCTATGGCCGCGGCGCGGTCGACATGAAAGGCGGCATCGCCTGCATGATGGCAGCAGCCCTGCAATTCATCGCGGAGCAGCCCGATTTCGAAGGTTCCATCGGCTTTCTCATCACGGGAGACGAGGAGGGGCCGGCGATCAACGGCACCGTCAAGCTTCTGGAATGGGCAAAGGCGCGGGGCGAGCGGTTCAGACCATTGCATTCTCGGCGAGCCGACGAACCCGAATGCCTCGGCGACATGATCAAGATCGGCCGGCGCGGCTCCCTGACCGGCAGGATCGTCGTCGAGGGCAAGCAGGGACACGTGGCCTATCCGCACCTCGCCGACAATCCCATCCCCGGCATGATGCGCCTGCTTGAGGCCTTGCTGCGCGACCCGCTCGATGATGGCACCGAGCATTTCGACGCCTCCAATCTGGAGGTGACCACCTTCGACGTCGGCAATCCCGCAGCCAATGTCATCGCGGCGCCAGGCACGCGCGACGTTCAACATCCGGTTCAACGACATCTGGACACCCGAGAGCCTCGGACGGGAGATCGACCGGCGTCTGCGGGAAGCCGCAGGCAACGAAGTCCGCTACATGTGACATCGAGCCCACCAATGCAGTGGCATTTCTTACCCCGCCCAACGCGTTCGTCGATTTCGTCGCGGACGCCATCGAGGCCGAGACCGGCCGGAAGCCGAAACTTGTCGACCACCGGCGGCACTTCGGATGCCCGCTTCATCGTCAAGGATTGTCCGGTGGTGGAATTCGGCCTCGTCGGCCAGACCATGCATCAGGTCGACGAGCGGGTCGCGGTCGACGATCTCGACCGGCTCACGGCGATCTATCGCCGCATTCTCGGCGCCTACTTTTCCGTGAGCCTCCAGTCCGTGATCGGGCTCATTACAGTTTTTTCTGCGGGAACGAATTCCGTCGACGCCAGTTTGGGGTGAGAATCTTGCCCAGGGAATGCCCGATGATGGTCACGGCCGACGAGGTCAATCGTTCGTTTCGGGGAACGCTGGATCTTCTCCATAGCCGCGTGAGGGTTTGCGGGCTTTTGACATGAGCGAGCGAGGTTTCTGGCACTCGTTCGCAGCCATCCTTCTGACGATGCCCGCCTACGTGTGTCCTTGGCGCTTGAACGGTTGCGGATAGGCTATTTTCAGCCGGAAGCGGGTTCGCGAGAAGCTCTGGTTCGACCTTGTGGTCGCGATCGGTCACGTGGCGAGCTTCGTTGCTCTTCCGATCGCGATGATCTGGCTTTGCCGCGCCCTCGGCCTTACCCGCGCTTCGTGCCGTTCGTCATCGTCATGAACTGGATTTCCGTCGCGGGATGTTGGTTCTCTCGGTCCCGGCGTTGTTGTTGCTGCTCGGATGGGCGACACCGGCGCTGGCTGGCCTCTTCACCTTCGCGTTTTTCGCGATCGTTCTGCGGGTGCAATGGTTCGGGACAAAGGCGACCCTTGGCGTTCCCAATGCTCGCCTTCGGCATCGTCTGTCTTGGGCTTGATTTTGAATGTCTTTGTCCACGCGACGATGCGGAGCCTTCGCGTAGGGAAATCCGGTTCTGACAGAATTAGTATTCGGGAGAAGCCCTCGGTGAATGCGCTAGCCCGATAATCCACTCCGACCAGATAGAGACCGGCTGACGGCGCCATCGGGCCGCATCGCTTGCGGTCCCGCGCATCCAGGGCGGCCCGCACGTCGGCGACTGCCAGCGCCCGGAACCGGCGCGTTCCAGGGTCCCCACGATCGAGCGGACCTGGTGGTGAAGGAACGAGCGGGCGGAGGCGTGGATCAGAACCTCGTCGCCGGCGCGTTCCACGTCAAGCCTGTCGAGCGTGCGGATCGGACTGTTGGCTTGGCATTCCGACGCACGAAAGGTCGTGAAATCATGCTGTCCCAAAAGAAGCTGAGCCGCCTCATGCATCACCGGGAGCATCAAGTGGCCAGGCCACATGCCAGACGCGATGGGCATCTAGGGCCGGGGGTGCCCGGCGGTTGAGGACACGGTAGGTGTAGTGGCGCTTGACGGCCGATACCGTGCATGGAAGCCCTCAGCGACCTGTTGCCCCACAGGATCGCGACCGCAGCGATCTCAAATAGGCGTTCGTTGCATTGCGGACAGTGTCGCTCGGCCACGCCTTGGCCAGATCCACGTGGATTACCTGATGGGTCGCATGGACGCCCGCATCTGTGCGCCCCGCGCAATGGACCCGCGCCCTCTCGCCGACAAACCGACCGATCGCTTCCTCCACGGCCTGCTGGACCGACAGACCATTGGCCTGAATTTGCC
>CAWINL010000014.1:0-186135 GCA_963837375.1 uncultured Alphaproteobacteria bacterium | reverse complement strand
TTCTGAAGGAGCTCATCGAGAAGGGCTTCATCGAGAGCCGGACCGGCACCGCCGACCGCCGCCAGCGCCACCTTCACGCGACCCACAGGGGCGCAACCTGGCGCTCAAGCTGGCAAGGCTTCAGACCCGGCCGCATCCATGGATGCCCTTGCGGAAATCGACCCGGAGGCGAAGGCTGCCGTCAGCGGCTACCTGCTGGCGCTGATCGATCAGGACGACCGCGCTCATGTCCGAGCGCCTCGTATTCGGCGACACGGAAACCTGATAAACATCGCCTCGATGGAACCCGCACGCATCGACATTCCCGATCACGCGCCGCATGTCCTCGTGGTGGACGACGACCGGCGGCTGCGTGACCTGCTGGCGCGCTTCCTCACCGAGAACGGCTATCGGATCACCACGGCGGCGAGCGCCGCGGAGGCCCGCGCCAAGAGCGAGAGCGTGCTGTTCGACGCGCTCGTCCTCGATGTGATGATGCCGGGAGAGACCGGTTTCGACTATGCCCGCAGCCTGCGGCAGATGTCGCAGATCCCCATCCTGATGCTCACCGCCCGCGCCGATACGGCCGACCGGGTCACCGGGCTCGAGATCGGCGCCGACGATTACCTGCCCAAGCCCTTCGAGCCGCGCGAGCTGCTCCTTCGGCTCGGCAACATCCTGAAGCGCAACCATGCGGGCGCGGGCTGCGGCCGAATGCGGAGCCGCTCGAGATCATCCATTTCGGGCCCTTCTCGTTCCGTTTCGATCGGGGCGAATTGCGGCGGGACGACGAGGTGGTGCGCATCACCGAGCGCGAGCGCGAAATCCTGACGATCCTCGGCATGCGCAACGGGCGACAACGTCCCGCGCGAGGAGCTTGCCGGCAACGGCATCGCCGCCAACGAGCGAACGGTCGACGTGCAGATCAACCGGTTGCGGCGCAAGATCGAGGTCGATCCCGCCAATCCCATGCTGCTGCAGACCGTTCGCGGCGTCGGGTATCGCCTCGTCATCGACCGATGAAGATCGGTTCGGCCTTCGGCTATTCCCCGTTCGACCGCGCCATGCGCTGGCTCGGCCGGTTCCTGCCGAAGGGTCTCTATGCGCGCTCGCTCATCATCATCATCGCGCCGGTGGTGCTGCTGCAATCGGTCGTCGCCTACGTGTTCATGGAGCGTCACTACCAGCTCGTGACCCGGCGATCTGTCGTCGGCGGTCACGGCCGACATCGCGGCGCTGATCGACATCTACGAGAGCTATCCGCAGGACCGGGACGCCGCCGACACTCGACGCGCATCGCGTCCGAACGGCTTCAGCTCGACGTGGACATCCTCCACGATACCGACCTGCCGCCGCCGGCGCCCAAGCCGTTCTTCTCGATCCTCGACGAAACCCTGTCGGAGGAGCTGCGCCGCCAGGTCGACCGCCCCTACTGGATGGACACGATCGGCCGTTCGAACTTCGTCGAGATCCGCGTCAAGCTCGATCCGGGCAACACGGTGATGCGGGTGCTCACCCGCAGCTCGCAGGCCTACGCTTCCAATTCGCACATCTTCCTCGTCTGGATGGCCGGCTCGTCGCTGATTCTGCTCGGCATCGCGATCCTGTTCCTGCGCAACCAGATCAGGCCGATCCTGCGGCTGTCGGAAGCCGCCGAGGCGCTCGGAAAAGGGCGCGAAATCGAGTTTCGCCCGCGCGGCGCGCGCGAAGTCCGGCAGGCGGGCCACGCCTTCCTCGAGATGAAGCGGCGCATCGAGCGCAATCTCGAACAGCGCACGACCATGCTCAACGGCGTCAGTCACGACCTGCGCACCATCCTGACCCGCTTCAAGCTGTCGCTGGCGCTGATCTCCCAGACGCCGGAGGTGGAAGATCTCGAACGCGACATCGACGAGATGACCCGCATGCTCGAAGGCTATCTGGCCTTCGCCCGCGGCGATCTCGGCGAGCAGGCCGTCGAGACGGATCTGCGCCCGCTTCTCGAGGAGTTGCAATCGGACGCCGAGCGGCAGGGCCACGCGACGATCGCTCGACATGGTCGGCGATCCGATGATCACGGTCCGGCCCGATGCCTTCCGCCGCCTGCTCGTCAATCTCGTCGCCAATGCGGCGCGGCATGGCGAGCGCATCGAGATCCTCGCCAATCACGAAACCCGCTGGCTCGTCATCCATGTGGACGATGACGGTCCCGGGCATTCCGCCGGCGATGCGCGAGGAGGTGTTCAAGCCCTTCTTCCGCCTCGACGAAGCGCGCAATCAGGACGAGGGCGGTTCCGGCCTCGGCCTTGCCATCGCGCGTGACATCGCGCGCGCCCATGGCGGCGACATCACGCTCGGCGAATCTCCGCTGGGCGGATTGCGCGCAACGGTCCGGCTGCCCGCCTAAGACCTACGATGCCGTCATGGCCGCTTGACCCGGCACCCATCGCGATCCACCGCCCTCATGGCCGGGCTCGATCCGGCCATCCACGTCTTTTGGCGACGCCCGGGTTAAGCGTGGGTCCCCCGTACCAAGTCCGGAGCGGTCGATCGGATCGAAGCGGCTGCGCTTTCCTAGTACAGGCGCCCGCCGATCGGCACGTCGCGCGCGGGACCCGATCAGCATCACCTCGCCGTTCTCGTCCGGCACGCCGAGCGTCAGGACCTCCGACATGAACGGGCCGATCTGGCGCGGCGGGAAATTCACCACGGCGAGGACCTGCGCGTCCGACCAGTTCGTCGAGCGTGTGATTGACGGTGATCTGCGCGGACGAGCGCTTGATGCCGATCGCCGGCGCCGAAATCGATCGATCAGTTTGAACGCGGGCTTGCGCGCCTGCGGAAACGGCTCCGGCGGAGACGATGCGTCCCGACCCGGATGTCGACCTTCATGAAGTCCGCGAACGCGATCTGCGCGCTGCCTGCATCTGGATTGTCCATCGTTCCCCCTTGCCGGCAGTCGTCAGATGGCCGCTGCCGGATCGTTCGTTTCGCCGCTATCGGCGCGTTTCCGCGGCGGCTTTTTCGGCCGATGACGACGCTTCCATCAAGGCCCGGCCGAAAGCGCGGAACGGCGCCGTGAGGCGGCGCAGATCCTCCGCCTGTTCCAGAATCCCCTCGCCGCGCCGCAGCTCGCGATCGAGCCGCGCCATCGTCTTGGCGAGCGACGGATCGTCGTCGTGAAGCCACGTGCGCAGCGTCCTGCCGAAGACCAGAACGGCGCCCTGCAGTTTCAGCGCCCCGAGGCGTCCCTCGGTGGAGATGCCCGCCGCGGCGAGCATGAAGCGCTGCGAGTTGAGCGCCACCTGATTGAGCGCCGCAAGCGAAAGCGGATCGAACCGCAGATCGCGCATCATGCGCCGCAGGGCCGGCTTGTAGGGCGCCAGCGCATCGATACGGCGCATCATCACGTCGAAGACCCGCTCGCGCGCCGGTTCGCCCGCCAGATCCTCGCCGGATCCTTCCAGGACCTTCATGTCGATCATCCGCGAAAACGCCGCCGAGGATCGCGCCCTTGGAGGGAAACAGGTCGCGAAATTCCGACAGGCTGACATTCGCCTGCCTTCGCGATATCGGCGATCTCGATCTCGTGCCAGTCCTTGCGGGCTGCGAGATCCATCAGCGCGTGGACGATGGCGTCGCGTTTCGACGGGGTGCTCGGCCGTCATGACGGATCTCCTGCGCATGTTGCGATGACGCTCTATGTAGCGCGGCGCGGCCCGCTGGCATCTCTGCTCAGCCCGAGAGTTCGCCCGCACGGCGCTTTGCCGCAGCGACCGCCTCGCGCATGAGCGCCTTGAGGCCGCCCGGATCGGCCATCAGCACCTCCAGCGCCGCCGCGGTCGTGCCGCCGGGCGAGGTGACGTTCTGGCGCAAGGTCGCGGGCGAGAGTTCGCTTCGGAACAGCAGCTCGCCCGCCCCCGTCACGGTCGCGCGCGCGAGCCGCTCGGCGAGATCGGCCGGAAGGCCTGCTGCCTTCGCCCGCCTCGGCCATGCACTCGACGAGATGAAACACATAGGCCGGGCCCGACCCCGACAAGGCCGTGACCGCGTCGATGAGATCCTCGCTGTCGAGCCACTCGACGATCCCGACGCAGCGCAGCAGCGCATCGGCGCCGAGCGCCGCTGCTTCTCGCTGACCTCCGCGGCTCGCGGCGGCGCCCGTCGCACCCCGCCCGATGCTGGCGGGAAGATTGGGCATGGCGCGAACGATCGCGCGTCGCGGCCGGAAGCCGCGCTCTCAGGTCGCCGATCGTCTTGCCGGCCAGCACCGAGACGAGAACCGTCTGCGGGCCGAGAACCGCGTTCACGCTGGCGGCCGCCTCGTCGAGCAATTGCGGCTTGATCGCGAGGACCACCACCTCGGACGGCCTGGGGCGACGGACGGATTGAGCGCTATCCCGCGCTCCTTGCAGAGGCGCGTCATCTCGTCGGAGGGGCGCGGGTCGAGCACGGTGACGCCGGCGGGCGCCATCCCGTTCGCGAGCCAGCCCTCCAGCATGGAGCCGCCCATCTTGCCGGCGCCGACGAGAACGAGGGAGGAGGGGAGGTCTTGGGCGTGTGACGACATGGCAACCTGATGCAGATGAATGCGGAGCCGCAATCTAGATCAGATTTGCCTCGCTGCGGATACCCGGGACGAGCATCCTCGGCCGCTCGTCACGCCTCGCCTTCGGTCTCGAAGAGAACGAAATCGAGCGCCTCGCGCGGCGTCCGTCCGGCCCAGAGAACGAACTGGAAGGCCTGGAAGTAGCGCTCGCACGCCTCGACCGAGACGCGCAGCATGGTCTCGCATTGCCCGGAGGTCGCATCGGCCCCGCCGGCCAGCAGCAGGGCGTGGCGGAACATCACCGTGTTCTCGGTGTTCCAGAGATCGAAATGGCCGACCCAGAGCTGTTCGTTGATCTGGGACAGCAGTTGCTGGATGTCCTGGCGGCGGCGGTCGGGAACCCTGAGATCGAACGCGCAGGCGACATGAAGCGCCTCGACGTCCTCGATCCACGTGAAGGCCACGTGATACTCGGCCCATCTGCCGCTGACCGAGACCGACATCTCGTCCGCTGCCGTCCGGTCGAACATCCATTCGCGAATGGAAGCGAGCCTCTCGACGACGTCGAGAGGATGTTCCACGCGATCTATCTCGACTTGCAACTGACGCATCTCAATCCACGAGGCTCGGTCTCCTGAAATGCAAAGCATTCGAGGAAACAGTAATTACATATAAATCAACTGAAGCGCCGTATTCCCGGCGTCGAATACGTTGAATATTCGGCAGCAGCGGCGCTTCCGAGCGACGAATCAACTCACGGATCGACAGTCGTAGATTTCGCTGGGCGTCACAATGCGTTCAGTGGACCTGTCCACAACAGCTCCCCTGTCGTGGACGCATGAGGGACAAGCTCAGGCCGCAGGCTTCGCGTTGGCGGCCGTTGGCGGCGCTGGCCGGCCTCGAGCGCCTTCAGCCGGGCCTCGAGCCGCTCGTTCTCCTCGCGGGCCGCCACCACCATGTCGCGCAGCACCTCGACCTCCTCGCGGGTCGCGACGTCCATTTCCTTGATGAGACGTTCGATCTGGCCGCGCACCACGGTTTCCACCTCGCGGCGGACCCCCTGGGCGGCACCCGCCGCATCGGTGGCGAGGCGGGCGATTTCGTCGAGGATGCGGTTCGAAGATTGGGTCATGGCAGCGTCCACGATTGGGCAGGATGAGCGGGAAAGTCGGGTTCGCGCCAAGATGTGAGCGCATTCGCGCCGAAACTGCAACCGCCCCTCGAAGGCGAACGGGGTTGACGCCCGGCGCCGGCCCGGTCCAATGGCAGTGGTTCATCAAGGCTGCCTGCATGCCGTCGCTCACTTTTCCGATCATCGATCCCATCGCGTTCTCCATCGGCCCCTTCGCCATCCGCTGGTATGCGCTGGCCTATGTGACGGGGCTTCTCGGCGGCTGGTTCTACGCCAAGCGCCTCGCGGCGCGAGCCGATCTGTGGATCCCGCAGCCGCAGCCGAAGCCCGCTCGACATCGACGACCTGATCGTGTGGGTCGCCCTCGGCGTCGTGCTCGGCGGGCGCATCGGCTATGTGCTGTTCTACAATCTCTCGCACCTACCTGGCGCATCCGCTCGAAATCTTCGCGGTCTGGCGCGGCGGGATGTCGTTTCACGGGGATTGATGGGCGCGGCGCTCGCCATCGTGCTGTTCGCGCGCGGCGCGCGGCTCAATCCGCTGACCATGCTCGATCTCGCCTCCACGGTCGCGCCCATCGGCCTGTTCTTCGGCCGCATCGCCAATTTCATCAATGGCGAATTATGGGGCCGGCCCGCGACCGATTTTCCCTACGCGGTGGTGTTTCCCCATGCGGGCCCCCTGCCCCGGCATCCGAGCCAGCTCTATGAGGCGTTCGGCGAGGGATTGCTGCTCTTCATCGTGATGGCGATTGCCGTGCGCCTGCTCGGCTTCCGCCGTCCCGGCTTGCTCGGCGGCATCTTCATTCTCGGCTACGCGGTCGCGCGCATCGTCGTGCGAATTTTTCCGCGAGCCGGACGAGCAGCTCGGATTCCTGTTCGGCGCATCGGTGCAGGCGCTGAGCGGCGGCATCACCATGGGAATGCTGCTGTCGATCCCCATGGCGCTCCTCGGCATCGCGGTGATCGTCGTTGCCATCGCGGGGCGCCACGCAATCGCGGCGCGGAGACCGCGTGACGCAGCCTTCGGCGACAATCTCCGCGCATCTCATCGCCCTCGAAGGGCCGATCACCGTCGAACGCTACATGGACCTCTGCCTTCGACATTATTACGCGACGCGCGATCCTCTTGGGCGCGCGCGGCGATTTCACCACCTCGCCGGAGATCAGCCAGATCTTCGGCGAATTGCTGGGTCTCTGGATGGTCGAGGTCTGGCACGAGATGGGGCGGCCCGCCGCCGGTCAATCTCGTCGAGCTGGGGCCGGGCCGCGGCACACTGATGGCCGACATGCTGCGCGCGGCGAGCGTGCCTGCCGGAATTTCTCGCAGCCGCCTGCGTCCACCTCGTCGAGACGAGTCCCGCCTTGCGCCAGAGGCAGAAGGCGACCCTGCTGCATTCCGGCGCGACGATCACCTGGCACGACGAGCTTCGCCGATGTGCCCGACGGCCCGCTGCTGCTCGTCGCCAACGAGTTCTTCGACGCGCTGCCCGTCCGCCAGTTCGTCGCGACGGAGCGCGGATGGTGCGAGCGGCTTGTCGGCGTCGAGGACGACACATTCATTTTCGGACTGAACGCGGAGCCCGAGCCGAGTTCCGGCGCCTCCGCCGAAGCCCGGAGAGATCCGCGAACTCCACCTGCCATTCGACGGCGCTGATCGGCGATATCGCAAAGCGCCTCGCGCGCGACGCGCGGGGCGGCGCTGATCATCGATTACGGATATTGGGGTCCGGCTTCGGGCGACACCCTGCAGGCGCGTCAGGCGACACAGCTTCGTGGACCCGCTGACGAACCGGGCGAAGCCGATCTCACGACCCATGTGGATTTCGCGCAGCTCGCCCATGCGGCACGCGCCGCGGGGCGCCGTGGTTCACGGCATCGACACACAGGCGAATTTCCTGCACGCGCTCGGCATCGCCACGCGGGCCGCACGGCTGAAACAGAAGCGCCACGCCCGCACAGGCGCAAGAGCCATCGACGACGCGGTGGGGCGACTGACCGCGACCGAAGCCGCGCGGGATGGGAGAGCTGTTCAAAGTCTTGGCGCTGACCGATCCCGATCTTGAAACCGTGCCGGGACTGCACGCCCGCCTGGACCCGCCAAAGAGGTGATACGCATGTATATCGAAGCGCCCGAACTCGCCTCCTACCCCAATATCAAGCATGCGTTCTTCACGCGGGTGGGCGGCGTATCGAAGGGGATCTACGCCTCGCTCAATGGCGGTCTCGGCTCATCCGACGATCCGGCCCACGTAGCGGAAAACCGCCGCCTGATGGCGCGAGGACCTCGACATCGACCCGGGAGCGCTGATCAGCGTCCATCAGGTCCATTCCGCCGATGCCGTCATCGTGGACGGGCCCTGGTCGGGCGAGCGGCCCAAGGCCGACGGGATGGCGACCGCCGTCACGGGTCTGGCGCTCGCGATCACGACGGCCGATTGCGGACCGATTCTGTTCGCCGATCCGCATGTGAACGTCATCGGCGCGGCTCATGCGGGCTGGCGCGGGGCGCTGAACGGGGTGCTGGAAGCCACCATCGTCGCCATGGAGAGTCTGGGCGCGCGGCGGGACAAGATCGTGGCCGTGCTCGGCCCCACGATCAGCCAGGGCGCCTACGAGGTCGGCGCCGATTTCGTCAGGCAATTCACCGACGCGGATTCCGGCCAACAAGCGCTTCTTCGAGCCCGGCCGAGCGAGCCGGGCCACGCGATGTTCGATCTTCCGGGCTTCATCGGCATGCGGCTGGAAGCGGCCGGCATCGGCGAATTCGCCAATCTCGGTCTGTGCACCTACGCCAACGAAGAGCATTTTTTCAGCTATCGGCGGACGACGCATCGCGGAGAGCCGGATTACGGCCGGCTGATTTCAGCCATCACGCTCGTCCCACAGGTCCTGTAGCGGAACGCGGCGGAGCCGATAAGGCAACTTAATAACGTGTATCGGCGATGCCCGCAAAAAAACATTTTTTGCGAAGCATTGAAACCAACCTCCGGATATGCTCGTTGAGGTTTGGCAGAAATGCCAATGGGAACTCTTGTCTGTGACCGCCACAATCCCGCCATAGTACCTTCCGGCGCTGTTGTGCACATGTCACAGACCTAGCGGAGCCTCACTCTATATAGGACCCGTCTGAACCTGGCTTTGGGTCATCCCGGCCGGGAATATCGAATAGGAATCAAATCATGAAGAAACTTCTTCTCGCCACTGTCGCGGTCTTCGGCTTTGCCGGCGCTGCCGCGGCTGCGGACCTGCCGTCGCGCTACGCTCCTCCCCCGATGATCGCGGCTGTTCCCGTCTTCACCTGGACCGGCTTCTACGTCGGCGTGAACGCTGGCTACGGCTGGAACACCAACGACAACGACAACTATCGTTCGACCCCGTCTTGGGCGTCGTCAGCGGCGGCGGTGAGCGACGGCGGCTTCGTCGGCGGTGGCCAGATCGGCTACAACTACCAGATCGGCCAGTTCGTCATCGGTCTCGAGACGGACATCCAGTACGCCGATCTCGGCGGCGGCCGCAGCACCTTCGGCCAGGGCTTCCTCGGTAACGACAGCAATGACGGCAACTGGTTCGGCACCGTGCGCGCCCGCGCCGGTTTCGCCTTCGACCGCGCCCTCGTCTACGCCACCGGCGGTTTCGCTTACGGCGATATCGGCACGCGGCGCAGCGTCTTCGTCGACGCCAGACGGCAACGTGTTCGCCGGCACGGCAACAGCACCAACACCGGCTGGGTCGCTCGGCGGCGGTGTCGAATACGCCTTCACCAACAACCTGACCGCCAAGGTCGAAGGTCTGTACGTGAACCTCGACACCAACAACGACAACTTCGGCGCTTTCTTGCACAACAACAGCAGCAACACCGAGTTCGGCGTGGTTCGCGCTGGCCTGAACTACAAGTTCAGCAGCTACTAAGAGCCGTCTAACGTCCACAGAAAAAGCCCGGTGGAAACACCGGGCTTTTTCTGTTGTCAGGGCTTCACGGCCGTCTTGCCGAACATCGGCACGCGGGCCTCGAAATCCGCACAGCCAGGCGACGAGCCGCGGATGCGTCTCGCGCCAGCGCCCGCCCATCCGCAGATCGAGATAGCCGAGCGCGCAGGCCTGCGCGATGTGACCCACATGGAGGGTCGCCGTCGGCGCGCTGAGATTGGCCTCGGCATGATCGAGCCCGCGCGCGACCTTGCCGGCGTGGTGATCGAGCCATTTCGGCTCGCGCTTTTCTTCCGCGCGCCAGCGTGATCTCGTAGACCTGGATCAACGCCGCATCCATGATGCCGTCCGCGAGCGCCTGCTGACGCAAGCGCCGCGAAACGGTCCCAGCCCGACGGGTAGATGTGGCCGCCGCCCGCAAGATCGTCGAGATATTCGAGGATGACGCGCGAATCGTAGAGCGTCTCGCCATTCTCAAGCACCAGCGTCGGGATCTTGCCGAGGGGATTCTGCTGCCGAAGGCTGTCGTCAGGGTTCGACGTATCGGCTTCGACCACCTCGATCCTGTCGATCAGGTCGAGCAGCGAGGCGGCGATCTTGACCTTGCGGCCGAAGGGAGAAGCGGGGGAGGAGCGAAGCGTCAGCATGCGGACATTCCTGCGAATATGAGAACGGCTCCTTCATGAAGCCCGCGCACCGTCGCAGCCGCAACCGATTTCGAGCTCAAGCGGACCTCATGCCGGCGGGCCGAACGGCTCGCAGCGATAGCCCGCATATTGCCCGCGCGACAACCGTTCGGCAAGCGCGGGAAGCAGGAGTTCCGCCTCCTGCTCGCAGGCCGAAGGGCGGGTTGAGCACCAGAAGCCCGCTTCCGTTGAGCCGCGTCGGGTCGCGCGGATCGTCGATCAGCATTTCGAGCCGCAGGCCCGGCCGCGGGCATCTCCGCGTCGAAGCCGCGCCACGAGGGCATCGACGGGCGCGGCTGCCTTGATCGGATACCACGCGGCATAGACGCCATTCGGCCATTTCGCGGGTCGCCTCGACAAGTTCGCGTGCCGAGGCGCTCCAGCTCGTTCGAGTCTCCTCGTAGGGCGGGTCGATCAGCACCAGCCCGCGATTTTCCTTCGGCGGAATCAGCGCGTGGAGCGCGGTCCAGCCGTCGAGATGCGAGCACCTTGAGATTGGTCGCCTGATTGAAGGCGCGGCTCAGCACCTTGTGGTCGGCGGGATGAAGCTCGACGAGGACGCCCCGATCCTGCCGCCGCAGAATCTCGCGCAGGATGCCGGGAGAACCGGGATAGATCGTCTGGCCCGTGACGCGCCCGCACGTCGGCGATGATCGTCCGATACGGCGCCAGCAATTCCTCGACCTCGGGCGCAAATGCGGCGTCGAGCCGCCCGACGCCCGCGACCCATTCCCCGGTCCGGCCGGCGGCGTCTCCCGCAAGGTCGTAGAGGCCCGAGCCCCGCATGGGTGTCGATGACGCGGATCGGCGTCTCCTTCCGCTGAAGATAAGCGATGATTCGCACGAGCAGCGCGTGCTTCATCACGTCGGCGAAATTTCCCGCGTGGAACGCGTGCCGATAGTTCATCGAACCGCCGGGACGGCGATCTGGCCCGCGTTGCAGCCTTCGCGATCGACTTCCGGGCATTGCCTGAAATTGCTTCAGGTCGCGATCGATGCAAATGCGAATTTCCTGGAACACCCGTCGGCCGCAGGAGATCGACATCATCTCGGGCCGCAATCCCGGATTGACTTCGGCGAAGGCGCGCTCGATCTCGATCGGCATCACCCGCGAGCCCGTCGGCATCGTCGCGAGCCGGTCGGGGATCCGCACGCGTCTCGCGCGCAGCTTCTTGACCTTGCGGAAATAGCCGCTCGGGCTTTCGCCCGTGCAGGTGCCGTGCTTGCGCCACTGATAACGCGCGAGGTTCTGATCGGGAAACACATCGCCGAACTCGTCCACCGCCGCCCGCGGAACGAACCGGCCGGACGGCTCGCAGAAGCTTGGATAGCCGACATCGAGCTGCGGCCACAGGCCGTGGGTGACGAAACCGAGCCTCGACCCGTCCGCGCATTGCTTGTCGGATCGTGCCGTCGAGTTGGTTTCGCAAAAGCCCGGCGACCACGACAGGGCGAGGACGTAGAAGTCGAACGCGCCCGCCGGCGCGCCGCGCGCTTCGCGCATCGGCTGGCTGCTGGCGGGAAAATTCGAAAGCGCCAGACAGGCACGCCGCGGCGAACCACCGGCAGGTCGATTCAAGGCGCCGCCTGCTTGCATTGCGGCGCATAGGCATAGTTGCGATCGAGGCCGGTGACGCACCAATCGGTGCCCCAGCCGGTGCCGAGGAAGCCGAGGCCGTCGCGAACCGAGAACTCGACCTTGCGCTTGTAGCCGTCTGAAACCAGCGCGGTGCCGGTGCAGAACCGGCGCGGAAGTTGCTCGAGGCCCCAGGGCCGCCACGCGGTTTCGCGGATGTTCTCGAAGCCGACGATCTGCAGGTCCGAGTTCCAGAATCTCGACTCGCGCTTCGCGAATCGCGAGGTGATATCGCCGAGGACCAGCGGATCGCCGCAGCCCGGAATGGAGGCGTTGAACGGGTGATCGCGTCTTTCCGCCGGCGTGATTTCGCTCGCCAGAACGGGGGCGCTCAGCAGCATGCATGAGACCAGAGCCGCCAGCCACTTCATCGTAATGCTCCAACAATCCGAACTACTCGAACCGAACCATGTGGGTGGCGCGCGTTCAGGTCAAGCGCTCAGACGGCGCCGTACCCGGTTTAGTAGATGCTGTGGCTGCTCAACGCCAAGGGCTCGTTGCCCGAACGCCGCATGGGCGGCGGCGGCGCATAGGTCTGGGCAGGGCGCGAAGCCGGCGGCGCCTGCGCATGCGGCTGCGAACGCATAGGCGCCGTTCGGCGGCGGAAGATCGGCCGCGAAACCCGCACCCGGCCTGCGGCGCGCCGCTGCCGGCGGCGATCCGCCGCCGGTCGCCGCCTCCGGCGTCCTCTTCGATGTCGATGGGGGCAAGTTCGGCGGAGGGCGCCGAGAGGCGCCGCAAGCCGGCTCTGGACCGGGTCGATCCGCGGTTCGAATTTGAGCACGGGCCTGCAGACCCGCCGGTCGCCCCTGGGATTGTGCCGGGCCAGGTCCAGATGCAGATGATCGTAGTGGAAGGAATCGGACCCGGGGCCCAGGACCGTGGTGAAATACCGGCAGGCGCCCACGAAGGCTTCCCGGAGGAATTCCTGCTCGGCCGGGTCGCCCTTCCAGCCCTTGACGACCGTATCTCGCGCCCGTCGGCCAGGATGAACGCCATCACGTCGAGGGCATTGCCGAAAGCATGTTCCGAAACCTTGGCGCCGCGCTGGTTGTTGCGGGGCCGGCACGAATAGGAACCCGCCTTCACGTCGACCACGGGCACGCCGAAATACATCATGGCGGCGGGCTTCACGATTTCGTCGAGCCAGGTGTCGATGCGCGGGATGATCGGGCAGGCGAGCGTCACCTTCGATTTCAGGCCGACGGACCCGTTGGTGAAGGCCGCGACCTTGAACGGGTGATCCATGCCGCAGACGCCCGGGCCGTCGATCTTCGACGACAGGGCCATATAGGCCGAGGGCTGGACCAGCCGCTGCGCCAGGCAGGCTTCCTCGGCCTGCGCACGCCAAGGCTCGCGCTGTTCGAAACGGAACAACCCGCAACCGGTAAGCCCAACTCCAACGAGCGATAGGGCAAAGAACGCAACAAACCCACGACGCATGCGAGGCAGGCTATCCGCAGATCCGTAAATATCGCGTCAACGGCTCCGGCGGACGGTGCAGGATCCACAATCCGGAACTCATCGCTACGGTTGCTCCGTCATGCAGGGCGGCGGTCGGGCGAATACTTTGGCGATACGCTCTCCTATTCTTTGAGAAACCTAAATGCTCCGCGAGCTTATGAATAGACTTCAGAAACTCTATGTCTTAACTCTGTTCAAATGTACAACAGGCGGCGCAAAGGTCTTTTTTCGGCAAAGAACAAACGGCACATTCCCTCGTCAAAACAACGAATTAACACCTTGGAAACCAATCTATCCCCTGCGCGTTTACCCTTTGACTGTGCGTGAGGGGCTTTTCACGCGCTCGCAGGTTTGCTAGCGTGCCTCTCCATTCAGACAGGGGTATCCCATGAACGTTGCCTCTCATTTGGACCGAGCTTCCAAACTGAACATCGCAGCCGTATGCGTTTCTCTTGCTTTCATCTGCGCCATCGTGGTGGGCGTTTTCTGATTTTTCAGCCGCGTCCCGCGGTCCGGCGAAATTCATCTGTCGAACAACGCTGCCGGAGATATCCGGCAGCGTTTTTTCATGATTCCGGGCAGGGTTCGCTCGGTAATCGTCCAGGAGGTCACGTTCAGTCTCCATCTGGCATTGGGCCAGCCGCGGCCCCTCCGGCGTCCGCAAGACAGGCGCTTTCGCCATAGGCGAACATCCGCCCCTGGGCCCGGCAAAAACAATTCGCATGGCTGTGGCGCAGTCATTTGGACCGTGATGGAGCGGAGCGCTCTCGTCCGCGAGGGCCGTCGAGCGGGACTAAGCCAGCGAAGGAGAGCAGAAAAACGACGCCGCGCATGACGCATCTCCGTCGAGTTTCACCCCCACGCGATGGTCTTCCTCCGCAGCCGCGCCGTCAAGGACGCTCCCAGCGCCCGGCCGCCTCATCGTCCGCGCGCGCGGCCTCGATCCACGCCCCGACGCTGCCATCGGCGAGATGCTCGCGTTTCCAGAACGGCGCCCGGGTCTTGAGATAGTCCATCAGGAACCCCGCCGCCTCGAAGGCCGCCCGGCGGTGGCTGGAGGCGGTCGAGCACCAGGACGATCTGCTCGCCCGGCCGGATCAATCCGAAGCGATGGATGATCGTGACGCCCGCCGAGGTCCCATCGCGTTTGCGGCCTCGCGGCGCAGGCGCAGCAATTCCGCCTCCGCCATGCCGGGATAATGTTCGAGTTCGAGCGCGGAAAGCCGCCCGTTCTCGTCGCGACAAAAGCCCGTGAAGGCCACCACGGCCCCGATCTCCGGTCGGCCCTCCGTCAGCGCGGCGGTCTCGGCCGCGATATCGAAATCCTCGGCCTGGATCCGGACGGCGGACGGGCACGCGCCTAGCCGCCGGTCATGGGCGGGAAAAACGCGATCTCGCGCGCGCCGGCAATCGGCGCATCCGGTCTTGCATGGACATGGTCGATCGCGGCGCGCACCACGCCCTCGTTTTCGAACGCATATTCGTATTCGTCGCCGCGCGATCTTGAGCCAGCGCACGAGGTCGGCGACGGTCGAAATCGAAGGCGGCAGATCGACCTCCTCGTCCGTCTTGCCGACCCGCTCCCGCACCCAGGCGAAATAGACGAGCCGCATGGCGCGTTCACCCCTCGTCCATCATGTGATGGATGCCGGTCTTCAGGTAATCCCAACCGGTATAGATGGTCAAAACGGCGGAGACCCACAGGAGCACGATGCCGATCATCATCGTTCCCGGCAGGACGGTCTCGCCGGCCGGACCGGCGATCAGGAAGCCGATCGCCACGATCTGCGCCGTCGTCTTCCACTTGGCGACGCGGCTCACCGGCACGCCGACCTTCAGTTCGGCCAGAAACTCGCGCAGGCCCGACACCAGAATCTCGCGGCAGAGGATCACGATGGCGGCCCAGAGGGCCCAGCCGTGGATCGTCTGGTCGGCGACCAGCATCAGAAGGCAGGCCGCCACCAGCAGCTTGTCGGCGATCGGATCGAGCATCCGCCCCAGCGCCGATTGCTGGGCGTAGATGCGGGCGAAATAGCCGTCGAGATAATCGGTGATTCCGGCGAGGGCGAAGACCCCGAGCGCCATCCAGCGCGACCAGTGATCCTCCGGCCAGAACAGCAGACCGACCACGGCGGGGATCGCCGCCAGCCGCAGGTAGGTCAGGTTGTTCGGAAGATTGAAAGCCTTCGACCGGCGCATGGGAGATGCTGTGCTCATTGACCGGCAGGAAGCATGCCGGAGGTTGATCCGTCAACCTGATCAGGGCCGACTGACTCGGTATCTGGTTCCCGCCGCGGTCGCGCGACAAGCCGCGTTTGCAACTTTGTTGTGATCGGACTCTAGGCCGGACCTCAGCTCCGCTCGTGGAAAAAGTCATAGATCGCCCGCGCCGTCGCGGCATTCACGCCCGGGCGCCCGGATGAGATCCTCCAGGCCGGCGCGCTGGATGGCCTTGACGGTTCCGAAATGGTGCAGGAGCGCGCGCTTGCGGGTCGGACCGATGCCGGAGATCTCATCGAGCGGGATTTTTCACCAGTTCACGTTTGCGTTTGGCGCGGTGCGCGCCGATCGCGAACCGGTGCGCTTCGTCCCGCAGGCGCTGCACGAAATACAGCGCCGGGTCGCGCGGAGGCAGCTTGAAAGCCGGCTGCCCGGGCTTGAAGAACGTCTCGCGCCCCGCATCGCGGTCCCGCCCCTTGGCGATGCCGATCAGCGCCACGTCGGTATCGCTGACGCCGATCTCCGCCAGCGCCTGGCGGGCCGCCTGCAACTGGCCCGCGCCCGCCATCGATCAGCACGAGATCCGGCCAAGCGGGAAAGCCGTCGTCGGCAACAGGTGCCGAGGGCAGCCAGTCGCCTCCGGGCGCCTCCATCGGCCGCGCGGAGATGCGCGGCTCCTCCTTCACGAGCCGCGCGAAGCGGCGATGGAGCATCTCGCGCATCATGCCGTAATCGTCGCCGGGCTTCAGGTCCTCGGACTTCATGTTGAAGGTGCGGTAATGCTGCTTCATGAAGCCGTTCGCGCCGGCGACGATCATCGCGCCGACCGCATTCGTGCCCATGATGTGGGAATTGTCGTAGACCTCGACCCGGCGGGGTGCTTTCTCCAGCCCGAAGGCCTGACCGAGCGAGACCAGAAGCTTCTGCTGCGAGGCCGTGTCGGCGAGCTTGCGGCCCAACGCCTCCCTGGCGTTGCGCAGCACGTATTCGATGAGTTGCCGGCGCTCTCCCCGCTGCGGCGTGTGGATTTCGACCCGCGCTTCCGCGCGCGTCGAAAGCGCGGCGCCCATCAGTTCCGCATCCTCGATCTCGTGCGACAGCAGAACCAGACGCGGCGCCGGCTTGTCGTCGTAGAACTGCGCCAGGAACGACGTCAGCACCTCCTCGCGGCTGATGGTCTTGTCGGCTTTCGGGAAATACGCGCGGTTGCCCCAGTTCTGCCAGTTGCGGAAGAAGAACACCTCGACGCAGAACTGCCCGGCCTGCTCGTCGATGGCGAAGACATCCGCCTCCTCGACCGATTGCGTGTTGATGCCCTGCACGCCCTGGATCGCCGACAGGGCCGCGAGCCTGTCGCGGCAGCGGGCCGCGCGCTCGAATTCGAGCGCATCGGAGGCCTGCCTGCATTTCCTCGGTGATGCGCGCCTTCACGGCGTTCGATTTGCCCGACAGGAACCCGCGCGCCTGATCGGCGAGGTTCGCGTATTCGTCGAGGGGAATTTCCTGCGTGCAGGGGCCCGAGCAACGCTTGATCTGGAACAGCAGGCAGGGCCGCGTGCGGTTCTCGTAATAGCTGTCGTTGCAGGAGCGCAGCAGAAACGCGCGCTGCAGCGCGTTGATGGTGCGGTTGACCGCCCAGACGCTCGCGAACGGGCCGTAATAATCCCCTTTGCGCTTGCGCGCGCCGCGATGCTTGACGAGCTGCGGCGCCTCGTGATCCCCGGTCAGCAGGATGTAGGGAAGCGACTTGTCGTCCCGCAGCAGCACGTTGTAGCGCGGGCGCAGCTGCTTGATCAGGTTGGCCTCGAGCAGCAGCGCCTCGGTTTCCGTCGCGGTGGTGACGAATTCCATCGCGGAGGTCTCGGCGATCATCCGGGCGATCCGGTTCGAATGCCCCTGCCCGCGCGCATAGGAGCCGACGCGGGCCTTCAGGCTGCGCGCCTTGCCCACATACAGCACGTCGCCCTTGCCATCGAGCATGCGATAGACGCCGGGCGCATTCGGCAGGGTCCGCCAGAAATGCTGGATGATCTCGGTGCCGCGCTTCACCGATCCGGGATGCGCCTCGAGGTCGAACTCGACATCCGACGCTGCTCTCGAGCGAAACGACGTCCTCGTCTTCGTCTTGGCTCAGGATTTCGGGAGGAACGTCGTTGGTGGGCTTGGGACTCATGGGTCTGATTTAGGCGCTGGTCTCTCCCAGGGAAAGGGGCCGCCGAACACCGGCCTCCTCACGTCACACGAAACGAGCGTCAAGAGCAGATCGACAATCGTCGGCGGCATGCCGGTCTCAGATGATGTTGAAATCCGCCGCGGTCATCTTAAGGGCCTTGCTCAACTTTGCGATTTCCACCGCCTTGCTGTGTCCGGAGCCGTCCGCGTCATACGTCAGCAATCCGGTTTTTTTGGAGTATCTGAGATAGTCGTTCTTGTCCTTGGCGCGGTCACCGATGGTGAAGAACGCTTTTTTCAGCTTGCCGGGCTGCAAGTCGGTCCCCTTGCCGAGCTTCTTGAAGATGGCATTGTCGAGCCAGATCGTATCGTCCTTCACCTGGAAATCTTTGATCGCGTCAAAATTGGTTTTCTTGTTCGGTTTGGTGTTGAACACGAAGATGTCCCGACCCTGACCGCCATAGAGGACGTCTTGGCCAAGCTGGCCCCAAATCTTGTCGTTGCCGAGTTCGCCTCTGATCGTGTTGGCTCCTTCGGAGCCGACGAGTGAATTGGAGGAGGCATTGCCCATCAAGCTCATCGCCCCGCCGCCGATGGCCATAAGGTCCTCGACAAACGCCGTTAAGGTGTAGCTCACGGTGGTAAATACCCTGTCGGAGAGGCCCCCCGTGTCGGTTTCCACCACCCGATCGCCCCCATTGTCGACATAGTAGACGTCGTCGCCGAGACCGCCCACCAATTCGTCCGCGCCGAGCCCTCCATTCAGGACGTCGTTGCCATCCTCTCCAACCAAACGATCCTTGCCGCCGGCGCCTTCCAGCAAATCGGCGAAGCGCGTTCCGACGTAATTGTCGTCAGCGTCATCGCCACGCAGATTCAAGCCCGCTTTGCGGGGATCGAAAGTCTGAAAATGAGCGGAACTGTCGTTAATGTCGTCCCAGCTCACCACGTAGCGCCCATCCTTGAGGACGGCGATCGACGGGCTGAACTGGATACCTGCCGTAGATCGGCCGATTGCCGACGGCGGTGTTATGGTCGTGCCAGTCTCCGTATAGGTTGCGACGAACACGTCCTGATTGGCCCCACCCTGCACGAAAGCGACAACGAACTCGCCTCCCGGAAGCGCCTCGACGGCAAGCTCGTCGCCCGAGAAATTGCTGGCAAGCGTGATCTCCTGCCCGACCGGCTGGGCCTCCGAATTGTAGATCCGTGCCTTCAGAGCGCTTCCAGCACCGACACCGTCTTGCCAGACAACAACAAAGTTGCCGCTTTCGAGGCCCGCCACTTCAACGGCGGCCGCGGCGGTGGAGAGCGACTTCACAAGGGTCTCGGACACCTGCCCGCCTGACCGGTGCAACTGGATTTTGACATCGGTCGTCGTAGCGGTTGGATGCGTATCCACAACCGTCACGTAGCTCCCATTTTTGAGCGCTGCAATGGATTGAGCGGTACCGGCGAGCCCGGCGATGACCGGGCCAGCAAGACCACCGGGGCCGAAAACGACACTCTTGAAACCTTGCTGCACGAACGCAATGGCATAGCCGCCATTCCCAAGTGCTGTTATTTCCGGGTATCCTGCGCCGGTCCCAACCTCGGTTATGCCGCTTGCCGCCACTCCCCCGGCTTTGAAGATTTGCGTCTCCAGTCTAAAGGCTCCCAGACCATCGGTGTTGTTGGTCCAGGCAACGGCGAAACGCCCCTCGCTCAGCGCGGCCGCAACTGGGAGAAACAGGCTTCCGGTGGCAACCGTCCTCACGACGAACGTGCCACCTATCGATGAGCCATCGGCGTCCTGAATACGACCGACGATTTCCTCGCCGCTGCCCTGCCCTGGCCGACACCAGAGAGCAAGATACGTTCCATCGCTAAGCCCTGTCAGTGCCGGCGTCTCAATAATGTTGTTCGACCACTCCAAGCCGACGGGGTTCAACACGGGACTCTCCTGAATTGTTGTATCATTATATTATACTTACTTGATTTCGTCGTGTCTACCGGCGTCCCTGGCGCCGCAGCTGTCGGCGAACTGGTAAACGCCTCGCGCGCGAGCTAAACCGCAGAGCTTCCACACCATGGGAATTTGAGGTTTGCGCCCCTCCATCGTCTCCTCCGCCTTCATCGCGGCCCTGGTCGGTTTCGGCAGCACCATCGCGATCGTCATCGCGGCCGCGCAGGCGGTGGGGGCGAACGCTGCCCAGACGACGTCATGGGTGGCGGCGATCTGCCTCAGCATGGCGGCGACCAGCGGCTATCTCAGCGTCCGCTACCGGATGCCGGTGGTCACCGCATGGTCGACGCCGGGGGCGGCCCTGATCGCGGCCTCGAGCGGGATCTCCATCGAGGCGGCGGTCGGCGCTTTCCTGCTGGTCGGCGGCGCTGATCGTGCTGGCCGCGGCCGTGAAGCCTTTCGGCCGTCTCATCGAGCGCATCCCGACCGCGATCGCCGCCGCGATGCTGGCAGGCGTGCTGATCCGCTTCGTCATGGCGGTGTTCGAGAGCGCGCAAGGCGCGCCCGGCCTCGT
This sequence comes from uncultured Alphaproteobacteria bacterium, assembly GCA_963837375.1. Lineage (GTDB taxonomy): Bacteria > Pseudomonadota > Alphaproteobacteria > Rhizobiales > Beijerinckiaceae > Microvirga. The sequence goes on along the minus strand of CAWINL010000014.1, from coordinate 165,870 downwards.
CCTGCCGCTGGTCGCGGTCTTTCTGGTGGCGCGGCTGTTCAATCCGGCCCTGGCCGTGCTGGCGGTCCTGTTCGTCGGCCTGGGGCTCGCTTTCGGCCGCGGCCTCGCGGGGCCGGTCCCGCCGGATCTCGCGCTTTCGACGCTGACCTTCATTCCCCCGGCGCTTCGACCCGGCGGTGCTGCTCGGGCCTCGGCGTGCCGCTGTTCCTCGTCACCATGGCGTCCCAGAACCTGCCCGGCTTCGCGGTCCTGCGGGCGTCCGGCTATACGCCGCCGTCGCGGCCGATCCTCGCGGTGACCGGGCGTCGCCTCGTTCGTCAGCGCCTTCTTCGGCGCCCATACGAGCAACCTGGCGGCGATCTCGGCGGCGATCTGCACCGGACCCGACACCCATCCGGACCCGGCAAAGCGCTGGATGGTCGGGCCCTTCTACGCCCTCTGCTACCTGTTTTTCGCGGCTTTCAGCGCCAACCTGATCGCCATGATCGCGGCTTTGCCGCCCGAGCTCATCAGAACCGTCGCCGGTTTGGCGCTGATGGGCGCCTTCGCGGGGGCCCTCGCCTCTGCGCTCGCCGACGAGGCCAAGCGCTTCCCGGCCGTGCTGACCCTCGCGGTGACGGCGTCGGGGCTGTCCCTGTTCGGGATCGGGTCGGCCTTCTGGGGCCTGGCGGCGGGACTCGCGGTGATGGGGCTCGATCGGCTGGCGGCGGTTGTGCGCAAGCGGCACTGAACTGGACGCGGCCGCCCCTTAAGCTTAAGACTTCGTTACCAACGAGAATGAGAACAACGAGGTCGCGATGGTCGAATCCAGGCATTTCGGACGTCTCGTCCCGGTGGCGCTCGTGGCGGGTCTTGCCGCCTGCCAGGCCAGCGGCCCGGCCATGACGGGTTCCCCCGCGGGCGTTCCCATCGCCCTCGAGAGCATCGATGGACCCCCGACCCAGATCCGCACCGCGCTCATCGGCGAACTCAACAATGCGGCGACCGACCGCAAGGTGGAGCTGGTCGGCGCCAACGCGCAGGCCCGCTACCGCGTCCGTGGCTACCTCTCGGCCGAGACGGCCGACGGCGGCGGCACCAAGGTCGCGTATGTGTGGGACGTCTTCGATTCGCAGAACAAGCGCGCCAAGCGGCTCACCGGCACCAGCCCCGTCTCGGTGAGCTACACGTCGCTGTCCACTCTCGACAAGGAGACGCTGGCGCGGCTGGCGAATTCCAGCATGGACGAAATCGCGGAGTTTCTCGCCGCCGCCAAGGCCGAGACCCCGATCCATACCGCCGCAGGCCGCCGTCGACGACGAGCCTGTGGCGTCTGAGTGACGCGTGCGAAAACACGCGGAAAACCGGTTCGTCTGCGGCCATGCGCGTATTGTGACGGTTTCCCAACGCTGCTAAGACCCGAGCGCCTTGCGCGCGACGGGACGAGACCGTCGCGCGGCGCATATTCTAAATCGTTGATCAAACCGAAGATGGTTTCATGAAGCTCGTTGCGGGAAATTCGAACCGTCCGCTGGCGGAGGCCATCTCCGCCTATCTCAATATCCCGCTCGCCAAATGTCAGGTGAGGCGTTTCGCCGACATGGAAATCTACGTCGAGATCCAGGAGAACGTGCGCGGCGAGGATGTCTTCATCATCCAGTCCACCTCCTTTCCCGGCCAACGACCACCTGATGGAGCTGCTGATCATCTGCGACGCCCTGCGCCGCTCCTCGGCACGGCGCATCACGGCGGTCATCCCCTATTTCGGCTATGCCCGGCAGGACCGGAAACCCGCCGCGCGGACGCCGATTTCGGCCAAGCTGGTGGCCAATCTCATCACCCATGCGGGGGTCGACCGCGTGTCCTGACGCTCGATCTGCATGCCGGCCAGATCCAGGGCTTCTTCGACATCCCCACCGACAACCTCTTCAGCGCCCCCGTGATGGTGCGCGACATCAAGGAGCGGCTCGTCGACGGCAACCAGATGGTGGTCTCGCCCGACGTCGGCGGCGTGGTGCGCGCCCGCGCGCTCGCCAAGCGGATCGACGCCCCGCTCGCCATCGTCGACAAGCGCCGGGAGCGGCCGGGCGAATCGGAGGTCATGAACATCATCGGCGACGTGTCGGGCCGGTCCTGCATCCTGCTCGACGATATCGTCGATTCCGGCGGCACCCTGGTGAACGCCGCCGAGGCTCTGCTCAAGAACGGCGCCAAGGAAGTCTACGCCTACATCACCCACGGGGTGCTGTCGGGCGGCGCGGTCTCGCGCATCACCAATTCCAAGCTCAAGGAACTGGTCATCACCGACTCGATCATGCCCACCGAGGCCGTGAAGGTGGCGCACAACATCCGCGTCCTCCCCATCGCCCAGCTCATGGGCGAGGCCATCGGCCGCACGGCGACGGAAAGCTCGGTGTCGAGCCTGTTCGACTGAGGGCGGATTTTACCCACCTCGCCAAATCTTGCAATTGCGGGCCGCTTTCTCTATAAGCCGCCTCGCGCCCGCTCGACACCCTTGGAGGCACGGGCGCATGACCTTACGGCCGCCTGAATGTTCGCAAGGACCTTGGCGGCCTTCGGTTTTTACAACGCACATTCTTTAAGGACCACAGCCATGAGCGATATCAAGCAAATCACGGCCGTGGCGCGCGACCGGAGCGGCAAGGGGGCCGCCCGGGCCGTTCGACGCCAGGGCCAAGTACCCGCGGTTATCTACGGAGCCGGTCAGCCGGCCACCGGAATCGCCCTCGATTTCAACGAGACCAAGCGGTTGATCTTCGCCGGTCACTTCCTCACGACGATCTTCGAGATCGATGTCGACGGCAAGAAGACCCGTGCGATCCCGCGCGATTACCAGCTCGATCCGGTTCGCGATTTCCCCGTTCACGTGGATTTCCTGCGCCTCTCGAAGGGCCAGTCGATCAAGGTCGTGGTTCCGGTTCACGTGATCGGCCAGGACAAGTCCCCCGGCGTGAAGCGCGGCGGCACGGTCAACATCGTCGAGCACTCGATCGAACTGCTGGTTCCCTCGGATTCGATCCCGGACTCGCTCGAAGCCTCGGTGGCCGACCTCGACATCGGATCGTCGATCCACCTCGAGGACATCAAGCTGCCGAAGGGCGCCAAGGCGACCGCGACCGAGAACCTGACCCTCGTCACCCTGGTGGCCCCGTCGGGCATGCAGGAAGAAGAGCCCGCTCCGGCCGCCGAGGCAGTCCGGCTGCTGCTCCCGCGGCGAAGGCCTGATCGTTTAAACGCAGGAGCCCTCGGCTCAGCGGGCTCCGGCCCATCTCAATGCCTTCGACGCTCCGACCGCAAGGCCGGGGCGTTTCTTATGAGTGTGACCCGCGATGCGCCTTTTCGTCGGCCTCGGCAATCCCGGCCCCCGCTACGCCAGGAACCGCCACAATATCGGTTTCATGGCGGCGGATGAGATCGCGCGCGTTCACCGGGCGGCGCCCTGGCGGAAGCGCTTCCAGGCCGATACCGCCGAGGCGGTCATCGGCGGCGAGAAGGTCATCATCCTCAAGCCGCAGACCTACATGAACGAGTCGGGGCGCGCGGTGGCGGACGCCATGCGGTTCTTCAAGATCCCGCTCGGCGACGTGACGGTCTTCTACGACGAACTCGATCTTCCGCCGGCGAAATGCCGCGTGAAGGTCGGGCGGCGGCAATGCCGGCCATAACGGCCTGCGGTCGATCACGGCCCATTGCGGCAACGACTACAGACGCGTGCGCCTCGGCATCGGCCATCCGGGCTTCAAGCCGCTGGTGCAGAGCTACGTGCTGGGCGATTTCGGCAAGGCGGAGGAGGTCTGGGTCGAGGATCTCTGCCGGGCGCTCGCCGACAATGCCGAGCTTCTCGCCCGCGGCGAGGATTCGAGTTTCCAGAACAAGGTCCACCTCGCCATGGAGGCGAGAGGCTGGACGGACGTCAAACGGCCCGGCGAAAAGGCCGAGAACAACAAGGAGTGAGGCCATGGGCTTCAAGATGGGCATCGTCGGACTGCCGAATGTCGGCAAATCCACCCTTTTCAACGCGCTGACGCAGACGGCGGCGGCGCAGGCGGCCAATTATCCGTTCTGCACCATCGAGCCGAATGTCGGCGACGTGGCGGTGCCCGACGAGCGTCTCGAGACGCTCGCGGGGATCGCGGGATCCGGCCAGATCATCCCGACCCGCCTCACCTTCGTGGATATCGCCGGCCTGGTGCGCGGCGCGTCCAAGGGCGAAGGCCTGGGCAACCAGTTCCTGGCCAATATCCGCGAGGTCGACGCGGTCGCCCATGTGGTGCGCTGCTTCGTCGATACGGACATCACCCATGTCGAGGGCAAGATCGACCCGATCGCCGATATCGAGATCATCGAGACCGAGTTGATGCTGGCCGACATGGACAGCCTCGAGAAGCGCGTCCAGGCGCTGGAGAAGAAGGCCAAAGGCAACGACAAGGAGGCCAAGGAAGCCCTCGACCTCGTCAACCGGTCGCTCGCGCTCCTGCGCGAAGGCATCCCGGCCCGGGCGGTCGAGCGCAAGCCCGAGGAAGAGCGGGTGTTCCAGATGCTGGGCCTGCTGACCTCCAAGCCCGTCCTCTACGTGTGCAATGTCGAGGAAGCCTCCGCCGACCAGGGCAATGCCTTCTCGGCGCTCGTGATGGAGCGCGCCCGCCAGGAAGGCGCCAAGGCCGTCGTCGTCTCGGCCAAGATCGAGAGCGAAATCGCCGTCCTCGATGCCGCCGAGCAGAAGGATTATCTCGACGCCATCGGCCTCACCGAACCCGGCCTCAACCGGGTCATCCGCGCCGGCTACGAGCTTTTGGGCCTCGTCACCTATTTCACCGTCGGGCCGAAGGAGGCCCGCGCCTGGACGATCACCCGGGGCACCAAGGCGCCCGCGGCCGCCGGCGTCATCCACACCGATTTCGAGAAGGGCTTCATCCGGGCCGAGACGATCGCCTATCCGGATTATGTGTCCCTGAAGGGCGAAGCGGGCGCCCGCGATGCCGGCAAGCTCCGGCTCGAGGGCAAGGAATACCCGGTCAACGACGGCGACGTGCTGCACTTCCGCTTCGCCAACTGACGCTTTTGTGAACGCAAGCTTTGCCGTCCGTTCAGGCCGGTCATGCGTTCATCAGGCATGGAGGATCGGGCCATGCGGGAATCCGTGGAGAATATCGCCTATACGGTCGGCGGAGGTGTGGTGGCGCCGGGCATCGGCGCGGCCGAACTGCTCGTTGCGCTGGTCGTCGGGCTTGCCTTCGCGTGGAGCGCCATCCGCGCGGGCCTGTTCCGGCTCCATCATCACGGCCACGACGACTTGTCGGGACGGCGGGGCTGACGCGCTGCCGAAAAAGCGCTTGCGGCGTCAAGAAGAGCTTGGCGCACAAGGCAGGGAGCATCGAGCTGCCGGACATCCCGGAGCTCCCTCCCCGCTGGACACATCATGACCCGCTACGCGTTTGAAGATTTCACGCCCGGGAATGACGAAGGTCTTCGGTCCCGTCTCGGTGTCGAAGCAGGACATCATCGCCTTTGCGACCGAGTTCGACCCGCAGCCCTTCCACGTCGACGAGATCGCCGCGCAAGGACAGCTTCGTCGGCACCCTGATCGCCTCCGGCTGGCACACCTGCGCGCTCAACATGCAGATGTTCGCCGAAGGCATGCTGCTCGAATTCGACCGGCATGGGCGCGCCGGGGATCGAGGACGCTCAAGTGGCTGCGTCCCGTGAAGCCGGGCGACACGCTTGCGGTCGCCGGATGACGGTGGCTCGATAGCGCGCGAATCGAAGAGCCGGCCTCAGATCGGGCTGGTGCAGTTCCGATTCGAAGTGGCCAACCAGCAGGACGAAACCGTCCTGACCCAGAGCAACTGGGTGATGTTCGGCAAGCGCGACGCGCCGCCCATGGAGGCACCGCCCGCGCACCCGCGCCCGACGGCCGGAGCCTGCGCCGCCGGATATCCGTGCCCGCCCGAGGGAATGTCGGCCAATCCGTTCCTCGACGACCTGATCGTCGGCTCGACGGACGACGCTCGGCGCACTTCACGTTCTCGGCCGACGACATCGTGCGGTTCGCCCGAGCAGTTCGATCCGCAGCCGTTTCACGTCGATCCCGAGGCGGCGAAGCAGCAGCCTGTTCGGCGGCCTCTGCGCCTCGGGCTGGCACACGGCCTCGGTCTGGATGAAGCTGCTGGCCGCCCATCGCGACCATGTCCGCAGGCGCGGCGCTGGCGCGCGGCGAGCGCCCTGCCCGTCTCGGCGCCTCGCCGGGCTTCACCAACCTGAAATGGCTGAAGCCCGTCTATGCGGGCGACACGATCACGCTATCGCACCACCCTGACCAGCAAGCGCGTTTCGGCCTCCCGCCCCGGCTGGGGCATCGCCGGCCATCACAACGAGGGCGTCAACCAGCACGGCGAGACGGTGATCTCGTTCGACGGCGCCGTCTTCTGGGAGCGGCGGCCCGAGCACTAGGATGACCGGAGCGCTCAATGTCCCTCGAAGCTCACCAGGCTTCGCACCTCCACGCCGAGATCCCGCAGCTTCTGGGCTCCGCCAAGATCCGGCAGGTCGATGATGAAGCAGGCGGCGACGATCCTGGCGCCCATCTGGCGCAGGAGCTGCGTCGCGGCGATCGCGGTGCCGCCGGTGGCGATCAGGTCGTCCACCAGAATGACGCTGGCATCCTGCCCGAAGGCATCGGAATGGATCTCCATCTCGTCGACGCCGTATTCCAGCGAATAGGCGATCCGGACGGTCTCGTGCGGCAGCTTGCCCTTCTTGCGGATCGGCACGAACCCGGCCGAGAGCTGGTGCGCCACCGCGCCGCCGATGATGAAGCCCCGCGCCTCGATGCCCGCCACCTTGTCGACCCGACCGCCCGCGAAGGGATGGACGAGCTCGTCCACCGAGCGGCGGAACGCGCGCGGGTCGCCCGAGCAGCGTGGTGATGTCGCGAAAGATGATGCCGGGCTTGGGATAATCCGGGATCGAACGGATCGCGGCTTTGAGATCGGTGCGGAGGCGCTGTCCATGTTCGGCTCGCGATTGCAGGTGGCATCGGTCGGGCGCCGCAGCCCTGCGCGCATTCTTAACGCGCGAGAACCCGCCCGGCTACCGCGTCCAGTTTTTTCAACAGGGCCGGATCGCGCGCGGACGGCGCCGTCATGATGGCGCCGTCGAGCGCGCGGTCGGAGCCGACCGGGCATGGCTCGTGCTCGGCCGGGAAATCCCGCGCGATGCGGGCGATCAGTCTTGCCACCGTCGCGGCATTCTGTCTGCGCGATCTTCACGACCGAGGCCACGTCCACATCGTCGTGCTCCGGGTGCCAGCAATCGAAATCCGTCACCATGGCGATGGTCGCATAGGTGATCTCGGCCTCGCGCGCGAGCTTGGCCTCCGGCATCGCCGTCATGCCAACCACGTCGTAGCCGAGGCCCTTGTAGGTGAGCGATTCGGCGTAGGTGGAGAATTGCGGGCCCTCGATGCACACATAGGTCCCGCCCTGGCTGAACGGGATGCCCTCGGCCTTCGCGGCTTCCGCGATGCGCGCCCTGCAGCAGCGGACCGACCGGATGCGCCATCGGCACATGCGCCGACGCAGCCCCTGCCGAAGAACGAGGTCTCGCGCTTGAACGGTGCGGTCGACGAACTGGTCCACCAGCACGAAGGAGCCGGGATAAAGCTCCGACCTTGAAGGAGCCGCAGGCCGAGACCGAGATCAGGTCGGTGACGCCGGCGCGCTTGAGAACGTCGATATTGGCGCGGTAGTTGATGTCCGACGGGGAGTGGACATGGCCGCGTCCATGGCGGGGCAGGAAGACCACGCGGGTCGAGCCGACGCGCCCGCTCCGGAGCGCATCGGACGGCTCGCCCCAGGGCGACGCGATCCGCTCCTCCCGAAGATCCTCGAGGCCGGGCAGGTCGTAGACGCCCGATCCGCCGATGATGCCGAGAACGGCCTTCGTCATGTCGATGGCCCTCGATGATGACGGCGCGAGCAAAAAAGGCCCCGTGAGGGGCCTTTTCGAGAATCGCTCAGTCCGGCAGGAAGGTCGCGGCCGGCGCCGTATCCGAATGTCCGACCCGCGCCCAGATCTTCTTCTTGGTGAAGTAGAGCAGGCCGGAGAGCAGGATCAGGAACAGGATCGACCTGCAGGCCGAGGCGCTTGCGCGCCTCGAGATGCGGCTCGGCGGTCCACATCAGGAACGCCGTCACGTCGCGCGCATATTGGTCCACCGTCTCGGGAACCTGCGGCTGGCCGCTCTCGAGCTTCGGATATTCCACCTGCCCGTCGCTGAGGGGCTTCGGCATCGCGATGATGTGGCCGGGGAAGTATTCGTTGTAGTGGCCGCCTGCCGGCACCGTGAAGCCTGCCGGGGGCTCCTTGTAGCCGTTCAGCAGCGCCGCCACGTAATCGGGCCCGGTTTCGGCGAACTGCGTGAACATGTCGATGACGAACCACGGGAAGCCGCGCTCATAGGTGCGGGCCTTCGCCATCAGCGACAGATCCGGCGGCGCCTTGCCGCCATTGGCGGCCGCAGCGGCATTCTCGTTCGGGAACGGGCTCGGGAAGCGGTCGGCGCGCGCGGCCGGGACGGTCGAACATGTCGCCGGCATCGTTCGGCCCGTCCTTGATGGTGTATTCGGCCGCGAGCGCACGGACCTGCGCCTCGGAGAATTGCGGTCCGCCCGGCTCCGCACAGGTTGCGGAACGCGACGTAGCTCAGGCCGTGGCAGGAGGCGCAGACCTCCCGGTAGACCTTGAAGCCGCGCTGAAGCTGCGCCCGGTCGAAGGTGCCGAAGGGGCCGTGGAAGCTCCACTTGAGCTGCGGCGGCACCGGGGTCCCTCGGCCGCCAGGACGGGAGCCGAGAAGCCCAGGAATGCGGCGGCGATGAGAAGAGTACGCTTGATCATGATTGTGTTCTCCGGCGCTCTCATCAGCCTTTGGATTGCGGCTCGGCATTGGCGCCGGCTGGCATCCCCGCCCCGTGCTTCTTGCTCGCCCATCACCGATTCGAGGATCGAATTGGGCAGCGGAAGCGGCCGCTCGACGAAGCCGAGCACCGGCAGGATGACCAGGAAGTGGATGAAGTAATAGGCCGTGGCGACCTGCGAGACGATGACGTACCAGCCCTCCGGCGGCTTCGCGCCGAGCCAGCCCAGCAGGATGGCGTCCGCCACGAGGATCCAGAAGAACTGCTTGTAGAGCGGGCGGTAGGCGGTCGAGCGGACGCGCGAGGTGTCGAGCCAGGGCACGAAGGCCAGGACGGCGATCGACGCGAACATGGCGATGACGCCGCCGAGCTTGTCGGGAATGGCGCGCAGGATCGCGTAGAACGGCAGGAAGTACCATTCGGGAACGATGTGGGCAGGCGTCACCGACGGGTTGGCCGGGACGTAATTGTCCGCGTGTCCCATGAAGTTCGGAATGTAGAAGACGAAATAGGCGAAGAAGATCAGGAACACGACGGTGGCGAAGACGTCCTTGATGGTCGCGTAGGGCGTGAACGGCACCGCGTCCTTGCCGGACTTGATCGGAACGCCCGTCGGGTTGTTCTGGCCCGGCACGTGGAGCGCCCAGACGTGCAGGATCACCACGCCGAAGATCATGAAGGGCAGCAGGTAGTGGATCGAGAAGAAGCGGTTCAGGGTCGGGTTGCCGACCGAATAGCCGCCCCAGAGCAGGCTCTGGATGGTGTCGCCGATCACCGGAATGGCCGCCAGGATGTTGGTGATGACGGTCGCGCCCCAGAAGCTCATCTGGCCCCAGGGAAGCACGTAGCCCATGAAGGCGGTGGCCATCATCAGGCCGTAGATGATCACGCCGAGGATCCACAGGATCTCGCGGGGGGCCTTGTAGGAGCCGTAATAGAGGCCGCGGAAGATGTGGATGTAGACCGCCACGAAGAACATCGAGGCGCCGTTGGCGTGCAGATAGCGCAGCAGCCAGCCGTAATTCACGTCGCGCATGATGTGCTCGACGGACTGGAAGGCCAGCGACGCGTTCGGCGTGTAGTACATCGCCAGGAACACGCCGGTCACGATCTGCGAGATCAGCATGAACGACGAGGATCGCGCCGAAGGTCCAGAAATAGTTGAGGTTCCGGGGGACCGGAAACGCGATGAACGACGAATGGACGAGGCCGGCGATCGGCAGCCGGCTTTCGAACCATTTGCCGAGGGCGCTCTTGGGAACGTAGGTGGTGGGATGCTGGCTCATGAATTTCGCCTGATCGAATGGACCGTCGCGGAAAGTTACGCCGTGGCCGAGAGGTTACGCGGTAACCTCTTGGCCGATGACGATCTTCGTATCGGAAGTGAACGCATAGGGCGGAACGGGCAGATTGGTCGGGGCCGGGACCGCCGCGAACGCGCCCGGAGGTGTCGAACACCGAACCGTGGCAGGGGCAGAACCAGCCCTCATACTCGCCCTGGTGGCCGAGCGGCACGCAGCCCAGATGGGTGCAATTGCCGTAGACGATCAGCCACTTGGCATGACCTTCCTTGACGCGCGCCGAATCCGCCTGCGGATCGCGCAGGGTCGCGATGTTCACGTCCTCGGCGGCCTTGATCTCGGCCTCGGTGCGGTTGCGGATGAAGATCAGCTTCCCGCGCCAGAACACCTTGACGATCTGGCCGTCGGCGATCGGCGTCAGGTCGACCTCGACCGGCGCGCCGGCGGCCACGGTCGCGGCATCGGGCGTCAGGGACTGCACGAAGGGCCAGACGAGGGTTGCGGCGCCGACGGCCGCAACGGCGCCCGTGGCGATGAAAAGGAAATCGCGCCGTGTGGGCTCAACGACGGTCGTGGTGGTCTCAGCCACTTGGCTCTCCAGCAAAACGTCAACAAACGAGAACCGCGCATTATTCAGCGTCTTGAAACTCAAAACACCCGGCACGCTGCTTCGTTTGCAACAAGCATACGCGCCAATGCGCGCGCAATGCGACTGGGCGTCGCCACGCGCAGGCTCTTTGACATGGCGAAGCTCGCCTGTCCATAGGCGGATTGGACTTGTTCCAGCCTGATCGCCCTACGGCGCGACCTGTTCGTCCGCCCCGAGAAAGCCGCCGGATTGGCGCCGCCAGAAGCGGGCATAGAGCCCGCCCATGGCGCAGCAATTCCGCATGGGTCCCCTCCTCGACGATCCGGCCCCGGTCGATCACGATCAGCCGGTCGAGGGCCGCGATGGTCGAGAGCCGGTGGGCGATGGCCACCACGGTCTTGCCCTCCATGAGCGTCGAAAGCGCCTCCTGGATCGCCGCCTCGACCTCCGAATCGAGGGCGGAGGTCGCCTCGTCGAGCACCAGGATGGGCGCGTCCTTCAGGATCACCCGGGCGATGGCGATGCGCTGGCGCTGGCCGCCCGAGAGCTTGACGCCGCGCTCGCCCACATGGGCGTCGTAGCCCCGCCGCCCCCGATTGTCCTCGAGTTCGAGGATGAAATCGTGGGCATGGGCGAGCCGGGCCGCCTCCACGATGTCGCTCTCCTTCGCGTCCGGGCGCCCGTAGGCGATATTGTCGCGGATGGAGCGGTGCAGCAGGGAGGTGTCCTGCGTCACCATGGCGATGGCGGAGCGCAGGCTGTCCTGGCGTGACCGTGGCGATGTCCTGCCCGTCGATGAGGATTCGCCCCTTCTCGAGGTCGTGCAGCCGCAGGAGCAGCGACGTGATGGTGGTCTTGCCGGCGCCGCTGGTGCCCACGAGCCCGACCTTCTCGCCGGGCCGGATGGTCAGGTCGAGATCCTCGATGACGCCGTCCTCGCGCCCGTAATGGAACGAGACGTCCTCGAACCGCACCTCGCCCCGGGCACCTCAAGGCGGGCGGCCTGGGGCGCATCCACGATGCCGTGCGGCCGGGCGATGGTCTGCATGCTCTCCTGCACCACGCCGATATTCTCGAAGAGCCCCCGCACCGACTGCATCACCCAGCCCGACATGGCGAGGATGCGCATCACCAGGGCGATGCCGGTGGCGGCCTCGCCGCTCGTCATCAGGCCGCGCATCCACAGGAGGATCGACAAGCGCGCCGGTCGCGACCAGCAGCATGCTGTTCATGACCGTCAGCACGACGCCGACCCCGGTGATGAGCCGGAACGAATTGAGGAAGGCCTTCGTGTGGGCCGCGATCGCATCCCGCACCGCCGAGCGCTCCTCGGCGCCGCGGGCGAAGAGCTTGACGGTCAGGATGTTGGTGTAGCTGTCGACCACCCGGCCGACGAGGGCCGAGCGGGTATCGGCGACCCGGAGCGACCGGATCTTGGCGCGCGGCACGAAATACCGCAGCAGCGCGATATAGGCGACGATCCAGAGCCCCATGGGCAAGGCGAGCCAGGGGCTGACGCGCGAGAACAGGCCCAAGGCCGTGAAGGCGAAGATCGCCACGTAGAGCAGCGTGTCGAGGACCGTGACGGCGATCTCGCGGATCGCCGGGCCGCCTTGCGTGATGCGGTTGGCCAGCCGCCCGGCGAAATCCGCCTGGAAATACCCGAGCGCGTGGCCGAGCGTATAGAGATGGGTGCGCCAGCGGATCATGTTGGTGCTTTGCGGCACCAGGATCTGGTTGGTGATGATCTCGTGGGCGAAATGCAGGACCGGCCGCACGAACAGGATCGCGCGCGCCCGCCAGCAGCAGGCCGGTGCCGTGCTCGCCCCACAGCCGGTCGGGCGTCGATTGTGGCCAGGATATCGACGACCCAGCCCATGATCACGTAGAGCGAGGCCTCGAACAGCCCGACCGACCAGGGAGGCGACGAACAGCACCGCGAGCCAGAGCCGCACCGGCCGCAGATAGTACCACGCGAACGCCGCCGACGCCGGAGGGCGGCGTTTCTTCCTCGTCGAAGGGGGCGAACGGATCGATCCGCTTCTCAAGCCATTGGAACATTCAAACCTCGGATCCTTCCGCCACCCGTTTAACACGACGGGCGGCGATGCGTTCACTTGACGGAAGGGTCCGATTGCGCCGATGACCGCATCGCATGCCCCGCCTTGCCATCTATCAGCCGGACATCCCGCAGAACACCGGCACGATGCTGCGCCTCGCCGCCTGCCTGGCGTTCCGGTCGAGATCATCGAGCCCGCCGGGTTCGACGTGTCGGACCGGAACCTGCGCCGGTCGGGGATGGATTATCTCGACCGGGTGGCGATCACCCGGCACATCTCCTGGCGCGCCTTCGCGGAATGGCGCGGCACGACCGAGGAGCCGCCTCGTCCTCGCCACCACAAAGGGCGCCGTGCCTTATGCGGATTTCGCGTTCCATGCCGGACGACATCATTCTCGTGGGCCGCGAATCGGCCGGCGTTCCCGACGAGGTGCATGAGGCCGCGGATGCGCGCCTGCTGGTGCCCATGCAGCCGGGCCTGCGCTCGCTCAATGTGGCGGTGACGGCCGCCATGATACTGGGCGAGGCCCTGCGGCAGACCGGCACTTTCCCTCACCTACTTTCGGAGACCGCGACCGTGATGATCGACCAAAACGCCACCGAACGCCTTCAGACCGAAGCGCCCCTCTGGTTCGCCGCCCTGCGGGACCGGATCTGCGCGGCCTTCGAGGCGATCGAGGACGAGGTGTCGGCCCCGCTGCCGCCCGAGGAGCAATCGCCCGGGCGGTTCGAGCGCAAGCCCTGGGAGCGCAGGGACCACAGCGGCAATCCCGGCGGCGGCGGCATCATGTCGATGATGCGCGGGCGCGTCTTCGAAAAAGTCGGCGTGCACGTTTCGACGGTCCACGGCGAGTTCGCGCCGGAATTTCGCGGCCAGATCCCCGGTTCCGACCAGGACCCGCGCTTCTGGGCCTCCGGCCTCTCGCTGATCGCCCATCCGTGGAACCCCAACGTGCCGACCGTCCACATGAACACGCGCTTCGTGGTGACGACGAAGCCATGGTTCGGCGGCGGCGCCGATCTCACCCCGGTGCTCGACCGCCGCCGGACGCAGGAGGATCCCGGACACCGTCGCGTTTCATGCAGCCATGAAGGCGGCCTGCGACGCCCATGCGCCGGCGCCCTACGAGAAGTACAAGACCTGGTGCGACGAGTACTTCTTCCTCAAGCACCGCAACGAGGCCCGCGGCATCGGCGGCATCTTCTACGATTATCACTGGACCGGCGATCCCGGACGACGATTTCGCCTTCACCCGCGACGTGGGCGAGGCCTTCCTGAGGATCTATCCCGAGATCGTGAGGCGCAACGTCTCGACGCCCTGGACCGAAGCAGGACCGGATCGAGCAGCAGGTCCGGCGCGGGCGCTATGTGGAGTTCAACCTGCTGTACGATCGCGGCACGATCTTCGGCCTGAAGACCGGCGGCAACATCGAGTCGATCCTCTCCTCCATGCCGCCGACGGTGCGCTGGCCCTGAGTCAGGCCTCGGCGATGGTGCGATCGAGCAGGGCAGCGCGCCGCCTGCTCGTCGGTCGGGCAGCCGTCTGTCGAGCCACGCGCTCGCGCGCACGCGCCAGCAACCGGCCCGATCCGCGGTCCCGGCGGCGACGCCGTCGCTCCATGAAGTCGGCGCCGCGCAACGGGAAGACCGGAACCGGCTCGATCCCGTCCCGGTAATGCGCGAGCGTCGCTCAGCGCATCGTCGCGCAACACCGGGCGCGGCTCGCCCGATAGAGCCGCGAGGGCGTGCGACAAAACGGTCGATGCCGTGTTCCGCGACGAGGCGGCGGATCCCGAGCGCATCGAGCGGCGCGGCCGTGCCACTTCAGGATCGCCGAGCATGCTCGCCATAGGTTTCCAGTCTGCCGATGCTCGTCGTTGGACAGTCGCAAGCGATCCGCGCAGGCGGTCCGCATCCTCCGGCACCATGACGGCAAGGGCTGCGAGGCGCGGATCGTGGCATCGGCATCGGGCTCTGCGCACAACGCGCTCGAACCGCCCGAATTCCGCTACCCCGCCGAGAAGCCCGGTGAGAAATCCATGCTCGGCGAGGATGCGGATGGTCTCGAGCGCTGCGGCGCGCGACGAGGATCTTCATCAATTCGTGCCGGATGCGCTCGCGCGACAGGATGCGCGAGGCCCGCGCGCTCCGACCCCGCTGCCGCCAGGCCCTCGGCGTCGGGCTCCACTTCGGCATATTCGGCGTAGAACCTGAAGAAGCGCAGGATCCGCAGGTAATCCTCGCGGATGCGCGTATGCGCGTCGCCGATGAAGCGCACCCGCCGCGCCGCGAGGTCCGCGACGCCCGTCGGTGTAGTCGTGGACGCGTCCGTCGAGATCGAGCGACAACGCATTGATGGTGAAATCGCGGCGCAGCGCATCGGCGGCGAAATCGCGGCCGAAATGAACGACCGCGCGGCGTCCGTCGGTTTCCACATCCTCCCGCAGGGTCGTGACCTCGAATGGCTCGCCCTCGACGATCACCGTGATGGTGCCGTGATCGATGCCGGTCGGCACGGTCTTCAGCCCGGCCCCTCTGGCCCGCGCCTCGACGACGGTCAGGCGTCGCCGTGGTGGCGAGATCGACTTCGGTCACCGGCCTGTCCGAGAAGCGCATTGCGCACGGCGCCGCCGACGATCCGGGTCTCCTCGCCCCCGCCGTTCAGCACCGTCGAGCAGGCGGCGAAGCCGCGGCCGTTTCAGCAGGGCCGGCGGGACGCCGAATGGTGGATCGGATGAGTCACTGGAAATGCCCCGGAACCAGAACGCCGTTTTCCATGTGCGACGGCACGTAGGCGCCGGTGCGGCGCTCGGCCAGCAGGCCTCCCGCGAGCAGCGACAGGATGATGAAGCCGAGGCCCGCGATGACGAGCCATGAGGTGTGCTTGCTCCACGAAGACCAGGCCAGCGGATCGCGCCGGGCAATCGACGAGGAAAATGGCGTAGGCGGCGAAAGGCAGGAGAAACAGCAACAACTTCCTGAATGATCGCCCGAGTCATGGTGTGTAGAGCCTCTCGTAGAGATTTCGGACGATGCCGGCCGTGACCCCCCAGATGTAGTGTTCTCCGTATGGAATTGCATAGAAGCGGCGCAGGCGGCCCTTCCATTCCCGCGAATGAAGTTCGTGATGGCTCGGATCCATGAGAAATCCCAGCGGCACCTCGAAGGTATGGGCGACCTCGTGCGGGTTGAGCGTGAGGGTATAGTCCGGCGCCACCTCGGCGACGACCGGCATGACCAGATAGTTCGTCGTCGACAGATAGGCGATCGAGATAGCCCAGGACCTCGGATGTGCCGGCCTTCGAGCCCGATCTCCTCCTCGGCCTCGCGATAGGCGGCAGCGGCGATCGACGCATCGGTCGGGATCGACCCGCCCACCGGGAAACGCGATCTGGCCCGAATGCTGGCGCAGCTCGGAGGACCGTTCGGTGAACAGCAGGGTCGGCTCCTGCCGCATCACCACCGGCACCAGCACCGCCGCCGATTTGGGCTGGAGCGGATGGACGAGCGGCACCGTCGTCGAGCGTATGATCGCCCCGCGGATTGGACAGCGAATCGGTCCAGATCCGGCGGCTCGCGCCGAAGCCGCCCCGATGCGAGTGGCAAGAAATTCCGCCGACGGATGGCACTCCATCAGGCGAGATCCAGGCTCGGACATCGTCGACGATGGAATAGAATGCTCCGCCGACCGCGATCCCGTAATGCTCGCCCGCCATCGACGCTGCGCTCCTCGCCGAGGGCGACGAGGTCGAGCGCCAGCGCGCCGGGTGACGAGCGCCCAGAGATCGCCGCGAACGCGGATATAGGGCTTCACGCCGCCGCCTGCGTCCATGCTCGAACCGCATCGGGTGGTCGGGCCCTGACCTGCACCACGTCGTCCACATTGGTGCGGAAGGCGATCTGGCGCGTCGTCGCCCTCGCCCTCCACCGCCATCTCGACCGCGAGAAACGGCGCATCCTCGACCTCGATGCCGACGCGCTCGACCGGGGTCACCAGCACGTAGCGCTCGGGGTCCTTGCGCAGCACGGTGGCAAAGAGCTTGACGAGCGCCGGGCGGGCGATCGGCGTGCCCATGTAGAACCAGGTCCCGTCGCGAGCGATCCGCATGTCGATCTCGCCGCAATAAGCCGGATTCCAGCGCTCGACCGGCGGCGGCCCTTTGCGTTTCGCATCGGGTCCCAACGCCTCGAGAAGCCGCGCCGAGAGCGCCCGTTGACGGGGGTGCGGGTTCGTTCGTCATGACGCAACAGTGAACAAGAAAATGCACCTTTGGGATCGACGAAATGCCATGAATCGCTACTTCCTTAAACCATAGTACCATCGGATGCCCCGTCCAGTTCCTTGGCCCATCGCTGCGGCGCGACGATCCCTTGCATAACGACGGCAACCGACGGCACAGTGTGTGCGGGGGCTTATGAGTGGAAGGACACCACATGACGGCTGGCACCGCTCAGGCACCCACCGCCCTCGACGACGCGATCATCCGCAACGCCGAGGCGACGCTTGAGACGGTCGGGCCGGGCGCGGGACGCCATCCACTCGGTCATTTTCGGGCAGGAACAGGTCGTCGACCTGACGCTCATCACGCTGCTGGCCGGCGGCCACGGGCTGCTCGTCGGCGTGCCGGGCCTTGCCAAGACGAAGCTCGTCGAGACGCTCGGCACGGTGCTCGGCCTCGATGCGCGCCGGGTGCAGTTCACGCCCGACCTGATGCCCTCCGACATTCTCGGCTCGGAAATTCTCGACGAAGGCCCCGATCGCCGGCGCTCCTTCCGCTTCGTCAAAGGGCCCGATCTTCACCCAGCTGCTGATGGCGGACGAGATCAACCGCGCAAGCCCGCGCACGCAATCGGCGCTGCTGCAGGCGATGCAGGAGCATCACGTCTCGGTCGCGGGCGAGCGCCACGACCTGCCCGAGCCCTTCCACGTGCTGGCGACCCAGAATCCCGATCGAGCAGGAAGGCACCTATCCGCTGCCCGAGGCGCAGCTCGACCGTTTTCTCCTGGAGATCGACATCGGCTATCCGGACCGGGAGGCCGAGCGGCGCATCCTCATCGAAACCACCGGCATCGACGCCCACGAGCCCGGTCGCCGTCATGAGCGGCGACAGCCTCAGGACGGCCCAGCGCCTCGTTCGCCGCCTGCCGGTCGGCGACAGCGTGGTGGAGACCATCCTCGATCTCGTGCGCTCGGCGCGGCCCGGCGGCGAGGGCCTCGCAGGCGTCACCGACAAACTGCTCTGGGGTCCGGGCCCGCGCGCCAGCCAGGCGCTGATGCTCGCGGTCCGCGCCCGCGCCCTCATCGAGGGCCGGATCGCGCCGTCGATCGACGACGTGATGGCGCTCGCCGAACCGGTGCTCAAGCACCGCATGGCCCTGACCTTCTCGGCCCGCGCCGACGGCGAAACGATCCCGAGCCTGATCGGCCGCCTGACGGCGCGGCTGGCGCGTTAGGATCAGCCCATGGCCCGCGTAAGGGTGCTGGAACCGCAAGCCCGCTCGCCGGGACGAGTCGAGACCGAAACCGCGCTGACGCTCGCGCAGCGGATGCCCCGTCTCATCCTGGAATCCCGGCGCGTGGCGGCGAGCCTCTCCCATGGCATCCACGGCCGGCGGCGCGCCGGCATCGGCGAGACGTTCTGGCAGTTCCGGCCCTTCGTCGCGGGCGAGGCCGCCCAGCGCATCGACTGGCGTCGCTCCGGACGCGACGACCGGCTGTATGTGCGCGAGCGCGAATGGGAGACGGCGCAAAGCATCTGGATGTGGATCGACCGCTCGGCCTCGATGGGATTCGCATCCGATCTCGCCCAGGCGCCGAAGATCGAGCGCGCGCTCGTGCTGGGCCTCGCCCTCGGCGACACCTTCGTGGAGGGCGGCGAGCGGGTCGGCCTGCTCGGCCTGATGCCGCCCCGCGCCACCGACCCGCATCGCCGAGAACATGGCGCAGGCGCTCGTCGCCGACAGCCGCGTCGCTCGACGACCGACCTGCCGCCCGCGCAATCCATCGCGACCCTCGACGAGGCGATCCTCGATCAGTGATTTTCTGTCGGCGCCCAAGGACATCGCCGCTCGCTGTCGAGGGCATCTCGGGCCGCGGCGCGCGGGGTCATCTGGTGATGATCGTCGATCCTGTCGAAGAGACCTTCCCGTTCCAGGGCCAGGCGGTCCTGCACGATCTCGAGGATGGCCTGTCGCTGCGCGTCGGCGATGCCGCCGCCTGGGGCGAGGCCTATCGCGAACGGATCGCCCAGCCACCGGGACGAGATCGAGCGAGATCGCCCGCAGCCGCGGTTGGACCCTCACGATCCATCGCACCGACCGTCCGGCGAGCGAGGCGGCCTTGCGGATTCTGACCCTGGTCGCGACATCGCGCGGCATCAGCATGGGAGGGCGCTAGATGCTGGGCCTTCCCCTGACCTTCGCGGTCCCTCTGGTGCTGGTGGCGCTCGCGGCGCTTCCGGCGATCTGGCTGCTCTTGCGGATCACGCCGCCGCAGCCCATGCGGGTCGATTTCCCGCCGCTGAAGATCATGGCGGACATGCGGCCCGAGCGCGAGACGCCGGCCCGGACGCCGTGGTGGCTTCTGCTTCTTCGGCTGCTGCTCGCGGCCTTCCTGATTCTCGCCGCCGCCGGGTCCGATCTGGAACCCGCTCGCCGAGAGCGCCAGCAAGGCGCCGCTCCTGATGCTGGTCGATAATGGCTTCACGGCGGCGCATGACTGGCGCGAGCGGACGAATCTCGCCGCCGCGCGGCTTGAAGCGGCCGGCGCGCGAAGGTCGCGTCGTCGCCGTCGTTGCGACCGCCGGCGAGCCGGCCGAAATCACTGTCGCGAGCCCCGGCGCCGCCCTCGAGCGGCTGCGATCCTTCGTGCCGCAGCCATGTCCTGCCCGACAGGAAGGCGCATGGGGATTCGATACGGCGGTTCCTGGAGGCGACACCCGAGGCGGAAATCGTCTGGATCAGCGACGGCGTCGCCGGAACCGACGGCCAGGCTTTCGTCACAGCGCTGTCGCAACTGGGTGACGGGGAATCGCGTCACCATTCTCAAGACCGAACGCGCGGGCGCGCTCGCGCTGGCGGGCACGCAGAATGCCGGCGGGCAGCTCAGCGCTCAGTCTCGTGCGCGCCGAACCGAACGGGCGCGACAGCGGCACGATCTGCGGGCTCTCGATCTCAAGAACCTCCCCCTCGCCGATGCCCGCTTCGCCTTCGCGCCGAACGCCACCGAGACGAGCGTCGGCGTTCGATGCCCCGACCGAGATCCGCAACGCCATCGCGCGGATCGAAATCCTCGGCGAGAGCTCGGCAGGCGCCGTCAGCCTCCTCGACGAGCGCGGCAAGCGCCGGCGCGTCGGCCTCGTCTTCGGCGGCACCATCGATCAGGCGCAGCCGCTCCTGTCGCCGGTCTTCTATATCGAGCGCGCGCTGGCGCCCTATGCGGAAATCCGCACCGGGCACGGCGGCGTGGCGGATGCGGTGAACCAGCTTGCTGGACGAGCAGGTGTCGATCCTCGTCCTCGCCGATGTGGGCGGCCTCGATCGCGAGACGCTCGCCAAGGTGACGTCGTTCGTCGAGAGCGGCGGCATGCTCCTGCGCTTCGCAGGCTCCCGGCTTGCCGCCGGCAACGATCCGCTGGTGCCGGTGCATCTGCGCCGGGGCGGCCGCAATCTCGGCGGAACCCTGTCGTGGGACACGCCCAAGACCTTCGCGCCCTTCCCGCGCGAGAGCCCGTTCTTCGGCCTCGCCGTGCCGGAAGAGATCGGCATCCGCCGGCAGATCCTGGCCGAACCGGATGGCGACCTGCAGGCCAAGACCTGGGCCTCGCTGGTGGATGGCACGCCCGATCGTGACCGCCGACAAGCGCGGCAACGGACTCATCGTGCTGTTTCACGTGACGGCGGACACCACCTGGTCGAACCTCCCGCTCTCGGGACTGTTCGTCGACATGCTGCGGCGGATCACGGCGCTCGCGGGCTCGCCGCACGACGTCGGGCGGCGAAGCCCGCAACGCCGAGAACCAGACCATCGCGCCCCGCCTGACGCTCGACGGCTACGGCACGTTCGTCTCCCCGCCGGCGAATGCCCGGCCGGTCGCGCGAAATTACGCCGACCGCGCCACCGCCGAGCATCCGCCGGGCTTCTATGGCCCGGTCGATTCGAGCCTCGCGGTCAACGCCCTGGTGCCGGGCGACACCCTTGCGCCGCTCGACTTTCGCGCCCTTGCAGGCGCGGATCATGCCGCTTGCGGGCGCACGGACGGTCGATCTGCGCGCGCCGCTCCTGACGCTCGCGGTTGTCCTGCTGCTCGTCGACACGCTGGCGTCCCTCTGGCTCGGCGGACATCTTGCGCAACCGCTTCCGACGCGTCGCGCCGCGCGGGCAGGCGTCGCGGCGGCCAGTCGCGCTCGGTCGCGATCCTGATGTCGATGGCGGCTCCCCCGTCGAGGCGCAGGAGCGGCGGCCGCCGCTCTCCCGCGACAGCCTGCAATCCGCCCTCGTCACGCGCCTTGCCTATGTGGTCACCGGCGACGCGCAGGTGGACGAGACGAGCAAGGCCGGGCTTGACCGGCCTGACCCAGGTCGCTCGGCCAGCGCACCGCCCTGCAGCCGGGCGAGCCGATCGCCATCGATCCGGCGCGGGACGAACTGGCGTTCTATCCGCTGCTCTACTGGCCCATCGCCCCCAATCGGCCGGTCCCGAGCGAAGCCGCCATCCGCAAGCTCGACGGCTATATGAAGAGCGGCGGAACGGTGATTTTCGACACCCGCGACGCCTTCAACGCCCGCCCGGACGGCGCGGTCAGCGCCGAGGGACGCTACCTGCGCAACATGCTGGCGACGCTCGACATCCCGGAGCTCGAGCAGGTCCCGCTCGATCACGTGCTGACCAAGACGTTCTACATGCTCGACGACTTTCCCGGGCCGCTATGCCACCGGCCAGACCTGGGTCGAAGCCCTGCCGCCGGCCGAGGACGAGGCAAGCCGGCCCGCCCGCTCGGGCGACGGCGTGTCGCCGATCATCATCACGTCCAACGATCTCGCCGGCGCCTGGGCCGTGGGGCCGCGCGGCGAGGCGCTGAACCCGCTCGTCGGCGGCAATCCGCGTCAGC
The DNA here is from genome assembly GCA_963837375.1 of uncultured Alphaproteobacteria bacterium. Lineage (GTDB taxonomy): Bacteria > Pseudomonadota > Alphaproteobacteria > Rhizobiales > Beijerinckiaceae > Microvirga. Next base: position 143,893 of record CAWINL010000014.1, on the reverse strand, counting down.
GCGAAATGGCCTTACCGCAGCGGCATCAACATCGTCATGTATGCGCTCACCGGCAACTACAAGGCCGATCAGGTGCACGTGCCGGCCCTGCTCGAACGGCTTGGGCAATAGGGTGAGGACATAGCTTTGCTTTCCGTCAGCTTCTCCCCCCTCATTCCCTCCTACGCCCTCTGGGCCGTCGGCGCGCTCGCGGCGCTTCTCGCCGTCCTGGCGCTGTCTTCACGCGGTCCGGTCGCGCTGCTCCGCGCCCTTGCGCTCGGTCTCGTCGTGCTGGCGCTGGCCAATCCGTCGCTGGTCCAGGAGGAACGCGAGAAGGTCAAGGATATCGTCGCGGTCGTCATCGATCGCTCGACTTCGCAAACGCTCGGCGACCGGCCGCCGATGACCGAGCAGGTCCGCGCTGAGCTGCAGCGCCGCTTCGGCTCGATGGCCGACGTGGAACCCCGCTACATCCAGGCCGATGACAGCTCCGGCGACGACGGAACCCGCCTGTTCGCCGCGCTCTCGAACGGTCTCGCCGATGTGCCGCCCGAGCGGCTGGCCGGCGTGATCTTCGTCACCGACGGCGTCGTGCACGACATCCCGCCCTCGGTCGAAAGCCTCGGATTCCGCGCCCCCCTCCACGTGCTCGTCACCGGCAGGCCGGATGAACGCGATCGGCAGATCAAGCTGCTGGAAGCGCCACGGTTCGGCATCGTCGGCCGCGACCAGACCATCCGCGCCGTTGTCATGGAACGGGGCGGCACCGGCTCGGCGCTCGTGACGGTTCGCCGGGACGGTCAGGAATTCGTCCGCCGGCAGGTGCGCGCCGACACGCCTTTCTCCGTCGACGTTCGGGTCGAGCATGGCGGCGCGAACGTGGTCGAACTGGAAGTCGAGGGCCTTCCCGACGAATTGACGCTCGCCAATAACCGCGCGGTCATTCCCGATCGAGGGCATCCGCGAGAAATTGCGCGTGCTGCTGGTCTCCGGCGAGCCCCACCCGGGCGAACGCACCTGGCGCAACCTGCTGAAATCCGACGCCAACGTGGATCTGGTGCATTTCACCATCCTGCGGCCGCCCGAGAAGCAGGACGGGACGCCGATCAACGAATTGTCGCTGATCGCCTTTCCGACCCGCGACCTGTTCCAGCAGAAGATCCGCGAATTCGACCTGATCATCTTCGACCGCTACGCCAACCAGAGCGTTCTGCCGCCGAGCTATTTCGACAACATCGTGCGGTATGTACGCGACGGCGGGGCGGTTCTGGTGGCGGCCGGGCCCGGAATTCGCCAGCGGCGGTTCAGCCTTGCCCAGACGCGGCTCGCCCCCATCATTCCCGGCGTGCCGAACGGCCGCATCGTCGAGGAACCCTACAAGGCCCGCATCACCGATACGGGCAACCGCCACCCCGTGACCCGCGAGCTTCCGGGCTCTGAAACGCAGCCGCCGGCCTGGGGCGAATGGCTGCGGATCATCGGATCGCAGGTTCAATCCGGCTCGGCCCTGATGTCGGGCGCGAACGACCTGCCGCTCCTCGTGCTGCGGCGCGAGGAGAAAGGGCGCGTCGCCCTGCTCCTGTCCGATCACGCCTGGCTGTGGGCCCGCGGCTACAATGACGGCGGTCCGCATCTCGATCTGCTGCGGCGCCTCGCCCATTGGCTCATGAAGGAGCCGGCGCTCGAGGAGGAAGCCCTTCGCGCCAACGCCATCGGCCGCGCCATTCGCGTCGAGCGGCAGACCATGAAGGATGCAGGCCGATCCCGTGACCCTGACGACCCCGAGCGGCGCAGCAGAGCGATGTGGCGCTGGCCGAGACCAAACCCGGCCTGTTCACGGCCCAGGTCAACGCAACGGAGCTCGGACTGCACACCTTGCGGTCAGGCGATCTCATCGCCTTCGTCAGCATCGGGCCGGCCAATCCGCGGGAATTGATGGACGTGTTCAGCAACACGGACGCGCTTCGCCCCATCGCCGAGGGCACCGGCGGCTCGATTCGTCGGGTGGCGATGGCAGGCGACCGGGGCATCACCGTACCGCGCATCCTCGCGGTCCATTCGGGCGCGCGGCTTGCCGGCGGCGACTGGATCGGCATCCGGCCCAGCGAAAGCGCCATCGTGCGGGGCGTGTCGATCCTGCCGCTGGCGCTCGGCTTCCTCGGGCTGATCCTCCTCGTCGGCGCGACCCTGGTTGCGTGGATCGCCGAAGGGCCGCCGGCGCGCCTGAGCGGAGTCTCAGCGCGGCAGCACCGAGACGAGCCCCCGCGCTTCCGCGAGCGCGCCCTCGCGAAGCTCATGGGCCAGAAACCGCATCGGATTGACGGGCCCCGGCAGCAGCAATTGCCCGGGCGGGATGCGCCGGAAGCCGAAGCGGCTGTAATAAGGCTCGTCGCCGACCAGCAGCACCAAGCCGTGTCCGTGCTGCTTTGCCGCCTCCAGCGAGCGCCGTATCAGCGCGGCGCCGATCCCGCGCCCCTCGAAAGCCGGTTCGACCGTCAGCGGGCCCAGCATCAGAGCGGGACTGTCGCCGGCCTTGACCACCGTCAGCCGCACGGAGCCGACCAGCAGCGTGCCGACGAGGGCCGTGAACGACAGTTCGGGGAGATGGGGCGCGCCTTCGCGCAACCGGGAGGCGGTGCGGGCGAAACGGCCGGGGCCGAAGGCGCGCTCGTGCAGGCGATCGATGGCATCGCCATCGCTGGGCTGCTCGGCACGGATCGAAAGGGAGAGCTCGGTCATGAACGGACTCGCAGGGACGTCAGGAAAGGGGCTGGAAAGCGAACGTCAGCCGTGTCGTCGTCGCGGGATCCGGATCAGGAGGCATGAAGAGCGCGCATTTCCTAAGCTATCCTTCGCCATAGCAGCGTCCTGCGCCGCTCTGCAAACGCTTCTCCTACCAGTGTCGGAATCCGGCCCTGGCCCTCGATGATCTCCGCGAGCCGGCGACGGGTCGCCTGGGTCGTCGTTCTCCGGGAGGGAGTCCAGCGGGAAGAAACCCGCCTCGGCGATTTCCCGGTCGGGCTGCTTCACGCCGATGACCGTGAAGGCCGCGGACCACGTAGACCACCACGTGGTCGCGCTTCGACGCGCCCGATTGTAGAAGACCCCATGGGTGACAGGCTCGCCCTCGATCCGGATGCAGGCCTCCTCGTGCAGTTCGCGCCGCAGGGCCTCTTCGGTGGTCTCTCCGGTCTCGACCCCGCCGCCCGGCAGATGCCAGCCGGGCACATAGGTGTGCCGGATCAGGAAGACCCGGTTCCTGCTCGTCCAGCACGACGCCCCGCACACCCATCGTCAGCCCACGGGAGAAGCGCCAATAGGTATGGAAAGCGCGGCGCAGGGCGCCGGACGCGAAGCTCGATCGGACGGGGTTGGGGAATCTCATGAGGAAAGCACAGCCAAGATTACGGAATGATGAACGGGCTTATTCAAAAAACGCATAGCTGATCCATTGTTTCAGCGCGTGACCCGCGTGGGGCGCAGGCGTATGAGTCGCGCCAGCAAAAAGGTGTTCCAATGTTTCTCTCGCTCATCCTCTCCCGCTTCGTCCGTTCCGCCCGCTTCTCCTGGTCGCCCGCTCTCGACCTGACCGATCACCGGATCCGCTCGACCCTGATCGCCGGCGCCCAGTACTGATCTTATTCGCCGCCGCGGCCAAGCTCCGTCTTCGGAGCCGGAGTCGCGCGGCGTCGTAAAGGTGCGCGGCGGCTGGATGTGCGCCCGCCGGCACGCGACGGTCATCCGGTCGTCATTGCGCGATGATCTCCGCCAGACGAACAACTCGGACCTCTGCCGACCCCCAGCGTCTCGCTCAGGCTCCTTCGGCGCTTGACCCGCGAGGGCACATGGGCGAACCCTCGATCTGCATTCGCTCATCGGGTCGCCATGTTCCGCCTCGCCCACCTGACCGACCCGCATCTGGGTCCTCTGCCGCGTCCGCAACTGCGGCAATTGCTCAGCAAGCGCCTGACCGGCTGGTATAACTGGCATCGCGGCCGACGCGGCATGCACGACATGGAAGTGCTGGCCCGGCTGGTCTTCGACATCCACGAACAGAATCCCGACCACATCGCCTGCACGGGCGACACCTGCAATATCGGCCTGCCCAGCGAATGGGCGGTGTCCCGGGTCTTTCTGGAAGGCCTTGGCGGGCCCGCAGCATGTCAGCTTCGTGCCCGGCAACCACGACGCCTATGTGCCGGGCGCGCTCGAAGGCCTGCTTCACGAGATCGGGCCCTGGACCCGGGGCGATAACGGCATCGGAAGGTGTCTTTCCCTATCTGCGGCAGCACAAGGACATTGCCATCGTGGGGCTGTCCTCGGCGATCCCCACCCTCCCTTTCGTGGCCAGCGGCCGCGTCGGCGGACCGCAGATGCGGGCCGCCGAGGACCTGCTGGCCCGCCTTGGGCAGGACCGCAACCTGCTTCCGCATCATCCTCATCCACCACCCGCCGCATATGGGCGGCGCGCAGCCCGGACGGGACCTGACCGATGCCAAGGCGTTCGAGGCGATGATCGGCCGGGTCGGCGCCGAATTGATCCTGCACGGCCACAACCATGTGGGCTCGGTCGCCCATATTCCGCGGCCCGCGCGGTCCCGTCCCGGTCATCGGCGCACCCTCGGCTTCGGCGCGCAGCGGAACCCTGACCCATCGGGCGGGCTATCTGCTCTTCACGCATCGATCACGACGAGAGCGGTTTTCAGCCTCACGGCCGAAACGCGGGGGTTGCTGCCGGAGGGCGACATCGGCGCGATGGGAATGCTCAGCGCTCGGGCAGATCCAGAGCAGGCCTGACGGCAGGCTCAGGCCGGCCGCTCGAGCCGTCGCCGCATGGAGGCCGTGGCGGGGCGCTCGAAAGCCCGGTGCACGATGACAGGCCGCGACGACCGTCCCGGCCAGGGCCACAATCACGAAACCGATCGGACCGAGGATGCGTCGCCACCCCCGTCCGGACGATGACCTCGCCGATCCCCCGGATCACGAAGGGGTGGATCAGGTAGATCGCATAGGAGATGTCGCCCGAGGAAGGCGCAGAAGCGCGTGAACGGGACTGACCGCCATCGCGCGATCCTCCCGCAGCGCGGCGGCCGCCACCAGCATCGCCGCGGGAATGCCCCAAAGGAGCGGACGCATGAACGGCCCCGCGCCGGGATTGGGACCGGCGGCGAGGAGAAGCCCGAGCGCCGCGACGGCAAGCGCCCATCGCTCACCGGCGGCTCAAGCGTGACGCCCCGGTTCTGGAGCCAGCCAAGCCCGACCCCGAAGGCGAATTCCAGGATGATCGGGTCGGTCCAGAACGCGCAGCGTGGCTGGAAGGCGGACAAACGCGCCGAGGACCGCCAGCCCCGCGAGGATCGCCATCAGGCGCGCCAACGCAGTCCTCATCGGCAGAACGATCACCAGCGCGAACAGGACGTAGAAGAACATCTCGTAATTGAGCGTCCAGCCCAGCGAATAGACCGGCTGAACGAGCCCGTCGGCCCGCGTCGACCGGGACGAACAGGTAGGAGGCGATGACCATTCCAGGCCGAAGGCTGCGGCTGGTTCAGGACGGCGGGCGCCACCAGCGCGACAGCGAGGTAGAGCGTCGTCACCGCCCAATAAAGCGGGGCGATCCGGGCGATGCGCCGGGCCAGGAACACGCCCCGCGCCTCCGGCTTGCCGAAGAGAGGCCGGGACGCATAGACCATGATGAAGCCGGAGATCACGAAGAACACGTCCACGCCCGCCGTGAAGGGCAGCCGGGTGAACGGCTCGAAAGCCTGTCCCGTGCGCGCGGCCAGAGACACGGCATCGTGCTGGGCATGGAGAAACGCCACGGACAACGCCGCGAGGCCTCTCAGGAACTGGATGTGAAGCAGCTTTGACAACGGCGTCTCGATTGAGGATGCCCCGCTCTTAGACCATCCGATGCCCGAAATCATCCGGGCCATCGCATTGCGACATTTCGCCAGTATTCGCTGGAACGTCGCGCATTCTCAACAGTTTTCGCGAACAAGCGTGAGCGTATTCGCAGTTTATCGACGCGGATCGGAACCCCGCAAAAGCCGGTTCGTTGATGCAATGCGGAAACGATCCGGGACACGGAGATTCATTACTCCGCCCCAGGATTCCGAATTCACAAGGAGATGATTGCGATGAAAAAATACGTAGCCATGGCGGCATGCTGATGGCCACAGTCTCGGCTCCCGCTTTCGCGCAAAGCATGGATTCGGCAACGTTTCGCCAGATGGCCTCGCAAGCGGACGCCTTCGAGATCGCCGCGAGCCGCCTGGCCCTCGAACGGTCGCAGAACCCCCGCGTCCGCGCCTTCGCCCAGAACATGATCACGGACCACAGCCAGACGAGCCAGGCGCTCAATGGCGGACGTCCGATGTATTCGGCAAGCGGTGAATGGCTCGGCACGGCCGCGACCGGCACGCTCGCGGGGGCCGGCATCGGCGCGCTCATGGGCGGCCCGGTCGGCGCCGCGGTCGGCGCAGGCGTCGGCGCGACCGCGGGGACCGTCGCGGGCGCGGCGGCACCGAGGTCCGGCGACGTGCAGACGACGGGATCGGTCTCGGCGCCCATGCGCATGGGGGTTCCGCTCGATGCCCGAGAAGACCGCCATGCTGAACGAATTGGCCGCGAGCCAGCGGTCAGCCAGTTCGACCGCCTCTACGGGCGCTACCAGCAAGCCGGCGCATCAGGAGACGCTCAACCTCTATCAGTCCTACGCCCAGAACGGCACTGACCCGTCGCTCGTGACCTTCGCGCAATCGGTCGTCCCGCATCTGGAGCAGCATCTCGCGGATGCGCAGCCGGCTTCCCGGGCGCGACCCGGGGCCGTTAAGTCCTGATCGATAGGGCGATATGGCGGGTCTTCGGGCCCGCCGTTTTTCATGTGCGCAGGAAAGCTTCGGTCTCGGCCCGGCGTGGGCATCGGCGCCACCGCGCCCTTGCCGAGGGTCGAGAGCGCCGCCGCCGCGTTGGCATAGGCCGCCGCGCGCGAAGGGGTCGCGGTCGACGAGCCATTCGGCGAGGAACGCGCCGTCGAACGTGTCCCCCGCACCGGTCGCGTCGACAGCCTCGACCGGCCGGGCCGGGATCACCTCGCGTCGATCGCCCGCCGCCACCATCGTGCCTGATTTTCCCATCGTCAGCGCGACGATGCTCGCATCCGAGCTGGAGATAGAAATCGCAGATCTCCTCGGGTCGTTCGAGGCCGGTGAGCTGCTGTGCGTCGTCGAGCCCCGGCAGCGCGATATCGGACGAGTGCGACGGCGCCGTGGATGATCGCGCGGGCGCGGTCGAGCGGCCACAGCCGCAGGCGCAGGTTGGTGTCGTAGCTGACGATGGTGCCGCTCTCGCGCGCATGCCGGATGGCCGCAAAGACCGCGTCGGCGCAGCTCTCGGAAATCGCCTGACTGATGCCCGGAGGCGTGCAGGATGTGCGACGCCGCGATCTGCGCGCAGCGGCAATTCGTCTCGTTCGCACGAGGCTCGCGGCGGAACCTGCGCGCGCATACGAGAAGACGTGACCGTCCTCGCCGTAGCTGATGAAATAGGCGCCGGTTCGGCCCTCCGGCCGCACGATCACCGACGATCGGTCGATGGCTCTCTCGGTCCCAGAGCTTGAGGAAATCCGTCGCCGAAGGAATCGCCGCCCACGGCGGTGAAGATCGCAGCCCTTGCGCCCTGTCGCGCGGCCGCGACGGCGGCGTTGGAGACGTCGCCTCCGTATCCCGGCAGATACAGCCGCTCGCCGGCGCGTTCGACCTCCGCGAACTCCATGAGAGGTTCGCCGATGGCGAGGATATCGATCGTTTTCATGTCGGACCTGTGCCTCGTTGCGTGCATTGAGCCGGGCAAAGCCGCGGGATCGTCGCTGCCGACGGCCACGACCTTGCCGGGGTTGAGGAGATTGCGCGGATCGAGCGTGTGCTTGATGGCGCGCATGAGATCAAGGGCGACCGGATCCTTGTAATGCGCAAGTTCGTCGCGCTTGATCAGGCCGATGCCGTGCTCGGCGGCGATCGAGCCGTTCATGCCGTCCACGATGTCATGCACGATCCGGTTGAACCGCGCCCATTCGTCGAGGAAATCGTTCTTGTCCATCGCGAGCGGCTGCGACAGGTTGAAGTGGATGTTGCCGTCGCCGAAATGCCCGAACGCGCAGACGCGCACGCCCGGCATCGCCGCCTCGCAGGCCTTCGTGGCCGCCTCGATGAACTCCGCGACCCGCGACACCGGCACCGCCACGTCGTGCTTGATCGAGCCGCCTTCGAGCCGCTGAACTTCCGACAGGTTTTCGCGCAAGCTCCAGAATGCGCAGGCTTTGCGCCGCGCTCTCGCCCAGGGTCGCGTCCGCGATCGTACCGTCCTCGAGCGCGTCCGCGAGGACACTCTTCGAGAAGGCCGCGCAGATCGGCGTCCGCCCGCGGCGATGTCAGTTCGATGAGCGCGTAGGAAGCGTGGCGCTCGGCCAGCGGACGAACGGAAGCCGGGGCGATGCTTCAGGACGATTTCGAGGCCGAAATCCGGAATGTATTCGAACGCCGTCAATTGGTCGCCCGCGCTGGTCGCGGACCTCGTTGAACAGAGGCGAGCGCATCGCCCGGGCGAAGCGCAGCCGACGAAGGCCGTGACGCTGCGCCTTCGGCGCGGGGGAAAGCTTGAGAACCGCCGCCGTGATGATGCCGAGCGTCCCTTCCGAGCCGATGAAGAGATCCCGCAGATCGTAGCCCGTATTGTCCTTGCGCAGGCCCTTCAGGCCGTTCCAGATGCGCCCGTCGGACAGCACGACCTCCAGCCCCAGGGTCAGCTCGCGGGCATTGCCGTATCGCAGCACCGCGGTGCCGCCGGCATTCGTCGCCAGATTGCCGCCGATCGTGCAGGAGCCTTCGGAGGCGAGCGACAGCGGAAACAGATAGCCGGCCGCCGCGGCCGCGGCCTGGACCGATTGCAGGACGCAGCCGGCCTCCACGGTCATGGTGCCGTTGACGGGGTCGATCTCGCGGATGCGGTTGAGCCGCGCGAGGGACAGGACGATGCCGCCGAACGGCACGCCGCCGCCCACGAGACCGGTATTGCCGCCCTGCGCCACGACGGGGATGCCGTGCCTGGCGCATTGCCCGACCGTGAAGGCGACCTCCTCGGTAGTCGCCCGGGCGCACGAGCGCGATGCGCCGCTGCCCCGATAGAGGCCGCGCAGCTCCACGAGCGCGCTTTCCATGTCGCTCTCGCCCGTCAGGACGTGGCCTGCGCCCGAGTCGGTCCCGCAGGGTCTCGATCAGCGCCGTCGCGGCTTCGTCCGAGACGTTCATCCTGTCTCCTCTCGATGCGAGCCTACTCATCGCGTCTTGCGGGCCGGATCGCAAGATCTCGCGGCCTATTCCGGCCCGTCACAGGCGTCCGGGCCTCCGCAACAAGCCGGATGTGGGCGCGCGACCTCACTCTTGCCTTTTCGCGCGCTTTGTCCGTTACTGAGTATCGGCGCGACCGGAGACGGTCGCCGGATTCAACGCCTGCCTTTCGAGCAAGGCGTTCAAAAACAGGGAACAAAGATGAATTTCTTCAAGACTGTCAGTCTCGCCCTCCTCGGCTCGGCGCTCGCCATCGGCGGCGCGGCGGCGCAGGGCAAGACCGTGAAGATCGCCACGGAAGGCGCCTACGCGCCGTGGAACTTCACCGGCGCTGGCGGCAAGCTCGAAGGCTTCGAGATCGATCTCGCCAGCGATCTCTGCGGCCGCATGAAGGTGAAGTGCGAGGTCGTGGCGCAGGATTGGGACGGCATCATTCCGGCGCTCAACGCCAAGAAGTACGACGCCATCATGGCCGGCATGAGCATCACCGAGGACCGCAAGAAGGTCATCGACTTCGCCGGCCCCTATGCCAACTCGCCCGAACGGCTTCCTGGTGGCCAAGAACTCGCCGCTCGCCAAGATGCCGGGCACCGGCGAGGCCTTCAATCTCGGCACCCAGAAGGCAGCCGCCGAAAAGGCCATCGAGGCCACCAAGCCGCTCCTGAAGGGCAAGACCGTCGGCGTCCAGGGCTCGACGATCCATTCGAACTTCGCCGACAAGTACCTCAAGGGCACGGCCGAGGTCCGCGAGTACAAGATCGACCGAAGCGCACGACCTCGATCTCGCGGCCGGCCGCATCGACGCCGTCCTGGCGGATGCCACCGCCATCATCGGCACGCTCGAGAAGCCGGAATTCAAGGATTACGTCCTGGTCGGGCCCTCGATCACCGGCGGCATGCTCGGCGCGGGCGTCGGCGTCGGCCTGCGCAAGGCCGACCCGGAGCTGAAGAAGAGCTTCGACGAGGCGATCAAGGCCGCCATCAAGGACGGCACGGTCAAGAAGCTGTCGCTGAAGTGGTTCAAGATCGACACCACGCCGCCGAGCTGAGTCGGCTCGACTGATCGACGAGAGGGCGCGGCGAGGACCGCGCCCTTTTTCGTCGCAATCGCTGCGATCTGCGACCGAAAACATCAGCGAGCGGCGTCTTATTCGGCCGGAATGGGACTTGCGCGAGCTCGGCTTTTGCCTGTTAGCTTTGAGTCAACCGGGCGAGCCGCCGCAGGCATGAGCCGAGGGCCGCCCGGAATGGTTCGGTTAAACTGACCACAGGGAACGACGATGAAATTCTTCAAGACTATCGGCCTCGGCCTTGCTGGCCTCCGCCCTCGCCATCGGCGGCGCCGCGGCGCAGGACAAGACGATCAAGATTGCCACCGAAGGCGCCTATGCGCCCTGGAACTTCACCGGCGCCGGCGGCAAGCTCGAAGGCTTCGAGATCGACCTCGCGGCCGACCTCTGCGCGCGCATCAAGGTGAAATGCGAGATCGTGGCGCAGGATTGGGACGGCATCATCCCGGCGCTCAACGCCAAGAAATACGACGCCATCATGGCCGGCATGAACATCACCGACAAGCGGCTCGAGGTGGTCGACTTCACGCGCCCCTACGCGTCCGGCCTGCATGGCTTCGCCATCATGAAGGACTCGCCCCTGGCCAAGCTCGCGGGCACCGGGCGAGCGCGCCAATCTCGACAAGGATCCGGAGGCCGCGCAAGAAGATCATCGACGCCTGGAAGCCGCTGCTGAAGGGCAAGACGGTCGGCGTGCAGGGTTCGACCGTGAACTCGCAGTTCCTGGAGAAGTACCTCAAGGACACCGTGACGATCCGCGAATACAAGACCACCGAGCAGCACGATCTCGATCTCGCGGCCGGCCGCGTCGACGCGATCTTCGCGGCGCATTCCTCCCTGAAGGCGACGCTCGACCAGCCCGAGTTCAAGGACATGATGATCGCCGGCGCCGGCGTGTCGGGCGGCGTTCTCGGCCGCGGCGTCGCGGTTGCGGTGCGCAAGGACGACGCCGAGCTGAAAGGCAAGTTCGACGCCGCCATCCAGGCGGCGATCGCCGACGGCACCATCGCGAAATTGACCCAGAAATGGTTCAAGGTCGACATGACGCCGCAGGGCTGAACGTTCGGCGAACATCATCGCGAACTACGCGTCATCCCCGCCGGGGATGACGCCATAGCAGGATAGGCAGAACGTGCAGCAACTGAGCTATTTCGAGCTCATCGGTTTCGGACCGAAGGGCTGGGGCCTGGCCCTTCTGACCGCCACGGGAATGACGCTTGCGGTCGCCCTTTGCGGCTTTCTCGCAGGCTCGGTCGTCGGCACGTTGGTCGCCTGGGCGAAGCTGTCGCGCAGCCTGACCGCGCGCACCCTCGGCGACGGCTACACCACCGTCCTGCGCGGCATTCCCGACCTCCTCGTCATCTACCTGTTCTATTTCGGCGGCAGCGCCGCGCTGGGCGCCATCGGCAGCCTGTTCGGCGCCGACGGATTCATCGGCGTTCCGGCCTTCGTCACCGGCGCGCTCGCCATCGGCATCGTCTCGGGCGCCTATCAGGCCGAGGTCTTTCGCGGCGCCTACCAGATCCTCAATCGCGGCGAGCTCGAGGCGGCGCGATCGGTCGGCATGCATCGCTGGCTGATGTTCCGCCGCATCATCGCGCCGCAGGTCCTGCGCTACGCCATCCCGGGCCTCGGCAACACCTGGCAGCTCGTGCTCAAGGAATCCGCGCTGATCTCGGTCACCGGGTCTCGTCGAACTGCTGCGCCAATCGCACATCGCCGCCGGCTCGACGCGTCGGCCGTTCGACTTCTACATCACGGCCGCCGATGCTCTATCTCGTCATCACCTGGGTTTCGACCTACCTGTTCCAGCGCGCCGAGACGCATTCGATGCGCGGCATCAGGAGGGCTTCCTGATGGATTTCGGCTTCATGTGGGAGACCTTCCTGCAGCTCTCAGCGGCGTTCCGCTGACGCTCAACCTCGCCTTCACGTCGGTGGCGTTCGGCGCCGTCCTCGCCATGGTGCTGGCGCTCATGCGCATGTCGGGCATCCGGGTTCTCGATGCGATCGCGCAGGCCTACGTGTTCGTGTTCCGCGGCACGCCGCTGCTGGTGCAGATCTTCCTGATCTATTACGGCCTCGGACAGTTCCGCCCGACCCTGCAGGAATGGGGCTTGTGGGCGTTCTTCCGCGAACCCTATTGGTGCGCGATCCTGGCGCTGACGCTCAACACCGGCGCCTATGCGAGCGAGATCATTCGCGGCGGCCTGCAATCGGTTCCGCACCAGCAGGTCGAGGCCGCGAAAGCCTGCGGCATGTCGGGCTTCCTGCTGTTCCGCCGCATCGTCTTTCCGATCGCGGTGCGGCAGGCGCTGCCCGCCTATGGCAGCGAGATCATCCTGATGGTGAAGGCGACCTCGCTCGCCTCGATCATCACCATGATGGAAGTCACCGGCCTTGCCGCCAAGCTGATCTCGCAAACCTTCCGCGCGGTTGAGGTGTTCGTCGTCGCCGGCCTGATCTACCTCATCCTGAACTTCGTCATCACGCGCATCATCATGGCGCTCGAGTGGTGGCTTTCGCCGCATCTGCGCCGACCGCACGCCGTCGAGCCGCGCCTGGAGGCCGCCCATGTCTGAACGGAGCACCGGATCTTGACGACAGCAAGCACTCCCGCGGTCTCCGTGGAAAACCTTCGCAAGAGCTTCGGCTCGCTCGAGGTTCTGAAGGGCGTCTCGCTTGCGGCGCAAGGATGGCGACGTGATCTCGATTCTCGGCGCGTCGGGCTCCGGCAAATCCACCATGCTCCGCTGCATCAACATGCTCGAAGTGCCGGATTCGGGCGAGATCCGCATCGGCGGCGAGGCGATCAGGCATCAAGCAGACCCGGCGCGGCATGGAGCCGGCCGACCAGTCGCAGGTGGACCGCATCCGATCGCGCGTCGCGATGGTGTTCCAGAGCTTCAATCTCTGGTCCCACATGACGATTCTCGAAAACGTCATCGAGGCGCCGATTCATGTGCAGAAACGGCCGCGAGCCGAATGCATCGCCGAGGCCGAGGCGATCCTGCAGAAGGTCGGCATCGTCGACAAGCGCAACCAATACCCCTCGCACCTGTCCGGCGGCCAGCAGCAGCGCGCCGCCATCGCCCGCGCGCTCGCCATGCGTCCCCAGGTGATGCTGTTCGACGAACCGACATCCGCGCTCGATCCGGAACTCGTCGGCGAGGTTCTGCGCGTCATGCGCTCGCTTGCCGAAGAAGGCCGCACCATGCTTGTCGTCACGCACGAGATGGGCTTTCGCCCGCGACGTGTCGAACCGCGTCATGTTCCTGCATCAGGGCATGGTGGAGGAGGAAGGCGCGCCTGCCGATGTTTTCGGCGCGCCGAAATCCGAGCGCTTCAAGCAGTTCATCTCAAGCCACCGCTAGAGACGGCGTGCACCGCCAAGCCTGCGAGCTGCGACGAGCCTTACCTGTTGACGGTCGATCAGCCGGATCATCGTCCTCGTGCCTTGCCGCTGGCTCGCGCGGGCGTCACATCGCGATAGCCCGGCCGTGGCTCGTTCGAGGGCCAATGCCGTCTGCGGCGGCCACGGCATTGGCTCCCGTGACATGCCGCGTCCACGCGCCGAGCGTCCCGAGCGCGAGGCTCAGAAGCGTCGGCACGGCGAGGATCACCGAACGACACCACGCCCCAGACGAACACCACAGCCGCCAGCGCCGACATTGCGCAGTGCGGAATACCCCAGGACAGCCACTCGACCCTTGCCGGATGGCTGGTGACCACGTCGGCGTTTCGAGCAGCCGTATCGCCGAAAAAGCTGATCAGGCCGTAGACGCCCCACGCAAGCAAGCGTCCACGACGCGATACAGCCAGAAGGCAAAGAACCACAAAACTCGTGTCATCGTTTTTGCTCGTCCCTCCGGACCGCCGTGCCGTCGATCTCGCGCGGGCCGCGCTTGGGCATGCCGAGATGCTCGTGAATGATGCGCAGATTGCGCTCGTTGGACTTGTAGAACACGTCGAAGACATCGCCCGCGAACGGGATGGCGCCGATCGCCGTATCGACCGCCACGTTGCCGATCATCCGCGCAATCTTCCAGCGCGGCAAGCCGAGCCGGCGCGCTTCCCAGATGATGTAGCTGGCCAAGCGCGGCCGAGACGGCGTCGCCGATGCCGGGCACGAGCCCGATCACCGAATCGAGGCCGACGCGGCGATTGATGCCCGGGAATGAAGAACGCGCTGTCGAGCAGCCTGCGCCACCATGGTGACCCGCGCGATCGCATCGGCCTGATCGCGGTCCGCGGATCCTCATGGTGTCGAAAGGTGCGCCTTGCGCAGCGTTCATGCTCGTCTCCGATGTCGCCGGAATGGCGACATACCGGCTGACATGTGTGTATTGGCCGAGGCCACCGCAAGATCGTGTCGCCGAGTCGCACATGGACGTCGCACGCAGCCGGCCGACGCCGCTGCTACCTCCAAAGAACCAGTTCGCCGAAATCCGCGACGTCTTGCCTGCCAGACATCACCACCTTAGCTTGCAGTTCTACGGATAACACAAACTGTAGTTACATAATATCGAAAGCCGTCCGCGCGCAGTTGGCGGCAAACGGCTCGCCAAGAAGGGGGCTTGAAAGGGGAAACCTGATGAGCACCGATCGCATATCGGCCGATCGACCTTCACTTGTCCTGACGGTCGCGTCACCTTTGGCAGCGCAAGCGGCCAGGCCGAAGGCGGCGAGCAGCCTGCCGGCGCATTATGCCAGCCTGCCCGGGCGATGGAGCCTGCCGGACCGGGGCCGATCCGGAAACGACGGCACGACGGTGCGGCGGCAAATTCAACGGGGCGCCATCATCCTGCGGCCGCGCGCGCCTCTCACATGCCTGCCTGGCGGTCTGCGGCTCGTCATGGCCGATGTGGCGGCCCGGTTCGGCAGCATCAGCGTCGAATCCACGCATCGGAGCCGAGCCATAACGGTCGAGCGGGCGGCGCCCGCCATTCGCTCCATCTCTCCTGCCGCGCCGTCGACCTTCGCGTGCGCACGCGTGCCACGGCGTGATGGCGTATTTGCGCTCGCGTCCCGAAGTAGGCGGCCTTAAGATCTATCGCACCGGCATCATCCACATCGACAACGGAGAACGCCGCAGCTGGTGAGGATCGCTGAGCCGCATGGGACATCCTGATGCAGACACGCTCGCGAGCGCGGATCGCGCAAGGCAAAGGCTCGGCGCCAGCCGATCTCGTCATCACCGACATGCGGCTGTTCGATCTCGTCACCGGCGCGCTGACGCAAACCGACATCGCCATCTGCGGCGACACCATCGTCGGCACCTATGGCCGATATCGCGGCAAGCGCACGATCGATGGCCGCGGCCGCATCGCGGTGCCGGGCTTCATCGACACGCATCTGCATGTGGAATCGTCGCTCGTCACGCCGTTCGAGTTCGATCGCTGCGTGCTGCCGCACGGCGTCACGACGGCGATCTGCGATCCGCACGAGATGGCGAACGTGATCGGCACCGCAGCGTTCGACTATTTTCTTGCCGCCGCCGAATGCACGATCATGGATCTGCGCGTGCAGCTGTCGAGCTGCGTTCCCGCGACTCATCTCGAAACGTCCGGCGCCAGGATCGATGCGCGGCGGATCTCGCGCGCTATCGCGATCATCCGAAGGTGATCGGGCTTGCGGAGTTCATGAACTTTCCCGGCGTCCTCGCGGGCGATCCGGCCTGCCTCGCCAAGATCGCGGCCTTCGCCGACCGTCATATCGACGGCCACGCGCCGCTCGTGCGCGGACTCGATCTCAACGGCTATCTCGCCGCCGGCATCCGCACCGACCACGAGACCACGACGGCCGAGGAAGCGCTGGAGAAGATCCGCAAGGGCATGACCGTGCTGATCCGCGAGGGCTCGGTGTCGAAGGACCTGCACGCGCTGGCGCCGCTGCTGTCCGTCGCAGACGTCGCCGTTCCTCGCCTTGTGCACGGACGATCGCAACCCGCTCGACATCGCGGAGGAAGGCCATCTCGACTACATGATCCGCACGTTGATCTCCCTCGGCTGCGAGCCGCTCGCCGCTTATCGCGCCGCCTCGCTCACCGCGGCGCAGGCTTTCGGACTGAAGGACCGCGGCATGATCGCGCCGGGCAAGCGCGCCGATATCGTGCTGCTCGACGATCTTGAAGACCTGCGCGGTCTCGGACGTGATGAGCGCGGGCCGCCTCGTCGACGACGATCTGTTCGCGACGCGCGGCACTGTCGCGCCGGTCGGTCGCGACAGCGTCAAGCTCGAGCGTGTCGCGGCGGACGATTTCCGCGATTGCGGCATCGCTCGGACGACGATGCCGGTGATCGGCGTCATTCCGGGCAAGATCATCACCGAGCATTTGCGCGCCACCCTGCCGTCCGAGGCTGGATTTGCGATGTGCGATCTCGACCAGGACATCGTCAAGGTCGCGGTCGTCGCGCGTCACGGCATCAACCGCAATATCGGCCGCGGCTTCGTCAAGGGATTCGGGATGAAGCGCGGCGCCATCGCATCCTCGGTCGGGCACGACAGCCACAACATCTGCGTCGTCGGCGTCGACGATGTCGACATGGCGCCGCCGTCAACCGCCTGCGCGATCTCCAGGGCGGCTTCGTGGTGGTGGCCGACGGCGAGGTGCTCGCCGAACTCGCCGCTGCCCATCGCGGGCCTGATGAGCGATCTGCCCGTTCGAGGATGTGCGCGATGCGCTCTATCCGCTGCGCGAGGCCGCGAGGCAACTCGGCGTCACGCTGGCCGAGCCGTTCCTCCAGGTCGCATTCCTGCCGCTTCCCGTCATCCCGCATCTCAAGATCACGGATTTCGGCCTTGTCGATGTCGACACCATGACGCTTGGTCCAGTTGACCATGTTCGAAGATTTCACCCATCGACAGATCGCCACGCTCGGAAGCGGTGATCAATCTGCGGCACGGCGGCAGCGGTCCGCCGCTGCTGCTCCTGCACGGCCATCCGCAGACGCATGTGATGTGGCACCGCATCGCGCCGGCTCTGGCGAAGGACTTACACGGTCGTCTGCGCCGATCTGCGCGGCTACGGCGACAGTTCGAAACCGCCGACGACACCCGGATCACGAGCCTTATTCGAAGCGCGCCATGGCGCGCGATCAGGTCGAGGTCATGCGGCGATCTCGGCTTCGATCGCTTCGCCGTCGTCGGGCACGATCGCGGCGGCCGCTGCGCCTATCGGATGGCGCTCGATCATCCCGACACGGTCGCCGCTCTGTCGGTTCTCGACATCCTCCCGACGGCCGAGCATTTCCAGCGCACCGACATGTCGTTCGCCATGGGCTACTGGCATTGGTTCTTCCTCGCGCAGCCGTTCGATCTTCCCGAGCGTCTCATCGGCGCGGATCCCGATGCGTTCTATCTGCGGCGGGGACACATCGATGTTCGATCCCGGCGGCGCTCGCCGAATATCGCCGGTGTTTCTCGAATCCCGACACGATCCACGCCATGTGCGAGGATTATCGCGCCGGGCGCCGGCATCGACATGCAGCTCGACCATGGCCGATCACGAATCCGGCCGCCGCATCGCCTGTCCGGTTCAGGCGCTGTGGGGGCTGCAGGGGTCCGATCGCGCGTTGGTACGATGTGCTGCGCGATCTGGCGGGATTGGGCAGACGACGTGCGAAGGCCACGGCATCGATTGCGGCCACTATCTCGCCGAGGAAGCGCCGGAGGAAACCCTTGCGGCGATCCAGGCTTTTCTGGCGAAAGCCTACGAGCGCTGATTGACGCGCCAGTCGCCCAGCCGTGAAAGGCGCGATCGCGAAGCCGTTGGCTTCGAGTTTCGGCGCGGATGGCCCGCGCCATGGCGACCGCGCTCGGCTCGTCCCCGTGCACGCAGATCGTGTCGATCGCCAGCGGGATGCGCCTGCCGCGATCGCGTGACGATCGCGCCGTCCTGCAGCATGCGAAGCACCCGCTCGGCCGCCGCGTCGGCATCGTGCAGCACGGCGCCCGGCTTTCTTGCGGCTCATCGAGCGCGCCGTCTCCTCATAGGCGCGGTCGGCGAAGAACTCGCGCGCCACCGCAACGCCGATCTTCGTCGGACGCCGCCTCCATGAGCGAGGCCCGGCATGCAGACATTGACGAGTGTGCGATCGACGCCCTTGATCGCGCGGGCGATGGCGAGCGCCAGGTCTCGTCCTCGTTCGCCATGTTGTTGAGCGCGCCATGCGCCTTCACATAGGTGACGCGATGCCCGGCAAGCGCCGCGACGCCCTGCAGCGCGCCGATCTGGTAGGCGATCATGCGCTCGATCTCGGCGGGGCTGTCGCCCAGGATGACGCGACGGCCGAAACCCGAGAGATCGTTGAAGCCGGGATGCGCGCCGAGCGCGACGCCCTTCTGCTTCGCCAAGCAGCCGTGCGGAACATGATGTGCGGGTCGCCGGCGTGAAAGCCGCAGGCGATGTTGGCCGACGAGACGATGTCGAGCATCGCCGCATCGTCGCCCATTGGCCAGGGACCGAAACCCTCGCCCATGTCGCAGTTGAGATCGATGCGTCTGCCATCATCACACCAGAACCGGCTGCGCGTTCTGGCTCCCGACATGGAACACGCGCTTGTAGCGCTCGATCTCGGCGGCGCGGGCCCATCGCCTTTGTGGGGTTGTCGGAGAGCTTCACCGTCGGGCGGCCGTTCGCGGAGATGACCTTGCAGACGATCGAGATCGGATCGAGCCCGCCATCCGGCGCGAGCCCGCGGAAGTCGTTGGTCAGAAGCGTGCCCCAGCCGTAGCCGATGCGCATGCGGCCGCTGAAATGCCGATGGACCCGCTCGATGACGTCGACGTCGAGCCCGTCGGAGAAGATCGCGAGCTTCTCCTTCGGGATTCTGGCCGCGCGAGCGCCACCAGTCGATCGCCTCCTCGCCGCCCTCGATCGGGTCCTTCGAATCGATGCGGATGCCGGTCCAGTTCGGCACCCAGTCGGGCGCGTTCTGCGAGAAATTCGACGTGCCGTAGGTGTCGGGCAGGATGACGCAGCAGGTTGCCCTGGTAATCCTCCTGCCAGTCCTCGAGCACCCGATACGGCGCGGCGGCGATGCTCCGCGTCGGTGTCGCGCGAGCGCCGCATAGACCATCGGCAGTTCGTGCGCGTTGGTGCCGACCGCCTCGACCTCGCGGCGCAGCGCGATGAGGCAGTTGGAGGTGCCGAGGAACGAGGAGCCGAGCCCTTCGATCATCGCCTGCACGCACCAGTCCTGCCACAGGAAGCCGTGCCGCCGCCGGGTGCCGAAATCGGAGATGGAGAGATCGGGCAGCGTCTTCAGGTGCTTGATCTTCTCCCACACCCGCGTCATGGCGCGGGCATAGAGCACCTGCAGTTCGAACTTGCCCATATCCTTGCAGCACGCCGCGCGAGCGCAGCTCGTTGAGGATCGCAAGGGCCGGGATCTCCCACATGGTGGTCTCGATCCAGGGGCCGTGGAAGGTCAGGACGTACTGGCCGTCCTCCTTCTCGAGCAGGTATTCGGGAAAGCGGAAGCGCCTCGAGCCAGTCCATGAATTCCGGCGAGAACATCTGCCGCTTGCCGTAGAAGGTGTTGCCGCGCAGCCAGGTCGACTCGCCGCGCGTCAGCGACAGGCGAGCGGACGTGATCGAGCTGTTCGCGCAGTTCCTGCGCGTCGATGAGGTCCGCCAGGCGGATGCGGGTGGTGCGGTTGTTGATCCCGAACGTGACCTGCACGTCGCGATGGCGGCGAAAGATCGTCTGCGCCATCAGCAGCTTGTAGAAGTCCGTATCGAGCACGGAGCGCACGATCGGGTCGATTTTCCAGGTGTGGTTGTACACCCGGGTCGCGATGTCCGCCAAGGCCAGCTCCCTGCAGGTCGGAAAAGGCGACAATAGCGAAGCGTCGGGCCTCGCGAAAGGCGGAGTTTCTCTTAGGGGCCGTTCCCCTTCGCGGGACGCGCGAGGAGGAACGCAGCGGTCAGCCGTGGAGGTCCACCTTGGCGTGGTCACCCGGATCGGCGCGCTCGCCCGTCACCGCGGCCTTCACGTAGCCCACGAGATGGACGATGGTGGAGGAAGGACTGTCCCAGAACTCGCCCCGCTCCGGGTGGACCCGGAGCAGGCCGATCTGCGGGTCGTCCTTGCCCTTGGGAAACCATGCCTTCATGGGCTCGGACCATTTCTCGTCGATCTTGGCCTTGTCGCGGACGATTTCGGCCTTGCCGACCACCGCCACGTAGGTCTTGGCTCGCGGGGTCGGCGTAGCCGAGGCTGACCTCATTGTCCCGGGTGATTTCCTGCGTCTTCGAGGAACCGATCTGGGTGAAGAACCAAAGATCGCCGTGCTCGTCCGCTTCCAGGTTATACATGGGTCGCGTATGCAGCTTCCCGCCGTTCTCGGCGGTGGTCATCATGGCGATCTTCACGTCCTTGATCAGCTCGTAGAGCTTTTTCGCATTCGGATCGTTGTGGCCATGCTGGTGCATCGTAAACTCCTCGTTGTCTTGCAAAGCTTCGGAAAGCCGGCGTCGGACGATCTGGGTGAGCGACGCCCGCGAATGTGGGGACAACACCGCAATATCGCCATTAGTTCGGGATATTGCGCGGCGCTCTGCTGCTAGGCCTTAACTCCGGGTCGCCGGGGCCTATACATGCAAGCAGAGCAGATATCTGAGCCAAGGAGGCCCATCGTGACGGTGACACGTGAGCGGGTGATGCAGGCATTGGCCGACATCGCCGTGGATGAGAGCGGCGCAAGATTGGTCGAGTCCGGCCGCCTGTCCGATATCGTCGTCGATGCGAGCGGTCGGGTGATGTTCTCGATCTTCATCGATCCGCCCGAAGCGCCGAGGCATGGAAAATGTCCGCCTCGCGGCCGAAAAGGCCGTTCGGGCCGTACCGGGGGTGACGGGCGTGTTTGCGACGCTGACGGCCGAACGGGACGGCGGCGGCGAACCGGCGAGGACGGCAGCGCCATCGCCGCGTCCGGGCCCGTCGAAACAGCCGAAAACCCAGCGCATTCCCGGTGTGGCCCATGTGATCGCGGTGGCATCCGGCAAAGGCGGCGTCGGCAAATCG
Organism: uncultured Alphaproteobacteria bacterium; assembly: GCA_963837375.1. Taxonomy (GTDB): domain Bacteria; phylum Pseudomonadota; class Alphaproteobacteria; order Rhizobiales; family Beijerinckiaceae; genus Microvirga. The sequence continues at coordinate 122,468 of CAWINL010000014.1, read as the reverse complement.
ACGACCGCCGTCAATCTGGCGCTGGGGCTGCGGTCATTGGGCCTTCGCGTCGGCCTGCTCGACGCCGACATCTACGGTCCCTCGATCCCGAAGCTTCTCGGCATCCACGGCAAGCCGAAGCTCCTCGAGGGGCGGATCCTGGAACCGATGGAAGCCTATGGGCTCAAGGTGATGTCCATCGGCTTCCTGGTCGAGGAAGAGGCCGCGATGATCTGGCGGGGCCCGATGGTCATGTCGGCCATCACCCAGATGCTGCGCGAAGTCGCCTGGGGCGAACTCGATGTTCTGGTCGTCGACATGCCGCCCGGGCACCGGCGATGCCCAACTCACCATGGCGCAGGCGACGCCGCTTGCCGGCGCCGTCATCGTTTCGACCCCGCAGGACCTCGCCCTCATCGATGCGCGCCGCGGTGTTTCGATGTTCCGGCGGGTGGAAATCCCGATCCTCGGCATCGTCGAGAACATGGCGACATTCGTCTGCCCGCATTGCGGAAAGGCATCCGATATCTTCGGACACGGCGGCGCGCGGCACGAGGCGGAACGGCTCGGCGTTGCATTTCTCGGCGAAGTGCCACTGACGATGTCGATCCGCGAATCCTCCGATGCCGGTCGCCCCGTCGTGGCGGTCGAACCGGAAAGCGCGCAGGCTGCGATCTATAAAGCCATGGCGCGGCAGGTCCACACGGCGTTATCCGGTGCGGGCACACGCGCAGCGCCGCGTATCGTCATCGAATGAGGGCAGCCTGGCCATGACCGAGTCTCACGCGGGCGTTCGGGAACTCGACCTGTCGGGGTTGAAATGTCCCCTGCCGGTGCTGCGCACGCGCAAGGTTTTGGAGCACGCGCAGGCTGGCGACAGGATTCGCCTGATCTGCACCGACCCGCTCACGTCGATCGATATTCCACACTTGCTGCGGGAAACGGGCGATCTGCTCGAAGAGCACGTCAGTTCGGGCCGACAAGCAGGTCTTTCTGATCCGCCGAAATCGCTCGTACTGAAACGCAAAACGGCCCGGCTTGAAGCCGGGCCGTTTTGACTGGAAACGGGACCGATCAGTCGCGCTTTCCGCGTAGCGTATCCTTGATGCCGCCGACGGTGTTCTGCACCTTGCCTTCGACCTTATCCATCTTGCCTTCGGCCTCGAGCTTGCTGTCGCCAATGGCCTTGCCGACACCTTCTTTGACGGTGCCCTTGATATTCTTCATGCTGCCTTCGACGCGATCTTTATCCATCTCGTGAAATCTCCATTCGTCCTGAAAGGTACGGGGTGGAAACGCGGCATTCGGGAAAGGGTTTCGCACCTGCGTCGTCGGGCCGCCGCCCGTGCCATGGCGCACATCGGCGCACCCGAGCCGGGAAACCACCGGCAATGAAACAACGTTATACCGTGAATTTCATGGAAATAGCGTGTCAGATCCCCATCCACCCTCGAAAAAACCGCGGAAACCGGCCAAGGCGCGTGCCGCCCGTCTGGCTAAATCAGGTTCGAACCTCGATCGCATGACGCTGCTTGCACACCAGTTGCGGGCACCCTTGGCGGTGATCTCGGCGCTTGCGCAAGGCCTCGCCCGGCGGGTTCATCGCATGTCGCCTGACGATGTTCGGGAGCGTGCGAAAAAAATCTGGAATGCCAGTCGTCGCCTCGACGAACTGATTGGCACGATCATGAATTACACCCGCGCCAATGCCGGCGGAATCGTACTGCACCGGACGAACTTCGACATCAAGATCGTCCTGCGGCGGATTTCCAAAGAGCACGAACGGCTGTCCGGCGGTCGGCGCTGCGAACTCGACATCGCGGTCTTGCCCGATAAAATCAGCGGAGATGCGGTGCTCATCGAGCAGGCGCTTGGAATCGTGCTCGCCAACGCCCTGCGATACTCTTCTGAAGGAAGTCCCATCCTCGTCACGGGCCGTCTGTGCGACCGAGCGATCACCATCACGATCAGAGATGCGGGTGTCGGCATTTCCTCGCGGGACCTGCCCTTTGTCGGCCAGCCCTTTTTCCGGGGCGCCAATACGCGAAACCTGCCCGGTACTGGCCTCGGATTGAGCCTTGCACGGCATATCGTGTCGCTTCACGAAGGCAGATTGCTGATCGAGAGCGAAGAAGGCGAAGGCACCACCGTGCGCATCAAGCTGCCGCTTGAAGCCCAGTAATCGCGCTTCCAATCGCCATCATCCGGAACGGACGAGAATGCATCTGAAATCATTGACGTTGGTCAGCGTCGGACCGCTGACGACCAACCGATCGAGCGCCTCGAACGCCGTGTAGGCATCGTTTTGTTCAAGAGCGAGTGCGAGATCGATGCCCTGCCGCTTGGCGCGAACGATCATGTCGGCGTCGAACCATGCGCCCGCATTCTCCTCCGAGCCATCGATTCCATCCGTGTCGCAGGCGATTGCAGAAACGCGGCTGTCTTCCCCGATCTCCAGGGCGAGCGCCAGAAGGAACTCGGCATTGCGACCGCCACGGCCATTGCCGCGCATCGTCACGGTCGTCTCTCCGCCGGACAGCAGGACGCAGGGTGCCGCAAGGGGCGCACCATGGGTGATGACCGATCGCGAAATGCCCGCGAACACGCGGGCAACTTCGCGGGCCTCTCCCTCGATGGAATCGCCGAAGATCATCGGGGCCAGGCCAAGCGTCCTGGCTTGGGAGGCCGCGGCCTCCAGCGCCATCATGGGCGTTGCCAGCATGTGAACCGCGCCGGGGCGCGCCGTCCCCGGTAGGGTGTTGGCGCGGATCGCCGAGACCACATGGTCGGGAACGGGAATCCGATAACGCCGCAGAATTGCGAGCGCCTCTTCGGGATCGACCGGCTCAGGGATCGTCGGTCCCGAACCGATGCTCGACGGGTCGTCGCCCGGGACGTCGGAGATCAGGAAGGTCACATGCCGGGCCGCCCCGATGGCGCCCGCCAACCGACCGCCCTTGATGGCCGAGAGCGACTTGCGCACCACGTTCATCTCGTCGATGGGCGCGCCGGATCGCAGCAGGGCGCGGTTGATCGTCTGTTTGTCGTCGAGCGTGATCCCCTCAGCCGGGAGCGCCAGAAGCGCTGAAGCGCCACCGGAAATCAGGCATACGACCAGGTCATCGGGGCCGGCCGATCGCGCCAGCGCCAGGATTCGCTTCGCGGCCGCGACCCCCGCCTCGTCCGGAACCGGATGGGCCGCCTCGACGACCTCAATCGAGCGGGTCGCAGCGCCGTGTCCGTAGCGCGTCACGACAAGCCCTTCACACGTGCCGCCCGCGCGACTCCAGGCGCCTTCGAACGCGGCCGCCATCCGCGCCGCGGCCTTCCCGGCGCCGAGAACGAGCGTGCGCCCTTTCGGGCGTTCCGGCAGGCACGCGTCGAACTTCCCATCGGGGAGCGCCGCTTCGAGCGCGGTCCGGAAAAGCATCTGCAGGATTTCGGCGTCGGTCTGCATGGTCCGTCTTTATTGGGGTCCAGAGGGTTATCTGACGCCAGGATCTTCCGGTCCGCAAGCCTTCCGATGATCGATGCGGCCTCATTTCCCGGCGCAGACCTCCAGCGAGAGCATCGCTTGAAATCGACGTTCCCGCCTTCTAGGGTTCGCGGAAATTTCGGGATGCCGACGAAGGACGCTCTCTCATGCTCGATCGTACCTGCCACAACGGATGCCTGCCGACGATGGGTGGGGCCTGATGCAACCTCTGTCCGCACTCGGCGCCGCCGACCTTCGTCGCGTGCGCGTTGTCCTGGCCGATATCGACGACACGATTACGAGCGAGGGCAGCCTCACGGCAGCCGCCTATGCGGCGCTCGAAAAATTGCACCGCGCGGGTTTCATCGTCATGCCCGTCACGGGACGCCCGGCAGGCTGGTGCGATCACATCGCACGCATGTGGCCAGTGGACGCCGTGGTGGGAGAGAACGGTGCCTTCTATTTTCACTACGACCGCGATGCAAAGAAAATGCACCAGCATTTCTGGGCATCGGCGAATGAGCGCCGCAACAATCGCGAACGGCTTGCGACGATCGAGCGAGAGGTCCTGGCCGAGGTTGAAGGGTCGGCGCTTGCGAGCGATCAGGCATATCGTGTCGCGGACCTTGCGATCGATTTCTGCGAGGACGTTCCGGCGCTTCCCGAGTCCGATATCGACCGTATCGTATCTATATTCGAGCGCCACGGCGCGGTCGCCAAGGTCAGTTCGATCCATGTCAATGGCTGGTATGGCGATTATAACAAGCTGAGCATGGCGAAGGTGGCGTTGCGCGATCTCTTTGGACTGGACTGGGACAGCGCGCGAGATGCGGTGATCTACGTGGGCGACTCGCCCAATGACGAACCCATGTTCGCGGCCTTTCCGATGAGCGTGGGCGTTGCGAATATCCACGACTTTGCGAACCGTCTCAAAAGCAAACCCGCCTTCGTCACTGCCGGGCATTCGGGCGATGGCTTCGTCGAGCTGGCCGCCCGTCTGCTCGAATTCCCGCAAGACCCCATGACGAGTTCGAGATCGGACGTCACGCGATGAAATTGCTCACCTGGAATATTCAATGGGGTCTTGGCTGCGACGGGAATGTCGACCTGCGCAGGATCGTCTCGACGGCCCGGGAGTTCTGCGACGCCGATGTCTTCTGCTTTCAGGAAGTCTCCTACGGCTTCCCCGACTATGATCTCGGGGAGAACCAGCCAGCGGTGATCGCTGCGCTGCTGCCTGGCTTTACGCCGATCTTCCGTCCCGCCGTGGAAATCACATCCGCCGAAGGGAGGCCGCAACTCTTCGGCAACATGATCCTTTCACGCCTGCCGGTCCTGCAAGTCACGAGCCACATGCTCCCCTCGCCGGCGGTCGAAGCGCGCACCATGCAGCGGCAGGGGCTGGAAGCGATCGTCGTGTCTTCCTTCGGCCCTGTGAGCGTGACCACCTGCCATCTGGAATTTCATTCGGATCTGCATCGGGAAGCGCAGATACGCGAGCTTCGCCGGTTGCACGAAGACAGGACGAAGCGCGGCGGGCTTGCGTTTCGCGACAGAACGAGCGGGCCCTATCGGACGATCCCGCCAAGCATTGCGGCGATCGTCTGCGGGGATTTTAATTTCGAACCACAGGATGCGCTCTACGACGAAATGCAGAAGGGCTTCGCCGGTGGAGTTCCGGCTTTCGTCGACCTGTGGGCAGCGGGAAACCCGGGAGAAGCTCACGCGCCGACTGCGGGCATTGCCGACGCGGCGCAATGGCCCGGGGGCGCGCATTGCCGCGACTTTATCTTCGGCACGGAAAATCTGACGGCGCAGCTCGTCGATATTCGCGTCGATACGGAAACGACGGCGTCCGATCATCAACCGGTCGCCGTCGCATTCAATCCAGACGCTTGAACGAGCGCAGGTTTAGCCTGACCGCGAACCGGTCGGGCGCCTGTTTTCAGATTCCGCTCAAGCAAACGTATTTGATTTCGAGGAAGCCCTCGATGCCGTATTTCGACCCCTCTCGGCCCAGGCCCGATTGCTTCACGCCGCCGAACGGCGCTGCCTCGTTGGCAAGGAGGCCGGTATTGACGCCGACCATTCCGCTTTCGAGCGCCTCGGCAACGCGCCAGATCCGCGCCATATCGCGAGAGTAGAAATAGGAGGCGAGGCCGAACTCGGTGTCGTTCGCCATGGCGATGACGTCGTTCTCATCCTTGAACCGAATGATGGGCGCAAGTGGTGCGAACGTTTCCTCCTTGGCGAGCTTCATGTTCTGGGTGATCCCCGTCATCACCGTCGGCTCGAAGAATGTGCCGCCCAGTGTCGAACGCTGGCCGCCGAGAACGAGCTTCCCACCCTTTGCGAGGGCATCGGCGACATGCTCTTCCATCTTGACGACCGCGCGGTCGTCGATGAGCGGCCCTTGGGTGACGCCTGTCTCCGTGCCGCGTCCAAGCTTCAGCTCTTTGACCTTCGCGCTGAGCCGCTCGGTGAAGGCATCGGCGACCGTGTCCTGCACGTAGATCCGATTGGCACAGACGCAGGTTTGACCAGCATTGCGGAACTTCGAAATCATCGCGCCCTCTACGGCCGCGTCGAGATCCGCATCATCGAACACGATGAAGGGAGCGTTGCCACCCAGTTCAAGCGACAGCCGCTTGATACCGTCCGCCGCTTCCTTCATCAGCCAGCGGCCCACGCCCGTCGAACCCGTGAAGGTGATCTTGGCGACCTTGGGGTTATGACAGAACTCGTGTCCGATCGGCTTGGCTTCTCCCGTTATCACCGAGAAGGCACCTTTCGGCACGCCGGCGCGCTCCGCCAACACGGCGAGCGCGAAGGCGGAAAGTGGCGTCTGGGCGGCGGGTTTCAGCACGATGGTGCAGCCGGCGGCAAGGGCCGGCCCGACCTTTCGGGTGATCATGCCGTTCGGAAAATTCCAGGGCGTGATCGCGGCGCAGACCCCGACGGGCTGTTTCAGCACCATGATGCGCTGATCGCTTCGGGCCTGGGGAATGATGTCGCCATCGATCCGCTTCGCCTCTTCGGCGAACCACTCGATATAGGCGGCGTTGGACACCACCTCGCCCTTTGCCTCGGCCAGCGGCTTGCCTTGTTCCGTAGTGAGAATCAGCGCCAGATCGTCCGCGTTCGCGAGGATCAAGTCATACCAGCGCTTGAGAATAACGCTGCGTTCCTTCGCGGTTCTGCGCGCCCAATCCTTTTGGACCTCATGGGCCTTGTCGATCGCCCGGCGCGCGATCTCTGGACCGAGATCCGGCACTTCCATGATGATGGCGCCATCGAAAGGGTCGGTCACAGCGATCGTCTTGCCATCAGGCGCGTCGATCCACTCGCCGGCCACATAGGCCTTGCCCACGAGGAGCGACGGATCCTTGAGGTCGAGCGTGCGGCGATCGACGGGTTTCTGATGAGCGGTCATGACAAGCCTCCAGGCGCTTCCGGCAAAGGGATAGACGCCATATAAGGGTTCGGCGCCCGTCTGGAAACACCCTCGGGACGGTTGTCGCCAATCCCTCGCAATCTTGACGGGCCGGGCTCTTCCGCGAACCCGGGAATGCCCGGACGGTCGACACGGATTATGGATACGCTTCGACGCCTATGCGGCTGGTATCTCCTGCGGGACAATCTCTGCCGCACGCGGGCGTCAGCGAGTTCGGAAAAAAAGCGGGTGCTCGTTCACACGTGCTGCACCGCGACATTGTCGTCGCGGCGCGCCACTGTCCGATCCTGTCTCAGTCGCTCGAAGGCTGACCGGTGGAACGGAGATTGGCCGCGGCCCAGATGGCCGCCTGGGTGCGATTCTTCGCATGAATTTTTCGCAGGATCGCCTTCACGTGAACCTTGACCGTTGCTTCCGTGATATCGAATCGGCGCGCGATGAGTTTGTTGGAATCGCCCTGCATCAGGCAGCGCAGAATGACCGTCTCGCGCGCAGAAAGCCCGCGTGGCGAGACCTCGTCCACATCGTGGGCGATCTCGGACACATGGCCCGCCTCGGAATGTCCCACGAGCCCGAGTGCCGCTGACGGGAAAACGGTCTCGCCCAGCATGACGAGATCGAGGGACTTCACCAGGACTTCGCACGATATCGTCTTGACCAGATAGGCGTCGGCACCTGCTTGGAATGCCGCAAGCAACTGCTTCACCTCATAATGGTCGACCAAAATCACGGCCTTCGCCGAGGGGTATGATTCTTTCAGTGCCTCGATCTGCTGCAGAACGCCCGCATGATCGCCGACTGCATCGACAATCGCCAGAAAGGGCCGGTCACCGGAAACGGCAAGCTGCGAGACCTCCTTGAGACTGGAACCGGTCGCGACCAGCCGATAGGACGTATCGGCCAGCATCCTCCTCAGCCCTTCGCGCAGCAAAGTATTCGGCTCGAAGAGCAACGTGGGAACGTCCGGGGACGGAGAGGCGGCGCGCGTCGTAGATCGGGGGGAGGAGGTGCGAGCGTACATATCGATGGCAAGGGAGCCGCCCAGATCGGGAAGGGCTTCAGAATTCGTAATTCTTACGCATCACAAAAACCCTTTCGCGATAAGCCAGTGACCCACCAACTCGAACTGCGAAAATAATCTAGCGCAAAGTGCAATTGCCGACAATTCTTCTTAACCAAACGCAAGAAGAAAATTCGTGCGAAAACTTGGGAGACGCGAAATGGCCTCATTTGTAAGAGAGATTAGAACTATAGTTACATAAAAGATGAAATACTACATTGTTTCAAAAACCGCGACGTCTGCAAATCGGAGCCAGTCCACAGGCGCCTCGACAGAAGAGGTTGCCAAAGACATGGGTGTCTCAACATGGTGGGCGGAGAAACGTGGACAGATCAAGAACTCTCCGGGTATCCGTCTTGATCTTCCCCGCTCCACCGGTGCACGCGATTTCAGATCAGCGGCTCAAACGAGGCCTTCGCTCGCTCCTATGAGATGCTACTTCAACCTCGTGAACGGCACCGAAGAAATCATCGACGATGATGGTATCGAGGTGAGTGGTATCGAGCAGGCTCGAGCCCAGGCGCTCAAGGCAATCGCGGAATTGCGGCACGAAGATAACGAGCTTGCCAGCGAGTGGAAGAATTGGCGGCTCGAGGTCTCCGACTTCGAAGGCGAACGTCTTGTTCACCCTCAGCCTGGCAATCGACCTTCACTGAAGGTCGTCTGGCGTCGCAAGCTCGCGCAAACAGGCTGACATGCAGCAAGAAGGGCGACGATGTCTCGCCGCCCTGCTGTCATCTTCCAAGCTGACCGAATTCCAGCGCGGCTATGACCGCAATGCAATTCCCGGATTCTTCGCCGCCGGTTGGCGAGAGATGCTCCACGGCCCACATGGCGGCCTGCGTCCGGTTGGCCACCTGAATCTTGCGCAGGATTGCCTTCACGTGAACCTTCACGGTCGCCTCCGCCACGTCGAGCTGGCGCGCGATGATCTTGTTCGGCGCACCCTGCATCAGGCAATGCAGTATTTCCGCCTCGCGATTGGAAAGCATGCGGGTGTCGGATGCCTGCGCGAGCGAGCGACGCGTGTCGACATCGGTCGGTCGGGAAACCTCGTGTCTCGCCCGGCGGCTGAGCGTTCATGATGGCCGACAGGAACTGTGCGGACGGGAAAGGCCGTCTCGCCCAGCATCACGAGATCAAGGTACCGGATCAAGGCCTCGACCGTCGGGAGACAATATCCGTCTGCCCCACCTTTCAAAGCCGTCATCATCTGCTCGAGGTTGAACGTATCCGCAAGCACGACGACGCGCGATCCCGGGTGCCGCTCCTTGAGCGCAGCGATGCCAGCCGGCTGCACAGCATCCTTCAGATTGCTATCGACGATGAACATGAACGCTCGACGAACACCGGCGCCTCGTCATCCAGACGGCCGGCAGCTTCATCTCTGCTCTCGAACTTCATAACGAGTATTTGCGAGAATGTGGCCCAGTCCGGCTTTAAGCATCGGATTGACGCATACAAGATACGTTGTAACCTTCAGCTCACCCTGGGACATATGCAACTTTCCTTTCGGGATCCGCCGGAATATACAAGTTAACTCCTTATTAACCAGCTCGGCAAAAGGAGTAGACCTTACCGCTTTCGTGGTATCGATAAAGCGATCGTAGCGCTGTCGTTGAGGAGAAAACTCTCTCTAATCGTTACAAAACGGCAGACGAATTTCCTTCGCCGGCTCGCTCGCACCTCGAGCACAGATCGACTCAATACGACGAAATCGCCATATATCACAACCGTCGTGATCACTCGGCATTTTCCAGGAGGTTCGCCGAGTGTAAAAAGCGCTAGCAGAGTGGCTACGCTATAATGTAACTAATATCGAATGCTTATGCGTTACCACCTTTGATCGTTTGCCGATGATTAACGCAAAGGATAATAATCAGGCGCACGAAAACGGTGGCGACAGTACAGCGTTAGTATTGATAGTGCGTAAAACCATGTCAAACCAACTCCCCTGCATCGCGATCAATCGTAAGTAACGGTCACGTTTTCTGATGAATATCAGAACGTGGCGTCGGCAAGGCTTCGAGTTCCGGAGTTGGTTATGAGTAAGCCGCTGTTGCCCGATACGTCGCTTTCCGCGATTTCTGAGAGCTCCCCTTCCCTCAAGCGACCGTTTGACGGTTTCCCTGCACGCCGCGATTCTGTCGCAGCTGAACCGGGTCGTCAAGCGCGCATTCGATCTTCACCGCCGCCTCGCTGCTGCTCATCATGAGTATTCCGCTTTTCATCGCGGTTGCGGCCTTGGTGGCGATCGACGGCGGACCGATTTTCTTCCGGCATCAGCGGGTCGGCAAAAACGGTGAGACCTTCGGGTGCCTCAAGTTCCGCACCATGATCCTCGGCGCGGAAGAATGCCTCGACGAGTATCTCTCCTACCATCCCGAAGCGCAGATGGAGTGGGCCAGGGAGCAGAAGCTCTCTTTCGATCCCCGCATCACGTCCATCGGCCGCTTCCTGCGTTTGTCGAGCATCGATGAGCTGCCCCAGCTGCATCAACGTCATCAAGGGCGACATGAGTCTGGTGGGTCCGCGACCCGTCACGAGAGGCGAACTTGTGCATTACGGATTCGCGACCGCGCTCTACAAGAGCGTCCGCCCCGGCATTACCGGTCTGTGGCAGGTGAGCGGGCGCAACGAGCTCGGCTACGACATGCGGGTTCGGCTTGACGAGCAATATGTCAGGAACTGGAGCCTCTTCGGCGATCTGGAATCCTTGTGCGCACGCCTGCCGTCGTCATCTCGCGGCGGGGCGCCCGATGAACTCGGCGCGACACTTCGATTGCGGAACCCGCACTCGTCGTAAAGGCGGAACCGAACGTCAGCAGTCTGATGTCCACCTACGAGTCCGAGACCGCTTCCAACCTCGCTGCGTCGCTCTCGCAGCATCGAGGCTCAATCGGTTCTGCCCGATCAGCTCGTGCTTGTCATCGACGGACCGGTCGGCCGCGACCAAGAGAACGTCATTGCTGACTTCATCGCCAGGGGAACAATCCCCACGACGCTCGTTCGCTTGACCAGCAATCGTGGCTTGGCCGAGGCCATGAATGCCGGTCTGAACCGCTGTCTGGGCGACTTCGTCATGCGGATGGACAGCGACGACATCTGCACGAGTCGACCGTGTCGAACAGCAAATCACTCTACGCCGAAACGCATCCCGACATCGATGTCATCGCAGCCTGGAGCGAAGAATTTTTCGAAGACGGGGCGCCACCGCAACTCAAAGTGACGCCGACCAGCCATGACGCAATCGTTCGGGCTCTGCGCTGGCGCAACGTCGTTCACCACCCGACCTTGATGATCAGGAAGAAGTCGCTCTCGGCGAGTTGCAGGCTATCGCAGCGACGTTCGGCTTTCTCGAGGATTATGACCTCTTCGTCCGGCTTGTCCTTTCCGGCGCGAGGTTTCATGCTATCCCGAAAATTCTCCTCCGCATTCGCTCGAGCACGGCGCAACGCAGTCGCCGTGGCGGATTCAAATACCTGATCAACGAGATCAAGTTTCGGGTTGAATGCTTGCGAACGGGATTTCTGTCTGTCCGGCCAGTTTTTGGCTGATCACACTGATGTACTCCATGTTCCGCCTCGTGTCCGGAGCCGTTCGCCGGCGTCTCTACGGCCTCGCGCGGATCTGATCCGAAGCGTGCGCCGAAGCGCCATATCCGCCGGAATTTGAGGTTGTCGATGAACGCCCAGCACCGCATTTCATTTTCGAAGATTGACTTTCCGACCGGCGGCAAAGCGCGCGCGGGGGAGCCAGCATCGACATCAGGGCCGGCGCCATATCCTCGTGGCACGACGTGAAGCGCTTCCTTGCAGGTTTCTTCTTGGTCGTCGTCTGCGTCGGCATGGCGTGGCCGCTGCTGCCACGTCGCTACGAATCGGCCGCCTCGGTCATTCTGCGTCCGACCGACGCCCAGGGCCGGCTCGACAACGTTCAGTCCCTCCGGCAACCTCTCGACGACAACGCCATCCAGTCGGAGATGGACATCATCGGTTCGCCCACAATTGCCGTCGACAGTCATCGCCCACCACCGGCTCGAGAACGATCCGGAATTCGCGGGCGATCCGAAGCGGTCGAGCGTCCGTTGTTCTGACAGTCGCTCTATCGCGTCGCTCCCATTCGCCTCGCATGGTTCGGCGACCTTCGCAAGATTTCTGAGGCCGAGACTTCGCGAGCAGCTGCAGAAGCATCTCACCGTCTCCCGCGACCGTCGGTCCTACACGGTCAAGATGGGATATTGGTCCTCCGACCCCGTGAAGGCCGCAGCCCTGACGGACACGTTGCTGAAGGCCTATCTGAGCAACCAACTGTCCCGCAAGACGCGGCAGCGCGGATCAGCATTCGGCTTGGTTGGTCGAGACGGGTCGAGGAGCTGCAGGCACGAAGTACGAGAATTCCGAACGCGCCGATCCGCGAATTCGCGTCTGAGCTCCGATCTCACCGACAGCGCCATGCTCAACTCGCTTGAATCGCAGCGGGCGCCCTCAGCCAGGAAGCCGCGGATCTGCGCGGCAAGATCGCCGCGGCAGCGATGCACACGCGAAACCGTCTACGCTCGCAAGGCGCATCAGCAGTCGCCAGATCCCGGCGCCGTCGTCCGCCGGCATCGATCTTCCAGCCGCGCATACGCAAAGCGCTGACGCTCGAACTCGGAGCTTCGGCGGCCGTCGTCGACAAAGCGTTGCGTGCTGTCCGCGAGGAAATCGCCGACCGACACCTTGCTACCCTCAAACTCGACGCACTGCGCAGGGAAGCTGCCATCGACAAAGAGTTGCTCGAGGGCGCGCTGGTCCGGTTGAAGGAGCAAGAGCCGCGTACCGTCGTCGGCTGGGCCCGGCGTCGAAATTCTTGCGCGCCCGGATCCAGCCCTACGTCCCGAGCTTTCCCAATGCCCTTCTGTTTCTTGTCGGCACACTCGTCGCGGCCATCGCGGCAGGCGCTGCCATGGTTTGGAATCCGCGCCCCCGACACGCCCGTCGCACCGTCCGCTCCGCCGTAGCCGATGCCATGATGCGGGTACCATGATGCTTCAGACTGCGCATTGCGGCCGCCCAGTCTCGTTGGTATTGCCGGCAGCCATCAGCCCTCGGCTGGATCGTGGCCCTGTTCGTCGCGCCCGATATAGGACCTGATCGCCTATGCGGCGCCATTTCTCGCGCCCGCAATCGGCCTTGTCGTGTTCATCGGCTTCTACAGGTCACGAGACCGCCGCTCGCTCGGACGACGATCTTTGCTGCTTGGTCATGGCGATCTTCTGTCCTCAGTCTGAACTTCCGGCAGCGCGAACTGGGAGAGACCGGCCTCGATTGGCAGAATGGCACGAAACTCGCCGTGTGGTGCGCCATCATCGGGCTTCGGCGTCCTGCGCTGGCGCGACCTGATCGCGATCTTTTCGGCAGGCCGTTGACCGGGCTTGCCTTCGCGTCTCGCGGCGATCGCGCTTCTCTCCGCTGCATGGTCGGAAGTTCCGGCATATACGGCGGCGAGCGCCATCGGGCTTGCTCGCCTATCTCATTCTCGCCTGTCTTGTCGTGCGCGATCTCGACGAGGCTACCGCATTCGCGCACGATCATCTGGAGCCTTGGCGGTCTATTGCTCGTGGGCTTGCTCTGCCGGCGCTGCTCGGCTTCTCGACGTGGCGTGGCTCGCGCCTTCTGCCGAGGAGAACGTCTCAGCCGGCTGCAAGGTTCTCCGGGCATCCGAACACCTTTGGACAGCAAGCCGCGATCTTCGTCACGCTGACGACGATCGCATGGCGCGACATGGGCATTCTTCGCAAAGGCTCGTCGCCTGCGCCGCTTGCTGCTCGTCGGACTTGCGGCCATTCTGGCGAGCGGCAGCCGGACGAATCTGGTGGCAGCCGCTGGTCGCTTTGCTCGTGATCGAGCTCCGCGCAACCCCTGGCGTCATGCTCATCCTCTCAGCCGGCATGACGACGATTGCGACGCTCTGTGATGATCGCGGCAACCGGAGGGCTGTCTGAAATCGACGCTCTTGCAAGAGGCCTCAGTCGAACCGGCGCAGAGGGCGAAATTTTCACGCTGACCGGTCGCACGGAGCTTTGGGCGACCGCCTGGAAACTCATCCTCGAAAAACCTCTGCTGGGTTGGGGCTATAACGGCATCGAGGATGTCATGGCACGTACGGTTAGCGCCGGCTTCGAGGGCACGGCGGTCAACGCGCACAACATGCTGCTGCAGACTCTGGCATCGCTGGGTTTCGTCGGATCGCTTGCCGGCAATCGCCGCGCATCGGCCTGCTCTGGCTCAGGTTTTTTACCCGGCCAGACCCGGCTCGCGACCAGATCGCCGTACTTCTGCTCGTCGGCGGCTTGGTGAGGTCGGCATGGCCGCGACACCGATCCTGCTGACGTTGGTCGTGTTCTATTTCTTGCGCAGGACGATAGCAACCCACGTTCGCGCGGGCAGCTTCGTCACCGGGAGGGTGCTCGAGATGATCTCCGACCTCTCATCCAGATCGACGCGCGGCCCGTCGCGTCAGTCCACGGGCAGTCACTCGGCGTTTCATGGTCGTCCGGAACGAAGTCGCAAGCGCTTGCCGTATTGCCTTGAATACCATCGCGTCGCTTGGGATCGATCGCTTCTTCATCGTCGACAACGGCTCGGATGACGGGACGCGGGAATTCCTGCTTGACCAGCCGGATTGCCATGTCTTCGATGCGCGGCGGGTCGTTTGCCGCCGCCAATTACGGCATGGACTGGATCAACTCGCTGGTGGAGGCTCTATGGGGTCGGCGGCTGGTGTCTCTTCGTCGACGCGGACGAACTCTTCACCTATCCCCATTCGGAGAAAGTAACACTTGCCGGCGTTCTGCCGCTTCCTCGATCGGCGGCAAAGCGAGGGCGTGTTTTCGCTGCTGCTCGATATGTACAGCGCGCAGCCCGATCGCCGATGCGGTCTATGAGCCGGGAACTCCATTTCTCGCGACTTCTCCGCATTTCGATCGTGACTATGAATTTCGCCGGAAGTTCAGCTTTTCTCGCGCACGATGACAGCCTCGTTCGACACGGAAGTCATCGGCGGGCCGCGCCTGCGGATGTTCTACCCCGATTTCGCGACGCTCCGCCCTGGAAACAGACCGCCTGGCGGGCCATGCGCAAATTGCGTCGCCATCCCATCGGCGCGGCCTCGGGCCTTGCAGCATATCAATTGCGGGTATCGGCATCGCGCCCGACCTGACCAAGATCCCGCTGATCAAAGGGCGCGCAGGATTGTCTTGGACGTCGAACCACCGTTGCACGCCGACTGCGCCTTTCGGAGATCACCGGCGTGTTGCTGCATTTCAAGTTCTTCTGCCGATTTCCATCACCGGGCCAAGACAGAAGCCGCGCGCGGACAACATTGGGATGGCGGCGCCGAATATGCTCGCTACGCTGCGCTCTGTCGACGGAAATCCCGATGTCAGTCTCTTCTATCGCCGGCAGCGAAACCTTTCGCTCGACGCAGCAACTCGTCGACCTCGGACTGATCGAAGACCTGCGTCGAACTCGATTGGCTCGCCGGCGGCAGGGCCAACCTCCGGCGTGAACGGCGCCTTCGCGACTATACGAATCCGTCGCATCGCGCTCCCCGGATCGAGGCGCCATGGCAGCTCGCGAACGTCGGCTGCGAGCCGGGACCTCGCGATGATGCCAGCGTCCGACGATCTCCGGTTGCGATCGAAGGCAATGTCGACGCTGCCGCGTCGGTTGCGCGCGCTACGGGCGTCAAGCCGAAGCTCGATGGCTCGGTCATCCGCTGACCTACACGTTCGGCACCACTCGTCGCGAGCCTCCTCAGCATCGGAACGTCGCTTGTTCGCGCCCTCGCTGCTCGGGCCCGGCGGCTTTTGGATCTTTCGCGCTGCTCACCAGCCTGTTTCAATATGCCAGTCGCTTCGATCTTGGCCTTTCCCAACTGGCGGATCGTGATCTTGCGGGCGGCTCGGCTCGAAGCCGGACGCGATAGCGAAATCCTTGTAGGCCAATTGGGTCGCCGGTGGCGTCGTTCTGCTGATCCTCGTGCCGTTCGCGGCATCGTTGCATCCTTCAGCAGCGACATCCGGCCACTCGATGCTGTGCTGGCGGTGGCGGCGGAGCGCTGGCGATGGTCGCGAACGCGCCCGTGACGATTTTCCGCGCGGGCGCCAAGATGTGGGAATTCACCGCCGTGGCGCTGACGCTTCAGGCCGGCATGACCATTCCGCGCCTGGCTGGCCTCGTCGTCGCGGGCGTCACCGGATGCTTCGCCGTTCTGCTCGCGTGGTACGCGGCCCTGGTCTTTATGTTTGCAAGACCGATCGACGCGCTCCCTCCCGAAGCCGAGACGCATCCTGAGCTTGTGGCGCGCGGCGTTTCCGCTTTTTGTGTTCAATGCGGCTTTGGCTCGTTTATCTCACGGCAAACCGCTGGATCGCAGCGCTTCTTGACCGACGCCGGACGAGCTTGGGTTTTTTGCCTTCGGCGCAAACCTCGCCTTTGTCGGGTCTTGGCATCATTTCGACGATTGCGCAGGTTTATTACCCGAAACTTCTCTCGCGCGTCGTGCTAGTCGCCGCCGCGGCGCATGCTCTCGCACGATCGAGTTGCAGGCATTGTTGCTCACGGCGGCTCTCAGCCGTGGTGGCCTTTGTCGCGATCGGCAGCGCCACGGAAGCCGATCGCGCTGGTTTCCCGCGCTATCAGGACGCAGCGCCGTCGACTGTCATCCTGGCAATTTCCTGCATTCCGCTTGGCGCTCGCCACCTGGCTGCTCCCGATCTGCATCGCCTTATCGCGACCCCCTAAACGAGATGCCATCCGCATGTTTCTGCCCGCATTCGCGGTGCTTTTGACCGCGATGGCAGTCGGCCACCTGCTGGCGGGAACCGAAGGCCTTGCCTGGGGATGCGTCCTGTGCGGGTGTTCGTTGGTCGATGTCGGTTCTGGGCCATCTCAGGCACATCGGGGCGCTTCAAGCGAGCTCGGCGCTGCGCATCATCGCTCGTTCAGGTCGCGATCGATCGTCGCGCTGCTCGGTCCTGGCGTTGCGCCACTTGCCCCATCCGAGAAGCGGACTCCTCGCCGTCGCGGCGCAGACAACGCGTGCTGCCGGGCCGCTCCTGCCGGATGGACTTTGGCGTTCGAGGATCAATTCGATTCGCATTCGCCTGTGGGATCCCGAACCGAGAAGGTCGGCCTTGGGAGCCGCATTATCCGTGGGGCGGAGGAACAACCCTTCCAACGAGGAACTGCAATATTACGTTGATCCCCGGCCCGGGAAGGATCTGCAATCGCTTGCCGCACTTCCACCCCTTCTCCATCGAGCAAGGCACTCTTCACATCCGCGCCCGTCCCGCTTTCGCCGAACAGCAAAAGGAGACCGGGTTCACCGTACGCATCCGGCCTCCTGACGACCGCGCCGACTTTCTCATTCACCTACGGCTACGTGGAAATGAGGGCCCGGGTTCCCGCGCGGCCGCGGTCTATGGAGCGCGTTCTGGCTCGCACCGATCGACCAATCCTGGCCACCGGAAATCGACATCCTCGAAGCGCTCGGGCCACGACACGCGCAGCTACATCATGACGGCGCACCGCAGTTTCCTCGGGTTTCACTCGCAGTCGCAGTTCCGCGCCCAGACGCCGGATCTCGCCGAGGACTTCCATGTCTACGCCGTGAAATGGACGGCCGAAGAAATCGTCTGGTATTTTGACGGCGTGCAGGTCGCGCCATGCCGACGCCAAGCGACACCCACAAACCGATGTACATGATCCTCAACCTCGCGGTCGGGGGACAATTGGCCGGGGTCGCCTGACGCCACGACGGCTTTTCCCGCGTCGCTTGAGGTCGATTACATCCGCGCATATCTGCCGCCGGAGCAGAAGGCGTGAAAGAGCCCATCGCGACTGACGGCCACGGCATCGATTGTTCCGCGGCGGCTTCGCGGCCATCAATGCGATCGGCGCGGACCGCTGGCTGCGGCCCGCTTACGCTGGGCGTCGGGCATGATCCTGATGTTTCATCATGTGCGGCCATGGGTCGGAAAAGCCGTTCGCGCCGAATGCTTCGCTGGAAATCACGCCGGATTTTCTGGCCTTGACAGTGAAACGCTGCGGCGGAAGGGCATCGATATCATCTCGCTCGATGAGGTGCCCGATCGGCTTGCAGGAAGGTCCACGGGGACGACCCTTCGCGGTCCTGACTTTCGATGACGGGTATCGCGACAACATCGAATATGCGGCGCCCCTTCTACGGGATCTCGACGTGCCCGTGGACGCTCTATGTGGTCGATGATTTCGCCAGCGGCCGGGGGAGCCTGTGGTGGCTCGATCTGGAAAGCGCCATCGAGGCCGCCGAGCAATTGTCAGTCGACTTCGACGACGGACTGCAGAAGATATCTCGACCCGGACACTCAAGCAGAAATACGCGGCATTTCGAGAGCCTTCGGCGCCGCCTGAAAGCCGGGCTCGGACGAGCAGCTTCATCGGGTCATGGACGACTCAGACGCGAGCTTCGACCTCGATGCGGATCGACCGTGTCCGCGAGCTTGTGCGCCGATTGGAGCGAGCTGCGATCCCTGGTCGCGACGCATCCCCATGTCACGATCGGCGCGCACACGTTGACGCATCCAGATCCTGGCGCGCTGCGATGCACGCAAGGCCGAGGCGGAAATTGCCGGAAGCAAGGACGCGATCGAGGCCCGTCTGGGCCGGCCGGTTCGCCATTTTTCGCTTTCCCCACGGAGATGCCTGCATCCGCTGGGCCGAGGGAATTTCGGCTGAGCCGCGAGAGCGGCTACGAAACCGCCGTGACGACCCAGCCGGGGCATATCTTCGCTTCCGCCGCACGCCGACCTATGGTCGCTTCCGCGCGTCTCGATCAATGGACTGCATCAAACGGAAAACGCCCTCCGAGCCCTTGCTCTCGGGCGCTGCCTTTCTGCCACAGGCTGTCATGCAAATCCGACCGGCGCTCATAGCGCAGCAATCCGATCCCTAGACGTAGAAATAGTCGACATGGGCGTGAAGGCCTGAGGGCGCCACGTTGTCGAGGGTCGTGATCTTGAGGATCGCTCCGGAGATCGTCTTGTATCTCACGATCGTGTCGCCTGACCGTTGTCGTCAAAAAATGAGCCGCCCCTCCGAGACTGGATCGACTAGCTGGAACGCCTTTAAACAACCGCGCAGATCCAGCATGTCCACGCCGGGCGGAAATCCTTCACATGCCCGGCTCGCTTTGGCGCGGTCGTGAAAATGAATTGATCGCTCCCCGCGCCGCCGATCAGCGTGTCGGCATATCGGCCGGCATAGAGCTGATCGTTCCGCCTCCGCCCGACAGGAGATTGTCGCCGACGCCATTGGAATGGATCTTGTTGTTGCCGTCGTTGCCGTAGGCACGTTGGTCGCCTTTGCCGGTAAGCACGAGGTTTTCGACATTTGTCGCAAGCCGGTGAGCTCGCCAGATCCGTACGGACGGTATCGATTCCCATCTTTGACTTTCTCGATCGGGCGATCGCTGCGGTGATCGACGTAATAGGTATCGTCGCCCTTTCCGCCTTTCATCCGTCTCCGCCCTCCTTGCCGACGATCTTGTCATGAGTTCGCGTGCCGGAGAGTTGTCCCAATCATACGTGCCGATGACGCTCTTCTTTGCCTTCGCGCTGCTCGGGAGCGTAGAATAGCGTCTTTTCATTCAGCGAACATTGGCAACCAGGGGCGTCGAGTCCGGTGGCGCCGACGGCTGCGTAGGCCCGGATGTAGTCGATCTGCGAGAGTGGCGGGAAACGTCGTCGTTCCATCGGGGCTGCCGGCCCACTCGCCGCCGACCGCAAGATTCGCCAGCATGTACATTGGCTTGTCCATGCCAGCGGGCGTCGCAATCTCGTAGACCTTCGCGCCGTCGAAGTACCAGGTGATCTTGTCCTTCTGCCAGTCGACGCCGTAGGTGTGGAACCCTGTCGTCATCCCTTCCAGAACCGTCGTCTTGTTGTTCATCTGGTGCCCGCCGGCATCGTAATGCACGGACGTCTCGAGCTGGTTGGGCGCGCTGCCGATGACCTCCATGATGTCGATCTCGGGCGGCCAGGAGAGATCGGTCGGAAGCAGCCAGAATGCCGGCCAGAGACCCTGCCCGGCCGGAAGCTTCGCCCTCATCTCGAAGTAGCCGTAAGTCTGGCTGAACGAGTGAAAGCTCGTGATCATCCCGGACGTGTAGGCGTAGCCGTCGACGTAGGATTGCAGCGCGGCAGGCGTCGGCGCCGCGCTGATGTTCATGATTCCGCCTTGAGCCGTATAGGTGCCGAGCGAGGATGTCTGAGCGTAATTCGCGTTGACGTACCATTGCTGCTCGCCGTTCGCCGCATTGGTGCCGCCATTCACCTCAGTCCACGGATAACCGGTATCCCAAGTGCCCGAGTGACCGTTCCAATAATTGAATGTATTAAATTCGTCGCTAAAGGTTAAATTTGCAGTCGCGGATAGATTTCTAGGATCAATTGCCACAATAGCCCCCGCTCGATAAACTATTACTCGCGATTTACAAATTTATAACTCTTCACAACGCCCATATAGGATCATTTACCGTCGTCAATTCAAGCGATCGACTAGAAGAATTATACTTCATTCGAATAAAGCGCGGGAGCGCGTTTTTTAACTTTGCGTTAACGGACGATTCCGACCCGGCACGTTGCGGCCGCGGTCAACGAGTCATCGTTACGATTCAAGCGCTTAAGCTCGGAGCCCCGCTACCACTTTGGGATTATTTTCGAGAGCTGCATGCCGGGGACCCAGGCTGCGGATCGGCTCGGAGGGCCAGCGCACCCAGACAAGCTCGAACGGAGCGCGAGGAAAATACTCTGCGGAAAGGGTGTGCGCGACGGCGGTATCTCAACTGAAACGGTGGTTTCAAAGAGAATAAACACCCTCGACACGAGGTTCTGCCGTCGCCGCGCGCCGTGATAATGCAGAAGCTATACTGTTTTTTGAAATTATATAACTAATACGAAAGTATCCGCTAATCTTCTGCCGTCACAACGAAAATCGCGGCACCCTGTCGCAAGGGCACCGCGATCGGTCTTTCGGCAACGAGGCGAAGCGAGGCAAAGGCCCGTTAGAGTTCCCGGAACGCTCTCGACATGCTGTCTCGGATCGGTTGCAGCAGGTACTCGAGGAACGTCCGATCCGTGGTCTTGATGTAGACCTCGGCTGGCATCCCCGGGGTGGCGACGAAGCCGTGGATATTCGGCTGTCTGGCCGGGATCGGGCGCCACCCGGGCGACATAGACGTCGCCGCGCGACGCCGACCCGCTCTTGTCGTCGGGCAGCGCGTCGGCCGACACATAGACGACTTTTCCTTCGATCATCGGTGTCACGCGCTGTTTCAATGCGGTCAGACGAACGACTGCCGCCTGCCCGAGCTTGACGTTCTGGATGTCCTGCGGTCGAACGCGCACCTCGATCAGAAGATTTGTCTGAGCCGGCACGATTTCCATCACGGTCTTGCCGGGCTCCACGACGCCGCCGGGGGTGTGGTAGCGCAGCTTCACCACCACGCCCTGCACCGGGCTGGTGATTTTGACCCGCTCGAGAATGCGCGTGGATGCGAGGATACGCTCTCGCACGTCGGCGAGTTCCGCCAGGGTTTCATGAAGCTGCTCGACGGAAGCCTTGATGGCGGTGTTGCGTGCACCCACGATCTGTTCCTCGGCGCGCGCGATCCTCTCCTTCGAGTCGCCGATCTCGCCGGTGAGACGACCCGCTTCGCCCTGAAGATTGGCGCGGGCCCGCTGCAGGGCCAGCACTTCGGACTTCCGGATCAAGCCGCTGCGAAGCAACTGCTCCTTGGCGCCGAGCTCCTCGTCGAAATACGCGATTTGCTGCTGCACAGAGCCGAGCTGCGTCGTGCTTCCGGTAATGCGTTCATGCAGGGCGTCGATGCTGGTACGGATGGACGCGATCTCGCTCTTGAGGCTCTTTCGATGAGCGTCGATGGTCGCTCGCTGCGCCTTGACGATCGTTGTGAAATCCGGATCCGATTGAAGCTTCGACATCAGCTCCGGTGGGAACGTGATGTCGTTTTCCTCGGCCATTTCGGCGCGGAGCCGCGCCTCGATGGCAAGCAGCCGCGCCTGGCGCAATGACAGGCGGCGCAATTCCGCACGGGGCGAGGTTTCATCCAGCTGCACCAGGGTTTGACCCTGCTGCACGATATCGCCCTCGCGAACGAGGATCTCCTGAATGACGCCTCCCTCGAGATGTTGGATGAGCTTGTTCTGCCCGGTCGCAACAAAGGCGCCGGATGTGACGACCGCGCCCGCGATGGGAGCGATACCGCCCCAATAACCAAATCCCATCACCGTGAGGGCAAGGATTCCCACCCCCAGCAGCGTGGGAAGGCGGGTGCTGCGGGGTACGTCCGCGTACCATTCACGTTGCTTTTCTGAGAATACCGGTGTTGGGGCCATAATCCCTCTGATCCAATCTCGCTCAACCGTCGATGATCGGTGGGCCACCCTGGGCCTTGCGACCGCTCATCAGCGGTATGATTTCGTCACGACGTGCCGAATGCCTGGACCGTCCCGTCCTTGATCATCATGATCTTGTCGACGCTCTTCAGAAGCGCAGGCCGTTGAGTGATCGCCACGATCGTAATGCGAACGCTCCTTGGCTCTCACGAGGGCGCGGGCCAATGCCTGCTCGCCGGAATGATCGAGATTGGAATTCGGCTCGTCGAGCACGACGAGGCGCGGATTGCCGAAGAACGCGCGCGCGAGACCGATCCGCTGACGCTGGCCGCCCGAGAGCGGGCTTCCATCCATGCCGACGATGGTCTCGTAGCCCTGCGCGAACTGCGAGATCATTTCGTGCACGTCGGCCAGTTCGGCCGCGTCGAAGATATCCTCGTCCGACAGGTCGTCGCGCATCCGGGCAATATTGGCCTTGATGCTGCCGGGAACAGCTGAACGTCCTGCGGCAGATAGCCGACATTCTCGCCGAATTGACGCGGGTCCCAATTCCGCAGATCCATCATGTCGAGGCGAACGCTCCCGGCGGTGGGCACGATCGAGCCGACCAGCATCCGGCCGAGCGTCGACTTGCCCGAACCCGAGGCGCCGACGATGGCGAGGGACTCGCCGGGATCGAGGTGGAACGTGATGCCGTTGAGGATCACCTTCTTGTTCGGCGGCGGAACGTAGAGAACGCGCTCGACCGTCAACCGGCCCTGCGGTTCGGGAAGACGCAGACGGTCGAGATTCAGCGGCGAACTCTGCAGCAGGGCTTTGACGCGACCATAGGCGGATCGCGCCTGGACGAAGCTGCGCCACCCTTCGATCGTTCCTTCGACCGGCGCGAGGGCGCGGCTGGCGACGATCGAGGCGGCGATCACCATCCCGCCCGTCAATTCACCCGCCATCGAAAGCGATGCGCCCCATCCGAGGATCCCGATCTGGGTCGACAGACGGATGAACTTCGAGACGCCGGTCATCATGATGTTGCGGTCCTGCGCAATCACCTGCGCCTTCAGGGATTCGCAAGTCTCGCGACCCCACATCACAACGCCCTCGGGGATCATTCCCATGGCGTTGATGACCTGCGAATTTCGTGGCCATCGCGTCGGCCTGAAGATTGGCTCGACTCGCGTAGGCATTCGCCCGGGCAAAGGGAACGGCCGTCAGCTTCTGGTTCAGCATCGCGGTCAGCGAGAAGCATGATGCCCGTGACCGACACGATGTATCCAAGATCCGGATGGATCAGAAAGACGGCGAGCAGGTAGACGGGCGCGACCGGCGCATCGAGCATCATCAGCAGCACCGGCCCCGTCAGGAACCCGCGGATATGCTGGAGGTCGGACAGGGTTTGGAACTCGCGGCTCGAGCCGTTCTGAGACGCCTTGGCGGCGGCGCTGAGAACCGGCGCGCCGAGCTTGCTCTCCGCCTCGACGGCGATGCGCATCAGGATGAAGCGGCGCATCATGTCCATCAGCACATGGGCGAGAATCGCACCCACCACGACGAGCGACAGCATCGCCAGCGTATCGGAGCTTCGGCTTGTCAGCACGCGGTCCGAGATATTGAACAGGTAGATCGGGATCGCCAGCACCAGCGTGTTCACGAAGAACGAGAAAATCGCCACCGTGACGAGATTCCGGCGGCAGGCCGCAAGCCCTTTGCTGAGGACGTCCCGAAAGTCGCGGTCACCCAGGCGTTGATGCAGCGGCGGCGTTCCGCCGGGGCCGCGGCCGCCGGCACCCGCTCCGCCCCCTTCCCTGGTCCGCCGGGGCCAGTATTGCGGTTTGGCCGGGCCTCGCGTTGAGTTGGCAGGCTTGGCCGCACATGAGGAGCGCGAAGAAGGCTGAGGGCGCTCGGCCTTTGCCGTCACCGGTTCGGCATCGAGCGCGGGCTGAGACTGAAGCGTAGACAGGTTCTGGAGCTGTGGCTTGGGCTAGGCTCGGCATCCGCGAAGGCGAGCAACGTAGCGCTCCGCAGATTCCCGGCGATAGACTTCCTCGAGGTTTGCAAGGCGTGCGGAAAGAGAATGCTCGCGAGGGTCAGCGGCGGATCCGAAGCCGCGTGACGACGCATCCGACGCTGCACTGTCCAATCTACGGTGCTGAAGCATTCATTCCCCCCGATGGGACAATTCTGATGTTTCATGTCAAAACGTGACCGAAAGTATCGCCGTGGCCGAAGATATCCTTCGTCCAGACGATCGCGTCCGAGTCGTCGTGATCTGGACGAGTGGTCCATGAAGGCCACGAGCTCGGAAACGAGCGCGGTCGGATCGGCGGTGACCGTCTCGCTGGCATCCGCGATGAGATCGGCCTGCACCAGAATGGAATCCTCGTAGAAGTCTCCGCCGAGATGCTGTTCGTAAAGGCCGCCGGCATTGACGATGTCGCCTCGTTGACGCGCGGCGTTGCCGCCTGTCGAGAGCCATTGCAGTCCGTTGCCGCCCATCTGGATCGCAAGATCGGCATCCGCCAGGACGTTGATCTGCGAGATGATGTTCAGATCGTAGTAGTTGCCCGTCACGAACAGGACATTCAGGCTTCCGGACGACGCTCCGTAGAAGTCCGACCAGGCGTTGTGATCGAGATCGTCGCGATCGTTGAGATCGTCGATCAGAGATTCCAGCTTGCGATTGATGTCGCCAAACGTCGTGGCTCCGTACTTGGCGATAGTCGTCGCATCGTTCTCGAGCGCATTCTGGCCGCTAAAGATCGATGGCGCATTACCGAGCCGTCGACGAAATCCCGATATAATCGTTGTCGAGAACGACGTTCGTCTGGGAGATGATGTTGGCCGAATGATAATCGCCCACGACGATGATGACGTCGTAATGCTTTCCCCAATCGGCAAACCTCGCGACGTTCGCTTGCGTGTTGTCGCCCGTATGGATTTCCGAATAGCTGTCGAACCGGGTCTGGACAGTGACGTCGCCATCGTCGAAATAATTGCGCTGGGTCAGCGACTTGACATCCATCACGTCGCCATCGACGTAGTCGATGTTCGACCGTCAGATGGCTCGCGGGCCCGCCGTTGTGGCCGTGCTGCTTGACGAGTTCCTCGACGACGAAATTCGCCACGTTATCGAGAGTGCTTCCGGCGCTGTCGAGCAGTCGGCGGAGCATCGCCGGCGTGGAACACCACGTCCTGGTTCTGCAGGATGTTGGTCTGCAGGATGGCGTTGGTCTCGTAGTAATTCCCGACCGACGACCAGCGTCGACGGGCGCCTCATTCGACGTCGATCATGGTCCCGACATTGACCAGCTTGTTACCGCCGGTCTCGGCGACCTGCGCCGGCTCGCTGCCATCGTCGCGATGGAACCGGCGGCTCGGGGACGCTCGTGGTTCGCGGGATCCGGTTGGCCTGCCTGCTCCGTCGGAACGCAACTCGCCATTCACATATCGGCCGGCAGCAATTGGCTGCGCCTCCGTTTCGCCGGATGGCCAGCGCTTCATGCCGGTTGACGACGGCAGAGGTCCAGAACTCCACGCTCTCGCCCGGCGGCAGCGTCGTTGTCGGGTTGTAGTTCCTCCGCGAGCGCCAGCATATCGACCATCGGCTGGTCGCATCGCACATGCGTCGAACACTGGCGTGCCGGCCGGCTCGTCTGTGAAGTAATCGCGGTCAGTGCGCGACGTTCGCCTGCGACAGGTTGGCGATCGTGTCGTCGCCGCCCTCGACATACTTGATTTCATAATTGGGCGCGACGGCTCCGGCCTGCGGCTGCGGGCCGGCCGGCGTTGCCGGCGGTATCCGGCGACATAGTGAACGACGTAGTTCTGCCCGACGGAGAGAGCGTTCGGTCCAGCATGAATGTGGTGCGGAAGTGCCTTCGCGTGCATGACCGATGAGCCGAGGCGCTAACAGCGACGTGATGGTATTCGGGAAGGTCGGCCGAGTTCACCTGCGTGCAGCGTTTCGGGGCCGGGGCTGTATTTCACCCGGACCGCCATGCTCGACATGTCCGCAGGCGCTTCGGTTCGCGCAATGTGTTCGTCCGCCGAGAACCTGAATTCGGTCGGGCGATAATGCGTGGAAATTTCATCCATGCGAACGCGAGACGCGACGTAGTCCTGCGTCAGATGCAGGTACCCCGCAAAATGCCAGATGAGCTCGATCGAGCTTCCGATCGCCATGACTCACTCCTGTCGACGCAGACACCGCCTCAATCGGCGGAAGTAGCCCGCGCGGCGTACCGCACGGGCCGATTGGAACAGGAGGTTATGCGTCGTCCAGTCGGCCCTTCACCGCCGACAACGTTGATGTTCATCGTGTTGTACTGGATGTTGGCGCCCATGGAGATGTTCTGGTTGAGCGCCTCCAGGTGTGCATCGGCGGCGGAAGTGGCCGAACCAGCAACTTCGCTTCCCTCGCCGGCATCGTTGGCAATGCCATGACCGTCCATTCCGTCGGAGATGCCGCCTTCCTGAAGTGCCAGCTGGCCGATAAGACCGGAGCGTCGAGCCGCTCGTCGCAGTTCAGGCTGTCGCTGTCGTTCATCTCGCTGACTTGCGCGAGGCTGAACGCATTGTCATTGCCGCTGCCGTTGAGAGCATTGCCGATGGTCTGCATGACGTCGAAGTTCAGGCCGTCAAGGTCGAGCCAGTCGGTGTCGCTCGTGTTGAACGCATCTTCGATCTCAACTTCGAGATCGAAATGCTGTGCTGTGCATCGTTGTGGACGCTGTTGGTGCTGTTGTTGTTCAGCGAATCCTCGATTTCCACGTCAACGTCAGTGTGATCGCCGTTATAGCTGTCATTGACACTGTTGTTGTTCAGCGAGTCCTCGAGAGCGACATCGACATTGGTGCTGTCGTCGTGATTGAAGCTGTCTTCGATCTCGGTGTCGTTGTGGCTGAATGCGCTCTGTCGTTGGTATTCAGCGATTCTTCGAGTTCCACATCGACCGATTGGTGCTTCGAGCTGTCGTCTGTTGAAGCTCTCCTCAATCATCGACGTCTGTCTCGTTGTGGCTGAACTTGTTTCGCTGTTGTCACTGAGTGTGTCGCTGAATTATCGCGTGCTTTGTCGTTGGAAGCTGTCTTCAACCTCAACCTCTGTATCGACTTCGACTTCGGTATTGGTGTCGTTGAAGCTGTTGTTGGCCGTGTCGTCATTGCTGTTATCTTGCGCAGCAATGGCGATACCCGCGATGGCCGCCGCCAAGTTGGCGTTCGTGTCAGTGGACATCTGTGGAGTTCCTCATCCGAGGCTTCGATCCATCCATGGTCCGCTCATCATCTACGTGTGCGGCAACATGGTTTTCACGAAGCGACTTCGTTTCGAGAGCTCACCGGTTGGCGGTGAAGAGCCCCGCTATCGCCAGGATCCCACACGGGCGCCGGGACGCCGTACAAACATTGACTGGACCTTCTGTTTCAAACCTCACCTTCTCGTACTCTACGCGTCTGACTTCAGAACCGTCGGCCCGATACGCATGGCAAACGGCCGTACAATCAATCCATTCGACAAAGCTCCGCCATTCCTGGGAAATGCCATACTCCTGCATCACCCGGATACTCCGCAGCCCGCTCACACAAGCGGTCGCCCTTGATTGAAATGACTGTTCTTTTTGGAGAAGACTTCTTGAACGGAAATCTGTTCGCACAGATCGCACGTCCGCTTCTCGGTGGACGCTACTACGCGAGACGACTAGCGCCTCACCTCACGAATGCGGCTTGTGCACCCGTTCAATGTTTCGGGGGGAGTTGAGTGCTCACCCGGAACATTGCAAAGTAGACGTTAGTTGGGCGGGGCCGTCCAGACGCGCAAAGGGAGTAGTTCGAGGGGGGGCCGCGAAGGGGCATACATGCGCAGTGCGACGACGCGAGCCTCGAAGGTCTCTTTCCAGAGGAGCGCGCAGCTCCTCGTCGGGATACTCGTCGAAAGGGCCAGTCCGCTCCGGGCAGCAGGAGCGTCATCCAGCTGGCTTCTCCATGCGCGGCATGGAACATCGTGGCCTTCTGACACCCTTCGCCGAAATCCATATTCTCGTCCATGCTGAGAATGCAGATCTCCTCGCCGAGTACGCTTGCGACCTCTCCGCTCAGTTCCGCCAGGGTATCGGCCTGGATCAACCCGAGTGCCTGCGAACTTACGGGGCCCACCTTTTTCCAGGCCTGAAGACTTGCAAGCATCGAGAGAAACCCGATCAGATAGGCGTCGTGCCATGCACGGGTCGGAATCGCGCCAACGCAACCAGTGCTGCTGCGCGATCAACGGCGCGATGGTGGCCACCGCCGCCTTCCGGCCCTGACGCGCTTTCCACAATTGCAACATGCGATCCTACCGATGATCTACCCAGACATGATCGACTGACCGGCAACCGGCAATGCCTGGCTGCATCGCTCTTAAGGGGGAACCGCGTTATACTTGGCCGGATGCGCAACGGCTCGCGGCTCACGCGTGTGCTCGGTACGACTTCTTCGAGGAAGATCTGCCGCATGCCAACACGGCTCCCTCCCAAACCCGATTTGAAGCCATCGAGGCGGCGGCGATCGAGTCTGCCGATCGGCGGACGATGATCCTCGCCCTCATCGGAAATCTGGTATTCAGCTGGTCCAACAACGAGAGCATGTTCATCTATATCCTGATGATCCTGCTGGAGACCGACGAGGTTTCGGCCGCCATCGTCTTCGCGACGCTGAACACCACGCGCGCCCGGCTCGATCTGGTGCAGCGCCTCGCAACGGCGAAGATCAACGATCAGCAGACGGCAAAAATGCTCGACAAGATCATCACGCGCTTCAATGAGAGCACGCGCGTCCGCAACGAGTTCAATCACTGCATGTACACGGTCAACGAACGCGGCGAGATCACCCATACGCATGCCATGAAGATCAAGGAGAGCCGGGGCCATTTGACCCTGGGTGATCTGCGGCCCATGGACGATGCGCGAATTGCCGAACTCGTGAAGTCGGTCGGCGACCTCAAAAGCTCAACCGCGACCTTATGGGAATTCCTACCTCGTGCTGCAGTCGGCTGTCGTTCCGCTGACGACCGCAATCGGGGAGCCAGCGCCGCACTCGGTGTGACCGATCGCCAAGGGACGCAGGACGACCATCGGTCCAACCTGCGCCCTCGTTTCTCTGGCTTCGCTATTTCTGTCGGTTGCCCTTCGCGAGAGCATGTTCAGACCCTCGACAAGAGCCGAGAAGGCCATTGCGGCGTAGATGTAGCCCTTTGGAACGTGGGCACCGAAACCTTCGGCGATCAGCGTCATGCCGATCATGAGAAGGAAGCCGAGCGCCAGCATGACCACTGTCGGATTGGCCTCGATGAATTTCGCAAGCGGTTCGGCAGCGAGAGCATCACAGTCACGGCCACGACCACGGCGATGACCATGATCGGCACATGATCCGTCATCCCGACCGCCGTGATGATGCTGTCGATGGAGAACACCAGATCCAGCACGAGGATCTGACCGATAGCCGCCGCAAACCCCAATTGCACGCGCTTGCCGTCGAACATATCGGGACCCGGATCCTTATCGACGTTATGATGTATCTCTTTGGTGGCTTTCCAGACGAGGAACAAGTCCACCGGCGATCAGGATGAGATCGCGCCACGAAAAGCCGTGACCGAAGGCCGTGAAAATCGGCTCCGTCAACTGCACGATGATGGCGATCGTTCCGAGAAGGCCGAGGCGCATGATCAACGCGAGGCCGATGCCGATGCGGCGCGCCTTGGTCTGTTGATGGGCAGGCAGCTTGTTGGTGAGAATCGAGATGAAGATGAGGTTGTCGATCCCGAGCACCACCTCCATCACGATGAGGGTCGCAAGGGCGATCCATGCGGCTGGGTCCGAGGCTAAAGCAATAATGGAGTCCATGATCCTGTCCGTGTGAGCGTGACAGGTTATGTCGTTTCTCGAACCGGTGAACAAGAGGCTCGACGCTAGATGCCCGTAGGGATGTGACGTACGGATTGCGCCCTGGGACAAAGATAGAACAATATTTTGCTCGAACCAATTGCCAAGTGGTTCGGCTCGGCGTTAGCTTGACTTGCGCAACAAACGCTTCTGGAATCCCTCGCTCGGGATCTGGGAGCGATACCAATCCGCAAATTGGTTCTCGCGAGGACAGATGCAGAAACGCATCGAGACTTTCGCCGACAGCTCGGATTTTGCCTTGAGGCAGATGCGCGCCCTCTTCGATGAGCGGTCCGGCCCATGAAGCGACCAGACGCCTCCCCTCCGAGCGCGCGCTCGCCGCACAGCTTGGGGTTGGCCGCCGAACCCTGCGACGAGCACTCGAAGTGCTGGAAGCCGAAGGACATATCTGGCGCCAGCAGGGAAAAGGCACCTTCCTTGGACCGCGTCCGCTGCGGGGAGAAGTCAGCCTGGTGGAACTCTCCAGCCGCACCAATCCGCTGGAGGTCATGGAGGCCCGGCTGGAGATCGAACCGGCGCTTGCGCGGCTGGCGGCGCTGCGGGCCTCAAACGGCGACATCGATCGGCTGAAGCATCTCGCGCAGAAGACCGAGTTCATGGCCGACGGCGACTGCGACAGCCGCGAACTCTGGGACGGCGCCTTCCATCGGGCCATTGCCGAGGCGGCCGGCAACAGCCTGCTGTTTGCTTTCGTCGATGTGGTCGACCGCATCACGGCAGGACCCCACCTGGCGTCGACTTGCGGGAACAGGCGCGCGCGCCGGCCAGCCAGCGCGGCTACGTCACCCAGCATCATCGGGTCGTTGCCGCCATTGCGGCCCGCGACGCCAGCGAAGCCGAAGCAGCCATGCGCGATCATCTCGAGGCTGTTCGCGCCAGCGTTCTCCGGATCATGACCCGATCCGCGAGAGCGCCGACCGACAATACCAGATCAAACAACCGGCGCACGCCAACTCTCGAGGAAGATTCCGGCCGCATGACGAGATCCAGCGCCCGCTGTCGATGATCGATGGCGCACTGGCAGACGTGCATCCCTGCATGGAGACAGAGCGCCCGCTTACTGAAGGTCGAGAATCTGTCGGTACGCTTCGACGGCGCGCCGCAAGGACATCAACGTGGTCGACGACGTGTCCTTTTCGGTCTCGCAAGGGCAAGAACGCTTTGCATCGTCGGCGAATCGGGCTGCGGCAAGAGCGTGACGGCGCTTGGCGCTCATGGGGCTTCTGCCGACACCCCGCCGGCACGGATCGTCGGCGGCCGCGCGCTCTTCGAGGGAAGGACCTGCTGACGCTCCCGGACCGCGAGCGCGCCGACATGCGCGGCAATCAGACTGCCATGATCTTCCAGGAGCCGATGACGTCGCTCAACCCGGTCTTCACGGTGGGCGATCAGATCACCGAAGGGATCCTGCGGCACCGCCGAATCTCCAAGGCAGCAGGCGTCCGAGCGCGCGCTGGAGATGCTGCAGACGGGTTCGCATTCCCGCGCCGAGAAGCGGATGCGCGCCTACCCTCATGAAATGTCGGGCGGCATGCGTCAGCGCGTGATGATCGCCATGGCGCTGGCGAACGAACCGCAGCTGCTCATCGCCGACGAGCCGACGACGGCGCTCGACGTGACGATCCAGGCGCAGATCATCGCGCTCATTCGCCAGCTCCAGACAGAGAGCGGGATGGCGATGATCCTGATCACGCACGACCTTGGCGTCGTCGCCGAAGTCGCCGACGAGGTGGTGGTGATGTATGCCGGACAGGTCGTCGAAAGCGGTCCGGTCGACGACATCTTTGCCGATCCGCAGCATCCCTACACCATCGGGCTGATGGGCTCCGTGCCGTCCCTTGGTCGGCGGCAGAGGCCGCCTGACGACAATTCCCGGCACCGTTCCGCCCGCCGAACTCATGCCGCGCGGGTGCCGTTTCTCGCCACGCTGCCCCTTCGTCGACGAACGCTGTGTGAGCGACCCGCCGCCCCTCGTCGAGATCTCGCCCGGTCACCGCGCTCGCTGCTGGTATGCGCCGCTCGAACTCCATCGCGACGACTTCGATGACCACGCAGCAAGCGACATCATTCTCGAGAGCACAAGGCCTCGTGAAGCATTTCGGCGGCGAGGGTCTCCTGTCCTCGCCCACGATCGTGCGCGCGGTCGATGGTGTCTCGATGGCGGTCAAACGCGGCGAGACCTTCGCGATCGTCGGCGAATCCGGTTGCGGCAAGTCGACGCTCGGCCGCCTCCTCCTTCGCCTCATCGAGCCGACGGCCGGCGACGTCCGGTACGAGGGCCGGTCCATTCTGGATCTCGCGCCCGACCGAGATGCGAAAACTGCGCCGCGAGATGCAGATCATCTTCCAGGATCCCTTCGCGTCGCTCAACCCCCGCATGAATGTGCGCGACATCGTCGGCGAGCCGATCTGGCTTCATGGATTGGCGCGCGGATCCGGAGAAGCAGGATCGCGTTTCGGACCTCCTGCGCACCGTAGGGCTCATCCCCGCGTCATGGCGATCGCTATCCGCATGAGTTTTCGGGCGGACAACGCCAACGCATCGGCATCGCACGGGCGCTTGGCGGGAGAACCGAAGCTCATCATCGGCGATGAGCCGGTCTCGGCGCTCGACGTGTCGATCCAGGCCCAGATCATCAATCTGCTGGAGCATCTGAAGGATCGATTTGGCCTGACGCTCGTCATCATCGCCCATGATCTCGCGGTGATCAGGCACATGAGCGACAGGGTCGCGGTGATGTATCTGGGCGAAATCGTCGAACTCAGCGACACGAACGATCTGTTCGACAATCCCGCTGCATCCCTACACGCAGGCGCTTCTGACCGCGATCCCGGTTCCGAGCCCGGTCAATCGGCAACCGAAGCCGCTGCTGCAGGGCGATGTGCCGAGCCCGGCAGCGCCGCCGAGCGGATGCCGGTTTCATACCCGCTGCCCTCATGCGACGTGCGCTCTGCCGCGAAGAACACCCGGCGCTCGAAACCGCGCCGACGGACGCCAGGTAGCGTGCCACTTCTGGCGCGAGATCCAGAATGCGGGGTCGGGCGCTCTGACCGCGCCGCCTGCAAGTCCGGCGCTGACGAAGCGGCTGGCGCTCTACAGAACGTGGCGCGAGCGGCAGGACAAGCCCGCGACGCCGGAACCTAAGAATCAACAACAGAGGAGAACATGTCGATGAAACCGATTTTCATGATGGCCATGGCCGCCGGGCTCCTGATGAGCACCGCAGCTTCCGCGCAGACCCTCAGGATCGGCCTGCAGGAGGACCCCGATGTGCTCGATCCTCACCGCGCGCGCACATTCGTCGGACGCATCGTCTTCACGTCGATGTGCGACAAGCTCGTCGAAATCACTCCCGAGCTCAAATTCGTGCCGCAGCTCGCGACCGAATGGAAATGGAGCGACGACAGCAAGACCTTGACGATGAAGCTTCGGCCCGGCGTCAAATTTCACGACGGCGAGACGATGAATGCCGCTGCGGTGAAGGTCAATCTCGACCGCGCCCGCACCCTGCCGGACAGCTTGCGCAAGAGCGAACTCGGCTCGGTCGAAAGCGTCGAGGTCGTGGACGACATGACGGTCGCGCTGAAGCTGTCGCGCGCCGATGCGACGCTGGTCTCGCAGCTTTCCGACCGCGCCGGCATGATCATGTCGCCCAAGGCGCTCGCGGCCCCCGATTTCGCCCAGAAGCCGGTTTGCTCGGGCCCCTACCAGTTCGTCGAGCGGGTTCAGAACGACCGCATCGTCCTCGATCGCTTCAAGGATCACTGGGATGCCAAGAGCTACAATTTCGACCGGCTCGTCTTCACGCCGATCCCCGACACGACTGTTCGTCTGGCAAATCTCAAGGCCGGCAATCTCGACATCCTCGAGCGGCTGGCGCCGAGCGACGTCGCCGACGTCAAGAGCGACGCCGAAACTCGTCTTCGCTCCGGTCAGCGGCATCGGCTATCAGGGACTTGACGATCAACACCGGCAACGGCGAGCGGGCCAAGGGTCCACTCGGCCAGGACAAGCGCGTGCGCCAGGCGCTGCAACTCGCGATCGATCGGGACGTGATCAACGAAGTCGTCGGACAAGGCATCTTCCCGCCGGCCGGTCAGCCTTTCCCGCTGCCAGCGTCTTTCAACGACAAGAAGTTCGCGGCCGGCAAGCGCGACGTCGCCAAGGCCAAGGCGTTGCTGAAGGAAGCGGGCGTCGACCGCGTGAAGTTCGAGCTCTCCTTCGGCAACAGCACGACGACGCAGCAGATCGCCGAGATCATCCAGGCGATGGGGGCTGAGGCGGGTTTCGATATCTCGCTGCGACCGACCGAATTCGCCGCGCTGCAGAAAGAAGCGCAGGCGGGCAATTTCGACGTGAACGCCATCGGCTGGTCCGGCCGCGTCGATCCCGATGGCAACATCCATCAGTTCGTCACATGCAAGGGCGGCCTGAACGACGGCCGCTATTGCAACCCGGAAGTGGACCGTCTCCTCAACGAGGCGCGCGCCATCAACGACGACGAGAAGCGCAAGGCGCTCTACGATGCGGCGCAGGCAATCCTGCAGGACGAACTGCCGATCATCTACACGCTATTACCAGCCGTGGCCTT
Organism: uncultured Alphaproteobacteria bacterium; assembly: GCA_963837375.1. Lineage (GTDB taxonomy): Bacteria > Pseudomonadota > Alphaproteobacteria > Rhizobiales > Beijerinckiaceae > Microvirga. Next base: position 87,532 of record CAWINL010000014.1, on the reverse strand, counting down.
TCGTGGTCGCCAAGAAGGTCGAGGGCTTCAAGCCCTATCCCGGACGGCATGATCCGTCTCAAGGGCGTCAAATTCGCGTCCTGACAGCCTCGAACACGCGTGCCCGGCACGCCTCCGGGCACGCACCTCCTCTCGAATGTCAGGTCGCCGCAACTCATGCTTCGCTTCATCGCCAGACGTATCCTGATCGCGATCCCGACGATCATCATCGTGTCGGTGCTGGTGTTCACCCTGCAGCAGCTCCTGCCGGGCGACCCCGTGCTGACGATGGCGGGCGAGGAGCGGGATCCGCAGGTTCTGGCATTCCTGCGCGAGAAGTATCGCCTCAACGACCCCGTCCCGATCCAGTATTTCGCGTGGATCGGCCAGGTTCTGCAGGGCAATCTCGGCATCTCTCTGCAGAACCGACATTCCGGTCCTGACGCTGATCCTCGGCAAGCTGCCGGTCACCCTCGAACTCGCGATCTTCGCGATGATCATCGCGCTCGCCATCGGCATTCCGGCCGGCATCATTTCGGCGGTGAAGAAGGGCACGACCGTCGACTACGCGGCGAACGTCGTCGCGCTCTCGGGTCTTTCGATCCCGAACTTCTGGCTCGGCATATTGCTCATCATGCTTGTTTCGGTGCGCTGGCAACTCCTCCCCGCGTCCGGCTTCGTCCCTCCCAGCGAGGATCTATGGCTCAACATCAAGACCATGATCATGCCGGCTTTCGTGCTGGGCACGGGTCTCGCCGCAAGCCTCATGCGCCACACCAGAAGCGCGATGCTGGGTGTCCTCAGATCGGATTACATCCGCACCGCGCGGGCGAAGGGGCTCGTGTCGCGGGTCGTCATCATGAAACACGCCCTTCGCAACGCGCTCATCCCGATCATCACCCTGTCGACCCTGCTGTTCGGGGAGCTTCTCGCCGGCGCCGTTCTGACCGAGCAGATCTTCACCATTCCGGGTTTCGGAAAGCTCGTGGTCGATGCCGTATTCAATCGCGACTACGCCGTTGTCCAGGGCGTGGTTCTTTGTACGGCGGTTGGCTTCATCATCATGAATCTTCTGGCGGACGTTCTCTACGTTCTGGCCAATCCGCGACTGAGGCACGCCCAATGACAATCGCCATCGCCGAAGACATCGCGCTGCCGAAGAAACGTAGCCGCATCCTGTCCAAATTTCTGCGCAACCGCAGTGCGCTCCTGGGCGCGGGCCTCGTGATGTTTTTTGTCATTGTGGCGATCGTGGCCCCGCTGATTGCGCCGCATGATCCCATCAAGCCGAGCTTTGCGACCATCCGAAAAGCGCCCTCCGCGCTCTTCTGGTTCGGCACTGACGAACTCGGGCGTGACGTCTTCTCCCGCATGGTGATCGGCGCGAGAGCCTCGCTGATGGCGGGCGTCGTATCCGTTGCCATAGCCGTCCTGCTTGGTGTCCCGTTCGGTCTCGTCTCGGGTTATTTCGGCGGATGGATCGATGCGGTGATCTCCCGCTCCACCGAGGCGATGCTCGCCATTCCGTTCCTGATCTTCGCCATCGCGCTCGCGGCGTTCCTCGGACCGAGCCTTACCAATGCGATGATCGCCATCGGGTTGTCGGCCATGCCGATTTTCGTGCGGCTCACGCGCGGTCAGGTGCTGACGGTCAAGGCCGAGGATTATGTCGAAGGGGCGCGCGCTATCGGCCTTCCGAATTTCTGGATCATCCTGCGCTACATCCTGCCGAATGTCCTACCCCCGATCCTCGTTCAGGCAACGCTGACGATCGCCACGGCGATCATCGCGGAGGCAAGCCTGTCCTTTCTCGGTCTTGGACAACAGCCGCCCAATCCGTCCTGGGGCTCGATGCTCAACACGGCGAAGAACTTCATGAGCCAGGCGCCGTGGATGTCATTTTTCCCCGGTTCGGCAATCTTCCTGATCGTTCTTGGCTTCAACCTGTTTGGCGACGGTCTGCGCGATGCGCTCGACCCGCGCGAAAACTGACATTCAACACGGGTAGCATTCATGTTCACGACACGGCCTGAGATCCTCGGCACGTTCGGGGTCGTCACCTCGACCCATTGGCTCGGCTCCGCCGCCGGCATGGCAATGCTGGAGCGCGGCGGCAATGCCTTCGATGCGTGCGTGGCGACAGGATTCGTCCTGCAGGTGGTCGAGCCGCATCTCGTCGGCCCGTCCGGCGAAGTCCCTGCCGTTTTCTATTCGGCGCGAACACGCAAGATCGAGGTGCTTTGCGGACAGGGCACGGCCCCCGCCGGCGCCACCATCGAGCATTATCGCCGCGAGGGCCTCACGCTCATTCCCGGCAACGGTCTGCTGGCGACGGTCGTACCCGGCGCGTTCGACGCGTGGATGCTGCTTTTGCGCGATCACGGCACAATGCGCCTGCGCGAGGTCCTCGAGCCTGCGATCTACTATGCGGAGAAGGGCCATCCGCTGCTGCCGCGCGTGTCCGATACGATCAGGGGCCTGAAGGATTTTTTCGAAACCGAATGGCCCACATCGGCGGCGGTCTTCCTGCCAGGCGGCAATGTTCCCGCGGGTAAGAAACTCTTTCGCAACCCCGCTTTGGCGGAGACCTGGAAGCGTATCCTCAAGGAGGCGGAGGCGAAGGGCGGTAATCGTGAAGCGGAAATCGAAGCGGCGCGCGCGGCTTTCTACAAAGGCTTCGTGGCCGAAGCGATCGACCGTTTTTCCCGCTCGAACGAGGTCATGGACCAGAGCGGCACGCGCCATCGCGGCGTGATCACGGGCGACGATCTCGCCGGATGGTCGGCAAGCTACGATGCGCCGCAGACCTATGATTATCACAATTACCGCGTGAACAAGATCCGGCCCTGGGGACAAGGCCCGGTCTTCCTGCAATCGCTCGCTCTCTTGAAGGGATTCGACATCGCCGCGCATGGGGCCGACGAGCGCGACTCTTCATCCACACCGTCATGGAAGCCATGAAACTCGCATTCGCGGATCGCGAGGCCTATTACGGCGATCCCGATTTCGTGAACGTCCCCATCGAGACGCTCCTGTCCGATGCCTATTCCGACGGAACGACGCAAATTGATCGGCGATCGGGCGTCGATGGAACTGCGCCCCGGACACGTGCCTGGCTACGAGCAACAGGTGGAGCGCACGCTGCAGCGTTGCGCGAACTCTCGACGACGGACCGCAAGATCACCGGCGGCGAACCGACCATGGCGTCCATGCGGTCCGCACGCCGCGGCGACACCGTCCATATCGATGTCATCGATCGCCACGGCAACATGATCGCCGCGATGCCGTCGGGCGGATGGCTGCAATCGTCACCGGTCATTCCAGAACTCGGCTTCATGCTCAACTCGCGCGCGCAGATGTTCTGGCTCGAAGAAAATCTGCCCGCATCGCTGCAACCCGGCAAGCGCCCGCGCACCACGCTGACGCCCTCGCTCGCGGAAAAAGACGGCAAGCCCTACATGGTGTTCGGCTCGCCCGGCGGCGACCAGCAGGAGCAATGGCAATTGCTCCTGTTCCTGCGTCATGTGCATCACGGCCTGAACCTTCAGGAAGCCATCGACCTGCCGATGGCCCACACGGCGCATTTCCCGTCCTCGTTCCATCCGCGCGAGCAGAAGCCCGGGCATCTCGCAGCAGAGGAAAGCTTTGGCGAGGAGGTGCTGGCGGATCTGCGGGCGCGCGGTCACGAGGTGGAAACAGACTGCCCGAGTGGACAATCGGCCGTCTCGTAGCCGCGAGCCGCGATCCCGACGGACTGCTGCACGGCGCCGCGACCCCTCGTCTCATGCAGGCCTACGCGATCGGGCGATAGGCCTCTAATCGGCGAAGGCACGTCCCTAGTTGTCAGATCCTGACGACCGCGCGGCGGCTCCTTTCTGAATCTGAGCGTTGTCCAAGAGACAGAATGGGAGCCGCGATGCAAAACAGGAGCCATCCGCCGTCTCGGTGCGAGCGTCAGCCGTCGATGCCGTTTCCTTCTCTCGGTGGCTGGCGCTCATTGCGGCGACCGATCGTCGCCGCGGAGCCATGGCCGCCGCTGCCGCCCCGTCGCGCCCGCCGAGTCGAGCATCGCCAACCGGAGCCCCGGCCTCAATCCCCTTCGCCGGACGCGTCCGAGCGTCGGCCGCATCGTCGGAAACGAACGAATGTCTGGCCCGACTGAAAACCGCTGGATTTGAGTTTGAGGCGGCTCGAGACACCTGCCGCAGACAATCAGGACTGCCGGATCGAAAATCCGGTAAAGCTACGCACCATACCGGTAACGGGCCGCGAAAAGCCGCTTCGAATGCCGGCAGAGCCCGTCGTGGCCTGCCGCTTCGCCGAAAGTCTCGGAGGCTGGCTGGGTTCGCTCGTGGCGCCCGCTGTTCTCGGCGCGACGGGGTCTGAGCTCGCAGCTGCCCATACCGGCCCGGGTTTTCAATGCCGCAACAGAAACCGAGCTGCCCTCGGGCAAACTGTCGGCCCATGCGGAAGGACTGGCGCATCGATATCGCGAGTTTCGAACTCGCCACAAAGCCGAAGATCCCCGTCAAACCCGAGGGACCGAACAGCACGTTCAGACGATCAACGCCGTCGGCGGGCTGCCTGCGGCTGGTTTACGACCGTACTGGGACCAGGTCGGATGCGTCCCACGCGGACCATCTGCATGTCGACCTGCAGATGCACGGCTCCAGCGATCGCTATCGGATCTGCCAGTGAAGGTCGCCTGACTACTTTCCCGCGGCCTTCCGCAAAGCCTCATTGATCCTGTCCTGCCACCCGGGCCCGCCCTCTTGAAAGAATTCGAGCACCTCGCGGTCGATCCGCAAGGAAACCATCTCGCGGGTACCGGGTATCACCGGAGCTTTTGGAGGGAGTTCGACGGGCTTGGTCGTCGCCTTCTTGAAGGCGGCTTCCGCAGCCTGACGTGGATCCGTGGACCGGCGAGTGCCAATCGGCGGTTTGGACATCGAGTGCCTCCTGATAGCAAGATTTTTGGCGACCGCCTCTCGATCATTGCCCTTGCTGGTCTGCCGGACGACATGACGAAGCTGGAACGGGTCTGATGAGGACGTCGGGCGATCCGCATTGGCGAACGGCCCGCCCTCAAACGATAGCAATTCGGACGGCGCTCACAAGTGCCAAGCTTCGCGAATTCTGATTTTTGCTGTGACAAGTTGTGTCGAAGAATTTTTGGCCTTGAGGCCATCGCCATTTTGCCGGGTGCCGGTTCGAAATGAGCCAATGGCGCTGTCCAAGAATATCTCTCGGAGGATCCGCGCAAGATCGGATCGATGGTAGCGGAGGAGGGATTTGAACCCCCGACACAAGGATTATGATTCCTCTGCTCTGACCAACTGAGCTACTCCGCCCCAGGAACGGGTCATGCCCGCGTCAGAGGCGCGATATAGGGAAAGATTTGGCCGCCATGTCAAGAATGTGAGGGCAGGTTTTCGAGGGACTTCATGACCTTTCGGAGACGGGCGTACGAACGCGCTCCGGCAGCCTTGCGAGCGGCGGCTTCTTAACCGCTCATGATCGGCCATTCAGCCTTTCGGCCTGTTCGCGCCAGAGCTGAAACCCGTCGCTGGCGAGGGCCTGCTCGATGGCCCGGCGGGAAAACCGGTGCGGCGGTGCCGCGCGAGCCAGCAAAGTGCCGGTCAACCCCCATGGGCCGTATTTGGCCGGAAGCTTGCTACCCGCCTCATCGTCGGCGAAAGCGTGAAGATCATCCCTCGCCTGCGAGACGAACATGAAAATTCTCATGGGACGTTCCTTCGTATGAGCGGCGAGGAGAACCACCTCATAGATAGCGTTCAGGCGACGGAAGTCAGTTCGACGGCTTCGGCGCGCAGGCCGAAACGATGCGCGAGATGCCACTGAAGTTCGCGCGCGGAATGGTAGAGATAAGTGCAATCCACCAGATGGCTGATGTCGCGCTGGGAGCCTGAATCCTGGGACCAGATCCCGGCAAGCGTAAATCCGCTCATCCAATCGTTGCTGTCGGCTTTGGGGCTAAAATGAAACTTCATAACAATGTCTTTTCGAGTGAGGGCGCCGCTGTGAAGCCGATCGCCATAATGGGAAAACCTTGGACCCGGTGGTCGGAATGAGCCGACGCTGCCGAATGTCAGGAAATGTCTTTTCGCGGTGAGTGGAAGTGGATGCCGACGTCAGTCGATCACCGCACAATTCCGCCAAACCGCAGAGTCACGCCAAGATTTTTTGCTTGGATTTTTGATTGGTGCTCAACAGAGCTTCCCTGTCGACAGGGTCTGAATTCATGTTGAGCCAATATGCGACGGACTTCATATAACCCGGCGACGGAAAAATTTCAACCTTGTTCTTTTTATTCTTTGTTGCCCGCCCCTTGAGGCTTTGCCTGGCGAGTCAACTCAGCGTTTCTTGCGGATCCGCATCAATTTGAAAAAGCCGGCCGGAAATAGCGACTTCAATTCCACCACTTCCATGAACCCTGTTCCCCTTGCCCATTCCTCGACCCGCGATGCCTTGAAGGCGGAACTCCAGCCGATCGCCTTCACGACCGGCGATGCGAACTCCTCGAGAGCAGCTACCGGACCGTCCGGGTTGGCCGAAATGGTTGGCCAGGATGATCTCGCCGCCGGGTTTGAGCACCCGCGCAAACTGGTCGAGGGCCTTTTCAGGTTCGGGCACCAGAGTGATGATGAATTGCGCCGTCACGGCGTCGAACATGCCGTCAGGGAATGTCAGATGCGTCACGTCCATCACCTGAAGGCTCTTCACATGGGAAAGGCCGCGCTTATCGACCTTCGCCTGTGCCCTCCGGAGCATGTCCTCCGACAGATCGACGCCGTATACCTCCGCGTGTCCTGGATAATAGCCGAGCGACAAGCCGGTCCCGACGCCCGCTTCCAGGACTCTCGGGCCCGCAGGCCATTGCGGCATCCACCGCGGCGCGGGCCGCAGGCTCCGTGAGTTTGTCGTACACGACGTCGTAAACAGGAGCCCAGCGCGCGTAAGCCTTGCGCATCAGGGCCGTGGTCGGTCCATCCGTCATAGAGAATTCCCTAGTGGAGACGTCAGGCGGCGGCGGGCGCTGCCTCTGCGAAGGTGCGGGCGATGGTTCCTCCACCCAGAACCCGGGCGCGAGGAGCATCGCTCTCATAGATGACACAAGCTTGACCGGGAGACACCCCGTCTTCCGCCGATAATAGCTCGATCGTCGCGCTCGGTTCCGTCCTGACGGAGGATCGCCGGACCGGGGCTCGCGGGTCGAGCGCACCCGCACCGCCACTTCGAGGCCCCCCTCCGGCACCGCCGCGAGCGGAGTATCGCCCAGCCAGTTCACGTCGGTGATCCGGATCACCCGCGTCGCGAGCGCTTCCCGGGGGCCGACGACGACGCGCGCCGCCTTGGCGTCGAGCCGGATGACATAGAGCGGTTCCCCGGTCGAGACGCCGAGGCCTTTCCGCTGGCCGACGGTGTAGTGGATGATCCCGTGTGTTGGCCCAGCACGCGTCCGTCGAGGTGTACGATCTCGCCGCCATGCACCGCGCCAGGCTTGAGGCGCTCGATGACATCGCTGTAGCGGCCCTGGGTCACGAAACAGATGTCCTGGCTGTCGGCCTTCTCCGCAACGGTCAGGCCGAACTCGCGAGCCAGCGCCCGCGTGTCGTCCTTTGGCAATTCGCCCAACGGAAAACGCAAGCAGGCTCAACTGCTCGGGCGTGGTCGCGTAGAGAAAATAGCTCTGGTCCCGGTCGGGATCCGCCGCCCGGTGCAGGGCGCGCCGTCCGTCCGGCAGACCGCGGCTGGCCACATAATGGCCGGTCGCCAGAATGTCGGCGCCAAGTTCCCGGGCGGTTTCGAGCAGGTCCCGGAATTTGATTGAGCGGTTGCACTCGACGCAGGGAATGGGCGTCTCGCCGTCGAGATAGCTCTGCGTGAAGCGGTCGATGACGGCCTCGCGAAAGCGCGCCTCGTAATCGAGCACGTAATGCGGGATGCCGATTGCCTCGGCGACCCGGCGGGCATCGTGAATATCCTGGCCCGCGCAGCAGGCACCCTTACGATGGGCAGCGGCGCCGTGATCGTAGAGCTGCAGGGTAATTCCAAGCACATCGTAGCCCTCCCGTTTCAGGAGAGCAGCAACGACGGAGGAATCGACGCCGCCCGACATGGCAACAACGACCCGAGTTTCGGAGGGGTCGCGGGGAAGACCGAGAGAATTGAGCATCACACCATCCAGAGGCGCCGTTCAAGGCGGCGCACGGGAAGCAAAGAAATTTCTATACGCGTTGCGACGGCCGAATTTCCAGAGCCGCAAACAACGCCAAGCAATGCCTTCTTAACCATTATGGCGAAATCGCGGCAGATGCGTAATTTGCGTTCTGCGCTTAGGAAAACATTAAGCCGGGCCATGTAATTTGAGGTTCTACGAGGTCGTTGAATTTTTGTGTGAGCGTATCATGACCGAACCCCACCGCCCGAGGGTCAAGTATGTCATTGGGCCCGACGGCAGTCCGCTAACGATTGCTGACCTACCGCCTTCCAGTACTCGACGCTGGGTCATCCGTCGCAAAGCAGAGGTCGTGGCCGCTGTGCGCGGCGGTCTTCTCAGCCTCGATGAGGCCTGCCAGCGCTATACGCTGACGACGGAGGAATTCCTGAGCTGGCAGCTCTCCATCGACCAGCACGGGCTTGCAGGACTGCGAACGACGCGCATCCAGCAATACAGACAATAACGCCATTTACTTCCCAGAAAGGCATCGCCCCACGCCGGCGGTGCCTTTTTTGCTTTTCAGGCCCGATAGCAGCGAAGCTTTTTACTCCCGTTAAGCTATTCCTAACCATGCTGACCTTCTAATCGGTTGCGTTCTTCCGCATTCGACAGGGTCAGCCATTGCCTCTCGCCTTCGATACCGCGCATCCTCCGGACCACCAAGGCATCTTCAACATTTCGCTTCGTCGGAAGGACGGTGGCCGACGTGGAGCGCCACCTGATCCTCGACACGCTCGATTATTGTCAGGGCAACAGGACGCATTCGGCGAGAATTCTCGGCATCTCTATCCGCACCCTTCGCAACAAGCTGAACGAGTATGTGCGAAGCCGGAATTCCCGTGCCGGAACCCGGACAGACACGCACGCTTCCTTGTCTCTGAAGACGGCTAGCGTTTTCGAAGCCAAAGACTGGTTTCGTGGGCCGCGGAATCAAGCGGCAGCCGGGACAGGATTTCCGGTTTTTCCAGCACCCAGCATATGCCTCGCCACGATAATGGCTCGCAAAGACGAGTTCGTAGCCGCCCCCCTGAAGGAGGGCGCCGACGACCATCTGCTCGTTATAGCCACGCCAGTTCCAGGCCGCCGGATAGGCATAAGGCAGGGTGATGTCGTGGATATGGACCAGCGCGCCCGCCGCGAGACGAGGCAGAATGTCCAGAAAAAGCCGATCCACGTCCGTCCCCGGCATGGCGATGTGGCTTGAATCGATAAACAGCACGTCACCGCTTTGGATGCCCGCGAAAATTGCGGGGTCCGCATTCTGCAGAAGCACAGGCAGGTGAGTGACCGCCAGGCGGGCAAGTCGGCCCGTGGGCGCCGGATCGATGCAGATGATCTTGGTCGGCAGCGCCCCGTCTTGCACCGCGCGGGCCATGAACCGGGTCGAATGGCCGGATCCGATTTCGACGATCAGCCGGGGCTTGAAGTGTCCGCACGATCGCGTAGGCAGCAGCGGCGTCGAGCCGAGGAAACCAATCCTGATCGAAACGGGCGGGCTCGTCCGTCTTTTCGCGATCGCACTGAGATTGTCGGAAAGCGCCTCGATATCCGCAAGGACGGCCTCGAACCGCGGCCGCGCGGCCTGAAAGAGCGGCAGCAGCGCCGGATAGTCCAGTGCCGCCGACGGTGTCCGCATAGCGGTAAGGAATGAAAAACCCGCGCGTCTTCAATCCGAGCAGGGTCGACAAGACCAAACCGCAACCGCCGCCAGAACGTCCTCATTCGATAGATCAGATCAGAGGCGAAGGAGGCAACGGCCCGTCGCCCGGCGCAAGCCGTCCCCGCCATGCCTGTGCCAAGCCGTGCCCGCTCGAAGAGCACCACGACGATCAGCGACAAGGCGAATGGGATCAGAAGGTAGAAAAGCCGGAAAACGATCAGGGCGGCCAGCACGTCCGCCTTCGGGATGTCGGGCATCGCCGTGAGGAACACAAGTTCGAAAACGCCGAGGCCGCCGGGCGCATGGCTGACGAGCGCCGCCGAAAAAGAAGCCAGAAACACCGCCAGCACGACCACGAAACTTGGCTCGAGATGAGCCGGCAGGACGAAATAGATGATGCCGGCCGCGCCAAGCAGCTCGAGCGGGGCCGCAAGAAGCTGACGCGCCATGATGGCCGGACGGGGATATTCCAGCTTGGCTTTACGGATGACGACCGGCGGAAGGTGGAGGATGGATCCGACGACATAGAGCGCCACCAACGCGAGGAGGATCATCCCGACAATCCGCGCCGTGGCCGGATTGGTCAGAGCGGCGGGGAGGAAGTCCTCCAGCCGGTGGAGAAGCGTGGGATCGACGGTCAGCACCACACCACCCGAGCAGGATCGTGCCGAGGCCGAAAGTGAAGGAACAGAGGGCGACGAGCACGGCGATCTGGGGCGCGCTCAGGCCCTTCGACGTATAGGCGCGATAGCGCACGACCGCGCCCGAAAACACCGAGGCGCCGATATTGTGCGAAAGCGCATAGGTGGTGAACGAGGTGACGGAGACGAAAAGCCAGGAAATGTGGCGGACGCCGAGATGCAGAAGCGCGATCCGGTCATACCAGGCCAGCGCCAGATAGGCCACGAGCGTCGACAATCCCGCGAGGGCATAGCGCCGCCCCGGGACAGCCGTCAGGCTCTCCCAAACGTCATCGAGAGACAGGCCGCGGAGCTCACGATACAGAAGCCAACAGGAGACGACGACTGCGACAAGCCCGACGACGGGCCAGATAAACTCACGCACATTTTTCATCGACGTCGTCGGTCTCCTTCGGCGGGCGATCCTTGTGTGCCAGAAATCCGTTGTTCTGCAAGGGGGATAAGAGCGGCGAATTCGACCCGTCGGACCAGTCGGGACATGGCGTGGCATCTCGCCGCAGAACCTTGAGTTTTTCAAGGTCTGGACCGGCTCGATGCGCCACCGGGTCTGACCTGATCGTAGGGAGATGTCGATTGCTCTTCGGCCCGCCCCGTGAGAAATCATCTCGTCCAGACCGTTCCCAGAAGGTCATTCTCATGCCGGCTCCCGCCTCGATCCCCCTCAATCTCGATGGCTATACCGATATTCCGGCTGGCAAAGTCGTGTCCATGGTCACTTATCTGGAGATGCACGAGCCGCCAGCGGGGCGCGGGCAGACCCGGCTGGACGCTTACGGGCTCGATCGCCTGAGCGGACGATCTAGGGCGCTACCGAACGCCTTTTCGCCGCATCGGCGACCCATGGCTCTGGTTTGGCCGCGCCGTCATGGACGACACAAGCGTCGCGGGACATCCTGCTGCCATCCGGACGTCGAGGCCTATGCTCTGGTCGAGAACGGCACCGATATCGGCCTCCTGGAACTCGATTTCCGGGTCGAGGGCGAAGCGGAACTGGCCTATTTCGGTCTCGTGCCGGGCACCACCGGCAAGGGGATCGGGCGGTCCCTCATGGACGAAGCCATTCGCCGCGCGTTCGGGCGTCCCATAAGGCGGTTTTTCGTCCACACCTGTTCGCTCGATCACCCGGGCGCGGTGAGCTTCTATGTGAGATCCGGCTTTCGGCGCCTACAAGCGGGCAGTCGAGATCGCCGATGATCCGCGCCTCAAGGGTTTTCTGCCTCTAACGTCCGCGCCCCAGGTCCCGATCATCGATCCGCCGGACCCGGGCTCACCATAAAAAAGGGGTGCGCCGCCCGTGCGCACCCCTGGCAACTCACGGCTGATGGGACGGTCAGGCGGTGGCGCGCATGGCGCGGCGCTGCCCGATCTGGCTGATGACGGCCTGCTCGCGGACGGCGTCGAGCCCGCGCTCCCGGTCGTCGAGGCTCTCGGCCTTCTTCAATTCCTCGAATGCCACGCCGAGTTCCGCCTTCGCATCGTCGAGCTGGGCGTGCAGGTTGACGCCGGATTGGCGCAGATTGTCCCGGCGCTGCGCCGCGGCGCGGGCATAGGTGGGATAGGCGAAATGGTTCGGGTCGGAGATCCCGGCCTTCTGCTCCTCCATGGCGATCTCCCGATCGAGATCAGCCGCCATGCGGTCGAACTCGGCGATCATCATGTCGATCTGCGCGACCCGTCGACGTTTCTCGTCGACCTGAAAGCGCTTGAGGCGGATGAGCGTATCCCGCGACTTCATCTTGGTTGAACTCCACACGGCGCTGTTTCATGTGCCCGGCTGATCGCTCAGTTATCCGCCGGCCATGCGCTACCATCCCGCATGGAGGTTGACCGTTCCTTACCGGATCGACCGAAATGGCCACGGTTCACGGCGCCGCACCCTGTCGCGCGGGCCCTTTTTCGCGACCCGGATCGGCGGCAGCGTCAACGTTTCGTTTACCCCTTTCGTTAAGACTGCGCCGGACAGGAAGGCCTGCGCAGCCGGGACCGGATCTGCGGGACGTTTTCACTGCCCATCGCCGGGGCTTTCGACAGGCATGACGGGTTTACGAATGGCAGACCAGTCAATCGCCACGTAGCATTGCGAACAGCTGATCCAGGAGATCGGGTCGTTAATCGCTTGCATGTGCGAATCAGGGTTTGTTAACCATTCCGTATTAGCGTTGCGAATCAGTTCAGAGGGCATCTGCGACACGCCCTGTCGCGGATGGGCAGCTTCAGGCTGTTCGGTGGTCCATGGGCAAGGGCTGGGGAATTAACATGCGCGTACTTCTTATCGAAGACGACAGCGCAACTGCGCAGAGCATCGAGCTGATGCTGAAGTCCGAGAACTTTAACGTCTATGCGACGGATCTCGGCGAAGAGGGCATCGACCTCGGCAAGCTCTACGACTACGACATCATCCTTCTCGACCTGAACCTCCCCGACATGTCGGGATATGAAGTTCTGCGCACGCTGCGGGTCGCGAAGGTCAAGACGCCGATCCTGATCCTCTCCGGCATGGCCGGCATCGAGGACAAGGTGAAGGGTCTAGGCTTCGGCGCCGACGACTACCTCACCAAACCGTTCCACAAGGATGAGTTGGTCGCTCGCATCCACGCCATCGTCCGACGCTCGAAGGGCCACGCCCAATCCGTCATCACGACCGCCGATCTGGTGGTCAATCTCGACACCAAGACGGTGGAAGTCGGCAGCGCCCGGGTGCATCTGACCGGCAAGGAATACCAGATGCTGGAGCTCCTCTCGCTTCGCAAGGGCACGACCCTGACGAAGGAAATGTTCCTCAACCATCTCTATGGCGGCATGGACGAGCCGGAACTGAAGATCATCGACGTCTTCATCTGCAAGCTGCGCAAGAAGCTCGCCAATGCCTCTCAGGGCAAGAACTACATCGAAACGGTATGGGGCCGCGGCTATGTGCTGCGCGAGCCGACCGAGGTCGAGCAACGCATCGCCGTCTGATCCATCACGACCCCACTCAAAAAAGCCCGGCATGATGCCGGGCTTTTTTGTTAGGATCGTTCGCGATGCAGGAAACGGCCGATGAAAGCGATGCTCGAGTCGTGGCAGTTCTGGGCGCTCTTGTCGGCCGGTTTCGCGGCGCTGACAGCGATCTTCGCCAAAGTCGGAGTCGAAAACGTCGGTTCCGACTTCGCCACCTTCATCCGTACGATCGTCATCCTGGTGGTCGTCGCGGGGATTCTCCTGGCACCGGTCAATGGCAGGCACCGACCTCGGTCTCAGGGCGCACCTACATGTTCCTCGTTCTCTCCGGGATCGCGACCGGAGCCTCATGGCTCTGCTACTTCCGTGCGCTCAAACTCGGAGAAGCCTCCCGCGTCGCCCCCATCGACAAATTGAGCGTCGTGCTGGTCGCCGCTCTTCGGCGCCTTCTTCCTCGGCGAACGATTGTCCGGGCTCGGCTGGACGGGCGTCGGATTGATCGCCGCCGGGCGCGGTTCTCGTCGCTATCGCCAATTAAGGCTTCACACCGTGGCCGAGCGGATGGTCACCTCGTCGCCCTCGATGCTGAACGTGATGCGTCATACCGGCCGCGCGCGCAACCTCGCCTGCGTAATAGACCTGGATGCCATGAGCATCGACCGTGCCGCTCTCGGAATGCCCGGCGAGAAGATCTTCGGCATGGGCGGGAATGCGGGCGTTGATGCCCTTTGCGCTTGAGGACGAACTCGCATTTCTCCGCATCTCCCGACACATTGGCCGAGATCGAGCCGCCGCGAGGTATGGCCGTGATGGCGATCATGATCAGGTTGAGCAGAAGCTTCACCCGATTTTTCGGGAAAAGAAGGCGGGGAGCGGACCAGGCGAACGAGATCTTGTCGTCCTGAAACATCCCCCGCGCGACCTGCTCGGCGTCGCCGAGATCGATCGATGCGCCGGCCGACCCCGCGGCACCGAAAGCCAGGCGGGCGAATTGCAGGCGGGCGGAAGCCTGCCTTGCGCTCTTTCCGATCAGTTCCAGGGCGAATTCCCGCATCGACAGGTCGTTGTCGTCCTCGAGAACCTCCAGCCCGTTGACGATGGCGCCGACCGGCGAGATCACATCGTGGCAGACGCGGGAGCAAAGAAGAGCGGCGAGGTCGAGCGATTCGAGCGAGATGGTTGCCATGGGGGCTCCAGAAAGACCGTGATTGGGCGAAACTCACGGACGATCGAGACGATCCGAGCCGTCGTGAAGCGCCGAGAAGAAAAGCGAGCGTGAACCCGGATACCCGGCAATGCGTTCTTTGAAAAGCGGGCAAAAGGATCGACAGGCCCCGCGCGAACGGGCACAAAGTCATCATGCGTCCTGACGACCAAGATGCCAATTCGATTGCCCTGAAGCTGGCGGAGATCGCCATCGAGGCCGGGCGCGTGTTGCGCCGCATGGAATGCGCCTTCATCGAGAAGCGCATCAAGGACGACGGCTCCCCGACCACGATGGCGGATCTCGCCGCCGAAGAACTGATCATCCGGCTGACTGCAACGAGATCTGGCCCGACGTGCCGGTGGTCGCCGAGGAGACGGCGAGCGGCGTGCAGCCCGACACGTTTTTCTTCCTCGTCGACCCCCTCGACGGCACCGGCGACTTCATCCACGGCACGCGGCGAATACAGCGTCAATATCGCGCTTGATCAATGGCAAGCGCCCCTGTCGCGGCCGTCGTCGCGGCCCCGGCCATGGGCCGGATCTGGATTGCCGGCGAGACGGCCCAGACGGCGGAAATCCCGGCGGAGGGCCACGACGGCCTCGTCTGGCGCCCCGTCAGCGCGCGCAACGGCTCCCGACGAACGATCTCATCGCTCTGGTCAGTCGCCGGCATGGCGACGACGCGACGGAAGCCTGTCTGTCGACCCTTTCCATCGGCACCCGGCGCATGACCTCGTCGGCGCTCAAGTTCTGCCTGATCGCTTCGGGGGAGGCCGACGTCTATGTGCGCTGCGGCCCGACCATGGAATGGGACACGGCTGCGGGCGATCACATCCTCACCCGCGCCGGCGGAGCGGTGATCGGCCCCGGCGGCACCTCCCCTCACCTACGGGCATGCGGATCGCGGCTATCTGAACGGCCCCTTCGCCGCGCTGGGCGACGCGCCCTCGCGCCCCGCCTGTCGCTTCCCGATCGCCTGCTGACCGGAAGCCTTGCCGCAACGTAAGCCATTCGGCCTCGTGAGACCGATTATTAGGGTTGATGGCCATAAATTCGCGCGACCGGCCACATATCGACCGGAAGTCCCTGGACGGATCTCGAACACATTGCCCGCATCCGTCCCAATTTCATGCGGAGCCGCCCGGTGGCGGCTTCAGCGAGGAGATTGCCTATGCGCTCGCGAATACACAGCTCATTGCTGCGGCCACCGCGGTGGCGCTTCTCGGTGCTCTTCCGTCGGGCGCATCGGCCCAGCCGCTGTCAGCCGGCGCGCGGCCAATTACTCCAATCCCGGCGACCCCAACTCCTACCGCTCGGAGGATCTCGTCCAGTCAGGGCATTCAGTTCTTCGGGTCCGCCTCCCGCGGGCCTGGCGCTCACCGTCCAGGAGGCGGTCCGTCGCTGGGGCGAACCGAACGGCTATATTCTCGGCCAGGAAGCCGCCGGGCGCGTTCTTTGGCGGCCTACGCTATGGCGAAGGCAAGCTGTTCACCCGAAACGCCGGCGAACGCCCGATTTTCTGGCAAGGTCCCTCCCTGGGTTTCGATCTCGGCGGCGAAGGCTCCCGCACCATGATGCTCGTCTACAACATGCCCTTCACCGACGCGCTCTATAAGCGGTTCGTCGGGATCGACGGCTCGGCCTATCTCATCGGCGGGTTCGGCATGACCGCGGCGGCGGCGGACGAGATGATCGTCGTCCCGATCCGGACAGGCGTGGGCGCGCGCCTTGGCGTCAATCTGGGCTACCTGAAATTCACCCCTGAGCCGACCTGGAATCCCTTCTAGCGCGCGGGTTTTGGCCGTCCGAACCGCCGAACGGCCCCAACTTCTTTCCGACCGAACGGCTATCTCGCCGCTGGAAAGCCCTCCCGGATGCGCTACAAAGAGCATTCTTGAAGCCTTGCGCTGGAAAGCCGCGCAGGCGCAAGGCAAGGTGCTTGAGCCTTCAATCGAGCAGCAGCCTGGAGTTGGTGTCCGCGTGGTCGAAACCGTCATGATTTTCGCGCTGGGGTTCCTGGCCGCAACCCTGATTGCCCTGCTTATCATTCCGGCCATCAACCAGCGGGCGGATCGCCTGGCGCGGCGACGGGCCGAAGCGCTGTTTCCCATGTCGATCGCCGAGCTGACGGCCGAAAAGGATCATCTGCGGGCGGAATTCGCCGTTCATGCAGCGCCGGATCGAGCGGAAAGCCGAGGAGGCGCAGGCCGTCAAACATCAGAGCATGGAGGAACTTGGCCGCCGCGCCATGCGGATCGAGAGCCTCGACAGCACCCTCGCCGAGCGCAACGCAACCGTGGCCGCGTCTGGAGGCCGAACTCGACGACGTGCGCCGCGCGCTTGCCGTACCGGAAGGCTCACTGGCGGAAACGGCCGCCGCACTGGCCGACCGGCGGGAGACTTTGACGGCGCTCGAGAATCACCCATCGGGCAACAGTCGACGAACTCGGGTACGATGCGACGGGACCGCGACCAGTTGCAGGCCTCTCTGTCCGTCACGACCTCGGAGCTGACCCGCACGTCCCACACTCTCGGCGAGCTCGAGGATGCCTACGCGGGGATCGACGCCGCGCTGACCGCGGCCTTGAGCGAAATCGACGCCAAGCGGATCGTCATCTCCGACCTGGAGACGCGTCTGATGACCCAGAGCGCGCGAGGCAACGATTTCGAGAGGGCCCTCGGCGAGCGGCACAGCGAGTTGTCGGACGAGCGCAAGCGCCTTGCCGTTCTGACAAAAAGTCTCACCGCCGAGCAGGAACGCGGCCTCATTCTGGAACAACATGTTCGGGAGATCGAGGCTGAACGGGATGCAAAGGTTGCCGAGATCGCAAGACTGTCGGCTGCAGCTTGAAACGGCCCGGGCCGAAGCTGCCGAGCATACGGCTCGGGCCGCCGCAATCGGCATCCGCCGAGAATGAGGAGCTGCGGCTGCGGATCAGGCAGCTGGCCGATCAGATCCTGGCCGCGGGAAGCAAGCAGGCGCACGGACATGGCGAAATCCGGCCAGAGTCATCGG
Organism: uncultured Alphaproteobacteria bacterium; assembly: GCA_963837375.1. Classification (GTDB taxonomy): domain Bacteria; phylum Pseudomonadota; class Alphaproteobacteria; order Rhizobiales; family Beijerinckiaceae; genus Microvirga. The sequence goes on along the minus strand of CAWINL010000014.1, from coordinate 69,788 downwards.
CCAAAGCGAATTCGCGGCAAGCGCAAGCGGCCAGCCTGATAGAGCTCTATCGCGGATCGAGCGTCGGATTGCGCGACACCGGGGCTTCCCGGGGGCGGAATGACCGGCGTGGTGCCCGGGCTCGGGTACGGGCGCCGGAACCGTCATGTCGGGGGTCGCATCGGCCGGCGGGCGGATGACGCCGTCGCTGCGCTGCAGCTTGTCGCTCAGGGTCGAACCGGTCGACGGCTCCGTCGGCTCGATCTTCTCCGCCGGCATGTCCTTGGGCGCGGGCATGTTGGGAGCCTGCTGCGGCAAGGTCGGGATTTGTGCCAAGGCGCCCGAGCCGCGACAGCGCGAGAACACCGACGGCGATCGATCAAACACTTCATGGATCCACTCCTTTAGAAAGGAGAACGGGTCGCTTCTGAGCTCGGGTTCCGGCCTTAATTGAGCTCCCGCGGCTGCAGCGTGCCGCGCCATGTCGAGATAGAGGTGCCGCAGCTCTTTGTGTGATCGGCGCCGGGTCTTCCATCGCCGACGGGACGCCCGTCGATGGAGACGACAGGCAGGACGAAATTCGACGCGCTGGTGAGAAATGCCTCGGCGGCACCGTAGGCTTCCTCGACGGTAAACAGCCGCTCCTCAAGCATAATTCCGGCCTCCTTGCGACAGCCGAAGCAGAGATTTGCGGGTGATGCCGGGCAGGATCGCGTTCGACAGCGGACGCACGACGATGCTGCCCGTCTTGCGTGACGATGAACGCGCTCGACGACCCGCCTTCGGTGACGAAACCGTCTTCCACCATCCAGGCTTCCTGCGCCCCCGCTTCGCTCGCGGCCTGCTTGGCGAGAACCTGCGCCAGCAGTGACACCGACTTGATGTCGCGTCGTTTCCAGCGCTGATCCGCGACCGTGATGACCGCGATTCCTTTTTCGGCTGCCGGCGCGTTGGCGATCGATTTTGCCTGGGTGAACATCATGACGGTCGGCGGCGCATCCTTCGGGAACATGAAATCCCGCTCCGCGACGCCGCGCGTGATCTGAATGTAGAGAAACCCTTCCGACATGCCGTTCCGGCGCACCAGTTCGTCCTCGAAGCGTGTCCACTCGGCGCGGGAATGGGGATTGGCAATCTGAATCTCCCGCATCGATCGCTCGAAACGCTCGAGATGCGCCTCGTTGTCGACGAGATGCCCGTCAAGAACACCGACGCCCTCATAGACGCCGTCGGAGAACAGAAACCCGCGGTCCATCACCGAGACCTTCGCCTCCTCGGCAGGCAGGAACGCACCATTCAGAAAAACGACACGGGACATGGAAACCTCGGACCTCGCAAAAGCTTTCACCATCTAAGCCTCGCCGTGCGGGGTGTAAATCCGCGCGCGCCCGAACTTGAATGGAATTGCCCAGATGATCACTCGCAGATTGTGCAGTTATCGGTGGCGCATCATCACTCGCCGGCATGGCATGCGCTTCGCCGAGCGTTGCCGCGGGCGAGTCTGCGCGGCGCTGGTTTACTTGAACAGGGATATGCGCCCCCCGAGTGGCGGGCGCGTGTTCGCATGCCACGGCTATGGCTGCTCGCGCCGCCTGCCGGTGATGTTCGATGGGAACATCATTCCACGGGCGGCTGCGCTTCTGGTTCGGCTGAGTCGGCCGGAGGCGGAGACGGCGGGCCTCGGCGAGATCGTGCGGATCTACACAGCCCAACTCGCGCGGGAACTTGGCGGCGCGCCCGACCGGCCGGGATCGCCGCCTGCAAATGTCAGGGCAACACGGCCAGATGGATTGCCTCGACGAGACCGCCAACACCACAAGCCTGCTGGTCGAACTCGACAGTCAGGGTCTGCTTGCGGCACCACCGTGTCGAGTGCCCGCAATCGCGGGGCTTTTTCTTCGACGGCCGTTACCCACATTTCACGGCGGTCATTGCGGAGACGAAAAGCGGTAGCGAGTGGGCGGTCGATCCCGTGGAGATATGCGCCGGGGAAAACGCCGGATATCCTGCCGCTCTCACAATGGCGGCAGGATTCCTGAGACGCCTGTTTACTTCTTGAGGTGCTGGGCGAGGTGCTTGTTCATCTCGAACATCGTCACCTTGTCCTTGCCGAAGATCGGCTTCAGCTTCGCGTCCGCCAGGATCTCGCGCTTGTTGGCGGGGTTCTGCAGGTTGTTCTTCTTGATGTATTCCCACATCTTGCTCACGACCTCGCCGCGCGAAAGCGCGGCGGAACCAACCACGGCGGCCAGTTCCTTGGACGGCTGAAGGGGTTGCTGAAGAGCGTTGGGCTTGGACCCGGCCGCTTTGGCCGCCGCTGGCTTCTTCGCAGCTGCTTTTCCGTCTGTGGTCTTGGTCGCCATGGAGTCCTCCGAAAGTGATGGAATTACGTCTCGTCGCCGCTGGCTTGGCGTCGAGACGTCAGTTGGTCTGCCCTATGGCCGACGATGCGGCTCTCGTAAAGAGCCTGCCTCATCGGCCGGGTGGTCGATACCGTCGGAGCTTATGGTCGCTCTAGAGGTAGCAGCAAGATCGATTTCAAGCCGCTCAAGCCGTTTTGGGAACGCGGACGATGTTCGCGGACGCGATCGTCCGCAAACGGGAGACTGTCGCTGGCGCATTTGTCGCTTCGTCTGCAGCGACGCCGAATCGAACTTGGGCTCAAGATCGCCTCGTTCGGACAGGGTTTGGCAGAGCAAGATGCCGCTCCAGGCGGAAGATCTCCGCGAGCCGGGCCATTGCCGGCCCGACATAATCAGAATTTCGATATCTGGAAAGGACTTGCACACTTTCTGCGCGAGTTCGAACCCGCTCTTGCCAGAGGCCATGTCGACATCGGTCAGAAGCACATTGACCGTGCGGCCCGCTTCGAGGATGATCGCCAGGGCCTCCGAGCGCGTTGGCCGCCTCGATGACCTTGAAGCCCGCTTCCTCCAGAAGCTCCGACACGAACAGACGAATGTGGGGCTCGTCTTCGACTAAAAGAACTGTGGACTGGTCTTTCGACATTGGATTCGAAACCATTTGGGCAACGCTTCTCGAACGCGACCCTGCGGGCATCGTTCCCGACGTCGCCGGAAAATACCTGTGGGTAGGCCGATTCGGAGGCTTCGGGTCCCTGGGCGCGCCTAATGCCTCAAGCGGAACATGTCGGCAATCGCCAACCGACCTGCGGATCGCAGCCTCGTCATAGGGTTTTGGAATGAAATCGGACGTCCTGGAGGAGCTCTGGGATGTCGGAATGCCAGGACGCCGACACGAAGCAGAACGGGATACGATCGCTCCTGCAATTCCTGCGCGATGGCAAAACTCTTACCGTCCGCAACGTCCACGTCCAGCAACGCGTAATCCAGCCCATCCGACAAGATGCGCCCTTGGCGTCCACCGACGCCACGGCTCCGACGACATCGTGGCCGTCGCCTTCGAGAATACCCTGAAGATCCATGGCGATAAAAGGATCGTCTTCCAAAATCAGTACGCGCACTGCACTACTACTCCCGGTCAACGCCCCGAACTGATGGATTTCTCGCAAAGTCGCTGACGTGAACACACTGGTGAACGGAATGATGCGCAAGGCGTTCCGCTCGGAGCCATGTGGGAACCGTGTGTTTCCTAGACGGAGTCATCGCGGTAAAATGCGGAGGGATCGAACGATGGATTGGTACAAAGAAAAAGCGCCCGAAGGGCGCTTTCTCATGTTCTCCGGATGCGGGCACTCAGTGGCGGTTGGCACCCTGCCGCGGTCGGCTTGAACTCGCTTTCATGCTTGCTGAAACGCGGATCCTCGCCCTCGAACGTCTCCTCGACGAACTCTCGTCCCCTCTGCGTCGCCTCTCGCGCGTATCGCACGCCCTGCTGACGCAACTCGTCCGCCCACTCGCCAAACGCCTCGTTTTCCCGCCGCGTGCGCGGCAGAAGCGCACCGATCAGCATCCCGGCCGCCAGGCCCACCATGCCGACAACCATGGGGTTCTCGGAAACATATTCCTGGACCCCGCCCCTCACGCGGCGAACGGATTGCGACGACTGCCGGCGCATCTCGATCGAGCCGCTCGCTGCGAGCGTCCTAGGCCTCGGACGCCCAATCCGATAACGCGGCCGTAGGTGTCCTCGGCCCATTCCGACGCGCCCTCGAACGCCTCGCTGGCCTTCTCCTTCACGCTTGCCGACCGTCTCGCGGACGTTCTCGGCCATTCCGCTGGCCTTCTCCTTTGCGGCCTCGGAGATCGCGGAGAGCTTCTGACCTTCAGCTTCGGCGCCTCCCCGATTCCGGTCCGTCGACTTGGCCGCCGAGGGGCCGCGAGGTGTGGGACGCCAAGGTTGCCGCTCTGGACAGACTTCGTCGCTTCGCCTGACCGAGGACTTATCCTGGGAACGATTGCTGATTTCGTTTTTCTGTTCGGCCATCGAAAACTCCTGTTCTTTCAAATACGGACGTTGGCTGCGCGACGACGACCCTCGAGGTCCTCGCGCGATTGAAGCGTGGTGGCTCCGGTCTGATAAAGGCGGGGCTCCAGCGGGGCTGGCGGCAGATCTTCGTCGACCGCGACGCGCGGCGAGCGGGCAGGCGCGGGAGCAGAGTTGGGACGAAGGCGGTGAAGCAAGAGAGCCGCCCCCGCGGCCACCAGCAAGACCGGGACCGGGATTGCTGCTGCAAGGTGCGAGAGCGCGTGATCGTAAAACGGAGCGAACTGTGCTCCGACGAGCCGTTCCCAACAGATCGTCCACGACCCCCGACACCGTCATCTTTTCCTCAAGCCGGTCGAGCGTGAGGTCGAGTTTTGCGCGGCTCTGCTCCACCTCCCGCTGCAAGTTCTTCAATCGGTTGCGTCATCCCGCGACCCTTTCGGAGAAAACTTCAGCGTCACGTTTGACGGAGCGGACAGTCTTGTCGGGTACCAGCGAAGCGGTGGACAAGGCGTGTCGCCCATAGAGGATAAGGCCGATGGCGATGAGCGCCATGACGCCGCCGACGATCAAGTGCAGCAAGAGCGCGCGAATCGAGGATCGTCGCAAGCCAGTCGACGAGCGCCTCGGTGAAGAGCATGAGTGCAGCGACCGCGAATACCGCCGCCACCACCATCATTCCCAGCCCGATGAACATCATGCGGACGTTCTGAGTCATCTCCGTCCGGAAGAGCGTGAATTCCTTTTGAGCAAGATCGCCGCTTTCGCGAAGGGCCTCACCCAACAGGTTTTTGATGGTCGGATTGCCGTGCTCGGACATACTCGCTCTCCGTCAAACGCCGGAGCGCGGCCGGACCTGAGCGGCGAGTGCCGGGAAGGTTGACGGAGCTGCTTGGCTTGTCGCGCAAATCCTCCGACGTGCTCTTGATGAAGCGAGCGGCCACGAAACCGACCGCCAGCGCGGCGACGCCGAAAGTGGCGGGACGCCGCCGAACGACGATCTTCGACGTCGCTGAAAATTTCAGTGAAAGCTCCGATCGCGGATTGTTCCGGCGAAGTTGTTCAAGCCCCTCCGCGGCGCTGTCGACGACAGCCTGAATGTTCGGGCGCTCTTCGAACGAGCTGGTCGAATTCCCGCAGAGAGGTCGCCAGATCCGCAACGGACTGGGCGACGTCGGCCTTGCGCTTGTCCGCATAATCGGTGGCATGATCCTTGGCGGAATCGATAAAGTGACGCCCTTGCGAAACGGCAGCCTCGGCGATGCCGCCAACATCCTCGCGCAGCGCACCCCAGTCGTCCGTGCCGGCGCCGGCTCGCTTGGATTGCTCGTTACCTTGTTGTCCTACGCTCATCGCTTACCTCATCAATCGCCAGACAGTAACTAGCGGGCACACGGGTGGTTCCTTGGCGCGTAGCTAAACCCCTCGGAACTCATCGCATTTGGGCCGTGAACCGATTGCGGGCGTAAAACGTTCAGTGGAACAAGCCGACGGACAGCAGGGGCCGAGATGAGCGACGCAATTTCAGCGCGGGTAAACGAGCATCGCGCGGGCGAGAAAAACCGCGGGCGGGAGGCGGTTCAGCCTCATCACATACCCTGGCTCGGCTGGAAGGATATTTTGTATCGGGTCTGGAACGAGGTTTCTGACGACCGGGTCGGGACCGTGGCCGCCGGCACGACGTTTTTTCTTCTCCTGGCAATCTTCCCGGCTCTCGCAGCGCTTGTTTCCCTCTATGGCCTGGTCGCGGACCCCGTCACCATTTCGGAACACGTCGCCGACGTGAAAGGCTACGTCCCTTCGGCGGTCATCGATATGTTGGGGGATGAATTGAAGCGCTTGACCGACAACCGTGGAACGGCGCTGGGTTTTGGGTTCGTTACGGGGATCGCAGTCGCGCTGTGGAGTGCCAATAACGGCATCCGGGCATTGTTCGACGCTCTCAATGTCGCTTATGACGAAAAGGAGAAACGGGGCTTCTTCAAGCTTTTGCTCACGTCACTCTCATTTACGGTGGGCGCTATCGTTTTTGCCGTTGTGCTGCTCAACGTGGTGATCGGTGTACCTCTGGTCATTCGGTTCCTCAACCTTGGGCCCTTGGGCGACCTGCTCGTCACCGTATTGCCCGCGATCGTACTTTTCACGATGGCGATCTCCGGCTTGGCGATGCTCTATCGATTCGGCCCTAGCCGTGTCACCGCAAAATGGCGCTGGATTACGCCCGGCTCGATTTTCGCAACCGTGGTGTGGTTGATCTTCTCGGTCTTGTTCTCTTGGTATCTGTCGCATTGGACGGACTATTCCGCGACCTATGGCTCGCTTGGGTGCCATCATCGGCGTCATGATGTGGATGTATCTGTCGCTGTGGGTGGTTTTGGTGGGAGCCGAGCTCAATGCCGAGATCGAACACCAGACGGCGCAGGATACCACCATCGGACCCGACAAGCCCATGGGCAGCCGCGGCGCCTTTATGGCTGACGATGTGGGTCAGTCGAAGGCGTAGAGCCGTCCGAATTGGTCGCCAGCCATTCCACCAGATCGGTGACCTTGCGTCGGGCCTCCCCATCCTTGAGTCGCACGAAGCTGCGCACGAGCCGGTCGCTCTCGGTAATCGCGAGAAACTCGGCCATGCTGCGCTTTTCCGGGGCAACTGAGCGCCAGCTTGCTCCAGCCCTTCGAAGAAGAACTCGATGCCAACCCCCAGGATGCCGGCGATCTGCAGGAGCCGGCTCGCCCCGATCCGGTTGGCGCCCTTTTCGTATTTCTGGACCTGCTGGAAGGTCAGCCCGAGGGCATCCCCCAGCGCCTCCTGACTCATGCCGAGGGCGATACGGCGCCGGCGAACCCGCAGTGCCGATATGATGGTCGACCGGAGTCGGCGACTTTTTTTCCACGGATCTCCCCTCGCGACATCACGAAACTTAGTCCTAATCGGCCTATTTCAAAAACTAAAAGTAGATTTATTGTATGATTCACTTTTAAATTGCATAAATGACGGGGAGCGGCGCGGTGAGAGGGGGCATGTTCAGTTACGCCGATGAGGCATTTCGCTTCATCGAGGAACTTGGATCGCCTGGCAACGCCGGAGCCGTGATGGATGCGATGGAGAACTCGCTCTCGCTGTTCGGATTCGATAATTTCATCATGACGGGCCTCCCCGGCCCCGGGAGAAACGCTTGGAGCAGGCCGTGCTCTCGAGGAAATGGCCGACTGGCTGGTTCGAGATTTACACTGAGCCGAAGATTACGTACGGGTCGATCCCGTCATCCGGCATTGCCGCAACACGCGTCCAGCCCTTCGAGTGGCGGAGGCCCCCTTCGACCCGAGAGCGAGCCCCGCGCGCTCGAGGTGATGAACCGCGCTGTCGACTTATGGTATGAGGCAAGGCTTCTGCCTGCCCGGTTCACGGTATCAAAGGCTATGAGGCTTGCCTCTCCATGAGCGGCACCGATCTCGATCTTTCGTCCCGGACCAAGCCCGCCCTCCACCTCATGAGCATGTATGCGTTCGAGCGCATCCGTGCCACGTCAAACCAGTCCCAGAGCAGACCGTGAAACGCTTGACGTCGCGCGAACGTGAGATGCTGGTCTGGGCCGCCGCGGGCAAATCGGCCGCCGATACGGGCGAAATCCTCGGGATCACGGAGCGAACGGTGACGGCACACATCGTCAGCGCGTGCCAAAAACTTGAGGCCACGAACAAAACCCAGGCGGTCGCGCGGGCACTCCAATACCGGTTATCGCCATCTAACCCTGTAACTTCCTACAATATCTTTCGGCGAAGCATCGCCCGAATATCTCTCGCTCTTAAGAACAAGAGGGATCAATCACATGACGCAGTGTTCATGTCGTAACGGCACACAATCGGTCACACTACGAAAATCAATCATTGGAATATTATCGCCTCCGGCACCATGTCTTCGTCGGCGAGCGGGGATGGCAAGAACTTCGACGACCTGACGGAATCGAGGTGACCAATATGATAATCACAACGCTGATCTATCTTCTCGCGCTCGACGGCGGACGGTCGTCGGCGGCCAGAGATTATATCCGACACTGCTTCCCCACATGATGAGTGAGACGTTTTTCAAGCCTCGCCGGACGGGGAGTCGCCGAGAGCGGCATCATTCTCGAATGGACCCGCTACTTCGTCGTCAAGGAACGCCGGACAGGGCGCACAGATTGCCGCTTGCTTGCCGCCATGCAGGAATATTGCCTGGAGGAAGGCATCACCGCCGGTCACGGCCGTGGTGGAAATGTGGTGGCTGCCGCGTTGGCATCAGGTCGGCTTCAAGGTCCGGCCCCTTGGGCTTCCCACTCTTATCGAGAACGAGCCTTGCATGGCCGCACTCATCGACGTATCGCGACGAAAGTCTCGACAAAGTGCGCGAAATCGCGGGCCTGCGCGGCCCCAACCTTGTGTCGCGATGGTGAAGCTCTCACCTATGATCGGGTGCCCCATGTCGCGGCATGACAAAATTTTGCCCCTCAAATACTTTCCTTCAGGAGGAGATGGCGCTGTCGGCGAGCGACAAGATGCTGAATTCCATTGCGTCGTTGCCCTCCGTCACGCGGCTTGCGGCTGCTGGCTTTTCTCCATTTCGTCGACGAGCCCAAGACCCTATCGGCGGAGTTGGATTTCGCCGCATCGGGCGATCTGCGGCTGACGCTGATCGCGCGGCAACCATCCGAAGCCAACAGGCACTAGCAGCTCTCTACTGGGTGTGGGAACAACCCGTCATTCGATGGCGTTCGCTTGCGACACGACATGGAGACTGATGTGACGAGCGGGATATCGGACGAACAAGGCGCGGAACTCACGGTGGCGGAGCGGGCTGCGTATATCATCGCCGGACTGGGCTTGGCGGCGGCCGGCGTAAAACCCCGTCCCAACCCCTTGTTGAATGTTTTCGCCCTTGCCGGCGGTTCGTACCTGGCGTGGCGCGGCTATGTGGGGACCTGCCCGGTCAAGGCCGCGCTCCTCGGCACCAAGACGTCGATGGGACAGATCGCTGAGAGACCCTAAAAAGTGATGGGGCCGCGATATTCCGCGGCCCCATCTGCCATGTCTCAGTAGGTCGAGGACGAGCGACGACCTGCGATGACGCCCCAGATGAACAGGACGACGATTGCGCCCACGATCGCACCGATCAAGCCAGCGCCTTCGTCTGCCCGATACCACCCCAAAGCCTGCCCGAGATAGGTCGCCACGAACGCACCGACGATGCCGAGAATTGTGGTTAGGATGAAGCCCGATGGCTCGTTCGAGCCGGGCATGATCAGCTTCGCGATAATGCCCGCGACAAACCCGATAATGATAGTCCAGATGATGCTCACGATGGGATCCCCTCTTTGACTGGCCCATCTGGCAACGCGCAAGTGCGGTTAAGGTTGCGGCAAAATGACTCGGCCTGACCATAATTTCTACGGCCGGCCTCCCGATCTCGGGGCTCGCCAGGACACTAGTATTCCCACTCCGCCCCGACCCCGAGCGACGTATTGCCATCGGCCCCGACTTCTCCCTGAACCCTGATCCGCCGGGTGACGTCGATATCGACCGATACTCCGGTCTCCTCGGTCGACGCTCCGGCTTTCACGCCGATGCTGACGCGGTCGCTGATCGCCCGCGAAATGCCCACGGACGGACCACCGCTTGCGCCGACCGAGATATCCAGCCCCTGCAGGCCTAGCGATTTTCGAAGATTCTCGAACACATCATCGCCGCCGCCGCCGGAGAATTGTGCCGCTGCCTGTGCCAACGTCAGAGCCTGCGTGACCGAGAGGCCGCCGGATGCCTTGGAGAACAATATCCGCGACAGCACTTCATCTTGTGGCAGGTCAGGATCAGACGAGAACACAAATTGCGGTTCGCGGGCGGAACCCATGACAGAGACGCGCGCCGTCACCTCTCCGGCATTCGTTTCAGCCACGAAGTCGAGATCGGGCGTCAGGTCGCCCGTGAAGGTCAGGCGGCCCCGGGTAAAATCGAGCCGCGTTCCAATAACGGAGAGTCGGCCTCGCCGCATCTCGAACGCTCCCATCGCGACCGGGGCCTGCAATGTCCCGGTCAACCGCAGATCGCCGCCCAATTCGGCATCGATGCCACGACCGCGGACATAGACCCGGCTGGGGGCGCTCAGCACGAGATCGAGCACTGCGTTGAAGGCAGGCGCCCGGCCGGCGCGTTCCCGCGCGAGCACTTCCATAGCGAGACGCTTGGCAACGATCGGCGGCGGTTTAACATGCCGGGTTCCGGGGATGGGACGCACAGTGGCGGGCAGTCGCTCCGGCACCGTCACGTCCATGGTAACGAACCGAACCTGACCGCCGATGCGGGGGTTCTGAGCCAACGGCCCGGAGATCGCGACCGCAAGATCGGCAACAGCCGTCACGAGATCGTTGGAAACCAATTCCGCTCGCTGCCCAGTGATGCGGATATCTCCGGGGAAGCCCGCGGACGCATCGAGCCGCACGCGGCCGTTCGCCGATAGATCGTCCCGTTGTTTCGCGTCACAGCCGAAAAGCGTTCGATCATCACGTCGGTTCCGCGAGCAGCGATACGCGCCTGAATGTTGTCGAGACGCACGCCTTGCAGCGCATCACGGAAGCTCCCGCCGCCCAGAGTCAGCGTCCCGTTTACGGTCGGCTCGGCGGGCCGCCCCGTTACCCGCATGTCGATTGCGGCGACTCCCGTCATCTGACGACCCTCTGCCGACAGAAAGCTGTTGGCGACCGAAAGATCGAGACGGCCTCGAGCCGACAGGTCGAGGTCTCGCGCGGCGTCAAGCGGGACCCGGCCGTCGATGCGAAACGTCCCGGCACGCCCCGCATCGACAACGCCATTCACGGTGGTGTTTCCATCGGCAAGGCGTCCTTGCGCCGTAATGTCGATAGGCGGCGCGCCGAAGGCGCGCGCCTGCGCGGCGACCAGTCGCGACACGCGAACACGCCAATCGCCTGTCGGAGCCGCGGCCGGCCCGCTGATCTGTGCAGTCCCTTCCAGTGTGCCGGACAAACCGGTGCCAGGCCTTAAGATATCGGCTGCGGACAACGGCACGGCCTTCGCGGCAACCCGCAAATCCAATGTGGAACCCACCCGGCCCTCCGCACTGATGGTCCCGCCACCGACGGACATCTCGAGGCCACGGAGCGCCACGCCTCCCTCCCCGAATGCGATCGATGCCGGTCGTGCAAGGGAAATCCGGTGCCGGTCACGTGTTGCGGTGAACGCCGTCAAGTCGAACCGCACGGGAGTTTCCGGCACCAGACGTCCGCGCGCAGCGAGATCGAATTCGCGGGCCTTTGCACTCAGGGAGATTTCGCTGGCGCTCGGAGATCCCGCGGAATCAAGCCGGATTTGTGAGAACGTCTCGCCGGCTAGCACGGCCCGATCCGCCGCAATAGCTGCATTGATCACAGGCTTGGCGTAAAGGTCCACGATCGATACCCGGGCGCTCAACCTCTCCACGGTCGCGTCTCCCACCTTCAATCTCTCGCCCTGCGCGTCAAGCCGCACATTCTGCTGGCCGGTTGTCGCGTCGAAAACGACGTCCGCTTTCACGTCGCCGGAAAGCGGCGTGAGGACGATCGGCGCGAGATCGCCGAGATTTCGGGCATCGAGGCTCACGTGACCAGTAGCAAGATCGGCCGAGTCGAGAGTTAGATTCCCACGGATCTTGGCGGATCCGACGACGAAATCCAGGGGATCAAGAACCCAACCTCCTTGCTGGCGCTTGAGCAAGCGCAGCGTTCCCGCGGCGGCCTTCCCGTCCACCGTGCCGGCAATCTTCGCCGCAATTTCCGCTGCCCCGAGAATATCGGTCGCTGTTGCGTCCAGCGAAAGTTCTGGAATAGGGCGGTTCAGCGCCGTTGCGCCCTTTACCTCGGCATGGAACGTCGCATTGGGTTGATCGAGCGTTCCGGAGAGGCGGGATTCAACTCTCCCCTGCCCCGTCAATCGCCTGTCGGCGCGACGCAGATCCGGGATCTCGATTCTCGCATCCACCGCGACACTCTCGGGGCCGGCATTACCGTCTATGCGGATCGTGACGTGCTCCCCGAGAACTCGAAAGGTCTCGAAACCAAATCCGCCTTTGGGAAACGTGCGGACGGTGCCATTCATGGCAAACGTGTCGCCAATCAGTCCATCGAGAGTGGCGATGCCCGTCCCAAACTGCATTGCCTTCGCGTCGATGCTGGCCGTCACCGCGGCGTTTGACATGAGGCCGCGAAGGCGGGCCTCGAGATCCAGAGTTCCCCTCAACCGGAGAGACGCGACGTCACCGAAGCGAGACAGGTCGGGCGCTTTCGCGACGAGCAATCCCGTGGAGGTTTCAGCCCCTAGCTGACCTGTATAACGGGCATCCAAAGATGGGCTCGAGAGATGCGCCGTCTCCACTTCTGTCAAGCCATCCGGAGAGGCGGTCGCGCGAATGACGAGTGACATCCGATCGCCGACAGCACGGGCGAGCGCTTGATCCGCAAGCGCGACGCCCGTTGCCTTCGCGTCTGCCATGATGGCGATCCGCGTCGCGTTGTCAGACAGTGCGCCACTCGGCATTGCGGTGAATGACGCCTCGAGATTTCCGAGACGGCCCGCCGGGAGATTGACGTCTTCCGCTGAGAGTTGTCCCGCGATTTCGGGGGCCGAAAGCTGCCCTTTCACTGTTCCCGTAAATGCAAGGGTCTTGATTTCCGCGCCACCCGCGATCGTTTTTTGCTGATCGGTGGGAACCGCACGTGCAGAGAGCTTGAAATCGACGGCCCGGTTCGCCTCCATGCGGCCGGATGCGTCGAGCCGGGCCGTTCGCGACACCACGGATAATTGAGGGATGATGATGGTTCCGTCATCCGCAAAGATCGTCTCGCTATCGAGCTCCGTCGTTCCCGCAAAGACGGGTGCTGCGAGCGCCGGCAAGAGTCCCTCGAGCTGCGCATTAAGATCGAGCACGAGCCGGCGCACGCCCCCTTGGCGCTGCAAACTGGCCTGGCCCGCCGCGCCGATTGTATCGCCGGCGGTGAAGGTCAGCCTCGCTCCGAATGCGTCGAGTGTACCCGTACCCGCGACGTTGAGCTTAACCGGCGGCAGGCCAGGTATGTTCGCGGATCGCGCCAGGATTCCCCCAGCCGGCTCGTCCAAGGCCAAATTCAGATCAAGTTTCTCGGCGACGTAGTTCAACCGGGCGACAAGCGTGCCCGGAGCATCGAGCCGGCGTGCGTCAAAGCGCAGGTTCAATCCCTCTTTCGGATCGCCCAGCGATGCGGCGCCCGATGCGGTCAATCGCGCCGCGACGCCGATTACCGGCGCGCCGAGAGACAATTCCCGAAGCAGGAAATCTGCTATTTGCACTTTGACCGGCAGTTCCGGAAGCAACGGCTGGTCTGCCCCGGCAACGGTCGCCGCTGTCGGTATGGGTCGCCGCAGCACTTCGAGTTTGCCGATTTCCAGCTTGTCGATCTCAAGGCGTCGCGACAACAGCGCAAGGCGTCGCCAGACAAGGCGAACCCGGTCCAGGCGAAACCAGACGCCATCCTTGTCGGAAATCGTAATGTTGCGGATGGTCGCGTCGGACGAGAGCGCTCCCTCGACGTCGCCGATTGAGACCTGCGTCGACGGGGTTGAGAGCGCCCGCGAAATAAGGTCCGAAAGAAATCCCTTATCGGCCTCGGCGCTCTTCGTACCGAGCGTCAACGGCAAAAAGATCGCGGCAGCGATCAAGAGGATCGCCGGGATGAGAAAACGGCGCATCATCGTCATCAAAAGGCCTGCCCTATGCTGACATAGATGGAAACGGGTTTGTCGCCCGGCCGACGGTCCAATGGCGCCGCCACGTCGAGCCGAATGGGGCCGATTGCCGTGTAATAGCGCAGGCCCAAGCCGGCCGAGAAGCGAACTTTGTCGTCGAAGTCCGGAAAGCTGGATTCAAAAGCACCCCCTGCATCCACGAATGGAACGATCCCGATCGTGTCGGTGACCTTGATGCGTGCCTCAAGTGACCCTTCGAGCAGACTGCGCCCGCCAACCACGTATCCGAAGGGGCCCTCCGGCCCGATGCTTTGGTAACGATAACCGCGCACCGATCCACCTCCGCCGGCAAAAAAGCGGAAATTCGCAGGGATTTCGTCGAGGGGTGCGCCAATAATCGAACCGAAACCGACGCGGCCGGCGAGGATGTAGCGGGCATCTTCATCCAGGGCGTAATACGCGGACGCAGACGCCTTCGTGACCGTCATGCCGACCGTTGAACCGAGAAAACTCGGGTAGGGAACGATGGAGGCGATTACGCGCACACCTTGCGTCGGATCAAGCGGTCTGTCGGTCGAGTTGTAGGTGAGCGAAACCGGCGTGCCTACGACGAGATAGTCAATCGGCCCGAGCACGTCACTCGTCTGACCTTTCTGCACCTGCAATCCGGCCTGCACGGAGAACGTGTCGCTGAATCGATGCCGGATAGCGCCTGTGAGGTCGGCAAGGCGGCTGGTGTAACCGCCAAAGCGATCACCTCCGGTGCGGTCCCGTTCGAGGAGGCCGTCGATCAGCAGGTCGTTCCGCGTTCCATAAAGCGCGGGTTTGAGAAAGCTCACGCGGAAGCGGCCGCCTATATCCGACGGCTCCAGATCCTCGACCGACTTGATGCGCGTTCCGTCATTACGCGGGGCCAGAAAAATGTCGGACTCGACCCGCAGGCGCTCGGCGCCGCCGAACAGGTTGCGATGTTCCCAGTAACCATGAAGCGCAGGACCATCGATGGTGGAGTAGCGAGCCGAAAAGCCGATGACACGCGGCTTTCTTTCCGTCACCTCCACAAAGATCGGCAATCGCCCTTCGGCATCAAGCGTTTCGGATTCACGGATCCGCACCGAACCCAATGCCTGGATGCGGCTGATGGACTTGCGCATATCCGCCATCGCCTTGGGCGAATAGGCGTCGCCGGGCTCGACATACACGAAAGAACGGATGACCGCCGGGTCCACATTCTCTGCGCCGCTGATCGAGATCGTGCCGATGGGGGCGATGGGACCCGGGATCGAGTGCGAAGGCCACGTCCATCAGGCGGGCGGGATGAAACACGACCGGGTCGATCGAAACCGCCTTTGCCAAAGGCCGCGATTGGGCGCGAAAGTGATCGACCATGCGAGCTTGCGCCGCCCGCAAATCCGCAGCCCGCGCTGGATCGCCAGGTGACAGACCGATAACCTTGGAGGGGAGTTCGAACTCAGAGAAGGAGCGCTGCGTCTTCGCGTTGTCGACCTCCACCTTGCGGAGAGCGAATAAGGGGCCCGGTTCCACGCGCACTTTGATCGGAACCGCTGCACGCGCGCGGTAGGTCTCGGCAGCCGCCCCGGCCCGGGACGGATCCTCGCCCAGCTTTAACGAGACGCCCGCGACGTCGAACGAAAGTGTCGCGTTATAATATCCAAGACCCCAGAGGGCGTCGAGCAACGGACCGAAATCAGCTTGTGCCCGCCGGGCGAGCGAATCCCCGTCGGAGGGAGCGTCGGCGCGCAAGCGATACAACGTGGATGTGTCGCGAAGTGTCTGTTCAACATCTTTTTTGGCGCCGTCGAACGTGAACGTCAAATCATAAGGGAGCGCTTGGAGGGAAGGAGCGGGAGGCGCTTCCTTCGAACCAAACAGCCCAAAGAGATCGAAGGCCTGAGCTTCGCTTTTCTCAAAAACAGCAGCATATGCAACGATACAAGCTAAAATTGAGAGCGCTTTGCGCCATGGCGATCGCTGCATCCAGTTCTCCAAACGTCGCAAACAGCGGCATCATTGCGGAATTTTTGTGATTGTGGCGAAGGGTGTCGGCAATCGGCGCTTCGCATCGCCATTCAAGGTTAATAGTGACTCACGGCGGGTCCGGGCAACTTCGCGCGCCGCTGCCAATTTCCGCGGCCCGGCGAGCGATTGATGCTTCAACGTTAAGGGCGTCTTAAACGCGCCCCGTTAGGGTTGATTTTTCCTTCTGCACAGATGAGCGCTCCCGATGCAACCACGACTGATCCCGTGCCTTTCTGTTGCAGCGTTGCTGTTCGCTTCGGGTGGGGCCCATGCGCAAACGCAACCCGCCGTAGTTGCCACGCCGGATGCTTTGGCAACATCCCCTGCTGCGATCGGGCCGAAGCCGGATCCCATCGGAGCGCTTATCGAACAGCAGACGCCACCCAAGCCAAGGCTCGCCGCGTCGGAACTGATCGCGCGGTCGAATGCACGGGACGTCTTTCAGCCGACGGTCGCGCCGGGCGAGCAGAGCCCAATGATCCTGAAGCTGCAGGTCCTGCTCGATCGTGCCCATGCCTCACCCGGTGTGATCGACGGCTATCACGGAGACAACGTTGCAAAGGCCGTCGCAGCAGTGGAAGCAATGTTAGGGCTGCCTGTTGACGGGATCGTCGATAAGGAGATTTGGAATAGTCTGGAAATGACGCATTCCGCGCCGCCGCTCACCGAATACGTCATCGACGAGAAAGATGTTGCCGGGCCCTTCGTACCGGACATGCCGAAAGACTACGCCGAAATGGCGAAGCTCGACCGCCTTGCCTATCGGGACCCGGTGGAGCTGCTCGCTGAAAAGTTTCACATGGACGAAAATCTTCTTCGGCAACTGAACGGTGGCGTGGACTTTGCCCAAGCCGGAACCACCATTGTCGTCACGAATGTCGCGGGGCCGGCAACAGCCAAAATCGCCCGGCTTGTCGCGGACAAGGATAAGAAGCGGCTGTTGGGATACGATTCAGGCGGTACGCTCATCGTATCGTATCCTGCAACGATCGGAAGCAACGACCTGCCCTCGCCGACCGGTACCCACGCCATCAAGACCATCGCGACAGACCCGGAATATTGGTATCGCCCAAAGGTCAATTTTCAGCAGGGCAACAACACGCAGGCCTTGCGACTTGCCCCCGGCCCCAACAATCCTGTCGGCAGCGCCTGGATTGGTCTCGACAAACCGACCTACGGTATTCACGGCACTCCAGCGCCCAATAAGATCGACAAGACGAACAGCCACGGCTGCATCCGGCTGACGAACTGGGACGTCCGGGAATTGGTCAAGCTCGTCCAGCCGGGCGTCGTCGTCGAATTTTTGGACTCGGCTTCTCCGATCAGCGAGCCCGAAGTCGTCGGCAGCATCCAGAAGCGATAGAGACGAAGTGTCAGTCTGATCCGGAGGCGCGAGAGGTTGTTATCTGCCAAGCTCGCCCCATGTTCGGGATATGACCCGCAAACCCGATATCCAAGACAGTACCACGATGCCCGCCAACCTTGATAATGCGATCCAGACCCATTTAGGAGAGCAGCTTCGGGCGCTCTATGGGGATCCTGCCCTGCAGAAAATTCCACGGGACCTGACACAATTGCTTGCGAGGGTCTCCCAGGTCATCCGCGCGCATCAGGAACCGGTCGACCAGGATTTCATCAATGGAATTATGAGCAGCATTCCCAATCTGCGGGGATTTGCCATCTCGCTGACCAAGAACGTCGATCGCGCCGAGGACCTGGTGCAGGATACCGTGCTCAAGGCCCTCAGCAAGCGCGACAGTTTTCAAGAAGGGACCAACCTGCGGGCGTGGCTATTCACCATTCTGCGCAATAATTTCTTTTCCACCCACCGCAAGAAGGGTCGAGAGGTCGAAGACGCCGACGGAGCCCACGCGGCGACCATGGTGTCCATTCCCGACCAGCATGACAAACTCGTGCATCAGGACCTTCAAGCGGCGTTGGCCCGCCTTTCCCGGATCAGCGGGATGTCATCATCTTGGTCGGCGCGGAGGGCATGTCCTACGACGAGGCGGCTGAAGCGCTCGGCTGTGCAGTCGGTACCGTCAAAAGCCGCGTCAACCGGGCGCGGAACCGTTTGGCCGAACTGATGGGGTTAGCCGGTGAAGACGGCATCGGAGGGTCCCGTTCCCGAAGCGTTTGATGCGTAAGGACCTTCCTCTTCGAAAAAATTGTGCAGTGCAGCAACTCTTCCATCCGACCCGTGTTATGCCTAATTGAGGATGGATAGAATGGCCCGATTAGGCACAACAGTTTCACGGCTTTTCCGGCAGCAGGCCAATTGGCATCATAAACTCCCCGAAGGTCTCGATTATCCGACCGCATTACCGCAGATTAGGGGCAAGGGGCGGCTGGAAGAATTCTCCGATAGCGGGGCAAATCCCGGCAACTTGCGAGCGTTTCGCTACACCCCGCATGAAGTCTCGGAAAACCCTGCTTTGGTGGTGGTGCTGCACGGCTGCACCCAACGGGCAGCTGCCTATGCGGATGGGGCAGGATGGATCGAGCTCGCGGACCGCTTTGGATTTTGCCTGCTCTTGCCCGAGCAGCGGCGTTCCAACAACCCCAATCTGTGCTTCAACTGGTTTGTTCCGACCGACACGACGCGGGGCTCTGGGGAGGTTCACTCCATTCGCCAGATGATCGACCGTACGGTCACGGATTGGGGCATCGATCGAACCAAATCTTCGTCACTGGACTTTCGGCAGGGGGCGCGATGACTTCGGCGATGCTGGCAACCTATCCGGAAGCTTTTGCGGGAGGCGCCATCATCGCGGGCCTGCCGTTTCAGAGCGCAAGCGATATTCCTGGCGCTTTTCGGGTGATGGCGGAAGGCCGCACCATGGAGGCGGTCGACTGGGGCAACCATGTGAAGGCCGCTTCCGCACATGCGGGGCCTTGGCCCAAAGTCTCAATCTGGCATGGCAGTGCGGATCAGACCGTGCATCCCCGGAACGCCACTGAGACTGTCAAGCAATGGTCGACCCTCCATGAGACCAGCCGGAGACCCGACCTGGAGGAAAAACACGCCAACCACATTCGGCGAGTGTGGAATGGCAAGGACGGCACGCCAGCGGTCGAAGAATTTGTCGTGTTGGAGATGGGGCACGGTACACCATTGGCAACCGGTCCCGGGGACGAGCATTTTGGAGCGACCGCGCCCTATCTTCTCGAGGCCGGACTCTCGTCCAGTCATCGTATCGCGGATTTTTGGGGAATCGCTGAGGCTCCGGCAGCGTTCAGGCCCTCTCACGGTCACGCCTCGTCAGACGCGACAGTGAATGGCAAGTAGAGATCATCCCACGTGGTGTGGCGCAGGTTGGCGCCAACGAACGTGCGCCTCGTCGCCAGGACAGGACTGCGAGCCGCGAAGATGGGCGGGCTCATCGTACGGACATCGGTTCGATCATCAACCGCGCCCTCAAGAGCGCGGGCCTTCTGCGATAGCATCAGTCGAATCATCCCTCTGAGGTGCGGTTGCGCGGAACTGCCGCGTTTGCGGGAAGTTGAATCGGCGCAACCGCAATTTGGAGGAATGTTGAATGGCTGGCAAAGAAAAAACCTTGGACGATCTCTTTCTCCACACTCTCAAAGACATCTACTACGCCGAAAAGCAAATTCTCAAAGCTCTCCCGAAGATGGCGAAAAATGCCGGAACTGCCGAGCTTCAGGCTGCATTCGAAACGCATCGCGAGCAGACTGAGGGCCAGATCGATCGGCTTGAACAGGTCTTCAAAATGCTGGGTAAGCCCGCCAGGGGTGTCGCTTGCGAGGCCATCAACGGCATCATCGAGGAAGGCAAGGAAATAATGGAAGACTTTGCCGACAGCCCGGCCCTCGACGCCGGAATCCTTGCTGCGGCACAGGCTGTGGAACACTATGAGATTACGCGGTACGGCTCGCTCAAGACCTGGGCTGCCGAACTTGGTATGGCGGACGCGGCCAAGCTCCTCGATCAAAATCTGCAAGAGGAGAAGGAAACCGACGTATTGCTGAGCAAATTGGCTCAGTCACGGGTCAATACCAAGGCTGCTTGATCGACAACGCCCAATGCAGATCCCCTGCCGAACACGGCAGGGGCAACTTCCTTGTGAAGGTTATGAAGCCCCACCGTCCTCGACTTCGGTCGTGGGACGATCGCTGCCCCGGGCGACCTCCTCGTGCCACTTCCCTTTTGCGTCCTCGTACTCGATTGGAGAGGTCTCGCCAGGAACCTGCTGTTCGCTGGCTGCACGCTCGGCCGCGTTCAACGCTTCGGCGTGGCTCCCAAACGGCTCTGAAAAGACGCCCTGCATCTTGTAAGCCCATCCACCGTCATGCTCGACGATCTCGTATCGAACCTTCACCACGAGCGCTCTCCTTGCTGCTAGAGTGAATGTAGAAGCAATCACTGAAGTTCCCAGCACCGCCCTGCACGTTCAGCAGATGTTACGTCGATCGATTTCGAGACATCAGAAAGCCGCCGAAGCGGGCGTCCGCCAACGCATTCGCGGGTTTTTCCCACCCTCACGTCCGAACCCTGTCTCTTACTTGCGGGCCTTGCGCGCGGCGTAGCGGGCGTCCCGGGCGGCCTTGCGCTCAATCTCCAACGCCGCTTCGCGGGCTTCCCGCTCAGCGAGTTCGGTCTTCGTGCAGCCGACGCCTCGCGGCGGGCGCGCTCTTCAGCCTCGATCCTTGCCTTGGTGTCGGCCGCACGGCTAACGGCTCGCTCGGCCAAGCGCTCCTCACGAGCCTTACTCAGGGCTTCGCGCGCAGCTCTTCGGTCGGCTACCGCCGGATCATCCAGGGTCGGGCGCGATTTGAACTTCTCCAACAGGGCCTTCTTGGCATCTGCGGCTGTCGTTAATCTCTCGTTGAAATCCTTCTTGAGGCTCTTCACGTCGTTCCTTTGTCGTCGGGTTGCGGGCGGCTAAAGAGGCCGCTGATGGCGATAGCCCTACGACGTCGGGAGGTCCTCATCAATCCCAAAGTGGCGCCAGCAGAGCCGCGCAGCCCGAAAGTCCCAAGGGCGTGGCGTCTTCGATCTCCGATCGACCCTCGTCAAAACACCCGGGGGCTGGCGACCCCGAAGTAACATAATCCATCGCCTGGCTTGGCCCGGGTTCGGGAATACGATGAAGCCGTTTGCTCGCCGCCTTGATGGCCGTTCCGTCAGCGCGACGGCCCAGTATCTGCCCCGCGCTGATGGCATGGCCGGTCTTCCATGGACCTTCGATCCGGTCCCCTTCGCTCTCGCAGACGTACATGTCGGCGATCCGGATCGCAGTCTTCATCGCGACGGGCGGGATTGGCGCATCGGTCAGCCCGAGATGGGCGGCAGCATTGCCGATGGCAGAATACCCAACCTCGGCCGACTTTGGATCGTCATGCGAGCCACATTCGAGCGTTACGCCATATCCGCCTGAGAACCGCATATATTCCGTTGTACCGACCCCTTCCGAAATCGCCCGATTGGAGAAACCAAGCCTTTCCCGTTCCGCCAGAAAGCGTCCATACACATCGAGCCACCCGTGGATGACAATCTCCGTGCCAAGCCTTGCGGCGAATTCACCCTCGGCCGTCGCGAAGCGAAACGGCTCGACCTCGGCCACGATTGTCCAGCGGTCCAGCGAAGATGAAGGGCACACCTTCCCCACTGAAGGAATGGATATCGAGCAGGACATCGTGCTCGCGCAGGAGGGCACAAACCAGATTGCCGATCTTATCCTCATAGTCACCCGGAATTGTTTTCTCGCGCAAATCGCGGTTGAGATTGCGATCTCCTTCGCGCGTGCCCTGCTGATAGGCTTTCAGGTTCGCGACGGGAACGAACGTCACCTGTCCGCGACGAATGCTCATGCGGCCTGAGCGGCAATCCTCGATCGCACGAAGAATGGCGTTCGGGCCCGCAAGTCTCGTTCCCATGAACCCCTCCCATCACGATGAGCTTCGGGCCTCTTCCAAGCCCGGTGAAACGCACTGTCTCCAGTGGCCCTTCAACCTTATTTTGAACACCGTCATCGTGAAAGCTTTCTGTTCCTGGTCCGGATGCCGATGACCACTTCAGGCGAATTCACCGACGCGGCGGCAGCGAACGAGATGGTCCGCCGCCACCGCATCGAGCAGTGGCACGGGCGGAACGCGGCAGATATCGCGTGCCTCCGGACAGCGCGGATGGAAGCCGCATCCGACGGGAGGATTAAGCGGGTTCGGGATCTCACCGGTAATCTTCGTGCCTTTGTTGCGCGAAAACGGATCGGGAATCGCGGCGATCAGCGCACGCGTATAGGGGTGCTGTGGATTGGTGAAAATCGTTTCCCAATCCGCCGGTCTCGACAATGCGGCCGAGATACATCACGGCCACGCGATCACTCATGTGTTCCACCACCCCTAGATCGTGACTGATCATCACGTAGGAAAGGCCGAGGGTCTCCTTGAGTTCGAGGAGAAGATTGATGATCTGCGCACGGATCGAGACGTCAAGAGCCGAGACGGGTTCGTCGAGTACGATGATCTTTGGCCGCAAGATGAGAGCGCGCGCGATGCCGATGCGTTGCCGCTGCCCGCCCGAGAATTCATGCGGATAGCGCTCTGCCTGATCTGGCCGCAGACCGACATGCCTCAGCACATCCTCGATACGGTCGTCCACCTCGCTCTGACTGGAAATGCCGTGCAGGCGAAGCGGCGCTTCCAGAGTCTTGCGAACGGTTTGTCGCGGATTTAGCGAGGAATACGGATCCTGGAATACCATCTGGGCGAAACGCGCACGGTCCTTGCGGTCGCGCCCGGCGCTGCCAGTGACGTCCTGCCCATCGAGCACGATGCGGCCACGCGTCGGCACCTGCAGCCCCAGAAGCGACAGGGCGAGCGTCGATTTTCCGCACCCTGATTCCCCGACGAGACCGAGGCATTCCCCGCGTTTCAGCTCCAGATCGACGCCGTCGACCGCGTGAAGCCATCGCCGCGGTCCGCCCAGGAGCCCACCGCCCATCGGAAAATGCACGGCCAGATCCTCAACCCGCATGATCGTTTGCGTGCATCTCACTCATGATGATGACACCTCACCGATCCGTCATGCGGCAACAGGGTCACCGGGGGGTTCTCGACCACGCAAATATCCGTCGCTTTCCGGCAGCGAGGGTTGAAGCGACATCCAGCGGGGAACGCCGCCACTGGGGGAACGACACCCGCGATCTCCATCAAGCGGTGACGGCCATGACGCGCCCGCGCACCGAGCAATGGCAGCGAGGCAACGAGGCCGCTCGTATACGGATGGCTCGGAGCACGGAACACGTCCCCAGCCGCACGTTCTTCCACGATGCGCCCGGCATACATCACTCCGACCCTTCGGCACATGTTGGCGATCAAGCCGAGATCGTGGCTGATCATCAGCACCGCGGTACCGCGTTCCGCACACAGATCGCGGATCAAATCCAGGATCTCCGCCTGAACGGTCACATCGAGCGCAGTTGTCGGTTCGTCGGCAAGAAGCAGGTCGGGACTGCATGCCAACGCAATGGCGATCATCACACGCTGGCGCATGCCGCCCGAGAGTTGATGGGGATAATCCTTGACGCGACGGTCGGGCGCCGGGACCCGGACGCTTGCGAGCGCGTCGACAGCTTGCCGTTCGGCTTCCTTCCAGGTCGCGCCCTTGTGGAGAACGAACATCTCGGCGATCTGTCGTCCCACAGGGGATAAGGGGTTGAGCGCCGTCATCGGCTCCTGAAAGATCATCGAAATGCGATCGCCGCGCAATTCGCGCATCTTCGCGGGCGAGAGGGATTGGATCTCCTGCCCGTCAAATCGGATGACACCGCCACCCACGCTGAGTGGGTGACGCAAGAGGCCGATCAGTGCGAGCGCCGTGATGCTTTTGCCGCAGCCGGATTTGCCGACCAACCCCATGGTCTCGCCACGTCCGATGGTGAAGGAGACGTCTTCCACGGCGGCGAATTTCGCGTCGCCGATCGAAAGATCGATGCGAAGGTTCTCGACCTCCAGAAGCGGCCTGCTGCTCATGCGCGGCGGCTCCGCGATTGCGGGTCGAGGATGTCACGCAAGCCGTCGCCGAGAAGGTTCAATCCCAGTACGGTCATGAAGATCGCGAGACCGGGGAAGATCGATATCCAGGGCGCTGTGGTGATCTGGTCTCGCGCATCCGACAGCATGCTGCCCCAGCTCGGAAATGGCGGCCGGATACCGAGCCCCAGAAAGGACAACGAAGCTTCTGCAAGGACAGCGCCGCCCATTCCCAAGGTCCCGATGACGATGATCGGCCCGAGCATGTTAGGCAGGAGTTGTGTCAACATGATCCGGATATCGCCGTAACCCAGAACCTTGGCGGCCTGCACATAGCCCTGACTCTTGAGCGACAAGGCCGAAGCCCGCGCAAGGCGGCAGGTGAATGACCAATTTGTGAGCCCGAGCGCGATGAGCAGGCTCGTCAAACCCGGCGTAAGGATAGCCATGATCGCGAGCGCGAAAATCAGTGACGGAATTGCCAGCATGAGGTTCGTGAGGCCGTTGACGAAATCATCCCACCATCCACCCCAATACCCTGCCGACAGCCCGAGGCACACGCCGATCACGGTATTGATCAGTTGCGACACAATGCCGACCGTCAACGAGATGCGCGCTCCATAGAGCACACGGCTGTAGATGTCGCGTCCTTGCGCGTCGGTGCCGAACCAGAATTCGCCGCCCGGCGGCTCCTCCGCATACATGAGGTTTGCATCCATCACCGGGTCGGTATGCGCCAACAGGGGTGCCAGCAGACCGGCGATCACAACGGTTGCGAACAGCACGCCGCCGATCAGCAGATTGGCTCTGATCTTCATTGTGCCCCTCAGGTGTACTTGATACGCGGATCGATGATGGCGCAAAGGACATCGACGAGCATATTGACGAGAAGGAAGAACAGCACGATCAGCAGGATCGCGCCCTGGACGACAGGAATATCGCGGAGCGTCACGCTATCGACGAGGAGAGATCCCAAACCGGGCCACGCGAACAGCTTTTCGACGACCACGGCCTGCCCGATGACCGTGCCGAATTGCAGCCCGATCGTGGTCAATACGATCACTAGCGCATTGCGCGCAAGATGCCATTGCACGACCCGTGTTTCGCTCATCCCCTTCGAGCGGGCAGTCCGGACGAAATCTGCGTTCATGATCTCTAAGACAGCAGCCCTTGTGGTGCGCGCAAGGAGTGCAAGGGGCGCAACCCCCAGCGCAATTGCGGGAAGCGTCAAATTGCGCAGTCCCCCACTGCCGTATCCAAAACTCGGGAGCCATCCGAGTTTCAGTGCAAACAAGTACATCAGCAGGAGCCCAAGCCAGAATTTAGGCAACGACAGGCCGGAGACGGCGCCGACCATGGACGCCGTATCGATAATGGATCCAGGCTTCAGCGCGGCGATAAACCCCAGCGGAACACCGATGACGATCGAGAACAGCATGGCGGCGAACGATAGCTGTAGCGTCGGCCACATGCGGTCGGCCAGCACGCTCGACACGGGCTGCCGCGTCCGGAAAGACATCCCGAGATCAAAATGGGCGAGCTGCCAGACATACTTTCCGAAGCGCACATAGACAGGGTCGGCAAGGCCGAATTCCTTGTTCATGCGCTCCATCACCTGTGCGTCAAGCATGCCTCGGCCATCATCGCCCATACTCGATGCGAAGGTGCCGGGAATGACGCTGAACATCACGAAGATCAACAGCGCAACCGCAAGGATGATCGGTATGGTCTGCAGCAAACGCCGCACGATAAAAGACAGCATTCATCACTCCCGATCCTGACATCCGGAATAGCGTTCCGGATGTCAGGATCTACCTGCTCAGCGTGAGCTGTCGCTCAGTCTCCGGTTACTTGGCCGCAGGCGAAGACGCTTCGACCCAGATATCCTCAGGGTACTGAATTGCGAGTTCGGTTGCGTTCGGCTGAAGACCCTTGATCCAGGGCTGATAGGCCATGACGGCCTTGTTGTAGTTGAAGAACCATACCGGCGCTTCGTCCTGGACCATCGCGTTTGCTTTCTTCAGCAACTCGATCCGCTTCTCGCCCTCGCTCACTGCAGCCTCATCCAGGATCTTGTCGAGGTCCGGGTTCTTGAATGCGGTGTAGTTGCAGGCGGATTGCGGCGTCGCCGAGTGGAAGCATTTCAGAGCCTCGAGCGGATCGGGCCCCGATGTATTGGACCAGATGTAGGCCTGATAGTCGCCTTTGCTCACGACCTCGGACAACACAGTGCCCTCGACCGGCTTGATCTTCACCTTGATGCCGACTTTCTCGAGCATCGGAATGACAGCCTCGACGATCGGGATGCCCCAGCTTTCGTTGGAGGTTGCGGTCCACTCGAACTCGAAACCCTCTGGATAGCCGGCTTCAGCCAGCAACTTTTTGGCCTTCTCGGGATCGTAGGCGTAAGGCTTCAAGTTCTGGTCGTAGGCCGGCGAAGACAGCGGGAGCCAGCTTGTGGCCCGATAGGCCTTGCCCTTGACCAAGCGCTTGATGATCAAATCCGAGTCGATGGCGTGGTTGATCGCCTGGCGAACACGCTTGTCGGCAAACGGTTTGAAGTTCCGGTTCATGCCCATATTGCGGGTATAGACCTCGGCGACTTCGAGCAGTCCCTTGGAGAGCTCGGGGTCGGCCTGATAAGCGACGTACTGCGCCGGGCCCAGGATCGATGCGTCAATTTCCTTGTTGCGGAATGCCACGTCGCGTGCGGCAGCCTCACCCATGATGGAGATCGAAACCTTGTCCGCATATGGCTTGCCGGGCTTGTAGAACTTGTCCCAGCGTTCGGCCACCAGGCGCGAACCCGGCACATATTCCAGGAACTTGTACGGGCCGAGACCGATGGGTTTGGTGTTGAAGGATTCCTTCACGGCTTCGTCGGCCGGATAGATCGACGTCATGGCAGCGTGAAAATAGAAGCCGGGATCGACCTTGCTGGTCAAAGTGATTTCCAGAGTCAAATCGTCGATTTTTTTCAGGCCCGCAATGGTCTTTGCGTTGCCCTTCTCGACATCGATCGCACCCTTGATGATGCGCACGTAGCGCGCGCCGGGATAGGCTTTCGAGCCATCCATGAGGCGATTGAACGTCCAGATGATGTCATCGGCGGTCATCTTGCGGCCGTGGTGGAAGATCGCGTCGTCGCGCAGCTTGTAGGTATAGACCAGCCCATCCGCCGACGCGGTGACTGCCGTTGCCAGTTCGAGCACGGGCTTGTTGTTGGCCGAGTCCCAATTGTAGAGCGTGCGGTGAATGGCCTTGGCGTAGATCTCGTCTTGCGCGCGGTTCGAGGTATGGATGTCGAGATTGGCGAAGCTCGAACCATACGGCGCGGTGAGCCGGATCGTCCCGCCCTTGCGCGGCGTCTGCGCTTCAGCAAAGCCACTCATCGTCAGCACAAGCGCCGAGGCGATAGCAAATTTTTTTAACACG
This sequence comes from uncultured Alphaproteobacteria bacterium, assembly GCA_963837375.1. Lineage (GTDB taxonomy): Bacteria > Pseudomonadota > Alphaproteobacteria > Rhizobiales > Beijerinckiaceae > Microvirga. The sequence continues at coordinate 42,185 of CAWINL010000014.1, read as the reverse complement.
ATTGTTCCTCCCAAGATTTTTGCTTTCACGATTTGGCTTGAAGCCACCGTGAGAATTGGCCATTTCGGTCGAGCTTAGTCAGGTGTCCGAGCGTTTCCCCTGATGGTTTTTATGTAACGCCAAGACGATCGTGAACGATCTCACCGCCGCGAATGGTAAGATCGCATTGCGTATTGTCAAGGATGTCTTCCGGCGTCGCTTCCAGGAGGTTGCGTGAGAAGACCGCGATATCCGCAAGCTGCCCGGGGATAAGGCGCCCTTTGACGTTTTCCATCTTTTGCGAGAACGCTCCGAATTCCGTGTAGGCCTGAAGCGCCTCTTCGATCGAGACCCGTTCGCGCTCGTCCATCACCGTACCCTTCCAGGTCTTGCGCGTGATCATGGAGTAGAGATTGGGGAAAGGATTGGGTTGACAGACAGGCGCGTCGCTGCCGGTCGCAGGCTTGAGCCCAAGATCGATCCAGGTCTTGAGCGGGTAGCTGCTGAGCCCTCGTTCTTCGCCAAGCACCGAGACGTAGGCGTCACCGAAATCGTAGATGAACACCTGCTGCGGGCACGGATAGATGCCGGCCTTCATCATCCGCTCGTGCTGCGCCGGTGTTGAGAAGCCTGAATGCTCGACACGGTGACGACGATCGGGATCGGGATGAGCCGCGAGAGCCTTCTCATACGCTGTCACAAGTTGCTCGATGGCTGCGTCGCCAATCGCATGGCAGGCAAGCTGGTAGCCTTTGGCATGCGCGTCCATAACCAGCGATTCGATTTCGTCATCCGGCATCATCTGCACGCCGGTGGTACGATCTTCGCCGAGATAGGGATGGGACATCCACGCGGTGCGTCCACCGGCCGATCCATCCAGAAAGAACTTTACGGCGCCGACCATCAACATGTCGTCACCCGTTCCCGAGATCAGACCGGCATCATAGCATTGCGGAACAATGCTGCGATCGGGATCGCCCAAGAGCACAAGCCAGGTGCGCACGGGAAGCCGCCCTTCGCGCTTGGCGCGGTGATAGGCTGCGATCTCGCCAAACCCGCCGCGCTGTCCAACCGCCGCGTCCATGCAGCTCGTGATCCCATAAGAGAGGAGATGTCGCCCGCCCCTCTCGATCCCATCGATCAGGTCCTCCTCGGTCGGAGGCGGAATCACTGCCCAGACGGGCGCCCGAGCGTTCTCGGCCAGCAGGCCGGTGAGCTTGCCGTCCTGCTGCTCGATCAATCCGCCTGCCGGCGTCGGCGAATTCTCATCGATCCCCGCAAGCTTGAGGGCGAGAGAATTGCAGACCGAGATGTGGCCGCAGGCTCGCACGACCATCACGGGATTGTCCGGCGATACCTCATCGAGCTCGCAGCGTTGCGGGTGTCGTTTCACGTCGAGCTTTGTCTGGTCGTAACCTCGCGCCAGAACCCACTCCCCCGGACGAAGCTGCTTGGCGCGCGCGGCGATTGCCTGGGTCAACGCCCCAAGGGTTGGCGCCGCCTTCGGGCTGGCATCGACCCAGCTCATCGTCATTCCAAGCGAAACCAGATGCAGATGCGCATCGTTGAGGCCTGGCGTCGCGAATTTTCCTTGAAGATCGATCACGCGCGTGGCGGGTCCGATCAGGGTCCCGATTTCCGCATCGCTCCCTGTTGCCAGAACCCGCCCCTGCCAGACGGCGACAGCCTGTACGATACCGTCTTCTCGGCCGCACCAGATGGTGCCGTTCCGGAGAACGAGATCGGCCGAAGCCGCCGACTTTCCGGTTTGCGGCCGTAATTCTCAAAACGCTCGGTCATGCCGGCTCCTGCCTTGAATTGATCTTTAAAGAGGATCGAGGGGCCAAATGGGCCGCCGGATTTTCTTATAGGGGCGTTCCTTGAAATTGCGTGTCGACAGCGCGCCCGTATCGACCTCCAGCACTTCGCGCGCAATCGGCTCGAACGCTGCGCGAAAATGCTGCATTGATTTCACCACGATGGTTGACTTTCGTGTCGGATCCACGCCAAGCGACGTGAACTGTCCGAGATCCGTCGCCTGTCCGTTGTGTGTGATGACGATAATTTCAACACCACCGACGCGCAGCAAAGCACTCAAGCCGTAATTGCGCCGCGCCCCTCCGCCCATCGGCCCGTACGCGATGAAGCTTCCATCCGTGATCGCCGCCACATGTGCCGTGATCTCGAGAGGGCCGCCTCCCATCGTGGGATCGACCTTTCCGCCAAGCCTCAGCGTCACGTTTTTTCCCACGCCGGCCGCCTGCGCTTCGAGAACTGCCTCCGGGTCGCGAATTGCGTAAAAACCCACGTTCTGCAGGTTTGCATCAAGGACCGCTTTCAGCAGACGGGTGGCGTCTCCATAGGCGCCTGAGCCGGGATTATCAGAGTAATCGGCGATCACGAGAGGCTTTTCCTGCCCGGTTCCCTCTTTGAGCCTTCGCAATGGCCTCTTCCATGGGCGTAAAGTGGATTGACGAAAATGTCCTCTGCTCCCACGCATAATCCATGAGCTCCTCGGCGATCGCCTGCGCAGATGCGTGATCATTTCCGGTCACCGCGACGGAGGGACCGATGTCGTGGACGTCCGCCGAGGAGAACCCCGCCTGGACGCTGACGACGAGTGCTTGCCCTTCGCGCTCTCGATTCGATCGCCGCGACGCAGCAATTCCATGAAAGGCGGCGATGTTGTCCGGCCGCCATCGAGCGCATAGAGAATAGGCCGGCGCGCGAGCGCGACCCGCGGCATTATTTCTCGGGACATTGCTTTCTCGAGAAGCTCGGCCGCCTGCCATGTGCGCTCATATTGATCGATATGCGGATACGTTCGGTATGAAATCAACGCATTCGCGTTATCAGCCATCGCCTGCGTGACGGTGGCGTGCAGATCGAGGACGGCGACCACAGGCACATCCGCGCCAACGCGATTGCGAATGCGCAACAGCAACTCGCCTTCGCCGTCGTCATGGCTCTGCGTAGACATCGACCCGTGAAGGTGTAGCAGGATTCCGTCCACCCCGTCGCACATGTCGAGAATTCGGCTCGACATCGTCTCGAAACATGCATCCGTCACGCGGCCAGAAGGGTTCGCCGATGTCGCGAGTGGGTGCACCACATCCCAGTCAAATTTTGCTGCCGCTTCGAAGCGGCCCCTAACGAGGTCCTTGTGCCTTCGAAGGCAGGCCGGATCTCCTGGCCGAGGTAGAAACTGGAGTTGTGAAACGCATCTTCGTCCGTCAACTGAACGCTGAATGTGTTGGTCTCGTGCATGAACTCTGCGACCAGTACGCGCCGTCCCATTGTCTTTCCCGTTTTTTCCGCTGCGAGCCCTGGATGCCAGGCTGACTGTGCGGTGCCTCCCACAACGACGCCTTCGAGGGCGTCGCATTTTTTTGATCGTGACAGAGACAAGACAATTCTCCAACCCGGAATTTCGGCAGCCGGACCTCGAATCCACCCGCAACATTGGTGCGATTTGCCAAACCCGCCTCAGCCGTTATTGTCCGGTATGCGTCCGATGGATTTCCGAGGCCTGTTCCCCGTTCATCGCTCACCGGCGGTCTGCATGATGCCGCCGGCCGCGGGGAGCCCACCTCGACGACACGCTGTTCTTTTTTCGGCCGCTAAAACCGATCGATGCGGAACGGCGCAAGGTCGATGGACGTGCGCTCATCCGAAGCCAGTTCACCGATGAGGCGTCCCGTGGTCGCCCCTTGTGTCAAACCGAGATGGCCATGACCGAAGGCGAAAAGCGCGTTCGCATGGCGGGGCGAACGCCCGATGACGGGTTTCGAATCCGGCATCGAGGGCCGAAAGCCCATCCATTCGCGCCGCCATCCGTATTGAGGCCCGGCAGGGCTTGTGCGCCATTCGCAAGAAGAGCCTTCGCTCTGGCAAAGTTTGGCGGGGCGTCAAGACCAGCAAGTTCAACGGCCCCCCCGATGCGAAGTCCCATTGCCATGGGCGTCATGAAGAAACTGCGCTCTGCTATGCAGACGGACGGGTCAGTTCACACGCCGGCGTCGGTAGCGTGGTGTTGTAGCCTCGCTCCGTGTCGAGCGGCACGTCATGCCCGAGCATTCGGCAAATCGACTTCGACCATGCGCCCGGCGGCAACCACCACCAGGTCGAAGGCGAGTTCGCTGCCGTCGTCCAGGTCGAAGCGCACGGGGTCCGAGTCGGAGAATAAAGCGCCATCGAACGCGAGCGCGACGGATCTTGCCGCCGAGCTCTGGAAGTGATCGGCAAGCCACTGACAAGCTGGCCTGGATCGACCGTGTGGGAATATCCCGGCACGAAATATCCGTTGGAGAAATCTAGGCGCCAATGCGGGTTCGAGAGCCCTGATCGCGGCACCGTCGACACGCTCTGCGACGACCCCGTTGCGAAACTTCAAGTCCCACTCCGCGGCCGCCTCGGCGAAACCCTTTTCGGTCTTATAGACATAAAGCGCACCATTTCGGCGAACGAGATGGTCGAGACCGGCAGCCTTGAGGACAGGCTCGTAATCCTCGAGAGGCCGTCGCGAGCAACGCTGCGAGATCGCGGGCGATTCCCTCCACGCGCTTGGTCGTTCCGGAACGCCAGAATCGCCAAAGCCATGGCGCCAGCCCAGGAAGGCTCTTCCACCGGATCGACAACGGGCCGAGCGGGTCCATCAGCATGCTCGGCACCGACCAAATGAGACCCGGCATCGAAATCGGCGCGACGGCCGAAATCGCGAAACATCCAGCATTGCCGAAACGACGTGGCCGTTCCCGGGGGACGCTCATCGACGATCGTCACGTCGAACCCCCGCGCCTGAAGCGCGAGCGCGCAATTCACGCCGATAATTCCGGCTCCGATGACAACGACATGCTTCTGATAATGTTGAGCCAACTGTGACCTTCCGAAGTGAGATCTGCGAAGATGTTATCGCGGCAGCGGGCCGCTTTTCCAATAAGAAATTTATTTTCAACAGACCTCCGCTATGGTTGCCGGCAACCTCGCCGCCGCGTCCGCTCCGAACGCCCCATGTTTACGCTCAATCCCCTCCCGCATCAAATCCCGTCCGACGTTTTGGGGCTCCTCGAACAGGTTCAAACGGCGACGCCGGGCATATTCTCCATGCCGGTTTTGTCGATCCTGCCATCCACGCCGTGCTGCCCGAGAAACGCGTGGCGGGAACGGCCGTGACAATCCGGATCCCCCACATCGATTCCACCCTTCTGAATCACGTCGTGCGCTTGATTTGGCCCGGCGATATCGTCATCGTCGACCGTTGCGGCGATACCGCGTCACGCCTGCTGGGGAGCCGTCGTCAGTCACGCGATGCAACTGGCTGGTGCCCGGGCTTTGTTACTGGTGACCAGAGCGACGGCAGCCTTCCCCTAGACCAACCTCAAGCGATGGAGAATTTCCGATGAAGCCCGAACTGAAAGCCGCACTGGACGTGATCTTCGCTGCCAATTCCGAGATTTACGCCAATCGGGGGTTCATGCGCCGGATTGGGTTCGGCAAGAAGCCTGCGCTGATACACATTGATCTCGCAAATGCCTGGACGCGCGAAGGGTATCCCTTCACCTGCGACGGCATGGAAACCATCATCCCGGCGGTGCAGAACCTCAATGAAGTCGGGCGCGCGAAGGGGATCCCCATCGTTTACACCAGCACGGCATTCGCCGTCACCGAGGGTCCGAACAGCGATATGGGCTTATGGCACCACAAGATTCCCGCCGAAGCCCTCAAGCTCGGGACCGAGGCGGTGGCGATCGATGACCGTGTCGCGCCTCTCGCCAACGAGCAGGTGATCATCAAGAAGCGAGCCAGCGCCTTCCATGGAACGCATCTCGGCAGCTTCCTTCGCGCGCATGGGGTCGACACGGTCATCCTCACTGGAGTGACCATGGCGGGATGTGTGCGTCACACGGCAGAGGACGCAAGTGCGGAGGGATTCCGGACGATCGTCGTTCGGGAAGCTGTGGGCGATCGTGTCCCCGGCGTCGTGGAATGGAACCTGTTCGACATCAATGCCAAGTTCGGCGATGTCGAATCACTCGACACCACACTGGACTATCTCCGCCGGGTTTGATCGCACCCAAGACCCAGCGGCTGGCCGCATCGGCCAGGCCAGATCGCTGCTTCGCGTCCATCATGCCTCGACGTGCTTTACGCGCCCCAGACATCGCGGAGAAGACGCAACCAGTTGCGTCCGAGAACCCGCTCGATCCGGTCGGATTTCCAGCCTCGCCGCTCCATAGCCGCCGTGATGTTCGGAAATTCGCTCGATCGGCGGAAGCCGCCGAGTTCAAGCGCTTCGCCGAAATCCACGAGCTTGCGCCCGTCGCCCTTGTCGCGATTGATCCAGGTGAAGAATTCGGGGGGCTGCTCCTGGGTCAGGTCGGTTCCCAAGCCAACCTGCTCCTCACCGATGAGATTGATGGTGTATTCGACCGCCTCGATATAATCGTCGACTGTCGCTCCCTTGCCGCGTGCGAGGAACGCGGGGAACATCGTGACGCCGACGAACCCGCCTTTGTCGGCAATCAGCCTCAGCTCCTCGTCGGACTTGTTGCGCGGATGGGTCTTCAGACCAGCGGGTGCGCAATGGGTGTAGGCCACCGGTTTCGTCGAGGCGGCGATCGCATCACGCGCTGTATTGCGAGCCACATGGCTGAGATCCACAAGAACGCCAGCGACATTCATCGCGGCGATCAAATCGCGACCATAATCGGTCAGACCACGATCGGAGGATTCATAGCAGCCGGAGCCAACCGAGTTCGCGGTGTTGTAGGTGAGCTGGACAACCCGAACGCCGAGTTTGGCGAAGAGAGGAACGTAGTCGAGAACGTCGCCGTAACCACTGGTGTTCTGCCAACCGAGAATAATGCCGACTTTGCCCTCGGCTTTTGCCCGAAGGATATCGGATGTCTCATGCACCTGAAGGATGATGTCTGCGTTATCCTCGAACGAACGCAGCCACCTCGCCACGTTGCGCATTGTCGGCTCGAAGCCTTCCCAGATGCTGCAGGTGCAATTGGCCGCCGTGATGCCGCCTGCATGCATGTCCTCAAGAACCTGTCGCGTAAAATTGGAGATGACGAGACCGTCGATGATGATGGCCTTCTGGTGAAGTGAGGACATTCTGTTGACTCCGGGCAAATAAGGCTTTGCGAAACTGACTAGGCGCCTGCGACGGAAGCCTGCGAACGTTCATAGACGAGGATCGCCGCGGCGAGATCCTCCTGGGAGGCGCCAACGGATTTGAAGAACGTGATCTCGTCCGCCGATGTGCGTCCAGGATGGGCGCCTCTCACGAGCGCTGCGAAATCGGCCCTGATATCGGCCTCACGCAGGACGCCGCTCGCAATCGGTATGACGAGGTCCCCTGCTTCCGAGGTCGCGCCAGGCGTATCGATGAATATGCTGGCGCGCTTCACGGCCTCGTCGTCCGCTTCTCGCATTTGAGGCGTAAACCCACCGACGAGATCGAGATGCGTACCGGGCCGAAGCCAGGCGCCCTGTATCAAAGGTTCCCGGCTGAGCGTCACGCAACTGACGATGTCCGCGTTCTCCACCGCACTACGAAGGTCGTTGGCCACCGACACGTCAAACCCGCAGTCGCCGAATTCGGCGACGACAGCGGCGGCTTTAGCCGATTCCCGTCCCCAGACCATCACTCGTTCGATTGGCCGAACAACCGCGTGCGCCTCGGCCATCAACCGCGCAAGTCGGCCGGTGCCCACGACCAGAAGGGTGTGGGCATCCGGGCGAGACAGATACGAGGACGCCAGCGCAGACGCCGCAACTGTGCGACGGGCGGTGAGTTCATTGCCGTCGACCATGGCGAGGACCTCACCGGTCTTGCCAGAGAAGAGGATATACACGCCCTGCACAGCCGGCAGGTTGAGCGCACCGTTGCCCGGAAAGACGTTGACGAGCTTCACGCCGAGGTAGCGATCCGGCACCCAAGCTGGCATCAACAGCATCGTCCCTTCCGTACCCCCCTTCCCCCCTATCGCATGATGATGGCGCAGAGGCGCTTCGCAACCGTTGAGAAACATGACGCGCAGGGCCTCGACAGTGGAAGAAAGGTCGAGGGCGGCGCGGGTTTCGGCGGCGTTCACGGTAATCAAGACGCAATAACCTCAAATAAACGAGTCAGGGAAGGGCGATGGGACGTCGGTACGCAGGATCGCTCCGGTCGAAGTACACATCGGGAATGCCCGCTCCGGGGGCGATGGTCATGGCCGACCGCAACAGGATTTTGGTGTAAGGGTGGCTCGCATCCCGAAAGATGTTGCCGGCTTCCGCGAGTTCTACGATGCGGCCGAGATACATGACAGCAACTTCGGTTGTCATGTGCTCGATCACGTTGAGATTGTGACTCACCATTACATAGGTGAGATCGAATTCCGTGCGGAGGTCGAGCAGGAGATTGAGTATCTGTGCCTGCACCGAAACGTCCAGAGCAGATGTCGGCTCATCGCAGACCAGGATCTTGGGTCTGAGCGCAAGCGCCCGGGCAATGACGACACGTTGTCGCTGTCCGCCGGACAATTGTCCTGGCGCATTGTCGAAAACACGCGCCGGCAGTCCGACGACGTCAAGCAACTCGCGCGCGCGCTTCTCCCGCTCCGCTCGCGTGCCAATTCCATGGATATGGAGAGGTTGGGCGATGATCGAGCCGATCGATCGACGAGGATTGAGGGACGAATAGGGATCCTGAAAGACGAATTGTACGCGCCGCGCGAGCGCCCGGCGCGGAAAGTCAGAGAGCGGCTTTCCATCGAGCAAAACCTCACCGGACGAGGGTGCCAGAAGGCCCAGCATCATCTTGGACAAGGTGGTCTTTCCAGAGCCCGACTCGCCGACGATCCCGAGCACGTCGCCCTGGCGGACACGAAGCGAAACGTGATCGACCGCGGTCAACGTCTCGCGGCGGAACGGTCCGCGAGACAACCGGAAAAGGCGCGAAACGTCACGCAGTTCCAGAACGACGGGCTTCGCATCGTCACCGTTCATGGAATCGTCTCCAGCGCCACAGCGGCGTTCGCGAGAGACACCTCCGGCGGCAACACGCATCGATAGGCGTGATCATCGGCGTGGGGCCGCAACGCGACGTCATCTTCGCAAATGGGTTGTGCATAGGGACAGCGACCGCGGAAGCGGCATCCCGACAGGTCCCCGACCAGCGAGGGTACCGTGCCGGGGATAGCACGCAGATGTTGCATGCGCTTTCGCTCAGGCGTTGGAAGACACGCCATGAGGCCCTGCGTGTACGGGTGAAGAGGCGATCTGAAAATCGAGACGACCGGCCCGGATTCGACAATCTGACCCGCATACATGACCGCCACTTTGTCGGCCATCCGGGAAACGATGCCCAGGTCGTGGGTGATGAGCACCAGGCCCATGCCGAACTCATCCTGCAGAGACATCAGCAGGCGAAGGAGCTCGGCCTGGACCGTTACGTCCAGTGCAGTCGTGGGCTCATCTGCGATGATCAACTTGGGGTCGCACATCAGCGCCATGGCAATCATGACGCGCTGCCTCAGGCCTCCCGATAATTGATGGGGATATTGCGAGAGTCGCTGGGCTGCATTTCCGATGCCGACCCGCGTCAAGAGATAAATCGCACGTTCGCGTGCTTCTCGCAGCGAGACCCGCCGATGCTGACGCAACACATCGGTCATCTGGTCACCGATCGTGAAAACGGGGTTCAGGGAGGTCATCGGTTCCTGGAAGATCATCGCCATGTGCTCACCGCGGAGCTTGTTCATGGCAGACTGCGAAAGCCCCTGAAGATCGGTTCCAGCAAAGGCCAGCCTGCCCGCAGAGCGCATCGCGCGACGCGGCAGGAGATCCATCAATGCCAGCGCGGTCAGCGACTTTCCGCAACCGGACTCACCGACGATGCACAACGTCTCGCCCTTATCGACCGAGAAGCTGATGCCCTGCACGGCGTGCAATACTCCTTGCGCGGTCGGGATGTCGACACTGAGTCTTTGAACATCGAGAAGCACGTCGTGTCCCTCACCCATCTCAGTTCCGCGAATCCGGGGCCGTGACGTCACGCAATCCGTCGCCGACGAGGTTGATCGCCAGAACGAGCGCAAAGAGCAGCACGCCCGGAATGGTGATGAGCCAAGGGTCGAATAGGATGAACGACTTGCCTTCCGCCAGCATCAGTCCCCAAGATGGCAGCGGCGGGGGCACTCCAAGTCCGAGAAACGATAGCGCCGCTTCGAGCACGATCGCCTGCGCTATTTCTAGCGTCGCGACGACAGTGAGGTTGGTGGCGACGTTCGGCAGGATTTCCTGCATGATGATTTGAAGCGTCGATGCACCTTGAACTTTCGCCGCCATAACGAAGTCGGCATCGCGTATCTGTTGAGTGGTGGCCCGCATCACAAGCGCGAATCGGTCCCACAGCAACAATCCGAGGACACTGACCACGACGGTCAGGGACGATCCGAAGAGAGCCACGATGGCAAGGGCCACCAGGATGACCGGCAGAGCGAGCCTTGCCGTGATGATAAAGGAAATCACAACGTCGGTCTTGCCGCCGAAATATCCGGCCGTCACGCCAAGAACCGTGCCAATGATGCCGGACACGAACGCAACGGTGATGCCGATGAAAACCGACACCCGCGCTCCGTAGAGCAAACGCGAAAGGTAGTCGCGACCCAGATGATCAGTTCCCAGGGGATGTTCCCACGAACCGCCTTCGTACCAAACGGGCGGCACGATACGGGCAAGAAGATCCTGCTCATACGGATCGTGCGGTGCCAAAAGCGGCGCCAGAAGACCCATGAGCACGATGGTGGCAAGAATGACCATCCCGGCCGTCAGCCCTGAATGACGCATCCAACGCGGCCATTGGCGCGGAGGATGCGTGGTGCTTCCGGCGTCAGTCAGTGCGCGCATCAGCAAGCCTCATACGCGGATCGAGCCAAGCATTCAGGACGTCCGCAGCGAAGGTTAAAATGACATAGATGAGAGAAAAGCACAGGACGAGCGCCTGGACCGTCGGAAGGTCGCTCCGAAGGATCGATTCCCAGGCCAGTCGCCCTGCACCGTTGATGGCGAAGACGCTCTCGACGACGACGGATCCGGCGAGCATGTAGCCCAGCTGAGCGGCTGAGACGCTGACGACCGGGATGAGCGCATTGCGCAGTGCATACTTGAGAAGGACTGTTCGCGGCGCAATTCCCATCGCGCGCGCCGTTCGAATGTAGTCGGTCTCGAGCGCGGTGACCATGCCTGAACGGGCAAGCCGCATGATGGCGGGTGCCGCGAAATATCCCAGAACGACCGAAGGCATGATGAAATGCTGCCAGGTTTCGGAACCCGACGTGGGCAGGATCGGAAAAGTAACGCTGAAGAGGATGACGAGCAGCAGGGCGAACCAGAATGTCGGCATGGCCTGACCCACCACCGCGATGACGAGCGCTGTGCGGTCGATCCAGGTATTCTGCCAACGTGCCGCGGCGATCCCGAGCGGCAGGGCGAGCGCCAATGCAAATATGAAGGACGTGAGCCCAAGCAGCATCGTGGTGCCGAGCCGATCCAACAGGATCGACGCCACGGGCTGATCGAAATAGAAGCTGTGCCCGAAATTGCCGCGTATAGCTGCAGAAATCCAGTGGAAGAACTGAACGGGAATGGGCTTGTCGAAGCCATAGAGCGCGCGGATGCGCGCAGCATCGGCAACCGTCCCCGCTTCGCCCGCCAACTTCACGGCCGGATCCCCGGCCGCGAAGATGAGCATGAACGCTACGAAGGACACGACGACCATGAGGACGAGTGCGGAGCCGGAGCGGCGCAGAATGAAGCGCAACATCGGATCAGAATTCCCCTTGCCGGTCCATCGCTGGGTTCACTTCCAGTTAGCGCGGTAGAATTCGACGAACTCGTCGGCATTCTGGGTGACGTCGAGGTCTTTGCTGTGCGCGGTGATCACATTATAGGTCCACAACGGCACCCAATAAGCCTTGTCGGCAATGATCTTGAGAGCCTTGGCGTAATCCCCTTTGCGCTTGTCGCGATCCATCGACGCGTTGGCCGACTGAAGAAACGGGATGACATCCTTGTCCTTTGCGAGATCGTCCCCCGTGCCGCTGAAGAACTGGCCAACGCTCAATCCCACGTCGCCCACGCCATAGGAGCCCCAATTGGTCAGAAGCAACGGCGCACGTCCTTCGCGCCAAGCGCTGATCCCCGGCGCATATTGCTGTTCGTTAAGGGTGACCTGGATTCCCGCTTTACCAAGATTGTTGGCAATCGCCTCCGCCTGGATGCGCGGAAGCGACGTAAAGACGAGATCGAGCTTGATGCCGTCAGGATATCCGGCCTCTGCAAGCAGAGCCTTCGCCTTGGCGGTATCGAACGGATAGGCCTTCACATCCGTCTCGCAACCGAACTGGATCGGATTGCACGCCGACGCGATGGGCTGTGACGCCCCGCCGATCAGTGCCTTGACGATGCCGCCCTTATCGACCGCCATGTTGATAGCCTGACGGACCCGCACATCAGCAAGCGGGGATTTGCCGTCCTGGTAGTTCGGATTGATGGAGATATATGCGAACCGCATGATCTGCGCGTTGCTGATCGCCACTTTCGCCTGACGGGCGAGATTGCGTGCATCGTCAGGGGGCACGCGCCAGATCCAGTCGAGCTGGCCATTGACGAGTTCCGCATATTGCGTGTTCGCCTCCGGCAGGACCCGCGCCACCATGCGCTTGATTTTCGCCGCGCCCTTCGGGCTTCCAGCATAATAATCGTCGAAGCGCTCGAGAACATAACGTGTCCCCGGCGTCAGCTCGACCAGTTTGTAGGGGCCTGCGCCGACCGGCTTCACGCTCATGCCCTGTGAGCCGACCGATTCGTAATAGGCTTTGGGATAGATCGGCAGGTTGCCTGCCAACATCTCGAGAGCCAGTGGGTTGGGCTTTTTCATGTGAAGGCGGACGTCGAACTCGCCGAGCTTCTCGGCGCGGTCGATCCATTCCACGGCGATCTGGTAGCGGGCGTTGTATTCTTTAGAGGAGACGAGATTGAGCGTGTAGACAACGTCGTCGGCCGTCATCTTCTGACCGTTGTGGAACTTGACGTTCTGGCGAAGCTTGAAGTCGATCGTCTTGTCGTCGACCACCTTATAGGATTCCGCGAGCTCCGGCTTGAACTCACCGGTCTTCATATCCTTGTATAGGAGCGCGTCGTAGATCAGACGCGCCATCACCAGACCTTCGCGGCCCGATTCCTTGTACGGATCCAGCGTCGTGATCTCGGCGCTGAAGGCAGCGTTCAGCGTATCATCGGCCTTCCCTGCGAAGGCCGGCGCGCTCGCACCGGAAGCGCCGATCAGAAACGCGGCCAAAAGCGCCGGAGCTTGCATGGTGGACTTTCTCATTTGCCTGTTCCCCTGTTACAATCGCGCCCTGGGCAAGGGACAGCGAGCTGTTGTTGACCAGACTATGGCCAGTAACTACACTTTGGTCAATAAATTGTCGTATATGAAAAATTGAGCAGCTTGATGAAAATTTTGACCAAGCCGGCAAGTGCCGAGCCGAAGCGATTGCGTCGGGATACGGGCTTCGGCAGCCGCATCAAGCAGTTGCGCCTCGATCGCGGCCTAACCTTGCAGCAATTGGCCAAACGGTCCGAACTTGCCGCCTCCACGATTTCAAAAGTCGAACAGAATCAGATTTCGCCGACTTACGAGAACGTTCTCAGATTGGCCGACGGTTTGAAGGTGGATGTGGCTGAGTTGTTCAGCCCGAAGCCGAACCGCATGATGCTCGGCCGGCGAAGCGTGACCCGGGCGGGTCAGGGCGCGAAGCTGAAGTCATCTCAATACGATTACGAAATGCTCTGCGCCGATCTGTCGAGCAAGCAGTTCATCCCCCTTCTCGCGACGCTCTCCGCCCATTCGATCCAGGAATTCCCGCACTACATCAGCCACGAGGGCGAAGAGTTCATTTACGTTCTCTCGGGCACGGTCGATTTGCATACCGATATCTACGAGCCCCTTCGTCTGCAAAAGGGCGATAGTTGTTATTTCGACAGCACCATGGGCCATGCCTGCCTCTCAGTAGGCGACAAAGATGCGGTAATTCTTTGGGTATGTTCACGCGTCACTCTCGCGCCTGCGGAGAACGGTCAGGATCTCATTCGTAACCTCGAAGGCGTCGCCGCGCCCCTCGCCGAGGCCTAAATTCGGATCGAGATGCGGGGACCGACTAACCGCCCCAGACGGCTTCGTAAACACGCAGCCAGTTCCCGCCGAGAATTTTGCGAGTATCGGCTTCACCATAGCCCCGGCGCAACAGACCAGCCGTCAGGTTCGGGAATCCTTCGGGCGTCTCGATCCCTTCAGGGTAATGATAGGGTGGCGGCGGATAGCTCGCAGCGCTCCAGATGCCCGAGGCGATGAACTCATCGTATTGCCGCTTGGCTTTCTCCAGCGGCATCAGGGGATGCATGCCCTCGAAGTAGTCGATACCCAACGCCACGTGGTCTATGCCGACAAGCTGTACGACGTAGTCAATATGACCGATGAACTGGTCCAGGCTTGGCCGTGCCGCAGCCGAGACGAAAGCCGGATAGCCCACGATGCCCGTCAGGCCGCCTGTTGCCGCCACTGCTTTGATCTGCTCATCGGCGATGTTGCGAGGAGACGCATAGACGGCGCGGGGATTGGCGTGGGAAAAGACGACGGGCTCCGATGATGCCTCGATGGCATCCATGGTGGTCCGGTAACCTGTGTGCGAGCAATCGACGATGACGCGCGCCTTGTTAAGTCGTTCTATCAACTTGAGGCCGAGGCGGCTCATCCCCGCGTCGGTCCGTTCCTCGCAGCCATCGCCAAAGCGGTTTTTCACATTGTAGCTGAGCTGGATGATACCGACACCGAGTTCCTTGTACGCGTCGACGAGATCGAGGTCGTCCTCGACCGGTTCTGTGCCCTGAAAATGAAGCAAGATCCCGAGTTTGCCCTCGGCCTTCGCGCGCGTTACATCGGCGGCGCGCTTCACCAGCAAGAGATCGTCGTTTTCGCGTACGAGCTTCAGCCAGCGCCCGATGGAACGAAGCGTCTGCCCTGCGCCGCCAGAAAATCCACCGACCGTGGGAGCCACCATCGTCAGCCCCCCACGACGATAGAGATCGAGGTAGCTCGGTGTCGCGAGAAGCGGACAAACCGCATCGATAACGATGGCGTCGCGGTGAAGTTTCTTGGCGTCTATCGGCATCATTTCGCCTTGATGAGGGCCCGAAGCCATGACGTGGGTCATGTCGATTATATAACGCCCATATGCGCTTGGTCATATGCCTCCTTGAGGCGAGACGCGCAACACCTTGTCTGCAGCACCACCGGGAACTTTCGCTGTCGAGCCACGCTAGGGCGTAAGGCGCAATCGCAATGGCGGAACGATAATCAACGTTATGCAGTTGCACTGAACACCGCTTCAGGCGCCAGGGAGTCGCGGGTGGTTCATCGACGCTTTCGGCTTCCGCTCGAAGGACACAGGAGAATGCGAAGTTTCGAGACTTGCACTCCGCAACACTTTCTACACGTTGGTGAATTGTAGTGTCCGAGCCGACTTCCCGCTACGTCATGATGCAGGTATAGACTTTCTACAAAAGCGGCAGTCCAAAAGCTGAGCTTTAAAATTTTTCACGAAGCGTTCCATACGAGGTCCCCTTGCCACAGACACAGATTGCGCCGTCGCAGCTTGACCATAAAGCTATCCTCAAGGCGTTGCGATCTTTGCGGAAAGGCGATTTTTCCGTTCGCCTTCCGCTGGATCTGACCGGAGTCGACGGGGAGCTGGCGGAGGCCTTCAATGACGTCGTCGAGCTAAACGACGGTCTCACCCGCGAACTCTCCCGGATGTCGAAGGTCGTCGGCAAGGAGGGCCAGATCGGCGAGCGCGGCAAGTTGCCCGCGGCCCGCGGCTGCTGGAGCGATTGCATCGATTCCGTGAACTCCATGATCGGGGACCTCGTCCAGCCGACCACGGAGGTGGCCCGGGTGATCGGGGCAGTCGCCAAGGGCGATCTCAGCCAGCCGATGCAGCTCGAAATCCAGGGACGTCCACTACGGGGCGAATTCCTGCGCATCGGCAAGGTGGTCAACACCATGGTGGGCCAGCTCAATTCGTTCGCGTCGGAGGTGACGCGCGTGGCGCGCGAGGTGGGAACGGAAGGAAAGCTAGGCGGCCAGGCGCAGGTTCAGGGCGTCGCCGGCACCTGGAAAGATCTCACCGACAACGTCAACATGATGGCCGCCAATCTTACCGGCCAGGTCCGAAACATCGCCGATGTGACCACGGCCGTAGCGACGGGTGATCTGTCGAAGAAAATCACCGTCGATGTGAAAGGCGAGATGCTGGAGCTGAAAAATACGATCAACACGATGGTAGACCAGCTCAACTCCTTCGCATCGGAGGTGACGCGCGTCGCAAAGGAAGTGGGTTCTGAAGGAAAGCTCGGCGGCCAGGCTCAGGTGAAAGGCGTCGCAGGGGTCTGGAAGGACCTGACCGACAACGTGAACATGATGGCCGCGAACCTCACGGGCCAAGTGCGCGGCATCGCGGATGTCGTCACGGCGGTGGCCGTCGGAAATCTCACCCACAAGCTGACGGTCGAGGCCAAGGGAGAGATCGCCTCATTGGCGGAAACGATCAACAGCATGATCGACACTCTGGCGACCTTTGCGGATCAGGTCACCAATGTGGCCCGGGAAGTGGGCATCGAGGGCAAACTCGGCGGACAGGCCCTCGTGCCGGGGGCCGCCGGCCTTTGGCGTGATCTCACCGACAACGTGAACATGATGGCGGCAAACCTTACGGGGCAAGTCCGCAATATCGCAGATGTAACCACCGCCGTCGCCACGGGCGACCTGTCGAAGAAGATCACCGTCGATGTCAAAGGCGAGATGCTGGAGTTGAAGAACACCATCAACACGATGGTGGACCAGCTCAATTCGTTCGCGTCGGAAGTGACGCGCGTCGCCAAGGAAGTGGGATCAGAAGGCAAGCTGGGCGGCCAGGCCCAGGTGAAGGGCGTTGGTGGAACCTGGAAGGATTTGACCGACAACGTGAACTCGATGGCGGCGAACCTGACCGGCCAGGTCCGCAACATTGCGGAAGTGACCACGGCGGTCGCAACCGGCGATCTGTCCAAGAAGATCACCGTCGATGTCAAAGGCGAGATGCTCGAGCTCAAATCCACCATCAACACCATGGTGGACCAGCTGAACTCCTTCGCCTCCGAGGTGACCCGTGTCGCGCGCGAAGTAGGAACAGAGGGCAAGCTGGGCGGTCAGGCTCGGGTGGAAGGCGTCGGCGGGGTCTGGAAGGGCCTCACCGACAACGTCAACATGATGGCTGCCAATCTCACCGGGCAAGTTCGAAATATCGCCGAGGTCACGACCGCGGTCGCCACCGGCGATCTATCCAAGAAGATCACGGTCGACGTCCGTGGTGAGCTTCTGGAGTTGAAGAACACCATCAACACCATGGTGGACCAGCTCAACTCGTTTGCATCCGAAGTGACGCGCGTGGCGCGCGAAGTCGGGTCCGAGGGCAAGCTAGGCGGGCAGGCTCAGGTGAAGGGTGTCGGCGGCACATGGAAGGACTTGACGGATAACGTCAACCTGATGGCCGCCAATCTCACCGGCCAGGTCCGCGGTATCGCCGAAGTCGTCACCGCGGTCGCAACCGGCGACCTCTCGAAAAAAATCACCGTCGTCGTGGAAGGCGAGATGCTGGAACTGAAATCCACCATCAACACGATGGTCGACCAGCTCAACTCCTTCGCCTCCGAAGTCACGCGCGTCGCGCGCGAGGTAGGATCGGAAGGAAAGCTCGGAGGCCAGGCACAGGTGAAGGGCGTCGCGGGTACCTGGAAGGACCTGACCGACAACGTCAACATGATGGCCGCCAACCTGACTGGCCAGGTACGAAACATCGCAGACGTCACAACCGCAGTGGCAAACGGAAATCTCTCCAAAAAAATCACCGTCGACGTCCGCGGTGAAATGCTCGAATTGAAGAACACCATCAACACCATGGTGGATCAGCTCAACTCATTCGCGTCGGAGGTGACGCGCGTTGCCCGAGAAGTCGGAACGGAAGGGCGCCTCGGCGGTCAGGCTCAGGTGCAGGGCGTCGGCGGAACGTGGAAGGACCTCACTGACAACGTCAACATGATGGCAGCCAACCTCACCGGTCAGGTCCGAAACATCGCTGACGTGACCACCGCGGTCGCTAACGGCAACCTGTCCAAAAAGATTACCGTCGACGTGAAGGGCGAGATGCTGGAGTTGAAGAACACCATCAACACGATGGTGGACCAGCTCAACTCCTTCGCGTCCGAAGTCACGCGCGTCGCCAAGGAGGTCGGTACCGAAGGGCAACTCGGCGGGCAAGCGCGAGTCGAAGGTGTATCCGGCCTTTGGCGCGACCTTACAGACAACGTGAACCAGCTTGCGGCCAACCTCACTAACCAGGTTCGCGCGATCGCCGAAGTCGCAACTGCGGTGACGCGCGGTGACCTTACCCGCTCGATCACCGCCGAGGCGCTCGGCGAACTTGCGGCCCTGAAGGACAACATCAACGAGATGATCCGCAATCTGCGTGACACGACGCAGAAAAACGCCGAGCAGGATTGGCTGAAGACGAACCTCGCGAAGTTCACCCGCATGCTGCAAGGCGAGCGTGATCTTGCCACCGTGTCCAATCTCATCCTGTCGGAGATCGCCTCCCTGGTAAACGCGCAACGGGGCGTGTTCTACATCGTTGAGAATGATACCGAGGAACCGGTTCTTGAACTGACGGCCTCCTACGCTCACACCGAGCGTAAGCATCTGGCCAACAAATTCCGCCTTCGCGAGGGGCTGGTCGGGCAGGTTGCGTATGAGAAGAAGCGCATTCTCCTGACGCAGGTTCCGAGCGACTACATCACCATCAGCTCGGCGCTCGGAGAGGCCGCGCCTTTCAACATTATCGTGCTGCCCGTCTTGTTCGAGCAGGAGGTCAAGGCCGTCATCGAGCTTGCCTCGTTCAATCGATTCAGCGAGACGCACCAGTCATTCCTCGACCAGCTGACCGAGTCGATCGGCATCGTTTTGAATACGATCGCCGCGAACATGCGCACGGAAGGCTTGCTCAAGCAGTCCCAGCTGCTCACAACCGAGCTTCAGAGCCAGCAGGAGGAACTCAAGAGCACCAATGATCGTTTGGAGCAGCAGGCCACAACCTTGCGGCGATCGGAGGAACTGTTGCGCCAACAGCAGGACGCCCTGCGGCAGACCAACGAAGAGCTTGAGGATAAGGCTCGCCTTCTGGAGATTCAGAAGAGAGAGGTTGAAAGCAAGAACCGCGAAGTTTCCCACGCGAAGTCGGCCCTCGAGGACAAGGCCGAACAGCTATCGCTGACCTCTCGATATAAGTCTCAGTTCCTGGCCAATATGAGCCATGAGTTGCGTACGCCTTTGAACAGCTTGCTCATTCTGTCGAAATTGCTGACGGAAAATTCAGAAGGCAACATGTCGGACAAGCAGCGGGAATTCGCAAAGACAATCCACGCGGCGGGGTCGGATCTGCTTTCGCTCATCAATGATATCCTCGATCTCTCGAAGATCGAATCCGGAACGGTCAGCCTCGAACTCACGAGCGTGAGCTTCCGCGAACTGACCGACCATATGGAGCGCACGTTCCGACAGGTTGCGGAGGAGAATGATATCGAATTCAAGATCGAGATCGATCCGGAGCTTCCCTCAACGCTCAGGACGGATTCGAAGCGTCTGCAGCAGGTGATGCGCAATCTGCTCTCCAACGCCTTCAAGTTCACCGAGACAGGCGGCGTCACGTTGAAGATCGGATCTGCCGAGGGCTCGCCGCTTCGCGCCGGAAGCGACTGGATCGCCTTTCGGTACAGGACACGGGCATTGGCATTCCCGAGGACAAGCAGCGCATCATCTTCGAGGCCTTCCAACAGGCCGATGGAACGACAAGCCGGCGATACGGCGGTACTGGCCTTGGGCTTGCCATCAGCCGCGAGATCGCACGGCTTCTCGGAGGCGAGATCGTTCTTGCCAGCCAAGAGGGCGAGGGATCGACCTTCACCCTGTTTCTGCCTCTCGAAGCCCCGTCGAGCCTCGAGATGGATGGCCGTATCGCCAGCATCGACGGCAATATCGTGCGCCCCGCGATGCCAAGCGCCCTGTCGGCTTCAGCCGACGATCGTCACACGATTGCACCCGACGATCACGTGGTACTCATCGTCGAGGACGACACGATGTTCGCCTCTGTCCTCCTCGAACTTGCACGAGAAAAGGGCATCAAGGGCCTCATCGCTAACGACGGCGCAACTGCGCTGGCCTTGGCTCACCGTTATAAGCCGCATGCGATCACGCTCGATATCGGGCTTCCCGATATGGACGGCTGGGCGCTCCTGGATCTCTTGAAGCACGATCCACGAACTCGCCATGTGCCGATCCACGTGATCTCGGTCGACGATCAAAAGAAGCGTGGCCTTCGTGCAGGCGCCTTCGGATTCCTGGAAAAGCCGGTGGATAGGGAATCGCTGATGAATGCCCTCTCGCGAGCCAAGGAATTCATCGACCGGCCCGTGAAGAACCTGCTTCTGGTCGAGGACGATGCGAATCAACGCATGAGCATGGTTGAGCTTCTAAAAGACAACGCGGTTCAAGTGACGGACCTAGGAACTGCGGAGGCTGCGCTCGAAGCAATCCAGACCAGCAGCTTCGATGGTGCGATCATCGATCTCGGCCTTCCGGACATGCCCGGAGCGGAACTGATTGAGCGCATTCGCACGCTGCGGGGTGGCGAGGAGTTGCCCATCATTGTCTATACGGGCCTTGAGCTGAGCAAGGCCGACGAGACCCGGCTGGCGAACATTGCCTCCACGATTATCGTCAAGGGCAACGGGTCGCCGGAAAAACTCCTGAGCGAGACTTCGCTCTTCCTTCACAAGGCAATCACGGAGAGCGGCGAGCGGCGCCCGATCGCCGTGGAGCGACCGAGTGAGGTTTCCCTTCGGGGTCGAAAAGTCCTGATCGTAGACGACGACGTTCGCAACATCTTCTCGCTCACGAGCGTGCTCGAACAGCACGGAATGGATGTGATCTTCGCCGAAAACGGTCGCGAAGGCATTCGGATGCTGAAGAGCAATCCCGATGTCGAGATCATGCTGGTCGATATCATGATGCCGGAGATGGATGGTTTCGAGACCATGCAGGCGATCCGCGCAAGGCGGGAGTACGGTAGCCTCCCACTTGGTTGCGATCACCGCCAAGGCGATGATTGGCGATCGCGAAAAGTGCATCGAAGCCGGGGCGACTGACTACGTCTCCAAGCCGGTCGACATCGATCAGCTCCTGGCAGTTCTGCGTGTTCAGCTTTCACGCAGCCGGCATCGAATCGACAGTCGAATTTACGCGTCGGATAGCGAGTCGCGTCCATGACCCAATCCACGAGCAGCGACGAGATGGATTTACGCCATCCCGTGAGGTCGGGCATCGTCGCTCCGCAACTCCTGCCGACCAAAATCCTCGTGGTAGATGACGATCCGCGCAATCTTCTTGCCGTCAAGGAGATGCTGTGGGCTCCCGGCGTGGAGATCATCACTGCGGATTCGGGCCAAGCCGCGCTGCGGCACGTTCTGCAGGATGATTTCGCCGTCATTCTGCTCGATGTTCAGATGCCCGTCATCGACGGATACGAGGTCGCCGGACTGATCCGCGCCCGGCCCCGCTCGTCGCGGGTGCCCATTCTCTTCCTGACTGCGTTCAATAAGGACGATCTCCAGGTCTTCCGCGGATACAATGCGGGGGCCGTGGACTATGTCTTCAAACCGATTGAGCCGCTGATCCTAAAATCGAAGGTCGACGTCTTCGTCGATCTTCATCGCAAAACAGAGGAAATCCGCCGCCAGGGAGAAGAAGAGCGCCGGCTTCTGGTAGAGAACCTACAGGTTCGCAGTGAGAAGCTGAAGACCGAGCAGATGCTCCGGCGGCGCGAGGAGCATCAATCCATCATCCTCGGCTCTCTGCCCATGGCGTTGTTTACGGGATCGCTTCAGGAGAACCACCGGCGGCTTCAATTCACCAACGAAAGCATTGAATCCCTCACGGGCTTCAAGCCGCAGGATTTTTTAGGGGGCAGCGATTTTTGGTCAACACGGCTCCATCCGGAAGATCGCGAGCGGGTGCTATCGCAGCTCGCGGACCTGCACGAGCTGGGATCCGTGTCGCTGGAGTATCGATGGAAAGCCGCCGACGGAGCTGATCGCTATTTCCTCGATCACACGGTGCTGGTGCGGGACGAAGGCAATCAGGTTCGTGAAATTTTCGGGATGTGGTTCGACATCACCGATCGCAAACAGCTCGAGCAGAACCTTTTGCACGCCAGCAAGCTTGAGGCGGTCGGTCGACTTACGGGCGGAATCGCGCATGACTTCAACAACATGTTGAGCGTCGTCATCGGCAATCTCGACCTTCTGCAGAAATCGATCAAGAACAATGAGCGCGCCCGCAAGCGGGTGTCGATGGCGCTTGAGGGCGCTCAGCGCTGCGCTGACCTTACCCATCGCCTTCTCGCCTTTTCCCGGCGGGAGCCACTCCAGACCATGATCATCGACGTCAACAACGTCATGCCTGGACTCCTTGAGCTCATGAGCCGGACGCTCGGGGAGAGGATCCGCCTCCAGCTGAAGTCCGCCGACGATGTTTGGCCGATCCGGGTTGATCAGGCACAGCTCGAGGCGGCGCTCCTCAACCTTGCCGTCAATGCCCGCGATGCGATGCCGAAGGGCGGCGATCTTGTCATCGAGATTGAAAACTGCGCGACGGACGTCACCGGACGGCTGGGAAGTCATGTTGTCATTTCGGTGATCGACAAAGGCACGGGGATGCCGCCGGAGGTGCGCGAACGTGTATTCGAACCCTTCTTCACTACAAAGGATGCTGGAAAGGGAACAGGTCTTGGTCTGAGCATGGTCTACGGATTTGTTACGCAGTCCGGTGGGCACATTGATATTGACACCGCTCCCGGTCAGGGAACCACCATCCGTCTTCGGATCCCTCGTGTTGCTGGAGAAGCCGTCGCAATCCGGCGAGTGCCCGACGAAACGGAGGATACGTTGCCCTTTGGCGAAGGACGCAGGGTGCTCGTGGTAGAGGACGACCCCGCCGTCCGGACAGTTGCCGTGTCTACGTTGAGATCTCTCGGTTTTGGCGTTGCGCAGGCCGAAACCGCGGACGACGCGCTCGAAATGCTCCGCGCGCGATCGGATTTCGAACTGATCCTGAGCGACGTAAGGATGCCGGGGCAATTCAGCGGCATCGATTTGGCGGGTGCGATCAGAGAGGGCTACCCCGCGATCAAAGTTTTGCTCACGACCGGCTACGTGGAAGATTCCGCAGGAATTGGCGATTCAAACGTTCTCTACAAACCTTACCGGGCAGCCGACCTCGCGCAGAAGATCAAGTTGCTTCTCAACGTTCAAGACGAGCCAGCGCTCGAACGATCGGCAGGATAGGCGCGCGCAACCACCTAATGCGTCAACGACCGACTGCAGCAAATTAACCGTCCATCAGATCGCGCCGCTCCGCAGGGTCGAGGAAAGCGAATTCCGCGCAGCGACGGGGTCACGTAACATTGTCCCTGATTGACCGCATTTAGCTTGGTATGTATTCTGGTATGACCAAGGTATGATAAATGACCGCTGATCTTGAAATCACGCGGCTTGGGGAGAGTGGCGGCAAAGGGTTCGAGAAGGTGTTCGCCTTCTTGCGCGAGCGTTTGCTCGCGGGCTCGTTGCGACCGGGCGACCGGCTCATCCCCGAGCGCGATCTCGCTGCGCAACTCGGTGTCAGCCGACCGATTCTGCGAGAGGCCCTGCGCGCGCTCACGGTGCTGGGGGTGGTCGAGATCCGCGACCGGGTCGGAACAATCGTCCGTCGGCCCGACCTATCCGTCCTCAATGACTTTTTCACCTTCGCGTTCGCCCAGCAGGCCGACGTCATCGACGATGTGATGCAGGCCCGCATCGCCATCGAATGCCAGGCTGTTCGGCTGGCGGCGGAACGCGCGACGGTGTCCGATTTCGAGAAGCTGCAGCAGGCGCTCGCGCGCATCGTCGAGACGATCGATGACGCGGATGCCGGCGGGGTGGCCGATTTCGAGTTTCATCGCGCCGTGGTGACCGCCGGAAAATCCGAGACGCTGATCGTGCTGCATCAGTCCATGTCGGGTATTCTGATGCGTTCGCATCGCGGACGACGGGAACTCCTCCAGGTCTTCGACACCATGAAGACCTATCTCGATCGACGATCACCGCCGGATATTCGACGCCATCGTCGGCCGCGATCCGGAACATGCCGAGAAGGTCCTGCGCGAGCATTTTGCCATCGGCGACGATTTCCGCCGCCGCGCCGCGATCGGCGAACCGGGGCGCCGGAGCGCCTCGTCATGACACGGATTCAAGCACAAGAGACCGCGATGTCAGGCCTCACGACCAAAAGGAAAAGTCGGCTTCATCGGCCTGGGAACGATGGGCCGCGAAATGGCCATCAACCTGCTAAAAGCCGGCCATGACGTGCGTGCGTATGACGTGCGCCAGGACGCCATCGACGAACTCTTATCCCACGGCGCCTCCGCTGCCGAAAGCCCTTCCGACGCTGCGGCGGATGCCGACATCGTCATCTCCATGCTTCCCGACACGCCCCAGGTGGAAGAGATCGTGTACGGCGAGAAGGGCCTCCTGGCAGTCGCCGCCGCGCGGCCGGCTCATCGTCGACATGAGCACGATCTCTCCCGTTGCCGTCCGGCGCATCCATGCCGATCTCAAGTGCAGCGGGTGTGGACTTCCTCGATGCGCCGGTCTCCGGCGGCCCGGTTGGCGCGAAGAACGCCTCACTGTCGATCATGGCCGGCGGCGATGCGGACGCCTTCGCGCGCGCCGAGCCCTTCTTCCGCGCCATGGGCACCACGATCACGCATGTGGGCGAGGCGGGCGCCGGCCAGACCGTCAAGCTGTGCAACCAGCTCGTCTGCGCCATCAACCTCCAGGCCATCTGCGAGGCGCTGGCGCTCGGCCGCGCGTCGGGCGTCGATCTCGAGCAGCTTCGCAATGTGCTTCTCGGCGGTTCGGCCGCCTCCTGGATGCTCGACAAGCTCGGCCCTGCGATGATCGCCGGCGATCGCTTCGGCGGGTTTTCGCATCGACCTGATGCTGAAGGATCTGCGCCTCGTGCAGGAGCAGGCGCTCTCGCTCAACGTCCCGCTGCCGGGAACCGCGCTGGTGACCAGCCAGTATGTCGAGGCGCGCGCGCACGGCGAAGGGGCGAACGGCAACCAGGCGCTCTTTCGGGTCTATGACCGCATGACCAACCAGAGTGCAGCCTGAGCATGGGCGCGCGGTCATGAATCTCAACCTGGATTTCGCCGCCATCCTCGATCGATGGCCGATCTTCCTCGATGGCGCGGTGCTGACGCTCGAACTCGCCTTCATCGCGACGGTGCTCGGTGCCGTGATCGGCGTTCTCGGCGCCATCGGCCGTCGCAGCAGCCATCCGGTCATTGCGCGCATCTGCGGCATCTATGTCGAGGCGATCCGCAACACGCCGCTGCTGGTCCAGATCTTCCTCGTCTATTTCGGCCTCGCCAGCCTGGGCTTGAAGTTCTCCGCCTTCACGGTCGCGGCCGCGGCGCTGACCATCAATGTCGGCGCCTACACGACCGAGATCATGCGCGCGGGCTTCGATTCGATCCCGCGCGGCCAGATCGAAGCGGCCGAAGGCCTCGCGCTGTCGCGTGCCCAGATCTATTGGCATGTCGTGCTGTGGCCGGCGATCGAGAAGGTCTATCCGGCGCTCACCAGCCAGTTCGTCCTGCTGATGCTCGCATCCTCGGTGACGTCGCAGATCTCGGCCGAAGAGCTCACGGCCGTCGCCAACTACGTGCAATCCGACACCTACCGGGCGTTCGAGACCTACATCCTCGTGGCGATCGCCTACGTCTGTCCTGTCGCTTCTCATGCGCGGCGGGTTCTGGTTGCTCGGACTGGCCCTTTTCCCGCGCCGCCGGCGCCTCGGCACACCGTTGTGAGGAGGCGAAGCATGGGCGGCTCGCTGAACATCAACCATCTGCTGTTTCTCGGCCATGGCGCGCTGTGGACGATCGGCCTGTCGTTGATCGGGCTCATCGGCGGCGGCATGCGGGGTCTTGTCGATCGCGCTCTGCCGTATCTCGCCCGTTCGCGCGGTGCGACTTCTCAGCGCCGGCTATGTCCAGCTCATCCAGGGCACGCCGCTCCTCGTCATCATGTTCCTCACATATTTCGGGCTTCCGGCCCTCGGTCTGACGATCTCGCCGCTGGCTGCGGCGGGCGCTTCGCTGACCGATCTATGTGGCGGCCTACCTTGGGGAGATCTGGCGCGGCTGCATGCAATCCGTTCCGCGGCCGCAATGGGAGGCGGCCGAAGGCCTGGCCCTGAGCCGTTTCGCAGCGGATGACGAAGGTCATCCTGCCGCAGGCGATCCGCATCGCGACGCCTCCGACCGTGGGTTTCATGGTGCAGATCATCAAGAACACGTCGCTCGCCTCGGTCGTTGGTTTCGTGGAGCTCGCGCGGTCCGGGCAGATCATCAACAACTCGCTGTTCGAGCCGTTCCTGATCTACGCCATCATCGCAGTGATCTATTTCGCCCTGTGCTATCCGGTCTCGCGCGTCAGCCGTCGGCTTGAAGCGCGCGGCGGTCCGGTGCGCCCCATCATCGAGACCGCCTGACATGCGCAAGACACCAGCTCGCACAGACAAACTCGCCGGTCGTCTCGCTCAAGGACGTGCACAAGAGCTTCGGCAAGCTCAAGGTGCTCGACGGCGTCGATTTCGAGGTCGATCGCGGAGAGGTTCTGGCCGTCATCGGCCGCAGCGGTTCCGGCAAGAGCACCGCCCTGCGCTGCATCGACCGCTTCGAGACGATCGACAGCGGCGAGATCCACGTATGCGGCCACCGCGTGAGCGATCCGATGCTTGATCTGCGGGCGTTGCGGCAGGACGTCGGCATCGTCTTTCAGAGCTACAACCTGTTTCCTCATCTGACGATCGAGGAAAACATCATCCTTGCGCCCTGCTCGGTGAAGCGCGTCGCGAAGGCGCAGGCGAAGGAACAGGCACGGCAGGTCCTTGCCCAGGTCGGGCTGGAGGACAAGCTCCATCAATATCCCGAACAGCTTTCCGGCGGCCAGCAGCAGCGCGCGGCGATCGCCCGCTCGCTCGCCATGCAGCCGAAGGTGATGCTGTTCGACGAAGTGACCTCTGCCCTCGATCCGGAACTGACCGGCGAAGTGCTGAAGGTCATCGAAGCGCTCGCTGCGGACGGCATGACCATGGTGATGGTCACGCACGAGATGGGATTTGCCAGGGGCATCGCCGACCGGGTGGTGTTCATGCATCGCGGCAAGGTCCACGAGACTGGACGCGCCACGATCCTGACATCTCCGGCGACACCGGAACTGGCCCAGTTCGTGGGCACCGGACTTTGACTTGTCAACCATACAACAACACTTCAGGGAGAAAACGAAAATGAAGAAGCACTCATTCTATGCCGTCGCGATCGCGACCATCTGCATGGCCGCACTCGGCTCGACGGCGGCGCGCGCCGACCTGCTCGACGACGTCATGAAGGCAAAGAAAATCCGCATCGCGACCGACCTTGCCATCCCGCCATCGGGCATGGTGGACGGTAACATGAAGCCAACCGGCTCCGACGTCGAGACGGCTCAGCTTCTGGCCAAGGATTGGGGTCTCGAACTCGAATTCGTGCAAACCACCGGCGCAACACGCATTCCGAACGTCCAGACCAACAAGGCCGACATCATCATCTCGACCCTTTCGGTGACGCCCGATCGCGCGAAGGTGATCGATTTCACCAAAGCCTATGCGGCCTCTGCAATCCGTCGTCGGTTGCCTGAAATCCGTCGACGTGAAGAACTGGGAGGATCTGAAGGGCAAGACCATCGCCGTCTCCCGCGGCACGACCCAGGATACCGAGCTGACCAACATGAAGGATCGGAACCTGACCCTCGCGCGCTTTGACGACGATGCCACCATGGTGACGGCCGCGATCTCCGGCCAGGCCGATTGCGTCGCGACGTCTGCGACGATCGTCAATCAGATCGGCGTCAAGAACCCCAGCCGCGTGTTCGAGCCGAAGGTCCTGATCCGGACCTTCGATCTCGCGATCGGCCTGCGCAAGGGCGAGCCGCGTCTCACCGAAAAGCTCAACGAGTGGATCACGACCAATCTCAAGAACGGCAAGCTCAACGAGATCTACAAGAAATTCCACGGCAGCGAATTGCCGGCGGATATGCGTGGCTGATCCGCGTCAATTTCGAGTGGTGACCTTGAGGCACCGACTCGATTCTTGTCCGCAACTCCTGCAAACACAAGGTATCGATTCAATGCGCGTCGTAATCGGGTCGGACCACGCCGGATGGCCGCTCAAGAAATCCGTCATCGATCATGTTCGCTCCCTCGGACACGAGGTTGTCGACGCGGGATCGTTCGATGAAAAGCCTGTCGACTTCCCGGATATCGCCCGCGAATTGACCCGCAAAGTGACTTCAGGTGAAGCCGAGCGAGGCATCATGGTGTGCGGCACCGGCGTCGGCGCCTCGATCGCCGCCAACAAATGAGGGGCATCCGCGCCGCCGTGTGCCATGACGTCCACTCGGCGCACCAATCCGTCGAACATGACGATGTGAACGTCATGTGCATCGGCGCCCAGATCATCGGTCCTTGGCTCGCGCAGGATCTGGTCTCGTCCTACCTCTCGGCCACATTCTCGACGGACGAAGATTGCCGCCGCCGGGTCGAGAAGCTTCATGCCATGGACGCCAAAGGCTAGATGGCCTCGAAGTCGAGAGAGGGAGCCTGCTGTGATCCTCGTATTTGGATCGATCAACATCGATCTGGTCGCCCGGGTGCCTTCGATCCCGCGCCCCGGAGAGACGGTTCTTTCGCCGCGATACGACACGCTGTTCGGCGGCAAGGGCGCCAACCAGGCCGTCGCCGCCGCACGCGCATCGATGCCGGGACGGGTGACGATTGTCGGCCGACGTCGGTGACGACGCATTCGGCCGCGCGGCCAAAGACAATCTCGTTCGCAATGGCGTCATGGCCGACTTGGTTGTCCGTCGGCGCCGAGCCGACAGGTTGCGCCTTCATCACTGTGGATCATCAGGGCGAGAATGCGATCACGGTCGCGAGCGGGGCAAACGCAACGTTGACGGATGTCTCGGTGCGAACGCTCGCGGTCGACGCCTCGACGGTCGCGGTTCTTCAGATGGAGGTCCCCTTCCCTCCTTCCCTCAATGTCGCCCGACAGGTGCGCGCCGCAGGGGGCCGAGTTGTGTGGAACTTCGCTCCCGCGCCGTCGGAATTCTCCGCGGAAGATCTATCGAGCCTCATCGCCGCGACGGACGTCTTCGTGGTCAACGAGCACGAAGCCCTCGCGGCTGCAAGGATCTTGGGGTGCGGTTCGCCCGACATTGAAAGCGCCGGAGCCTCTCTGTCCCGGCGGGGATGTATCTGCGTCGTCACAGGTGGCGCGCGCGGTGCTTTTGCGTTTCTACCCGACGGAGCCCGCGAGGCCGTTGCGGCGACGCCGATCCGCCCTCTGGATACGACGGGTGCCGGCGACACTTTCGTCGGCATTCTGGCCAGTGGTCTTGATGAAAATCTCGATCTCCCGACAGCACTCGAGCGCGCCTGCCGCGGCGCATCCATGGCGTGCCTTTCCGACGGAGCTCAGGCTGGCATGCCAACGCGCGAACAACTCGCTGGTCAAGACTGCGGTTAAAACCGGTCGCCCCCGGCCGGATCATCTCTTGAAATATCGTCCCGGTCGGAGGATCTCTGATGAATGCCGTGCCTTCTGTTACCCTCAACCAATCCGTCGCAATTCCGCAGCTGGGCTTTGGCGTCTGGCAGATGGACAATAGCGATGTCGTTCGATTGGTGAAGCTCGCGTTGGACGCGGGCTATCGAAGCATCGATACGGCTGCGCTCTACGGCAACGAAGAGGGCTTGGGTCGCGCAATCGAAGAAAGCACCATCGACCGTAATGAGATCTTCATCACTTCCAAGCTCGACAACGCAAGTCATGGATTCGACGCGGCCCGCCGAGCCTTCGACGATTCGATGCGTAGATTACGTCTGGACGTTATCGATCTCTATCTGATCCATTGGCCGATGCCGAAACTCGATCTCTACGTCGAAACATGGAGAGCCCTAGAGGCCCTTCGATCGGAAGGTCGTCTCAGAGCGATCGGCGTTTCCAACTTTCAGATCCCGCACCTCCAACGGCTGCTCGCGGAGACTGCAACAGTGCCCGCGATCAACCAGATTGAGCTGCACCCCACCTTTCAGCAGGAGGAGCTTGCCGCCTTCCACCGCGTGCACGGCATTGCGACTGAAGCGTGGAGCCCCTTGGCAAAGGGCGCCGTCGAAGAGCCAGCTATCGTGGCGATTGCAGGCCGACTTCAGAAGAGCCCGGCGCAGGTCATCTTGCGCTGGCATATGCAAAAGGGAAATATCGCCATTCCGAAATCGGCAACGCCAGCACGCATCGTGGAGAACATCTCGATCTTTGATTTTGTGCTTGGCGATAACGAGATGGCGACCATCGACGCTTTGGATAGCGGCAACCGCCTGGGGCCCCACCCCGATTCGCGCTGAAGCGATATTTGGCCCCGGGGGGCCTCGCATCACCTTCCCCCGTTATCTCGAGACTAGGGAAGGTCCAATCATCTCTGAATGGGCGACGTCACCCGCCTTCATATCGGAGTGAAGGACAGAACATCCTTTGCCACCCGTGGGCTCGGCCGCTGCCACAATTCCAGTTACTTTTTGTGCTTGGGTATAACAACTGGTGCCACGCAGGTAGACCTAGGACTAAAAGGCTGCGGGAGCGGATTGATGGACGAACTGTCCTCAAAGGAAGCGGACCGGCTTGCGGCTCTCGCGCTGTACCGCGTCATGAACACCCCGCCGGAATTCTCCTACGATGCACTTACTGAGCTGGCAGCTGAAATCTGCGGCTGTCCGGTTGCTCTGATCAGTCTCATGGACGAGCGGCGCGCGTGGTTAAAATCCAAGTACGGGCTACCGGATGATCTGGTCGAGTGCCCGCGCGAGATCACGATGTGCAATACGACTTTGTGCTCGAACGATCTGATCTATGAGCCTGACCTGACAGCCAGCGAGCGATTTCGAGATCTCCCCATGGTGGCGGGTGAGCCGTATGCTCGATTTTATTGCGGGATGCCCCTCATCAATCGTGAAGGGTTTGCCTTGGGCACGTTGTGCGTCATAGGATTTGAACCCCACCAGTTGAGCCCTGCGCAGCGAGAAGCTGTCCGTCGCCTGGCGCAACAGGCTATGTCTCAACTGGAACTGCGAAGGCAGCTCCTCGAGCGCGACGAATTGTTGGCCGAACTTTCTAAAGCCAAAGAGGCGGCCGAGCTCGCTCGTGAGCGTTCGGACCAACTTCTGAAAAACATCCTGCCGGAATCGATAGCCGAGGAACTCAAGGCGCATGGCAAGGTCGAGCCGCGTTTTCACGAAGCGACAACGATTCTTTTTGCGGATTTCAAGGCGTTCACTCGTCTCACCGAAACTCTCGATCCGGCTGGCCTCATCCGGCAACTCGACCAGAACTTCGCGCGGTTCGATGAGATTGCGGCCTCCAACGGGATCGAAACGATCAAGACGGTCGGCGACGCTTTCATCGCAGCCGGTGGCCTACCGGATGAGAATCGTAGACACGCCATCGATACGTGTCTTGCGGCGCTGCAGATGCAAAGTTTCATTCGCATCTCCAATCGGCAGCGCGAGCGACTGCGCTTGCCGCCGTGGGAACTCCGTATCGGGATCAACTCCGGTCCTGTGGTAGCGGGGATCGTGGGGCAACGCCGCTTCACCTACGACGTTTGGGGCAATGCAGTGAACGTTGCGCAGCGGCTGGAAGAGGCGTGCGAACCAGGGCGGGTGAACATCTCTGCCAGCACCTTGCACCAGGTATCGCGCCTGTTCGAAACCGAATCTCGCGGCTCAGTCCAGGTGAAACATATCGGGGCCATCGATATGTATTTTCTCAACCGCATCCGGCCGGACTTGTCTGCCGATTTAGACGGGTACATCCCTAACGATGCGTTCGGGCGAGCGATCAGCGGCTGACGCAGTCCATCGACAAGAGGACAACAACACGCTTGATGATTGTCATTTCGAGGCGGGTACCTGTCGCTCGCGCGTCTCGGCTATGTTCGCCACGAAACTTCAAACGCACTCACCGGATCAGCAAAACCTTTGAGCGACCGGCGACCGAGATCCACGAGGTTGATCCGATCCGGTACAAGGCCGCGCACCACCTCAGACACGACTATGGAATCGGGTTCGGCACTCTGACAAAGGCGCGCCGCCATCTGTACCGTCGCTCCAAACAAGTCGTTGCTGTCGGCGACCGGCTCTCCGGCGTCCAGGCCAATCCGAACCCGGAGCTTTTCCCTACTGGCCAGATTGAAGGCATCGAACGCTTGTTGAATGGCACGGCTGCAATCCACCGCAGCCGTGACTTCATCAAACGAAGCCATGATCCCGTCTCCGGTGTGCTTCACCTCTCGTCCTCCCTTGTCATTTAATGCACGTCTGACCAGCGCATCGTGAGCGCGCACCATCTCCACCGCCCTGACGTCGCCCAGCCTCGCGGTCATGGCGGTGGAATCGACGATGTCCGTGAACATGATCGCGCGCAGGGCCGGGTCGAAGGTCAAGTGTGATGAGGCAGCCGTCTGTGCAGGATCGAGACACGCGGCCCAGAAAAGCCTCGACCGCAGACAGATCCACCTCGATCACATCCTTTGCGACATGGCCATGAGCCTCATCATGCACCCGCATCGCAGTTTGGATGTCAGGAGCATCGATGAGGCAGAAGCCTGTTCCCCGTGCCTCGTCGAACCAATAGGTGAGAAATCGCACCCCGTATGCTTCCTGTACCTCCAAGTCCTTGCGATGGGCCTCGGCTATGTCGGCTGCCGTTGCACCTTTCAGGTCGTGTCGGTCGAGGAATATCGGCATGGAGGTCTCCCGAGTTCCAGCAAGTCTAC
Source organism: uncultured Alphaproteobacteria bacterium (assembly GCA_963837375.1). GTDB lineage: Bacteria > Pseudomonadota > Alphaproteobacteria > Rhizobiales > Beijerinckiaceae > Microvirga. The sequence goes on along the minus strand of CAWINL010000014.1, from coordinate 9,029 downwards.
ATCATTTCCCCGTTGCGCACCCTCGTGCATTACAAGGACCGCCACATCGCGCTCGCCGGCAAGAGACAGGTGGGGGAGCGCACCTCAAATGGGTTGCTGCGGCCGATGTGGAGCGAGTCGGTTCTCGTTTCTTCGACAGGGATGGCTGCGTCATGGGCGTCGAACGCAGCGCCTGGTGCAAGACATCTGACCATGCCTCATATCACGGCGAGTCCCTGCCAAATTGCAAGATACGTTGCGAGATAGCCGGACGTTGGTCGTACCAGGTAGATCGAAATTACCAGGCCTTCGTCACTCTCGCGAACTCCGCCGTGTGGCTGCGATACGTGTCCACATCGCCCAAGGGACGGTCGCCCCGAGCACTGGTGATCGGAGATTAACGGCTCTGCTTCCCCGTCGGCGTTTTTCGGGGAGCACGCAAGGCGTCGATTTTGCTGAAAGTCTTGTGCAGAATGGCGCGCCCGAAAGGATTCGAACCTCTGACCCCCAAATTCGTAGTCTGGTGCTCTATCCAGCTGAGCTACGGGCGCCTGCGGTCCAGCTTGCGAGAAGCGGCGTGGACCGGAGGCGGCTGATTAGATCGTTCTGGCGCGCTTGGCAAGCCCGTTTCTGCGAAGTTTGGTTCAGTTTGGCTATTGCGGCCCGTCGCCCAACTGACGGTCGGGAATGGTGAGGCGGAAACAGGTGCCGGTGGCGCCCTCGTCGAGGGTGATGGTGCCGCCGTGGAGGCGGACGATCTCCGCCACGATGGTGAGCCCGAGGCCCGTGCCGCCCTTGCGGTTGGAGACCTGGAACGGCGTGAAAAGATCGGCCCGGAGCCGGTCGGGGATGCCGGGGCCGTTGTCCCGGACGCAGATGACGACTTCTCGGCCCTTGCGCACCGCGCTCACGTCGATTTCCGGCGTCCCCTCATTGGTTCCTGCCTGGCTGAGGGCTTGCACGGCGTTGCGCACGAGATTTACGAGGACCCGGGAAAGCTGGTCCTCGTCCGCGTCGATCATCAGTTGCTCCGGCACATCGATCCGAAAAACGATCCCGCGCTCCGGGGCGAGGTCGGTCAGGTTGGCGAGATCCGCGATCACAGGCTCGAGTTGCATCATCCGGCGATGCGGCAGCCGCTCGGCGGCGCGGCCATAGGCGAGGGTCGCCTCGCAAAAGGCGATGGCGCGATCGAGGGTCGCCACGAGGCGGGGCGCCACACGCTGCACGGTGTCGTCGCTGACGCGATCGAGCCGGTCGGTGAGCAGGTGGGCGGTCGTGAGCATGTTGCGCAATTCGTGATTGATCTTGCTGACGGCCAATCCGAGCTCTGCCAGGCGTCGCTTCTGACGCAGCTCGTCAGCCAGGGTGGTTTCCATCTGCGCCAGCGCCTGCTCCGCGAGCCCGATCTCGTCCCCGCGGGCGGTCGGTCGAATGACCCGCGACGCATCCTCGGGATTGGTCGAAAACTCGGCGATGTTCCCGGTAAGGCGCCTCACCGGACGAACGATCACCCATTGCAGGGCAAAATAGAGGAAACTCGCGGTGATCGCGGAGATGAGCAGCGACACCAGGAGAATGTTGCGGGAAAATTCGAGCATCGCCGAGCGCAGCGGGCGCGGGTCGAGGATCAGTTCGACGAAATCGACGCCCATGCCGGCACCGATGACGCGGATTGGCTCGTTCCCGGGATCGACCAGTGTCTCGAAGGCGTCGCGGGTCAGAACCATCCACAATTCATTGCGAAGGTCGACGGTCCTCGCGACTTGGGAAGGCATGTCGCCCGCCGCGAGAAGGGAGCGCTTGCCGCCGCCACGAATGGCGATGGCCTTGGCTCCCACGCCGGCAAGAAGTCGCATTTCCAGTTCCTGCGGCAGGCTTTCCTCGGTGGCGGCATCCAGCACCAGGGCTGCGATCTGGGCCGCGGCGAGGCGGTCGCTGAGCCAGGTCCGTCGAAAATTGACGACGGATGGAACGTAGATCAGCACCTCGGCCACCATCACGAACAGGATGGTCAGCAGCAACAGCCGCGTGGACAGCCCGAAATGCCTCAGCAGGCTGGCGGGAGCAAGACGGGGCTGACCGGGTCTCATGGGGATTATCTAACCCCACCGCCGGACAAAGCCGAGAGCCCTGCGCAACCAAGGCGCCTGCGCCGAGAGTTTGAGATATTCCAAGGCGGCGCTTCGACCGACGTCCGAATAGGCGGGGCCTGACAAAGCAACCCCGGCAAGGTCGGACACAGCCAGTCCGTTTGCCATCGCCAAAGCCCACGGCGCCACGAGATCGTGGGCACGGGCCCCGACGATCGAGCAACCGAGGATTTTGCCGGTGGGCGTCGTCGACCACTTTGATGTGACCCTCTGTCGTCCGGTCGGCGATCGCGCGGGAATTGTCGGCGAAGGGCGCCCGCAAGACGCGGATGGGCGTGGATCTTTCCCTAGCCTGCGCTTCCGTAAGACCAACGGAAGCCATTTCGGGAGCGCCATGAACGAGCCGCGGCACTGCCGTCGGGTCGAAGCGCGTCGGCAACCGCAGAACGGCGTTTCGGAAAGCGAAACCTGCCTGCTGCGTCGCGAGCGGAAGTGTATGGTCGACCGCATAGACTTTCGGGTTGGTGGTGCGCAGGTGATGGTCGAGTTCGAGGCCCTCGGGTCCGGTGCGAATTTTCGCGGCGGCCAGGTTCAGGCCATCGAAAACCGGGCTCCTTCCGCTGGCCAGGACGAGATGACTTGCCTCCGGATGGACCTCCCCATGGGAGAACCTGGCCACGATGCCGCCATCGGCGCCTTCCTCGAATGCCACATCCGAGCCTAGTCGAAAATCAATTCCCTCCCGGCGCAGGCTCCGGTCGACGATTGCAACCATCTCGGGATCCTCCCGTTTCAGGAGGCGCTCTTCCGGCGCGATGACCGTGACGCGGGAACCGAGACGCCGGTAGGTCTGCGCAAGCCACACCGCTTCCGATTCGGCGCCGAGGATCAAAAGGTCTCGCGGCAACGCTGCCAGATCCAGGACCAAGTCTTCGGTGAGATACGGCACTGTTTCGAGTCCGGGAATGGCCGGGAGATCCGGCCGGCCTTCCGGCGCGAGGACGAACCGGCGTGCGCGGATGGTCGTGGATCCCGCCAGCAAGGTTGCCGGATCGGCGAAATGGGCTGTCTCGTGGATGACATGGACGCCCATTGCCCGGTACCGGTCGAGCGCCGCCATGGGAGCGTCGCGAGCCACGACGTGGCGCATATGGGAGCGGAGACCGGCCCAATCGATCTCGGGTTCGGCACGCTCACGCCCAATTCCCAGGTCGAAAGCGGTCCGCAAGGCGTGGGCTCGGTCGGCCGCTGCCCGCAGGGTGGCTGCCGACAGGCCCCGCTCCTCGGCCCGAGACGGTTCGCCAACCAGGACGACCGAAACGCCCAAAAGCGCCCCGGCGGCGGCAAGGGACAAGCCTGCGGGCCCAGTTCCCACCACGCACAAATCCGGCTGCAGCGTCGCGCCGCCTTTGTTCAGGGGCTTTTTCACCCGTCAGTCTCCTTGCGCCGAGCCTGCCATTTCCTCACGAGGATGGGACCAAGCGCGAGAAGGCCCAGCGCTGCAAGAGCTATCATGAGTTGCGGCGTGAGCAAGCTCTCGGGCTGAAACTGGATTTCACACGCGCTCTTTCCCGCCGCGACACATTCGGAAACCTGCCGCTCGTGCGCCGCAAAGGCGGCGTCCAACCCGGATCCCGCCACCGCGAAGGCGTAACAGATGGGAATCGCGCCGAGCAGGGTCGCGGCCATGAAAGTTCTGAAACGCATTCCGAACAAGGCCGCCGCCAGATTGGTGATCCAGAAGGGCATCACCGGCAGGAGACGCATAAACAGGAGGTAGGAGAACGAATTCCGCACGAAAATTGGCGGCGAGTTGCTGAATCCTCGGGCCCGCCCAGCGCAAAAGCGGCTCGCCGATGGTCGACCGCGCGATCAGGAAAATGCTGGCCGCCCCGAGGTCGCGCCGAGGGCCGCAACGGCGCCCCCGAGCGGCCAGCCGAACAGGAAGCCTCCCGCCACGCTCATAAAAGCCGCGGCCGGAATTGAGAGGGTCACCATGGCGGCGTAGACCAACATATAAAGCCCGATTGCCGCCAAGGGCCGTGCGGCAACGACCTCGCGGATGGCCCCGCGATGCCCGGCGAGCAATTCCAGCGTGAAATAGCGGTGGGAGCCGGTTGCGAAGAAGGCTCCCAGAAGCACAATGACAAGCGTGAGCGGCACAAAGCGCAGGAGCCGGGCTTGCCCGTTCCGCTCCGGCTTCTCCATGGACAATTCGGCCACTCTGGCTCCCTTGCGACGATCCCGCTCTATCTAGCGTATCGGCGCATTCTGCACAGGTCGCGCCGGACCCAAGGTGGAGTTTTGCCGCCGGCGGAGGGGCAGACGAGCGTTGACTTTGGGCCTCGTTCCGTCATAAGCCCGCATCTGACAGCGCTCGGTTTGGGCGCTGATCGTATTTTAGAAACAGTTTCGGGGCGAAGCCCGCCAATTCAGACGGGCGCGAGCCGTGAGCACCGCTGCCCCTCATCCGACCGGAGAAGAGCCGTGAAGAGGACGTATCAACCGAGCAAGCTCGTTCGCAAGCGCCGCCATGGCTTTCGTGCGCGCATGGCGACGAAGGGCGGCCGCAAGGTCATCGCTGCTCGCCGCGCCCATGGCCGCAAGCGCCTGTCGGCGTAAGCCCGCGACCCTGGCCGGCCCGGTGCGCGAGCCGCGCAGGCTCGGTCGGGCGCCTGACGAAACGACCGGACTTCGTTGCGGCGGCCTCGGGCCGCCGCTTTCATACGGAGCGGATGACGGTTCAGGGCCGCCTGCGGAGAAGCGGATTGCGGCCTCCGTTTCGGCCTCACGGTCACCAAGAAGGTCGGTCATGCCACCGAGCGCAACCGCATCAAGCGCCGGCTCCGGACGGCTGCCAGAAAGCGGCGGGATTTTCGTCACGCGACGCCGATGTCGTGGTCATCGGCCGGCGCGACATCCTGACGGCTGACTATCGACCTGCTGATAGACGATCTTCGGCGCGCGCTGCGGGTCGTCACGAAGCCCAAGACGCAGCAAGAGCACGCAGCCCGAAAGCACCAGGCCGGAGGCTCCCCGTCCCTCCTCCTCACCTCCCACCGACGGCGAGCGTCGCGGACACCCCCATGCGTGAAGAAAACAAGAACCTCATCGTCGCCATCGTCCTGTCGGTGGCGGTCCTGCTCGGCTGGAACTATTTCTATGCCGCGCCGCAGGCGGAGCGGCAGCGCCAGCGCCCAGCAGCAACCCACGCAGGTCAATCCGAACGCGCCCAACGCACCCGCCTCCCCGAGCCAGGCCGGCGGCCCGTCCGCCCCGGTGCCCGGGACTGTTCCCGCCTCGCCGGCGGCCCTCGGTCGAAACGCGCGAGGCGGCGCTTGCCCGCTCGCCGCGCGTCGCCATCGACACGCCCTCGATCCGCGGCTCGATCAACCTGCGCGGCGGCCGCATCGACGACGTCTCGCTCAAGAACTACCGCGAGACCGTCGACCCGAAGAGCCCGAACATCGTGCTGTTCTCGCCCTCGGGCAGCCAGAACCCCTATTACGCCGAGTTCGGCTGGGTCGGCGCACGAGCCGGGCGCGCTGCCGGGCGCCGGACACGGTGTGGACCGCCGACAAGCCGGTCCTTACCCCCGCGCAGCCCGGTCACCCTCACCTAGGACAACGGCCAGGGCCTGGTCTTCCGCCGCGTCGATCTCGGTCGACGACAAGTCCATGTTCACGGTCAAGGACACGGTCGAGAACCAGGGCACGGCGCCCGTCACGCTTCATCCCTACAGCCTCGTGTCGCGGCACGGCAAGCCGACCACGCTCGGCTATTACGTCCTGCACGAGGGCCTCATCGGCGTCCGTCGGCGACCAGGGCCTGCAGGAATACACCTACGAAGCTCGCCAAGGAAGGCCCGGTTCCGGGCCAGAACACCCGCGGCAAGGTCTGGGACAACGCCATCGGCGGCTTCGTCGGCATCACCGACAAGTACTGGGCGGCGGCGGTCGATCCCCGACCAGGCCCAACCCTTCAGGGCAGCTTCACGGCGCGGCAGGACCCGACCGGCAAGGTCTACCAGGCCAACGTCCTCGGGAGCAGCGCAGACGCTGCAGCCCGGCGCCACGACGGAGACGACGCAGCGCCTCTTCGCCGGCGCCAAGGAAGTCGCGCGTCGTCGACGGCTATCAGGACGGCTCGGCATCAAGAACTTCGACCTGCCTGATCGACTGGGGCTGGTTCTACTTCATCACCAAGCCGCTCTTCAAAGTCCTCGACTTCTTCTACCGCCTCGTCGGCAATTTCGGCGTCGCGATCCTGATCGTCACCGTCCTCCTGAAGGTCCTCTTCTTCCCGCTCGCCAACAAGTCCTACGCGTCGATGGCGAAGATGAAGGCCGTGCAGCCGGAGATGACGGCGATCCGCGAGCGCTACGCGGACGACAAGATGAAGCAGCAGCAGGCGCTGATGGAGCTCTACAAGAAGGAGAAGATCAATCCGGTCGCCGGCTGCTGGCCGGTGCTGATCCAGATCCCGGTCTTCTTCGCGCTCTACAAGGTGCTGTTCGTCACCATCGAGATGCGCCACGCGCCGTTCTTCGGCTGGATCCGCGACCTCGCGGCGCCGGACCCGACCTCGGTCTTCAACCTGTTCGGCCTGCTGCCCTACAACCCGGGAGCGGTGCCGGTGATCGGCCCCTTCCTCATGCTCGGCGTGTGGCCGCTCATCATGGGCATCACCATGTGGCTGCAGATGAAGATGAACCCGGAGCCGCCGGATCCGGTGCAGAAGCAGGTCTTCGCCTGGATGCCGGTGATCTTCACCTTCATGCTCGGCTCGTTCCCGGCCGGTCTCGTGATCTACTGGGCCTGGAACAACCTGCTCTCGGTGACGCAGCAGTCCTTCATCATGAGGCGCAACGGCGTGAAGGTGGAGTTGTGGGACAATCTTCGGGCGCTGTTCCGGAAAAAAGCCCCCGCAAAGGGCTAAACACACCGAGCCTCCGCAATCGAAAATCCCCGGATCGCTTCCGGGGATTTTTTTGTCTCCCAAGCCTGGCCTTTGCGGGTGCGCCGAACGCGCTATATGCCTGCCATGACCAGCGGATGGCAGCGTTTCGGTGGCGCCGATGCACGATAACTCGCCCTCGGGCGCGGCCATGGCGCAGGAACGCGAGCTGAAGCTCGAATGCGACCCGCGCGACGTGGGACGCCTGCTCCATCACCCGCTTGTCGCAAGCGCGCTGCCCAGTCCGGAAAGCAGCGGAATTCTTGACGCCACCTATTTCGATACGCCGGACCAAGCATTGCGGCGCGCCGGTATCGCGCTGCGCATTCGAAAACACCATGGCCGTCACATCCAGACGATCAAGGCCGAAAAAGGCCCGCGGAGGATCGCACTCGATCGCGCCGAATGGGACACGGAGGTGGATGGGCCCATGCTCGACCGGCGAGCCGCCGCAGGAACACCGCTTGCGCCGTTCCTCGACGACGAAGCCATCCGACGCCAGATCCGGCCCGTTTTCACGGTCAGAACGCGACGGCACGCTTTTCTGATCGACGCCCACGGCGCCACGATCGAACTCGTCCTTGACCGCACCATCGTGAAGTCCGGAAGACGCACCAGCCATCTCACTGAAATCGAACTGGAACTCAAGGCCGGCGAGCCGCGCGCCCTGTTTCTCACCGCGCAGGAACTGGCCCGCGAGGTTCCGTTGCGGCTTTCCACGCTTGCGAAATCCGACCGCGGCTATCGCCTGCTCGAACGCTCTCCACCAGCACCGGTAAAAGCCCGGCCGCCCCGTATTCGGGCCGGGACCGCGAGCGCCGAAGCTTTCCAGACCATCGCGCGCGAGGCCCTGTCACAATTTCTCCGGAACGAGGAATTGTGGCGGTCCTTTGCAGATCCGAAGCGCTGCACCAGATGCGCGTGGGATTGCGGCGGCTGAAAACCGCCGTCTCGTTGTTCAAGCCGGCTTTTTCATCCGGCGGCGTCCGGAAGGTGAAGAACGAATTGCGACTTATCGCGAGATTGCTGGGCCCTGCTCGAGATCTCGACGTGCTTTCCCAGCGATTTCAGGATGAAGTCAACCAGCCGACTGAGAGCGAGGTTGCGGACGTCGAACAGCGGCGCGAGGCCGCCTATGCGAAAATCAGGCGAAAACTCGACAAACCTCGTTACAAAAGGGCAATTCTCCATCTGGCGGTGTGGATTGAAGGGGGCAACTGGCTCACCATTTCGTCGCGCAGGATCCAGAAGGCGCGAAGCCGACCCGTCGAGCGTCTTGCGAAGAAGCGGCTTGCGCGCGGCTGGGAACAAATCTTCCGCGACGCGAAGCGCATCGAGAAATTCTCCACCGAGAAGCGACACGCACTTCGGATGCGGATCAAGGGCCTCCGGTACGGTGCGGAATTTTTCGCCGACACTTTCAAAGAACGGCACAGCGGGCCCAGGAAAGAACTGCTGCGAACCCTCGAAAAGCTGCAGGACCTGCTGGGCGACATGAACGATTTTGCGCTCCGGCAGCAGGCCTTCCCGGACAGCGCCACCGAAAGCGCGGATCAAAGCGCCGCGGCCATCGATGCCCTGATGCCGGAAGCGCAGAAAGAGGCCCATCGGCTGCGTTCCCTGAAGCTCTTCTGGGAGTAGATTTTCGGCGCGTTCGGATCGCAGTGGCTACCCCGGCTTGAAGAAGCGCCCCCAGACCGTCGATAAGAGGCCATCAGTGACATCGATCCTGACATTGATCCCTTAGTCGAGGCCGGCCGCAAGTTGTTTGCCGGCGAGGCGGATTTCATCTGGGCGGCCAACACGCTGAAAAACCTTCCGCCCATGTCGAAGGTGGAAATCTCGTTCGCCGGTCGTTCCAACGTGGGCAAATCGAGCCTTGTCAACGCCCTCACCGGGCGCAACACGCTAGCCCGACGTCCCACACCCCCGGCCGCACGCAGCAGCTCAATTTTTTCGATGTGGGAGGCCACTTCCACCTCGTCGATATGCCGGGCTATG
>CAWINL010000013.1:0-448946 GCA_963837375.1 uncultured Alphaproteobacteria bacterium | reverse complement strand
GAGTCCACCGGCAATCGGGGAGCCCGTGGGCCGCCAACGCCTCCTGCCAGTCGTCCCAGAGGAAGTCGCGGTGCAGTCCAGCGGCGATGTGGTCCCAGGGCAGGATCTCGTCCTCGGTGCGGTGCCGGGTGACGTACCAGTCGGGATCGAGACCCTCGGCTGCCATCGCGTCGATCCAGCGGTCGAGCTGGAAGCGCTCGCTCCACTCCTGGAACGTGCCCCCGGCCCTCCACACACGCTCGATGACACGCCCGATCCGGCGGTCGCCACGGCTGGCGATCCCCTCGGCGATACGTGGCCGCGGGATCGTGCCACCGCATGGCGGCGCCGACTCGCTTCAGGTCGTCGCGCAGCATCCCGACCTTGCGCTGCAGCTCCTGGGCGCTGTTCTGCCCGAACCACTGGAACGGCGTGTGCGCCTTCGGCACGAAGCCGCCGACCGACGCGGTCGCGCTCGCCTTCTTCGTGTACTTGCGCCCGATCTTCACGACCTCGCGCGCGAGCTCGGCGATCCCGAGCGTGTCCTCGTCCATCTCGGTCGGCACACCGATCAGGAAGTAGAGCTTCACCCGCTGCCAGCCCTGCGAGTACGCGCCCTCGACCGCGGCGTAGAGGTCGTCGTCGGTGATCAGCTTGTTGATCACCTGGCGCATCCGCCAGGTGCCGCCTTCGGGGGCGAACGTGAGCCCGGTGCGACGGACCTTCTGGATCTCGCTGGCGATCCCGACCGTGAACGCGTCGACCCGCAGCGACGGCAGCGACGAGCCCCACGTTGCCGCACCCCTGCTGCTCGTTGACCAGGCCGGCGACCAGGCCGTCGATCCCGGAGAAGTCGGCGGTCGAGAGCGACGTGAGCGCGACCTCGTCGTAGCCGGTGCGGCGCAGGCCGTCCTGCACCATCGTGCGCACCTGGTCGGCGGGGCGCTCGCGCACCGGCCGGGTGATCATCCCGGCCTGGCAGAACCGGCAGCCACGCGTGCAGCCGCGGAAGACCTCGACGTTGAGCCGGTCGTGCACGACCTCGATGAGCGGCACGAGCTGGTTCTTCGGGTACGGCCACTCGGCGAGGTCGGCGACGGTGCGCTTGTCGACGCGCTCGGGCACGTCGGGGAACCGCGGGCGCACCTCGGCGATGAACGGACCGTCGTACTCGACCTCGTACATCGACGGCACGTAGACGCCCGGGATCGTCGCAGTTCGCGCAGCACGCCCTCGCGTGCGGTGCGACCGGCGCGCTTCCACGCGCCCGACGACCTCGGTGATCTCGCCGACGGCCTCCTCGCCGTCGCCGATCACGAACGCGTCGACGAAGTCGGCCATGCGGCTCGGGGTTGAACGCGCAGTGGCCGCCGGCGACGACGAGCGGGTGCTCGGGCCGGCGCTGCTCGGCCCGCACCGGGCACGCCGGCGAGGTCGAGGCACTCCAGCACGTTCGTGTAGACGAGCTCGGCCGGCCAGGTCGAAGGCGAGCACGTCGAAGTCGCCGGCGGCGCGGTGGGTGTCGACCGAGAAGAGCGGGACGCCCGCCGCCGCGCATCTCGGCCTCGAGGTCGACCCAGGGCGCGTAGGCGCGCTCGGCCGACGGCGTCGTCGCGTTCGTTGAGGATCTCGTAGAGGATCTGGAGCCCCTGGTTGGGCAGCCCGATCTCGTAGGTGTCGGGATAGACGAGCAGCCAGGAGATGCTGGACGGCCGGTGCTCCGGCCGGACGCTGCCCCGCTCCATCCCGATGTAGCGAGCAGGCTTCTCGACCCTGGCCAGGAGCGGTTCGATCCTCGGCCACAGGTTTGACATCTGCGGACAGGATGCCTACCCAGCCGGCACCGAGATTCGTCGCTCGAGACGCTCGGAGGTCAGCTGAAGCGCCGCATGCGAGACGTTCGCGACGAGGCCGATGCAGGCGAGGCAGATGATGAGCGACGAGCCGCCGTAGCTCATGAAGGGCAGGGGGATGCCCGGTGACCGGCATGATCCCCATGGTCATGCCGATGTTCTCGAAGATCTGGAACGCGAACATCGCGAGGACGCCGACGCACACGAGCGTGCCGAAGAAGTCGCGGCGCGAGCCGGGCCGTTCGCCAGGTGCGCCAGAGGACGATCGCGAACAGCGCGAGCAGCGTGGCCGCGCCCACGAAGCCGAGCTCCTCGCCCACCGCGGTGAAGATGAAGTCGGTGTGCTGCTCGGGGACGAAGCCGCCCTGGGTCTGCGGACCCTCGTGCAGCCCTTCGCCGGTGATCCGCCCGTTGCGCGATCGCCTGCTTCGACTGCTCCTGGTTGTAGGCGGTGCCCTGGCTGGTCGCCGCTCTCGGGGTCGAGGAACGTCGTGAGGCGGTCGAGCTGGTACTGCTTCAGCAGCCCGAGCCCGACCACGGCGTAGACCCCGGTGATCGCGAGCAGCGCGAGCACGATCGAGCTGCCTGCCGCTCACGCCCGCCACGGCGAGCATCGCCACGACGATCACCGCCAGCACCATCACCGTCCCGAGGTCGGGCTGGAGCAGCACGAGGCCGATGGGCACGCTGGCCAAGCGCGATGATCACGGTGAGGCGCCACGCGTCGAGCTCGCCGCGGTGCTGGTTGCAGTAGCCGGCCAGCGCCACGATGATGCCGAACTTCGCCAGCTCCGACGGTTGGATGGTGAACCCACCCGGAAGCTGGAACCACGCCTGGTGACCCTTGATGTTCGACCCCACCGGCGCCAGCACCGCGACCAGGAGCAACACCGTGCCGCCGTAGAACACCATCGCGTAGTCGCGCATGCGCCGGTAGTCGACGAACAGCACGACGACCATGGCCACGAACCCGAGACGCCGCGAACAGCGCCTGGCGCTTGACGAAGTAGTAAGGGTCGCCCGGGATGCGCTGGTGCGTCGTCGAGTAGATCATCAGCAACCCGAGCGCGGCGATGCCGAGCGACGCAGCCGACCAGCAACCAGTCGAAGTGACGCAGCGGCGACGCCTCCAACCGCGACGGCTCTCCCAGGCCCCGGCGCTGCTGCGCGCGCGATGCGGCTCGGGTTGATGGTCGACATCAGTTGCTCCGCTCGGTGGGCGTGGGCGGGGCGATGACCACCGGTGCCGGCGTCGCCATCGGGTTGTTGAGGAAGTCGATGACCCGGCGGACGATCGGCGCGGCGACGTTCGCGCCGAAGCCGCCCTGCTCCACCATCGCGACGATGACGTACTGCGGCTGGGAGGGATCGTTGTCGGGGTTCGTGACGGCCGCGAACCACGACGTGTCCTGCTTGCCCTCTCCGTCTTGTGCGGTCCCCGTCTTGCCGATCACCTTCACGCCCTCGTAGTCGGCGAAGGCTCCGTGGGCCGTGCCCCCGGGCGTCGTAGATCACCCCGTCGAGCCCGGCGGCAATGGGGTCGCGGACCCCGGGAGTCGATCCCGGTCGTGCCTTTCACCATCGGATCGATGGCGGTGACCACGGTGCCGAGCTGCCCGGCGGGGAGGCCGGCGCTGTTCTCGGTCACCGCGTCGACCAGGCGCGGCTGGTACAGGGTGCCGCCGTTGGCGAAGGCGGCGTACGCGTCCGCGAGCTGCAGCGGGGTGACGAGGACGTCGCCCTGCCCGACCGCGAGGCTGGTGTTGTCGCCCCGACGCCAGAACTGGTCGTCGACGTTGTCCGGGTTCAACTTCACCCGGTACTCGTGGTTCGGGATGACACCGGCCTGGTCGTTGAGGCCGATGCCGCTCTGCTCACCGAACCCGTACGCGCGCGCGGTGTGCTGGATCGCGTTGCCGACGGGGTGTTCGGCGTCGGGAAGCTCGTCGCCGGCCAGGTCGTTACCGGGGCCCACCTTGGCCTGGCCCTCGTCGCGGTACGCCTTCCAGAACTCGTTGCCCACCGTGTAGAAGTACACGTCGCTCGACCTCGTGAGTGCAGCGGGGAGGTCGACCGTCCCCGAGCACCGCGCCTCCGGCGTTGCACGCCTTCTCGTCGTTGCCGAAGCGGAAGCACCCATCCGGGTAGTCGGAATAGCTGGTGTTCGGGCCGTCGGGGAACAACCCGCTCTGCAGCATCGCGATGGAAGTGATCGTCTTGAACGTCGACCCGGGCGCATAGGCGTTGAGGGCGCGGTTGATCAGCGGGAAGTTCGGGTCGTTGATGTACTTGTCGGCGTCGCCGCTGATGAAGTCGTTGGGGTCGAAACTCGGGTTCGACGCCATCGCCACCACCGAGCCGGTGCAGCGCGTCGAGCACCACCACCGCGCCGGCGTTGGCGGAGTAATAGTTCCCGTTGTCGGGGTCGACGAGCGTGCGGCGCGCCGTCCATCCCCTGCGTCAGCGACTCCTCGGCGATGTGCTGGGTCGGCAGGTCGACGGTGAGGCGCACGTCGTGCCCGGCCTCGGGCGGCTTCACGTCGACGACGTCGACCGCGCGGCCCTCGTTGTCGACTTCGACCTTGTCCCTGCCCGGGGTCCCGCGCAGCTCGGATTCGAACATCTGCTCGATACCGGTCTTCCCGATCGTGTCCGTGGTCTGGTAGTCGTCCTCCGGGTGCGCGTCGAGCTCTTCCTTGTTGATCTGCCCGACGTACCCGAGGAGGTCGGCGGCCTGGAACCCCTGCGGGTAACGGCGCTCGGCGGTGCGGGTCACCGAGATCTCGGGGTAGAGGTCGCGGTGCTCCATGACGTCCACGGCGGTGGCCAGGTCCACGCCCTTGGCCACGGGCACCGGGGCGAACGACTCGTAGTTCTGGTTGTCGATGAGCCGGTCGATGGCGGCGGCGTCCTTGCCAGCAGCCGGCCCAGGTTCACCTGCAGCGTCGCCCGCTCGGCCGCTCGACGCTGCTGGCGGTCGACGGTGAGCGTCGTCGACCGGGACGGTCTGCGCCAGGGGGATGCCGTTCCGGTCGAAATGGTGCCGCGCACCGCCGGCACCTGCAGGAACCGGTCGCGCTGGCGCTCGCGGCCACCGCGAGCTGCTCACCCCCGGTGACCTGCAGGAACCACAGGCGGGTGAGCAGTCCGGCGAAGAGGGCGATGACGAGCACGCCGATCACCACGAGCCGGCGACGGCTGTTGGGCTCGGTCATGGCGTCACGACGGCGGCTCGGTCGGGGACGTCACGGGCTCCCAGTCTCGCGGACGGCGACCCGATCCGGGCATCACCCTCGGACCCGCCAGGTGCCCGACACTTCCTCCCGCCGGGCCGCCCGGCGCACGATCGGGAACACCAGGGGGGCGATCACGGCGTCGTAGATCGCGGCGATGATCACGATCCGCAGGCTCTCGAACGACAGGAACCCCGGCTGACCGACGATCGCGCCCGACGGTGATGAACACGAGGCCGCCGAACAACCCGCCGACGCCGCCGAGGATCGGCGCCAGCCACGGGGTCGTGCGCACCATCCCGGCCTGGAACACGCCGACCGCGTAGCCGGTGATCGCGAACGACATCGCCGAGAGCCCGAGCGGTGTGGTGAGGAAGAGGTCCATCGCCAGGCCCATGAGGAACCCGAAGATCGCTCCCGTGTCGGCGCCGTCCTCGTAGGCGACCGCCAGGACGGCGACCAGGCCGATGTCGGGGCCGATACCGTCGATGCGGAGGTGGGTGAACAGCGTCGTCTGCAGCACGACGCAGACCACGATCACCAGGGCGAGGCGGATGCGGCGGATCACGGCACCGGCACCGGTGGGTACTTCAGCACCTTCACGAAGTTGAGCGCGTCGAGGTCGACGACCGGCCGCAGCTCGGCATCGCGGTTGATCGCGCCACCCGCGCCCACCTCACGCACGACCCTGCCGATGACGAGGTCGCTCGGGAAGCGCTCGGTCGGCAATCCCAGCGTCACCGCGATGTCGCCCTGCTTCAACGGCGTCGGTAACGCGCTGTCCTCGATCACCGAGAAGCGCAGGAGCCCGCTGTTGGCCTGACCCGACGCGGTGCCCTTCGGCCCGAACCCCTCGCCCTGCACCACTTGGGCGCCCACGCCGAAGTTGCGGTCGTCGATGCGCCGCACGATCGCGCGCGACCGGGACACCGACGTGACCTCACCGACGAGCGCGGCGCCGTTGCTGTCACCGACGACGACGGGCATCCCCTTCGCGATGCCCGAGCCACTGCCCTTGGCGATCTCGAAGGTGCGGTTGAAGTTGCCGGTGCCCTGCGACACCACTCGGCGGTGACGCCGGTGGAGTCGTCGATGGTCGGGAGGTCGAGGATCTGCGCGCAGCTCGGTGAGCTCCGCCAACGATCCCTTGGCCGCCGCGATCTCGCTGCGCGCCCGGTCGAGCTGCGCCCGCAGCCGTTCGTTCTCCGCCTGCAGCTCGTCGGCCCGCCCGAGGCCGTCGAACCAGTCGGTGACCGGATTGATGACGTCGTCGGCGAGCGACTGCAGCGGCGACACGACGTCCTGGGCGGCGGTACGGGCGGAGTTGATGACCGCGGAACCCCGCTCGTCGAGGGAGATCAGGGCGAGGGAGGTGATGACCAGCAGGACGAGTGTCAACCGCCGACGACGGTCATGCCGGTAGACGACCACGGTGCTCGCGCGCCCCTCGGGGGCGGTCAGTCCTGGGGCGAGGAGCTCAGGACCTGCTGCAGCACGTCGAAGTTCTCGAGGCACTGACCCGAACCGAGGACCACCGAGTACAGCGGGTGCTTCGCCCGGTGCACCGGCATGCCGGTCTCGGCCTGGATCGCGTTCGTCGATCCCGATGAGCTGCGAGCCGCCACCGGTGATGACGATCCCCTGCTCCATGATGTCGGCCGCGAGCTCGGGCGGCGTCTTGTCGAGCGTGACCTTCACCGCGTCGACGATCGACGCGGTCGGTTCCTCGACCGCCTCACGGATCTCGACGGTCGAGAGGACGATCGTCTTCGGGAGACCGGTGACGAGGTCGCGTCCGCGCACTTCGGCGTAGAGCTCCTCCTCGAGCGGCCACGCGCTCGCGAGCTGCACCTTCACTTCCTCGGCGGTGCGCTCACCGAGCGCGAGCGAGTACTCGCGCTTCACGAACTTGATGATCGCTTCGTCGAACTCGTCGCCGCCGACGCGGCTCGACTCGCTCGACGACGATGCCGCCGAGCGAGATCACCGCGACCTCGGTGGTGCCACCACCGATGTCGACGATCATGTTGCCGGCCGGCTCGTGCACGGGCAGCCCGGCGCCGATCGCCGCGGCCATCGGCTCCTCGATGACGAGCACCGGCTTGCGGGCGCCGGCGAACTCGGCGGCCTCCTGCACCGCGCGCCGCTCGACGCCGGTGATGCCCGAGGGGATGCAGATGACCATGCGCGGCTTCGCCCAGCTTGCGCTGGTGCACCCGCTGGATGAAGTAGCGGAGCATCTTCTCGCAGATGTCGAAGTCGGCGATGACGCCGTCCTTCAACGGGCGGATCGCCTGGATGTGACCCGGCGTGCGCCCGAGCATGCGCTTCGCCTCCGCGCCGACCGCGAGGAGGCGGCCCGTCGCGCGTGTTCATCGCGACGATCGACGGCTCGTCGAGCACGATGCCCTTGCCGCGCACGTACACGAGCGTGTTCGCGGTGCCGAGGTCGACTGCCATGTCGCGGCCGACTACAGAGGAAAACCAGGGCTCAGGCACGGGGAAGGATCTCCGGGGTGGGCTCGGTCCGCGCACAGGCTAGCCGGGGGGTCGCCGCGCGGGGACGCGCCCGTGATTGTTCGCGCTACGACGCGAGATGTCGGGAAGAACAGCGAGATCTCGCGCGGCGCCGACTCGGGGCCGTCAGACCCGTGCACGAGGTTCTCACCCGTCTCCAGGGCGAGGTCGCCCCGGATCGTGCCCGGTGCCGCCTCACGCGGGTTGGTGACCCCCATGAACCGCGCACGACCTTCCAGGGTGCGCAATTGGTAGTGTCCTTGCCGTTCTACCTGACGAGTACGTATTGCTCCGTCTTCGGCAATCGGGACCAACTCATCCAGGTGGTGCTGAACCTCGTCAAGAACGCGGCGGAAGCCATCGGCATCGACGCCTCCGAGGGCGAAATCGTCCTGTCGACGGCGTTTCGCACCGGCGTCCGGCTGCAGATGCCGGGCGCCGACGAGCGCGTCTCTCTGCCGATCGAACTCAGCGTTCGGGATAACGGGCCCGGGCATTCCTGCCGATCTCGTGAGCGATCTGTTCGATCCCTTCGTGACGACGAAAGCGCAGGGAAGCGGCCTCGGCCTCGCGCTCGTGGCCAAGATCGTCGGCGATCATGGCGGCATCGTCGAATGCGATCCCGCTCCGCGCCGCACCTCCTTCCGCATTCTGCTTCCCATGCACCGCGCCGATGACGGCCGTGCGCTCCGAAATGTGAGACCTGACGCCATGCCCAGTGGACAGATCCTTCTCGCCGACGACGACGCCGCGATCCGCACGGTGCTCAACCAGGCCCTGTCGCGGGCGGGCTACGAAGTCCGCTCCACCAGCAATGCCGCGACCTTGTGGCGATGGGTCGCGCAGGGGGAGGGCGATCTCATCATCACCGACGTGGTGATGCCGGACGAGAACGCCTTCGACCTTCTGCCCCGCATCAAGAAGCTGCGCCCGGACCTGCCGGTCATCGTCATGAGCGCGCAGAACACCTTCATGACCGCCATCAAGGCATCCGAGCGCGGCGCCTACGAGTATCTGCCGAAGCCCTTCGACCTCAAGGAACTGGTGGCGGTCGTCGGCCGGGCCCTGTCGCGTCCCCGCGCCCTGTCCGACGCCCAGCCGCCGACGGACCAGGAGGAGATCCCGCTCGTCGGCCGCTCGCAGGCGATGCAGGACATCTATCGGTCGCTGGCGCGCCTCATGCCGACCGACCTGACGGTGATGATCACCGGGGAATCCGGCACCGGCAAGGAACTGGTCGCCAAGGCTCTGCACGATTACGGCAAGCGCCGCCAGGGTCCGTTCGTCGCCGTCAACATGGCGGCGATCCCACGCGAGCTGATCGAATCCGATCTGTTCGGCCACGAGAAGGGCGCCTTCACGGGCGCGACGGCCCGCAACACCGGCCGTTTCGAACAGGCGGAAGGCGGCACGCTCTTCCTCGACGAGATCGGCGACATGCCGATGGAGGCGCAGACCCGCCTGCTGCGGGTTCTCCAGCAGGGCGAATACACCACCGTCGGCGGCCGCGTTCCCGATCAAGACCAACGTGCGGATCGTTGCCGCCACCAACAAGGACCTGCGGATTCTGATCCAGCAGGGGCTGTTCCGCGAGGACCTGTTCTTCCGCCTCAACGTCGTGCCGCTGCGCCTGCCGCCCTTGCGCGAGCGGGTGGAGGATATCCCCGATCTTGCCCGGCATTTCTTCGCCCTCGTCGAGAAGGAAGGCCTGTCGCGCAAGCAGCTCGATCCGGACGCGATGGACCGGATGAAGCGCTATCGCTGGCCCGGCAACGTCCGGGAACTGGAAAACCTCGTCCGGCGTCTCGCGGCGCTCTATCCGCAGGATGTCATCAGCGGCGCGATCATCGATATCGGAGCTCGACGCGCAGCCTATCGCGACGCCGCTTTCGCGCTGGGCGCAGCGATGGTCGCGGATGCGAGCGAGGGCCTGTCGGATGCGGTCGAGCGGCACCTTGTCGATTACTTCTCCGGGCTTCAAGGACAACCTGCCGCCGCCCGGCCTCTATCACCGCATCCTGCGCGAGATCGAGGGGCCGCTGATCGGCGCGGCCCTGGCGGCCACGCGGGGTAACCAGATCAGGGCGGCGGAACTCCTGGGCGTCAATCGCAACACCTTGCGCAAGAAGGTCCGCGATCTCGAACTGCAGGTGGTGCGCACCAGCCGGTAAGGCAGCGACAATCCTCTCCGCCCGCTGCCTTCCGACTGCTGCCTTAATGTGGTCATTTGACCACAGTGTTGTGTTGGTGCATCACCAAGCGACAAGGGCGGCCCTCGAAGCCGCCGACAACGCGGGGCACTTTCTTGAATTCAACAGGCCGCCCAGGCACGTCGACACGGGCAGGACGCAAGCCAGCTCGGATTCGGCTGGCTCGGCCCGGTCGCGGTTCTCGCAGCGCTGGCCTCCGCGCTCGCGACCTTCCTGGTGCTTGCGGGCCTGACCCCGATTGCTCCCGACGCATTTCGTCGTGATCGGGGTGTTCGTTCTCAACGGCGCGCTCATCCTGCTGCTGCTCGGGATTGTCGCCTGGCAGACCAACCGTCTGGTCCGCGAGCGTCGGGCCGGTGCGGCGGCAGCAGGCCTCCACGTCAGAATCGTCGGACTTTTCAGTCTTGTAGCGGTCTTTCCTGCCATTCTGGTTGCGGTCGTGGCGACGGTGACGCTCGAACGCGGCCTTGATCCCTGGTTCACCGGATCGATCAAGGAGCTGATGGGCAACACCGTCTCGATCGCCCGATCCTATCGGGATCTGCAATGCACCACGCTTGCGCGCGAAACCCAGCTCATGGCGGCGGACATCAACCGCGCCAAGGTGCTGTACGACGCCGACCGGGCGGTTTTTCGCGACTTCATGAATTCCCGCTCGGTATTCCTCGGCTTTCCGCTTACGATGATCCTCGAGCCGGACGGCACGGTGGTGGAGCGGATCGAGCCCAAGAAGGTCGAGGGCATCCCGCCGCCCTCGCCGGAGGACCTCGCGGAGGCCAACACCGAGGAGGCGCTCTGCCTCTTGCCGCGGAAGGCAACATTTTCCGCTCGGTGCTGAAGCTGTCCGCCCATGGCGGGCGCATCCTGTTCGTCGCCCGGGAGGTCGACCCGCGGGCGGTCGAATTCCGCGCCGGTCGCGGAGGCCGGCGTCGCGTCTCTACGAGGCGCTCGAACAGAAGAAGGCCGGCATCCAGATCGCCTTCGCGTCGATGTTCGCGCTGATCGCGCTGATCGTGCTGCTCTCGGCGATCTGGTTCGGGCTGAACTTCGCCAACCGGCTCGTCGCGCCCATCCGCCGATTGATCCACGCGACCGACCAGGTCGCGACCGGCAATTTCTACGTCCAGGTTCCGGTCCGGCGCGGGGAGGGCGACCTTGCCCATCTGGGCGAGACCTTCAACAAGATGACGTCGGAGCTGCGCCACCAGCACGACGGGCTGACCGCCGCGAGCGACCTCATGGATCGCCGCCGGCGGTTCACCGAGGCGGTGCTCGCCGGCGTGTCGGCAGGCGTGATCGGCATCGACGCCAGAGGCGTCATCACCATCGTCAATCCCTCGACCGAGGCGCTGCTGTCGACGCTCGGTCGGAAAGTCTGCTCGGCGCGCCCATCACGACCGATCCTGCCGGAAGTCGCCGATCTCGTCGAGGAGATGCGGCAGGGGCGGCACCGCCTGATGCAGAAGCAGATCATGATTTCGCGCCGGGGCAAGGAGCGCATCATCGACGTGCGGGTGACGAGCGAGCAGGCGCGCAGCGACGAGCGCGACCTCGTCATCACCCTCGACGACATCACCGATCTCGTGTCGGCGCAGCGGACGTCCGCCTGGGCCGACGTGGCGCGGCGCATCGCGCACGAGATCAAGAATCCGCTGACGCCGATTCAGCTGGCGGCCGAGCGCATCCGGCGCAAATACGGGAAGGTGATCACCACCGACCGCGAGGTGTTCGACCAATGCACGGACACCATCGTGCGGCAGGTGGACGACATCAAGCGCATGGTGGACGAGTTCTCGTCCTTCGCGCGGATGCCGAAGCCCACGATCGGCGAGGACGATCTCGCCGAGATGGTCCGGCAGGTGGTGTTCATGATGCGGATCGCGCATCCGGACATCGCCATTGCCGACGACGCTGCCGAACGGGCCGGTGCCGGCGCCGTTCGATCGCCGCCTGCTCTCCCAGGCCGTCCAGAACATCGTCAAGAACGCCACGGAGGCGATCTCCGCGGTGCCGGAAGAGGAGCGCGGCGAGGGCGCCATCTCGGTGGTCCTCGACGGCACCCATCCCGATTATTTCATTCTCGCGGTCACCGATAACGGCAAAGGATTTCCAATCGAGGGGAGGCAACGGTTGCTTGAGCCCTATATGACGACGCGCGAAGGAGGCACCGGCCTGGGACTTCCGATCGTTGCGAAGATTCTCGAGGACCATGGCGGCGGCATGGAGCTTGTCGACAACCCCGACGGGCGGGGCGGACAGGTTCGCATGTGGATACCGAAGACGAAGCATGTTGCATTGGAAGAATCGTCGGCCGGCCCTGCTGAAACCATACGAGCGGGGTAGCTCTATGAGTGCTGATATTCTCGTGGTCGACGACGAGGCCGATATCCGGGATCTCGTCGCGGGTATTCTCGAGGATGAAGGCCACCGCACGCGCACGGCCGGTTCGTCCGACGAGGCGCTCGCGCTCCATCGAAGCACGGCGGCCCCATCTGGTGTTTCTCGACATCTGGCTGCAGGGCAGCCGTCTCGACGGCTTGCAGGTCCTCGAACTCGTCAAGGCCGACCATCCCGATCTGCCGGTCGTGATGATCTCCGGGCACGGCAACGTGGAGACGGCGGTATCGGCCATCAAGGCCGGCGCCTACGACTTCATCGAGAAGCCGTTCAAGGCCGATCGCCTGGTGCTGGTGGCGGAACGCGCGCTCGAAGCCTCGCGGCTGAAGCGCGAGGTGCGCGACCTGCGCGCCCGCTCGGTGCAGGCGACGCCGGATCGCCGGCAAGTCCGTCACCATCAACCAGTTGCGGCAGGCGGTGGAGCGGGCCTCGCCGACGAATGCGCGCATCCTCGTGACCGGCGCGCCCGGCTCCGGCAAGGAGCTGACGGCGCGGACGATCCATGGCCTCTCCGGCCGCGCCAACGGTCCGTTCGTGGTGGTGTCGGCCGCCACCATCACGCCGGAGAACATGGAAGCCGAGTTGTTCGGCGTGGGAAGGCGACGACGGCAAGGGCCGCCGCGTCGGCGCGCTCGAGGAGGCCCATGGCGGCACGCTCTATCTCGACGAGATCGCCGACATGCCCCGGGAGACGCAGAGCCGAATCCTGCGCGTGCTCGTCGACCAGAATTTCCAGCGCGTCGGCGGAACGACGCGGGTCCATGTGGACGTGCGGATCATCTCCTCGTCGAGCCGGGACCTGCCCGCCGAGATCGCCGCCGGCCGCCTGCGCGAGGACCTGTTCCACCGCCTGGGCGTGGTGCCGATTCGCGTGCCGTCTCTGTCCGAGCGGCGCGAAGACGTGCCCGAACTGATCGAATTCTTCATGGACCAGATCTCGGCCACCACCGGCCTGCCGAAGCGGCGGATCGGAGAGGACGCGATGGCGGTGCTGCAATCGCACGACTGGCCCGGCAACGTCCGCCAGCTCCGCAACAACGTCGAGCGTCTGATGATTCTCACCACCGGCGAGCCGGATGCGCCGATCACCACCGACATGCTGCCGAGCGAGATCGGCGCCCTGGTGCCATCGACGCCGGGCGGGGCAGGGGGCGAGAAGCTGATGAGCCTGCCGCTGCGCGACGCCCGCGAGATCTTCGAGCGCGAATACCTGCTGGCGCAGATCGCGCGGTTCAGCGGAAATATCTCGCGCACGGCGGAATTCATCGGGATGGAGCGCTCGGCCCTGCATCGAAAGCTGAAGTCGCTGGGGATCGGCGGATAGCGCGAGCGTGTCAGAAAAACACGCTCCGGGCAATTTTAGGGGCGATGACCTCTTGCCTAACGGCAAGGTTCGCCCTGTAATAAGAAGGCCGGTCACCGACCGCACGAAAGCGGACAACCATATAAGCGGCCCCATAGCCAAGACCGGCGGCGATGGGCTGGCGAGGCAACTTTCATGGCGGGCGATCGCGCGCAAAATCTTCAGGACACCTTTCTCAATTATGTCCGGAAGCAAAAAATACCCCTGACAATCTTCCTCGTGAATGGCGTCAAGCTCCAGGGCGTGGTGACCTGGTTCGACAATTTCTGCGTCCTGCTGCGCAGGGATGGCCACTCGCAATTGGTCTACAAGCACGCCATCTCAACGATCATGCCCGGACAGCCGGTGCAATTGTTCGATCCCGTCGACGAGGTCGGCGAAAAGGCTTGAAGTGACCGAACCGCGCACGCCAGGTGAAGAGCGCCTCCTGCAACTGGCCGAGCCCGAGAAAGAGGTCGCGGCCGGCACGAACACGCTTGTGGTCGGTCCCTATCTGACACGGAAATGGCGTCTGGGCGGCCCGCGAAAGCCGGACGAGGAGGGCGCCAATCCCCGCCCCGCGGAGGCTCGTCTCGACGAGGCCGCGGGTCTCGCGGCGGCCATCGACCTGCACATCGTCCACACGCTCATCGCGCCTTTGAGCTCCCCGCGCCCGGCGACCTATATCGGCAGCGGCAAGGTCGAGGAGATCGCCGGAATCATCCGCGCCGAGGAGATCGGCCTCGTGGTGATGGATTGCGCGCTGAGCCCGGTCCAGCAGCGCAATCTCGAAAAGGAATGGGGCGCCAAGGTCATCGACCGGACGGGCCTGATCCTCGAAATCTTCGGCCGCCGCGCACGCACCAAGGAAGGGACGCTGCAGGTCGAGCTGGCCCATCTTTCCTACCAGAAAGGCCGCCTTGTCCGCTCATGGACCCACCTCGAGCGCCAGCGGGGCGGCTTCGGCTTTCTCGGCGGCCCGGGCGAGACGCAGATCGAGGCCGACCGCCGGATGATCCAGGAGCGCATGACGCGGATCGAGCGGGAGCTCGAGACGGTCGTGAAGACCCGTTCGCTCCACCGCCAGAGCCGGAGGAGGGTGCCTTACCCGATCATCGCGCTGGTGGGCTACACGAATGCCGGCAAGTCGACGCTCTTCAACCGCATGACCGAGGCCGACGTGCTGGCCGAGAACATGCTGTTCGCCACCCTTGATCCGACCTCCCGCGCGATCGATCTCCCGCATGGCGAGAAGGCGATCCTGTCCGACACCGTCGGTTTCATCTCCGAGCTTCCGACCATGCTGGTCGCGGCTTTTCGCGCGACCCTGGAGGATGTGGTCGAGGCGGATGTGCTGCTCCACGTGCGCGACGTCTCGCACGGCGAGACGGACGCGCAGGCAGGCGACGTGGCGGTGGTTCTGCGGGAGCTCGGCATCGATCCGGATGACACGCAAACGCATCATCGAGGTCTGGAACAAGGCCGACCTGATGTCGGAGGACGACCGCGCCAAACTGGCGGTGAAGTCCAGCCGCACCGACGAGGAACGCCGCCCGGTCCTGATCTCGGCGCTGACCGGCGAGGGGATTCCGGAGCTGCTTTCGACCATCGAGGAGCATCTCTCCAAAGGCCGGGTGAGCTATCGGGTCGAGGTCGAGCCCGCTGACGGGCAGGGGCTTGCATGGCTCCACGAAAACGCCGAGATCCTCGACCGGGAAACCACCGAGGATGGGCATTCGATCCTGCGGGTGCGGGTCATGTCGGGCAAGGAACCCCGCCTGCTCAACCGGTTTCCCGGCGCACGGACGGTTTAGACGCCGTCAGCCCCGCTCTGCGTTCTTGGCCTCCACCCAGAGCTTTTCCATGGTGTCGAGATCGGCCTCATTGAGCGACTGGCCTTGCCGCGCGAGAGCCTTTTCGATCGACCCGAAACGGCGTTCGAACTTGGCATTGGTGCGCCGCAGCGCCGTCTCCGGATCAATGCCGTAATGGCGCGCGAGATTGGCGGCGGCGAACAGAAGGTCGCCGATCTCATCCTCGACCCTGTCCCGATCGCCCGAGGCCGCGGCCTCGCCGACCTCGTCCAGTTCCTCGTGGATCTTCTCGACCACCTGAGCGGCCTCCGGCCAATCGAAACCGACCTTCGCGGCTTTTGCCGTGAGCTTCTGAGCGCGGGTCAGGGCGGGCAGGGCCATCGGAATGCCGCCGAGAAAGCCCTCCTCGGGTTCGTCCGCGACGCCGGCCTCGAGGCGGCTTGCCCGACGCTCGTCCTTCTCGGTGCGCTTGATGTCGTCCCACAGATGCTTGACCTCGGCCGGCGACAGGTCGCGCGCCGCGCCGAAGACGTGCGGATGGCGCCGGACCAGCTTCGTGGTGATCGCCTCGACCACGTCGCCGAACCCGAACACGCCCTGCTCGCGCGCCATCTGGGCGTGAAAGACCACCTGGAGCAGCAGGTCGCCCAGTTCGTCCCGCAGGTCGGCGAGATCGCCCCGCTGGATGGCATCCACGACCTCATAGGCTTCCTCGATGGTGTAGGGCGTAATCGACGCGAAGGTCTGTTCGAGATCCCACGGGCAACCGGTGCCCGGCGTCGCGGAGCGCCGCCATGATTTCGATGAGGCGGGAGATTTCGGAGGAGGGCGTCACGGTTGGCTCCGTTTCGAGATGCCGCCTTCATAGACCGGGGAGGAGGGCCAAGGCCAGCCGTGCGATTTGGCACATCGCAGTCCGAGACGGGACAAAATCTTAAAACCGCTCCTTGAAAGCCCTCCGGAACGTTACACCATAACCTGAAGTTGCGGCAGAGAATGATACACGGAGGACGATATGGATCTGGCAACCGAAATGGAGCTGTTGGAGCAGAGGATTTTGGCGGGCACACCGGCCGCCAATGGTGGGCCGACAGGCGATCAATCGGGCAGTGGAAGCAATGCACCGAGCGGCACTGGCTGGGGTGTGACTTGGGATTTCAGGATTGGACCTCCGACAGGACCACCGAAATACAAAGGTAAGCTGAAGTGGGGCAGCGGCGACGCCGCAAAGCAGGGCGATGACCGGGTCGATGGCGAGGATGGCGACGACACGCTGATCGGCGGCGAAGGCGACGATTGCCTCAAGGGCGGCGCGGGCAGCAACCTCCTCGAGGGGGGGTATGGCGCTGACACGCTGGTGGGCGGCGGCGACGGCGTCTCGCTTGCGGATTACAGCCATGCCCACGGCGGTGTGGCGGTGCGTCTCGACGGCACGGGCAGCACGGGCGACGAGGCGCAAGGCGATGTGTTCATCAACATCGCGGGCGTGCTGGGCTCGGCCCATGACGATAAGCTCTATGGCGACGACAGCGACAACCTGCTCGTCGGCAATGGCGGCAATGATCTCATCGGTGGCGGCTGGGGCGACGACCGGCTCTTCGGCGGGGACGGCGACGATACGCTGAGGTAGCGAGGGCGACGATTATCTCGTCGGTGGCACCGGCAACAATCTGCTTGAAGGCGGACACGGCGCCGACACTCTGGATGGTAGCGGCGGCTGCGGCATCGCCGATTATCGACGCGCCTACAGCGCCGTGACGGTGCATCTCGCCGACAGCTCGGAGAATACAGGGACTGCGGCGGAAGGCGATGTGTACATCAACATCATGGGCGCCTGGGGATCGATGTTCGGCGACACGCTGGTCGGTGACGGCAACGCCAACTGGTTCGTCGGCGATAGCGGCAACGATCTCATCGATGGCCAAGCCGGCAACGACTCGCTCTACGGCTCGGACGGCGACGACACGCTGCTCGGCGGCGACGGCAACGATTACCTCGTGGCCGGCACCGGCAACAACATCCTCGATGGCGGGGCGGGCGCCGATACGCTCGACGGCGCCGGCGGTTGGGGCGTGGCGGACTACCGCAACGCGCAGAGCGCAGTGACCGTTCGCCTGAATAATTCCGGCAGCAGCACAGGCGATCTGGCGGCGGGTGACGTCTTCGTCGACGTCAACGGCGTCTTCGGTTCGGCTCACAGTGATATCCTGGGGGGCAACCTCAACGCCAACTGGATGATCGCCGGTGGCGGCGACGATATCGTCAACGGGGGCAGGGGCAACGACACGCTCTACGGTTCGGAGGGCGCCGACACGATCGATGGCGGTGACGACAGCGATCAATTGAGCGGCGGGGACGGCAATGACGTGCTCATGGGCAATAGCGGCCTCGACCTGCTCGACGGCGGCGCCGGCTTTGACGTGGCTTCCTATGAGGATGCCGGCTACGGCGTGATCGTGAATCTCGCGACCGGCGTTGCGGCTGGCGATACGTTGATCGGCATCGAGGGACTTCGGGGCTCCAACTTCGACGATCAGCTTACCGGCGACGCGGGCGCCAACACGCTCTCAGGCAATGGCGGCAACGACTATCTGAGGGCCGATGCGGGCAATGATACGCTCGATGGCGGTGCGGGCGACGATAACCTCGTGGGAGGCGCAGGAGCCGATGCGCTCAATGGCGGTGCGGGCATGGACGTGGCGGTTTACGCGACGGCCTCAGGCGGCGTGATCGCCAACCTTGCCAATTCGTCGATCAACACCGGCGATGCGACGGGCGACAGCTTCATCGCGGTCGAAGGATTGAGCGGATCGGGCTATGCCGACCAACTCATCGGTAACCAGGTGGCCAATGTGCTTTCTGGCGCCGGCGGCAACGATCTGTTGAGCGGCGGCGGCAGCGCCGACACGCTCGATGGTGGCAGCGGCCTCGACACTCTCGTCGGCGGCGCGGGCAACGACGTCCTGAAAGGCGGGAGCGGCAGCGACGCGTTCCTGTTCGATACGACGCCAGACTCCGGCAACGTCGATCAGATCCTCGACTTCGTGACGACCGAGGATCGCATCCATCTGAGCCAAAGCGCCTTCGCGGGATTTGCGCCTGGTGCTCTGAAGGCCTCGGCGTTCAAGTTGGGCACATTCGCCACGGCAGCCGGGCCACAAATTCTCTACAACAAGGGCAGCGGCGAGCTGTTTCTGGATGTGGATGGGACAGGCGCGCAAGCGGCGGTCAAGTTCGCGGTAGTAGCGGCTGGCACGGCGTTGACCGCAGACCACTTCCTGGTGATCTGAGGCCCGACCACCGAAGGACACGGCACCGTCTGTGCCGTTCAGGATCACAGTGAACTCTGGCATCGAGCCAGTCGGTCGCTGATGACGAATCCGTGAAGTGGCCCACCCCGGCGGACCCCATGCGGCCCGCCGGGGCAGGGCGCATCGACGCCGCAATACCCTCAACGCTTCGTCGCCGCGATCGCATAGCGGTGCTGGGTTGCACGCTCCAGGCCCTTGAGCAGCGGCAGGTGTTTTGCCTGCTCGCGGTGAATGCGCTTGAGATCGTGATCCACGGTGACTTCGGCAAAGCCTGTCTCGCGCAGCAGGTCCGAGACCTCGCCCGCTCGCGCTCCCCTTGAGAAGTGGACCTGCCGCAAAATCCGCTCATGGGTTTCGCGCATCGCGTCGGGTGTATGGGATGCAAGGGAGGTTCGCCGCGTCAGCCGCTCGATCACCCTGATCATCCGCTTCACGAGCGTGTCCGAGACGAAATCGCCGTCGACGATGAGAACTTTTCCGCCGGGCTTCAGCAGGGAATGCCATTCGCTGAACGCAGCCCGCGGGTCGATCAGCGTCCAGACGAGATGACGCGTGACGATCACGTCGTAGCTCTCCGGCTTCTCCAGCGTCCGCTCGGCGTCACCCATGACGAAATGGATACGGCGCCCCGCGCGATTCCGCCTTGGCGCGGGCGCGGGCCAGCATCGCCTCCGACCAGTCGAGGCCGGTCACCTGGAAACCGATTCCGTCGAGCAGATGCGAGATCACTCCGGTTCCGCTTGCGAGGTCGAGCGCACGGCGCTCGGCTCGCCGTGGCCGAGATGGCGAAGAAGAAGTTCGCGCCACGCCTGCCTCTCCGCCTCTGAGAAGATCTCATGCCCCACCTGCTTGTCGAATGTTGGGGCGCGAGCGGACCAGTAGTCGCGGATTTCATCGCGAAGGCGTGTAGTTCGCATTCATTGAAGCCTGTTCCAGATGATTCGGCGGCCGGCTCTACCGTCAAATTTCAGGTTCGTCAAATTACGACCGTCATGAACTACATTATAGTTTTTCCAAACTGTAGAATATAATTATTTTAAATGTGTCATATTACCTTGTTTGATTATAGTAATTCTAAAAGATATTGCTTGCATGTACTTATTTGAACTAACCATAGGAGGGGCCGCTTTCCCTTTCGATGCGAGGCACATCATGCAACTGTCCAAACTGGCTCTCTGCGCCGCCCTGGCGCTCATCTCGCTCCTGCCCGCCCGCCAATGCCGCCGACACGACGATCACCGTCACCGACATCACCGGCCGCAGGTCGAGGTCAAGGCGCCGGTCAAGAAGGTGATCCTGGGCGAAGGGCGGCAGATCTATTTCGTTGCCGCTCTCGACACGGACGGCCCGTTCAAGCGCGTCGTCGGCTGGCGGGACGATTTCGAGAAGGCGGATCTCGACGGCTACAAGGACTATCTCGCCAAATATCCGCAGATCGCGAACCTCCCGACCTTCGGCGGCATCGAAGGAAGGCACGTTCGACATCGAGCAGGCGGTTGCGCTGAAGCCCGATGTGATCATCATGAACATCGAGGCGAAGACGGCCACCGACGACGCGAAGCTCATCGAGAAGCTCGCCAAGGTCGGCATTCCCGTCGTGTTCGTCGATTTCCGCGACAAGCCGTTCGAGAACACCGAGCCCAGCATGCGCCTGATCGGCAAGCTGTTCGGCAAGGAAGCGCGGGCAGAGGAGTTCATCGCCTTCCGGAAGGAGCAGATCGAGCGCGTCACCGAGCGCCTCGCCAAGGCCAATGCAGCGAAGCCGCTCGTGATGATGGAGCGCGCCGGCGGCTATTCCGACGATTGCTGCATGTCCTTCGGCAACGAGAACTTCGGCAAGATGGTCGAGATCGCCGGCGGCACAGAATATCGCCGGCACCATCATCCCCGGCACCTTCGGCGTCGTGAACCCGGAGCAGATCATCGCCGCCAATCCGGATCAGGTCATCGTCACGGGCTCGAACTGGGAACTCTATGTGCCCGGCGGCGCCTGGGTCGGCGTCGGCTCCGGCGCGGACAAGGCGAAGGCGAGGGCCAAGCTCGCCGCGCTGATGAAGCGCCCGGCCTACACCGGCGTGAAGGCGGTGAAGGACAAGCAGGTCCACGCCATCTGGCACCAGTTCTACAACAGCCCCTACCAGTTCGTCGCCATCCAGCAGATGGCCAAGTGGCTGCACCCGGAGCTGTTCAAGGATCTCGACCCCGACCAGACGATGAAGACGCTCTACGAGCGCTTCCTGCCCGTGCCCTACAAGCCCGGCTACTGGGTCTCGCTGACCGGACAAGGAATAGGCTCTTGGCCCACCCCGCATCCATTGCGAGTCCAGCCAAGGGCGCGGCGCCTACCGCGCCCTCGTCCAGCGCAAGAAGCTCGTGCTCCTGGCGCTCGCGCATCGTTCTGATCCTGTCCGTCATCGCCGATCTGGGCCTGGGGCCGGCCCGCTACACCATGCGGCGAGGTCGCTGCTCGCCCTGATCGGGATCGCCGGAGGTGTCGCAGCAGATCAGCGTCGTGATCTGGGACATCCGCATGCCGGTGGCGCTGATGGCGGTGGTCGTCGGCGCGGCGCTCTCGGCCGCGGGCGCGCAGATGCAGACGATCCTCAACAATCCGCTCGCCAGCCCCTTCACGCTCGGCATCTCGGCGGCCGCGAGCTTCGGCGCGTCGCTCGCCCTCGTGTTCGGCGTCGGTCTCCTGCCTTTCGCCATCGACTACGTGGTGTCGATCAACGCCTGCTGATGGCGATGGCCGCGGCGCTGTTCATCCATCTCATGAGCCAGAGGCGCGGCGTCACGGTCGAGACCATCGTCCTGCTCGGCATCGCGCTCGTCTTCACCTTCAACGCGCTGCTCGCACTCGTGCAGTTCCTCGCCTCCGAGCAGGCGCTCGCCGCCGTCGTGTTCTGGACCATGGGCAGCCTCACCCGGGCGACCTGGCCGAAGCTCGCCATCACGACCGCGGTCCTCGCCGTGTCGCTTGCCGCTCTTCATGCGCCGCGCCTGGGCGCTGACGGCGCTGCGCCTCGGCGACGACAAGGCGGCGAGCTTCGGCGTCAATGTCCGCTGGCTCAGGCTCGAGACCATGCTGATCGTCAGCCTGCTCGCCGCGGTGCCCGTGGCCTTCGTCGGCACGATCGGCTTCGTCGGCCTCGTCGGTCCGCACATCGCCCGCATGCTGATCGGCGAGGATCAGCGCTTCTTCCTGCCGGCCTCCGTGCTCGCGGGCGCCGCGATGCTGTCGCTGACCTCCGTGATCAGCAAATCGCTCATCCCCGGCACCATCTTCCCATCGGCATCATCACGGCGCTGGTCGGCGTGCCGTTCTTTTCAGCCTGATCATGACCAACCGGAGGCGGGCATGGTAGCCACCCTGCAACTCAACGGCGTCGGCGTCCGCTACGGCAGGCAGGAGGTGCTCTCGGGCGTCACCACGCCGGTGCTGAAGGGCGGCGAGGTCACGGCCGTGATCGGGCCGAACGCCGCCGGCAAGTCGAGCCTGTTCCGGCGCATCGCCGGCCTTCTCGGCGGGCCGGGCGACATCGCGCATCGGCGGCCTCTCGACCGGACTCGCATCCCGCGGCCGTCTGCTACATGCCGCAGGACACTTCCGTGAACACGGTGCTGACGGTCTACGAGTCAATCCTGCTGGCGCGCAAGCAGGGTCGCGATCCCCGGGTCACCGACGAGGATCTCGAAGCGGTGGACGACGTTCTCGGAGCGCTGCGCATCGAAGGCATCGCCTTCAAGGGCTTGTGTGAGCTCAGCGGCGGCCAACGCCAGCTCGTCTCGCTGGCCCAGACCCTGGTGCGCGAATCCGGAGATCCTGCTGCTCGATGAGCCGACGAGCGCCCTTGACCTTCACCGGCAGGTCGAAGTGCTGGCGCTGATCCAGGCAATGGCGCGCAAGCGGCAGATCTGCGTGGTGCTCGCCATCCACGACCTCAACCAGGTCCTGCGCGTCGCCGATCGCGTCATGGTGATCGATGCGGGGACGATGGTGAGATGTGGGCCGGCCGAGACGGTGATCACGCCCGGGCTTCTCAAGGACATCTACAAGGTCGACGGCAGGATCGAGAGATGCTCAAGGCGGTGCTCCCAGGTCATCATCGATGGGCCGTGTTTGCGAGAGGCGTGAGGAGGAGGAGCTGTCGCGCCCGGCCGCGTACCTATAGATATAATTCGCATAAGATATATTATGGAACTAAAAAGCTCGTTTAGTGTTAAAGGGATAACCGTGAGACCGACCGGCCGGGCCTCGCCACGTGGCCATACCGGCATCTGAACAGCCCCCACTCTCCAACCTTCCTCAACCCGCTTCGAACGCCATCCCGTCAAAGGCCGGCTCGACATCGTCCGGGAGTCGTCGGCGCAGCGTGTCGTAATCCACGTCCGTGTGCATGTTGGTGAGGATGGCGCGCCGCGGCTTGACTTCGGCGATCAGCGCCAGGGCCTCGTCGACGGAGAAATGCGTCGGATGCGGCGTGTACCGCAAGGCGTCCAGAATCAGGACGTCGAGACCCCGCAGCATCTCGACGCTCTCTGCCGGCATCTTGTTCACGTCCGGCGCATAAGCGAATTTTCCGAAGCGGAAGCCATAGGCGTCCATGTCGCCGTGGATCATGCGGAACGGCATCGCGGTGATCGTTCCTCCGGGGCCGGCAATCGAGGTCGCGGCCTCGCGATCGAGGTGATGCGCCACGAGGATCGGCGGATAGTCGCTGCCGGCCGGTGCCTCGAAACAATAGCCGAACCGCGCCTGCAGGAGTTCGCTCGTCATGACGTCGGCGTAGATCGGGATCTTGCGCCGCATGGCGATGACGAGCGGCCTGAGATCGTCGATCCCATGCACGTGGTCGGCATGGGAATGCGTGAAGAGCACAGCGTCGAGGCGCTTCACGTGGGCGTCCAGTAGCTGTTCCCGCAGGTCAGGCGAGGTGTCCACCAGCACGCTCGTGGTGCCGTCGCCGCTTCCGGTCTGCACGAGGATCGAGCAACGCCGGCGGCGGTTTTTGGGGTTGTGCGGATCGCACGCGCCCCAGCCCGACCCGACCCGAGGCACACCGCCGGACGAGCCGCAGCCGAGTATGGTCACCCTGTGCGTCATGAGGCGGAGACCCGATCGGCGGCTCTGGCTTTTTCGAACAGGCGATAGAAGTTCTCGGTCGTGACACGGGCGATGTCGCTTTCGCTCAAGCCCACCACCTCGGCGAGCACGCGGGCAGTATTGCGCCACATAAGCCGGCTCGTTCGTCCGTCCGCGATAGGGCGTCGGCGCGAGGTAGGGCGCATCCGTTTCCACCAGCAGCCGATCGTGCGGGACGGCGGCCGCGATCCGGCGGATATCCTCGGAATTCTTGAAGGTCAGGATTCCCGAGAACGAGACGGAGAGCCCCAGTTCCACGCCGATCGACGGCGAGCTTCGCGCCGGACGAGAAGCAATGCAGGACGGCATCGAAGCGCCCTCTTCCCATTTCGTCGGTCAGGATCTCGATCATGTCCTCGTCGGCGTTGCGGGCGTGGATGATCAGCGGCAGCTCGGCGCTTCGCGCGCGGCCGCGATATGGGTCCGGAAGACCTGCCGCTGCACGTCCCG
This sequence comes from uncultured Alphaproteobacteria bacterium, assembly GCA_963837375.1. Classification (GTDB taxonomy): domain Bacteria; phylum Pseudomonadota; class Alphaproteobacteria; order Rhizobiales; family Beijerinckiaceae; genus Microvirga. The sequence continues at coordinate 424,697 of CAWINL010000013.1, read as the reverse complement.
TGGGCTCTTGTCGTAGTGATAGTCGAGCCCCGCCTCCCCGATCGCGATGCAACGCGGGTGACGCGCCAACTCGACGAGCCGTTCGGCCGGCACGTCGGGCTCGCTGCGCGGCGTTGTGAGGGTGCGTTCCGACCGTAAAGAAGACCGAATCCGTGGGCCTCTGCCAGCGCCCGGTAGATGTCGTAGCGCGAGACATAGGTCGATATCGTCACAATGCGGCCGATGCCTGCGCGCGGAAGCCGCATCGAGGATCGCCGGGAGCCTGCCTGAAGGTCCGGAAAATCGAGATGGCAATGACTATCGACCAACATATCCGGGAGTCCTCCCTCCTCCGACGACGCCGGCTCGATGCGGCGTGACATCGCCTTCTTAGAGCATGATCGGGAAAAGTGAAATTCCGGTCACGCGATGACGTGCCGGAACCCTTTCCCTGTCCTGTCCGCGAGCCTAGTGCGAAGCCTGTTGGATGTCGTTTTTGGTCGCGTTGCACAGCCTTGCGATCACCTGCTCGCGATGCCGCGGCGTCGGCCCTCTCCTCCTCGTATTCCTGCGGCAGCGTCAGCGGCAGCGTGAGGCAGACGCTTTGAGCCGGCAGCACGTCGCACCAATCCTCGATCAACTGCTTGTAGGAGGTTCCCACCGGCCTGATGTTCCGGTCCAGGTCATAGAGCCCGACGGGAGAAACCCGATTATTCTCCTCGCGAAGGGCCGTGTCCCAGTCCATCTGGTCCGTCAGCGAGTACCAGGTGAAGCCCAGAATTGGCACGCCGGTATTGCGCACCCGGAGGACGTTCGCCCATTGCTTCCACAGCCAGTTGACGGCCTCGTCGCCGCGCGGACCCTCCATCAAGTTCGTCTCGGTGTGCATGACCGGCAACATGTAGCGATCGTAATATTGCCGGGTGATCTCGTCGTAGCCGAAGATGTCGCCGGCCGATACGGTGGCTCCGTTCGCGTGGACGCGATGTTCGTTGGTCACGTAATAGTCGTTGCCCATGATGCAGTGGTGGCGCAGGGACGAGCGGCTGAGGAAGAAATGGTATTCCTCCCGCGTCATGCCGTTATCCATGACGAACTCGTACATCTCGGAATTGATGCGGCGACCGTAATTGAGATCGAGCGACAGAAATCGCTTGGAGTTCATGATTTCCGCGGGCTTGATCGCCGCCGGGTTCTCGGCATGGAAGTATTCGGAACTCTCGCTCTGGATGAAGATGGCGTCCCGCCGAACCTCCAGAATGCGCTCCATGGCCAGCACGTTGGCCTTGACCAGGTGCTTCAGCGCCGTGACGAATGCACTGATCGGTGGTCAGCTGCTCGTTCCACCAGCCATAGGAGGCCGAGAACAGCGCGCAGACGAACATCTCGTTGATCGGCGTGTAGAGCTGGACCCAGGGAAAGCGGCGCGCGAAAGCCTCGGCATAGGACGCGAAAAGCTCCGGAAAATCGGGATTCTGGAAATTTCCGAGCCAATCGGGCACGCCGAAATGGCAGAGATCGACGATCGGAATGACGTTGAGCCGCTTCAGTTCCGCGAAGGTCACGTCGGCGAAGGACCAGTCGTAACGGCCCGGGCCGATGAAGGTGGTATGGAGCGGCGGGCCGTAGCGCAGGACCTGGATATCGAGCTCGCCGAGGAGGGAGAAATCCTTTTCCCACAGGCTTGTAATGGCCGCATTTCTCCATCTCGTCGATGCGTGTGCGGCCGTTGTTGATGGTCGGGATGCTGTTCTCGATCCCGGTCGCGAACATGAAGGTGGTGAACATGTCGTCTCCCGCCTGCGGCCATGCGGCCCTGCCAAGCGGAAGCGTCAGGCCTCCGCCTCGATGTAACGCGGGAAGATGGGCTCGGGTTGCGGCAGCACGTTGCCGGCCACGAGCCGGTGCGTCGGACCCACCTGCGACAAGCATCCGGTCATCCGCGATCGACCGCCAGAAGATCCAGCAGCCTGCCGGCGGAATGCGGCATGAAGGGCTGGGCCAGAATGCCGACGGCCCGCAAGACCTCGGCCGTCACGTAGAGCACCGTCGCCATCCGCGCCGGATCGCTCTTGCGCAGCTTCCAGGGCTCCTGCGAGGCGAAATACCGGTTGGCCTCCGCCACCACGGCCCAGATCTCCGAAAGGGCGGTGTGAAGGGCATAATCCGCCATGGCCGCCCTCGCCTTCGCCGGCAGCGCATCGGCAAGCCAGAGCATGTCCTGGTCGGCCTGAGACAATTCGCCGGGCGTGGGAACGGAGGAGTTGCAGTTTTTCGCGATCATCGAGAGCGACCGCTGCGCAAGGTTGCCCAGGTCGTTGGCGAGATCCGCGTTGATGCGATTGATGATCGCCTCGTGCGAATAGTTGCCATCCTGGCCGAACGGCACTTCCCGCATGAAGAAATAGCGCAACTGGTCGACCCCGTAGGTATCCGCGAGCGAGAACGGATCGATGACGTTGCCGACCGATTTCGACATCTTCTCGCCGCGGTTGAACAGGAACCCGTGCCCGAAGACCCGCTTCGGCAACGGCAGCCCGGCCGACATCAGGAAGGCCGGCCAATAGACCGTATGGAAGCGCACGATGTCCTTGCCGATGATGTGAACGTCCGCCGGCCAATAGTGCCACCGGTCGGTCGTTCTCGTCGGGGAAGCCGCAGCCGGTGATGTAATTGGTCAGGGCATCGACCCAGACATACATGACGTGCTTCGGATCGCCCGGAACCGGCAGCCCCCAGTCGAACGTCGTGCGGCTGATCGACAGATCCTGCAAGCCGGAGCGGACGAAGCTGACGATCTCGTTGCGGCGCGTATCCGGGCTGACGAAGCTCGGATCGTCCCGTAATGCTCGAGCAGCCGGTCCTGATAGGCGGAGAGGCGGAAGAAATAGCTTTCCTCCTCGATCCACTCGACGGGCGTGCCGCTCGGCGCGCGCCAGCTTCCGTCGGGCTGTTTCGTGAGCTCGCTTTCGTCGTAATAGGCCTCGTCGCGGACCGAATACCAGCCCGAATATTTCGACAGGTAGATGTCCCCCCTCGCCTCCATCCGGCGCCAGAGTTCCTGCGTCGAGGCGAGGTGGTCGGCATCGGTGGTGCGGATGAAGCGGTCATAGGATGCGCCCATCCGGTCGGCCATGGCCTGGAACTTCGCCGCCATCTCGTCGACGAGCGCCTTTGGGGTCGTTCCGTTCCTGTCCGCCGCCTGCTGGATCTTGAGCCCGTGCTCGTCCGTGCCGGTCATGAAGAACACATCGTAGCCATCGATGCGCTTGAAGCGCGCAATGGCGTCGGATGCGATGATTTCATAGGCGTGCCCGATATGCGGGGCGCCGTTCGGGTAGGAGATGGCCGTCGTGATGTAGAATTTTTGTTTCTCGGCCATGGGGCAACCCTGGTCCAATTCCTGGAGACGCCTTCGCGGCCTTCACGCCGTTCGGCGCACGGCATCCGCCAGATCGTCGAACATGCCGAGAACGAGCGGGCGGCGGTCGAGATTGTAGATGTCGATCTCGCGCGCCTGCCGGGCGATCTTCTCACATACCTCCACCAGCGGCGCAAGGCGCGCGGCGCCGAGGTTGGCCTCCCGATGAAGCCGCGTCGATACCCATCGCTCGACGGTTTCCAGCGCCAATTCGTAGCTCGCGTCGGCATCGCGCCTCGCAAGGACCTCGCTGAGCGCGAGAATCTGCTTCGGATCGGCCCGGGGGAGATTGTCGAGAAGCGGCATGGATCTGCGCCACGAGCGCGACCTTGTCGGCATCGAGCAGTTCGAGTGTGCGCCGCACCGAGCCCTCGCCCAGTCGTCGTGCTTCGGCGAGCAGATCGCGGGGAACGTCCGCCCAGGGCGCGCCCAGCGACGCGATCGCGGCGGTCACGTCGGTCTCCGAAAGCGGCCGCAGAAGGAGCCGGCGCGATCGCGACCGGATCGTCGGCAGCACCCGCTGAGGGGCGTGGCTGACGATGAGAAAAATCGACCGGGGCGGCGGCTCTTCGATGACCTTCAGGAGCGCGTTGGCGCTCGACGGCCGCCAGGTCCTCGGCGCAATCGACGATGCAGACCCGATAGCCGCCATCGGCCGACGTGGAGCCGAACATTTCGATGGTCTTGCGCACCGCATCGACCGGTATGGTCGTCGAGGCGGCTTTCTTGTCCGTCGCAGGCGTGCGGCGCAGCACGGCGAGGTTCGGGTGGGACAGGGCCGCGACCTGCCGGGCGACACGGGAATCCGGCGCGCAATCGAGCGTGTCGATGGAGCGCTCGTGGCTTCTGCACCGGGTCGAGCACGGCGCGGGCGACGCGATAGGCGAGGGTCGCCTTGCCGATCCCCTGCGGCCCGCCGATCAGCCAGGCATGGTGAAGCCTGCCCTGTCGCAATCCTTCGAGAAACGCCGCTCTCGCCCTCGCGGTGGCCGAAAAAGGCGAATTGCTCGCGCGGATGCGGCGCGCCCTCGAACCCGTCCGGCTCCGTCTCGCTGATTTCACGCGCCATTGGTTCGGCCTCTGGCCCTGGCGCTCGCGAGTTTCGGGAGGCGCGCCTGCACCGCCTCCCAGATCGCCGCCTCGACCTCGTCGGGAGAGCGATCCGCCGCGATCACCACGCATCGGTCGGGTTCTGCTCTGGCGATCGCGAGAAACGTCTCGCGGAGCTTGTCTGTGGAACGCGAGGTCCTCCTCCTCGAACCGGTCGACGCCCTCGCCTCTCGTCTCGCGACGGCGCCTGCGCCGCTTGAGGCCCTCCTCAGCGCGGCAGATCGAGCACAAGGGTCAGGTCGGGCCTGAAGCCCGTTCAGGGCGGCGCGCTCGAGCGCGTTGATGAGGGTCGTGTCGACCTCGCCGGATGCGCCCTGATAGGCGCGGGTCGAATCCGCGAAGCGGTCGCACAGCACGTGGCATGCCCTCGCGCAACGCCGGGCGCGATGGTCTGGTCGATATGGTCGATGCGCGCCGCCGTGAACAGGAGCGCCTCGGCGAACGGACCGAGCGGTTTTGCCTTGCCGCCCAGAATGAAGGCCCGGATCTCTTCCGCATAGGGAGAGCCGCCTGGCTCGCGGGTGGCGACGCACCGTTTTCCCCAAGGCCTCGATGCCGCGCCCGAAGCCTCGCGATCTGGGTCGATTTGCCGGCCCCCTCCCCGCCTTCGAATGTGATGAACGTGACCCGCCATCAAATACCGCTGAACGCATCCGAAAGCGCGCGGCGAACCCAGCCGGTGCTGACCTCGAGCAGCCCGTCGAACGCGCGCTGCCGCAACGTCCCGACCTCGCACATCCTCGCTGGCATAAAGCGGCATTTCGAGAGCCTTCGTGTCGCCTCGGGTGACCTCGATACGGGCCACCTGGGCACCTTTCTTGACCGGAGCCTTGAGCGGGCCCTGATAGACGATGCGCGCCGAGAGCCGCTCACCGTCCCCGCGACGAACGAGTACACGAACCGGCCGGTCCGAGACAAGCGGCAGCGACCGCCGATCCCCGCCGAACACCTCCGCGTCGCCCACCGACCTGTCCGGCCTCGAACAGCAGATGCGGCTCGAACGAGCGGAATCCCCATTCCAGAAGTTTGCGGGACTCGGCGGCGCGGTCGCGGGCGGTCTTCAGGCCGTTGACGACGACGATGAGACGCTGCCCGTTCTGGACCGCGGAGCCCGACGAGGCCGTAGCCGGATTCGTCCACATTCCCGGTCTTCAGGCCATCGGCGCCGATATCCATGGTCAGCAGCGGATTGCGGTTGAGCTGACGGATCTTGTTCCAGGTGAATTCCCGCTCGCCGAACATCTGGTAGTGATCCGGGATAGGTCTCGATCACGTGGAGCGAAAGCTTCGCCAGATCGCGGACCGTGACCTTCTGCTCAGGTTCGCTGTAGCCGGTGGCGTTGCGGAATGTGGATTTCGTCAGACCGATCTCGCGGGCGCGATCGGTCATCAGCCGGGCGAAGTTCTCCTCCGTGCCGGAAATCCCCTCCGCGATGGCGATCGCGGCATCGTTGCCCGACTGCACGACCAGGCCGCGGAGCAGGTCCTCGAGCCGGATGGGCGCTGTTGACCTTGGCGAACATCGCCGAGCCGCCGGATCCGGCCCCGCCCTTCTTCCAGGCATTGACCGAGACCGTGAACTCGCTGTCCATGGTCAGCCTGCCGCTCTTCAGCTCGTTGAAGACAACCTCGGCGGTCATGATTTTGGCCATGCTGGCGGGCGCCACCAGTTCGTCGGCGCTCTTCTCGAAGAGAACCGCGCGGGTATCCGCGTCGAGCGAGAATCGCCGTCGGCGCGATGGTCTGAAAGGCCTGCGCGGACGCTTCGCTGCGGCGCACCAAGAACGCCGCAGTAAGCCACTGAAAACAAGGTATTTCATGCCGCTACGCGAGCGGTGATGAGGTGCGTTCTGTCCAGACATGCCGAACTCTTCCCTTAGGAGAGCTGGAATCTGTAGCATGAAGGCGGAAAATCAACGCCACGCTTCTTCTCGCGAAAGCTAATGGCTGCCCTACGTGGCCGGGTACACCCCGCCCGCCCGCGGGGCCGGGCACAGGAGGCGAGCCGCCAGCTGGCGGATCAGCGCGTCAGGAAACGCGACTGATCGAGCAGGGCAAAGCCGCTGCTCTTCTGAAATCCGGCCTGCGACCGTTCTGATTCTGCGGCGTAATAGAGGCCGGCGACCGCCGGGCGGGGCTGCATCGGATACTCGGCGAAACCGAGCTGACGCGCACCGGCGTCACCGCGCTCGGGATCGTCCCGAGTCGAAGGGCCGCTCAGGCGGCAACGGAACGGAGCGCCGGAACCGCCGACGCCATGAGCGCGGCGGCGCATAGGTCTGGATCGGCTCATCGGTCTCAAGCGGCTGCGACGCGCGCGCGAAGCCGTCAGCACGGGCGCCGGACGCGGCGTTGCCTCGGCGAGCATCGTCGGACGGCCGCCGGTGAGCGAGGCGGGCGCGCCATCGGTGCGCAGGCTCGCAAGAAGGATGTTGGTCGTCGCTGCCATTGGTGGAGGCGCGGCCGACATATTCAACGCTGAACCCGCGCGGTGCCCTGCTGCTTGAAGCCAAGCGCCATGGCGGCGCGCTCCGACACGTCGATGATGCGATTGCCATGGAACGGCCCGCGATCATTGACGCGAACGATCATCGAGTGACCGTTCTGGGTGTTCGTGACGCGCGCATAGCTCGGCAGCGGCATCGTGGTGTGGGCGGCAGCGACCGAGCCACGGTCGAACACTTCGCCATTGGCCGTCCGGCGGCCATGGAAATTCGACCCGTACCAGGAAGCCAGACCCTCGTTCTTGTAATCGGGATTGACCTGCGGGACATAGGTGCGGCCCGCGACCGTGTAGGCCTTGCCGACCTGCTCGCGTCCGCCACCCTTGGGAACGGGTTCGCCGTCGCGAACGACCCGGGGGCTCGCGGCGACGCCATATTTGGGATCGATGCCGCCGCGGACGTTCGAGGAGCAATTGGCGGCGGTCAGCGCGATGGCGGTGACGCCCACGATGCGAAGGAGTGGAATGGAACGGCGAAACGGTCCCGTCCAGTCCGGCTTTCGATTCGGCGCGATCTGACTGCATCGTGCTTTGCATCCCCTCGACCGCAAGGCGTGCGGCCAGTTTCGCAACTCGTCGGAAAAGCCCCATGCGTGGCCGTCCGGCGGCTAAAAGAAGGTGAAATGCCCCCGCTTGTCAATGGCGAAGCTCGGACGGCGCAATTCTCTCTCACCAGCGAGAAACCACTGAAAAATCAACGACGTCGTCGAGATTGCCGAATTCCCTGCGCCGCTTTTCGACGGTCGCGGCGGACAGGGGCGGGACACAATTTGCCTTCAATCCAACCGCGCCGAGCCGGCGTGGGAGGCCACACGGGAACCCAGACGAGGCAAGACCTTAAAGGGGTTTTCTGCAACGCCTGGCCGCCAAAAACGGGACTTAGCGGCGAACGAGGCCCGTCTCGTTAACCCTGCGCAACGAATTGGGCGATTGCTGCCCGATATCCCCCGTTTTTCGACGCCATGACGCGTTTGGGTCACATGATGGGGCGTTCCCTGCCCTCCCCCCGTGACGTGGCCCATTGCATGTTGACGGGGAACGGCCCACCGCCTTAGACAGCAGGTACGCCATGCTGGGACGCTCGAAGAGCGATACGTCGCCGGATGGAAGGGTGGCCGAGTGGTTTAAGGCAGCGGTCTTGAAAACCGCCGTGGGTGCAAGCCCACCGTGGGTTCGAATCCCACCCCTTCCGCCAATATTATAGTTTAAGTATTTGATTACTAATAATTTTTTTATTCGGTAGGTTTTCCGGCCCCAACTTCGGCCCCAACCGGAATCGGGATGCGGATTCGGGTCGGGGAAAGTAGCTACCGCCGTGCGGATGCTGCCGAGCACATTGGCGGGCCCGAGCTGAGCGCCATGCGCCGCCAGTGATCTAGGCTGCCAGACTGGAAGTCGCGGCGGTGAGTTGCAGGCCGCCAAGTTGGTCGAGACCGTGGCCAATACCAGTGTGCCTACGCAGACCTGCGAGCGACGTCATAACAGCAGTAGGCCGGATCGTGTCGGTCCCCCGCACTACCAGTCCCCACAGTCTCGAGGACAACCTCGGCGCGGTCGACCTCGCGCTAACGCTACGCGATTTCGACGAGACGGAGCGTGCTGCGGCCGAGATCAGCCTCGCGGGCGCGTTATCCCGAGCCGTTGATGAGAATGACCGGAGTCTGAACACAAGTTTGCGTTCAAGATCGGCACGAAGCCGGCGCCTGCAGAATTTGGTTGCGGTGCCGGATCGTCGGTTTGCCTTTCAGAACATCGATCCAACGAGTGGAAACGACACCATGGCCAGCTTTCGTTACAAGACCTTCGGCTACGCCGCTCTGTCCGCCGGCGCGCGCCTTCAGCCCTTCTCCTTCGAGCGGCGCGCTGCGCGCGAACGACGTCGCGATGGAGATCCTCTACTGTGGCGTCTGCCACTCGGATCTCCACTGGGCGCGCAACGATTGGGGCTGGTCAGCCTATCCGGTCGTCCCGGGCCATGAGATCGTCGGCCGCGTGATCGAGGTCGGCCCGGAGGTCACGCGCTTCAATGCAGGCGATCATGTGGCGGTGGGCTGCATGGTTGATAGCTGTCAGCGCTGCGACCAGTGCCGGAAGGGCGAAGAGCAGCTCTGCCGGGAAGGCAATACGGGCACTTACAGGGGTCTCGACCGCCTCACGCGGGAGATGACGCAGGGCGGCTATTCCAAGCATGTGGTGGTTCGGGAGGAATTCGTCCTGCACGCCAGCACCGAGCAAGAGTTCGACACCGTATTCTCAGCTCTGCCGCAATTGCGAGCGGGCGGAGTCGTGTTCACCTCTGATCCATATTTTGCCAACCGCAGCCAGCAGCTCGCTGCGCTGGCTGTTCGCCATGCCATGCCTGCAATCACTCAATCTCGCGACTTCGCGATCGCAGGCGGCCTGATGAGCTATGGGGGCGATTTTACGCAATCAAATCGTCGCGCCGGCATCTACGTCGGACGGATACTCAACGGAGAGAAGCCCTCTGATCTTCCGGTCCAATTGGTCACGAAAGTCGAACTGTTCGTCAACCTGAATGCAGCCAACAAACTGGGCGTCACCGTCCCGCCCTCGCTCATCAGCGGCGCCGACGTGGTGATCGAGTAGCCCGCGTGCCTTCTTATGAGCAGCCGGCGATAGGAGGAAAACCGCCTCGAACGGCCGGCAGCTGTGGTGAATTATTGGTGCGCCGCTTGTAGGCCATAGCACTCAGCGAGCCGTCAGAACGACCTTAACGCTCTGGGACCGATCGAGGGCGAGACGAAACGCCTCAGGAGCATCCGAGAGGGGCTGCTTCGCGGTGACGATCGAGAGAACGTCGATCTGCCGCTTGTCGATGAGCGCGACCGCTTGCTCAAACTCCTGACCGAACCTGAACGACCCCTTGAGATCGATCTCCCTGGCCATGACAGCGTTCGCAGGCACTGAAATCAAACCGCCCGGCAAGTTGCCGATTTGAACGACCGTGCCCCCCCGGCGCACATTGAGTATCGCCGAGGATAAGCCCGGCGGCGGTACCGGAAACCTCGAACGCGACGTCGAAGGGTCGATCCGCGGCAAGGTTCTCAAGAGCATTCGCCGCCGTCAGAGATGTCGACGACATGATCGGCGCCAAGGCGCTGCGCGAAGGCAAGTGGAGCAGCAGCAACGTCGACGACGGCGATCTCCGACATCCCCGCCATTCGCGCGGCAAGCAACGTCAGCAGGCCGATCGGACCAGCGCCGAACACGATGCCTCGCCGCCCCTGCGACAGGCCCTGCCCGGCTCACGGCATGCAGGCAGACTGCGAGTGGTTCCGCGAGCGCCGCCGCCGCGAGGGGCGTAGCGGGTGAAACCTTCACGCATTGAGACGGAACGACGTCGAAGTAAGTGGCAAAGCCGCCTTGCATATGCGGCGTCTTCGATGCCGAACCCATGAAATAGATGTTCTCGCACAGATTCGGGCGCCCTTCCCGGCATCGCGCGCAGTGGCCGCACCATCGCGAGGGATTGACGGCGACCCGATCCCCGACGTTCAGACCTGGTGCCGTCGCCGGCGATTTCCACGATCTCACCCGCGATCTCGTGACCGAGAACCAAGGGAGACTGGACAATGAAATCGCCGGTACGTCCATGGCGAAAGTAGTGCATGTCCGAACCGCAGATCCCGCCGGCGCCAAAGTGGACGCGGACCATTCCGGGCGCGAGCGGCGCCAGCGGACCTTCCACCATGCGCAGGTCCTCGGCCCCGAAAAGTGTCGCTGAAAGAACAGATTCGGTCATTTGGCCACTCCCATTGTTCGCGGCAGCCAGAGCGTCAGTTCCGGTATGTAGGTTATGGCGATGAGCGCCAACAGGAGAGGAACGAGCCAGGGCAAGATGGCAACGGTCGTTCGTTCGACCGAGAGTTTGGCGACGCGCGCGAGCACGAACAGAACCATTCCCAGCGGCGGATGCAGAAGCCCGATCATCAGATTGAGCGTCAGGATCAAGCCGAAATGGATCGGGTCGATGCCGAGCTTGAGAACGATCGGAAGAAGGATCGGCACGAGGATCGTGATTGCGGCGATCGTGTCGATGAAACAGCCGACGAACAGGATCAACAAGTTCGCGAGGAGCAGAAAGACCCACTTGTTCTGGGTGATGCCAAGGATCGCGTCGGACAGGATCTGAGCGGCTTGGCTCACGGTGAGAAGCCAAGCAAAGATCGAAGCCGCAGTCACGATGAACAGGACGGATGCGGTCGTCTCGATCGTGTCGAAAGTCGCTTTGGCCAACGTCCTCATTGTCATGGATCGATATCGCACGAGTCCGAGAAACAGAGACCAGATTACGGCGGCGACGGCGGCTTCCGTCGGAGTAAACAGCCCCAAGGTCATGCCGCCGATCAGGATGACCGGCGCCATCAGCGCCATCACGGCTGAAAAATCGAAATACCAGTCGAGCGCCATCAGAACCGCGAGCGCGATGCCGATGGCGACGTTCGTCGATACGCCGACCTGCATCATCAGCCAGACCGCAAGGGGAAATGCCATAACGATGGCCACTTCCAGGGTCGCGCGTGCCAGTTGACTCCAGGAGAATGGGCTGTCGCTGCCCCAACCGTTCCTATGCGCGAAGAATGCGACCGTCACCATCATCATGAGCGTCATCACCACGCCAGGGATAACCCCGCCAAGGAACAGCGCTCCAATCGAGACGTTCGCCATCATGCCATAGATCACGAACGGCAGAGACGGGGGAATGATCGGCCCGAGTGTGGCGGAAGCCGCCGTCACGCCGACGGCGAATTCGGTCGAATAGCCATGATCCTTCATCGCCTTGATCTCGATCGTGCCAAGCCCGGCCGCATCGGCGATCGCCGTGCCGGACATACCCGAGAAGATCACCGAACCGATGATGTTGACCTGCGCAAGCCCGCCCTTCATCCAACCCACCAAGCGCGACCGCGAAACTGTAGATCCGTCCCGTCACGCCGGCGATGTTCATCAGGTTGCCGGCGAGGATAAAGAACGGCACCGCGAGAAGCGGAAAGCTCTCAACACCGGCAATCATGCGTTGAGCCAAGATCACATCAGGTGCGGTCCCTGTCGCGGTGATGTAGAGCAGCGACGATACTGCCATCGACAAGGCGACCGGCAGGCCAAGTAGCAGAAGGGCGAGAAACGAACCAATGAGTATCAGCATGGGCCCAGTCCGAATAAAGATTCGGGAAATTTCGGTGTCGCTCGTGGTCAAACCGTCGGCGCTGTCTCGAAGGCCTCCGGCCTCTCGAGGATCGAATAACCACGGCGCCAGTTTTCGACTGAGACCTGGACCGACCTGATGAACATCATGACGAATCCAACGAGAACGAAGCCGTAGATCAGGTTCTTGGGCAGCATGATGGTCGTCATCGTCTCGCCTTCGACGATCTTCATGAATTCCCACACGAGGTAAGCCGCATAGGCAAAGAAGGCCGTGCGAAGAGCATCGATCATAGTCGCTAAAACCCTTGCAACGCCTGCCGGCAGGTAGCGAAAAATCAGATCGACCTGGATATGACGTCCAAGGCGGACGCACATGGCCGAACCGACGAATACGACAGCGACCAGACAATAAGTGGCAATCTCTTCGGTCCAAGCGAGCGAGTCGTTGAGCACGTAACGGGTGAAGAACTGCAGAAAAACGGCGAACGCCATCACCCAGAACAAGATAAGACAGACCCAATCTTCGACCGCATATTGACTGAGATCGACCTCGGGAGATTGCTCTTCAAACGTGTGCGCCAATTCCTCAGCCGAAACCTCGGTGTGGACCTCTGGTGTCATCACCTTCTCTCCAGAAATTTTCAGAGCTTGAGACGTTCGACGAACGCTAGAGACGGGCGCTTCGATACAGGATCCCGCCGGGCTCGGAATGCTCCCGGCAGGAGGATCAGTCACGAACTATAAAGCGGGTTCGCTCTTGATCGCCTGGATCCGGTCGTAATCTGCCTTGCGATATCCGAAGGACTCGAAGGTGACATTCTTCAGCACGGCCTCCTTGAAGTCCTCCTTGTCGACCTCGGACACCGTCAGACCTTTCTGTTTGAAGAAGTCTACGAGTTCTTTCTCCTTGGCCTGAATTTCGGCAGTCGCACGGGCGGCTGCCTCCTGCGCGACATCCGTGAAGATCTTCTTGTCGTCGTCCGAAAGTTTCTTCCACAGGCCGGAGGAGATGACCGTGTTGAGATGATCGACGATATGGCCTGTCAGGGCGATGTGCTTCTGCACTTCGTAGAATTTCTTGGCCTCGATCGTCGTCAGCGGATTTTCCTGAGCCTCGACCGTACCGTTCTGAAGCGCGAGGTACACCTCCGCGAACGCGATTGGCGCGGTATTGGCGCCACAAGCGCGCGGCATCGCAAGGTACGCCGGCACGTCAGGCACCCTGATCTTGAGGCCTTTCAGGTCGGCGCATGTCTTGATCGGCTTGTTCGACGACGTATGGCGAGCACCGTAATAGGTCACCGCCAATATCTGGTGACCCGGTCTTGTCCGCATAGCCCTTCGCAAGCTCCTTGAACACGTCGCTCTTGGTATAGGCGAGGAGATGGTTCGCATCCCGGAAAACGTACGGATAGTAGGTGACGCCGATCGGCGGAAAACTGCGGGCTGCGAAACTCGAACCCGACACGATAATGTCTACGGAACCCAGAGAGAGGCCCTGGTTGATGTCCGTTTCCTTGCCCAGCTGAGAGGCTGGATAGACGTCGACCTGGTATCGCCCGTTGGTGCGTTTCGCAATTTCCTGGCTCGCCCAAACCGATTGAGTGTGGAACGGTTCGGATGTCTCGTAGACATGCGCCCATTTCAACTTCGTCTGAGCCTCGGCTGCGCCGGCCGTGATCGTGAGGCCAGTGCTGCGGCAACGAGTGCGGGCCATTTTCCAGTCATACTTGCTTCCTCCTGTAGGCTTTGATGGGCAGTTCGCGCGGATTGGCCGCTGGACTGCGAGCATCGGGCCGGGTTCTCGCCCGAATTGGCATGGCGGTCTGAGCGGCTCGCCGAAACCTCGTGAGAAGCGCTCCTGCGAAAGCCCCAAATGCTGTCGCATGGCAAAACACGCTAATTTTGGGTCGGCGGCTGCGATGGCGTTACGGATCGTTCGATGCTCTGCTAGCGCTCGGAGCCAGGTACTATCGTCCTCGAAATAGCTCGCCAGGCGCTCGAAATAAGGGTTGATGCGCTGATCAAAGAGCTGTCCGACGAACCGGATCAGCACCTCGTTCTCAAGCACCGCCGCGATGGTCACATGAAACTCTCGATCGAGCGCGATCCACTCGTCGTTGCGCGCCCCGCATCCTGCCATTCGCGACAGGACTCGATCAATCGCTTCGATGTGTTCAGGGCAAGCAAGCATGGCGGCTTCGCTTGCCACCGACGCTTCGATGATCTCGCGCGCCTGCAGAATCTCGAAGGTTCCGCTTGGCGGCACCTCGGCAACCCACCTTGGCGGGGGGCTTCCCGAAGTAGCTAAGACATAAATCCCAGAGCCCACGTTTATGCGAACGAGCCCTTCGACTTCAAGCGCGATAAGCGCCTCTCGCACGCTCGGCCGCGAGACGCGAAGGGTCTCCGCCAGTTCGCGTTCGGAAGGCAGCCTTCCTCCGACTGGAAACTCACCGTTATTGATCAGCTCACGCAGGTGCTCAGCGATTTGCCGATAGAGCCGACGCGGTTCAACGGCCTTGAGTGGCAAGGTCCCTCTCCTGTGGTCGTTCCCATCCTGCGCCGCTTGTATCGGCTCTTTGTTATTGGTCAGTCCAATTTACCAGAAAGAGAAACGCAGGTGCCGCCCTGTGTCAAGGCGATTACCGAGCATTCGTCCATCGCATTGCTTTGAGATCATGTGCCATGTTCGGATCGCCAGCGCAGATCCACCTTGTCGAAGCCGACGCCTGCTCCTCGCAGTAGCGATGAACGGTGAATCGCTCGGCCAGTGCCTTCTCCATGCTTGGCGTCATGGCATAAAGTTGCAGTAGCTGTTTCTTAGGTATCCAATCGTTCTGCTGTTGGGTTCTCTACTCAGAGCGTCGCAAGAACCCCGCCATCCACATAGATAACCTGACCATTGACAAAGTCGGAGGCGGACGAGGCAAGGAAGATCGCGACGCCCTGCAGTTCCTCGACGCGCCCCCAGCGTCCCGCAGGCGTGCGTGTCTTCAGCCAAGCGTCGAATTCCGGATTGGCGACGAGATCCTTATTGAGCGGCGTATCGAAGTAACCGGGACCGATGGCGTTCACCTGCAATCCGTGACGGGCCCAATCGGTGCACATCCCGCGGGTGAGAATTCTTCACTGCTCCCTTGGTTGCGGTATACGGCGCGATGGAGTAGCGGGCAGCCTCGCTTTGCAGACTTGCGATATTGATGATCTTGCCACGCTTACGAGGGATCATGTGACGAGCCACCGCCTGGCCGACATAAAAAACACTGTCGAGATTGGCATGCACGATTTCGTGCCACGTCTCCACGGAGAAATCCTCGAGGGGTGCGCGCCGCTGGATCCCCGCATTGTTGATAAGAATATCGATCGGGCCTATGCCGGATTCGATCGCGTCAACGCCCGCCACAACGGCGTTGTGATCGGTAACATCGAATATCGCCCTAGAGACCGCAGCGCTCTCGGTCGAAAGCCGTTCGACGGCAGCGTTGAGACGGTCTTCATTGCGTCCGTTTAGAATGACATGGGCGCCAGCGCGAGCGAGCCCTTCAGCCAGAGCATAGCCAATTCCCTGTCCCGCTCCCGTCACCAGTGCGATCCGACCGGAAAGATCAAACAGCTTGAGGCTCATCGTCAAAACCTATCATGATAGATATTCCCTATAATGCGGTTGATTTCGGATGCGGCTCCAACAGAGGCGGATCCGGCCGGGATCTAGTTGCCATACGGACCTTCATAGCTCTTGCGGCCGAGCGCCGGTGCAACGACGTCGCTGGCCAACTTTAATCGGAAGGGTCATGTCCCCGCCAAGTCCAAGCTGGACGATGATAGCTCCCGGCCTTCGCGCCGACAAAGCCCCATCGAGCGCCGATTGCTGGCCGGATCTCTCAAAAAGCAAATCAAACGTCCCGCGGTGGTTCCGCCGGAAACCCGAGAACTCTGGTCGCTCCGATCACCCGCCTGTTGCCGTCTCATGCTTAACGGTCGCGACACCGAAGCAGCGGACAGGTATTTCCTTCCCGTTACGATGACAGGCCACCCGAAAGTTTCAGGATCGGCTCGACCGCTGGGTTCAGCCTGCTGAGAGCCAAACTTCAGCCGAGACTAGAGCGAGCGGACGATCGGTTTCTGGAAGAAGCCCTGGAGACAGTCTTTGCCCGGGCCATGAAAATAGATCCGGCCCAGGCACACGAAGGAACCATCCGATGCCTCCGGCGATTGAGCCGACATCCAGGAGGACGACATGGCAGGCAAGGCGAATTTCACGCCGGAGGAATTGACCCGGATCGTGGCAAGTCCGATGGTGGCGGGCATGGCCATCACGGCAGCGGATCCGAGCGGTCTTTGGGTTTGCTGAAAGAGGCGTTCGCCGGTGGCCAATCGCTTCTCGCGGCCAAGCAGGACGCCAGCGCCAATCCGCTGGCCAGGCCGTCGCGGACGACATCACGGTACCTGAGATCCGGACGGCAGCCAGGGACCGTCTCCAGGACCAATTCAAGGGCGCACAGATCGGCGATATGAAGACTCGGGCCATCGAAGAGCTTCGCGCCGTCTCCGTCCTCGTCGATACGAAGGCGCCAGAGGACGCGGCCGGTTTCAAGACATGGCTTCAAGCGGTCGCCCAGAAGGCGGCGGAAGCAGGCAACGAGGGCGGATTCCTGGGCTTCGGAGGCGTCGCGGTCAGCGAAGCGGAGAAAGCGACCCTCGTCGAGATTTCCTCGGCGCTCGGCAGCAAGACGTCTTTCGCCTAATTCACTTCGCCACCTTGTTGTCTTCGGCATGAAGGCTTCACGGACCACGATCCTCATGCGCCGATCGAAGGAATTGTTTTTGCTATAGGCGGTTCCGATCTTGGAGTTTCGAACGGCGTTCTAGGCGGCAGACGTTCGAACCGGCGTGGTCTAGACACGCTGCCGCACCCGCTGCGTCTGGACCGGGCCCACTCCGTGCCCATGCGGGGAGGACGACCACCTTCGTCTTGACCGGCGTCCGTGAATACAGGTGCATCATGTCCTGACTGAGGAGGCCGACGCAGCCGCTTGTGACGCCTGTGGCGATCGAACTCGGCCTCGCTGGGAGCGGAGATCGTGTAGAGTGGCGATGGACCCGGTTCGCTGGCGCTAGCCGCGGGTGAGAGATTCGAATACTGGACTACAGCCACCGGTTCCGCCGAAAGCGCCAATAGAGCCAGGTGCAAACCGCGATGATTACCGTCAGCACGAGGACGTAGCCGTACCTCCACTGCAGCTCGGGCATGACATCGAAGTTCATGCCGTAGATTCCGGCCACAGCCGTCGGCACTGCCAGGATAGCCGCCCAGGCCGCGAGCTTGCGGGTGATCTCGGTCTGCTGCGCCTGGCCCGTCATCAGACTGGTCTCGAACGCGAAGGCCAGCACCTCACGCAGGGATTCGATCTCCTCCTGGACCCGGCGGATGTGGTCGGAAACATCGCGGAAGTGGGGGTACATCACGGCATCGATCCCCGGCAGCCCCGGCATTTCGAGACGCCGGCAGACTTCCACCAGCGGAACGGCGGCGTTGCGCAAACGCAGCAGATCCCGTCGCAACTGGTACAGCCTCGGAACGTGAAGCCGTGTCGGCCTTTCGGCGAGGATGTCGTCCTCGATCTGCTCCACTTCGTGTTGCACGGCTTCAATCACCGGCATGTAGTTGTCTACGATGAAATCGAGAATGGCATAGAGGATGAAGTCCTCGCCTTCGGAGAGCGACTTGGGAGCCGCTTCACAGCGTTCGCGGACCGCCGTGTACGAAGTCGAGGCGCCGTGGCGGACCGACACCACATAGCCCTGCCCGACGAACAGGTGGGTCTCGCCAAAGGCAATCGCGCCCATCCAACATCTGGGCCGTTCGTAACACAATGAACAGAGCCTCGCCGTACTGTTCGAGCTTCGGCCGCTGATGCGCCTTGAGGGCATCCTCAATGGCGAGATCATGCAGGCCGAACTCCTTTTTGAACCTGCCGCAGGAGGTCCAGCCCCGGCTCATGCAAGCCGATCCAAACCACGTGCCCGGGCTTGCGCGACCACTCGCCGGCCTCGGCGATCGGGATCTCAGCCACGCGTCGGCCGCCCACATAGGCCGCAGAGGCGACCACGCCGGGAATTGCTTCGGACTGAACCGAAACGAGCTGGAGGGACTTCGCCATGCGGATCAACGCCGCGCCGCAGTGGATAGTGCCATCGCCAGGGAGCCAAGAACCGATAGAGTCCACCCACGGATGAAACCCGGCCACGCCCCAAATGAGATCAGGGAAGCCATCCCGCACGGTAGCCGAGAGGAGCTGGTCGATGGCCGCGACAGGCATGAGCGGGGACGTCGCCGCAGAATTTCCCAGACTCCGTGCGCGCCACGCCGACCTCCTTCTGGGCCCTGACCCTTGGGACCATCGGGGTGGTTTACGGGGACATCGGAACCAGTCCGCTCTACGCGCTCAAGGAGAGCCTTGCTGCGGCCACGGGGCACGCTGGCCCGGCCGCCCTCACCAAGGAGATGGCGGTAGGTGTGGTCTCGCTTATCCTGTGGGCGCTAATCATCATCGTAACGGTTAAGTACGTGGTCATCGTCCTTCGCGCTGACAACAACGGCGAGGGCGGCACCCTCTCGCTCGTCACGCTGGCGCAACGGGCCCTCGGGCACAGCACTGGTCTGACGATCGTCCTGGGAATGGTCGGCGCCTCCCTCTTTTACGGCGATGTCATCATCACGCCGGCGATCTCGGTTCTTTCGGCGGTAGAGGGTCTCAAGCTAGTGACGCCCGCCTTCGAGCCTTACGTGGTGCCGCTCAGCCTTGCGATCCTGATCAGCCTGTTTGCCGTCCAGCGGTTTGGCACCGCGGGCGTGGCCAAGTTTTTCGGGCCGATCACAACTTTCTGGTTCCTCGTCATGGCTCTGGGCGGCCTGATGCATATCCGGGACGACCTGACCATCCTTGCCGCGATCAATCCGGTTCATGGCCTGAGCTTTCTGGCCGACCACGGCACAGCCGGGCTTCTCGCCCTCGGCGCCGTGTTCCTGTCCGTGACCGGAGCCGAGGCGCTCTACGCCGATCTCGGCCATTTCGGGCGCTCGCCGATCCGCGCCGCCTGGCTTGTCCTGGTTTTGCCGGCGCTTGCGCTGAATTATCTCGGCCAGGGCGCCATGTTGCTCGCTCACCCCGAAGGCCTCGAGAACCCGTTCTTCCTGCTCTACCCTTCCTGGGCCCTGCTGCCGATGGTGATCCTCGCCACCGTGGCCACGGTCATCGCAAGCCAGGCGGTGATCACGGGCGCCTTCTCGATCTCGCAGCAGGCGATGCACCTCGGCGTGCTGCCCCGTTTCCGTGTGCTGCGCACGTCCGAGACCGAAAAGGGCCAGATCTACATTCCGTTCATCAACTGGCTCTTGCTTGCGGCCGTCATCCTGCTCGTCTTGCTCTTCGAGTCGTCGAGTGCCCTGGCCGCGGCCTACGGCTTGGCCGTGACGGGCGACATGGTCATCACATCGTGCCTGCTGTTCATCGTGGCGTGGAAGTTCTGGCGCTGGCCGGCGGTTCTGGCCGCGGCGGCAATTGCACCGTTTTTTGTCATCGAGCTCGATCTTCCTGGGGGCGAATGCGCTCAAGATCCCGCATGGCGGCTGGTTCCCGCTGCTGGTCGGCACAGGACTGTTCATCCTGATGTGGACCTGGCGCAAGGGCTCGCGTCTGCTGGCTGAAATCTCCCACCGGGGCCGGCCGCCCCTGCCCGAGTTCGTTCGGATGTCCGAGAGCAGCACGGTGCCGCGGGTTCCCGGCACGGCCATTTTCCTCACGGGTAATGCACAGGACGTGCCTGCCGCGTTACTCCACAACCTGAAGCACAACAAGGTGCTGCACGACCACAACGTCATTCTGACCGTCGTCACCGAGGAAGTGCCACGCCTTCGAGATGAGCGGCGCGTCACCGTCGAGAAGCTCTCAGACCGGGTCTCGCGAGTGCAGGTGAAGTTCGGTTTCATGGAGACCCCGGATGTTCCAAAGGCCCTCGAAGCTGCGAACTTCAATCTGGGTGATGCCTCGTTCTTCCTGTCCCGGCGGGCGCTGCGAGCGTCGGCCCTTGTGGGCTGCCGCTCTGGCAGGACTATCTGTTCATTCCGATGGCGCGGTCCGCGAGCGACGCCTCTGACCAATCCTGTATCCCGGAAGACCAAGCCGTCGAGGTGGGCGCCCGGATTACCATCTGAACGAAGGCCATTTCAAGGATCTCACTATGATGTGCGGCACCGTCGAGAAGGTCGATGAAGCCCAGGGCAAGGTGACATGAACCCCTGGCCAGTCCCCAACCTCGACCTGGACGCGATGACGATGGTGTTTCGCGCGCAGCGCGTCCCGCATATCGTCTTCTTCTCGATCATTTCGACGCACGGCGCGAAGAGATCAATCAGCTCATCGGATGAGACATTGCTGCTCCGGGGGCCGTCTTGGGTCCCCTGCCCTGCGGTTTCATGAGACATCCTGTCAGCGGCAGCCGTTTCCTCGGCCTTCGGGTCGCAGCCATCGCCAGGCTCCAACAGCACATCAGGATGGTGGCTCCCCGAAGAGGCAGCCGCCATCAATGACACATGACAAAGCGTTATGTAGATCTTCTGTCGTTGTCGACGTGAGCAGGGAGGTGTGAACCTTGACGGAAATCGATGCGGCGATTGTCGGCGGCGGCGCGGCCGGGATTGCCGCGGGGAGGCACCTTGCCGCGGCGGGCGTGAGTTCAATCCTGATCGAGGCCGGCAACCGGACCGGCGGGCGCGCACGGACGATCGTGCGAAGCGGCATCCCGCTTGATCTCGGATGCGCCTGGCTTCATTCGGCCGATCGCAATCCTTGGGTTGACGTTGCCGCAGCCGAGAACTTCGAGATCGACCGGGTGCCACCCCCCTGGGGTCGTCAAGCTGGCAACCTCGGTTTCACATCAGAAGAGCAAGCGGAAGCTCAATCTGCGTATCAGAGCTTTCTGCGCCGGCTGCAATTGACGCCTCCGGTGAGCGACCGCGCCGCCGATGCACTGACCGCCGATGATCCCTGGAATGGCCGGGTCCAGGCGTTGAGCGGTTACATCAATGGTGTTCCGCTCGACCGGGTATCCGTTACCGATTTTCTCACCTACGACGACGCCGACACCGGGGTGAATTGGCGGGTCCGGGCAGGATACGGTGCGCTGATTGAGCATTCCAGCAGGAATCTCCATGTCGCGCTCGGCACCAGCGTCTCGTCGATCGACGCTTCGGGTGCGCAGCTGCGGATCGTGACGACGGCAGGCACGTTATCGTCACGCCTTGCCATTGTGACGGTCTCGACAAACGTTCTGGCCAGCGGCTCATTGCGCCTGCCTCCCGGACTGGACGACCGATGCGAAGCGGCCGCGCGCCTTCCGCTGGGATACGCCGAAAAAATCTTCTTCGCGCTCGATTCACCCCGCGGGTTCGAGACCGATACGCAAGTCATTGGACGCCCACGGGCGGCAGAATCCGGCAGCTACCATCTGCTTCCGTTAGGGAGACCCGTCATCGAGGGGTTTTTCGGCGGCCAAGGGGCAGAGGCCATCGTGGCGGCTGGCGAGCTCGGAGGCCCCGCTATTGCGCTCGATGAACTGGTCGGCTTGTTCGGCTCGGATATTCGAAGCCGTCTATGTCCGGTTGCTCGCTCGGGCTGGCTGAATGATCCGCGCATTGGAGGTTCCTACAGCCACGCATTGCCCGGACAAAGCGACGCGCGACAGATCCTCAGCGCCACCTACGAGGACCGCATCTTTTTCGCGGGCGAGGCTTGCTCCCCCGCGGATTTCTCAACGGCCCACGGAGCCTACACGACAGGCATCCGTGCTGCGACAGAGGCCCTGGAGGTCCTTCGAAGGTAGCAAGCGCGGCGGACTTGGCGCGCTCGCGGCGGGTGTGGGGCCATCCGAGATCGCCAACCACCTTGGGATCGGTCGCGCCTCAGTCTATCGCGCCCTCGCCCCGTAACTGCCTCTGCGCCACGCTCGCTTGCGCAAGCCGCACATTCCCCATGGCGGCAGTCCCGATGGCCCGCTGCACAGCTGCCGAAAGGTCCTGGACGAGCGCCGGAGTATAGCGGTCGTAGAGCGCCTGGTTGGAGCGTCCCAGTGCGTGCTCGCCGCTGAAGCTGCCGCCGTAGCGGATCACCACCAGCTCGAGAACCTGATCGCGGACCCGGCCGATATAGCCGGCATCCGGCCGCTCGGGATGGACGAGGTTGAAATGGACGCCGCCATCCGCAATGTGCCCGAAATCACAAACGGCAAGCTCCGGGAAAGTCTCTCCCAGCAGCCCAATGATTTCCCGCCGGAACCGCGCGAGATCGGAGCGTCGCAGGGAAAGATCGAACGCGATCACGTAGCCGGAAGCCTTCAGCCCTTCCGATAGCGCATGTCGGATCAACCACAGATCCTCCGAGCGGCCCACCAAGGCGTCGCTGAGCAGGGCAGGCTCGCCCTCGAAACTATCGGCCAGTACGCTTTCGAGGAACGACTCGAGATCCAATTCGCCCTCGCGCGGCGCCCAGCTTCGTGTCAGCTCCACCAGGATCGCATAAGGCGGAATCGTGCCGTGCGCGAAGGGATTGCGCAGATGCTTCACATGGCAGAGCGCACGCTCCATCGCATTGCGCGACATGCCCTCGAATGCGGTCAGATATTCCCCGCACCGTTCTTCCAGGTATCGCAGCAGGAGCGGCACGCTTTCATCGCTCTCTGGGACCACCAGGGCGGTTGCGGTCTGCCCGGGCCGGCGCTGGAGTTCCAGCACGGCTTTGGTGACGATCCCGAAGGCGCCGCTGGTGCCGATGAAAAGCTGCTTGAGGTCCACGTGGGAATTGTCCTTGCGTAGGCCGGATGCGAGGTCGAGGATAGTGCCGTCGGCGTCGGGCAGAACCACTTCCAGTCCGAGCACCTGCCGTCGCATCGAACCGTAGCGCAGAAAGCGCGCGCCGCCTGTGTTGGTGGCGACCATGCCACCGACCATCGGGTCCGCGCCGAGATCTACCGGCAGGAAGAAGCCGTGAGGCGCCAGCGCATCGTTCAGCGCCGACAGCCGGACGCCGGCCGCGACCTCGACGGTGCGGTTGTCGACATCGATCGCCAACGGTGTGGTGAGGCGGTCGAGGCTGAGGACGCCCTGCGCGCCCGAAGCGTCGGGCGTCGAGCCCCCGACCAGCCCGGTATTGCCGCTCTGCGGGATCAACCGGATGCCCTGCTTCACCGCATAAGCCATCACTGCCGATACCTGCTGCGTCGTCTCGGGGCGCACTACGAAGGCGGCCCTGCCCTCGTCGTATCGTGCGCCGATCTCATAGGAACGCATGAGCGACGGATCTTCGACGAGGCCCTTCGGCCCCACGATGGCGCGAAGGTAGTCGAGATGTGAGGGGTCGGGCATGGTGTGCGGATAACTTTCGAGAAAATGGGCCGATTGTCGGGACTGGTAGGAAGGCTGAAGCCGCTCCGCGATCCCGGTCGGCGCAAGGCAGCCCGCGGATCGCCTCCGGGAGGATGCGACCCGCGACGTTTCAACTCTGCGCCCGCGCTATTTCGGAGGCGACATATCGGCCTGGAACCATTTCATCGAGAGGTTCTTGATCGTGCCATCCGCGAGCGCTTCCTTGATCGCGCCGTCGAACTTTTCCTTCAGGGCGGCATCGTCCTTGCGCAGGCCGATGGCAACGCCACGCCCGAGCAGGCCGCCACGGAATGCCGGGCCGACCACTTTCATGCCCTCGAGCTCCTTCTTCTGGCTCGCAGCGCTGGCGGAGGCGTAATCGACGAAGATCCCATCGATCCGGCCAGCGGTCAGATCGAGATCGTGCTGCTCGGAGGTCTTGTATTCACGGATGGAAATGTCGCCCTTGAAGTGCTGCTCCAGAAACGCAAGGGCGTTCGTCGAGGTCTGGACGCCGATGGACTTGCCTTTGATGCGTTTGCGGATCTCCTCGATGGTCGCCTTTCCTTCGTCATTGAGCTCGGTGATATCGACGAGCTTGCCGGCGCTGGGAAGCCCGAGAATATCCTTGTCCGTAACGGTGGCGAAGACATGCCGGCTCGTCGCATAGGGACGCGAGAACCCGATCACCGCGAGGCGCTTATCGGTTATGTTCATGCCGCTCATCACCGCATCATGCTTTCCGGCCTGGAGCGCCGGAATGATTCCCGCCCAGTCCTGGCCCACGATTGTGCAGGTGATCTGCGCGCGGCGGCAGAGATCCTGAGCGATCTCGACGTCGAAGCCCGCAAGCTTGCCGCCTGCTTCGGTGTGATTCCAGGGAGGGAACGCCCCCTCGGTCGCGATCGTGACAGGCTTGGCCTGCTGCGCCAGCGCCGCCTGACTGAAGAGGAAGGCAGCAGCGATAGGCATGCAGAGACGGCCGATTTTCGAGAAACGCATAAAGTCCTCCTGACGACAGGCAGCGATGTTGGGGGTTTGTCGGGCCATGCCCGCGAGATCAATTCCGGGATGCCAACATGTCCCGGTACTGCTCTCGCAGAACATTCTTCTGCACCTTACCCATGGTGTTGCGCGGCAACTCGGGCACGATGATGATTTTCTTGGGCTGCTTGAATTTGGCAAGATTGCCGCGAATCTGAGCCGAGAATTGCGGCCTCGCTCAACGCGGCTCCCGGCTGCGGTACTACGACCGCCATGACTCCCTCGCCGAAATCCGGATGCGGCACGCCGATGACGGCGGTTTCCGAGACGCCTTCGATGGCGTCGATCGCAAGCTCGATCTCCTTCGGGTAGACATTGAAGCCTCCGGTGATGATGAGGTCCTTGCTGCGACCGACGATGTGAAGATAGCCGTCGCTCGTCGATGCGCCCGATATCGCCGGTCACGAAGAACCCATCGGCGCGAAATTCCTGCGCGGTCTTTTCCGGCATACGCCAGTAGCCCTTGAACACGTTCGGTCCGCGAACTTCCACAACGCCGATTTCGCCCTGCCCCACGACCGCGCCTGTATCGGGTTGAGCCACGCGGATTTCGACATCCGGCAACGGAAAGCCGACCGTTCCGGCAATGCGGTCGCCCCCATACGGATTGGACGTGATCATTCCGGTCTCCGTCATTCCGTAGCGCTCGAGGATCGCATGGCTGGTGCGCGCCGAAAACTCCTCGTGGGTGGATGCAAGCAACGGAGCCGAGCCGGAGATGAAGAGGCGAATGGACGATGTCGTCTTCCGGTCGAAGGCCGGGTGAGCGAGAAGCCGGGTGTAGAATGTCGGCACTCCCATCATGGCGCTGGCGCGCGGCAGGAGTGCAATGACTTCGTCGGCGTCGAATTTCGCCAGATAGATCATCGAGGCACGCGCACGCAGGATGACGTTGGTGGCAACGAAGAGGCCGTGCGTGTGATAGATCGGCAGCGCATGCAGCAGCACGTCGTCAGCCGTGAACTGCCAGATTTTGGTGAGCGCCAAAGCATTCGACAGTAGATTGCCTTGCGTGAGCATGGCCCCTTTCGAGCGGCCCGTCGTCCCCGACGTGTATAGGATTGCCGCGAGATCGTCTGACCTCGACGGGTGGTCGCTGAAGGTATCGGGCAGGGTTGAGGCGAGCTCGGCGAGGGTTCCCCTGCCCTCCGCATCGAGCGTCTCGATGCGGCTTCCGGCGCTCTCGGCGAACGGCGCGAGGTGGGCAGCCTGTGCGGGGTCGCAGACAACGAGGCTCGGCTCCGCATCGGCAATGAAATACTGCATTTCGGAGGCCGTATAGGCTGTGTTCAACGGAACGTAGACGGCTCCCATACGCATGCACGCGACATACAGGGCGAGCGCCTCGACCGACTTTTCGGCCTGTACGGCGACGCGATTTCCAGGGTCAACTCCCCGCGCCGAAACCGCATGCGCGATGCGCGCGGAGAGCCGGTCGAAGTCGCCGTAGGTCACGGGAGGGAGGCCAGGCCGTTCAAGGAACACCTTGTCGGGAGCGGCGAAGGCTGCCCGCGCGAGATTGGACAACGTCTGAACCATAACGTTCCTCTGAACCGGGGCCCTCCCCACTCGGAGGCCGGACTTTTGTAGTGCCTAACAATCGTTAGGATGTCCGACAAAAACATAGGCGTGACGTACCGTCAACGAAGATTACAAGTGGTTATGGTCAATCTTGCCTGACAAATATCGGTTTGTTAAGGTGACGTCCATGACGAAATCCGCAACCGGCCCGACGACTCCGCCGACAGACCGGCCGCCCGGCCGCCGCCGCAATTTGACCGAGCAGGTCTTTGGCCACATCGCCTCGCGGATCAGCGAGGGCGAACTCCCGCTCGGGCACCGGCTGCCGACCGAGTTCGAACTCGCCAGGACGATGGGCGTGAGCCGCGCCGTGGTGAGAGAAGCAATCTCGCGGCTGAAGCAGGACGGTCTTGTCGAAACGCGTCAGGGCAGCGGCGCTTTCGTGACGAGCACGCGTCCGGCGGGATCCTTTCGCTTCAATCGCGAGGAGCTTGATGGCGATCGGGGGCAGCTCGCGCAGGTGTTCGAGCTGCGGCTGAGTCTCGAAGGAGACGCCGCCGGGTATGCGGCCGCCCGGCGGAGCGACGCAGATCTTGCGCAGATCGCGGATGGTCTCGCGGCCATTGCCGCCGACATGCGGAAGGGGAATGACGGCATCGACGCGGATTTCGCGTTTCATGGGGCGATCGCCAAAGCCACCGGCAACGCGTTCATTCTGCGGCTGGTCGATCTCCTCGGCGTTCAATTGAAGGAATTGATCAGGGTCGCGCGGATCAATTCATCGTCCTATCGCGGCAGACCAGAAGCGGTGCTCGCGGAGCACACGGAGATCTATGAGGCAATCGTGGAAAAACGCATCGATGCAGCTCGCGGGGCCGCGCGGCGCCACGTCATGAATGCCGCCAGGCGGCTCGATCTCTCCATCGGCATTTGAGTGAACCTGCTTCCATCATCCAACATATTGTCAGGACATCATGGCAACCTACACCCTCGGCAGCCGGCACCCTCTTCTGCCGACCAACGGCCGGTTCTGGATTGCTCCCGGCTCCGCAGTGATTGGCGACGTCGCATTGGAGGAGGACGCCAGCGTCTGGTTCGGCGCCGTCATCAGGGGCGATAACGAGCGGATCGCCATCGGCACGCGGACCAACATTCAGGATGGCGCAGTGCTGCATTCCGACGCGGGATCGCCCCTCACCATCGGCGCTTCGTGCACCGTGGGCCATCGCGCGATCCTCCACGGTTGCACCGTCGGCGACTTCGTCTTGGTGGGGATGGGCGCAACCGTGCTGAACGATGCCGTGATCGGGACGAATTCCATCATCGGCGCCAACGCGCTCGTCACACAGGGCAAGCACTTCGCGCCGAACTCGCTGATCGTCGGGTCGCCCGCCAAGGCGGTGCGGCAGCTGACCGATGAGGAAATCGCCGCCATCGCGGAGACGGCGGACGAATATGTGGCGAACTATCGGCGGTTCGCCGCCGAACTGGCCTGAGCGCCGGCAAGCCTGAGCGCGAGCTCACGGTAACGATCAGCGATGGCGTCAACTCCCAAGCGGCCGTCGGCGCGATACCAGCTGATCACCCCGTCGCAGATCGAAATGATCGCGAAGGCCGTAACTGTGACGTCGTCGATGGCGAAGACCCTCGCCTGGACACCCGAGCGCAGGATGCGGCGAACATTCTCGGTATGGCTACGCTGCAGCTCCCGCATCCGGTCTCGTTGTTGATCGGATAGGGCTTGAACCAGAGGCCCCATTCCAAGAAATGTGCGGTCGTAGACGCGCGCGTATTCGATTTTTTCGATCTGAAAGCGCACATGCGCGCGCACCAGGGCTTCCAGCTGCCGGACCGGGTCGGCCCCAGCCTCCGCGACGGCTGCCGCCATGGCGCTGAGAAAATCCCTCTGGTTATCCTCGAGCACGGCAAAGAGCAGAGCTGCCTTCGAGGGGAAGTGATGATACAGGCTCGGCGCGCTCATGCCGAGTTCCTGCGCCAGAAGCCGCATGCTCATGCACTTGTAGCCGCGCTCGCCGAGAAGCAGCGTCGCGGCGCGCACGATGTCCTGTCGGCTGGTCGCGATCTCGGGCGTGAAAGCCATGCTCATGCCTCTTACTGCACGAGTCCGCGCCGGACTTCCAGCCCACCCGGGGGGGCCTCCCCGACCTAGAGATCGTGAGCGGTACTGCCGAGAATGTCTTCGACGCACCGCGCAAAGTGCAGCAGCCGGGCATCTTCCTTCACGAACCCGACAAGCTGGAACCCCAGCGGAAGGCCCGCTGCGCTGCGCGAAACCGGAAGCGTGATGGAGGGATTGTGCAGAAGGGACCAGATCCTGATAAAAGCCGAGCTTCCCGTGCTGCTGGCGACGGGTGCCTCTCCAAGGGTCGACGGCATGGCGACGACATCGATGTCGCGCGCCAGATCGTAGAAAGCCCGCCGGCAGGCATCCGCCTCGTCGAGCGCGCGGGAATAATCGGCGTCGGTGTAGGTTTCTCCCAGCGCCAGATAGGCGAGCAGGTCCGCGTCGCACTTCTCCGCGTGATCCCGCTTGATCGCCGCATATTCGCGCGCGAGATCATAGGCCATGATGACGTCCTGCGCGTCGCCCATCTTCTCGAACAAGGCCGGCATCGCCAGTGTGGAGATCCGGGCACCGGCTGCGGACAGCTTCGCGATATTCTCCTCGAAGACCGCCATGGCGGCGGGATCGGCATTCTCCCAATCCTTGGTGCGCCATACGCCCACGCGGATGTCGCGCGTGAGCGGCTTAACGGCGTCGAAGCGCGGATCCTGCGTGAACCCACGCATGAACAAGGTCGCGTCCTCGACGGAGCGGCAAATCGGCCCGATCACGTCAAGAGGGCGCGAATAGGTGCGAATGCCCACATAGGGGATCGCATCGAGCGTCGGCTTGAAACCGACGGCGCCGCAGAACGCGGAAGGGCGGAGGATGGACCCGGCGGTCTGCGTGCCGATGGAGATCGGCGTCATGAAATCCGCAACGGCTGCCGCCGATCCGGCCGACGAGGCCGCCGGCGTGCGCGTCAGGTCGTGCGGATTGCGCGCAGGCCCCGGCAGCATGATCGCATGCCGCGAAACCGTATTCTTGCCGAGGATGGTGAACCCGAGGGCGCGCGCCATGGTGACGACGGGTGCGTCGGCTGTGGGTTGGCGGCCCTGGGAAATCTCGGGGTCCCCGAGTTCCGTCGGCATATCGGCGGTGTCGATCGTGTCCTTCAAACCGAGCGGCACGCCATCGAACAAGTGGCGGCGGCCATTTCGGTCCGATTGCCGCGCATGTTCCAGAGAGGCTTTCGCGTCCACATGCACCCAGGCTTTAACATCGGCGTTGCGGGCCTCGATCCGTTCGAGACACGCCTCCGTCCAGGCTACGCTCGTCAGTGCGCCCTGCTCGATCTCGCGCAGACCTTGAGCCGCGGTGAGTGTGGCGATGCGCGACGCCTGCGGGCGTTTCGCAGCTGCGGCGGAACGAGAACGATCGGACGAGTCCATGACGAGAATTCCTGCTCAGACGGGATGGTGCGAAGGATTGGAGGCGGACGGGGCGTGACCCCGTCCGATATAGACGTCGCTCATTTCCTCGTTGGCGAGGAGATTGGCCCCCGTATCCGCGAGCACGATCCGCCCCGAATCCAGGATGTAGCCGCGATCGCTGAAGGCGAGTGCCTGCCGCGCGCGCTGCTCGACCATGAGCACCGCGACGTCGATCGTCCGCAGCCGCTTGACCTCCATGAAGACCTGGTCGGTCAAGGCCGGCGACAGGGCGGCGGACGGCTCGTCCAGCAGGACGAGGCGCGGCGACGACATCAGTGCGCGCGCAAACGCGAGCTGCTGCCGCTCACCGCCCGAAAGGTTTTCCGCATAGGCGCCACGCCGGCCGGCAAGTGCGGGAAACAGATCGAACATCTCGCGAATGCGCGCCTGCTTGTTTGCCGCGTGCTCGACGACCTGGAGATTTTCCAGAACGGTCAGCGCCCCGAAGACGTTTCGCACCTGCGGCACGTAGGAAATGCCGACCCGGATGCGGTCCTCGATGGGCAGCGCCAGCAGATCGGTGCCGTCGAAGACGATCGATCCCGAAATGCGGGGCAGAATGCCCATGGCGGCCTTGATGAGTGTGGACTTTCCGGCGCCGTTCGTCCCTGCGATGGTGACGATCTCCTGTGGTTCGACATGCATGTCGATGCCCGAGATGATGTCCACCTCCCCGTAGCCGCCGGATACCTGCCTGATCTCGAGCAGACTCATATCACGCCCCCCATATAGGCTTCGCGAACGCCCGGATCGGCGAGCACGGCGTCCGGCGTTCCGTGGGCGATGACCCGGCCCCGATCCATGGCGTAGAGACGCGGCACGATGCGGGCGAGCTCCGCGAGATTGTGCTCGATGATCAGAACCGCCATGCCGCGCTGGTTGAGTTCGACCACGCGCTCGCACAATTGCTCGATCAGCACCGGATTGACGCCCGCGAAGGGCTCATCGAGCATGATGCATTTGGGTTCGAGCATGAGGAGACGCCCAAGTTCCAGCAGCTTTTTCTGACCGCCCGAGAGCTTGCCGGCCAGCTCTCCTTCAACCCGCCGCAGGTTCAGGAAGTCCATGACGTCGCAGACCTTCGCGGTCAGCCGCTCTTCCTCCCGGCGGATCTTGCCGCGGGCGAAGACAAGCGCGCCGAGTTTCTCGCCCTCCTGATCCGGAGCTGCGGTCATCAGGTTGTCGAACACCGTCAGATTGCTGAATTCCCGCGGAACCTGGAACGTCCGCGCGAGGCCGCGCCGCACCCGGCGATGGACCGCCAGATTCGTAATATCCTCGTCGGCGAAGCGAACGCGACCCGAGCTTGCGGGAATATAGCCCGTCGCGACCGAGAATAGCGTGCTCTTGCCGGCACCGTTGGTGCCGATGAGCCCGACGAGTTCTCCCTTCTCGACCTTCAGGTCGACGTCGTCCAGCGCCCGGAAGCCGCCGAACCGCGCGGTGATGTTCTCGACAGAAAGAAGCGCCATCTATCGGCTCCTTTTCGATGAACTGCCGAACAGTCCCTGTGGGCGATAAAGGATGACGCAGATGAGTGCGATACCGATGATCCAGATGCGCAAGCTCGCCATCTGCACCTCGGAGACGCCGCCGACCACATCCCGGATGAAGCGTGACCCCTCAAGGAAACCGACAAGCAGCACCGTGCCCATCACCACCCCGCGAAGCGAGCCGACGCCGCCGAGCACAAGCGCGATCCAGATGTAGAAGGTGATCAGCGGAACATACTGCTCGGGGCTTATGAAGGTAAGGTAATGCGCCTGCAATCCGCCTGCCAGCCCGGCGATTCCCGCGCCGAGCATCAGCGACCGCGTCTTGAACTGCGCCGGGTTCTTGCCGAGCGCCCGCACCGCAACCTCGTTGTCGCGGATCGCCTCGATGACACGGCCGAACGGGCTTTTGATGATGTGGTGGATGAGGAAGAACACGCCGACGCACACGATAGCCAGAAGAATGAGGATCAGCAGGTCGGTGCGCTGCGGCTCTACCCAGCCGGCAAAGAGGCGCGGAATGCCGGGGAGCCCGTGCATTCCCCGGGTCAGCCACTCCTCCGTCTGCAGCATCATGCGCACCGCCTCTGAGAAGCCCAGCGTGACGATCGCCAGATAATCACCGCCGAGCCGGAGCGCGATCATGCCGAGCGGATAAGCGGCGAGCGCCGCCAGCACTGTCGCTGCCGCAAGCGAGATCGGGATCGGCACGCCTTTGAGAGCGAGCAGAGCCGAGGTGTATGAACCGATGGCGAAGAAACCCACATGGCCGAAATTGACCAGACCGGTAAAGCCATATTGCAAAGCCAGACCGCCGGCGAGGAGCAGGTAGATCAGGATGCTGATGAAGATAGCAATCAGATAGCCTTCCATGACCTCACCTCGCCGCCATGGGACGACCAAACATTCCCTGCGGGCGCAGCAGCAGCACGCACAGAAGGATTACGAACGCAAAAACGATCTTATAGGGTGGGCCGGCGAAGAGGCTTGCCACCTCTTGGGCGATGCTGAATGTGACGATCCCGAGCACGGCGCCGACTGGGCTGCCGATCCCGCCCAAAATGACGCCTGCGAACATCGGCATGAGAAGCTCCCAACCGAGTTCCGGAACGACTACCGCCTTGATGCCCAGCAGGGCTCCCCCGAGGCCACAGAAAGCGCCGGTCAGACTCCACAGGAAGATCATGACCCGCTTCGAGCGGATGCCGCTCGCCGCGGCGAGTTCGGCATTGTCCGCGATGGCGCGCATCCGCCGTCCTATCGGCGTCAGGTGCATGATGCAGAACACGATGACCAAGGCGGTCATGGCCGTGGCCAGGATGTACAGATCGGTCGGCAACAGACGAATGCCGCCGAAATTCCATGCGCGAACGAGCGGCACATCGACGACATGCTGATCCTGTCCTGCAAAGAACGTGATCGTGCTTCGCACCGCGAATGCCACGCCGATGGATGCGATCAGCCGCGCCACTTGGGATCGTTCCGACAGGGCGCGGAAGACCCAGAAGTAGAAGAAGAGCGACACCGCTGCCGTCGCCGACATCGCCCCGAGAACTGCCGTCACCACCGAGCCCCCCAGGAAGGCCTGGGAGGCGACGGTGGTATAGGCACCCAAAGTCATGTAGTCGCCCGTCGCGGCGTTGGGAAAACGGGCGATTCCGAACACCAGCGTAATCGCCAGCGCCGGCAGTGCGAGAAGCATCCCGATCACGATCCCGTTGATGGCCGCGTTCGCGACCGAGAGCCAATCCATCACTTGATCTTTCTTTACGCGGGCGTGTGACCGGGGATCGTCTCTTTCAGGACGAGATTTCCGTCCTTGATATCGAAGACGCCAAAATCAGGGACGGTTTCGCCATGCTTGCCGAAATCGAGCCGGGACGAGGCGCCATCGTAATTGACCGTCTTGCCGTTCCGCAGTGCGTCGCGACCTTCAGTGAAGGAGGTCACGAGCTGTCCGTTGCCGCCGGTGATGCTAGGGATCTTGCCGTTGATGGCAGGAACATCGGCAGTGGCGCCCGCAGCCTCGATGGCCAGCGCCAGCGTGATCACCATGTCGTAGCTCTGCGCCGCGAAGATATCCGGCTCGCGGTTTGTGACCTTCTTGAACGCTGCGGCGAAACGCTTGTAGGCCGGGCTCTGGCTGGCAGCCACGTTGGAGATGGAGATGATGCCTTCGGTCGCTTCCTTGCCGAGCGCCTTGACGAGATCCTCGTTGGCCGTCCAGCCTGGCATGATAAACTTGCACTCCTGCCCGCTCTGGTACCATTCCTTCAGGATGATCGTCGCGTCGGGACGATAGGCGCTCAGCGAGATCACGTCGGGTTTCGTCGCGAGCACGCGGCTCAGTTCGGTGCGGTAGCTGCTCTGGTTGGGCTCGTAGATGACGAAGCTGCTGACCTTGCCGCCCTTCGCTTCCCACGCTTCCTTGAAGTGGTTGGCCTGCCCGACGAAGGTAGAGTTGTTGAAGGCCATCACTGCGGGACGCTTGAATCCACGCTGGTGAGCGACTTCCGCGAAGGCGCTTCCGAAGATGGCGTTCGACGCCTGGAACATCCAGGCAAGGCCCTTCTTGTTCTCCGTCAGCATTTCCGGAGCGCCGCAGGTGTTCATTGTGATGAGGTTGGCTTCGTTTGTGATCGGCATGGTGGCGAGACCGACCGAGGACGGCCAAATGCCCACCACCGCCTCTACCTTGTTGATCTCGATCAGCTTCTTGACGGCGAGCACGGCCGCTTCTGGCTTCGTCTGGTCATCCTCGGCGAAAAGCTGGAACTTGCGACCCGCGGTGCCGCCGGCGTCGTTCACCTCTGCAACCGCGATCTTGATCGCCTCGAGCATGTACGGGCCGTAAGGGCCGCCGATCCCCGTGATCGAATTCAGCGCGCCGAGACGGAATACTTTCTCCGATTGGGCGAATGCCGAGCCGGAAAACGTGCCAAGAGTCGCGAGGGCTGTTCCGGAGACGAGGAACCCGCGCCGCGAAAAATTCATAGGCTGTGTCATGATCGTTCCTTTCTGGTTGTTCTTTTTTAGCACTCAGTTCGAGAAGCGCGTTTTTTGTTTTTGGATCGAAGTCACAGGGAAATTCAGCGTTACTGAATTGCGCCCCGGCTTCGCATCGTCTCGATGGCATTCTCGTCCACGCCAAACCTGCGAAGCACGGCATCGGTGTGTTCGCCGAGCGTCGGCGCCGCCTTGCGTACAGCACCCGGCGTCTTCGAGAATTTTGTCGGAATGCCGATCATCTTCATGGTTCCGAGCTTGGGGTGTTCGACCTCTTCGATCATGCCGCGGGCGATAAAGTGAGGGTCCTTCATCGCTTCGCCGAAGTCGTTGATGGGTCCGCACGGCACGCTTGCCGCTTCGCAGCGCGCGATCCAGGTGGCGGCATCGGCCGAGGCGAATGCCTCTTCCAGGAGAGGCTCAAGTACGGTGATGTTTTCGAGGCGATCCATGTTGGTGACGAAGCGCGGATCCTCGATGAGCTCGGGCCGGTGGATCACCTCCCGGCAGAGCTTCTCCCAGGTGCGCTGATTGGCAGCGCCGATCACGATGAAGCCGTCGCCGGTGCGAAGCGCTTGATAGGGCGCGGACACGCGATGCCGGCTGCCTGTCGCCATCGGCACGGTGCCGTCAGTGAAATAGGCCGCGGCCTCCCAAACGAACCACGGCAATCCGCATTCGGCGAGCGAGATATCGATATGCTGGCCCTCGCCCGTCTTGATCTGATGCACATAGGCCGCGATGATCGCATAGGCCGCCGTCATGCCGGCCCCGACATCGTAGATCGCTATGCCCGACTTCAGCGGCCGGCCGTTCGGCTCGCCGGTCATGCTCATGATGCCCGTCAGCCCCTGTGCCACGAGGTCGAACCCGCCCTTGCTAGAATAAGGACCCGTCTGGCCGTATCCGGAGATGGAGCAGTAGACGAGACGCGGATTGATCTTGCTCAGGCTCTCGTAATCGACGCCGAGAGACTTCGTCACGCCGACACGATAATTCTCGACGACCACATCGGCCCAACGGGCAAGATCGTAGAGGATATCTTTAGCCTGCGGATCTTTCAGGTTGAGGGAGATCCCCTCCTTGTTGCGATTGATATGCGCAAAGCAGGTCGACTCGCCGTTCACATAAGGGCCCATCTCGCGGGAATCGTCGCCCGTGACGGGTTTCTCGACCTTGATCACCTCCGCACCGAGATCGGCGAGGACCATCGTGCAATAGGGTCCGGCCATGATCTGCGACAAGTCCAGAACCTTCATGCCGCTGAGCGGTGAACCTGATATATTCATCCGTACGTACTCGTTTCTGATGCCAAACGTGACCCGGCAAGATGGTTGTCCGGCCTGCGGGAATTTTTGTAGGCGGCCGAATTGAAGAAAAGTGTTGTCCTGCCCAGCGGCGCTGAGAGGTCTCTAGCGTCCGACGAATGCCGGCTTTATCTTCTTGCTGAAGGCCGCCCGTCCGACGCGGTAATCTTCCGTATCGAAGCAGGCATACGCCTCGGCGCGTTCCTGTTCGGTGATCGGTGTCCGGTCACGCAATCGGCGCACGAACGCCTTGTGCCAACGGTTCACCAGAGGTGCCGCGACGCTGATCCGCTCCGCCGTCGCATAAGCCTCGGAGACGACCTGGCCGTCTTCGACGAACCGCGTCACGATGCCTTTGGCGAGCGCCTCTTCGACGCCGAAAATATGACCTTCAAGCAGGATCTCGAGGGCGTGCGTGGGGCCCACAACACCGATAAGATCGTCGA
Organism: uncultured Alphaproteobacteria bacterium; assembly: GCA_963837375.1. Taxonomy (GTDB): domain Bacteria; phylum Pseudomonadota; class Alphaproteobacteria; order Rhizobiales; family Beijerinckiaceae; genus Microvirga. The sequence continues at coordinate 388,718 of CAWINL010000013.1, read as the reverse complement.
GCTCACGGTAATCGAGGGTGAGCCCGATGCGATTGATCGGTATCCCGAATCGGCTGCTGCGCCCCGCGATGCGGATGTCGCACATCGACGCGATCTCGAGACCGCCGCCGACGCAGACGCCTTCAATGCAGGCGACGGTCGGATGACGGGTATTCCGCAACCGGTCGGTCATTTCGAGCGTGAAGTCGGCGTATTCGCGCGCTTGGGCGCGTCCATCGCGATCGTCCTCGAAACCGCCGATGTCGCTGCCCGCACAGAACGCGCCACCCGCTCCCCGCACCACGATGCAGCGAATTGACTCGTCGGCGTCAAGCTCCGACATGAGCGCGCCGAAGTCACGATACATGTCGAGCGTAAACGCGTTGCGCTTCTCCGGACGATCCATGATCAGCGTCGCGATACCGCCCTCGCGGCGTTCGAGAAGAATGCTCATGATAGCGCCTCCAGCAGGAGTTCCGTGCCTCGCAACACCGCACGACCGTCGAGTTCGAGTGTCGCATCGGTCAGGATCGTGTCGTAATGGGCCGCGGCTCTGACGGTCCCGCCGATATAGGCGCTGGTGCCGAGTGCAAGCTGGATCGAGCCGTAAACGCTTTCGTCGGACATCATCGTGCCGTCGAGGACGCAATGCGGGTTCATGCCGACACCCAGTTCCCCGAGGTTGTAGACGCCGGGGTCACCGAAACTCGACAGGAGATCGCGGAACATGCGGGCCTCGCTGCCGCCTTCGATCGCCACAGCCATACCTTTTTCCATGTAGATGCGAACAGTCTCTTCGCGGATCAGCGAAACCCCCGGAATGCTCGCATTGACGACGATGACGCCTTCCGCCGTGCCTTCGACGGGAGCAAAACTGAATTCCAGGCAGTAACCGGCCGAAATATCGGTCGTGTTGGCAAAGCCATGCAAGGCCCTGCCCCGCCGTCCCTCGATGCTCATGGTCACATCGGTGCCATGGGGACTTGTCACACGCGCCGTGCTGGCGGCGGTGAACGACGCGGCGAGCGCTTCGATCTGCGGCCGCAGCGCCACGAAATCGGCGTCCCAGCCGTCAGCTACGAAGAAGTCTTCGCCGTGGGATTCCGGAAGAACGATGACGCCGGCACCGGCGCGGGTCGCCTCCTGCCGGGCGGAGGTGTGGGCGATGTTTGCGCGGGTCAGGCCGATGACGAGATCGGAGGCCTTCATGGCTGCGGCGGCGACGGGCGAAAGCTGCTTGCCATGGCGGGCGGAGCCTTCGATCTGCATGAGGTGGAATGTTGCTCCCACCTCGGACAGCGCGATCGCAAGCGGCTCCACATTATGACCCGTGTGCAGATCGTAGAGAACCAGCACCTGACTGTCGGCTTGCGCACCACCAAGCAGGGTGACCACCTTACGGGCATTCTTCATCTTGAGCAGAGTGTTCATGGTGCCGCTCTCACACCGTCTCGGCGACAGGAGCCGCCTTGCGGGCCGCGCTCTCGATAGCCGCGCCGAGAATATCGAGACCGCGGGCAAGCTCGTCCTCGTCCATTCCCAGCGGACCAAGGAAGCGGATGACGTTGCCGTGGAAGCCGGCCTTCACGAGGATCAGCCCCCGTTGATAGGCCTCCGCGACGATGGCAGCGGCCAGATCGCCCGCCGGCTCGTGGCTCTGCCGGTCCCGGACGATTTCGATGGCCTGCATGGCGCCGATGCCACGCACATCGCCGATGATCGAATAATGCTGCGCCCAGGATTCGAAGCGCTCGCGCACGATGGCGCCGACGCGGCGCGCCTTCTCGCAGTAATCCTCGCTCTGCATGACGGCGATGGTCGCAAGCGCCGCCGCGCAGGACAGCGGATTGCCTCCGTAAGTGCCGCCGAGGCCGCCCACCTTCGGCGCATCCATCAGGTCGGCGCGGCCGACGAGGGCCGCGATCGGCAGGCCGCCGCCCATCGACTTGGCGATGGTGTAGAGGTCGGCCTCGATTCCCGAATGCTCGGTGGCAAACCATTGGCCGGTGCGACAGAAACCGGACTGGATCTCGTCGGCGATCAGAACGATGCCGTGGTGCGTGCAATAATCCCGCAGCTTCTTCAGGAAGGAAGCCGGCGCCGGGTGGAACCCCCCCTCGCCTTGCAGAGGCTCGATCACCACAGCCGCCACATGCTCGGGAATGACCTCGCTCTCCACGAGCCGGACAAAATCCGCGAAGGCCGCGTCGGCCGATGCCTGTTCGTCGGCCGCTCCCGATCGGTAGAAGACGGGGAAAGGCGCCCGGTAGATTTCGCCGGCGAAGGGCCCGAAACCGGTCTTGTAGGACGGCGCCTTCGCTGTCAGCGACAGGGCCATATAGGTGCGGCCGTGGAAGGCGCCCTCGAAGGCGATGACGGCCTGACGGCCTGTGGCCTTGCGAGCCACTTTAATGGCGTTCTCGATCGCCTCGGCGCCGGTTGTCTGCAGCATCACCTTCTTGGGCCAAGACCCCGGAACGACCTCGATGAGTTTCTCGGCCAACTCGATGTAGCCGGGATACATGACGATGTTGAAACAGGTATGCAGAAAATTTTCCGCCTGCTCACGGACTGCCCGGACGACCGCCGGATGAGCATGGCCCACGTTGAGCGTCCCAATTCCCCCTGCGAAGTCGAGGAATTCGTTGCCGTCTAGATCGACCAGGTTCGCACCCGATGCACGAGCCGCGAAGATCGGCGCCCCGTTGGCGACGCCCAACGCCACGGAGGCGTCTCGCCGTTCCTGATAGGACTGGCAGACAGGACCCGGAAGGGCGGTTTTTTCGGTATGCGGCGTCATTCTCGGTTCCCTCGACTGCCCTGCGACTGGACCTAACGTAAGCCTGTACATTTTGTTGTGTCAACTAGATTGCACAATGTTGTACATTCTTTTGTACTATGGTTGATTGCGGGGACGAACCGCTTTATTGGCAATTGTAGCAATGTCCGCGGCCCCGCCGGGCGTCCGGGCCATAGCAGGATCTGCGATGCGCAAGCCGAAGAGAAAAACGACGACGGTCGAAGCCGCGATCGTCGACATGAGGGAAAAAATCTCCTCGCGGAGCCTGAGCCCGGGAACGCGAATTCCGGAGGAGGAACTGGCGGCTGCCTACAATCTGCCGCGCGCAAAAGCGCGTGAAGTTCTCGCGACGCTTGAGGACCGGGGATTGGTCGAACGCGAGCCCAACAAGGGCGCCATCGTCGCAGCGGTCGACATGGAGACCACATATCGTCTCTATGAGGTGCGCGAGGCACTCGACGCGCTGGCGGTGCGCCTCGCCACCCTCAACACGACCTCGGCCGACTGGGACGACATTTCGGAATTGTTCGGCGAACTCCTTCGAGAGGAGCCTAAAAGCGGGCGATCTCGACCAGCACATCAACGCCATCGAGGTCTTCCGATCGCGAATTAGGGAAGCCGCCCATAACCCGATCCTCAGCGACATGATCGATCGCATCTACGACCGCACGCGCGTCACCATCCGCCGCGTCGCGCTTCTTCCCGGGCCGCGCCGAGATGGGCATAAAGCAATACCGGGCGGTGCTCACCGCCATCATCCGCGGCGATGCCGACCAGGCCGAGGTACTCGTGCGCGAGCTCAACCGCAGCGCTCGCGACTACATCAGCCGGTACAAAGACTACGTCTTCTGACTACAGCGGACTTGCGCGACGGCCAGCTTATGCTGTCGGAGAACGAACTCGGAGCCGCCCGATATCAGGGCTGGCTGGTAGCCGAGACAGCCGCCAGACAGAGCCGAAAGGCGTAAGTCGGATTGCGGCGAGGAAAGCCTCACCGCGTCATCCTCACGGAGGTCGCCATCGGATGCTTGACCGGAATGGCGTTTCCAACAGCCTGTCGCCACCGTCGGCGATGCCAGCACCGATGTAGATGAGGGTGGTTTCTCGAGCAAAAATGCCATCACCATTGAGCACCCGCGGATCATCTGCCCCCATGTTGACGAACTGGTAGCGATGGACGAGGCGCCTCAGGAACGGCGGGCCGCCGCCGGCGTAAAGTTCATGCCGGATTGATCGATGCATCCGGCACGCGGTGCCCGATGCGGGCAGAAACGCGTCGCAGGGCCGCGGGCGAAAACGCCGAGATCCACTGGGAATAACCCGCGACATGCTGCCAGCTGAGGTTGGTGTTTTGTTGCCAAGGACGATCCACCAGCAAAAACCAAAACGAGCCCGCACTTGGCGGGCTTTTTTCTGCTTGGAGATCAATCATGAAGAGCCCCGTCTGGCAGTTGATAAACTCGCTGATCGATCTTGTCGGTTCAATTACAGACCTGCTGACCGCCCTCGCTAACAACGCGCCGGCGTTGTTCGCCTAAATTAGTCGCTTGGACATCCCGGAGATCTTCTCATGACTTGGCCGCCCTGTTGCGCTTTCTGTCTCGCGAATAGCATAGACAGACGACGGCGAAGCTATGCCAGAGCGCGTGTGACCGAATGCTGGATGCCACTTCAGCGCATGGCCAAGGTTTCGGCGCCGATAATAATTCTAAAGCAGGCCCGAAACGCAACGACTCCCATTCGGCTCGCGATCCGAAGGACGATCTATTTCGGCTGAAATTGTAGGGAGCTAGCACTCCACCCGGCCATCCTTGTCGAAGCGCACAAGGCTCTTGCAGTCCCTAAGGGTCTCGTGAAGCCAAGACCGGTAACATCCACTGGCTGCTCGGCATCCAGCACACACTCAGCCAGCGTGCCGTTATGGTGAAACTGGATTGGATGCCCTGCAGCACAAGCCACTCCGATAGAGTGCCGAGGCCTTTGGTGGTTTGGGTACGCGACGGCCCGTTCACGCAATGTGCAGCCTTTTGGCGGCACCCGCCCGCCGATCCTTGGTCCATCACACTGGATGATGGTCTGTTCTGGATACGCACCTTGGATCAGGGCAGAAAAGCTATACTCCTCCGCACGGGCTGTCGCTGCCTTCGACGATCACGTCGCCCAGGTTCACGCCGACTCTGAGCTCGATCCGATGCTCCAGCGGCAATTCCCAGTTCCGGGCTGCAGCCGGAAAGAGAACAACCTGTAGAATTGAGGCGTGGCCAATTCGGCGCGAAGACGCTCAAATCCACCGCAGCTGCGCATCGATCGTGCATGAACATCTTCTAGCCGTCCACCCACGCGGATATTCGAGCCGGGGTCGGGTTCGTGCCGTCAGCACGGTACGGCTGTGGCGAGCTGCTCGAGAAACAGCGACGGCGCAGCCTTAAAGATGAGCAAGAGAGGTTCTACGCAAGAGTGCTCGAACCTCACGAATAGGTATTCGGCAAGTCGAGCGTGCTGTGCGATCCGATGGCCTCGTAGTGATCAGACAGCCAGCTTCGGGCAGCGGCGCGACCAAGGTCCCTCAGTTCCTTGAAGAAATCCCAACCTGCGTTCATGCGTGATGAGGCGGCAAACGCTTCCAGCTTGGGACCGCCATGGAGACGATGCATGAAAACGCGCTTGTAGTCCTTGGTCGATAACTTGCCCTCGTCAATCAGCCGCGTGACGAACTCGATCGCTCTAAGTTCGTGCAGGAGATTTGAGTTGAAGGTGATCTCCGTAAGACGGTTCTGAATTTCTTTCGTCGTTTGAGGCGTGGAACGGCGCTCGAGTGGATTGATCTGCACCAGCAGGATGTCATCGCCCCGTGTCTCGTAGAGGAGCGGGAAGAGCGCCGGATTTCCCGAATAGCCTCCGTCCCAATAGGGTTCCCCATCGATTTCGACTGCTTTGAAAAGCAGCGGCAGGCAGGTGGAAGCCAGGACATGATCGACGGTCAATTCAGGCGCGTTGAAGATCCGAATTTTGCCGGACCAGACGTTGGTGGCGGCAACGAAGAGCTTTGTATCGACGCACGCGTGGACACGGTCAAAATCGATCAATGCGCTCAAGGCGTCGCGGAGAGGATTGATATCGAGCGGGTTCAAGGCGTAAGGGCTCGCCACCTGCGACCACGCCTCAAGCCACAACTGGCCGGGGGATCCGTCGACGTTCCAGTAGCCCAGGAACCTGTCGAAGAGCGCACGCTGAAGGGGGGAAAAGACGCCGTCCAGACTGACGCGTTTCCAGAACTGACGCAATTGCGCGCGAGCGCCCTCCGGCCCGCCCTCGACCCAGCCTTCGAGCAGAACGACGGCATTTAGGGCGCCGGCGCTCGTCCCCGTAATCGCCTCGATTGAAAGTCGCCCGTCTTCCAGAAGATGATCGAGGACGCCCCAAGTGAAAGCACCGTGCGCGCCGCCACCTTGCAGTGCTAACGAGACAGACTTCTCCGCATGGGGGCCAGCAAGGCCGCACGGAGCGCCCGATTTTCTTGTCGCCCTGCCCGTCATGCTCGCCGGCTGGCGAAATTTGGCCCATTGTCTGTAACGCTGACATTCATGCGATTTTCCCCTCTCACCTGATGTTCGCGGCCGCAAGTCGATCGGACGACGGGCCGTGGGTGTTGGGCTATCAAAACCTGACCCAACCATGTGAGCAAGCCCTGCCTTCGATATGCTACGTTGCTTGGCGAAAGCGTGCGGCTCCGAGTTCCGTGAGGCGATGGACACTGTGCCAGGGGATCGGGAAGCGCGATGGGTCGGCCGGGGATCGCCATCGACGCGGCGTGCGTCTGACAGGATCTGCCGAAAGATGCCGTTAAAGCTCTGGCGCGATATCTGGCCACCGACAGTATCTCGACCGCCACCTCGCGATGGCATGGTGAGGGGGCAAATCACCTTCGAGCACCAACGTCGCATCGAAGGGAACAGGGCAGGCTCAGCGCGCCGATCTCGTCGCCCTTGCGACCCTCAACCACCGCGACGCGAACAGATTGCCCGGGCTCGAGGACGCTCACTTTGGCGCGCTGCAGAACCGAAACATGCACGAATAGATCTTTAGGCTCACCCTCGACCGCGACAAAGCCAAAGCCCCTGACGGAATCGAACCATTTGACCACCCCGTCGCGATCAGGGCTCGGTGCCGAATCCGATCCCGTCCCGGCCGGCGGAAGAGGTGCCCGCGCGAGAAAGGCTGGGCGATCCGCACGTTGTGACCTCCGCTGCGGTTCCTGGGCGGCGGTGCCGAGATCGAGGCTGACGATCTCCGCCACCTGCGGGCCTTTCGGACCGGTGCCGAGGCGGGCGATTATAGTCACGCCGGGGCCAAGGCTGCGGTGACCGGCCGCCTCGACGGCTCGCGCAGGCAGGAAGGCCTCCCCTGACCCATCTGCGAGGGCGACGAAGCCGAAGCCTTTGTCGGGATCGAACCATTTGACGCGGGCTGACACCCCGGCGCTGGCATCGGGCCGGAGCGTCGAATACGGTCTGGGACGCACCGATGTCGGAAATGGCGGTTGCGCCTCGCTGCCCCACGAGTCCTCGGTTTGGCGGTGGCTTTGGCGCTCGCGCTCCCGATGTGAATTTCCGCGTCCCATGATCGCTCCTGATCGACCTTTCTGAATTCCAAGCTAGAGAGCCGGTCTTAACTCCCGCCGCGGCTCATGCAAGACCTTTTGAATGGAGACTGGAGGCCAAGAGCAACGATTCAGGGCGGTCGGGCGCTGATTATCCGCGCCGCGGCCGCAGCGAGCGGGCGAGTTCGCGGATGACGTCGTCCTCGATTGCCGCGACCTCGGACTCGTCGGTCTCCGCCGGCTCGGGCTCGGGCGCCCGCTGCGGTCTTTCCGCTGGCGCCGTCAGCGCCCGTGCGGCCTGGCGTGAGGCACGGTTCTCAAGCGCATCGAGCAAGCTGTCGAGACCCGCATTGCTCACCGTGATCTCGCGTGCCTCTGGCAGCCCCTGCAAGGCAAGGGTTCCCATGCGATAACTTGGTTCGTCGCTGACCTCGAGCCCGAACCACTCCGGCGGGACGAAGGCGCGCGCCTCCTCCTCACCGGCAAAGTCGACGGTGAGGAGATCAAGAAGCGCCGGCGAGACGATGCGGCTCAACCGCACCGGGAGGTGCCCGAGTGTCAGACTCGTCTGCAGAGCATCGACGCGGCCGGCGGTGACCGCCATCAGCGCCTCGGCATGGGCACGGGGGATTTCGGTGCGATCGAGGCTGCCATCGCCGGCGCTCGTCACCACGAGGGAGGCGGTCTCGCCGGTGATCTCAACCGAGGTGCTGCGCTCTGGCGTGGCCGGAAAATGCCCCTCCATGATCCGCAACGCCCCTTGGGCTCGCGCAGCGAGACGGGCAAACGGCGCCGCAACGAGAAAGATCCGATGGTTCATCCAGTTTTGCTTTCCATCACAGGACGGCCGAGGCGCAGCCACGGCTCGTTTCGATAAAGCGTAGCGTAACGGACGGCCGTGCGGGAAGCGGTTATTTTGAGCGGAAGGAGTTGCCAGGGTACGTCTGACGGGATGGCCTCCGACCGGCTTTGGGATGGGCCAAGCTGTCCGGTAGCCTGTGGCCGGGGACTCGCGCGGGTGACCATCCCGAAGTCCGTCTGCACCTCAGCGGTAACGTCACTGTTCGAGGGCGGTCGCTTCAAGCGCGGAGATCGTGGCGAGGGTTTCCCTTCGTACCAACGGTTGTTGGTGGCGTTGTCAAGCCTGCTGCCCCAGGCGCTCTCGCCGTCATTCGGAGCGATCCTGATCGAATGAGGCGGCCCGGATGCCGCGCTCGGCTTCCTCGCTGGAATCTTGTTTGAACATCGCACTCGCATGCGGGTTGCGGCTGACTGTCGGGCTCGCTGAACGCTCACCCAGAAAAAATCTCGCGCCCTCTCAAGTGGCTTCGATGAACTCGGCATCAAGACTGGCGAGGGGGGTTCGCGCGAGGTCGCGGCTGGTTCGTGCGGCGCAGACCAACGTTGCCGACGTGAAACCCGTCCAATCGCCGTAGCCTATCAGCCATAGTCTCGGTTCTCTAACGGCACGGTTGCCATCGATTTCAATCAGACCGTCTGAGGTGATGATGCCAAGATCGCAAAGATGATTGAGCGCCGGCCGAAAGCCCGTGCACCAGATGACGGCGTCGACACGGATTTCGGTCTCGTCATCTCAGACTACGCCTGTTCCAGTGAATCGCGCGAATGGCCGCACACTATCCATGATCCCGCGCTCGCGCGCTTCACGGACCGCAATGGCGAGATCTTCTACACGCTCAAGGAAGCGCAGATGGTGATCGAGAGTTGGCGACGGCACTACAACACCGTACGTCCCCACTCATCGCTCGGCTATAAACCACCCGCACCGGAGGCGTGCTATGGCCGGCTGCGCAACCCCGACCAGCTCCGCCGGCCACCCCAACGGTAGCGCCACGACCGATCATGCACTAACAATCAAAGCGGACCACCTCGTGGGGGCCGGCCAAGCCTTGGTCCGTCTCCTCGCTTAGGCCGACGCATTCCAATGAACCCTTCGCACACGGTGGGTCGTGTGACGGGCAGGTCGCACCGACGTTCGTGACGACACAAAATAGTCCATCACCTCGTCCCGTCTTGGAAAACCACCGGTCTCACTCCGCGAGGCGGATATCAAGGTGGAGCGGCCTTTGGAGGTGGCAACCGTATTCCCCACCCCTTTCGGAGCGGCCTGTCAACGCAGGGCACGACATTGAGCTATGATCGCGATCCGGGGATTGCAAGAGAAGCTTAACTGGGATCGGCACTCAAAGCGCCGCTTTTATTTCCTGGCAGTCCCACTCGGTACACACCTCCTTGCAGATGGTGTTGCCGCTTTCGCCGCGCGAGCATTCGTACCGTGTCTTGGTGCATTTACAGACAGTGATGGTGGGCCGCTCGATCCCGCCCCCGCCTGGCTTCTTGTTGAACACCACCACGGCAAGATTTTCGCCCTCATAGTGAATGGTGGTGCCAGGTCCACTTGGGAGGGTCTTAACCCGCCGTGATCTGGGAGTGGTAACCTTGCTTTCCGATCGGGCGCTCTGCTTTCTTGCGGCCATAGAGGACTCCCCTGGTTCTACGCAGTCGACAACAGGCTGACCAAAGTCATCGCTGAGTATACACGAAGGGCACTTAGGAAAGAAGGCCGATTAAATGAGAACGGCACCCGAAGATGCCGTTTCTATTACAGCGGAATTGACTGGGTCCGTTTGATGCCAGCAACATCGAAAACCAACGGACTTCGGCGTTTGGATGTTGCCAAAGGCTGCATGGCGCAACGCGGTTACATATCCGGACCCGTAGGATAGCCAACGGCGAGCCGGCGCTGATATCCGCCAGCAGTGCACGATGCCGACCGGGGAGCACCTTGCGCAGGACCACAACGCTCATGACTTCGGCCCGCCCTCTTCCTCGCCGCCCATCGCCCGGGACAGGAACGCCGCGCCCGCTGCGGCGGGAGGATGAGGTGAGGACGATGACCACCTGGACGTCAATGACCGTCGCTTTATCCGTGCGAAGGATGGCGCTCTGGTCGAGATAGAAACCGGCGGGTAGGGAAAGCGGCCACGCGGCATGACCAAGGTATTAGGCGCCATCATTTATCCCCGGGCGACCTTGCCAAGCCCCAGCCGAAAGGGTCCAAGGTTTCAATCTCGGGCAGCGCGGCTTTACTGGGAGAACAAGGGACCCTTCTTCAGTGTCAGGGGCGTCAAGATCCCTGCTGCGGTCAGCGTCTTCCCCGACGAGCTCCAACAGGCGCCGAAGAGTTGGTCGGAGCAGGCATATCCCAAACTGGTGCATTACAACCGGCTGCCCAAAGGCGGGCACTTCGCAGCTTGGGAGCAGCGTGGGGAGCCGCATATGCTCCCATTCAATCCTGCAGGGAGGAGGATTGTGGATAGCCTATTCGGCGACCACATCGGGCGCGGTTTCGTCGCTACCGCTCATCGATCGAGCTTCGCGACCAGCCGGTCGAACGCCTCGCCGTAGGACAACCGCTCTTGCTCGATAAAGCGATTGATGCTGGCGACCGGCGCGCGGATCGAAATCTGACCGCCAGGCGCGGATGGTTTCGCCGCATTCGGGAACCTCCAACGCGACATGATGCTCGAGGCCATCGCGAAGTGCTGCGCCGCTCTGAGGGCGCCGCCGCTGCCGATCGAAGGGCTCACCGACAACGGCACCGTTTACCGCCAGGAAGACCCGCGACTTCGCCCTCGCAACTCAATCCTGTGTGCTCTTTTTCAGCTCCAGTGGCCCCATCGGTGGCTTTGGGGTTGGGGTCATCGCACACATCGAGCCTCCACCGACGTGCGGTCAAATCGGTCCTCGGGGGAGGTCGTTCCAGTAATCCCTGATTTCCTGCTGGCGTTTGCGATCCGGCCAAATTTCTTCGTCCCCATAGGAACTCGGGGCGGCTCGGACCTGAGCCTCCGTGATGTCAGTACGGTAGCCCTCAAGCTCTTTGTCGTAGACGAGCTTTTCCCACGGGATGGTGTGATGATGGGTGCCGACGCCGAGAAATCCACCGAAGGTCACGTCAACATTAAGAACGCGGCCACTTATCTTCTCGACCAACAGCCGTTTAATTGTGCCGATCCGGTTGCTCTTGCGGTCGAACACGGCCGTACCCTCGACGCGATCGCTTCCAATGATTAGGTGCGACACCGTTGGACGATCGATTTGACCCCAGAGGTAAAATCCGTTCTCGACGATGCCGGTCGCCACAACTGCCCTGCTGATGGCGAGGTTCCATTCCTCGTCGGGGCCGATCTGTTGCACCAGCTTCCATGGTCCCTGTTCCTTGGGTAATTTCGCGGCGGTAACCTCATCGGTGAAGCCGCGTAGATTGGGAGAGTTCACGGCTTGGAATAAATGGTAGGTCCTCATAATCACCTCCGTCGCGGATAGACTGGCGCAGTGTTTATGACCCCCTATCCGCTTAGGAAAACAACGTCTGAAGGGCCGGTAAGGCTCACAGCCCAGCATCCTCAACGAGCGGTAATCGCCACGGGTTTGCGTCAGGCCCCCCTACGACCCGGTCGGAATGCATCCGAGCTGCTGGAAGAGGCCGAGCCGGTCTAGCTCGACCCAGTCCTCTATCAGCTTGCCACCGGCGAAGCGGCCGATGATGATGACGGTCCACGTCACGTTGCGGCCGGACGCGGCAATCCCTTGCCATTCGCCCTGCTGGGTCGCCTGCCAGCAGCCACGCCAGACGCCCCGGTCGCCAGTATGCGGACTTCCGAAGCCTCAGCCCGGCAGAGATCGAACGGTCCTTCCTCGATGCGCTCGACTCAGGCGATCTAACGAGTGCCGAAAAGCTCCTGTTCGAGCATCTTTCGGCCGCTGCCCGGGACTAAGGGCACACTCAGGTGTAAGCAGGGCATCGGAAACCGGACGCAAGCGGCCCCTTTTGGGCAAACTCTCGCTCAGGGTCTCTCGTCGATGACACCCGCGGACCTCATTGACGAGAGACGGAGCGCCGCAGTCGAGGCCCGCTGAGACCGCGCAAGGACGGCCCCGTGGCTATCTCGAAACTGCCTTCCAGCGGTCGACCCATCTCGGCTTCATGAAACCGGCTTCGGAACCTGTATTAGGCATCCACTCGGACAAAGCAGGGCTCCATCAGGACACCCAGGTGGCCGGAACATCCATCCAAGCTTACGGTTCCAAACAGGTCCAGCTCAAGGAGCATTTGAAAGCGGACGCAGCATCCGGATGGCCGGAAGCTTACGCCTCATCCCCCTTTGTCCACAAATTCGGAGCGGCAGCGGTCGCGCGGAGATGATCCCTCCGTGCTTCGGTGCATGACCTTCCGCTCTATCGTCAGTTGCGGCCATGAGGTTGACAGGGTTGACATCCGGCAACCCGTGTCAGCCCGTACCAGACGACCATGAGGGGCGACAAACGTAATGGCTAAGTTGAGCGAAGCGCAATGGGAAGAGGTCTCCACCCTGTACCGGACAGGGACCGCTATCTCCTTGATCACCAACGCTATTCGGTCAGCCGGCAGGCCGTCCCGACCGCGCAAGAGAAGGGCTGGGCGCGCGACCTCGCGGCGGATGTCGACCTGGCGACGGGGGATAAGTTGACAGGTTGACGTCGGCGGCTTCTCCGGCCGGCGGCGGCGACATTGCGCTTGCGCGTCGAGGCTTCATCGCCTGGGAGAGCTCGCCCCTCCCCTTGACCGGCGTTCGTCCGCGTCGAGCAGGAGCTGCTTCGCGGCCTTGGTAAAAGACACCCTCGGGCCCTCGATCCAGGCGCCGGCCTGACGCCACCGCTTGATCCGTTTCTCCACTTGAGGGGGCCACGGGCGACGCTGCTTGCTGATGTATGCGGGACCGTCCTCGTCCGCCTCAGTGACCTCGACAGCCCCGCCGTCGTGCCAATGCTCAAGGACACCAACATGGGCCCGCGCCACGTAAAGCAGCCGATGGGCGTGGAGCGGCTGTCCAGGGACCTTCTCATAGACCGTGACGCCGAGACTCGGTTGTTCGAGCCGCTGGAGCTTCTGACCAAGATGAGCGAAGAGGCGGGAGATGTAGCGTTTCGATTGCGCATCGCTTTTGCCCGGCAGACCGCGGACGGTAATGCAGCGATTGAGGGGGGTGTCGACGACCCGGTTCTATCCTGGTGTCGAAACCGATGGCGACCTGCTCCAGGGCTTCCGACATCTTATCTGTCGTTGGGCCCAACGACTTACCCGGATAGGGTAACTGATCCCGCAGGCATGCCGCTTCACGCCATCACTGTCGTACATGGTGCCGTCTCTTGGGATTTGCTGCGTCATAGCAGGCGCCTGCGGCTGACGACCGAGATGGCGAGTGCGCCGCCGATCAGGACCGCAGCGACCGCGAACGTGACCTGCATGCCTGCTGCGACAGACCCGGGATGCACCGTCGACACCTTGGTCGCCGCCGCGGCGAGTGCGTACACGGCGTCCATAAGGGACGCGCCTGTGGGATAAAATAGACGGGAACGACGAGCAGCGTTGCAAGCAGCTGGCTCGGCCAAATCGAGGCGTGCGCATCATCATGCAATCCCGAACGCCTGCGGTCGTCTGCGAACCTATCCCGATGGGTCCGGGCCGTCGAAGACGTTTCTGGGTATGGATGCTGGGGCGCGAGGTGGAGGATTTACAACCTGCCCTCCCAAGTAACCAACATTCTGGTTATTCCGGGGCGGCTCGGTGGTTGCCTGCGGGGACCATTCCGTCGCGTCCGTCCTACTGCCGGATGCGGTGAACGATCATGGGCGCCGGCCGCGATTGCGGCGGCATGTGAGCACTTCGGGAATCTCGTTCGTTGCAATATGCGCGATGCCACTTTTGTCCATCGGCTCGAGAATATCATCGATCATCTTATTGCGGCGGCGGTGGGCGCCGCCACCGGGGACCTCCGCATCTGCCCCGAAGAATTCGATGAGGTTGCCGCGGAACTCGGACAGACCCTGGACTTCTTCAAGGTCGCGAAGCGCGAGAAGGCAGAAGTCCCGGCAGCTTTCGCCGCCCACAAAGACGAGGTCACCGCTGGCTACGTCGGGGCTAAACGCGGATGGAAGCCGGGTTTCCCATCGCGAGGATGATGCTTGGCGATGGGCGCGAAAGGCCGGTCTTCGATCGGCGATTGACCAGTCGCGGGTTTGTCCGGTCGACGCTCGTGGGCACTGAGCGTGTTTGGCATCGAATGAGAGCCTTCAACCAATACGGCGGGGGGACCGGTGAGAAAGAACTCTCAGCGTCGGTGGTGGCAAAGTCAAATAGGCCAGTCGCTCCGCAAGCTCCGGCTTTGCTGCGGAAATGAGACGTCCCGACAGTCGGACTCTTTCCCTTTCAGGATTGAAGATCAGGAGCCCGCGCCGGCCGTTTCTGAGATATTCCACAGGTTCGTCGTAGGCCCGCAAGTATTTCTTTGGACTGGTTTTCTCAAGACGTTGCTCCAATCAACCACCCTCCCAATTCACCATGTGCCACTCACGTCGGGCAGGGTCGACGACCGCAACGTCAGACCAATGTCCATCGGTGCCCAGGATGCCAAATTCAATTACCTCCTCAGAGCGGACTGATTGTTTGGGCCACATGGTACGGCCGATCAGACCCGACTTCGTCAAATCCAGCGGTGAAAACGACCGCGCAAGAGAACGAAGAGTTGGGTTCGCAAAGTTCGTTTTGCCGGGAGAGGATATTGGTCGCAGAATCTCTGAAGCCTTCTCATGGAGAATTGCGGGAAGTGGATGCTTTGCATCAGCAATCCGCTGTCCATAGAAAAACACATTCGCTTTCGCGCTTTGGTGAATGATGACAGCGTGTGGTGATAGCCATTATGGGATCCTGAGAGCAGACCTGGACCAAGGTGGCCGCAAAGTCTGGACAAAATTTCAGTCGCTAGGTCTTAAGGTTTCTGACCGTGGGCGAAGTATGGGGGCACCGAACGCCATAAAAGGCACGCACCTCTTAAGGCGAGGACATCGCAGTCGTAGGGCGCCGTCGCAGAGCGCCGTTGGAGGGCCTCGGACTTTCGGAGAATGCTCGGCGATGCCTCGCCCAAGCAGCGGTAGATTATTCATCATCCAATTCCTCTGGATGCTCGAGCCGAAGATGCTCATCTTCGCGAAGGTACTCATTGGATTCATGCGCACCTTCGCCCGCTTGCTCATCGAGGGATTTGTTGTGGTCGACTTGGCGCGCGGCGTCATCTGAGGTGACAGATGGCAGAGCCCACTTCCAGCCGCTTGTCATGCCGCCTTTTCGAGGCTTGACAGCCAAGGTCATTCTGGCCCGCCGGAGCGAAGCCATGCTGATGCCATGTGCCTCCGCCGCGGCCTTCACATCTCCGGCGGTTTGCTCGCCCAATGTGAGTAACTCCCGAAGAAATGCCTCGGCTTCGTCCACTGCTGAAGTTGCGAATTTTAGATCCGGAGCTGTAAGTGCCTCCACTGCGGACATCTCGACGATCCTAGTGTCAAATACGATACGCGCCGAGCCGATGCCGTTTGGGAGGGTGACGCCCTCGATTTGATACCTGAACCCTCGTCGAGGGAGACCTAGGTTGTCCTTCAGCGGGAGCATCAGCTGTTGGTGGTCGCTTCCCGGGTCATGACAGACTATGAAAGCTAAGCGCGAAACCGCGACGATCGCATGCGATCCGATGACCCGCGCCAATGGTGCCCGACCGCGAGCCTTGTTCAGGTGGGTTACGAGTATAACCCCGATTGATCGCTCGTCGGCCCAGGCGGCTAGCGGCATTAAAAGTTTTCGCATAGCCACAGTGCTGTTCATGTCGTGCCCGCCCAGACAACCGCTGATCGGATCAATGATGAGCATCTTGACGTTCGGTCGCTCATCGGTTGCTTTGATGATCGCTGCGATATCGATGGCGGCTAGCTTGTCGCGGATCACGTGGATTTGCTCGTCTCGTCCCCCGGCCGCAAGGATGCGCGGCTTGAGAGAGTTGGACGCGTCGTCCTCCGGCGAGACGAGCATGACATCTCCAATGAGGGTCTCTACGAGATCCGGTCCCCAAGGACGTCCTGACGAGACGGCCGCAGCAATGTCAGCCATCAACATGGACTTACCGAGGCCCGGCTCTCCAGCGATGACCATTATCTTGCCCTCTGCGGCCACACCTCGCACGATCCAGTTGACGCTTCGGACACTCACTTCCGCTAGTGGAACAAAGAGCATGTCGGGTGCCTTTGCCGGAGCAGCAGCCTCCCATGCGCGACCGTCGAAAACCTCCGCCGCTTGGATTGCAGGACTCTGTAACGTGAGGATCGAGTTGGCCTGCAGAACTCTTCCGCTATCAATCGGTCGGATGTCCACAACAGTATCTCCGCCGACCTGGACCTCAGAATGAGGCATACCGCAATTTTCCACGCATGGGTCGTCGCAGAGGATCGCTGCACGCACGTACACCGCATCATCCTGGTCGTCGGGGACCGCGTCATCGGCATCCAGAATTACCACTGCGGAATCGGGTCGCGCCTGCAACCGGACAAGATCGAACCCGGGCAGAAAGTTGAGAGGGTGCCATGAGAAGCTGCTCGAGCCACCCTCGATGGACACCAGCAAGCGTACGCGGTTGCTCCTTAAGCGAAGATACCCAAGGCGGTCGCCTTTAGCGGTTCGCACCGGCCAGAACAGGGTCGGCGTTTTGCCGCGAGGAACTGGGGGCGGTTCTTCGGGAGCTGGTAACCGAACTCGAAACCCGACAGCTTCGCGCGTAAGATCAAGTATCGCTGTTGATGTCATCGTTCGATCCTCACCTGGAGACGCTGGGCTGCGAAGGACGCAACGATTTGACCCGTGCCGTCGGAGGATGCTTTAGCCGACGGACGATTTGGTCGAGATTGCGCGTCATGCCCACGCGGTTGCCCAAAACCGCTGCAACCTTTGCAAGGTCGTGACGAGAATGCGTTTCACGTCCGACACGAAATCTCAGCGCATAGGCTGCCTGTGGTGTCATCTGTTTTAGCATGTAGTCGAGAACATCGGCGGCATCGACGACTTCTTGAAGATCGGCGGTGCGCTTCTCCGGCCACCAGCGCGCAACCGCCTTCCGAAACTTGGCGAGCAATCGATGGGGCACGTGAATAAGGAGGTGCAGGTGCTCTCGGCCCTGCCCATCGTAGTTCTCGCGAACCCATAGACTCCACCAATGATGCCGATGATTGCGAAACCACTGTCCGAGCTTCCGAATAACCGAACGTGCGAAGAGCCCAACATCCGCAGGCGGATCAATCATGCGATCCGGGTGAAGGGTGAGGAACATGTTCAAAGGGTTGCGCCGGCGCGCTGCTTCATGCTTCGCGGTCTTGAGGCGCAGGGCCTCTTGGTGAGTGATTGCCTTGTTGAGCCGGCGTTTGTTCATGGCGCCCTCCTGTCCGAGAGCGGTACCGCCACTCCTAGCGTATAAGGTAAGTCCGTCCAGTCCCCAGCGGGACTAGCCGGACCAACAAACGCTGCGGTCTCAAGAGCTTGCGGCTGGTCAGCCGTCGTTGAATTGCTGGCGCCAGGTTGACCGCGGAAATCAACTGATCCAGCCGACTTCCTCGGCCAAACTGATTCAGAGCGCGACTGGGTGAGGGGAACTTGATCGCGCGCCATTTCGAGGAGGCTGAAATCTCCGGGAAGTCGTCACGCGCCGCAATGCGCGCCATGCCAATTTTGGCCATAGTTGCACCTTCGCCTCGAACGTCGTTCGGGGCCTCCCTAAGATCTGTGATTATTCGCTTGGTTAGCGAGAGTCCGCCGCAGACGAGCCCGTCTTCCCTGCTGGAGAGAACCTGGCCACTGACGCCGCGGCTGATTTAAGAAACCGTTGCTGTGCCTACCAATTGTATTCTTGGAGAGTAGCTTTTGCTCAGCGAGCAAGCCTCTCAATCAGTGCCCGGATTACCTCGACGGGCCAAACGGTGATCCCCGCCGACAGCTTGACCGGCTTGGGATTCCGTCCAGACTTAACTCCCGCCCACCAGGTCGAGCGCCCGATTGGCAGTGCGCGCCCTGGCCCTAGAAACTGGGATAGCCGCACAAAGCCTTCACTGGGCAGGCTCCCATCCCTTTCCCTTTTCATATCGTCTCCTCTTCAAATCCCCGCCTCAAAAGAATACGGGGGGATTGTGCCGAGCAACATGATGCAGTTTTGGACGGTTCTCCAGTTATTTTTTTGCTGATATCTGTTGAACTATGAGACTAGAGGTGAATTTAGTGGCATAATGCCACAAATAATACATAGGTAATGCGTAGCATTTTGCCACAATCAGCGAATGCTTAATGGTAAATATTTGAAATCAGGACGGTTTGGCAAATGGTTGTTGTCCTGATTGCTCCCGTTAACCCTGTCGATTCGGTCGTGGGTGCGGCAGATCAACACACCGCCTTCGGGTATGATGGTCATCTACGAGCGGGGCGTGGTTGATTTGAAGAAGCACCCCGCCCGTCGCACTTCATGGTCAAAGTCAGGATCTCTGCTGGGTACCCTTTTCAACCATGAGGAAGACCAACGAATTAGCATGTGGGCGGGGCGGCAAGCACGAATGCGGTCCACTCATTCATCAGGTCTCGCCGCTTGGCAAAAAAGTCAGTGCGGCGGTAAGCGGCTTCAACCTTGCTCTCGACAACGTGCGCAAGCGCCGCCTCCGCAACTTCACGGGGCTGGCTCGATTGCTCGGCAGCCCAATCGCGAAACGCACTGCGAAACCCGTGTACGGTAACGTCCACTTTCAACCGCCGCAGCAACATCTCGAGAGCCATCGTCGAAAGTGGTCGACCTTGTCTCTGCCCGGGAAATACAAAATCGCTACCGCGGACTTTCGCGGCGATCTGTAGGATCTCGATAGCCCTCGGCGAGAGGGGCACTCGATGCTCCCGTCCAGTCTTCATGCGTTTAGCCGGCACGATCCAGGTGCCCGTTTTGAGTTCTATCTCCTCCCACCGCGCACCCATCGCCTCCCCGCTCCTCGCTGCCGTTACAATCACGAACTCTAAGCAGAGCGCGCTGATCGAACCCAGGCCATCTAGACGCCGGACGAACATTGGCACTTCATCGTAAGGCAAGGCTTTATGGTGACCTCGGGTTAGCTTTTGCCGCGCAGGAAGAAGGTGATCGAGATGACCGCGCCAGCGAGCCGGATTCTCGCCCTGTCGATGGCCCTTGGCCTTGGCTGCATCGAGCACCTTTTCAATCCGCCCCCGTAACCGCGACGCCGTCTCCGGCACTTTCGACCACAGGGGTCGCAGGATAGCGCAGACATGCTCGGTGTTCACAGCATCAACTGGCAAAGCGCGGATAGGCGCACAATAGCTCACCAAGGTCATCACCCATTGGTCCCTGTGCTTGGGATTTCTCCAGCCCGGAGCCAGGCTCGCAACCACCTCATCGGCCATTTCTCCGAACGTGGGGATCTTCTGAGCGATTTTCTTCGAAGCTAACGGATCGTGACCCTGAGCAAGTTGCCGACGTGCTTCCCTTGCAGCCTCACGCGCCACTGCAAGGGTCACCGTCGAAGCGCTGCCGAGGCCCATTTCCCGGAGCCGCCTGCCTGCGCCCTCCCCCTCGCGCCCCTTCCATCGGTACAGAAATACCCAGCGTCGACGAGTTCCATCAGGTGAAATGGAAAGATAGAGCCCGCCGCCGTCGGCATGGCGACCGGGCCCTTTGAGCGTCACAACAGCTCTGGACGAGAGGCGATTGAGTGTCCGTGTCATTTGCTTTTACTGGCGATCGTCCTAGACGTCGGCCCCAACACGGGCCCCAACAACAGCACTGGATCCTAGCGGATAAGATAGGACGCCGGTAGACAAGGTACTCCGTAAGATCTTTGTTTTTCAACGGTTCTATGGACGTCCTAAGACTTCGGGAGATAGCAGTGCGACAGACACCCCTTCCGCCAATCTTCAATTAGACCCCCTCCGGCGTGCTATCGCACACGTATTGGAGGCAGTAGCCCGCAACAACGGTTCTGAGGCGAGAACAGGGGACGGAGTCACTCTGCGGCGCTAGACCAATGGGCATTTTCAACGACCGCCTGTCCGGTCCGATCTCAGCGCAACTATCGCTTGGATAGCTTGTCGAACTGAGGTTTGTCGACGCAATAGGCGTGCACACTACTACCTTGCGGGCCTGGCTTGCTGAGCAGTTGCTGTTCCATGAGACGCGCAGTCTGCATGCATTTTGGTAGATCAGGAAACGCGCCGTCCGTGGGAAATATGGATGTCATCCCTGCAACGTTGGTCATCGCGACGATCAGAAACCACTCCATCACCCGATCCCTCCACCGCGCTTATGCTAAAAGGCCACATAGGTCGCGTCCGTGCAACGGGAGGGGCGGGCAAAAACACCAAGTCCGCCCGCCAAGATCAGCGTCTCATCTGATAATCAGCCGCATAGAATTAGTCTATTTAACCATCTGTGAATGCAGGCTATTTCTGCCCGGCCATGGCGCTGAGAAGCGGCTTCTGGATCACGGTGGCGGTGTTTTCCGCGCGCGCGTATGCCCGACCAATGCGCTCAGCGGAATGACTGTGCGGGGGCAGGTTAGACGACGTCCTCGGCGCCACCCTTCAATTTCACCGGGATCATCAGGTAGCGAACGCCGTTGGCCTCGGCCGGCGGGAATTTGCCGGCGCGGATATTGGTCTGGATCGAGGGCAGCAGGAGCCGGGGGGCGGCGAGCTTGGCGTCACGGGCCGCACGCAGGGCGACAAACTCCTCCTCGGTGACGCCGTCCTTCACGTGAACGTTTTTCTCGCGCTGCTCGGCGACCGTGGTTTCCCACGCATAGGTGTCGCGGCCGGGCGCCTTGTAGTCGTGGCACATGAACAGCCGCGTCTCGGACGGAAGCGCGGTCAGGCGCTTGATCGAACGGTACAGTTGATGGGCGTCGCCGCCAGGGAAGTCGGCGCGGGCCGTGCCGTAGTCCGGCATGAACATCGTGTCGCCAACGAACACCGCGTCCTCGACCTTGTACGAGATGTCGGCCGGGGTATGGCCGGGCGTGTGGATCACCTCCACGTCGAGTTCGCCGATGGTGAAGCGCTCGCCGTCCTTGAACAGGTGGTCGAAGTCGCGCCCCTCGGTGTCGAGATCCGTCGCGTTGAAGATCGGGCGGAAGATCCGCTGCACTTCGGTGATGTGCTCACCGATGCCGATCTTTGCTCCCGTCTTGGCTTTGACGTAGGGCGCGCCTGACAGGTGATCGGCATGGGCGTGGGTCTCCAGCGCCCATTCAACCATGTAACCCGCCTCCTCGGCCGCTTTCAACATCGCCTCGACCGAGCGCGTGTCGACCGTGCCCGAGTTGTGGTCGTAGTCGAATACCGGATCGATGATCGCCGCCTTCCTCGTCGCCGGGTCGGCCACGAGATAGCTGACCGTGTTGGTGGGCTCGTCGAAGAACGCCCGGATGATGGGTTGGCCTGACATGGTCGGTGTCTCCTGTGCAACCAATTGCGCTTCTGTGGTTGACAATATATTAGTATCGACCTAAATAAGCAATAGATAAAGTACTGGAGCCGAGACTGATGACCCCAACCTTCGATCCCGTGACCTTCCAGCAAAAGGCGTCCGAGGTAGCCAATATCCTCCAGGCGCTCGCCAACGAGCGGCGGCTGATGATCCTGTGCAAGCTGGTGGAATGGGGCGAGGCCAACGTCACCTCGCTGGCCCAAGCAGTGGGGCTGTCCCAATCGGCCCTGTCTCAGCATCTCGCCAAGATGCGTGACGAGGGGATCGTCACCTTCCGGCGCGAAAGCCAGACCCTTTGGTACCGCATCGCCGATCCGCGCATCGAGCAGCTCTTCGCCACTCTCCACGGCCTCTTTTGCCGTCCTGACTGATCAACCCAAAACCAGGAGATTACTGATGTCCCTCCCCACTCTCACCCCCGGTGAAGCCAAGCGCCTGCTCGAGCGAGGCGCCATCCTCGTCGATATCCGCGAGGCGGATGAGCATGCTCGCGAGAACATTCCCGGCGCCAGGCTGATGTCCCTGTCCAAGCTCGACGAGGCCGATCTCGCCTTGCACGAGGGCCAGCCGGTGATCTTTCATTGCAAGAGCGGCGCTCGCACCAAAGGGAATGCCGCGCGCCTGGCCGAAAAAGTCGGGGGCTCCTGCGAAGCCTTTATCGTCGAGGGCGGCATTGACGCCTGGAAGAAAGACGGTCTGCCGGTCACGGTCGACCGTCGCCAACCGCTGGAGCTGCAGCGGCAAGTGCAGATTGGCGCCGGCAGCCATGGCGTTTTTCGGCACCCTGCTCGGCCTGCTCGTTTCGCCCTGGTTCTTCATCGTGCCCGCCTTTGTCGGCGCGGGCCTGACGGTTGCGGGCATTACCGGCTTTTGCGGCATGGCGCGCATCCTGGTGAAGGCGCCCTGGAACCGGGCCGCTTACGCTTAGCCCAGGCACGCCTGAAGCCACTTCGCCTGACGCGGCGAAGGTCCACAGCCTACACGGAGACCATGATGGATCTGTCCCTTACCCAGAGCGCCCTCGGATTGGCCTCGGGCTCGCTCGTTGGCTTCACGCTCGGCCTCGTGGGCGGGGGCGGCTCGATCCTGGCGGTGCCGCTGCTGGTCTATCTGGTCGGCGTGGCCAACCCTCACGTCGCCATCGGCACGAGCGCGATCGCGGTGGCGGCGAACGCCGCCGCCAACCTCGCGAACCACGGCCGCGCTGGTAACGTGAAATGGCGCTGCGCGCTCGTGTTCTCCGTGGCGGGCGTGATCGGCGCGCTCGTCGGCTCGACGCTGGGCAAGATGGTCGACGGCCAGAAGCTGCTTGCCCTCTTTGCCGTCCTGATGATCGTCGTCGGAGCTCTCATGCTGCGTAAGCGTTCCGGCGGCGGCGAGCCCACGGTGAGGCTGAGCCGGGAGAACTTCCCCAAGCTCGTGGGCATCGGCTTGGCGACAGGGGCCCTCTCCGGCTTCTTCGGCATCGGCGGCGGCTTCCTGATCGTGCCGGGGCTCATCATCGCCACCGGCATGCCGATCCTGTTTGCGATCGGCTCCTCGCTGGTGGCGGTGACGGCATTCGGCCTGACCACGGCCTCGAATTATGCTCTTTCGGGCCTGGTCGACTGGACCTTGGCAGCTCTCTTCATAGGTGGCGGCGTGTTGGGCGGCCTGCTCGGCGCCCGTTCGGCGAAGCATCTTTCGACGAAGAGGGGCGCGCTCAACACCGTCTTTGCCAGCCTGATTTTCGTGGTCGCGGCCTACATGCTGGTCAAAAGCCTCGACCTTCTCTGAGCGAGAGTTGTCGGTGCGATCCTCTTGCTCAACCATGACCTCGATGTTTGCCGGCCCAGCTGGCAATCCCGAATCCAGTCCCTGCAAAAACAGGGCGGCAACTCTGAACTCTCAAAGGACCCCTCTCATGCAACCTGCCAAGTTGACGTCCAATCTCTCGGTTTCACCTCAGCTGACGGAGAAGGATATTGAGGAGGCCGCGGCCGCGGGCTTCAAATCCATCATCAACAACCGCCCCGACGGCGAGGCGCCCGACCAGCCCCGCAGCGAGGATCTCGCGGTTGCCGCGCAACGTCTGGGCCTGGCCTACCGGCACATTCCCATAGTTCCAGGACAGTTCTCGGCCGAGCAGGTTGAGGCCTTCAAGACGGCTCTCACCGAGACCGACGGGCCGACCATCGCCTTCTGCCGCACAGGCACGCGGGCAACAACCCTATGGGCGCTCGCATCCGCATGTCATCTGGCCCCCGACGCCATTCTGGCTACCACGTCGGCGGCTGGGTATAACCTGGAGCAATTGCGTCCCCAGATCGAAGCCGTCTCCGCAAAACGATCCGTCGGCACATGATGTCGCTCCCCCGCTGTGTCCAGTCCACGAGAACGGGCAGCAACTCCTGCGCTTCAGGGCCAATTGGCGCCAGAACGAAACAGCCAGTGAGCCGCAGCTTGTTATTGCGTTCCGGGAGCGTTCCGCCGCGGTCAAAATTTCATGCGTTCAACATATCCCTGTGGGCGATTACGCGTATTACGCGTGCTGGTCGGCGCGCGTGACGTCAGGTTGAACTGACCAATCCGCCGGTTCGTCATCCTTGTCGGCAGCCGCGTCGGATGTCGTCTTATGAATCTTGCCCGGCTTGTGGTGCGCCGGCGCATAAATCGCATAAACCTGCATGGGTTCGTCACCGATGTTGCTGACATTGTGCCAGATTCCGGCCGGGATCAGGATGCACCAGCCATCGGACACTTCCTTGTCGAACGTGAGTTGGCTTCTGGAAGACCCCATCTGAACCCGGCCGCGACCTGCATCGAGACGAAGGAACTGGTCGGTCTCCGGGTGCGCCTCCAGTCCGATGTCGCCACCGACAGGAATCGACATCAGCGTCACCTGAAGATATCGGCCGCTCCATGCGACGGTCCGGTAATTCTTGTTGGCGCGCGTCGCTTTCTCGAGATCGAATGTCTGAGGCTGCGGCCCGATGTCTGTCACGGTCATTTTTCTCTCCCTTTCGGTTAGAAGCAGGCCCATTTGGGATAAACCGCATCGTGTCCTTACGGCGGGATCCGAGTTGGCGTGCAAGGCGCGATCGGGGAGCGCGTTGGCGAAGATCCTATCGCTCCCCTCCCTCTCTCTAATCAGGTCAACGCAACCGCTAACACCAGTCATCATGCTGTCTATATTCGGATGAAAGCTTTGATCCAGCGCAACGCGCGGCAGGAAAGCCCATGTCATATCCAGACGGTCCGGCGCCCTCGCAAGACGGAGGGCAAACCTCGGAAGTCGAGGTCAAATCCCCTACGTCTAGCGCTCTTGAGAACTGCCACGTGTCCAACAGCAAGACCCACATTGTTCCACTTGCCCCTTCAAGGCAAAGTCCGCCCCCCTTCCCCGCCGAAACCATCCTGGCTGATCAGTCGGATGATGCCGAACTCCACCTGCTCCGGGATACGCTCGACCATATGAGCCACGCTGGCTTAGCGCGTCTCACGAGCGGTGTGTCGCCAGCCGCCGTCGCCGACGCATACATGGACTGGGCCGCGAATCTTGCCATCTCGCCCGGCAAGCAAATCGAACTCGCCACAAAAGCAGCCCGGAAATGGGCTCGAGTGTGGCAATTCGCCGTCCATTGCGCCCTTGAGGGAGGCAAAGGCGAGTCGTGCATCGAACCGCTTCCGCAGGACCGCCGCTTCGCCGGAAGCGAGTGGCAGCAATGGCCATTCAATCTCATTCATCAAAGTTTCCTGCTGCAGCAGCAATGGGCGCACAACGCGATGACCGGGATCGACGGCGTTACAAAGCAGCATGAGGCGGTAGTCGAGTTCCTCTCGCGACAGATCCTCGACATGGTGTCACCCTCGAATTTCATCGCGACGAACCCAGTCGTGCAGCGGCGGATCCTGGAGAGCGGCGGCCAGAACCTCGTGGAGGGCCTGCGCAACTTTGTTGAAGACTGGGAGCGGATCGTCCGCTCGAAGCCGCCAGCTGGCACGGAGGCTTTCCATATCGGGAGGAACGTTGCCGTCACCCCGGGCAAGGTCGTTTACCGCAATCGCCTCATCGAGCTGATTCAATACGCGCCGACGACGGAAACTGTCCGGCCCGAGCCGATCCTCATCGTGCCCGCATGGATCATGAAGTACTACATCCTCGACCTGTCGCCCGCGAACTCGCTTGTCCGCTACCTGACCAGTCAGGGTTTCACGGTGTTCACCATTTCCTGGAAGAATCCTACCCAAGACGACCGGGATCTCGGGATGGATGACTACCGCACGCTTGGCGTAATGGCGGCGCTCGATGCCGTAAGCGGCATTGTCCCAGGTCAAAAAATTCACGCAGCCGGCTACTGCCTAGGAGGCACTCTCCTCTCCATCGCCGCCGCCACAATGGCGCGAGACGGCGATGATCGTTTGAAAACGGTGAGCCTGCTGGCGGCGCAGGTGGACTTCCGGGAGGCCGGGGAGCTCACGCTGTTCATCAACGAGAGTCAGGTTCACTTCTTGGAAGACCTGATGCGAAGCCAGGGCTATCTCGATTCCCGGCAGATGGCCGGAGCCTTCCAGCTCCTTCGCACGAACGATCTGATCTGGTCGCGTGTCGTGCGACACTACCTGTTGGGAGAGCGCACGCCCCTGAACGACCTGATGGCCTGGAACGCCGACGCCACCCGGATGCCTTATCGCATGCACTCTGATTATCTGCGGCGGCTCTTTCTCAACAACGATTTGGCGGAAGGCCGCTTTCAGGTCGACGCAAGGCCGATCACCGTCAGCGATATCCGTGTGCCCATCTTCGCCGTCGGGGCCGCACGCGATCACGTCGCGCCGTGGCGCTCGGCGTTCAAGATCCATCTCCTGGCTGATACAGACGTGACGTTTCTGCTCACAACGGGCGGACACAACGCGGGCATCGTCGCGGATCCCGACCAGTCCGATGGAAGTTTCCAGATTCTGACGAAAACCGCCACGGCGGGCTACCTTGATCCTGACACCTGGGCCCAAGTCGCACCTTGTCGAAAGGGGTCGTGGTGGCCTGAACTGGTCGAATGGCTGGCGCGTCATTCCGGTGAACCGGGTCGGGCTCCCACAATGGGAGCTCCGGCGCGCGGATACCCGGTCGTGTGCGATGCTCCCGGCACATATGTCCTTCAGGCCTGAGATCGTACCGTGAGGAACTCAGAAGTAATCGCCACCTTGAGGACGCCGTCACGCTGGTGAGCAAACAGGTTATGGGCCTCGTCGATCTGATCGAGTTTGAAGTGGTGGGTTACGAGAGGCGGTGGGTGAAAGAGGCAGCAGCCTATTCGATCGGATCAGCTCCCAATACCTCTGCGCCGGCGCCCTCTTTCGCCGAGGGATAGGCGCAGATATGATTAAGAGGCAACGCGACCCCCTGATTGTGAGCCGCTATATCGGCACGAAATTCGCAATGGGAGTCGCGCAGGTCAGGTTCGATCCTGGGAGTCTGCCGGAATGAGCAACGAAATGCCGATCAAATTCGAAGATCGGAATTTTATTCAGCATTTTTTTTCCTTGTCCTCGAAGTTCTGGTCAGGACCATCGCGCAAGACAGCATGGTCGCTCTCATTGGGTTTTCTTGCATCCTTAATCGTCAGCATGCTCCTGGCGATCTCGATCAATCGGTGGAACAAATACTTCTTCGACGCGCTCGAGTTCAGGAACATCGAAGGAATCAAGTGGAGCATCGTCCTTATCCTGGCGCTCAGCGCAGGCAGCGCCGTGGCCTCAGCGGTGCTTATCCAGACCCGGATGTGGCTCCAGCTGCGGTGGCGCCAATGGTTGACCATCGCCTTGATCGCGCGATGGTTTGCGCATCGACAATCCAATAAGTTCAGCATTTCGGGTTCTATTGACAACCCGGAAGCGCGGATCGCCGAGGACGGGCGCGTATCGGTCGAGATATTTGTCGACCTGTGTGGCGGTCTCATCAATACCTTGCTCCTCTCCGCATCATTCATCACCGTACTTTTTTATGTGGGTGGTTCCCTTACGTTGGGAGGTGTGACGATCCCGGCCTACATGGTCGTCGCGGTCGTGCTCTATACGGCTGCGACGTCGTTCGGGATGTACAGGCTAGGCTGGCCTCTCGTCAGGCGGGTCGAGCAGAAAGCGGCAGTTGAAGGAGATTTCCGCTATGCGCTTACGCGCACCCGGGAGCGGGCCGATTTAGAAGCGCGCTTCGAGGGCTATGAAGATGCGCAGAAAATGCTCGAACTCTCTTTTGGAGCGCTTGCAACCGGTTGGATCGCTGTGATCGGACGCCAGACCCGGATGATATTCTTGTCTGGCGGCAACAATGTGTTTGCGCCAGCACTTGCCTTGCTCCTTGGCGCCCCCAAGTACCTCGACGGCCAAATGACGCTCGGCGACGTCATGCAAGCGGCCGCGGCATTCACACAGGTTCACACGGCTCTGAACTGGTTGGCTGACAATGCCCTCAGCCTTGCCAATTGGTCCGCTTCGGCACGGCGCGTCGCTGCGCTCGATCTCGCCTACCAGGAGTTCGACGAGCGAGCCCTGAACGTCGAGAGAATGTGACCCCACCGCGAGCCCACTCGCTATCGGCCGGTGCGAAGGATCGTCTGGAACAAGGTTCTACGAATAAACAATGAATGTAGATTTCAGACCCACCCTTTGATCTACGTCAATGTGAACCCTTGAATATCAACTATCGATAGTTAGCAAAACGATCCCGTCTGATGCGCGAGGCAGTTCATGAGCACCCTTCTCTTGATCATTATATTGATCCTGCTGTTTGGTGGGGGCGGTGGGTATTACGCGCACCGCAACTATGGCGCTTCAGGGTTGGGCGGTGTGCTCGGCTTGGTCCTTATTGTTCTCGTCGTGCTCTGGGTGATGGGCGTACTCACCGGAACCCGTGTTTGACCATTCTTGGCCGAGATCAATACAAGATAGAAATCTAGCTAGTCTGATCTAGCTTTTCTATAGGCGAAATAGTTCTTTGAGGGCGACCCGTGCCTTCGTAGTCACCCTGCCCCGTTCGGGGCCGATGGGTTCAAAGTAAGCAAGCTCAGGTTCGCGCTGTTCAGGAGCAGCGCGGCGGCGTGCTGATCTAGAACCAGCACCTTCCTTCTGCCGATTTGTTGAAAGTCGGTCGCCAGCTGTCACGTCATCTCCAACCCGCCGGAGCCGTCATGGCCCCGGTCAGACTGTCGGATCACGTGCTCGCTCCGGTCGATCGGCTGCTATTCTTCCCAATAGCCTCAACCGCATCTCTATCAGGTGGATTTGCGGGTGGCCGGTTTCTCACACGCAGCTACTCCCGCATGAATGATTGAACCTCCTCGGGCGTTGCTTTCCCGTCTTTGTTCGCGTCAACTTTGTCGAAGATCCGTTTATGAATGGTCGTCACCTCCTCGAAGGAGAGCGCGCCATCGCCGTCTAGGTCGGCGATGGCGAACATGATCTTCATGTGCCCGGGCATGCTCATCATGTCTTGACCCATCATGCCGCGCTGCATCCTGCTCGGACCCATCATGCTGGGTTGGCCGGGCTGCGCTCCCGGGACTTGGCCCATCATGCCGGAAGGCGGCGTCGCCTGTGCGACCGTCGTATCGGGATGGTGCGAGTTGGTCGAGGTCGTTTGTGCGGCTGCGGCCGTCACGCCGGCGACGATAATGGCGGCGAAGGTGGCCGCGCGTGGTAGTGCACTAAACGTCATAGAATCCTCCTTCGATGGGTCCTGGCTTTATCGGAATCTCGCGGCGCTTATTCCTCACGAGCGCGGAGCCGAGCCCTAAAATTTAGTCGGCAAAAACGCGCTGTCGTTGACTAATCCCAATCCGGGCGGACGTAAGCTCGGGCAATCTGCCGATTGCACAAGCGGATGAACCGAACCGACGGCCGGCGGGGACAGATTTCGGTCGCGCTATCCCTGGCCAGGTCGAGCCGCTCCTGGAGTTTCTGTCCCGCGAAATTGGGCACAATTTACGCGAGCGCCTCGACCACGCGGCCAGTGACAAACCTAAGCAGCCGATGGGTGCGGCGGATGTGCCTGCCGCCCGCGAGCATATCCGGGAGGAGCTCGGGTTCATCGGCTAGGCGAAGGCGGAATGTGCGCATGAGGAACCCTGCCAAGACCGTCGCTGGACGGAACGGCAGAACGGATCATGGAGGCTGAACATGCTGAACAGGCGAACCGTGATAGGCCTAGTGCTTGCTATCGGATTCATGGTTCCGCATCCGGTGCGGGCGCAAATTGATCAGTATAATGCCTGTTGGGGACAGGACGAGAAACAATGCGCGGATCGGAGTGTCCCCGATCAGACGTTCTTCGCCTGCGAGACGGAAGGACATCAGGGATACAACGCCGAGTATGTCTGTCAGACTTTGTGCAAGAAGCCCAACAAGTCCGGCTCCTGCGAAACCTTCATCCGGTACGGCAGAGGGGGCGGTCAATGCGGATACATCTGGACCCACCTACATTGCTACTGATGCGACGCTTAAAGGTGCTCGACGGTCTATAAGGCTGCCCATCCAATAGCGACACCCGAACGGGCGGAACGGCCCTGGACCTGAGCCACAGTTTCAGAACGACGACCGGCTGCGGAGCGGCACTCGGTGTTCCGCACGGCCTTCATACGATCCGCTGGAACGGTCCCGGATTGCCGCGTTCGAACCGATTTCCCTCCGGGTCGCCCCCTCACCTCCCGTCGCGCAGCAGTCGATCGTTGACTGCCTAGGTGGAACCTCCGCGGCCGGGGTCGGGTAGTTCGCCCGTCCCTATGGAGGGCTCGGCGATCCCCCTCCCAATCCCATGATCGGCAAGAGCTGATCGCCCTTGAAACGATCCGCACGCTCGCATTCTTTCGCTTCGATCTGTTCGGCTGTGGGCTCGCAATCGTCCCCGCATTCCTTGAACATGACCGCCACATCGTCCAACGCATCCTTGTCCGGAGCGCGTGGCGGAGAAGTTTCGTGGCCACGGAGGACGCTTGAGAACGGCAAATCGCAGATGTGGCGCCACAGCCTCTGGATAGGCCCACCCATGGCGACCCCCTCTCATGAAGAGGAACTCGTGGCATCATAGCACGATTTACGCAGAAGGCCGTGCCGTGGCCGGGCTCCTCGAGAGGTAACGGTTCCCCAACGATCACTCCTCGCGGAACGCCCGCGTGATGTTGTCCGAGAGCGGCTTCGTCAGGTAGGAGAACACCGTGCGGTAGCCGGTTTGGATGAAGCTCTCCACCGGCATGCCGGGCATGAGTTTCAGCGTTCCCAGCCGCAGGCGTTCTTCCTCCGGGAGGGTGATCCGCACGGGATAATGCGCCGCCCCTGTCCGCTCATCAGTCACAAGATTGGCGGCGATGAGACTGACCTTTCCTTTCAATTCCGGCGTAGTTCGCTGATTGAAGGCCGAGAGCCGCAAGACCGTATCCAGACCCGGTTCGAGCTGGTCGATATCCTGCGGCGCAACCTTCACCTCAATGGACAGGTCGTCGCCCTCCGGCATGATCAGCATCAACGCATCGCTCGCATTGATGACGCCGCCGACCGTATGCACGACGGATTGATGGACGATTCCATCCTGGGGTGCACGGATATCGATCCGCTTGAGCTGGTCCTGCGCGCCGACCTTGCGTTCGACCAGCTCTGCCGTTCTTGCCTGAACCTCGCTGAGTTCCTTGGAGACTTCGCTCTTGAGATCCTGATCGATTTGAAGGATCTGCAGCGTCGTCTCGCTGATGCGTCCTTTGGCTTGCGCGACGGTCGAGATGAGCTGCCCGCGCTCTCCGCGAAGGCGCGTTTCCTCGCGCTTGAGGGAGGTCACTCGCGTGATGGGGACGAGGTTCTTGCGCCACAGTTCCTGCACGCCGACCAGCTCGTCCTGGATCAGCTTGATCTCGTCGGCCTTCGCCTCGGCCTGGAGGTGCGTGCCGGCGATCTGCTCCTGCAACTGCGAGACGCGCTCCTCGAGCTGCGCCTTCTGGCCTGCCCGCGAGTCGCGGCGGCTCTGGAACAGCCGTCGCTCGCTCTGCAGAAGATTCGCCAATTCGGGTTCCGTCGAGCGCTGCGTGAGAGCCGTGGGGAACACGAAATTCTTGAGGCCGTCTCGCTCCGCTTCGAGGCGCGTGTGGCGCGCGGCCAACTCGTCCAGGCTTTTCGTCACCATCGCGAGGTTGGCCCTCGCCACCGTCTCGTCGAGGCGAATGACGACGTCGCCGGCGCGAACACGGTCGCCGTCGCGGGCGTGGATCTCGCCGACGACACCGCCTGTCGGATGCTGCACCTTCTTGACGTGGCTATCGACCACGATTGCGCCTGGCGCCAGGACCGCGCCGGACAATTCCGTCATCGCCGACCAGCCGCCAAGGCCGCCGACGAGACAGAAACTGGCGATCAATCCGATGCGCGTGTGCCGGCGGATCGACGAGCGGGCATCTTTTTTCACGGCGTTTTTCATGATGCTGCGCCTCTGTTCTCGACGATCTTCAACGGTGCGGTGGTCGGCGTACGCGGATCGGGGGATGCCGGGACCGGTCTCAGCGCCTTGCTCAGGACCTCCTCCTTGGGACCGAAGCCCTGGACACGGCCATCGGCCATGACGAGCACCTGATCGAGGGAGGCGAGAGCGCTCGGGCGGTGGGCGATGACGATGACGATGCCGCCGCGCGCCCGCACGCCTGTGATCGCCGCGCCCAGGGCCTGCTCACCCTCGTTGTCGAGGTTGGAATTCGGTTCGTCGAGCACCACGAGGAACGGGTTGCCATAGAGCGCACGCGCCAGTGCGATGCGTTGGCGCTGGCCGCCGGACAGCGAGGCTCCGACTTCGCCGACCTGGGTGTCATAGCCTTCCGGCAGATGCAGGATCATATCGTGTACGTTGGCGGCTCTCGCCGCCGCGATGATGGCCTGTGGGTCCGGGCTTGGATCGAACCGGGCGATGTTCTGCGTGACGCTTCCGGCAAAGAGTTCGACGTCCTGGGGCAGATAGCCCACATGCCGACCGAGGTCTTCCGGAAGCCACTGATCGAGGGCAGCGTTGTCGAGGCGCACTGCGCCGCGCCATGTCGGCCACACGCCGACGATCGAGCGTGCAAGCGACGACTTGCCGGAAGCGCTCGGTCCGATGATGCCAAGGCCGCTCCCCGCCCTGAGCTCGAACGAGACGTCCTGGATGGCGAAACGCTTGCCGCCGGGCGCACCCGAACCGACATTCGTCAGCGACAGGCTTGAACGCGGCGCCGGCAGCTTGAGCGGCTCGCTTGACACGGTGCCCGTTGCCAACTGCGCCTTGAGGCGGCCCCAGCCCTGCCGAGCACTGACGAAACCCTTCCAGTTGGCGATCGCCAGTTCGACCGGCGCGAGCGCTCTCGACGTCAGGATGGAGGAGGCGATCATGATGCCACCCGTCGCCTGACCGTCCACCACCAGATACGCGCCAACTGCGAGCACCGCCGATTGCAGGAGCATGCGCAAGACCTTGGAGATCGCGCCAAAGCCGCCGGAGACGTCGGAGGCCCGCTGCTGATGAGAGAGATATTCCGCATTGGCGTCGCCCCAGCGCGTGCCGATGCGCTTTGCCATGCCCATGGCGTGAACGACCTCGGCGTTGCGCCGTGCACTTTCCGAAATGCCGTTCCGGCGCAAGGCTGCGCTGACCGCAGCTTTCGAGGCGTCGCGGGTCATCACCTCGGTGAGCAGCGTCATGGTCACCAGAACCAGCGCACCGCAAAGGGCCGTCATGCCAATCCAGGGTGAAACGCGAAGCAGACGAAGAGATAGAGCGGCATCCACGGCAGGTCGAATAATGCGGAAGGCCCGCCTCCCGACAGGAAGGCCCGGATCTGGTCGAGGTCGCGCAGGGGCTGCTGGCCGTCGCCTTCGGCTCCGGAGCGCAGGGGCGCGATCAATTGAGCCTGGAAGACCGGTTGGCTGAGATCCTCGTCGAAGGCCGCGCCGATGCGGGCGAGGATGCGGCCGCGGATCATGTCGAACAGGCCCTGGAACAGGTACAGGACGACGATGATCACGGAGAGACCGACGAGAGTTGGAATGCTCCGGCTCGGCAACACGCGGTCATAGACCTCCATCATGAAGATCGAGCCGGAGAGATAGAGCACGTTGATCAGGCCGCTCAGCAGAGCCACGCTCAGGAAGGCCCCCCGGCAGGAGGCCACGATGCTCAGTCGCTTTTTTTGGGGAGAGTGGGTCATGGAGAGAGCCTCGAGAAAGGGAGCGGCGATGCCGAACGCGTGTCGGTCGCCCTCCTGATCAGAGTGATCCCGGAGGGCGACCGTTCAGGCGGACCTCAGAAGATGAAGTCGGACTGATCGAGGTCTGACGCGGTCACGCCCTTGAGGACGAGGATGTCGTCGCCGTGGGTGATCGCCGTGTCGGCGCCGATCTGCACCCGGTGCAGGTCCGACAGGTTTTCCACGCCGGCAAGGCCGCGCACGTCGATCCTGTCTTCGCCGTCCCGGAAATCGGTGACGGTGTCGCGTCCGCCGTTCTTGTGGAACACGAACACGTCTGCTCCGCCGCCGCCGGCAAGCCGGTCGTTGCCACTCCCGCCATTGAGAATGTCTTGACCGGAACCACCGGAGAGCCTGTCGTCGCCCGCTCCCCCATAGAGCCTGTCGTCGCCGCCCTGGCCCTTGAGCACGTCGTGACCGGAACCTCCCTTGAGCGCGTTGTCACCCGCATTGCCGGTCAAGACGTTGTCGAGGCCGTTGCCTGTGCCGCTGAGGTTCGCCTGCCCGGTGAGAACCAGCTTCTCCACATGCGCGCCGAGCTTGTAGGAGACCGAGGAGCTGACGGTGTCGGATCCCTGGCGGGCAAATTCGAACACGCGGTCTTTCGCGTGATCGACCTCATAAACGTCGTTCCCCTTCCCACCCCACATCTTGTCGATGCCGGTGCCGCCGGAGAGGCGGTCGTTGCCCGACCCTCCGTTGAGCCTGTCATCACCGCCGCCGCCGTGGAGCCGGTCGTTGCCGGCCCCGCCATGGAGACGATCATGGCCGAGGTCACCGTTGAGGCGGTCATGGGCGCGACCTCCCCACACATTCAGGTCGGCGACGGGCGGGACCACTGGAGCCGGAATGACGTCAGTTCGAACGGGCGGTGTCGTATCCGGTTCGATCTGTGCGGTTTCCTCCGCGGGGACGGCGGTGATCGTCGCTTCGCGGATCGTGGGAGTGCCCGAGCCCAGATAGGTGATCTTGTGCTCGTCGCATTCAATCGTGGTCGTGCCATCGTCGTTATCCGACAGGGTATAGCCGGCCAGAGTCTTGCCTGGTGGCAGTTCGATGACATCGTTGGCGCGAAGCGTCCCGATGATCGTGTCATTTCCGCCGTTCGACCGGAAAACGATCCGGTGCGCGGATGCGAGAGCCGAGATGTTGACCGTATCGTCGGAAGCCGTTCCATCGATGGTGATGGTGCTGAAGTTCAGACTGGTGCCGAGGAAATTCCCCACCACCTCGATGGTGTCGCCCGCATCCACGCCGCCGGCCGACCCGCCGGGAGCGGTCACCTGAAGGGTGTTGACACGGATCTCCTCGATATTGTCGAGTTCGGCGACCACCGCCCCGTTGCGCGCAACGACGATCTCCGTGTTGACGTTCAGCGTCAGCCCAGTGATCGCCGCGATGGCGGCCGCGCGGCTGTAGATCGTGAAGGTCTCAGCCCCTGCCGATCCGTTGATCTGATAGGTGTCCACTCCGACGCCGCCATTGACGAGGTCGCGTCCATCGGTGCCGCCGGTCTGGATGATCGTATCGTTCCCGTCGCCGCCGTTGACCGTGTCGTTTCCGGCACCGCCGACCAGCACGTCGTTTCCGCTGTTGCCATTCAGCGTATCGTTTCCGCCATGTCCGAGGACGACGTCGGCCCGATTGTTCGCTCCGCTGACCGTCTGGGCGGCGTCCGAACCGTTGACGAGCGTGTAGTTGCTGCCGGCGAACCGGAGGAACTCGACTCCGTTCATAGTGTCGCTGCCATCGGTTCCGACATTGTCGGTAACGACCAGGTTCCCGCCGTTCAGCGCGAAATTGTAGTTGAACGCTGCGCCGGTGAAGCTGGCGGTGTCGCCCCCACCCAGGATGGAGTTGCCTCCGCCCTCGATGGTGTCGTTGCCTTCGCCGCCTGTGATGACGTCGTTGGCGCCGCTTCCGCGAAGGACATCGTTCCCGCCATTGCCGTTGAGGGTGTCGCCGAAGATCGTTCCATCCGCGATGTCGTCACCGGCGGTACCGTTGAACGTGTCGCCTTGCAGGAAGCCGGTCTGACCGTCCCAGTCGACGCCTACCACGCCGGTTGCCGCGGAGGTCACGGTCTCGGCGTTGCCCGCGCCGTCGGTGAAACTCACGATGACCTGGAGTCTCTGGCCGGCCTGAGGTCCGAATTGATCACCGGGGAGGTTGACGGGCGTGAACGTCGCGCCGGTCGCTCCCGCGATGTTCGTCCAGACCACGCCGTCGAGCGATTGCTGCCACTGATAGGCAAAGCTGCCAACGCCATTCACGTCGGCGATGCTGCTGGTGTCGACCGTCAGCGCCTGGCCCTCCGTCGGGGTGAGGTCGGAGATGACAGGCAGGCCGGTGGCCGGTTCGTTGATCAATTGATCGATGTCGAACTCGACCGTCCCGCCTGCCCCGTTCGAGAAGCGAAGCCGCTCGATGTTGAAGAGACGGTCGATGCCGTCCGACACCGGCTTCTCGCCCGCCCCTTCGACGTTTCCGACGGCACCGTCGACGAAGCCGCTGTGGTTGACGGTGACGCTGCCATCGGCATTGCGCGTGAAGGTGTAGTTGGTGACCACGTCCGTATAGACGGCCGTGTCGATATCCCCGGCCTCGTTGCCGTCGACAATCTCACGAACGATCTTCAGCTGGCCGGGATTCAACGTCCTGTCGAACATGGATTGCTGCAGCGTCATGCCCTGGAAGTTCTGGACACCCGCGGGATTGTAGAGGTTCTCGGTCACGACCCCGTTGACGACCTGATAGATCTTGGCGGTCATGCCGTCGGCACTTGCGATGACAGGGCCGGTCCCATCACGGTTCTGGTGTATCGCGATCCGGACGTTGAGCCATCGGTCGCCATCGATGATGTCGTTGCCCGCCAGCCCCTTGATGACGTCGTCGCCGCCGCCGCCGAGGAGGATGTCGGAGGCATCCGCCGTATCCATGACGATCAGTTCGGTTTTACCCGCGACCGTGATCGACGTGCGGGCGAGATGAGCCACCAATTGATCGAGACCCGCGATCAGTTGGACGTTCTTGTCGAGAAGCGCGTTCGAATAGGAGTCGAGCGGCGCGTCCGCACCCGGGATGGCGGCGGTTCCCGTTACCTCGGCTCTCGTGTTGACCGCTGCGACGCGGCCCGTCAGAACGTCATCGTGCTTCCAGCCCGAGAGACCTTCGACGAGATCGAACCGGTCGCGCAGGATGAAGGCCTCCTGGTTGGCGAAGAGCGGGATGCCGAGATCGGAGTTGGCCGCGACACTGTCGCCTTTGTGAATGGCCCAGTCGAACCCCGCCATGCCGTTGCTGCGCTGGATGCCCAGGTTCTGGAACATGATGTCGTCGCCGGATTCGCCGTCATAGTCGGTGTCGCCGGTTCCTCCGTTCAGCACGTCGTGGCCGATGATGGTGGAATTGAACATCAGCTCGGAGTTCTCGCCCGCCAGCGTGTCGAAGCGATCTCCGCCCTCCAGCCAGTCGTCGCCCTCGTTACCGAGGAGGAAGTCGCCACCGCTGCCGCCGAGGATGAAGTCGTTGCCGGTCCCGCCGAAGGCTTCCTTGCCGTCCGGACCCGTGACGATGAAGTCCTGCCCCTCGTTACCGAAGATGAGCGCCAGGCCGTTGCCAGCATGGATGACGTCGTTGCCTTCGTTGCCGTGGAGGAAATCGGCCTCGCCGATGTCGGTGCCGGCATTGGTGATGATGTCGTCGCCCTCACCTCCGAAAACCTTGTCGACGCCGTAGCCGGCCTCGATGTTGTCATCGCCGCCCTTGCCCCAGATGGCATCGTCGCCGCCACCGGAGACGATGGTGTCGTTGTTCTCGGTGCCTCCGATGACAAAATGCTCGTTGCTGTTCACCCGGATGTAGCCCGCGACGGTCGTGGTGTCGTTCGGCCCGATGAGAACGCCGCTGGCATCGCGACGCTCGACAAGCTGCGTGATGACCTGCAGGGTCGGATCGTCCTGCGTCGGGTCGGCGCCCAGCTGCTTGGTCGGATCCATCTCGAGGATCGGCATCTCGAAGGCCGAGAAGAGATTGCCGGGAACGACCGTGGAATCCGGATCGCCGAGGTCGGTATTGCGCATGGCCAGTTCGGCGAAGGTATTGTTCTCGAGCTGGTTGAGGAGGTTGAGACCTTGGGTCCGCGACAGGTAGTAGAACCGATCCGCGTCCTGGAGATTTTCCATGGTCATTTCGAAGACGAAGCTGAAGCTCGACCCGAGCATGCCGCCGAACGCCATTTTCTTCTCGGCAAGTCCGCCGATCCAGAAATCGACGGTATTCAGACCGCTCTCGGCGCTCGCCCAGGTTCCGGTGCTGTTGAGGAAGTCCAGACGATCCAACGGGCTCTGGATCAAGCGGTCATCCGTCGGGATGGCCGGATCGCCATAGACGATTTGCGGTGTCCCGAACACGATCGCAACGGCGGCTGCGCGCTTCCCTTCCAGGGTCGTCTCCGCCGCGACGAGCGGATGGGTTCCATAGGCGGCGATGAAGTTGACGATGGATGCGGGGTTCTTCAGGTTGAGCGCGTAGTCCGTCCAGCTCTCATAGGGCTTGAGCTGGGTATCCTGCGTCGCATTAAAGAACTTCTCGCGTGCCGCATTCAGCGAAGGCGTGCCGACATCACGGCCGCGGGCGAGGTTGATGGTGGCAAGATCGAGCGGCAGGCCGAGCAGGTTGTTGCGCAAGGCGCCGGTCACGAACTCGTCGATTTCATTGCCGACCTGGCGGCTCATTCCGCGGATGATCGCACCGGCAGCGGCGTCCGCATCTTCCGCATTGGCGAATTCGAGCGGGTTCAGGAAGCCCTGAATGAGGCCGATATCGTCCTGCACGGGGTTGCCGTTTTCGTCGATGCTGATGCGCGCGATGTCCTCTCGCAGCATGGAATGGCCGAAGCGATAAACCACATGCGCAAATTCGGCCGCGATGTTCGGGTTGATGTCCACCGACGGTTCGAACACGAAGGCGTCGATATCGGGCTGCATCATGCGGCCGAATTCTTCGAAGACGAGGTGCTGGTACTCCATCTCGGTGGTGAACCGGCCGGCCTGGAAGAGACGCTCGCCGTCCCACACGAGGGCATCGATCGCGGCCTGATCCGTGGGAACCGAGCCCACGTCCACCAGCAGCCACTCGTTGAGGAACGCAAGATCGCCGGAGGCAAGCACCACATCCTTGGTGTGCTCGACGAGGCGGTTGTGCTCCGAATGGAAGACGTGGTGGACCGCCGTGAGGGCGATGTTCTCGTTGGCCCGGCCGTCGCCCGCGATGTAGTGGGCGTCCAGCATCTCGTTGTCGTATTGGGTGTTGTTGCCCCGCACGTCGGTCGGAACCGCATTGCCCGCGATATCATCGGCGTCGGCAACGAGCACGCCGCCGGCGCCGAATACGGGCACGGCCGTATGCGCGATATCGTCCAGGAACGCGTGACCGGTCAGAATTGCGCCGGCGGTGCTGACCGGCGCTGCCGGGTCACCTTCGCGGAGAAGATCGTCGGCCGTCCCGAGCTTCCCGTCCGGCCCGAGGCCGACCACGAGCTGCGGGTAGCCGTTCGCTCCGGGGATGAAATTGCCGTACTCGTCCGAGACAAGCAGCGGGATTTTGCCCACGTCGGCGTCGGTCAGTTCGATACCGAGCATGTTCCGGGCTTGCGTCTTGATGTCGAGCCAGGTCGCAAGACCGCCTTTGCTTCCCTCCAGCAGAAGTCCCGTGGCGATGGGCGTTCCCTCGGGGCCGGTCGTGTATTCCCGCATGAAGATCTGCTTCGACGCGGTCGACCCATAGGTCTGGTTCTGGTCGACCCATGGGGTCGTCAGGTTCGTCGGCGCGGCGACGTCGTCGGCGGTGCCGAGACGTCCGTCCAGGCCGGGGTTTACCGTGACGCGGGTGAGCGCCATGAAATTGGTGCGGCTGCCTTCGACATACAGCGGATCGTCAGGCTGAAGAGGTACATAGACGGTGCCGTTGCCGCCTTTGGCGACAAGATCGAGGCCGTGATCGAAGAACTGGCCGAAGATCGTCATCCAGCCGTTGAACGGTGAGGAGAGACCCTCGTCGGGCGCCACGTTCGGAAGCACGACGCTGACGCCGTCCATTTCGATGCCGTACACCGCGACCGCTTGGTGCAAGGCTGTGAGATTGGCTTCGGCCTTCGGCGATGCACTGTAGGCCGACCAGGCATTGGAGATGGCGGTCAGCGCAGGAGCAAGCTGCGCGCTCGGGATGCCGGCATGCTGCAGAGCCGTCATGATCGCCGCCGGATTGGCGAGCGACTGGTCCACGATGAGGTTCGAGATGATGCGCGGGTCCGCGTCGATCACGGTGCCGCTGCCGGCGCCCGGAACGTTCCCCGGAAGGGGGCCGGCATTGCCGTAATCGTTGTTCGTGTAAACGCCGCCTGGACCGAAATCCATGCTGTCGCCATCGTTCTCGTTGATGTAGGTGGGATCGAACAGGCCGGGAAACGGCTGATCGGCGGCTCCCCACATTTCGCGACCCGGCACGAGATTGTTGTAGCTGCCGTCGACGGTCCGCAGACCGTAGGGGAGAAGATGCGCCTGCGTCGGAACGCCGTCGGCTGTCACGTCGAAACCGCCCGCTTGTGCGACAAGCGTGGCCAGATCTCCGCCGGCGGCGTGTGCCTCGGCGATCTTGATCTGCTTCAGGATGAATTCGAGATCGTGTTTGACGAGACTGACCATGACGCTGCTCCACTCAACTGAACTATGACCACCCGCCATTGGGACCGGTCGTTCTGAATGGTGCGCGCGTTAAGGAGTTGTTTGCCATACGGACTGAAGTCCGATGGAGGTCTTAAGACCAGGCCGGGGATGGTCCTAGACCTTTTGTGACGGAGCTGCCGACCGGGCATGAATTCGCGGGGCAGAGGGGGACGCGGACCCCCTCGTGAAGCACCAGCCGATCCAGCTCATCGGGCTGTACGCTGCCCTGTTTCCCTCTGTAATGGACCGCCGTTGCAACGGAACCGCTTGATCTCTTGTCCAAATTGCGGCCGCTCGATGCCCTTCGCGAGACCTAACCCCTTTGGATAGGTTTACCGCATGTTATGGCGAACCTACGCTTTCAAAGCCGGGTCTGATCGCGGCTGAGGTACTCCAGAATTGCATGCCTCCTTGAAGACCGGCTCGACCGGTCCGGCGAAGCGTTTGTCCTGGCTGAGCGAAAGCCTGTCGCGACAGTTTCTCATCGTTGCCTGCCTCGTCCTCTCGCTGGGCATGTTGGCGTTGGGGACCTGGGTTACACGTCGCATCGAAGACGGCGTCGTCCAGACCTCGGCGGCGTCCGCGGCCCTCTACATCAACAACTTCATCGCCCCCCATTTGCAGGAGCTCAAGCACCAGAACGTGTTGTCGCCCGCGAGCGTCACGGCGCTCAACCAAGCGATGGCAAGGCCCGCTTTGCGAAGCCATGTCACGTCGATCAGAATCTGGAAGCCGGGGGGATTGATCGTCTACAGTTCCAATCCCGACCTGATGGGGCGACATTTCCCTGCCAATCCGTACCCGCGTCGCGCGATGACCGGCGTTCTCACCGCCGAATACGGCCCTCTCCATCATGAGGAGGACGCCGCCGAGACATCCGGCGACCCGTTCCTCGAGGTCTATGCCCCCATCACGGACACCGACAGCGGCGATGTGATCGCGGTGCTGGAATTCCACGAGCGCGCCGAGGCCTTGACGGCCCATCTCAAGGACGCCGAATGGAACAGCTGGCTGGCGACGGGCCTCGTCACGGTCTCGATGTTGGCCGCCTTGTTCTCGATCGTCTCGGAGGGCAGCAAGACCATCGACGAACAGCGCTCGGCACTGACAGAGCGGGTCACGGAACTCTCCGAACTGCTCCGCCAAAACGAAGGCCTGCGCGCAAGGATCCAGCGCGCCGCGCGAAAGACCACGGAAGAAAACGAGCGGATGATGCGGCGTCTCGGCTACGATCTGCATGACGGGATCGCCCAGCTCATCGGCCTCGCCCTCCTGCGGCTTGGCTCCCTGACGCCGGCCGAGAGAGACGAAGACAACGTCGCAAAAATTCAGAACGCCCTGTCGGACGCCCTCGAGGACGTCCGCCATCTCTGCAAGGGTTTCCTTCTCCCGGAGATCCAGGGCATGAACCTGCGCGAGGCGTTGCTGTTCATGTGCAGCAGTCACGAGAAGCGGACCGGGACGATCGTCGAATGCAGGATCGCCGAACTGCCTGACAAAACCCCGCAGGCCGTCACGACGTCGCTCTGTCGTTTCGTGCAGGAGGGCTTGACCAACGCCTTCCGCCATGCGGAAGCCAAAGGTCAGGAACTGATTGCATCCTGGGACGGCAAGGCGATCACGGTGGAGGTCAGGGATTCGGGTCCCGGCCTCAATCCCTTGCATCATCCCGGCAAAGAGGGCGGATTGGGACTGATGGGATTGATGGATCGCATGGAAAGCATCGGCGGGGTGATGTCCATCCACACGGGTTCCGGCGAGGGAACGCGGCTCCGGGTGGTGCTGCCCGTCGCGGTGGGAGAAACCGATGGACGGTAGGATCAGGGTTGGCATTGTCGACGATCACCCGCTCTATCTCGACGGAATCATGTTCGCGCTCGGGAGCGAGCCCGATATCGAGGTCGTCGCGCAGGGAAGCTCGGCAGATGACGCCGTCAGGGTTGCGCGCGATGCCGCTCCCGACGTGTTGCTCCTCGATCTGGGGATCCCCGGAGGGGGGCAGACGGCCATCGAGAGAATTTGCGTAGAATTCCCTTCAATCCACATCCTCGTCTTGACGATCGAGGACACCGAGGACCAGGTCTGCCGGGCGCTGAGCGGGGGTGCGCAGGGGTACCTGTTGAAAGGCGCAAGCAGCACCGAGCTCGCCGAGACCATTCGCATGATGCACCGCGGCGAACGATACGTTCCGCCGAATTTCGCCGCCCGCATTCTCATGAACTTCGCGCGCACGACCGCGAGCGCGCAGATGCCGTCACGGCCATGGCCGGACTTCTCGTCCCGAGAGGAGCAGATCCTGGCGATGATCGTCAGGCAGATGAGCAACAAGACGATCGGAGATGATCTCGGCATCAGCGAAAAGACGGTCAAGCATTATGTGACGAGCATCTTCCAGAAGCTCAATGTCCGGACGCGGGAAGAGGCTGGCTCGCTCGCCTCAGCAAGGATCACCCTGATGAGACAGGACTTGCCCTAGCAGGAAA
Source organism: uncultured Alphaproteobacteria bacterium (assembly GCA_963837375.1). Classification (GTDB taxonomy): domain Bacteria; phylum Pseudomonadota; class Alphaproteobacteria; order Rhizobiales; family Beijerinckiaceae; genus Microvirga. Next base: position 345,496 of record CAWINL010000013.1, on the reverse strand, counting down.
TCAGCACCGGCTTCGGCGAGAAAGCACAGGCTTCCCGCCGATACTCATGCTTTGGAGGTAACCCTTCAGCGGCCAGAAAGCGACGAGATCGTCGTTTCGTTAACGATATGTTTAGCCTAACTTTTGACCGGTAGAGTATGAGTAGGCGTCCATCGTGCGTATGTTTTGAAAAAACTGACGGGGCAGCGCAGGGGAAGTTTCCGGGTGGGAGACTTCGCCAGAAAGTTCCTCTCGCAGCTCTTTGCATCCATCCCGCACCCCTCCCCTATCCACCTCCCCGCTCCGATTTCCGCATTGGCTCCGAGCCATCGAACGCCGGCGCGCATCTTCGCTCCGCAGGCTCCGGACCGGAACGGCGTTCGGAGGCGGGCCTCATGAGCATCCGAGTCGCAGCCATCGACGATCATCCGCTTTACCGGGGCGGCATTCTCTTCGCGCTGGGACGCGAGTGCGACATGCTCGTTGTCGGCGAAGGCTCCTGCGCGAGCGATGCGATCCGGATCGCCGGCGAACTGGCGCCGGACGTGATCATTCTCGACATGACCATGCCCGGCGGCGGGATGACTGCCCTCGAGATCATCGCGCGGGAAAATCCTGACGTGGCGGTCCTGGTCCTGACGGTCGACGCCCGCGAGGAGCAGGTGCTGGCCGCCTTGAGGATTGGGGCGCGGGGATATCTCCTCAAAGGGTCGGGCGGGACCGAGCTCGTGAAGGCCGTGAGGCAGCTCAGCGAAGGCGAATGTTATGTCTCGCCAGAGCTCGCCGCGCGAATGCTCACGCGTCTGAGCGTGCCCGCCACCTCTCCGGCCCATGCGGAGGGCGGCTTTTCCGAATTGTCATCGCGGGAAGAGCAGATCCTGTCGCGTCTTGTCGAGGGGTTGAGCAACAAGGAAATCGCCAACCGGCTTATCCTGAGCGAGAAGACCATCAAGCATTATGTGACGAGCATCCTGCAGAAGCTCAAAGTCCGCAATCGCGTGGAAGCTGCGATTCTTGCGTCCGAACGCAGCGCGAGCCGAATGCGCCCGGACGGCCGCGGGCAGGTCCGATTGGTTTAGTCCCATCCGGGTCGGCGGCCGGTCAAACTCACCGCGCGACCTTTCGCAGTTGTGCCGGACGGGCCGGTTCCTGAGGAGCAGCCCTGCCTCCCTGCGCTTGAATGGGCTCGCGCGCCGAAAGCTCGACGACGAGAACGTCCTGCTTTGCGTCGCAGAATTCGGCGACGACTTTCGCGAATCCGTTGAGTGCTTCCCCTGCCATCGCGGTCTGTCCGTCGGGGCGCAGGTCGCCGATCACCCAGACGGTGTGGCACTTGGCAAGCACCGGAGCGATCGCGCGGAGTCCTCCCTCCAGAAGCTGCCTGAACTTCTCGCGATTGGCCCTGTTGTCCTGCTCATGCGCGGCAATCAGCGGACCGATATCATCGATGATGAGCACCTGGGCCTCGCTCCAGCGCCAGAAATTGATGTTCGGCGGGCCGGGATCGTCCGCGAAATGCGGATTGGGAGGACGGGCGGCGCATTCGAGGAGCCGGTCCATGCTCAAATAGCGCACCCGTCTCTTCCTGAAAGCGAATTCCGTCCCGATGCCGGCGGCGATCGCGGTCCGGCCTGAGCCGATCGGCCCTCCGACGATGACCTGATAGGGGCTGGCATCCGGCGGGGCGCCTTGCTCGATGAGATTCTGGAGCTGCTTTGCAGCATCCGCGCCAATGGTCCGCTGTGCGTCGGCCAGTCGGAAGAGATAAGGGAGCGCCGCCTTCTGCCAGATGATCTTCTGCCGCAGCCAGGGCGGCGCGCACACGATCGCGAGGAGCGCCAGCACGATGAAGCCGAGCGCGCTCCACGGGGCGCTCTGATGGAACGCGAAGCCGATGCCGAGCCCCATCACCATATAGGCCGTGGCGATGATCGCATTGTCCCGCAGGAGCTTGCGGTCGAGGGGAAACAAGCCCGTCGCCCCGGCTTCCGAACTGCGATAGGCGCGGTACTCCCAATAGGAGACGGCCATAGCACCGAGCACAAAGCCTGTGACAGCCGACCACGACGGGTCGATCCCGATGTACGGGAGGCCGTAGCTCGCGAAGAAGGCAAGACCGAACAGGATTACGATGCCGAGGCAAACGTGCCCCATCTGATCGGCCATCCACGTATACGAATAGGTCGAGGCGCTCTGAACCTCCTTGCCGTAGAGGTCCAGCCAGAACTGGGTCAGGAGTTCCTTGGCGGTGACGTCGGGACCGCGGGGACCGTGTTTCGGACCCGCTTTCATGAGATCGATGACCGACACGATGTCCTCCTCCCCGCTCCCTCGGAGTCATTCCGAAGCAATGCTCGAAAATGGGACTCGAAAAGACGCAACCATGCGAACAGGGTAACGACGGATCGCCCAAGCGACCTGCCCGCTCCGAGGCGATCGCGCAGCGCGCGACCGGGTACTGACACGCACGACGTGTCGCGATGGGCACCATCGACGACTAGGCAATATGCGGCCAATCGGAGACTTCCGGTAGTTGGAATTTAGGGTTGCCCGGAAACGGGCGGACATTGGCACGCCTGGTGTCGCACACCCTGTGGGCCGCTCGATTTTCCCGACGGTCAGGCCAAATTCCCCGCAACCAGCCTCGCTTGAAGGCGTTTGGCAAGGATCGGGATGTAAAATCGGAGAAGAAAACCAGCGGCATCGTCATGACGACTCGGGCGTCACGCATCCAGGAGAAACGGAACGCCGATATCGTAGGCCAGGTCGTAGCCCTGACGCCTGGACACAGCCTCGCATTGTCGCTGATCGAGGTCTCGATGGCTTTCGGCGAGGGCGATACCGGGTTGTCCCTCCTGAAAGAAATCGCGGAAGACCATGATTGCTACGTCGGCGAATCCGATGTTCTCGGCGTCACGATCACGAAGGTCCAGCCTCGGTAAGGCCAAGCGGATCCACCGTCCGCGGAGCTAGTCGATGAACGTGACGGTCGTTCCCTTCCGCACCATCTGGGCGAGTTCCTCGGCATCCCAATTCGTCAAACGGGCACAGCCATGCGAATAGGTCTTTCCCACCTTGTCGGGCTCCGGTGTGCCGTGGATCCCGAATGAATCGACGGAAAGGTCGATCCAGACGCTCCCGACCGGGTTGTTGGGCCCAGGCTTGATGACGAATTTCTTCTCGGCCTTGACGCCTTTGAAACCGTAATCCGGGTTGTAGGTATAGGTAGGATTTTCGGCGACGGCGCTAACCGTGTAGGTCCCCTCCGGAGCGGGTTTCTCCTTGCTCCCGATCGAGGCGGGATACACCGCCACCAACTGGCCGTCTTCTGACAGGGCGCGCAGGACATGCTGGCTCTTGACCACCTCGATCCTGGCGACCTTCTGCGTCGCCTTATCCGGCTTTGGATCCAAGCCGACATTGGCCACGACAATCGACGTTCCCGCCTTCTCAAAACTCTTGCCGGGGTTCAACGCCTTCAATAAATCCGAATCCATGTGAAACTTCTCAGCCAGCAGTTCCAGCGGCCCGGTATAGCCGAGCCGATCGAGGTCCGCCTGATCCTCCAGCTTGTCCGGGATCTCCTTGACGAAAGGGCCCTTCACGTCGCCGTCGCTGATCTTGTATTCGATCACAGCGGGATCGGACGAGCTCTCGGTCAATTTGGCCCATACCTCGTCGTCGATGACGCCGTCGACCTTCAGATCTCGCGCGCGCTCGAAGGCTTTCACCGCGTCCTGCAGATTGTCGCCGTTGCGCCCGTCGATCACGCCAGGCGAGAAACGCGCGCGGTCAAGCAGGACCTGAGCCTTGATGAGAGCCGGGTCGATGCCCTTCAGGCTTTTTGTGGATCGGTTCGCATTGTTCACCTTGTCCAGATCGAGAGTCTTCGATGCCGGGGCCGCGAGCGCTGGGTGGACCAGGACTCCGATTCCGAGAAAAGCAAACGCCCACAACCTCATTTCAATCTCCTGATCGCCTCTTCGACAGACAAGTAGCCACGGGTTTCTGCGTTCCCAAGATCATTGACAGATGCGGAAATCTCCTTTGCGCACGCGCATGTCCACGTGGAGGTGATCCGCGTGGTCGGCATCGGCGCCCGGCCCCAGCACGGTGGTGAAGATCGGGCATGCGCCTTTCTGGATGGCCGATTGAAACGCCTCCTCCGTCGAACCCTGGGTCTGAAATGCGATGGCGAGAGGAGCGCGCGTACCAAACTCCAGGCCCATGATGTCGAGCGCCTGGCCCGTGGCGTGCTCGCTCATTTTCCCTCCGGAGCGTTGGCTCCGACATTGATAGGACGTTCCGATCAGGAGTTTCGTCGGCTTTGCCTTGAGCTGCCGATCCGCCTCGGGGACCACAATTTCCTTGATCCACCGCACGAGGCTCTCGGCGGTTCCGCAGGTCATGAGCGACGATGGCGAGAGAGCGACATCCCCCGGAAGCGACGACACCATGACGGGATTCTCGACCGTGCACGAATTCTCCTGGATGGCTGGCCGGGTCTCGAAGCGAACGCCCATCGCGGTGAGATTTTCGACGCAACCGTCGGATTTTGGAGCCTCGACTTTCGTTGCCTGCGGCTCCGCCGGTGCGGACGGGACAGCCGGCGTGTCAGGACGCGGCGGCGGCAAGGGCGGGACGCTCTCCTCGGCAGCGGCGGTGAGCATCGACATATTGACGAGAACGATCGCGAGGACGCCGAATCCCGCCACACCTCGTCGCCGACGCCACCGCATAACGCCCCCATCCTGAAAACCACGAAAATCGTTGCTCAGACATAAGCCCGGATGATCGCAGGCGTTCCGCGCCGACCGTTGGTCATGGGGATTCAGGAGGTCGCCAAGGTCCTTGGGGTGGTTTACTGGGCGATATAGCCGCCATCGATGACGAGTTCGGCGCCGGTGACGAATTTCGACTCGTCGGATGCGAGATAGACCACCGCATAGGCGATATCGTCGGGCTCGCCGATATGACCGAGGGGATGCAAGGCATCCGCGGCGCGACGTCCTTCCTCGACGTCGCCGTGCTCGCCGAGATAGTTTTCCACCATGGGCGTCCAGATATAACCGGGGTGGATCGAGTTGACGCGGATGTTGTAGCCGGCCTTGGCGCAGTGGAGCGCGGTCGATTTGGTATAGAGCCGGACGCCGCCTTTCGAAGCGCAATAGGCACCGAGATCCGGCACGCCGACGATGCCTGCGATGGACGAGAGGTTGATGATGGAGCCCCGCGCCGGCTGGTTCTTTTTCATGGCCCGGATCGCGTGTTTGGTGCCCAGGAAAACGCCGTCGAGATTAATGCTCATCAGCCAGCGCCAATGTTCCAGCGTATCCTCCTCGGGCGGAGATCCCGTCGCGACACCGGCGTTGTTCACCAGCACGTCGAGACGGCCGAACTTTCCGCAAGCTGCGCCGATGACCTGCTCCCACTGCTTTTCGTCCGACACGTCATGATGAAGATACAGCGCCCTGCCCCCGGCCTCGACGATGGACTTCGCGAGAGCGTCACCCTCCGCATCCTTGATGTCGGTGACGACGACGGCCGCTCCCTCCCGCGCCAGCATCCGCGCCGATGCCTTGCCGAGCCCGAGGGCAGCCCCCGTGACGATCGCAACCTTGTCTTCCACGCGGTTCATGGGATGTCTCCGGTCCGGCCGGGATTTTGACCCTCATATTGCGGTGTGACCCGCCGCCGACGTTGCGAAAAATCAACGCTTCCCAGACCCTTGGCGATCAGTCTCTGGCGGTGCGTGCCCCGGCTGGCGGGCCTGAAGGCGTGGGGCCATGGATCACTCCCATCGTTTCGTCCGCTTCTTTCGCGATATCGGGCTCGAGGACGTGGCGCTGGTCGGCGGCAAGAATGCTTCGTTGGGTGAGCTCTATCGCGAACTCATGCCCCGTGGCGTGTTGGTTCCGAACGGATTTGCCGTCACGGCCGAAGCCTATCGCCACGTTCTCGATCACGCAAAGGCGTGGCCCCGGCTCCGCGAAATCCTGGGAGGGACCGATCCCGGGGACGTGGCCGATCTCGCGTCGCGCGCCGCCGAGGCCCGTGACCTCGTGTATAGCGCGGCGTTGCCGGATGATCTCGAGGGCGAAATCCGCGCGGCCTACCGTGAGCTTCGCGAGGAATACGGTCCCCAATTGACCGTCGCCATCCGCAGCTCCGCCACCGCCGAAGACCTGCCAACCGCGAGTTTCGCAGGTCAGCACGAAAGCTACCTCAATGTATCGGGCGAGACGCAGGTTCTGGCCTATGTCCGACGTTGTTTCGCCAGTCTCTTCACCGATCGCGCCATCCGCTACCGGCTCGACCGGGGTTTCGACCACTTCAAGGTCTTCAACTCGGTCGGCATCATGAAGATGGTCCGGGCCGATCTTGCGTCCTCGGGCGTGATTTTCACCATCGACACCGAGACCGGCTTTCGCGACGTCGTGTTCATCACCGGCTCCTACGGGCTTGGTGAAAACGTCGTGCAGGGAGCGGTCGATCCCGACGAATTCTACGTCTTCAAACCGACCTTCGAACGCGGTCACCGGGCCATCCTGCGACGCGCCCTCGGCAGCAAGAAGATCAAGATGGTCTACGCCGCCGGCGGCGCGCATCGGGAGACGCGCAATGTCCCGACCGACAAGAAGGAGCGCGAGCGCTACTGCGTCGGCGACGAGGACGTTCTCACCCTCGCCGACCAGGCGATGCGGATCGAGGAGCATTACAGCGCCAAGGCGGGCATGGCGCGTCCCATGGATATCGAGTGGGCGAAGGATGGACTCGACGGCAGGCTGTACATCGTCCAGGCGCGGCCGGAGACGGTCGTGTCGCAACAGAATCGGATGACCCTCGAGGAATACCGCCTGGAACGGACCGGCCTGGTCAAGGTCGAGGGACGGGCGGTCGGCTCACGGATTGCAACCGGACGGGCCCGGCTGATCGCGCACCAGGCAGAGTTGTCCCAGTTCCAGCCTGGCGAAATCCTCGTTGCAGATTCCACCTCGCCCGATTGGGGAACCGTGATGAAGACCGCCGCGGCGATCGTCACGAACCGCGGCGGACGCACGTGCCACGCCGCCATCGTGGCGCGCGAGCTTGGAATTCCCGCTATCGTCGGAACCGACAGCGCCACAAGGGCAATCAAAACGGGCGACCTCGTGACGGTCTCATGCGCCGAGGGCTCGACCGGCCGTGTCTATGAAGGCGAATTACCTTTCGTCGTGGAACATACCGACCTGTCGACCATGGCCCGCCCGGCAACGAAGATCATGATGAATGTCGGCGAGCCCGACACTGCGTTCGGGCTGAGCTTCCTGCCCAATGACGGGGTGGGCCTCGCGCGAATGGAATTTATCATCACCGACGATATCAGGGTCCACCCGATGGCGCTGGTGCACCCCGAACGAGTCTCCGACCCGGCCGATCGCGCGGAGATCGAACGGCTGACGCAGGCGTATCCCCAGCCTGCGGATTTCTTCGTCGAACGGTTGTCGGAAGGCATCGGCACGATCGCGGCGGCGTTCTATCCGAAGCCGGTGATCGTCCGGCTGTCGGATTTCAAGACCAACGAATATGCAAGCCTGCTGGGTGGGAAGGATTTCGAGGCCCGGGAAGCAAACCCGATGCTGGGTTTTCGTGGCGCGTCACGCTACGCTCACCCGGCCTACGAAGCCGGTTTCGCGCTCGAATGCCAAGCCCTGAAGCGAGCCCGCGAGCAGCTCGGATTGACGAATATCAGACCGATGGTCCCCTTCTGCCGCCGCGTTGCGGAGGCAGAGCGTGTCATCGCCAAGATGAGCGAGTTCGGTTTGACGCGGGGCGAAAACGGACTGGAGATCTACGTCATGTGCGAGATCCCCAACAACGTCATCCTGATCGATGATTTTGCGAAGTGCTTCGACGGCTTTTCGATCGGATCGAACGATCTCACGCAATTGGCGCTCGGTGTCGATCGGGATTCGGAGATCGTGGCTTTCGATTTCGACGAGCGGGATCCGGGAGTCCTGAAACTGATTCAGCTTGCGGTCGAGGGCGCGCGCCGAAACGGCCGCCATTCGGGCATATGCGGGCAGGCACCTTCCGACTACCCGGAAATGGCCGCCTTCCTGGTGCGCCTCGGTATCGACTCGATCAGCCTGAACCCCGACAGCGTCCTCAAGACCACGATGCAGTGTGCTTCAAGTGGAACGGGAGCTGGGTCGTAGCCCCGCGTCCTGAAAGTCGCGAGAGAACATGCATCCGCAACGCACTGAGACGAATGCTCAAAACATGGCGGGAGGGCTTCGCTAAGCCTTCCCGCCGACTTGCAGGCCGATCTTTTCAGGCTGTCTTGATGTCGATCTTCTTTTCCTTCTTGGCGTCCTCGGATTTCGGCAGCGTCACCGTCAAAACCCCATTCTTGAAGGTCGCGGCGATTTTCTCGGCCGGCGTGCCCTCGGGGAGCGGGATGGAGCGCTGGAACGATCCATAGCGGCGTTCGGCAAGGTAGAAGTTTGGTTTCTTCTCTTCTTTTTCCTCCCGCTTCTCGCCCGATATGATGAGATTTCTGTGCGAGATTTTCACCTCGATGTTCGTCTCGTCCATGCCGGGCAATTCAGCGGTCAGACGATAATTCTCGGGTGTTTCGACGAAATCCATCGCCGGCTCGAGGTTGCGTGCGGTGCGCCAGAACGTTTCGACGTCAGGAAGTCCCAAACGCGTTGGGAAGGCCATGAGACCGCCGCTGAACTCGTCGAACAAGCGGTCCATATCCCGACGCAGGCGTCCGACCGAATCCCAGGCGCGACGCGGTTCAGGGGAAGCGTCGGGTTCCTGCTTCACAGGTACTCCTCGCGTTTCAGCCATGACGACCTCCTTCATGTTGGTTAACTCGCGGGCACAACCTGCCAAAAAATCCGGTTCTGGGAATTGCGTTTGCTCAATGCCTGCGAACTGGCCGTAATTTCAATTACGGCATTATCGACAGGAGATGGGCGCCTCGCCTGAACGAGACGCCCCTTCCACGATCGATGGAGCGATCAGGCAGACCGCGTTCCCGAAGCGCCGAAAAGCCGCCAGAGCTCGCCTGCTGCGAGCACCGCTACCGCGAGACCGATTGCCACATGGGTCCACATGGCGGGCGTATTTCCCGAGAAGCCGAAGGCCCACGGCGAGGCGGCCGCCCACAAGCCCGCGAACAGGTTGACCCATTCTTCCCAATCATATGTCTGCACGGCCGCCATCACGGCCACGACTGCGATCACGCCACCGGCAATCCAGGTGTTCCAGGTAGTGGAGGTGTCGGTGCTCATGCCAAGGAACCAGGGCGAGGCGAAAAGGGCCACGCCGAGGATCAGGTTGCCGACGTTCAGAGCGACGTCCTCCGTCCGATTGGTGATGGTCCTCATCCGACTCTCCCTCTTACTACGGCGGGGCAGGAAGTGCCCACGCCGGGACAGGAAACCATTCTAAGCTGTTGAAACATCGCCAGTTTTGATAAAAATCAATGGCGCGGATGCGCGGCTGTCGCATCAGGCGCGCGCCGCCTCGGGGCCGACCGGCGCGAGATGCTGGAGGAACCAGTCGGCGCCAGCGAGGACGACCGCCTCCAGGGCTCCCGGCTCCCCGAAGAGATGCGACGCGCCCGGGACGATCGTCAGCCGCGTGGGGCACCGCATCCGGGCCTGCGCGCCCCGGTTCAGCGCCAGGACTTCGATATCGGCCCCGCCGACGATCAAAAGCGTCGGCGCGCGAACCTCCGGCAGCGCATCGTCTGCGAGATCCGGGCGCCCGCCTCGCGATACCACGGCCATCACGTGTTCGGGCGCGGCCGCCGCCGCGACGAGAGCGGCCGCCGCGCCGGTGCTTGCTCCGAAAAGCCCGATCGGAAGCGGAGCGAGATCAGGCCGGCTTTTCAGCCATTGGACGGCATCGACGACACGTCCTCCCAGCAGCGGGATATCGAACACGTTCCGACGATCCTGCGCTTCCCGCTCGGTGAGAAGATCGAAGAGGAGCGTCGCGAATCCTTCCCGGTTCAGCCGCGTGGCCACGAGCGTGTTTCTCGGACTGAGACGGCTCGATCCGCTGCCATGTGCGAAGACGATCAGCCCACGGCTGGACGGGGAGACCGTCAGCGAGCCGGGCAATCGGGAAGTCCCGACAAGAATATCTCGTGTGCGGTAGGACCCAACCATGGAGGCAGCTTACAGCCCAGCCAGCTACGCATGTTGATTATCGTCAATGCAACGTGTCGCGGTTTGGAACTCAGCAGCCGCATCCCGGCAGCCCGCCCTCGACGAGCGCGACGAGCCGGTCGAGAAGTTCGCATTGGCTGGGCAGAAGCTTTTCGCGTGCCGAGGAAAGGGAGAACCATTCCGCACGGTCGATTTCAGGAAAGGCCTGCATCTTTCCGCTTCGCGGTGGCCATTCGATCGTGAAGGTATTGCTGTGGATGGCGCTCGTATCGAGTTCGCCCTGCATCGCAAAGGCGGTAACCGCCTTGCCGCTGCGCTGCACGATGGTTCCAAGCGCCCGCATGGGCCCGCTCAGTCGGGTCCCTAGTTCCTCTTCGAATTCGCGTAAGGCCACCGATGCGGGGTCGTCGTCCGGCCCGTATTCGCCTTTCGGGATCGACCACGCGCCGAGGTCCTTGTTCTTCCAGAACGGCCCGCCGGGATGCACGAGGAGAACGAGGAGTTCCGCACCCGTGTGACGATAGAGGACAATACCCGCGCTTTTCACCGCCACGGCCCGCCCCCTTACGTCCGATGCGCTCTCGTCTTCGTATCAGATCATGCCCGCGCGATCGACATGCCGCGATCAATCGTAACCTCGATGCCGACGGCCGGACCTCAATCGCGACGGGGGGTAACGGCTGGCCCCGCCGGCGCATTCGGCGTCTCGGTCGGCGCCTTGAGCAACGCGATGACCTCTCTGTCGCTGAGCTGATGGAAATCGCGATAGAATTCTCCGATGCCAAAAAACGTTTCTGGCAGGAGCAGGCAGACGACGTCATCGACGAGCGCCCGCAACGCCACGATTTCGTCGGCGGGGGCGACCGGGACCGCGAGCATGATCTTGTTGGCCCCGCGCCGGGCGAGCGCTTTCAGCACGGCCCTCATCGTTGTCCCCGTGGCGACGCCGTCATCCACCACGATCACCGTCCGCCCGGCCACCGGAACGGGCGCGCGGCCTGACAGATAGAGATTCCGGCGACGTTCGATTTCGGCCAGTTCGCGGCTCGCCAGCATGTCCACGTCTTCGCAACTCAAGCCGGAGAAACGAATGACCTCGTCGTTGAGCACCAGATCGGCGCGCTCGCCGTCGACGATCGCGGCCGCGGCCAGTTCCGGCTGGGACGGCAACCCGATCTTTCGTACCATGACGAGATCGAGCGGCGCATTGAGGGCTTTGGCAATTTCGAAGCCGACCGGAACGCCGCCTCGCGGCAGCGCCAAAACGACCGGCTGGGGAACGTTCATCCCGACGAACTGAGCCGCGAGCAGGCGCCCGGCGCTCGCGCGGTCTTCGAATTGGTGCATGGCACTTCCCCGGGGACGGACCGATGGCGCCTGTCGGCGCGGATGTTGACAGGCGCAGGTCAAAATACCTTTTCCAGCCCGAAGCTTTATTGACGAGGATCAATGTGCTGTTTGGGCCAACCGCCTTTGCTACTGCCAAGACGCCGCAAGCCGGCGCTAGCTGGCGAACGGCCCTTACCTGATGTGTTTTCGGCGCGGTCTCCGCGCGGTTGCAACAGGAGGATCACCGTGAACAAAGCCCTGAAAATCCCTCACGACAGTCTCGTGTTGGTCGGCGACGGCAGGAAGGCGCTGTTCCTGAAAAACAAGGGAGACGAGCTCTATCCCAACCTGCAGGTCGAGCGGGTGCTCAACGCCCCTGACAATCCGCCCTCGCAGCAACAGGGAACGGACAAGCCTGGCCGCGTGTTCGGGCTCGACCAGCGCAGTTCGGTCGAGCAATCCGATTGGCACGCGATGGCAGAGCAAAAATTCGCCGCGGAGGTGGCCGAGGCGGTCAATGCGATCTGCGCGGACGGCACCGTGAAACACATCGTGGTCGCGGCTCCCCCGCGCACCCTCGCCGAGCTTCGCAACCGTTTTTCCGAGCCGGTGAAGCAGCGGATCCTGGCCGAGTTCAACAAGGATCTGACCAAGATCCCCGTCTACGAAATCGAGCGCCATCTGGTCCATGCGACCTGACGCTGAACGCCACCCGCATTACCTCACCAGCAGGACCGGGCAATGCGCCATGTGGGCCACCTTGTTGGAGACGCTCCCCAATAGGAGCGCCTGGATTTCGCCGTGGCCGCGGCTCGCGATGACGATGAGATCGATATTGTCCTCATCGGCAATGGACAGGAGCGTTTTGGCCGGATCGCCATGGGCCAGAACGGTGTGGACCCGTGTCGCACCCTGTTCACGCAGATAATCCTCGGCGGATTTTAGCAATTGTTCACCCAGGACTCTCCCCACCGAGGTTGCCGTCGCCTCGTATTCGAATTGCGTGGCAATCGGCAGGCCGACCACCAAGTTCGGCCACTTGCGCCTCCGCACGCTTCAGGGCCGCCCCGATCTCCGACGCGTATTCGGTTTCCACAAGTCGCCGGTCGTCGTCGGTGATCCTGGTCTCGTTCGTCACATGCGCGACCAGCAGCTCGGCATCGTAACGCTTGGCGAGGTCGGCCGCGAAGGCCAGCGCCTTGCGTGAATGGGACGAACCGTCTGTCGGTGCAAGGATGCGCTTCATCGAACCCTCCTGCGCTGGGCCTTGGGCGAAATGACGCGAGACTGGGATATTCGCCGCTTGCCTCACTTGCAGAAGGAAGCGCCTCGCCGCGGGATCCGGCGATGAGATTTGTCAAAGACCGACCGGTTCACCCACTCACTTTGCGGCCGGAATTACCCTCACCTCTTGTCCACGATGTCGCGGGGGCCGAGCGGGTGGTTGGGTTCGGGCCTGCCCGGCGGCGGCGCGATTTCACCCTCCCTTTCCGGCGCGTCATCGCCTTCCGGCAAAGGAAGATCTCCACCCGTGTGATCGGGCAGCGACGAAGGGTTCGAGAGCGGATCCGCCGGGTTGGGCTTGGTCTCGGGGTGACGTGGTTTCGACGGGTTCATGACTGACCTCGCGCGCGCAATGGCAAGTCTAGTAGCCTGCAGCGGTCCGAATTTGATCTTCCGCAATGCGCCATCGAAAACCCTGTGACCAGATCGCCGACGGATTTCGCCGGAGACGCAGAGATGAAACGCATCCTCGCCGCAACCTTCCTGGCTGCCGGTCTTCTCCTCCCTCCCGCCATGGCGACCGAGCCTTGGGACATGGGTCCTCGCGGCGACGGGCTGGGCGGCATGATGGAGCACCTGATGGGGGGTGCCCGCATGGGAATGATGGGCCGCCTCTCGCCCGACGACGCCGCCGCTTTCGTGGATGCGAGAATCGCGGCGCTCCATGCCGGGCTGAGGCTGTCCGCCGAGCAGGAAAAGCTCTGGCCGCCGGTCGAGGAGGCACTGCGCGCGTTTGCAAGGCTTCACGTCTCACACATGCAGACGATGCCCGACGAACACCGCAGGATGCGGGACGACCCGATGGGCATGCTCAAGACCATGGTCGACCGGATGGACGAAGGCGTCGAGGCCCTTCGCAAGCTCTCGGATGCCGCCGGTCCCCTCTATACCAGCCTCGACGAGGCGCAGAAACGGCGTCTGCCGATGCTGATGATGGGAATGGGACCGAGGGGCATGGTCGGCCCCATGCGGGACATGATGGAACGCTGGTTCGGTTCTCAGCGGGATCGCGACAGCGACCGCTGACGAAGCGCCTTGTCGACTTCCATGACGAGGAGAACCGAGCCGGCGATCGGAAACAGCAACAGCCAGAGTTCAAAGGAGATCGGCGCCACCTGCAGCACGTCCCTGATGCCGGGGATGAATGCCGCCGCCACGTGGACGGATTGGGCGGCGACGACGGCGGCGAGCAACGGCCAGTTCTTGCCGAGCGGAACTTTGAATGCCGAGACACTCTCCGAGCGACAATTGAACACGTGGACGTTCTCGAACGCCACCATCAGGAAAAGCAGCACGTTGCGAGCGTCGAATTCGTCGAGACCTTGCGCGAGCGCGATTGCGAACACCGCATAGGCGACCGAGCCCATATAGGCGCCCGATATCGCGGTTTCGCGCATCATCAAACGGTCGAAAATCGGTTCGTTCGCGCCCCTCGGAGGGCGATCGAGCAGCCCCGGCTCGCGATGTTCGAAAGCCAGCGCCACATCCTGTCCGCCGTTGGTCACGAGGTTCAGCCAGAGCAGCTGGATGGCTGTGAGAGGTACGGGCAGGCCGGTCAGGAGAGCGAGGAGAAACACCACCGACCTCGGCCACCCCCGTGCTGATCAGGAGGTATACGACCTTGCGGATATTGGCATAGGCCGCGCGCCCTTCCTCGATCCCCGCCACCACGGAGGCGAAGTTGTCGTCGGTAAGGACGAGGTCCGCCGCATCTCGCGCGACGTCGGTCCCGCCGAGCCCCATGGCGACACCGAGATCGGCGCGATGGAGGGCGGGCGCGTCGTTCACCCCGTCTCCCGTCACAGCCACCACATCGCCACCGGCCTGCAGCGCCTCCACGATCTGGACTTTCTGCGACGGTTCCACCCGGGCGAAGACCGATGCGCGGTGGACCAGGGCCGCCACTTCCGGGCCGTCGCCGGAGAATGACGCGAGCTCGTAGCCTGTGACGACATCGTCGGGCGTCTCGGCGATGCCGAGTTGCCGCGCGATCGTCAGCGCCGTTGCCGCGTGGTCGCCCGTGACCATCTTGACCGCGACGCCCGCGCGCCGGCAAAGCGACACGGCTTCCTTCGCCTCGGGTCGCAGGGGATCGATAAATCCCACCAATCCGAGAAAGTCGAGATCGCGGAGACCCTCCGACAGGATTTCGGCCAAGGGCTCGCTATCAGATCGGTGGAAGCGCTTCGTCGCGATGGCAAGGACGCGATATCCTGCCGTCGCCATCTCGTTCGCGACATTGACAGCCTCTGTTTGCACATCTCCAAGGCACAAAGGAATGACCACCTCGGCGGCGCCTTTGACATGGAGATGGTCGCCATCGCCGTGACAATTCCGCGTCGCCGCGAATTTGCGTTCGGCCGAGAACGGTATCTCGCTCACGCGCAAGGAAAGCCGCCGCAACTCCCTCACGTCGATCCCCGCCTTGGCGGCCAGCACCAGGAAGGCGATATCGACCATATCGCCGGTGGCGCCTTGCTCGCCGAGGTCGGGTTCGAAACTGGCATCGTTGCAGAGCACGGACGTCAGACCCAGCGTGCGGATGGCCGCGCGAGCACTTTCCGAGGCCGGGTCGCTGGCGAGCGAAAAACCGCCCGCAACGTCGAAGCCCTCGCCCGCCACATCCACGACCCCGTGGCCGGGAAGCCAGAGCCGTTTGGCGGTCAGGCGATTGAGGGTCAGGGTGCCGGTCTTGTCGGTGGCGATGACGGTGCATGCGCCAAGCCCCTCCACGGCGGGTAGGGACCGGATGATGACGTTCCGGCGCGCCATCCTGCGCGTCGCAATCGACAAGGCCACGGTCACCGCGACGGGGAGCCCCTCGGGGATGATCGACACCGCGAGGGCGGTCGCCAGGAAAAAGGTGTCTCGAAGCGGCGCGCCGCCGACGAGCCGCAGCGCCACAACGGCCGCCACCATCACCAGGGCGGCGATGCCGAGCAACCGGGTGAGCCGCTCGAGGCGCCGCGTCAAGGGCGGAACGGCGCTGGGGCTCACGAGCGTTTGGGCGAGCCGACCGATCTCGGTCCCGCTCCCGGTCCCCACCACCAACGCGACGCAATGACCGCCGCTGAACGACGGTGCCGGCAAACAGCATGGTCTTGCGATCCGCGAGAACGGTGGACACGTCGCCGGGCGCGTTCGCGTCCTTCTCGACAGGCAGGGACTCGCCGGTCATCGACGATTTGTCGGCCTCGATTTCCGCCGCGCGGATGAGGCGGACATCCGCCGGCACGCGATTGCCGGCCTCGAGGTGAACGATGTCGCCGACCACGAGCGCTGCACCGTCCAGGCTCCGCAGGATGCCGTCCCGCAACACCCGAGCCGTGGTACGGATGACCGACCGCAACGCCGCCGTGTGCTCCTGCGCGCGCCATTCCTGCACCGCGCCGATGGTCGTGTTGATGGCAAGGACGAGGACGATGAACACCGCGTCGTCCCACTCTGCAAGAGCGACCGACACGACCGCCGCCGCGACAAGGAGGTAGATGAGCGGGCTTTTCAACTGATCCAGCACGACCCAGAGGATTGTACGCCCTGGAGGTTCGGGAAGAACGTTGGGTCCATCCGCCAGAAGACGGGCCGCCGCCTCGCTGACGCTGAGTCCGTTTTCGCTGGAATCCAGCTCCTGGAATACATCCGCGGCGGCGAGCGCGTGCCAAGGCAATGCGCGCCTCGCGTGACGTCCGGAGTAAGGCCGTGGGTTCGGCGGGACAAGCGGGACGTCATTCTGCATGCCGGTTATCCAGGCCACTCCACCACAGACTTGCACAGCCGGCGCGGCGTTGAAATCCTGCGCCGCCTGCGCAACCAAATTCTCGCGATGCGCGACCCGACTTTTTCCCCTTTGCGAAAGGTCAAAGTCCTGCGGCCCGACATCTGACAACCTGTTCGCCGGACGACGCCGAATTTCGCGGGTCCTGATGGTAGTGGGAGGGGAGCATGTCCTTGAAGGATATGTTGGTTCTGGTTGGAGACGGCACGGAGGCGGCCGGCCGCTACGCGCGCTGGCTGTCCGGCGCGTGCGGGGCCCATTTGACGGCAGCCGCGGCCGTGGTCGAGCCGCATTTTCCGGTGAACCTGGAGAGTACCGTCCCGAAGGCGTTGGTTCGCCAGTTGTGGGAAGAAGCCGATCGCAGCGCGGACGGCGTCCTTCGCGGCTTTTCCGAAACGGCTCGTCTCGAAGGCGTCACCGCCGAGACGCTGAAATTCGAGGCGGCCCCCGGCCGAGGGGCCGATGCACTATCGCGGCTCGCCCGCTGTTTCGACGCACACCATCCTGCAACAATCCGATCCCGCGGGCGTCGGCACCGGAGACATCCTGGAAGCCACCCTGTTCGGGTCCGGGCGTCCCGTGATCATCATTCCGTACATCCACAAAATCCCGAAACTGAAATGCGTCCTCATCGCCTGGGATGGCGGTGCGACGGCCGCGCGCGCGGTCGCGGATTCGCTCCCCCTCCTCGCCTTGGCGTCGGAGGTGCACATCGTCACCTCGGCCGATCGCAGAGCTGAGGACAAGCTGGTATCGGGCGCCGCCCTGGCACGCCATCTCGGGCGTCACGGAATTACCGCCGTGCCGAAGAGCCTGCCCGGCAGTGCGAGGGAGGTGGCGCCCATGCTGTTGTCGGACGCCGCCGATGTCGGCGCCGACCTCATCGTGATGGGCGGCTACGGGCATTCCCGGATGCGCGAACTCGTGCTGGGCGGCACGACCCGCGAGATCCTGCACTCGATGACCGTCCCGGTGCTGATGTCGCATTAGGAGATCGCCGCCTCTCTGGTGTTCCACGGTTCTTCCCGCGTAAACTCCCGCGAACCACCAGCCGGAGATGCCATGAGCGATTTTGTGTTCGAGACGACGCCCCGCATCGTTTGCCAGGCCGGCGGAAGCGCGCGCCTCGGGGAGATGGCCCGGGACCTCGGAATGCGGCGGGTTTTCGTGGTGACGGATGCAGGCCTGCTGAAAGCCGGCGTGCTGCAACCCATCCTCGCGGCGTTGGCGGCAACGGGCATCGACGCGGTGTTGTTCTCGGACGTCCTGGCCGACCCACCGCAGGACACCGTTCTGGCGGCCGTTGCAGCGGCGCGGGCGGCGGGCACGGACGGCGTGATGGGTATCGGAGGAGGCTCGTCGCTCGACACCGCGAAACTCGTGGCGCTGCTTGGTGGCGCGCCGCAGGACATCGAATCATCTACGGCATCGGCCTGGCGCGTGGCCCGCGGCAGAAGCTGATCCAGGTTCCGACCACTGCCGGGACCGGATCGGAGGTGACCCCGATCGCGATCGTGACAACGCCCGACACATGAGAAGAAGGGCGTCGTGTCGCCCCTGCTCTACCCCGATCTGGCCCTGCTCGATGGCCGCCTGACACTCGGCCTTCCGCCAGCGGTCACCGCCATGACGGGCATCGACGCGATGGTGCATGCCATCGAGGCGTTCACCAGCAGGCTCAAGAAAAACCCGGTCTCCGACGCGCTGGCGATGAAGGCGCTCGAGCTGCTCTTCGGCAATATCCGAAACGCCGTGGCGAACGGCGCGGACGAAAACGCCCGGACGGCGATGCTGCAGGGCTCGCTACTTGCCGGAATGGCCTTTGCGAATGCGCCGGTCGGCGCGGTTCACGCCCTCGCCTACCCGTTGGGCGGACACTTTCGATGTTCCGCACGGCTTGAGCAATTCGCTTGTGCTGCTGCCGGTGATCGCGTTCAACCGCCCCGTCGCGGATCGCACTTATGCACAGCTTGGCCGAGGCCATCCTCCCGGAGCGAGCGCTTCGCGACGCCTCCGAGGGCGCGGACGCCTTCGTCGCCGCGATTCGCGACGCTCGTCGCCGACATGCCCTATCGCGCAGAGGCTTCGGGACGTCGGCTGTGGCGACGAGACGACCTGCCGCATGCTCGCGCGGGATGCCATGAACGTCCAGCGGCTTTTGGTGAACAATCCGCGCGACGTCACCTATGAGGATGCGCTTGCGATCTACGAAACGGCGTTCTGAAGCGACCGCGCCTGTCACGACCTCGACATCGGCCAGCGGCGGCTCGATCTGTTCGAAGGTGCATTGGCGCGGCTCCTTGTCGGGACGCCAGCGCATGAGCTTGGTGCCGTGGCGAAAACGGTCGCCGGTCACGTGATCGTAGCGCACCTCGACCACCAGTTCCGGCCGCAGCGGCTCCCATTCGCCGCTGCGCTCGGTGCTCCAGCGGCTCGGGCCGCCCGGCGCTTTGCCGGTAAAGCCCGGGCGCTCCCGCAACGCTTCGAGCCGCTTGGTCAATGCCGGCGCGTTCTTCGTTCGTGATGGTCGAGGTGAAACCCACATGGTTCAAGTTTGCCCTGCTCGTCGTAGAGACCCAGCAGCAGCGATCCGACCTGGCGCGAGCGGCTCTCATAGCGAAACCCGCCGACGACGCAATCGGCGGTGCGCAAGCCGCTTGACCTTGATCATCGTGCGCTCGCCCGGCGCGTACGGGCCGTCGAGGCGCTTGGCGACCACGCCGTCGGTCTCGCCATGGCCCGCCGCGCCGAGCCATTTCGCGCCTTCTTCCGGTCGCGCGTGCAGGGCGACAGGACGAGCTGCTTCGGCTCTCCCGGCCTTCTTCATGAAGCCTCGAGCGCCCGGCGACGCTCCGCCAGCGGCTGTTCGCCCATCAGGCTTTCGCCGCCCGGAGCGACCAGCATGTCGAACAGGATGAGCCGCGCCGGTGTTTCCGCGCGAGCTTCCGGATGCGGCTCTCGGCCGGATGAAGTCGCATCTGCAAGGGCGTCGAACGCGAGATGCCCTTCGATCTCGATCACCAATTCGCCGTCGACGACGAAATCGGGAGCGTCGAGATCCCGCAGCAGCGCGACGATTTCGGGAAAATAGCGCCCGAGAGGCTTGCCCGATTTCGCCCTCAGTTCGACCTGGTCGCCCGCCTTGAAGGCAAGGCAACGGAAACCATCCCATTTGGGCTCGTATTGCCAGGGGCCGCCCGCCTCCGGCAGGGCTTCGGCCGACTTCGCCTCCATCGGCGGGGTGTCGAGCGGGATCGCGAACGCGGATCCGGCTTGTGTCGGCGCGGCGGTATTTCGCGACCGCGGCGCCGTGGTGCTGTCGCTGCTCACGCGGCCAACCTCGCCTTTCCGAGCCGCTTGATCGCCTCTTCGAGAGGCGCTCGCTATCGCAATACTCGACCCAGGCCTTGCTCTTGCCGAGCAGCGCCGGGACGGTGCGGATCGTGTAGCGCGTCGGATCGAGATCGGCTTTCACCTGCGACCAGGTCGAGCGGCATCGACACGGTCGCGCCGGGCCGGGCGCGCGGCGACAGCGGCGCGACGGCGGTCGCCATGCGGTCGTTGCGCAGATAGTCGAGAAAGATCCGCCCGTCGCGCAGTTTCTTCGCCATGTTGACGAGGTATCGGTCGGGATTGTCGCGCGCCATCCGCATGCGCAGACTTCCTGCGCGAAGGCCTTCGCCTCGGGCCCAGGTCAGCTTGCTTTTCTTGGAAGCCGCGAGCGGCGTCACCACATGCAGGCCCTTGCCGCCGGTGGTCTTGCAGAAGCTGACCAGGCCGAGCTCTTCGAGCCGGTCGCGCATTTCCTTCGCGGCTTCGACGACCGCTGAGAAAGCAACGTCGGGGCCGGGATCGAGATCGAACACCAGCCGGCCCGGCACCTCCGGCTGTTCCGGCTGGCAGTTCCAGGGATGCAGCTCGAGCGCGGCGACCTGCGCGACCGCCGCCAGCCCCTCGACGCGGTCGATCTGCAGGTAAGGCTTGCGGTCGCCGAACACCGTGACCAGTTCGAGAAGGTTCGAGGTGCCCGGCATGGCGTGGCGCTGGAAGAACTGCTCGCCGCCCATGCCGTCGGGCGCGCGGATGATCGAGCAGGGCCGGCCTTTGATATGCGCGATCATCCAAGGCCCGACCGCTTCGTAATAGCGCGCGAGGTCGAGCTTGGTGACCGGCTTCCCGTCACCGGCATCCGGCCAGAGCGGCTTGTCGGGACTCGAGAGGACCACGCCCATGACGACCGGCCTTGCGCGCTTGCTTGCCGCGCCGGCGCTTTGCCGCTGCGCGGCTGCGTGTCGGCGCTGCGGTCTTGCCGCCGCGGGTTTGGGCATCGGCACGGCGGTCTTTGCCGGAGGCGCGGGCTTCTCGGCCTCCACCTCCGCGGCCGGCTTGTCCTCGCGCAGGCCCTTGAACGCCGCCTGCCGAACCATGCCGGCACCGGTCCAGCCGGCGAATTCGATCTCGGCGACGAGTTCGGGCTTTGACCCAGTGGATGCTGGCATCCTTCCGCGGCGCGCCGATACCGGTGAAGGGGGATTTGTCGGTCTCGACCGCCTTCAGGCGCGGCAGCAAGTTGCCTCACCTTGGCTTCGCCGTAGCCCGTTCCGACGCGGCCGACATAGACGAATGGTCGCCGCGATGGACGCCCACCAGCAGCGAGCGAAATTTGCCGTCCGTCGTGGTCCAGCCGCCGATGACGACCTCGTGCCCGGCCCGGCACTTGGCCTTCGTCCAGCTCTTCGTGCGGCCGGATCGGTAGGGCGCGTCGAGGCGCTTCGAGACGATGCCTTCCAGCGACAGCCGGCAGGCCGATCGCAGCACCGCGTCGCCGCCGGTCTCGAAATGCTCGACGAAGCGAATGAGGGTGTCCTTGCCCACGCCTCGCGCATCGAGAAGGGTTTGCAATTCGGCCTTGCGCTCGACGAGCGGCTTCGAGCGCAGATCCGCATCGCCCGTCAAAAGCAGATCGAAGGCGAAGAAGATGAGGTTGTCGGTTTCCTGCTCGGACAAGGCCGCCTGCAGCGCCGCGAAATCCGGTGCGCCGTTGCTGTCGAGCGCCACGATCTCGCCATCGATGATGCAATCGGGCAGCACGGCTGCCTCGCGGGCGATCGCCGTGAATTTGTCGGTCCAGTCGAGGCCCTTGCGGGTCTTCAGCGTCGCCTTTCCGCCTGCGACGCGCAGCTGCACGCGATAGCCGTCGAACTTGATCTCGTGTCCCCAGCCGCCCCGCCGGCGGACGCTCGACGGGCTCGCAAAGCTGCGGCGGGATGAAATCGGGAAGGAGGATCGACGGATCGCGCGACGGCCCGTCCTTGCGTCTTCTTCAGTGCAGACGCGGGCGATTTTGCCTGCTTGCGTGCGTCGGCGGCGCTGCCCTGGCTGCTGTCCCAGACCGCATCGGGCTCGGCTTGCGCCCTGCTCGGCCAGCATGAAAGGTTTCGGCCCCCGGCCCTTGCCGGCGGTGATCGCCGCCATCGTGCGGCCGGACGCGACCGAGTTGTCCTCGGCGAGGATGGCGTCGCCGTTGCCCTCGCGGCTGAATTCGTCGCGATGCTTGATCAGCAGCCAGTTGGTCCGCTTGCCGCCCGTGCGGTCGTTCTTCATGCGCACCAGCACCCAGCTGCCGTGCAGCCGCTCGCCCTCGAGGGTGAATTTGAGGTCGCCCTTTGCCAGCGCCTCCTCGGGAGATCAGTTCGCCTTCCGGCTCCCAATAGCCGCGATCCCACAGCATGCACCGTCCCGCCGCCATATTGGCCCTTCGGGATCGTGCCTTCGAAATCGCCGTAATCGAGCGGATGATCCTCGACCTCGACGGCCAGGCGCTTGTCCTGCGGATCGAGAGAAGGCCCCCGGGTCACGGCCCAGGATTTGAAGACGCCGTCGAGTTCCAGGCGCAGATCGTAGTGCAGGCGGGTCGCGGCATGTTTCTGGATGACGAACCGGCGTCGCTTGCCGTGCGCCGTTCCACGCCTCGCCGCTCGGTTCGGCGGTCTTGGTGAAATCGCGCTTGGCCCGGTATTTCGAAAGCTTGCTGTCTTGCGCCACGATGGATCACCCGTCTTGTTGCCTCACTTCGCGCGAGTGGCGTGCGGTAACGCTCAAGGTCGCGCTTTGGTTCTGTCATGGCGAACGATGGAACGATGCGGCCCGGCGGTTGATCCGCTGTCGCGCAGCCAAGCTCAAGGCATTCCCATGGCACCGAGGACATTCTGGAAAGGCTATCTGAAACTCTCGTTCGTGACCTGCGCGGTGGCGATGACGCCGGCGGTCTCGGACAACGAGAAGGTCCGGTTCCACACCCTCAACCGCAAGACCGGCAACCGGATCGAGAGCCGCTACGTGGATGCGGTGTCGGGCGAAGTCGTCGAGAGCGCGAGGACGAGGTCAAGGGCTACCAGACGGGCGACGACGCCTACGTCGTCCTGGAGGACGAGGAGCTCGATGCCGTCAAGCTCGAAAGCACGCGGACGATCGATATCGACATGTTCGTGCCGCGCGATTCCATCGAGTGGATCTGGTACGACAAGCCGCATTATCTGACGCCCGCCGATCCCGGTCGCCGAGGAGGCCTATTCGGTCATTCGCGAGGCCATGAAGGCAACCGGCATGGTGGGCATTTCCCGGGTCGTGCTCTATCGGCGCGAGCGGGCGGTCATGCTGGAGCCGCGCGACAACGGCATCGTGCTCTGGACGCTGCGCTATGGCGACGAGGTCCGGGACGAGGACCAGTATTTTGCCGACATCAAGGACGAGAAGATCGAGCCGGGCTCAAGTCCCTCGTGACGAAGCTCATCGAGGAGACGGACGCAGGAATGGGACCCCGCGATGGTCCGCGACCCGGTGCAGAACAGCCCTGAAGGACATCATCGCGGCGAAGAAGAAACGCGGCGGCAAGCCACCGCCGCGCAAGAAGGCCGAGCCGGAGCGCCCCAGCAACGTGGTCAACATCATGGATGCGCTGAAGAAGAGCATCGCGGCGGAAACGGCGAAGAAGCCGCGAAAAGGCAAGTGACGCGGAAGCGCGCTTCCGGTCAGCCCGCCTTGCGGCGAGGCGCGGCCGAGGCGCTTTTCTTGGCGGCTGTCTTTCTTGGCGGTGGTGGATTTGCTCTTCGCAGCGGCCGTCTTTCGCCCGCCCCACCCGCGCCCTTGCCGTCTTCGCCTCGGACTTGCTCGCGGGTTTCGCCGCCGACACCGGCGCTCTTTCGCAACGCATCCATGAGATTGACCACATTCGCCGGCCGGCGGCTCCTTGCGGGGCGCGAAGGGTTTGCCTTCCATCTTGGCCTTGACCAGATCGGCGAGGGCGCTCTCGTAGCGGTCCTCGAACTTGCTGGGATCGAACTTTCCGCGTTTGGTCGTGATGATGTGGTTGGCCAAGTTCCAGCATCTCGCCGTCGATTTTTCGGTTCGGGAATTTCGTCGAAAGCTTCCTTGGAGGAGCGGATTTCGTAATCGAAATTCAACGTCGTGGCGATCAGGCCGTCGCCGTGAACGCGCACCAGAAGCGTGCGGACGCGCCGGAACAAGACCGCCTCGCGCGAGGGCCGCGACCTTCTTCGCTTCGCATCCCCTCACGGATGAGAGCGAAAGCCTCCTGCGCGGCCGCGCTGCTGGGCGCGAGATAATACGGTCGGTCGAAATAGATGTCGTCGATATCGCCGCAATCGATGAAGGCCTCGACATCGAGGGTCTTGTCGCTTTCCGGCACGGCGGCGGCGACTTCCTCGGGCTCGAGCATCACGTATTCGCCCTTGGCGACCTCATAGCCCTTGACCTGCTGGTCGGCGGTCACGGCATCGTCGGTTTCCGGATCGACGAACTGACGCGCCTGACCCGGTGGCCGGTCTCGCGATTCAAGGTGTGGAAGGCGATACGGTCGGAACTCGACGCCGCGGTGTAGAGCGCAACCGGGCATGAGAGCTCTCCGACTTTCAGAAATCCCTTCCAGTTCGCCCTTGGCGCCATGGTGCTCGTCCCCGATATCGGCGAATCAACTCGGCGCTCCACCGCCCGTTCCGCCGAGAGGAGCGACATTCCGGGTCGCGCTGGGGATTTCCGAGCGCTCCATTGACCGGGCGGCGGGTTTTCTGACAGGTGTTCTGGTCCCGGAGCGCCGATCGAATGCCCGCCTCGATTCCCCCGATCCGCTACAGTATCTCGTCCGCCATCTCTGCTGGCCGGCATCGTGCTCGCGCTCTATCTCTGCTATCGGCTGGCGATCCCCTTCCTGTCTCCCCTCGTCTGGTCGTTCACGCTGTCGGTCCTGTTCCGGCCCCTTGCCAGCGCGATTGCGAGCAGCCTGGGGCTCCGAGGGCAGCGTCGGCCTCGGCGACGGTCGTGCTCGTCGCGATCGTGGTCGTGATCCCGCGATCTTCGTCTTCGGCGCCATGCTGGCGGAGGCGGTGCGAGGCGCCGGGCGCCTCAATTCGGCCGTGGAATCGGGACGTGGCGCGGCACGATCGAAGCCCATCCCTGGATGGCGCCGGCGCCATCTGGATCGACGAGCGGCTCGACATCCCGGACCTTTTCGGCACCACCACGACCTGGCTCACGACTTTCAGCGCTTCGCGTCCTGCGGGGCTCGTTCGCGGGTTTCGTCAACCTTCTGCTGACTTTCTATTTCCTGTTCTACTTCCTGCGGGACGGCGATCAGGCCGAAATGGCCCTGCAGCATCTGCTTGCCGCTGACGCGCGCCGGAATTCTCGAAACTCAAGGAGCGGGTCGAGAACACCGTTCGGGCCACCGTCTACGGCACGGTCGTCGTCGCCGCCCTGCAGGGCACCCTCGGTGGCCTGATGTTCTGGTGGCTGGACATCCCCGCGCCGCTGTTCTGGGGTGTGGTCATGGGCCTTCTCGCCGTGGTGCCCTTCCTGGGCGCCTTCGTGATATGGGCGCCGGTCGCGGCCTATCTGGCGCTCGCGGGCCAATGGGGCAGCGCCCTCCTGCTGACGCTTTGGGGCACGGCGGTGATCGGCCTCATCGACAACGTGCTCTATCCCGTCCTCGTCGGCAGCCGGCTGATGCTGCATACGGTTCCATCCTTCATCGCCGTGGTCGGCGGCGTGATCCTGTTCGGGACGCCCGGCCTGATCCTCGGCCCGCTGGTGGTCACGGTTTCGCATCGTGCTGCTCCACATCTGGCGCGAACGCGGCGATCTGCGCGGCGCCGAACCTGAACCCCTCGTCCAATTCACCAAGGAGAAACTCGGACATGAGTCTGGAAATCCGTCCGTGCGTTCTTTGCCGCTCATGCGCCGGATGTGGAGGTCATCGAGCTTTCCGACCAGCACGGCCACCGTCGAGCTGGCGGCGGCGGCTCATGGGGTTGCGCCCGGCCAGATCGCCAAGACGCTGTCGATGCGGATCGGCGAGCGGATCATCCTGGTGGTCGCGCGGGGCGACGCCCGGCTCGATAACCGCAAGATCAAGGCGACGTTCGGCGGCAAGGCCAGGATGCTGGCGGCCGACGAGGTGGAAGCCTTGACGGGCCACCCCGTCGGCGGGGTCTGTCCGTTCGGCCTTGCCGCGCCCCTCCCTGTCTATTGCGACGTCAGCCTCAAGGCCTTCGACGAAGTGATCCCGCCGCCGGGGCAACGCACAGCGCCGTGCGCATTCCCCCGGACCGGCTTGCCGACCTCGTGGGCGCGACGTGGGTCGATGTGTGTCAGGCGATCGCCTGACCCCGCGCTTTGCATCGGCGCGGGAAATGGCTATCTGTGGGCCCACACTTTTCTGGAACCGCATCCGATGACCGACACGCCTCCCGACCGCCTCTCCGGCAACCCGAACAGCCCCTATTACGACGAGAAACTGCTCGAACGCGGCGTCGGCGTGCGGTTCAAGGGCGTCGAGAAGACCAATGTGGACGAATATTGCGTCAGCGAAGGCTGGGTGCGCCTGACCGCCGGGCGCCGCGAAAGACCGCGCCGGCAACCTCATGACCATCAAGCTGAAGGGTCCGGTAGAGCCCTATTTCCGCGACGTGGAATAACCTCTTCCCGTTTGGGAGCGCTGCTATCCAAAGCGTATATTACGGTATAATATTGCGGTAACGGGCCTGTCGATGCATCCAGAGCGGATCGTCGGCGCATGGCCATTCCTGCCGCAGGGTTAGCCATGTCCGTCTCTCAAACTTTCAGCCTCTCCGCCGACATTTCGGCGAACGCCCGCCCCACCCTTGTCAATCTGAGCGGAGATCGCGCCCGCGCGGCGGCCGGGGGACCACCCGCCCTCCTCGATGTGGGCTCCGACGCGACGATCCTCGGGGGCGGCCCGTGGGATTCTCTGCAGGTGACCCTGACCAATTTCGACGCGTTCGACCTCCTGGGAATCCGCCAGACGCCGAGTATCTTGCGCGTCGCCGGTACGGCCTTGTTCGTCCACGAGGTCGAGATTGGCGAGATCGACCTGACCCTCCCCGGTGTATTGTACTTAACGTTCAACGCGAACGCCGCCACCAGCGCGGTGGAAACGCTGATCCATTCCCTGACTTATCAAAATACCTCTCCGCAGGCGGATCTTGTCATGGATCGGACCATCGGCTTCGGTCTCGCCGACATGGGCGGCGGGCGGATAACCGGTGCGTCCCTGAAGGCCGCGGTCGCGCCGATGATGGCGCCGTTTGTCCTGACGGCCGGCACTGACGCGTTTACGGGCGATATCGACGCCAACATCGTCGAGGCAACCCAAGCGACCCTGACGGCCGGAGATTGGCTCGACGGCGGCGGCGGCAACGACACGCTGGTGTTGAATAGCGGCGGGGTGTTCGAATTCGACGGTCTCCAGGTGTTTCAGAGCATCGAAACCATCGTGGGCGCGACAGGAAAGGATGACGTCCTGAAGATGCATGCGTCACAGCTGCAGGGTGTCAAAGCTATCGATGGCGGTGGCGGGGTGCTGGGTGACAGATTGACCCTCCTGGGCGCTTCGATCGATCTGACCGGCACGACGATTACGGGAGTCGAGATCATCGAACTGGCCAACGATTCCACCGTCACGGTCAGTGATGTCGCCACCGCGCTCCACGTTATCGACGAGATTGGAGGCTCCAACGAACTGATCCTGACACAAGGCACACTGACGCAGGCTGAGAAGAACACGATCTACAGCCATGGCATCGAGGTGATCACGATCAATGGACAAAGCGAAACTCATGCTGCGCCGGTCCTCTTTGACCTCGATGGCGATAGGATTGCGGCGGTCGAAAATATCCCGGTCTTTGTTGATGCGTTGCGGAATTCGCGGCTCCTCCTCGACAACGTGGCGCCGGATCACGTCGAATTCAGGTTCAATGGTGGCGTAGTCGACCCGCAGGATTCATTGGGCATCGATGTTGGCGGAGGCATCACGCTGGGCGCGGGCTACATGAAGGACAGCGTTGTCAGCGTTACCATCGGCAACACCACGACCGCGATCGGCTCCCTGCTCATCGCGCAGAAGAATTTTCTGTACGTCGAATTCAATCCGTTGGCGACGGCCGCGATGGTCGACATTCTCATGCACGCCATCACCTACACGCGAAGCATCGGTTCAACCACCGGCGGTTTCTGGATCGAAGCAACCGTGGTGGATACAACGAACGCGCAAACCATCAACTACATCGACGTCGATCCGCCAAGCACACCGCCTCCCCCACCGGCCAATGGCGCGCCGACCAACATCACACTTTCCGCGACAACCCCCACGGAACTTGCCGCCAACGGAACCGTTGTGGGCGCTCTGGCTGCAATCGACGCGGATGCCAACGAGGCCTTCACCTACACGCTCCTCGACAGCGCCGGCGGGCGGTTCGCGATCCGGGACGGCAAGCTTGTGGTGGCGGATGGGATCCGGCTCGATTTCGAGCAGGCCGCGAGCCATCAGGTATCGGTGCGGGTGAGCGACAAGGCCGGCCACACAATCGACCGCTCTTTCACCATCGCAATCGGCGACGTGGCGAACGAGTTCAGTACCGGCACCCAAAGAGACGATCGCCTCGTCGGGGGAGCCGGCAACGACACTTTCTCGGGCGGCGCCGGGGTCGACTTGCTCTTTGGCGGTGCGGGTGCCGACCGGCTGTCGGGCGGGCTCGGGCGCGATCTCCTGACGGGGGGCGCCGGAAGGGACATCTTTCTGTTCGACTCCGCGGTGGCGAAAAAGAAGAATGCTAATATCGACACGATCGCGGACTTCGTCGTGCGGGACGACGGCATCTATTTGGAGAACGGCATCTTCAAGGGTCTCGGCAAGAAGGGCACCGTCGCCAAGCCCGCGAAGCTCGGAAAGGACGCGTTCTGGAAGGGCGCGAAGGCGCACGATGCATCGGATCGGATCGTCTACAATCAGAAGACGGGCGCGCTGTATTACGACGAGGACGGCAACGGCTCGAAATCCGCGATTCAGATCGGGACGCTGCCGAAGAAACTCAAGACGATGAACGAGAAAGACTTCTTCATCATCTGATCCGGAGGCTGCCGGCGGACTGCCGCCGAATGGCCCAGCCCTCGAACAAAAAAGGCAGCCCTGAGAGGCTGCCTTTTGCTTCGATGGAAATCCGCCTACTGGGGCAGCTTGTCGTCGATGCCCTTGACGTAGAAGTTCATGCCGAGGACCTGTTCGTCCGAAAGCGCGCCCTTGCCCTTGCACTCCACCTCGGTGCCATCCTGCTTGAGGACAGGGCATTTGAAGGGGTTGAGCTTGCCGGATTTGATCGCGGCCTCCGTTTCCTCGGCCATCTTCTTGACGTCGTCGGGCATGTTCTTGAAGGTCGACATCACGACCATACCGGTGTCGAACCCGCCCCAGAGATCCTGCGACTTCCAGGTGCCGTCGAGCACCGCCTTGGTGCGTTCGACGTAATAATCCGCCCAGTTGTCGACGATGGCGGTGAGCTGAGCCTTCGGCGCGAAGCGTTCCATGTCGGAGGCCTGGCCGAAGCCGTACTTGCCGCGCGCTTCGGCGGCCTGCAGCGGAGCCGGGCTGTCGGTGTGCTGGGCGATGACGTCGACGCCCTGGTCGAGCAGCGCCTTGCCCGCATCGGCTTCCTTCGCCGGGTCGTACCAGGAATTGGCCCACACGACCTTCAGCTTCACGGCCGGGTTCACCGATTGCGCGCCGAGGAAGTAGGAGTTGATGCCGGCGACCACTTCGGGAATCGGGAACGCGCCCACATAGCCGATGGTGCCGCTCTTGGTCATCTTGCCGGCGATCTGGCCGATGACATAACGGCCCTCGTGGAACTTCGCCGCGTAGGTCGAGAGATTCGGCGCCCGCTTGAAGCCCGTCGCATGCTCGAACTTGATGTTGGGATATTTCTTGGCGACCTTGAGGGTCGGCTCCATGAAGCCGAACGAGGTGGTGAAGATCAGGCCATGGCCGGTGCGGGCAAGCTGCTCGATCGCGCGCTCGGAATCGGCTTCCGGCACGCTCTCCACATAGGTCGTCTCGACCTTGTCGCCGAAGGCTTTCTCGATGGCCTTGCGGCCGACGTCGTGCTGATAGCTCCAGCCGTGGTCGCCCACCGGGCCCACATAGATGAAGCCGACTTTCAGCTTCTGCTGCTGGGCGGACGCTCCGCCTGCCGAGAGCGCCAGGGCGGCGGCCCCGACCAAAGCGCCGATGATGGTCCGTGAAGACATGCTTGCTTCCCTAGGGTTTGGTGATCCGAAGATCCTCGCCGGATATTCCTCGCAGGTCGCGGGTCTTGCCGCAACATTCAGCGTGAGGACATTAACACCGCTTTGCCTATCGGTCAGGCACGAATGGCACGCCGAGCGACCCGGGAGAGCCGATGGCCCTGCCATGTCTCAACGAGAGCAGCAAAAGCGCCAGGATCGTCGCGAGATAAGGAACGGCCGAGAGCAGTTGCGACGGCACGCCGAACTGGGCGGCCTGGGCGTGGAGCTGCAGCACGGTCGCGGCCCCGAAGATATAGGCGCCGATCAGCACCCATTTCGGCCGCCACGCCGCGAACACCACCAGCGCAAGGGCGATCCAGCCTCGCCCCGCCGTCATCCCGGGCGACCAGAACCGCGTGTAGACCAGCGACAGATACGCCCCCGCAAGGCCCGCGCAGGCGCCACCGAACAGGATCGCGAGGAAGCGGGCCTTCAGGACCGGCAGCCCGAGCGCGTGGGCGGAGGCATGGTTCTCCCCGATGGATCGAAGGATGAGCCCGGCCCGCGACCGGTTGAGGTAGAGGCCGACCGCCACCGTGAGGATGATCGAACCGTAGACAAAGAGATCCTGCCCAAAGAACAGGCGTCCGACGAGAGGCAGATCCGTGAGGCCGGGGATGTGGATGGGCGCCACGGGATCGCGCCGCGCACCCACGAACGGCGCGCCGATGAGGCCGGACAGGCCAAGTCCGAAGATCGTCAGCGCCAGACCCGATCCGACCTGATTGGCGGCGAAACCCAGCACCACGACGGCGAAGAGGACCGCCATCAGCGCCCCGGCGAGCATTCCCGCGCCCGACCCCGATCAAGGTCGAGTCGAAGGTGACGGCGGCGGCGAAGCTGCAGGCGGCACCCATCGCCATCATGCCCTCGAGCCCGAGATTGAGCACGCCGGAACGCTCGGCCACCAGTTCGCCGATCGAGGCGATCAGGAGAGGCGTCGATGCGGTGACGATGGTGAGGAGGATCGCCTCGAAAGTGGTCATGCGGTCGCTCCCCGGCTGACGATGCGGATGCGGTTGCTCACCAATGCGTCGGCGGCCAGCACGCACAGAAGCAGGATGCCCTGGAATGCCTGGGTGAGATCGAGCGGCAGCTTGAGCATGATCTGGGCGCTCTCGCCGCCGATGAAGGTCAGCGAAACGACCAGCGCCGCCACCAGGATGCCGATGGGATTGAGCCGGCCGAGAAACGCCACCGTGATGGCGGTAAAGCCATAGCCGGGCGAAATCGACGGCTGGAGCTGGCCGATCTGTCCCGCCACTTCGGAAATGCCCGCAAGGCCTGCGAGACCGCCTGAAATGCCGAAGACCGCGAGCGTCGTCGTCTTGGAATCGAAGCCTGCGAACCGCGCCGCCCGGGGCGCATCGCCGCTGAGGCGCAGGCGGTAGCCGAACAGGGTTCGACCGAGCACGACCGCCGTGACGAGCACGGCGATCAGCGCGAACACGAAGCCGTAATGAACGCGTCCCGCCTCGAAGATCGGCGGCAGGGTCGCGGCGGGATCGAAGGTGACCGATTGCGGGAAAGTTGAAGCCCTTCGGATCCCGCCACGGGCCGCGCACCAGATAATCGAGGACCAGTTGCGCGATATAGACCAGCATCAGGCTGGTGAGGATCTCGTTGACGCCGAAACGGGTCTTGAGAAAGGCCGGGATGAGGCCGTAGAGGGCGCCGCCGACGATACCCGCCACCATCATCGCGGGCAGCACCCAGGCGCCCGCGTCGCTGCCGTGGGTCCGCAGCGCGAGCCAGCTCCCCGAGCACCGCGCCGATCACGTATTGGCCTTCAGCGCCGATGTTCCAGAGATTGGCCCGGAAGCAATAGGACAGGCCGATGGCGATCAAGGCCAGCGGGGTCGCCTTGACGAGGATTTCCTGCAGCGCCCAGGGATCGCTCAAGAGGCTGCGTGACATAGACCTGAAAGGCCGCGAGCGGCGAGCGCCCCATCAGCCAGATCACGAGACCGGCGATCAGGAACGCGGTGACGAAGGCGAGAACCGGCGCAAGCGCGCGCCAGACCGCGGAAATCGAGGCGCGGGGCGTCAGCTCAAACCGCATGCGACGGCCTCGCGCGACGTGCTCCGCGGCGCCGAGCATTTCGAGCCCCACCGATTCCTTTGTCCATTCCGAAACGGGCTTCAACGGGCTCAACTTTCCCTGATGGATGACCGCCATGCGATCGGCGATTTCGAAGAGTTCGTCCAGATCCTGGCTGATGACGACAACCGCGCTGCCGGCCGTCGCGAGGTCGACCAGCGCCTGGCGGATCAGCCGCGCCGCGCCCGCATCGACGCCCCAGGTCGGCTGGTCGACGATGAGAAGGCGGGTTTGCGGATCATTTCGCGGCCGATGACGAATTTCTGCAGGTTCCCGCCCGACAACTTTGCGCGCCTGTGGGTCGGCCTCCGACATCCGCACGTCGAAACTCTGCACGATGGCGCTGGGCGAACCGACGGGCCGCGCGAACGAGGATGAAGCCCGCGCGGCTGACCTCGGCGGCGGCATGAGAAATGAGGGTGTTTTCGCTCAGGCGATGGGTCGGCGCGGCCGCATGGCCGAGGCGTTCCTCCGGCACGAACGCCGCCCCGAGACGCCGCCGCGCGTCGATGCCGAGAGTGCCGCAGGCGCGGCTCCGCGATGACGATGGCGTTGTCGCGATCGGCAATCCGCTCGCCCGGACAGCGACGGCGAAAAGCTCGCTCTGGCCGTTCCCGGCAACGCCGGCGATTCCCACCACCTCGCCCGCATGGGCCACGAGATCGATGTCCGAGAGCGCAACCCCGTGCAGGGAGCCGGCCGGGAGCGGACAGGCCGTCGACCCTCAGCATCTCGCCCTTGGGCCGGTGGGGAGCGGTGCTGCGCACCTCGCCGACCTCGTTGCCGACCATCAGAGCGGCGATTTCCCTGCGCGCTCTTCGCGCGTGGATCGATGGCCGCCACGGTCCTGCCCGGCCCGCAGGATCGTCGCGGTCTGGCAGAGACGGCGCACCTCTTCGAGCTTGTGCGAAATATAGAGGATCGACACGCCCTCGGCCGACAGTTTGTCGAGCGTGACGAACAGATGCTCGGCTTCCTGCGGCGTCAGCACGGAGGTCGGTTCGTCGAGAATCAGCAGGCGCGGACCTTGCAGCAGGCAGCGGACGATTTCGATGCGCTGACGCTCGCCCGCCGACAGCGTCCAGACCGCGCGGTCGGCTTCGAGCGCCAGACCGTAACTTGCGAGATATGTCGCCGAGCCGGCGGCGCACGGCGTCGAGCGTCCACTCGTCCGACAGCGCGACGGCGATGTTCTCCGCGACCGTCAGCTCGTCGAACAGCGAGAAGTGCTGGAACACCATCCCGATGCCGAGCGCCCGCGCCTCGACCGGAGACGAGATGGTGACCGGCTCGGCCCTCCCAGAAGATCTCGCCGCCGCTCGGCTCGACGACCCCGTAGAGGATCTTCACCAGGGTCGACTTGCCCGCGCCGTTCTCGCCGAGGAGCGCATGGATTTCGCCCGGGCCGGATGGACAGATCGATGGCGTCATTCGCCAGGAGTTCGCCGTAACGCTTGCTGATTCCCCGCAATTCGACGAGGGGCCGGTCCGGATGATGAAAGGTCTGCCTTCACGCACTGAAACTCTGGGTGAAAAGGTTGAAGACGGGTTTGGCGGGAGGATCGTTGCAGGCTCGAGCTGAAACTGAAGCATCAATCCCTTGCGGCATCGACATCGTGCAGGCGAAACGATCATAGGGACGGGATGCGTCCTATCGGCAATGGCGAATGCATCGAATATGGTGAGTTTGCAAGCGTCGATGGTTGATCGGCAGGCTTGCGCCACGAGAGGACGGCATGACGGATCGGGACTTCGACATCGTGATCGTCGGCGCGGGCGCGGTCGGGCTCGGCGCGGCGCTCGCCTTCGCGCGAGACGGCTACCGCACGGCGCTCGTCGGTGGTCTCGACGCCCGCCGGGACGGACGCACCGTCGCGCTGCTGAACGGATCGGTGCGTTTTTTCGAAGCGCTAGGCCTCTGGCCAACCCTTACGCCGCGCGCCGCGCCCCTCGAGACGATGCGCATCATCGACGATACCGGCAGCCTCTTCCGCCCGCCGCCCGTGTCGTTTCGCGCGGCGGAGATCGGCCTCGATGCGTTCGGGTGGAATATCGAGAACGCCGACCTCGTCGAGCATTCTCGCCGAGGCCGCGCGCCGGCAGGACCACCTGAGCCTCTTCGACGGCCAGGCGACCGGCATCGAGAACGACGACCGGACAGGCGCTCGTCCGGCTGGAGGGCGGCGACGTCGCTTCAGGCGAAGCTCGGCGTCGCGGCCGATGGGCGCAATTCCCAGCTTCGCCAAAGCGTCGGAATCGAGGCGCGGCGTTGGTCCTATCCGCAATCGGCCGTCACGGCGATCCTTGCGCATGAGCGGCCCCATCGAGAGACATCGACGGAGTTCCACACCCGGCACGGCCCGTTCACGCTGGTGCCCCTGCCCGGCCGCCGGTCGAGCCTCGTCTGGGTCACCAGCCCCGATGAGGCCGAAACCTTGACCGGACTTGGCGATGGCGATCTCGCCATGCGGATCGAGCGGCAGGCGCAATCCATTCTGGGCGCGATGAAGATCGACGGCGCGCGCGGGCACATTTCCGATGACCGGCATGTCGGTCGACCGCTTCACCGCGCCCCGCCTGGCGCTGGTGGGCGAGGCAGCCCACGTGTTCCCGCCCATCGGCGCACAAGGGCTTGAATCTCGGGCTGCGGGATGTGGCGGCACTGCGGGATGCGGTCATCGATGCGGGCGACGCGGGCGAGGATCCTGGCTCGCCTCGAGGCCCTCGATCGCTACCAGTTCGGGCCGCGACATCGATGTCCGGCTGCGGACGGCCGCGGTGGACAGCCTCAACCGCACCCTGCTCAACGGCATCCTGCCGGCGGATTTCCTGCGCGGCGCGGGGCTTCTCGGCCTGAGCCAGATCGGCCCTTTGCGCCGGGCCGTGATGCGGGAGGGCGTCCTTCCCCGCATCGGCACGCCGCGGCTGATGCAAGGCGCGGCCTGATCTATCAGGGAAAGAGATCGTAGGGCAGGGCGCCGAGGCGGATCAGAAGCAGCAGCCCCGTAAGGGTGACCATCGACGCGAGCGTCCCGATCAGCACGCAGGCGGATGCGCGCTCGACGCCGACATCGTACTGGGTCGCTATCACGAAGATGTTCAGGGCCGGCGGCAGGGCCGCCATGGTGATGGCCGCATAGGTCCAGACCGCGCCGAAATCCCCGATCGCCGACAGCAACATCCAGATCAGCAAGCGGATGGACGATCGAGCTTGATCATCGCGAGCGTCGGCACGCCCGTCGGGAATGCGCCACAGGGGCCGCATGGCGACGGTCACGCCGAGGATGAACAGCGCGCAGGGGCCGCCGCACCCGAGAGCCAGGTGACCATCTGGTCGGCGGCCTGAGGCAGTCGCAGATGAAGATAGCTGGCGGCGATGCCGAGGGCGGTCGCCACGTTGAACGGATGGGTCAGGATCCGCCAGACGATCATGCGGGTCGTCGCGACCGACACTGAGCTTTTCGACACCCGCCACCGACATCAGGAGCGGCACGAGGGAGAACAGCAGGAGATTGTCGAAGACGAAGATCAGCACCACCGGAGCGCTGGCGGCGGCCCCGAGGGCGCCGAGCACGAGGGGTGGCCCCATATAGCCGACATTCGAGTAGGACCCGGCAACCCCCTGCATGACCGATTGCGGGAGATCGCGCGTATGCCGCCAGCCGGTGCCGAAAGCCAGCGCGAAGACCAGGAACGTCGAGAGCGTCGTGGCGGCGATGAAGGGCCAATTCGCCAGCTGATCGAGAGGCTTGTCGGCGATCAGGCGGAAGAACAGGCATGGCAGGGCGACGTAGATCAGGAAGAACTGCATCCAGGCGAGGCCGGCCTCATGCTGGCGCACGACCTTGCCGCAGAAGAAGCCGAGCCCGATCAGGCCGAAAAATGGCGCAAGAAGATTGAAAAGCCCGATCAATTCGGACATCGGGCGGCTCCGCGCGACTGAATCACCGCGGTCCTTCTGGCGAAATTCGCCTGCACGCCACAATGGCTCGCGCGCGCCCGGCGGGCCAGACCGAAATCGCAGGGCATTTCGAATTCGTTAACGCCCTCGCCATACCGTGAGGGGCGTGGCCGGTTTGCGATCAACCGAGCCGATCCCCCATATGCGGGTCGAGGAGTTCAGGACCGATGAAGGCTAATTCAGCAAGATTCGCGATCGGCCAGGTGGTGAAACACAGATTGTTCGCATTCCGGGGACTGATTTTCGATGTCGATCCGGAATTCGACAATACTGAGGATTGGTGGCTCTCAATTCCCGAGGACATCAGGCCCAGCAAGGAACAGCCGTTCTACCACCTGTTCGCCGAAAACGCCGAAACCGAGTACGTCGCCTATGTGTCGGAGCAGAATCTCTTGCCCGATACCTCCGGCGAGCCGCTTCGCAATGCGCTGATCGACGAAATGTTCGACCGGGACGAAACGCGGCGCCTATCGGACAAAGCCCACCTTCGCCCACTGAAGACTCAGTGAGCGCTCAAATAAAAACGCCGGGCGTCGAGCCCGGCGTTTTTGTGATTCGGTGGACTCGAGCCGATCAGGGCTTCGGCGCGCGCGGGAGCCGCCGGGGCCGCGGGCGCTGCGGCGCCAGGGCGCTGCCGAGCCCGATCCGAGCTGCTTGCGAAGCTCTTCGCTGCGCTTCTCGAGTTCTTCCTGCAGCTTCTTCTGCTGCTCTTCGAGCACCTTCGGGTCGATCGCCGGGCCGTCGAAGGCCTTGGCGAAGCCAGCGACCGGAACCGCGAAGGTCACTTCGCGACCGGCCTGGTTCTGCACGCTGACGTTCAGGTTGGCGCCCTTCTTGAGCGCCGCGATGAAATCGTCCTTCACCTGCGCTTCGGCGAAGCAGCCATTCGGGAAGCAGACGGCATAGCGGCCGGGCGTCGGCTGGCCCTGATCGACCGTGAAGCGGATGCCGGGCTGCAGGAGAAGGCCGAGGGGCATCAGGAAGCGCACGATCTTCTGCGGCTGCTGTCCGCCCTTCACGTCATAGAGCGCGACGGCGAGGACCGGCTGGCCCTGATCC
This sequence comes from uncultured Alphaproteobacteria bacterium, assembly GCA_963837375.1. Lineage (GTDB taxonomy): Bacteria > Pseudomonadota > Alphaproteobacteria > Rhizobiales > Beijerinckiaceae > Microvirga. Next base: position 308,183 of record CAWINL010000013.1, on the reverse strand, counting down.
GAGACGAAATCGCGGGTGGTGTAGCAGATTTCCGCATTGGTGCCCTGGTCCTTGCCGCAGACCTTGGTCCATTCCGGCTGGGAGGGCTCGGCCTTGACCTGCACGACCATGGGACCGGTGCCGCTGGGCCTGCTGGCCGGCGGGAGCGCCGGCGCCGGGTGCGGCGGGCGCAGCGGGAGCGGGAGCGGCGGGCCTGGCGGGAGCGGGCGCCGCGGGGCGCTGCGCCGGAGCCGGCTGGGCGGGAGCGCGTCTGCGCCAGAACCGGCGAAGCGGCCAGGGTGAGAGCGAGAGCCGTGGCCAGGCCGCGGGTGCCCCCCAGGCTCGCGAGGCGGGTCGCGAATGACATGTCGTAGATCCTCTTCAATCGAAAGGTCGGCTTTGCGAAGGACGGCTTTTGCTTATTGGCCGAATGGCTCGGCGCGTTCGTAACTTTCAAGAACGGTGAATCTTTGCCGATTAAGGCGAAGACATGACGTGTTGGGCTCCTTTAACCTTTCGCAAGTTAGGTTTCCAGTCATGATGGCCAACTTTCTTTACACTATTCAGGGTGGATTTTCAGGATCCGGGCCACGTCGTGCGACGGCTCTGCAAGATGCCGGTATTTGCTGCAGAATATCGCGGTTCTGTGCCTGGCGTTGCGTGGCGGCTACCGGCGCCTCGGCGGCTGGCCCCGAGCGCTGCATCGGCATCGCCATGCATGGCGAGCCCGCGCTGACGCTCGCCGATTCCCAATCGCTGCCCTATGCGAACCCGGATGCGCCGCGGGGCGGCCGAATCGTTCTCGCGCCTGCAGGGGACGTTCGACAGCCTCAATCCGCTGATCGTGCTGGGCGTCGCTCCCGATGCGGTCCCGCGATATGTGCTGCAAAGCCTGATGATCCGCTCGCAGGACGAGCCCTTTTCCGCTCTACGGCCTCGTCGCCCGCTCGGTGGAAATGCCGGAGGACCGCAGCGAGATCACCTTCAACCTCGATCCCCGCGCCCGGTTTTCGGACGGACACCCCCTGACGGCGGAAGACGTCCGCTTCACGTTCGAGGCGCTGAAGAAGGACGGCAAGCCCTTCCACCGGAGCGACCTTCGCACAGGTCAAGGCGGTCGAGATCCTGAGATCCGCATCGCATCCGCTTCGACCTCTCGGGCGTCGGCGATCGGGAATTGCCGCTGATCATCGCCACGATGCCGATCTTCGCCGCGCATGCGACCGATCCGGCAGACCTTCGCCAAGACCAGTCTCACGCCGCCCATCGGCTCGGGTCCTTATGCGATGAGCGAGGTGCAGGCCGGGAGAGCGGGTGGTTCTCAAGCGCCGGGCCGGATTACTGGGGCGAGGACCTTCCGATCACGCGCGGGCTCTATAATTTCGATGAGATCAGATACGATTTCTATCGCGATGCCAATACGCTTGTTCGAAGCGTTTAAGGCGGGACTTTATGATTACCGGCTCGAAGGCGATGCCAGCCGCTGGGCGACCGGGCTATGATTTCCCGGCCGTCCGGGATGGCCGGATCGTGCGGGAGACCCTCCCGATCCGCTCGCCGAAGGGCATGAGCGGTTTCGTGTTCAACACGCGCCGCCCGCTCTTCGAGGACGTCCGGGTCCGCGAGGCGCTCGGCTACCTGTTCGATTTCGGCTGGGTGAACCGCAACCTGTATTTCGGGCTCGTCACGCGCTCGGACAGCTATTTTGCCGGGTCCGACCTGTCCTCCGCCGGGAGACCGCCCACGCCACGCGAGCAGCAGATTGCTGGCGCCCTTTGCCGGTTCCCTCAACCCGGCGATCCTGGACGGCACAATGGTCGCCGCCCTCCTCCGACGGTTCCGGGCGGGATCGGGACTCCGCCCGTCAGGCGCTCGCCCTTCTGGCAGAGGCGGGCTGGGAGCTCGACGGCGGAGTTCTCCGCAACCGCAAGACCGGGCAGCCCTTCGTGTTCGAAATGCTGGTCAATTCCCGCCAGCAGGAGCGACTTGCGCTCAATTTCGCCGAGTCGCTGACCCGGATCGGGGTTCGGGCGCGGGTGCGCCTCGTCGACGACGTCCAGTACTGGCGGCGTCTGTCGAAATTCGATTTCGACATGGTCCAGTCCGCCTGGTCGGCCTCCACCTCCCCGGGCAACGAGCAACGCAACCGCTGGTCCTCGGCGGCGGCCGGCCGGGAGGGATCGCTGAATTATGCCGGGGCCGCCTCGCCGGCCATCGACCGGATGATCGATGCGCTTCTGATCGGCCAAGGAGCCGGGAGGATTTCGTCTCCGCCGTCCGCGCGCTCGACCGCGCCCTGCTCTCGGGCTTCTACGTGGTGCCGCTTTTTTACGTGGGCGATCAATGGCTTGCCCGTGACAGCGAGCTGAGGCGCCCGGACAAAGTCCCGCTGCTCGGCACCACCATCGACACCTGGTGGCGCGCCGCGAAGCTAGCGTCATCGCGCTGACTTTATGTTGCAGTGCCGTTCATCTTGGCAGGTGAAACAAAGAGCGTGGCCGGTGCGTTGGTGAGCACCGTCCTGCCCGGCGATATGTTGCACTGCAGGAATAAATCATGACCGAATTGCCCAAAGTCCTGGTCGTCGACAGTGGTCGCAGAGCGCTCCGACAGCGCGCTCTCGACCGAACTCGCCGAAATGGGCTTTGCCAGCGTGACGACGCCCTTCGAGGCGGCCGACGAGGTGCTGGCCATGATGCCGAGCCCGGTGGCGATCGTCCTGCAGATGTCCCGCCAGAGCGACCCGGCCGAGCAGACGCGGTTCATGGACCTCGCCGGCGCGTCTGCGCGGCCATGCGGCGCCAGCGGCACGCCGGTCATCGTCACCGGCGGCGTCAGCGGGTGCCGCCACCATGCTCCAGAGACCATCTCGGCGCCCGCGCGAGTCAGCCCACGAGCCTGCTTCAGCGCTCTAGGCCGCCTTCTTCTCGGCGATCTGCACCAGCTCCCGCAGGATGACCCGCGCCGTCTTGAGCCGCTCGTCCGGCGTCTCCACCTCCCGGATGAAGACGATCTTCATGTCCGGGCCGGACCTTCGCGAACGACGCCTGCTCCGCCACGTAGGAGACGAGACCCGTCGGGTTGGCGAAGGAATTGTCGCGGAACGACACGATGAGGCCCTTCGGCCCGCCATCCACCTTCTCGATATTGGCCCGGCGGCACAGGACCTTGATGGCCATGATCTTCAGCAACTGGTCGACCTCGGAGGGCAGCGGGCCGAACCGGTCGATCAGCTCCGCTCCGAAGCTGTCGATCTCCCCGTCGGTTTCCAGCGTCGACAGGCGACGATAGAGCCCGAGCCGGGTCTGGAGATCCTGGACGTAGTTCTCGGGGATCATCACCGGCGCGCCGACCGAGATCGTCGGCGACCATTGATCCTCCGTCGGCTCCTCGATGCCGGCCTTCAGCTGGGCCACGGCCTCCTCCAGCATCTGCTGGTAGAGCTCGTAGCCGACCTCCTTGATGTGACCGGATTGCTCGTCGCCGAGCAGGTTGCCGGCGCCGCGGATGTCGAGATCGTGCGAGGCGAGCTGGAAGCCCGCTCCGAGCGTATCGAGGGTCTGCAGGACCTTGAGGCGGCGCTCCGCCTGAACCGTCAGCGGCTTCGTCGCCGAGACGGAGAACACCGCATAGGCGCGGGTCTTCGAGCGGCCGACCCGGCCGCGCAGCTGGTAGAGCTGCGACAGGCCGAACATGTCGGCGCGGTGGACGATGAGCGTATTGGCGGTCGGGATATCGAGGCCGGATTCGACGATCGTGGTCGAGAGCAGGATGTCGTATTTGCCCTCGTAGAAGGCCGTCATCACGTCCTCGAGCTGGCCCGCCGCCATCTGCCCGTGCGCCACCGCCACCTTGGCCTCCGGCACTTCCTTGTCGAGGAAGGCTTTCACCTCCGGCGAGGTCGTCGAGGCGCGGCGCCACGTAGAAGGCCTGCCCGCCCCGGTAGCGTTCGCGCAGCAGCGCCTCGCGGACGAGCAGCGGGTCGAACGGCGTGATGAAGGTTCGCACGGCCAGCCGGTCGACCGGCGGCGTGGTGATCAGCGACAATTCGCGAACGCCGGTCAGCGCCAGCTGCAGCGTGCGCGGGATCGGCGTGGCCGAGAGCGTCAGCACGTGGACCTCGGCCCGCAGTTCCTTCAGGCGCTCCTTGTGGCTGACGCCGAAATGCTGCTCCTCGTCGACGACGATCAGGCCGAGATCCTTGAAGGCGATGGCCTTGCCGAGCAAGGCGTGGGTGCCGACGACGATGTCGATGGTGCCGTCCTTCAGCCCTTCCTTGACCTTCTTCATCTCGGCGGCGGGCACGAAACGCGAGGCCTGGGCGATATTGAGCGGCAAGGCCGCGGAAACGCTCGCAGAACGTCTTGTAGTGCTGGCGCGACAAGAAGCGTCGTCGGAACCACCACCGCCACCTGCTTGCCGTTCATGGCCGCGACGAACGCGGCGCGAAGCGCCACCTCGGTCTTGCCGAAGCCCACATCGCCGCAGACCAGCCGGTCCATCGGCCGGCCCGAGCCCATGTCGTCCAGCACCGCCTCGATGGCGTTGAGCTGGTCCTCGGTCTCGTCATAGGGGAAGCGCGCGGCGAATTCGTCGTAGAGGCCTTCCGGCGGCGTCAGGCGCGGAGCGTCCTTCAGGATGCGCGCGGCCGCGATCTTCATGAGCGCGCCGGCCATCTCGCGGATGCGCTGCTTCATGCGCGCCTTGCGCGATTGCCAGGCGCCGCCGCCGAGCCTGTCGAGCTGGACCTCGGTCTCCTCCGACCCGTAGCGGGTCAGAAGTTCGATGTTCTCGACCGGCAGGAAGAGGCGGTCGCCGCCGGCATAATGAAGCTCGAGGCAATCATGCGGCGCGCCCGCCGCCTCGATGGTCTTGCAGGCCTTCGAAGCGGCCGATGCCGTGGTCCACGTGGACGACCAGATCGCCCGGGGTGAGCGCCGCGACCTCGGTGAGGAAATCCTGCGGACGCTTGGCCTTGCGCTTCTGCCGCACCAGACGGTCGCCGAGGATGTCCTGTTCGCTGATGACCGCGAGATCGCCGACCTCGAAGCCGGATTCGAGGCTCCAGACGCCGACCGGCACCTCGTTGCGCGGATAGGCCATCGCCTGGGCGAATTTCGAGATCGGCTTCGTCTGGCGCAGATCGTGATCCTGCAGCACGTGCGTCAGGCGCTCGCGCGAGCCCTCCGACCACGCGCCGAGGATGACGCGCATCTTCTTCGCCTGAAGATCGCGGATATGGCGGATCGCCGCCTCGAAGACGTTGGCGCTCTCGTCGGCCCGTTCGGCGATGAAATTGCGGCCGCGCCGCGCCTCGCAATCGATGACGATCCGGCCGCCCTGCTCCGGCACCGCGAACGGCGTCAGGCGGGCCAGCGTCAGGTCGCCCGTGCGCTTCGCCCATTCGTCCGGCGAAAGGTAGAGAGCGTCGGGCGGCAGCGGCCGATAGGGCGCGACGCCGGGCTGGTTCTGGCCCATCGCCTCGCGCCGGGCGTCGTAATAATCCTTGACCTGCGCCAGCCTCTCGCCCGCCGCATCGTCGACCATGCTGTCGAAGACCACCGGGATGTCGGGAACGTAGTCGAGCAGCGTGTCGAGCCGGTCGTGGAACAGCGGCAGCCAATGTTCGTGGCCGGGATAGCGGCGCCCCTCGCTGATCGCCTCGTAGAGCCGGTCGTCCCGCGTCGGCGCGCCGAAGGCCGCCACATAGGATTGGCGGAAGCGCTTGATGCTGTCGGTGGTGAGCTGCACCTCGCTCATGGGAACGAGATCGAGAGAGCGCAGGGTGCCGACGGTCCGCTGGGTCTCCGGGATCGAACGAGCGGATCGATTCCAGCGCATCGCCGAAAAAGTCGAGGCGGACCGGGTTCGGCAAGCCTGCCGGATAGAGATCGATGATGCCGCCGCGAACCGCGTATTCGCCGGTATCGCGAACGGTGCCGGTGCGGACGAAGCCGTTGGTCTCGAGCCAGTCCGATCAGCAGCGTCGTATCGACCACGTTGCCGGGCGCCGCCGAGAAGGTCTCGGCGGCGATCCGCGACCGCGGCGGCACCCGCTGGACGAGGGCGTTGACGGTGGTGGAGAGGATGCGCGGCTTGTCCTCGGAGGTCTTGGAGCGGGCCAGCCGGGAGAGCGTCGTCATGCGCTGGGCGGTGACGGCGGTGTTGGGCGAAACCCGGTCGTAGGGCTGGCAATCCCAGGCCGGGAATTGCAGCACCTCGATCTCCGGCGCGACGAAGCCCAGGCCGTTGATGAAGTTCTGCTGCCGCTGGCCGTCGCGCGAGACATGGACCAGAACCGCCGGTCCCTCGATCTTGCCCGACAGGCCCCGCGCCAGATCGGCCGACCGCGAGCGCGTCGAACCCGTCCGGTACGCTCGACAGGGTCAGGCTCTGGCCCTTCTTGAGGGCATCCAAGGCGCGGATCAGGGGAGACTTCATGGCAATCGGTCGGATCTGTTCTGGTCAGGAGCGAGGCGCGGTCAGGTGTGGATGGGCGACGCGTGGGTGTGAAACGCCTTCATGCGCCGGAAGAGCGCCGTGTCGTATTCCGCCGGCGTTTCCGCCTCGCCGGTGATCCAGGCGAAGAGGTCCCGGTCGACGGCGTCGATCAGGCGTTCGAATTCCGCGAGTTCGGCGTCCGGCAAGCGTGCCGATCTCCGCATCCGCGAAGCGTCCCATGATCAGGTCCATCTCGCGCATGCCCCGATGCCAGGCGCGAAAGAGGATCTGCTTGCGGCGGACGTCGAGATCGGCGCTGGTGCGTGTCGTTCCGCTCATGACAGGGCTCCGGGAAGATGGCGTCGCCTTGAGGCGGCATTGCGGCTATATAACCGCCCACGCCCATCTTGCCACCCGTTTGCGAACCGATCGCCCGTTTGAATGTCATTGCGCCCTTCCATTCTCGATCCGCTTTTCGCCCCGGCCAACACCCTGCCGGGCGTCGGGCCCAAGATCGCGCCCCTGCTGGACCGCCTGCTCGGCGAGCCGGGCAGGCCCGCGCGCGTCGCGGACCTGCTGTTCCACCTGCCGACGAGCGGGATCGCCCGCGAGCTGAAGGGCTCCATCGCCGATGCGCCGGTCGGCGAGCCGGTGACGCTCGCCGTGACGGTCACGGCCCATCGCCCGCCGCCACCGGGCCGTCGCGGCCCCTACAAGGTGCTGGTGGAGGACGAGACCGGCGACGTGACGCTGGCGTTCTTCAACGGCCACAAGGCCCGGCTGGAAAAGCTGCTGCCCCTCGGCGAACGCCGCTATGTGTCGGGCAAGATCGAGATGTGGGACGGCATGCGCCAGATGGTGCATCCCGGACCGGGTCCTCGACGAGCGCGGCCTTGCCGACCCTGCCGGCCGTCGAGGCGATCTACGGCCTGACCGAGGGCCTCTCGTCGCGCATGGTCGGGCGCTACATGGGCGCGGCGCTCGAAAAGGTTCCGCCCTGCCCGAATGGCAGGATCCGGCCTGGCTGAAGCGCAGCGGGTCGCCGGACTTTCACGAGGCGCTCGCCGCCCTGCACCGCCCGGACGACGCCAGGGCGCTGACCGAGGAGATGCTCGCCCGCTCCGTCCCGCGGCGCCGCCTTGCCTATGACGAGTTGCTGGCCTCGCAGCTCGCCCTGGCGCTGGTGCGAAGCCGGATGCGCCGCCTTCCGGGCCGCGTCAATGCGGGCGACGGCACGGCTGGTGGCAACGCTGCGCGCGACTGCTGCCTTTCGGCCTGACGGGCGCGCAGGAAAAGGCCGTCGAGGATATCCGCCGCGATCTCGTGTCCGACAAGAAGATGCTGCGGCTGCTCCAGGGCGATGTGGGCTCCGGCAAGACCGTCGTCGGCCTGCTCGCCATGGCGAGCGCCATCGAGGCCGGGCGGCAGGCGGCCCTGATGGCCCCGACGGAAATCCTGGCGCGCCAGCATTACGAGCGCATCGCGCCCGATGGCGCGCGAGGCCGGGCTTGTCGATCGCGCTCCTCACCGGCCGGGACAAGGGCGCCGAGCGCCGGGCCGTGCTGGCCGGGCTTGGGCGACGGCTCGATCCAGATCGCGGTCGGAACCCACGCGCTGTTTCAGGAAGGCGTCGCGTTTCGACGACCTCGGCGTCGCGGTCGTCGACGAGCAGCATCGCTTCGGCGTCCACCAGCGCCTGGCGCTCGGCGCCAAGGGCGAGGCGGTCGACATCCTGGTGATGACCGCGACCCCGATCCCGCGCACCCTCGCCCTCACCTATTTCGGCGACATGGACGTGTCGGTGCTCGACGAGAAGCCCGCCGGACGCAAGCCCATCGCCACGCAAGCTGATCTCCATCGAGCGCCTGGACGAGGTGGTGGGCGGCATCGGCCGGGCGATCGCGAATGGCGATCAGGTCTATTGGGTCTGCCCGCTCGTCGGCGAATCCGAATCCCTCGACCTCGCGGCCGCCGAAGAGCGCTACGAGCAGCTGCGATCCATCTTCGGCGATCGCGTCGGGCTCGTTCACGGCAAGCTCGCGGGCCGCGACAAGGATGCGGCGATGGAGCGTTTCTCGTCGGGCGAAACCAAGATCCTGGTCTCGACGACCGTGATCGAAGTCGGCGTCGACGTGCCCAACGCCACGCATCATGGTGATCGAGCACGCGGAGCGGTTCGGCCTGGCGCAGCTCCACCAGTTGCGCGGCCGCATCGGACGCGGCTCGCGCGCCTCCACCTGCCTGCTGCTCTACAAGGGCCCGCTCGGACAGACCGCGCAGGCGCGGCTCGAGATGATGCGCGAAACCGAGGACGGCTTCCGCATCGCCGAGGAGGATCTGCGCCTGAGGGGCGAAGGCGAGGTGCTGGGCACGCGGCAATCCGGCCTGCCCGGCTTCAAGCTCGCGCGGCTCGAAATCCGACGGCGACCTGCTGGCCGCCGCCCGCGACGACGCACGGCTGATCGTCGAGCGCGACCCGGATCTCACGAGCGAGCGCGGCCAGGCGTTGCGCGTGCTGCTCTATCTGTTCGAGCGCGATGCGGCGATCCGGCTTTGCGGGCGGGGTAGCAGCGGCGGCGCGTGAGCGCTCACTCCACCGTCACGGATTTCGCGAGATTGCGCGGCTGGTCCACGTCCTTGCCCATGAAAACCGCCGTGTGATAGGCGAGCAGCTGGATCGGCACCGCATGCACGATCGGCGCGACGATCGGGTGCGCCGATGGCATCACGATGGTCGCCATCGTCTCGAGATCGGTCTCCAGCGCGCCCTTCTCGTCGGTGATCAGGATGATGCGTCCGCCGCGCGCGGCGACCTCCTGCATGTTCGAGACCGTCTTCTCGAAAACCGCGTCGTACGGCGCGATGACGATCACCGGCATCGTCTCGTCGATGAGCGCGATCGGGCCCGTGCTTCAGTTCGCCGGCCGCGTAGCCCTTCGGCGTGGATGTAGGAGATTTCCTTGAGCTTCAGCGCCCCTTCGAGGGCCAGCGGATAGGACGTGCCGCGGCCGAGATAGAGGACGTCCTTGGCCTTCGACAGTTCGCGCGCCAGCATCTCGACCTGGTGCTCGCGCTTGATCGCCTCGCTCATGAGGCCGGGGATGCCGATCAGCGCGTCGACCAGTTCCTTCTCGTCCGCGTCGCTCGAGCGTCCCGCGGGCGCGCCCGGCCGCGATGGCGAGGCAGAGCAGAACCGTGAGCTGGCACGTGAAAGCCTTGGTCGAGGCGACGCCGATTTCGACGCCGGCGAGCGTCGCGGCCACCACATCGCTCTCCCGCGCCATGGTCGAGGTCGGCGACGTTGACGACCGAGACGATGTGCTGCTTCTCGGCGCTCGCGTAGCGCAGCGACGCCAGCGTGTCGGCGGTCTCGCCCGATTGCGACACGAACAGCGCGAGGCTGCCCGGCTCCAGCGGCGCCTCGCGATAGCGGAATTCCGACGCCACATCGATTTCGACCGGGATGCGGGCGAGTCGCTCGAACCAGTATTTCGACACGAGGCCGGCGAGATAGGCGGTGCCGCAGGCCGAGATCGAGAGGCGCTTCAGATCCTTGAAGTCGAACGGCAAATCGAAAGGAATTTCAACGCGTCCCGCCGTGAAGTTCACGTAATGGGCGAGCGTGCGCCCGACCACTTCGGGCTGCTCGTGGATTTCCTTTGCCATGAAGTGGCGGTGATTGCCCTTGTCGGCGAGGAACGAGCCGGTGGCGATCTTGTGCCGGGTCCGCTGGACCTTCTGGCCGGCTTCGTCGCGGATATCGACGCTCTTGCGCGTGAGGATCGCCCAATCGCCGTCGTCCAGATAGGCGACCTCGTCGGTGAAGGGCGCCAGCGCCAGCGCGTCCGACCCGAGATAGTTCTCGCCGTGGCCGTAGCCGATCGCGAGCGGCGCGCCGTGGCGGGCGCCGATCATCAGGTCGTCCTCGCCGGCGAAGATGAACCCGAGGGCGAAAGCGCCCCGCAGGCGCGGCAGCGTCACGGCGACCGCCTCGATGGGCCCCCGCCCCTGATGCATCTCGCAGGTGACGAGTTGCGCCACCACCTCGGTGTCGGTCTCGGTCTGGAAGCGAACGCCTTTCGATTCGAGGCCCGTCTTCAGCTCGCGGAAATTCTCGATGATGCCGTTATGGACGACCGCGAGCTTGTCGGTGGCGTGCGGATGCGCGTTGGTCTCGTTGGGCTTGCCATGGGTCGCCCAGCGGGTGTGGCCGATCCCGATCAGGCCGGGAAGCGGCGAACTGTCGAGCTTTGCCTCGAGGTTGCGCAGCTTCCCTTCCGCCCGGCGGCGATCGAGCCTGCCATCGTCGAGGGTCGCGACGCCCGCTGAATCGTAGCCGCGGTATTCGAGGCGCTTGAGCGCTTCGACGATCTGCTGCGGCCACGGGCCGGGTGCCGACAATTCCTACGATTCCACACATGGTTCACGCGTCTTTCTGGCGCAACGCCGCCGTTCGAAGCTTATCGCGCCGCTACAGACGCGCACGACGTCACCTCAAATCAACTTGCATGACGGATTGTGACACGGGGCGGCGCGAGCGTTATTCTTTGAAGGGTTATTTCTTTTTGGCCGCGAGCCCGGCCTCGCGAAAGGCCTTGGCCCAGTCTTCCTTGTCCACCTGACGTCCCCGTCCGAGCGCCAGCGCCTCCGTCCGGCACGTCGTCGGTGATCACCGAGCCGGACCCCACGAAGGCGCCCGCGCCGATCGCGCACGGGCGCGACCAGCGAGGAATTCGAGCCGATGAAGGCGCCCTGCCCGATCTCGGTGCGGTATTTGCCGAAGCCGTCGTAATTGCACGTGATGGTGCCGGCGCCGATATTCGACCTCGGCCCCGACGGTGGCGTCGCCCAGATAGGTCAGATGGCCGACCTTGGCGCCGGTCCCGAGCACCGAGTTCTTGATCTCGACGAAATTCCCGACTTTCGCCTTCTCGCCGACGGAAGCGCCGGGCCGCAGGCGTGCAAACGGGCCGATCGCCGCGCGGCCGCTGGATATGGGCGCCTTCGAGATGGCTGAAACTGTGGATCACCGCGCCCTCCTCGACCACCACGCCCGGCCCGAAAACCACATGCGGCTCGACGATCGACGTCCCGTCCCAGCCGCGTGTCGTGACTGAGAAACACGGTCTCGGGCGCCACCATGGTGACGCCCGACAGCATGGCGGCGCTGCGCAGGCGCTCCTGGATCATCCGCTCCGCATCGGCGAGTTGCGAGCGGTCGTTCACGCCATGCACCTCCGCCTCCGGCACCACCACGACGGCGGCGCGGTGATCCGGCCGGCGCGGGCGAGCGCGACCGCGTCGGTGAGGTAATATTCGCCCTTGGCGTTGTCCTTGCCGATCTTCTCGAGGATCGCGAGCGCCACGTCGCCGCGCAGCGCCATGAGGCCGCCGTTGCAGAGCGTGATGGCGCGTTCGTCTTCGCTCGCGTCCTTGTGCTCGCGGATATCGATGCAGTTCGTCGCCCGCCATGATGAGGCGGCCATATCCGGTGGGGTCCCGCGCCTCGAAACCGAGCGACACGACGGCGGCTCCTCGCCGCAGGGGCTCGCGCAACTTGGCCAGCGTATCGGGGCTGACCAGGGGCGTGTCCGCGTAGACGACGATGACGTCGTCGTCCTTCCGCGCCAGCGCCTCGCGGGCGCTGAGAACCGCATGGCCGGTGCCGAGCCGCTCCGCGCTGGACGAAGATTTCCACATTGGCGTGGCGCGCAGCCTCCTGCGCCACCCGGTCGCTGTCCGGACCGACGACGACGGCGATCCGTGTCGCTCCGGCCGCCATCACGGTCTCGAGCACGTGGCCCAGCATCGACCGGTTGGCGACCTCATGCAGAACCTTCGGCCGGTCGGAGCGCATCCGCGTGCCTTCCCCGGCCGCCAGCACGATGGCAAGGCAGGTCCGCTGAGGGCTTGTGAGCGAGGGTCTCTGATTTCGTCATAAGGTATCGTATCCAACGATGATTTAACCCGAGCTATCGCATAAACGGGTCCTCGGGCAACGTCTTGCCCACAAATTGCCAGGATCCCTCACCAACTCGTTTACATCGCACCCGTCTTTGCTGATATGTACGGGCCTTCCATCCGGGCCGTACGGCCTTCGTTCGGACAAGAGTATCACCGTGCCGGTATTGCCTGGGGGTTCGTCCCCTTTCCTTCCTCGTCGGCGCGACATGCTGGCCTATCTCGGCGCGGGCGTCGCGGGTGTCGCTTTTTCGCCCGTGCGCGCAAGCCCAGACTCCTCCGGCGATCATTCAGACGACACTGGGCGACGGCCAGCGCTTCGACCCCGCAACCGTCATGAACCTGGCGCGGCAGCTCTCCCGCAAGGCCTTCGTGCCTCCGCCGAACGACCTGCCGGATGTCGTTCTCGAACCTGAATTACGATCAATACGTCGCCATCAAGAACCTGCGCCCGCCGATCTGGATGCAACGACGGGCGGGGAATCGCCGTCGAACCGCTCCATCGGGGCTTCGTGTTCACCAATGCGATCGATCTTTTCTCGTCGAGGACGGCGTCGTGCGGCGGGTCGGTTACGACCCCGCGCAATTCGATTACGGAAGGCTCAGCTCTGCCGGCCAATCTTCGGCGATCTCGGCTTTCGGGCTTCCGCCTCGTCGCCAATCTGGGCGACGGAAAGCCGTTCGATTTCGCCATCGTGCAGGGCGCGACATTCTTCCGGGCCATCGCCCGCGGCCAGAATTTCGGCGCCATCGCCCGGGCGCTGACGCTGAAGCCCGCCGATCCGAAGGGCGAGGAGTTTCCGGTCTTCCGCGCGTTCTGGCTGGAGCGGCCGGCGGTCGGCAGCAACAGCATCACGGTCCATGGCGTGCTCAATTCGGAATCGACCAGCGGCGCGATCCGCATGACCTTCCGCCCCGGCGACATGACCATCGTCGATGTGGAGACGACCCTGTTCCCGCGCGTCAACATCGATCACGTGGGTCTGGGCGGCATCGGCTCGACCTATTTCTACGGCCCGAACGACCGCTCCACCGCGGACGACATCCGTCCCGTCGGTCTATAAATCGTCCGGCCTGCAGATGCTCAACGGCAAGGGCGAATGGCTCTGGCGGCCGCTGCAGAATCCCGAACACGCTGCAGATCTCGGCCTTCGTCGATCAGGCGCCGAAAGGCTTCGGCTTGCTGCAGCGCGATCGTTCCTTCGAGGTTTTTCAGGACGACGAACAGCGTTTCGACCGCCGCCCGAGCCTCTGGATCGAGCCTTTGGGCGAATGGGACCAGGGCAGCGTGCAGCTTCTCGAAATTCCCACCGACGCCGAGATCAACGACAACATCCTGGCCTATTGGCGGCCCAAGGCGCCGCTCGCGGCCGGTTCCGAGGTGCCGTTCGCCTATCGCCAATATTGGTGCTGGGCGCCGCCCGAGCGGCCGCCCTTGGCGACCGTGGTCGGCGACCCGGGTCGGTCGCGGATCCGGCGGGCGCCGGCGGCGTTTCGTCGTCGAGTTCACCACCGAGGCACTGGGTGAAAATCCGCCGCAGGACATTAAGTCCGTTCTTACGGTGGGTCCGGGCACGCTTCCACAACCTCCGGCTATGGTCCTACCCGGAGCGAAAGGCGGTACGTGTCGGATTCGAGCTTGACCCCGGCAATGAAAACGCGTGTGAGATGAGGCTCATCCTCGAAGCAGGCGGCAAACCGATTAGCGAGACATGGCTTTATCGTTGGACACCTTAAGTCCCGAAACCGATCCGGCCCCTCAGCGGCCCGATCGCCGCCATGCCTCCTGAGAGCCGCCTCGAGATGCCGACGCAATCGCTGCGGCGGTGGTCCGCGTCGCAGGAGCGCAAGCCGGTCGTCGACCGCTCGAAGCTGCGGACGCGGCTGGCGCGGCTCTTCGTCTTCGGCGGCGGCCTGCTGCTGACGGCCTTCGGCACCTACGAGATGTATCAGGTCGTGTCGATCAGCCGCACGACCGTGCTGCAGTGGGTGTTGGTGGCGCTGTTCACGGTCAATTTTTCGTGGATCGCCGTTGCGTTCACCAGCGCGCTGCTCGGCTTCCTCGCGCTTCTGCACCGCCCGGCGGGCGCCGGAGGCGCTGCCCGCGAGCCTGTCGCATCGCACCGCCGTGGTGATGCCGGTCTATAACGAGCAGACCTCGCGGACCTACGCGGCGCTCGAGGCCATCTACGAATCCGTCGAGGCGACGGGCCTCGGCGCGCATTTCGATTATTTCATTCTGTCCGACACCACCGATCCCGATGCCTGGATCGCCGAGGAGCGCGCCTTCCTGGCCCTGCGCGAGCGGCTCGGGCCCGGACGCGCGATTCTATTACCGGCACCGCGAGAAGAACTATCACCGCAAGGCCGGCAACATCGCCGATTTCGTGAGACGCTGGGGCGGTCATTACGAGCACATGCTCGTGCTCGACGCCGACAGCCTGATGACCGGCGAATGCATCGTGCGCCTTGCCGCCGCCATGGAAGCCGATCCGGATGCCGGCATCATCCAGTCGCTGCCGCTGATCATCAACCGCAACACGCTGTTCGCCCGTCTGCAGCAATTCGCCGCCCGCGTGACCGGCCCGGTGATCGCGACCGGACTTGTCGGTCTGGATGGGCCGCGACGGCAATTACTGGGGCCACAACGCCATCATCCGCACCGAGGCCTTCGCCGCGCAGGGCGGCTTGCCGGATCTCAAGGGCAAGCCTCCGCTCGGCGGCCATATCCTCAGCCACGATTTCGTCGAGGCGGCGCTTGCTGCGCCGCGCCGGCTGGGACGTCTACATGCTGGCCGATCTCGGCGGCTCCTACGAGGAAAGCCCGCCTTCGCTGATCGATCTGTCGGCGCGCGACCGGCGCTGGTGCCAGGGCAACCTGCAGCACACGCGCGTCATCGGCGCCAAGGGCCTGAAACTTGCCGACCCGGCAGCATTTCGCCACCGGCATCATGTCGTATCTGGCCTCGCCGTTCTGGCTGTTCCAGCTGATCGTCGGTATCGCGCTGGTGCTGCAGACGACCTATATCCGGCCGGAATATTTCGCCCGCGACTTCCGGCTCTATCCGATCTGGCCGCGCTTCGACCCCGAGCGCGCCTTGACGCTGTTCGCCATCACCATGGGCATCCTGCATCGCGCCGAAGATCTTCGGCCTGATCCTCATGCTGGTGCGCGGCAAGGACCGGCGCGCATCGGGCGGGTCGATCCGCCTCGTCGATCTCGGCCGTCATCGAGATCTCGCTGTCCGCGCTGCTCGCGCCGATCCTGATGCTGATCCAGTCCGGCTCGGTGTTCCAGATCCTGCTCGGACGCGATACCGGCTGGCAGCCGCAGCGGCGCGACGACGGCTCGATCCCGTTCGAGGACATCGTGCGCCGCCACCGCTCGCATACGGTGCTGGGAGCGCTCGCGGGCATCTCGGCCTTCCTCATCGCCACCTCGCTGTTCCTCTGGATGTCGCCGACGATCCTCGGCCTCCTGCTGGCGATCCCGCTCTCCTGGCTCAGCGGCCAGCTCGGCGCCGGGCTCGCGCTGAAGCGCCTGGGCCTCCTGATGACGCCGGAGGAATTCGAGCCGCCGCCGATCGCGACGCGCGCCAACGCCCTGCAGGCGCGCAATGCGGATTTCGATTTCGACGACAAGGACGGCCTTGCGGCCCTCTATGCCGATCCCGCTCCTGCGCGCCCGCCACGCCGAGATGCTGCCCCCCGCCACGCCGCGCCGCCGCGGCGAGATCGAGACCGAGCGCGCGCTCGCCGAAGCCGACCTCAGCGACGCCGAGACCATCGAGGACGCGCTCGTCTGGCTCAAGCCGAAGGAGCGCATGGTGGTGATGAAGGATCCGGCGATGCTGGAGCGGCTGGTGCAGCTGAAGCCGGCGAGCGCCGGCGTGTCGAAGGCGGCGGAGTAGACACGCTCGCTCCCATTGCCGGAACGCCTCGATCCTGGCCACCCGCATTCGCGATTGGGATCGACCAGCCAACAGGAGTGGACTGAGCGAACCGTCCGGCTGAAGGGCCGGACGAGACGCCGCCAAGTCACCGTGAAGCGCTGAACCAGCGACCGGAATGGATCTCACGAAGTGAGACGGCTGGGCTTCAGGTCGCCGCTCTGCTCGAGCAGCGAATGCGCCGTCGAGGCGATATGCGCCTCGATGCGCTTGAGATCGCGCACGATGTCGAGTTGCAGCGCGCTCGTGTCGCCCGCCGGACTTGCCGGAGCGCAGCTGCTCGAAATGCCGCTGCGTCATGGTGCGCTCGAAATCGCGGAAGCGCTCCTTCTCGGCGACCAGCCGGCGCGCCGAGCCGATATCCTGGAACATCAGCACCGAAGCGGCCAGATGCAGGTGCTCGAGCAGCTTGCCGTGCATCTGGTCGATCTCCGCGAGGCTGTCCTTCGGCAGGCGAAGGTGGTTCTTGATGCGCTTGGCGGCGAGCTCCATCAGGTTCTTGTCGATGATGTCGCCCGCATGTTCGAGGTTGATGGCGAAGGCCAGGATATCCGACAGCCGCTTGGCCTCCTCGTCGTTGAGCGCCTCGTGATTGATCGAGCTCAGATAGCGGCGCACCGCGCTGTAGAGCCGGTCGACCACGTCGTCGGTGCGGCTGATCGCCTCGACCTCGCTCATGTCGCCCTCGTGGAAGAGGTCCTGCGAGCCGCGCAGCATCGTCTCGACGATATCGCCCATGCGCAGCACCTCGCGCGCGGCGTTCGAGAGCGCGACGGAGGGCGTGTCGAGGGCGTCGTTGTCGAGATATTGCGGCACGCCGGGATCGGAGGAGCGGACCTTGTCGGGGAAGGCCTTCATGAGCAGCCTTGGCGATCCACGGCAGCGGCAGGATGAAGATCGCCGCCAGCACCACGTTGAACGATGGTGTGGAAATTCGCCGCCAGCCGCGCCGGCGTCGGATCGAACATCACGAGGTAGGACAGGATGGGGTTGAGGAGCGGCAGCGCGATGACGCAGCCGACCACCCGCATGGCGAGGTTGCCGATGGGCACGCGCAGCTTCACCGGATCGCCGCCCATGGCGTCCACCAGCGGGTTGAGGGCGGTGCCGAGATTGGCGCCGAGCACCATGGCGAGCGCCGAATGCGCGTCGATGACGCCCGCGGTGGCGAGCGACATGATGAACAGAAGCGCCGCGACGCTCGAATGGGCCGCCCAGGCGAAAATGGTCGCGAGCAGCACCAGAATCAGCGGATCGGGCGCGATGGAGGCGAGCAGGCTCTTCAGGACGACCGAGGATTCGATCGGGTGGATCGTCTCGGAGAGGAGATGGAGCGACAGCAGCATCAGTCCGAGGCCGATGGTGACCCGGCCGAGATCGCGCAGGCGGCTCGACGAGCCCGCGCCGATAGGCGACGTAGCCCACGAAGATCAGCACCGGGAAAGATCAGCGTGATGTCGAAGGACAGCACCTGCACGATGAGCGTGGTGCCGACATTCGCGCCGAGCATCACCGCCAGCGCCGGCACGAGATCGACCGCCCCGCCCGCGGTGAAGGACGACACCATCAGGGCCGTCGCGGTGCTGCTCTGGAGAACCGTCGTGACGCCCGAGGCCGGCGAGGAAGGCGCGCAACCGGGTGCGCAGCCCGATGCCGAGGATCCACCTGAGGTCGCTGCCGAACGCCCGCTGGACCCCGCTATTGACCATGTTGATGCCCCAGAGGAGCAGGGCAATCTCACCGAACAGGTGAATCAGGACGGCAGTCGCGGACATTCATTCCTCAGGGCTCGAGTGGCGGATCGAAACCTCCTGCTTAATCCTGTCACGGCCGATCCGGCAATCAGGTTGCCGGCTAATAATGACGCTCCAGGCGGTAATCCCCCGGAAAAGATGACGGAAATCGCTCGGCTGGCATCCGGGCACGGCCCGATGACGCATCAGATCCGCCGAAGCCTGAGCCACGACGATGCCGTCGCCAGGGAGAAGGATCACCTCAGCCTGCATGGCAGGCTCGCCGCGGGTTCACGACGAGATGTCGGTTTGCGTCGGCAAGCCGCGCTGCCAGGGCCACCGGCCCTCGATTTCCACCTCCAGCGAGAAGCTCAGGAACGTTCGGATGAGCACGATGCCGGCAAGGATCCCGAGGCTCTCGAGCGTCGGCTCGATCGCCACCGTGTTGATGATGTCCGCTGCCACGAGGAATTCGAGACCGAGGAGAATCGCGCGTCCGACGCGGGAGCGATAATCCGAATAGGCCCGTATCCCCGTGCCCCTGGGCACCATCTCGCGCAGGTATGCGATGCGTTCCGGCCAGCAGGCCGATGACGATGATGGCGATGCCGCCGATCTCGATCAGCCTGGTGGTGACGCGCAAGGCTGAGATAAACCACTCGTCCATCATCGAATCCGATCAAATCGTCGCCGTCATCAAAGCACAGTGCGGCGCCGTGACGGAATACTGGCGCGCCTCGATATTTGAACGCTGGGAATGACCGTTCTACGATAGGCGCCGACGAGCCGACTTCGTAGCGGGATGGCACCATGAGCGATACGATCGACACGCTTCGGCGTGAGCTCGAGGACGCGTTCCAGAACCGGGCGCATCTCTATCGGCTGATGCTCGACGAACTCGAAAGCGAGATCGGACATGATCGCGCGGTCGCCATCATGACCCGCGCGCTGGAGCGTCGCGGCCGCGAGGTCGCGGCAGTGCTGTTTCGCGACACGCCGCCGGAGCCCGAGGCCGTGGGCCGGCGTTTTCTGTCCGTCAGCCCCGATGCGGGCCGGATGTATCCGCACGAGGCCGAGGTCGACGCCGGGTGCCATGGAGATCCGGGTTCAGCGCTGCCCCCTGAAGGATGCGTGGCGTGCCGCCCACCTGCCCGCCCGAACGCGTCGCCACGCTGTGCCGTCTTGGCGGGAGCATTCGACAAGGGGTTGTTCGAGGCCTCGGGCCTCGGCTTCTCAAACCGCACCTGGAGCGAGGCGCGCGGCGGCGGCTGCTGCTGGATCCGGCTCGAACGGCCGCCCGACGGCCGGCTGATTTCCGCCGCAAGCGCGTCGCACTCTCTCCCCCGCAATCCTCACTCGACGGATCTTGACATAATGTCCAGCCCGCTCCCGTTCTCGACCACGCCGTCGTCAATGTCCTGGGCGAACTCGATCGCGCGGCGGAGCAATATCGCCGCCTCGGTTTTCAACTCAGCGAGCGCGGACACCACACCTTGGGCTCGAGCAATCATCTGGCGATCTTCGGCGAGAACTATCTCGAGCTTCTCGGTTTCGAGCCCGGACGGCAGACGGAGCGGGCCGATCTGTGGAAGCATCCGCCCGGCCTGACCGGCCTCGTCTTCAAGACGACAGATTCGCTCGCCCTGCATGCCGATCTCGCCGCACAAGGAATTCCGGTCGAGAACCCCGCCGAGTTCTCGCGCCCGTCGCGCTTCCCGACGGCTCACACGACGCGTCGTTCCGGGTCGTGCGGCTCGGGATCGCAATTGTTCCCAACGGGCGCGTCTTCTTCTGCCATCACTTCACGCCCGAACTCGTCTGGCGCGATGAGTGGCGCCAGCATCCGAACGGCGTCATCGATATCGTCGAATTCGTCATCGCGGCCGCCGATCCGCGATCAGACCGCCGAGCTCTATCGATCGATCTTCGGCAGCGATGCCGTCATCCGAGATCGCCGGGCGGCTTCTCCTTGCAGGCGGGCAGAGCCACCGTGTTCTTCCTGACGCCGGAGGAGGTCGGGCGGCGTCTTCGCGCGACGCCGCGCCGGTCAGCGACAGACGCGTCCGACCGCATGGTCGCGCTGACCCTGAAGACGCGCTCGCTCGCCGGACGTCGAGGCGCTTCTTCGCGGCGAACGGCGTCTCGTTCGCCCGCGAGGCAGACCGCATTCGTCGTGCCGCATCATACGAGGCCGAGGGCGTGGCTCTCGCTTTTGTGGAATAAGCTCACCGCGGAACGAAGAACGGCGTGTCCTGAAGTTCGGGTTCGTCGAACGCTTCGAGCGTCGCGCGGATCGGCGCCGATATCCTCCGCGAAAGAGGCTTTTGACGATGGCGGTCGAGACCCGTTCGGCCGCCACGTTGACGCCGGGAATATCGCTCGCGATCGCGCCCTGGCTCAACGCCGCGCCATGATTGACGAGGTGGATGCGCGAGAGCTCCGGGCAGCGGCCGGGCTCCCGTTCCAGCAATTCGAAACCCTCGCCGAGATAGGGAAAGTCGCCGAGATCCGGCCGCTTCAAGTCTTCGGGCGGCTCGTAGCGATCGCGCCAGCGCGCCACCAGCGGCGCCAGCGCGCCGATCTCCGGAATCGACGGCGGCATCCACGTGGAAGCCGGTGCCGACGATGAGGAAATCGTGCGAATCGCGGCTCATCCTCGCCGCGGATGCGGACCGACGCCTTGCCGTCGAGCCGCGCGGCGCCCTCGACGGGCTTTCCGAAATGGATGTGGAATTCCGGCTGGCGCAGGGCCCGCCGCACCGTCTCGTGCGGTGGCGGCGCCTGCACGTCGTTGAGATAGACGAACAGCGCCCAGCGCTCCGCGTCGTCGAGCGCGCTCCAGCCGTGAAAATATCCCGGCGACGCGGAGCCCCGGCCCTTGTTGATCTGCGGCAGGCTGTGCGCGCCGCACATACATGTCGACGCGCGCCGCGCCCTCTTCGAGAGCAGTCGCGGCATTGTCCCAGGCCGACGCGCCACCGCCGACGATGCCGATGCTGCGCCCGCGCAATCGCGCGAAGTCGATCGCCTCGTTGGTGTGCGCGGCAAGATCCGGCCAGAGATCGGCGTCGATGAAATCCGGGATCTTGTCGCCGCCCGCCCCGCCGCGTCCGGTCGCGAGGACGACCCGGCGGGCGAAGAAAGCGTTGTCGCCGCGCGGCGATGCGGTTTCGATCCTGCAGCAATCCTCCGGCGGGCGCGATGCGTCGTGACGGCGATCTCGTGTTCCACCGGCAGACCGAGCACGCGCTGCAGCCAGCGCGAGATAATCGACCCAGACGGCGTTCTCGATCTTGTAGAGCGCCTCCCAGGCCTCCGCGCCGAACGCGGCCTCGTACCAGGCGCGAAAACTCAGCGACGGAATGCCGAGCGCCGGGCCCGGCAGCGTCTTGGGCGAGCGCAGCGTGTCCATGCGCGCGAAGGTGAGCCACGGCCCTTCGTTGCCGGCGGCGGCACGCTCGAGGATGCGGACGTTGCGCACGCCCTTGAAGATGAGGGCGGCGGCGGCGGCGATGCCGTTCATGCCGGCGCCGACCACGACCACGTCGGTCACGGCGTTTCCATCCGGCGCGCGACACGCTCGCCGGCCAGTTCGCGGCCGGCAGGTTGAGCGATCTCGAGATCGCGCGCGACGCGAGCGCTCGAGTTCGTCGATCCGCGCCCTCCGGCGACGGGACGATGCTGTGCAACAGGCTATCCACGTTGTCCCCGCTCAGGCCTGTGCATCGGTTTCGTAGCGATAGCGGAAGTCGCAATGGCTCGCGCCTTCCATGATCGTCTGCGTGCGGGTCATCTTCAGGTTGGGATCGTAGCCCTCGCAGAACGAGCCGTCGCGGTTGCAGGACAACAGACCGCCGATCTCGCCGAGCCCCATCGCCTTGTACATCTCCGCATAGCGGCAGCGCGTGACGTTGAAATCGAAATGGGTCTCGTCGCGATGCAGCGGCTCGATTTCGAGGGCGTTCTCGGCGGTCCAGTTGGACTGGATGTCGATGAAGCTCTGGAGGCTGGTGCCGCCCTCGGCCTGTTTGGCGAATTGCGCGGCCTGCGCGATGGACGAGCGGCGGACGGATTCGGAGATGACGCGCCTTGCCTCCTCCTTGCCGATGCCGCTCGACAAGCGTCGTGTAGACCTCCTTCAGGAGTTCGGCCTCGATGCGGCGGCGCTCGATGATCGGGAGGGTCTGGGCCATCTCGGTGACTCCGTTAGGTCTGGCAGGAGCTGCGGAGCGCGGACGCAGATTGTCGGCGAGGGCAAGCGCGGCATCGAGGGACACGGGCGGTGTCCAGTCCCGGCCGGGAACGGAGGCCAGCAGCGCTTTCGTGTAGGGGTGGCGCGGCGCGGTGAAGACCTCCGCCGTCAGCCCCTCCTCGACGACCTCGCCGTCCTTCATCACCGCGATGCGGTCGCAGATCTGCGCGGCAACGCGCAGGTCGTGGGTGATGAAGACCATCGACAGCCCGAGCCGCGTGCGCAGATCCGCGAGCAGCCGCAGCACCTGCGCCTGAACCGAGACGTCGAGGGCCGAGACGGGCTCGTCCGCGACCAGCACCTCCGGATCGAGCGCCAGCGCCCGCGCCAGTCCGATGCGCTGCCGCTGGCCGCCGGAGAATTCGTGCGGATAGCGCTCGGTCGAGTCCGGATCGAGGCCCACGAGCGCGAACAGCTCCTTGGCGCGCGCAAGCGCCCGCTCACGGCTCTCGCCGTGGATCATCGGCCCCTGCGCCACGAGCTCGCCGGCCTTCCGGCGCGGATTGAGCGACGCGAAAGGATCCTGGAAGACCATCTGGATCCGCCGCGTCGCGCGCGCGCATCTCCTTGCGCGACAGGCTCGCCAGATCCGTGTCGCCGAGCCGGATCGAGCCCTCATCCGGGATCGAGCAGCCGCACCATGCAGCGCGCGAGCGTCGATTTTCCGGAGCCGCTTTCGCCGACGATGCCCAGCGTCGCCGCCGCGCGGCAGGACGAGGTTGACATCCTTGACGGCGTGCGTGACCCGCCGGCGGCGGGCCAGCAGGCCGCCCTTGCGATAGGTCTTCGACACGTGCTCGATCCGCAGGATCGATGTCGCTGCCGGTCATCTTGCGCCGGCGGCGGCACGAGCGGCGGCACCGCCGCGATCAGGGCCCGCGTGTAGGGATGCCGCGGGTCGTTGAGGATCGTCGTCGGCCGGCCCCTCCTCCACCAGCGGCCCTTCTGCATGACGGCGACGCGATCGGCGATCTCCGCGACGACGCCGAAATCGTGGGTGATGAACAGGACCGCCGTGCCCTTTGCGCTGCTGCAGCTCGCGGATGAGCTTCAGGATCTGCGCCTGCGTCGTCACGTCGAGGGCCGTCGTCGGCTCGTCGGCGATGAGCACGCGCGGCTCGAGCGCCAACGCCATGGCGATCATGGCGCGCTGGCGCTGGCCGCCGGAAAGCTCGTGCGGATAGGCCCGGCGCGCGCCCTCCGGATCGGGAATGTGAACGTCGCGCAGAAGATCGAGAACGCGCGCTCTGATTTCGGATGAGCGAAGCGTCGTATGGGTCTCGAACATCTCGCCGATCTGGTCGCCGATGGTCCGCAGCGGATTGAGCGCCGTCATCGGCTCCTGAAAGATCATGCCGATCCGCGCGCCCCGGATGCCGCGCATCTCCTCGTCGCTGAAGGTCAGGAGATCCTCCCTTCGAGCAGGATCCTGCCGGCGGTGGCGTGCACCTCGTCGGGCAGCAGGCCGAGAATCGCGCCGGCCGTCATCGACTTGCCGGAGCCGCTTTCCCCGACGACGCACAGGATCTCGTTCGGATGCAAGCTCGAGCGACACGTCTTCGAGCGCATGCGGCCGGTCGGCGCCCGGCGGCAGCGCGACGGTGAGCCGTTCGATGGCAAGGATGGCGCTCATCGCCGCTTCAATCTCGGGTTCAGCGCATCGTTGAGCCCCTGCCCCACCAGGGACACGGCCAGCACCGTCAGCAGGATCGCGAGCCCAGGGATCGCCGACACATACCATTGCGTGCGCAGAACGGAGCGGCCGGTCCCGATGAGGTTGCCCCAGGACGGCACGTTGGGGTCGGAGAGGTTGAGGAAGGCCAGCGCGCTTTCCAGAAGGATCGCCGTCGCCATGATGACGCTTGCATAGACGATCACCGGCGGAAGCGCGTTCGGCAGGATTTCGCGGAAGATGATCTGGACGTCGCGCATCCCGAGCGTGCGCGAGGCCTGCACGAATTCCCGGCTCCGCAGGCGTGAGGAATTCCGCGCGGGTCAGTCGGGCCGAGGCCGGCCAAGAGACGAGGCCGATGGCGATCGTGACGGTCTTGATGTCGGAGCCGAACACCGCGACGAGCACGAGAAGCAGAAGGAAGTTCGGCAGCGTCTGGAAGGCCTCGGTGATCGCGCATCAGCACATCGTCGACGATGCCGCCGTAATAGCCCGCCAGCGCGCCGAGCACGATGCCGATGGTGATCGCGAAGCGCCGTCGCCACGATGCCGATGAGGAGCGAGACGCGGGCGCCGTGAAAAATCTGCGCCGCGATATCGCGGCCCGTGGTGTCCGTTCCGAGCCAGAAGCGCGAATTCGCGAACGGCCATTGCAGCGGGCGACCGGCAAGGCTCGAGCGGATCCCTCGGGAACACGATGCGGCGCGGTCAGCGCCATCGCGACCACCAGCAGCGAGAAGCAGCAGACCGACGATGGCGGCGGGGCTTCTGGCAAGGCGGCGTAAGGATTTCCATCGTCGCCTCACGTCACGATGCGCGGGTCGAGACGCGCATAGAGGAGATCGACGATGAAATTGACGGCGATCACCAGGAGGGCCGACACGAAGACGATCCCGAGAAGCGTGTTGAGATCACGCTGAACGACGGACTTCATAGGCGAGCCGGCCGAGACCCGGCAGCGCGAAGACGCTCTCGACCACGATCGAGCCGCCGAGCATGGTGCCGGCCTGCAGGCCGATGAGCGTGACCATGGGCAGGAGCGCGTTGCGCAAGACGTGGCGACGAACCACCCGGCCCGGGCTGAGCCCCTTGGCGCGCGCGGTGCGGACGAATTCGAGGTTCAGCACTTCCAGCATCGAGGCGCGCATGATCCGCAGGTAGGTGGCGAGGAAGATCAGCGCGAGCGTCAAGGTCGGCAGCAGGAGATGCCAGGCGATGTCGAGCAAACGGCGAAAGCCCGTGTAGCCGGCGCCGATCTCCTCGAAGCCGCCCGCCGGCAGCCAGCCGAGATTGACCGCGAAGATGACGATGCCCATCAGGCCGAACCAGAACGACGGCGTGGCATAGAAGATCAGGCCCGAGGGTCGAGATCAGCGTATCGGGCCAGCGATTGACCTTGCGCGCCGCGAGCACGCCCGAGCGCCATTCCGCCCGCGAAGGCGAAGCTCAGGGCCGATCCCATCAGCAGCAGCGTCGTCGGGCAGCCGTTCGAGGATCACCGCCGAGACCGGCTTGCCGTAGATCGCCGAAAAGCCGAGGTCGAGCTGCAGCAGACGCCAGAGATAGCGCCCGAGCTGGACGGCCACCGACACGTCGAGCCCGTAGAAGCGGCGCAGTTCCTCCATCATGCGCCGGATCGCCGCCGCCCATCTGGGCGACGAGCGCGTCGACCGTATCGCCGGGAGCGAGCTGCAGCAGCAGGAACAGAGCCCGCCAGCACCACGAAGAGCGTTGGCAGGCTCGCCGCGAGGCGGCGCAGGGCGAGGAGAAGGACGCGCATGATCTTAAGATGACGCGATCCAGGTGTCGTGCCAATCGCTCGAATCCCAACGCGGCACGTTGTGATGGTTCTGGACCTGCTTGCTGGTCGCGGCGAAGAACTGGCGCTCCGTGATCATCCAGACCGGAATCTCCTCGTTCACGGCCTTGACCCAATCCGCATAGAGCGCCTTGCGCTTGGCCGGATCGATCTCGCTCGCCGCCTGATCGATGAGCTGGTCGACCTTGTCGGATTGCCAGCCCCACTGGTTCGTCCAGGGCGAGCCCTTCGGCGAGCCGGAACGGTACCAGACCGTCGTCGAAACGGCCGGATCGCCACGATATTGGTGCCAGCCGGTGGCGAGGTCGAAGTTCCAGTCGCGATAGACGGTGGTGAGCGCGCCCGCGATGTCGAGCTGCACGATCTCGACCTTGATGCCGACATCGCCGAGGGATTGCTGGATGAAGGTCGCGAGGAGCGGCACGTCCTCGCCGTTCATGATCGGAACGATCTTCAGCGTGAACCGGGTGCCGTCGGCGCCACGCTTGTAGCCGGCCTCGTCGAGCAGCGCCTCGGACTTCTTCTTGTCGAAGGGGTAAGGCGGCTTGCCGGCCGGATAGAAGGCCGGCGACGAGGACGGGATCGGGCCCGGTGGCGGGCTTTGCCTGTCCGTAGAGGAAGTTCTCGATGAAGAAATCCACGTCGATCGCATGCGCGATGGCGCGCCGGACGCGCACGTCCGCGAGTTCCTTGCGGCGCGTGTTGAACTCCAAGCGTGTTGTTGAAGGCGTTCGCCTCGATCCCGCGGGTCGAGACCTCGAAGCGCTTGTCGCTCTTCAGCCGGTCGAGATCGGACAGCGACAGGCCATTATAGGAGCTGAGCTGGATCTGACCGGTCTCGAGCGCCGCGGCAACGGCCGACTTGTCGGTGATGACGCGCCAGACGATGCGATCGAGATACGGGAAACTCCTTGCGCCAGTAGTTCGGGTTGCGCTCGGCGATGATGAACTGGCCGCGCTCGTACTGGACGAACTTGAACGGTCCCGTGCCGATCGGCGCCGTGTTGGCGGGGTTCTCCAGGATGTTCGTGCCCTCGAAGACGTGGCGGGGCGCGATGTAGCCGAGGTCGCAGAGCGCGCGCAGAAGCAGGTTGAGCGGCATCGGACGCGAATAGCGGAACACCGCCGTGTGGGCATCCGGCGTATCGACCGCCTCGAGATATTGCTGGAGCTGCGTGCCGTAATTGAGATGCTTCTTCCACATCTCGAGCGCCGTGTATTGGACGTCGGCGGAGGTGAACGGCTTGCCGTCATGCCACGTCACGCCTTCGCGCAGCTTGAACGTGATGGTCTTCCCGTCCTCGCGCCGCGTCCCAGCTCGTCGGCGAGCACCGGCGCCGGGTTGCCCTTGGCGTCGAGATCGACGAGCGCCTCCATGATCTTGCTGGTGACCAGGTAGACGCCCGTCGAGGCCCGAAGCGCCGGATTGAGAATGCGCTGCTCGGAGCCGAGATGGACCGTGAACACGCCGCCTCGCTTCGGGGTCTCCTGCGGCAAACGAGGCACGAGGCAGAAAACCGCTGGCCGCGAAGGCGGTCGCGGACAGCAAAGCGTGGCGACGGGTCAGGCGCATCGGATCATATCCTCGTTCGAATAGGTCAGTAGAACTTACGAACAGAGGCCAGACGAAGTCAACGAGAATGTTCTTTTTAACGAACTCTTGATCGGACCATTTTCTTCTCTTGCCGAATAGCAGTATGGAGAACAGGATTCTATACCAGCAAAAAACGGTACCGCATGATGAAGAGATCTCCGTAAATGCAGCGCGTCGCACCGCCGGGACACGCAGAGAAGTCGTGTTCGTTTTATCGAACAGTTCGGCCGGGGACGGCGAAGGCCCTCCCCGGCCGGTCTGGTCAGCTCCGCTTGGGCGGCGTCGCCGGCCAGCTCTTGATCAGCGTGTCGTAGTCGATCGTCTCACCTTTCGGCTTCTCGTTTGCCAGTTTGCGCTGGGGCGCGACGTTGCCGGATCGGCCTCTGCCTTCTTGTACCAGTCCTCGGCCGAGGTCTTCGGGTTGAGCTTGGGGCCGCACTCGCCCTGCACGTTCGCCCGCTCGAGCCGTCCGAGCACCTCGTCCTGTCCGGCGGCCAGCGCATCCATGGCCGCCTGCGGTGTCTTTGCGCCGGATGAGGCGTCACCGATATTCTGCCACCAGAGCTGAGCCATCTTCGGATAATCCGGGATGTTGTTGCCGGTCGGCGTCCACTGGACGCGGGCCGGCGAACGGTAGAACTCCACGAGACCGCCGAGCTGCGGCGCGCGTTCGGTGAAGCTCTTGTCCCAGATGTCGCTCTCGCGGATGAAGGTCAGGCCCACATGGCTCTTCTTCAACGAGACGGCTCTTCGACGTGACGAACTGGGCATAGAGCCAGGCCGCCTTGCGCCGATCGACGCGGGGTCGATTTCAGCAGCGTCCACGAGCCCGCATCCTGGTAGCCGAGCTTCATGCCCTCTTTCCAGTAGGAGCCGTGCGGCGACGGAGCCATGCGCCATTTCGGTTTGCCGTCGGTGTTCATCACCGGCAGGCCGGGCTTCACCATGTCGGCGGTGAACGCCGTGTACCAGAACATCTGCTGGGCGATGTTGCCCTGCGCCGGAACCGGTCCCGGATTCGGAGAAGTTCATGCCGTTGGCTTGCGGCGGCGCGTATTTCTTCAGCCAGTCGATGTATTTCGTGATCGAATAGACGGCCGCCGGACCGTTGGTGTCGCCACCGCGGTCGACGGACGAACCGACCGGACGGCAGCCTTCCATGCGCACGCCCCATTCATCGACGGGCTTGCCGTTCGGGATGCCCTTGTCGCCGCTCCCCGCCATGGACAACCACGCATCGGTGAACCGCCAACCGAGCGACGGGTCCTTCTTGCCGTAATCCATGTGGCCATAGACCTTGACGCCGTCGATCTCCTTGATGTCGTTGGTGAAGAACTCAGCGATGTCCTCGTAGGCCGACCAATTCACCGGCACGCCGAGTTCGTAGCCGTATTTCGCCTTGAACTTTTCCTTGATGTCGGGACGCTGGAACCAATCGTACCGGAACCAGTAGAGGTTCGCGAATTGCTGGTCGGGCAGCTGGTACATCTTGCCGTCCGGCGCCGTGGTGAAGGAGCGGCCGATGAAGTCGGCGACGTCGAGTGTCGGCGACGTCACGTCCTTGCCCTCGCCCGACATCCAGTCGTCGAGGGCGATGGCCTGTTTGTAGCGAAAGTGCGTGCCGATGAGATCGGAATTGTTGACCCACGCGTCGTAGATGTTGCGGCCGGATTGCATCTGCGTCTGGATCTTCTCCACCACGTCGCCCTCCTGGATGAGGTCGTGGGTGAGCTTGATGCCGGTGATTTCGGTGAACGCCTTCGCGAGGGTCTTGGCCTCGTATTCGTGCGTCGTGATCGTCTCCGAGACGACGTTGATCTCCATGCCGGCGAAGGGTTTCGCGGCATTCACGAACCATTCCATCTCCTTCATCTGCTCGTCTTTCGAGAGCGTCGATGGCTGGAATTCGGCGTCGATCCACTTCTTGGCTTCGTCCATTCCGGCGAACGCCGTGCCGGTGCCGAGCGCCATGGCGACGACGCTGGTAGAGAAGAGCAGTTTCAGGTGCCTTGAGGTCGGTTTCATTGTTTTCCTCCGGTTTAGGTCCATGCCGACTTTCTGTCGGTCTTTTCCCCTCGGCTCGTGTGAGCCGCAGGGACTTTGGCCATTGCCCTCACACGTAACGGAAAACCACCGCCGCATAAGCGAGCGAAAGCCCGATGGCCCACACGGGATCGGGGCCCATCAGCCCGAGCCATGCGAGATTGATGAACGCCGCGCCGAGCAGCGAAATGAAAAGCCGGTCGCCCCGCGTGGTCGGGATGCGCAGGATGCCGACGCGCTCCGTCTCCGGGAAACAGGATCGCGAGCGCCGTCATGACCAAGCAGGAGCGAGCCGATGATCCCGAAGAACAGGGCCGTCTGCCACGTCCATGCCATCCAGGCGAAGTCAGGCATGAGCAGCCCCCTTCTCCTCTCCCCCTTGCGGGGAGAGGGCGGGAGTGGGGGTCGAGATGTCACGGCGCGTGAGCGGGAGGATAAGGTGCGACCGGCGATACCGCCGCGGTTTTTCTTTCGCCGTTCCACCCGTGGGGACCACCCCCACCCCTGGCCCCTCCCCGCACGGGAGAGGCGAATTGCGTCCCGCATGTCATTTCCATCATACCCGTCCCAGCGCGAAACCCTTGGCGATGTAGTTTCGAACGAACCAGATCACGAGCGCGCCGGGCACGATGGTCAGAACCCCGGCCGCGGCGAGCAGTCCCCAATCCATGCCGGCGGCCGACACCGTGCGCGTCATGGTCGCGGCGATGGGCTTGGCGTTGACGCTGGTCAGCGTGCGCGCCAGCAGCAGTTCGACCCACGAGAACATGAAGCAGAAGAACGCCGCGACGCCGACGCCGCTGGCGATGAGCGGCATGAAGATCTTCACGAAGAAGCGCGGGAACGAATAGCCGTCGATGGCCGCCGTCTCGTCGATCTCGCGCGGCACGCCCGACATGAAGCCTTCGAGAATCCACACCGCCAGCGGCACGTTGAACAGGCAATGGGCCAAGCGCCACCGCCCAAGGCGTGTCGAACAGCCCGATGGCCGAATAGAGATTGAAGAACGGCAGCGCGAAGACGGCGGCGGGCGCCATGCGGTTCGAGAGCAGCCAGAAGAACAGGTGCTTGTCGCCGACGAACCGGTAGCGCGAGAACGCATAGGCCGCGGGCAGCGCCAGGGTGATCGACAGGACCGTGTTGATCAGCACGTAGGTCAGCGAGTTGATGTAGCCGCCATACCAGCTCGGATCGGTGAAGATCTTGGCGTAATGCTCGAAGGTGATCTCCCGCGGCCACAGGGTCATGGTGGTGGAGATTTCGGTGTTGGTCTTGAGGCTCATGTTGATGAGCCAGTAGATCGGCAGCATCAGGAACAGCGAGGTAGAGCACCATCCCGATGGCGCTGCCGCTGACCCACGAGCCGGACAGCGCACGATTGACCTTCGCCTGCGACGGCGCCGCGGTCTTCGGGCCGTTCGAGGACGGCCATGTCGCTCATGCCTCCACCCTCTCCCGGTCCGCATCGGCGTTGGTCATGACCGTGTAGAAGATCCAGCACACCGCCAGGATGATCAGGTTGTAGACGATCGACATGGCGGCGGCCTTGCCGAGATCGAACTGGCCGAGCGCCAGCTTCACCAGATCGATGGACACGAACGTCGTGGCGTTCCCGGGCCCGCCTCCGGTCAGCACGAACGGCTCCGTGTAGATCATGAACGAATCCATGAAGCGCAGCAGCACGGCGATCAGCAGCACCCGGCGCATCTTCGGCAGCTGGATGGTGCGAAACACCGCCCAGCGCGACGCGCCGTCGATGCGCGCCGCCTGATAATAGGCGTCCGGGATCGACTTCAGGCCCGCATAGCAGAGCAGCGCCACGAGGCTCGTCCAGTGCCAGACGTCCATGACGATGATGGTGATCCAGGCATCGAGCGGGTAGCCGGTGTAGTTGTAGTCGATGCCGAGGTGATTGACGCGTCCAGCCGAGCAGCCCGATATCGCCGCGGGCGAAAATCTGCCAGATCGTGCCGACCACGTTCCACGGGATGAGCAGCGGCAGCGCCATCAGGACGAGGCAGGCGCCACCTTCCAGCCCTCGCGCGGCATGGCGAGTGCGACGGCGATGCCGAGCGGCACCTCGATCGCCAGGATGATCGCCGAGAACAGGAGGTTGCGCCACAGCGCCTCGAAGAAGCGGCCGCCGAGCTCCTTCGACGGGTCGAGCAGATCCTGAAACCAGCCGACGCCGTTCCAGAAGAACTGGTTGTTGCCGAAGGTGTCCTGCACCGAATAATTCACCACCGTCATGATCGGCAGGATCGCCGAGAACGCGACGATGGCGAAGACCGGCAGGACGAGAAACCAGGCGCGGTTGTTGACCGGTTTCATCGACGCGGCCCGCATGGGCTCGCCCGTGCACGAGATGCCCGTCCGCATAGATGTGGACGTGCCGCGTATCGAAGAACAGAGCGCGGCCTCGCTCGCCGGTGATCGACACATGGTCCGGGTACGCTCGCCGACATGGCGCGGCCGGCCATCTCGACCCGCGCGATGCGCGCGCGGCCGATATCGTCGATGCGCCGCACCCGTGCCGGGAAGCCCGAAGCCCTTCGGCTGCAGCTGCACGAATTCCGGCCGGATGCCGAGCTCGATCCGCTGGCCCGTGGCGCAAGCCCGGATAGGCGCGCAGCAGCGTGATCGCCTCGTTCTCCACATAGGCCGTCGCGCCCTCGACCCGGCAGGGCAGGACGTTCATGCCCGGCGAGCCGATGAAATGGCCCACGAAGGTGTGCGCCGGGCGCTCGAACAATTCCTCCGGCGTGCCGGTCTGCACCACCGCGCCGTCATGCATGACCACGACCTTGTCGGCGAAGGTCAGCGCCTCGGTCTGGTCGTGCGTCACGTAGATCATGGTGATGTCGAGGAGCCGGTGGATTTCCTTCAGGGTCGAGCGAAGCTGCCATTTCAGATGCGGATCGATGACCGTCAGCGGCTCGTCGAACAGGATCGCCGCCACGTCGGAGCGCACGAGCCCGCGTCCGAGCGAGATCTTCTGCTTCATGTCGGCGGTGAGGTTGCGGGCCTTGCGGTCGAGGACGCGCGTGAGATCGAGCAGGCGCGCGATCTCCTCGACGCGGGCAGCGGTCTGGTCTGCCGGCACATGCCGGTTCTTCAGCGGGAACGCGAGGTTCTCGCGCACCGTCATGGTGTCGTAGACGACCGGGAACTGGAACACCTGCGCGATGTTGCGCGCCTCCGTCGGAAGGTCGGTGACATCCCGTTCGTCGAACAGGATGCGGCCCGCGGCTCGGGCGCACCAGGCCCGAAATGATGTTGAGAAGCGTGGTCTTGCCGCAGCCGGAAGGCCCGAGCAGCGCATAGGCGCCGCCCTGCTCCCAGACGTGGTCGATCTCCTTCAGGGCATAATCCTGCGGCCCCTTCGGGTCGGGTCCGTAGGCATGGGCGAGATGATCGAGGGTGATGCGCGCCATGTCGCCCTCACGCCGCTTCGGCAAAATCGGCCGCCACGAGCCGATCGGTCGCGTCGAACAGGAAAACGTCGCGCGGCATCGAGATAGAGCGTCACGGACGGCACCCGGCTCCAGCCGCTTCACCCCCGGTACGAGGGCGACGAACCGGCGCTCGCCGGCATCCACATGCAGATAGGTCTCGGAGCCGGTGATCTCGGAGACCGAGACGATGCCGGGGATCGCGAGAGCGTCGCTGTCCCGCGCGGTTCGAGGCCGAGATGGTGGGCGCGAAAGCCGACCGTGTACTCCCCGTCCGGCACCACCGCGAACGCGCCGCCGGCCGCGCGCCTCGCCCCCGGTGCTGAGGCTCACCACGTCGCCGGATTTGCGCGCCGTCAGGAGGTTGAGCGGCGGATCGGAAAAGACCTGCGCGGTGATGAGATCGTGCGGCTGGCGATAGACGCTGGGCGTCGGGCCGAACTGCGTCAGCGCGTCCCTCGCGAGAGGGTCGCGGTGTTGCCGCCGAGCAGCAGCGCCTCCGTGGGCTCCGTCGTCGCGTAGACGAAGATGCCGCCGGACGCCGCGAAAACCCGCGGCAGTTCCTCGCGCAAGCTCCTCGCGCAGCTTGTAATCGAGATTGGCCAGCGGCTCGTCGAGGAGCACGAGATCGGCCCGCTTGACCAGGGCGCGGGCGATCGCGGTGCGCTGCTGCTGGCCGCCGGAGAGATTGAGCGGCTTGCGGTCGAGATAGGGCTCGAGCTTGCAACAGCCGCGCGGCCTCCCGCACCCGGCTCTCGATTTCCGCCGCGGGAAGCCTCGCGACCCGCAGCGGGCGAGGCGATGTTCTCGTAGACGCTCAAGCGAGGGGTAATTGATGAATTGCTGATAGACCATGGCGACGCTGCGGCGCTGGACCGGCCAGCCGGTGACGTCCTTTCCCTCGACGAGCACGCGGCCGGAGCTCGGCGCATCGAGCCCCGCCATCAGGCGCATGAGCGAGGTCTTGCCCGACAGCGTCGGGCCCAGCAGCACATTGAGGGAGCCGCGCTCCAGCGTCAGCGAGACGTCGCGGATCCACGTCTCGGCGCCGACTTTCTTGCTGACTTTGTCGAGGACGAGGGTCACCGGCTGAGACCCTCCCGGAGGCGGCACGCGCCGACATCCCTTCAGAACGCCTCGGCTGCCTTGCGCGCCAGCGGCGCGGTTTCTCGGGCCGGTCCGGGTCGTGCTCTGCGGATTGCGGCTTTCACGCGCGTTCCTCCCTGCAGGCTTTCGACTTCTGTTCAGCTCGTCAAACGATCACAGAGGTGTAAGGCTAGGCTGACACAATAAAGAGCACAAGATGCCGTTGGGACTTGGCCAAATCCGGGAACTGGGGCATACGGATGATAGCCGCCATGACAGTTCGGACGGAGACTCATCGCATGGAACCTTCTGGGCGCTCGGCCTGATGACCGGCACCGTTCTCGACGGCAATATCGACATCGCGCTGATCCGGACCGACGGCGAGGAGATCCAGGAATTCGGGCCCTGGACCCTGGCGCCCTATCCCGCCGAGACTGGGCCTGTCCTGCGCCGCTCATGGAGCAGCCGGCGAATGGGCCTTCGAGGGACCGGAGCCGGCGATTTTTGCCGAGGCCGAGGATGCACTGACGCGCGCGCAATCCGCCGCCGTGATCGCACTTCCTGGCGAAGAACGGCCTGACGCCCGCCGATATCGGCGTGATCGGCTTTCATGGCCAGACCATGCTTCACCGGGCGCCCACACGCCGGGCGGCTCGGGCAGACGCGGCAGCTTGGCGACGGCGAGCTGATGGCGCGTCTCGTCGGCACCACCGTCGCGTACGATTTCCGCAGCGCCGACATGAAGGCCGGCGGCCAGGGAGCGCCGCTCGCCGCGAGCTACCATGTCGCGCTGCTTCGCCGCCTCGGGAGCGACGCAAATCCGCCGTTCTCAATCTCGGCGGCGTCAGCAACATCACGTGGTGGGACGGCGACACGCATGGTGGCTTTCGACACCGGCCCCGCCAATGCGCCGCTGAACGACTGGATGCGCCGGCACGGGCTCGGCGACATGGATCGCGACGGGGCGTTGGGGCGCGAAGGGCAAGGTCGACGAGGAACGGCTGGCAGCGCCTGCTGACCCATCCGTATCTCTCGGCCCCCTACCCCAAATCGCTCGACCGCAACGATTTCACCGCCGCCATGGCGGATGGGCCTGAGCGTCGAGGACGGCGCCGCGACGCTGACCGCCTTCACGGCCGGAGCGGTCGGCAAAGCCCTCGACATCCTGCCCGAGCGCGGCCCGACGCAGCTCATCGTCTGCGGCGGCGGCCGACGCAACCCGACGCTGGTGGCGCCATTCGTGAGCGCGCGGGCGTCGAACCCGTGCTCGCCGAGAGCGTCGGATGGCGCGGCGACGCGGTCGAGGCCGAATGCTTCGCGTTCCTCGCGGTTCGCACGCTGCGCGGTCTGCCGATCAGCTTCCCGCTGCACGACCGGCGTCAAGCAGCCCGATGACCGGCGGCCGCCTGGCGCGTCACCGGCCAGAAGTCTGAGGGCTGGGCGTTCATACAGACGCACCGATGAGAAGGACGCTGCCGTCACCATGTCGCTCGAGCTCTACTTCCATCCCTTCTGCGTCGTTCTGTCAGAAGGTCCTGATCGCCTTCTACGAGAACGACACGCCGTTCGAGCCCGCATATTGTGGATCTTGGCGACGACGCCTCGCGAGCAGCGTTCACGAACGTTTGGCCGATCACGAAATTTCCGGTTCTGCGCGATCACGCGAGGGAGCAGACAATTCCGGAATCGAGCATCATCATCGAATATCTGGCGCAACATTATCCCGGCCCGTCCGCGGCTGCTCCCCGAAGAGCCGGACCTCGCCATCGATACCCGCTTCTGGGATCGATTCTTCGATCTACTATGTGCACGAGCCGATGCAGAAGATCGTGGGCGACAGGCTTGCGCCCGCCGGGCAGGAAGATGCCTACGGTGTCGACGCCGCCACGGCGCTGCTGACGACGGCCTATGGGCATGATCGACGAGCGGATGGCGACGAGACGCTGGGCGATGGGCGATTCGTTCACGCTGGCGGATTGCGCCGCGGCACCGGCCCTCTTCTATGCGGACAAGGTGCTGCCTTTCGGAGCCCATGCCAATGTCGGCGCGGTATCTCGAGCGCCTTCAGGAGCGAGCTCCTATGCCCGGGTGCTCGCCGAGGCCGCAGCCCTATTCGGCGCTGTTTCCCCGACGCCCGATGAGGCGCGCGACTTGCCCTATGCTTCCTAATGCGTGTAGTTCCAGATTCCGATGGCGAAGAAAATCGACCTGTGTCAGGTAGATGATCTTGAGCAGCGCGGCTTTCGGATTTGTCGTCGGTCTCGGGCATCGCAATCGTCCTCTTGGGCAATGCGATGGATGTAGATCCGCAATCTTGAACAACTCCTTACAGCCAAGCCTTCAGGAATTTATACTGTGGGCTGATGTGCATGAAATGTGGCCGAATCGTGCGACGAAGGTACGAGGGGCACCGGGTGTCGGCGAACATTGTTTTGGTCTATAAGTATAATCGAACTTAAATCCTTGGCCGCGCGTTGACGCCCCGCCTGTATCAATGCCGCGCCCTCGTGGCCGCCAGAATCGGAAATACCATGATCCTGCCTTGGATGAAGCTCGCGACAGACATGTCGATGCTCACGCTGGAATCGTCGTCGGTCATCATGACGCGGATGACGATGCTGGCGACCGGCCGAGGTACGAATGCGGAAAACACCCGCATGATCTCCGAAAAGCTCTTCGCGGCGACCGAGGCGGCCATGACGATGGCGACCGGTGGATCACCGGCCAAAGGTTGTCAGAGGCTACCGCAAGCATGTGCGGGCAAACGTGAGGCGTCTCAAGCGAAGGTTGACCAGGCCGCCAAGCCCAGCAACTGCCGGGCTTCTTCGGGCGATGCGGCCCATCGGCCGTGACGCTCCACCGCCATCACGGCACGTTCGACCAGTTCGGCATTGCTGGCAGCGAGCCGATCCTTCGTCGACACGGATATTGTCCTCCATTCCGGTACGCACCGCGTCGGCCGTGCGTGACAGCGCCCATTCCATCACGGGCTCCTGAAACCGTCCGATCCCTGCCGCGCACCAGGTCGCCTCCGGCAGCAAGCCGCCGGGTTTCGGCGAGCAGAATATCGAGGATCCGCTCCTCGGCCGGCAGGGCATTTTCGATACCCAGAACGAATTGCACGTGCGGGCGCTCATCGATGAGCCCCTTGTCGGCGAGCCGCCGCGCCGCATGGATGTGGGAGAGATCGAAAATCTCGATCTCCGGCCGGATGCCGAATTCCCCCATCGTCAGCGCCAGTTTTTCCACCAGCCGCGTGTGGTTTTCATAAATGATGGTCGGAAAATTCACCGAACCGGTCGAAAGCGACGCCATGTCGGGTCGCAGGTGAAGCGCGCTGCTACGCTGATCCCGGTCGCGGCCCCGCCCGCCGGTCGAGAACTGGACGATCATGCCCGGACAATACTTGCGGATCCCGTCTTGCACGGCTGCGAACCGCTCGGGGTCGGACGAGGAGCTCTCGTCATCGTTGCGCACATGGACATGGACGAGGCTCGCCCCCGCCTCGAAGGCCGCCTGCGTCGAACTCGACCTGCTCGTTCACGGTGATTGGCACGCCTGGATTGTCGCTCTTGCGCGGCACAGAGCCGGTGATGGCGACGGCAATGACGATGGGCGACGTCATGGCGACCCGTTCCCGATCGAGGAGACCGGTTGATACTTGTGTCGCGCCCGCCGGTCTTCAAGCGGTAAAACATGAACCGGGAGGTCTTCGCGGGCGGCTTTGCCGTTTCCGATCAGATCAGTTGATCCTCAGGCACCTTGAGCACCGTGGACAGGCGTTCGAGCATGTCCTCCTCGATATCCTTCTTGCCGTCTTCGATCGCCTCGATATCCGCCTTGGAGATACCGCTCTTCGCCGCGAGTTCGTCGCGGGACAGGTTTCGCCATCGGCGATAGGCGAGCAGCGCCGGCTCCCCGCCCTCGATCGCGTAGGTGACCTCCATCGGCACTCGGAACACGTCTGCCATTCTGGTCCCTCCCCGTTTGGAGCCTAGCACAGACGCGACGCGTCATGAGCGTGGATCTCTAGGGTTTTCGGCGCAAGCGGTCGAACTTTGCGGTCACGGCTGTCACCGGGTTTCGCCGCACGGTGATGATCGTCAAGCCGAGCAGGGCGATGATGGTGCCCAGCGTCATCCTCAGATCGAACACGTCCTGGGTGATGAAGATGCCCATGATCACGGTCAGCAGCGGGCTGAGAATGATCAGCGGGGCAATGAGGTTGGCGGGGTAGATGCGGATCAGGCCGTAATAAATCGTATGCGCCAGCATGGAGACGATGAGCGCCGAGAACAGAACCGCCATGACGAACGGCCACCCCGCCGCCAGCGCGAGCGAATATTGGTCGGTTTCAAAGGCCGCGGTCATCATCACGAGCGGCACCACCGAGGCGGCGCCGACCCAGGCCTGGAACTGAAGCGGCCGTACGTCCTCGATCTGCTTCATCATCACGGCGGCAAGCGAGGCCGCCAGGGCCGACCCG
This sequence comes from uncultured Alphaproteobacteria bacterium, assembly GCA_963837375.1. Taxonomy (GTDB): domain Bacteria; phylum Pseudomonadota; class Alphaproteobacteria; order Rhizobiales; family Beijerinckiaceae; genus Microvirga. The sequence continues at coordinate 269,715 of CAWINL010000013.1, read as the reverse complement.
AGAATGAGGAGCAGGCCGCCGGAGAGCGAGAAGCCATTGGCGGGGTTCCACATGACGATGACGCCGCCGAGGAAGGTCAGAACCACGCCGACGCCCCGGCGCACGGTGATCGTCTCGCCCAGCATCACGATCGACAGGAGAACCGTCAGAGGCAGGCTGAGCTGGCCGACGATCGCGGCGCTGGACGGAGTCGCGGTCTTGATCCCGAGGAAGAACAGCGCAAACCCGCCGCCGCCCATGAGAAAACCGACGCACAGGATCCGCCAGGCCGGCCTCGGGACAGGCAGGAGCCAGGGCAACGCCACAACGGCCACCAATCCGTATCGGATCGCCGCGTAGAACAGAGGCGGCACCTCCATCCCCGAGACCACCACCTTGCTGACGATCGTATGCGTCGCCCAAAGCACGCAGGTCAGGATGAGCAGACTGAAATCGCGCGGCGTCATACGGTGGGATCAAACGAAGGTTGAGGCGGAGGGCGGGGCGTGACTTGTGCGCGACGGTGTTTGCTGGGCTCGACTCTTCGCCCGCAGAAAGCCGGCCGAGCATAGGCACAGTCCCGCGCATTGGCGAGAGCGCTTCCGGCGAAATGTTCTTCCATGTCCACTCTTCTCCAGCGTCGACGGCAGTTGTGCCTGGCGCGGCAAACGCGTTGAATGGAACCAGAGGAGCAACACCATGACCGACCGTCTGCAGGGAAAAGTCTGCCTCGTCACCGCCGCCGGGCAAGGCATCGGTCGGGCCATCGCCGACCAGTTCCTCGCCGAGGGAGCCGTTGTCTGGGCGACCGATCTCGATGCCGGCAAGTTGTCCGATCTGGCGAGCGCGAAAACCCGACCACTCGACGTGCGCTCGACGCAGGCGGTCGAGGCGCTGTCACGCGAAGTCGGCGGAATCGATGTGCTGGTGAATGCCGCCGGCTTTGTCCATCACGGCACGGTTCTCGATTGCTCGGAAGAAGACTGGGATTTCTCGTTCGACCTGAACGTCAAATCCATGCACCGTCTCGTGCGGGCGTTCCTGCCCGGCATGATCGAACGCGGCGGTGGCTCCATCGTCAACATCGCCTCCGGCGCGTCGTCGGTTCGCGGAATACCGAACCGGTACGCGTACGGGGCCAGCAAGGCCGCGGTGATCGGCCTGACGAAAGCGGTCGCAGCCGACTTCATACGCCAGGGGATTCGCGCCAACGCGATCTGCCCCGGCACCATCGAATCCCCCTCTCTCGATGCAAGGATCGCCGCGCAGGCCGACGCCCTCGGCAAGTCGACCGACGAAGTCCGGCGGATGTTCATCGAGCGCCAGCCCATCGGCCGTCTCGGAACGGCGGAGGAGGTTGCGAAGCTCGCGGTTTATCTCGCCTCCGACGAGTCTGCCTATACGACCGGCGCGATCCATCTCATCGATGGCGGATTCTCTCTATGAGCCGCGCCTCTACGCCCGGATCAGCAGGATCGCCTCGATCTCCACCGTCATGCGGTTGGGCAGCGACCCCATGCCGACGGCCGAGCGCGCATGGCGTCCGGCCTCCCCCAGGATTTCGACCAGCAGGTCGGAGCATCCGTTGATCACCTTCGGATGGTCGGAGAAATCCGGCTCCGCATTGACCATGCCAAGGAGCTTCACCACGGCTTCGATGCGACCGAGCTCCCCTAAAGCGGATTTTGCGACCGCCAGAAGATTGAGGCCGGTGAGCCGCGCATCCCCGTAGGCTTCTTCCACCGTCGCATCCCGTCCGAGACGACCCGGCACGATAGGTGCCGTCGGCGCGTTTGGGGCCCATGCCCGACAGGTAAAGCAGGTTTCCGGCCCAGCGATAGGGCACGTAATTGGCGATGGGAAGCCGAGAGATCCGGCAGGACGATGCCGAGCGACGCGAGTTTCTCTTCCGGTGACATGGCGTTCTCCCTCAAGCCTGGTGCCAGATGCGGCCGTCGATCACCACGCCCCGCGCGGCGAGGCGCGTCTTGCCGGCAAGATGTTCGCCGGTGGAATCCACATAATCGAACGTCGCCGTCCTGCAAGTTCGAGGATCGAGGCGTCGCCCGCGCTGCCCGGCTTGAACGTCCCGAGATCCGGCCGCTGCAAGGCATTGCGCCGCGTTCATCGTGGCCGACCTGATCACCTCGTTGAGAGGCATGTCGAGGCAGAGAAACTTCGACAGGGTGGTCAGCAGGTCGAAGGCGGGGCCGTCGATGCAGAGCGCATGAACGTCGCTGGAGATGCAATCCGGCATGAAGCCGTTGTGCGAGCATGACGCGCGCGGTGTTGAACGAGAACGAGCCCATGCCGTGGCCGATATCGAAGATCACGCCCCGCTCGCGCGCATCGAGAACCGCCGGATGCACCTTGCCGTCGGCGGTCGCGGGCGTGTTGGGAAATGCCCGGAAGCAATGGGTGAGAACGTCGCCCGGACGCATGCAGCGCCAGCACCTCGGGCAATGTCGGCGGCGGATGGTCGATATGCACCATCATCGGCATGTCGACGCGCTCCGCCACCTGCCGGGCGATGTCGAGCGGAACGAGACCGGAATTGCCGGAGGCATGAAAGCCGACGCGCACCTTGATGCCCGCGAGCGTATCGCGGTTCGCCTCCGCCACCTCGACGGCATCGATGGGCGCCATCAGACGAAGGTCGCCGCTCTCCCCCACCATGATGCGCTTCGAGAAGCCGTAGATGCCGGCGAACGACACGTTGAGATAGGCGATGATGCGCACCGGCGAGGGCTTGATCACATGTTCGAGGAAGCCCGCGTAATTGCCGGGGCCGGCGCTTCCCGTATCGACCAGGGTGGTGCATCCGCCTCGCGCCAGGACCAGCGGATCGACCCCGAGCGACGTGCCGCCCCAATAGACATGGGTGTGGAGATCGATCAGGCCCGGCGTGACGATCTTGCCCGTCACGTCCTTGACATCCCGCGCGCCCTCGGCGAGATCGTCGCCGATGGCCGCGACCTTTCCGCCCGAGAAAGCCACGTCCATGACGCCATCGATCGCCTGTGACGGGGTCGATCACGCGCCCTCCGCGTAGAACGAGATCATAGCCCATCGCCGACAGTCCTTTCACCATGAGGCCCGGCCTCATTTGAAAACAAATTACATCTTTCGCGGCTGGGTCACCATCGTCCGGCCCGCCGCAATCACCAATAGGCGTAGAATGGCCGATATTTCGGGTCAAGCGATTGACACCGGAAGATCGCGCTTAATAAACTTTCATCGACTTTCACGAAGCACAAAGGGAACGCGCGTGACGGGTCTTGGCACGGATTGGGAGGATTGCATGAAGGTTCGCGTGGATCTGAGGAGCGCCGTGACGCGGCGTGAACTAAGCCTGGCCGCAACGGGGCTGGCCGCGGCCGCCCTGTTCTCGCCCGGCCTCGCATGGGCCAGGCGCCCACCACCGCCAATCTGGCGATGGTCGCCGAGCCGCAATCGCTGGACCCGATGGCCTCGACCGCCGACCTCGTCGGCCTCATCATGCAGCACGTCTACGAGCCGCTCTTCACCTTCGACGCGAAATGGGCCGTCCAGCCGATGCTGGCCGCCGAAATGCCGAAGATGTCGGCCGACGGCAAGACCTACACCATCGAACTGCGCAAAGGCGTGAAGCTGCATAACGGCCGCGATCTCGACGCCGAGGACGTGGTCGCGTCGCTGAAGCGCTGGGTCGAGATGACGCCGCGCGGCAAGGCCCTCGGCAAAAGCATCGCGTCGATCACCGCCAAGGGTCCCGTCCACGGTCGAGATCGTCCTGTCGGAGGTGCAGCCCGCATTGCTGGCGCATCTCGCCCTCCCCTCCGGTTTCGCCGGCATCATGGCGAAGGAATCGATCGCCAATCCGCTGGTCGATTTCGTCGGAACCGGCCCTTACAAGTTCCGCGAGCGCAAGCCCGATCAGTTCGTGGTTCTGGTGAAGCACGACGGCTACACGCCGCGCAGCGAAGCGCCCAGCGGCTATGCCGGCAAGCGCGAGGCCAAGATCGACGAATTGCGCTTCATCCCCGTTCCCAACGCCAACACGCGCGTCGAGGGCGTCGTCGCGGGGCAATACCAGTTCGCCGACCAGCTTCCCGTGGAGAGCAACAAGAAGGTGTCGGGTGCATCGGGCGGTCGCGGCGGTTCTGACGATGCCGTACGGCTTCCCGTATTTCCCCACCAACACCAAGCAGGGGCCGATGACGGACATCAAAATCCGGCAGGCGTTCCAGATGGCGTTGAACGACGAGGAGATCCTGCTCGCAGGCTTCGGTGACCCCAAATTCTATTCCGTCGCGGGCGAACACTTCCCCGAAGGATCGCCGTTCTCTTCCAAGGCGGGCGTGGGCAAGTACAACAAGGGCGACGCGGAAGGGGCCAAGAAGCTTCTGGCCGAAGCCAAATACGACGGCACGCCAATCCGCATCCTCAACTCCAAGCAATACGATTTCCATAATCGCATGGCGATGGTGATGGCCGAGCAATTGAAGGCCGCCGGCTTCAAGGTCACGCTCGACGTGGTCGATTGGGCGACCCTCATCCAGCGTCGCGGCGATCCGGCCCTGTGGGATGTCTACATCACGCACTCGGCCTTCCTGCCCGAACCGATGCTCTCGCCGCCGCAACTCGGCGAAGGGGCGCCGGGCTGGTGGAAGACGCCCGCGAAGGACGCGGCGCTCGCGGCCTTCAATGCCGAGCCCGACGCCGCCAAGCGCGGCGCCCTGTGGGGCAAGGTTCAGGAGGTCGTCTATGACGAGGTGCCTTATATCCGCGCCGGCAATTTCGCCTCGCTGAGCGGCATGTCGGCCAAGATGAAGGGCTACACGCCGATGCCGTGGCCCGCCTTCTGGAATGTCGAGATCGCGAAGTAAGCCGGCTTCTTTCCGACAGGCATCGTCAGGGGCGGCCCCTTCGTCCCTGACCCTTTCACGGAAGCGGACCCCATGTGGCTCACCCTCGGCCGGCGACTCGGCGGCCTCCTGATCGTCATGTTCCTGGTCGCCGCCATGGTGTTCTTCCTGACGCGGCTGGCGCCGGGAGACCCGGCGGCGCTCATGCTCGGCGATCAGGCCACGGCGGAGGACATCGCACGACTGCGCGAGGTCTATGGATTGGACAAGCCGATCCTCGTGCAGTTCGTCCTCTGGCTGAAGGAGATCGCCAGCGGCAACCTCGGCCAGTCGATCTTCCTGCAGCGCCCGGTTACGCAGGCCATCGCCGAGCGCGCCGAGCCCACCTTCTTCCTGGCGCTGTTCTCGGTCTCCATCGCGGCGCTCGTCGGCATTCCCGCCGGCATCGTGTCGGCGGTCTGGCGGGGACGCATGGTCGATCAGATCGTCAGCGGACTTGCCATGCTGGCGGCCAACATTCCGAGCTTCTGGCTCGGCTTGATCTTCATCCAGCTTTTCGCCGTACGGCTCGGCTGGTTTCCGGTGGCCGGATACGGCGATCCCGGCGCGCCCTTCATCGAGCGCGTCGCCCATCTGGCGCTTCCCTCCGCCGTTCTGGGAATCGTGAATTCGGCGCTCATCATCCGCTTCACGCGCGCCAGCATGCTCGATGTGCTGAGCGACGATTATATCCGCACCGCGCGGTCGAAAGGGCATATCGGAGATGCGCGTCGTGCTGCGCCATGCCTTCGGCAACGCCTTGGTGCCGATCATCACCGTGGTGGGTTTGACGGCGGCATTGCTGGTCGGCGGCGCGATCGTCACCGAGACCGTCTTCGGGCTGCCGGGCATCGGCAATCTCGTGGTGTCGGCGGTGTTGCGCCGCGATTATCCGGTGATCCAGGGCGCGCTCATCGTGGTGGCGGGCATCTATGTGCTGATCAATCTGGTCATCGACATCATCTACACGTTCGTCGATCCGCGCGTGCGGTATTGACCGTGGCTCAGTCTCCCACCCTCCTGTTCTTCCGCCGGCTCTTCCGGCGCAAGCTCGTGCTCGTCGCGTGCATGGTTCTCCTCGTCATCGTCCTGATGGCGCTGCTGGCGCCATGGGTCGCACCCTACGAGCCCACCGCGATCCGCGTCATCCGCCGCCTCAAGCCGCCGAGCCAACTCAACTGGCTCGGCACGGACGAGTTCGGGCGCGACATTCTCTCGAGGATCATCTATGGCGCCCGCGCCTCCCTCGGCATCGGTTTCGCCGTCGTTGTGGTCTCGATGACCGTCGGCACGCTCTTCGGATTGCTGGCGGGCTATTTCCGGCGCCTCGACGGCGCGGTGATGCGGATCGTCGACGCGCTGATGGCGCTTCCCGACATTCTGCTGGCGATCTTTCTGGTGGCGGTGCTCGGCGCATCCGCCTTCAACGTGGTGCTGGCGCTCTCCATCGTCTACACGCCCCGCGTCATCCGCGTGGTGCGCGCCTCGACGCTGGTCATCCGCGAATTGCCGTTCGTGGAAGCCGCGAGGGCGCTCGGCGTTTCGACCCGACGCATCCTGTCGGTGCACATCCTGCTGAACGTCGCCTCGCCGGTTCTGGTGCAGGCGACCTTCATCTTCGCCTATGCGGTCCTGGCCGAGGCGGGCCTGTCGTTCCTCGGCGCGGGGGTGCCGCCGGAGTTGCCGACCTGGGGCACCATGATCGCGTCCGGTCAGCAATATGCCGACGACGCGTTCTGGGTGGTGCTGTTTCCGGGCCTCGCCATCGTTCTCGCCGCCCTCTCCCTGCAGATCGTCGGCGATGGATTGCGCGACATGCTCGATCCGAAATTGCGGAAGGCCCTGTGAGCATGATGGCGCCCCTGCTCGCAGTGAACGACCTCGAAGTCCGCTTCCGGACCGAGGATGGCGAGACGACACCGGTGCGCGGGGTCACGCTCTCGGTCAGTGCGGGCGAAACCGTCGCGCTCGTGGGCGAATCAGGATCCGGCAAATCGGTGACCAGCCTCGCGGTGATGGGTCTCCTGCCGCGGCCCGCGGGGCGGGTGTCGGGCGGGGAGATCCTGTTTCGGCGACGTTCCGGCGATACGGTCGATCTCGCCACCCTGCCCGCCTCCGAGGTGCGCAGGCTGCGGGGTTCGGAGATGGCCATGATCTTTCAGGAGCCGATGACGAGCCTCAATCCGGTCCTGTCGATCGGCGAGCAGATCGCCGAGTCGGTGCGGCAGCACATGGGGCTCGGCCGCGCGGGCGCGCTGAAGCGCGCGGTCGAGATGCTCGATCTCGTGGAAATTCCCGACGCGCGGAGGCGCGTGCACGAATATCCGCACCAGATGTCCGGCGGCATGCGGCAGCGCGTGATGATCGCGCTCGCCATGTCGTGCAACCCGTCCCTGCTCATTGCCGACGAGCCGACGACCGCACTCGACGTCACCATCCAGGCCCAGATCCTCGCATTGATCGATCGCCTGCGGCGGGAGATCGGCATGGGCGTCCTGTTCATCACCCACAATCTCGGCGTCGTCGCCGAAGTCGCCGACCGCGTCACCGTGATGTATGCCGGACAGGTGGTGGAGAGCAGTCCCGTCGGCAACGCTTTTCCGTGCCCCGCGCCATCCCTACACGAGCGCGCTTCTCAATTGCCTGCCGGCCCGTGCGCAACGCGGCGCCGACGGTCGCCGCATGGTGCAATCCATTCCCGGCAACGTCGGACCGGTGAGCGAAGGCTGCGCGTTTGCGCCGCGCTGCGCCTACGCCATCGACATCTGCCGCCAAGGCGCCATTCCGCTGGAAGCCGACCACGGAACGGAGCGTCGCGCTGCCTCCGCTGGCGCGAGGTCCTCCCATGAACGCCACGCCGCTTCTCGCCGTCGAGAATTTGACCAAGCATTTCGGTCGCGCTCCGCACCTGCTCCGCGCCGTCGAAGGTGTGAGCTTTCACGTGGCTCCGGGCGAAGTGCTGGGCCTCGTCGGCGAATCCGGCTCCGGCAAGAGCACCATCGGCCGCCTGATCCTGCGTCTGGTCGACCCGACTTCAGGCACGATCCGCTTCGACGGCGAGGATATTTCGCAGCGGCCGGAGCGGCAATTGAAGGCGCTTCGCCGCAAGGCCCAGATGGTGTTTCAAGACCCTTATGCCAGCCTCAATCCGCGGCTGCGGGTGCGCGACATCATCGGTGAAGCGATCGATGCCCACGGGCTTGCCCGCGGCGCGCGCCGGACCGAACGGATCGGCGAATTGCTCGAAACGGTCGGCCTTCCCGCTTCCCATATGGCGCGCTTTCCGCACGAATTCTCGGGCGGGCAACGGCAGCGCATCGGCATCGCGCGGGCGCTCGCGGTGGAACCCAGGCTGATCGTCGCCGACGAGCCGGTATCGGCGCTCGACGTATCCGTGCAGGCGCAGGTCATCAATCTCCTGCAGGATTTGCGCCGACGCTTCGACCTCGCCATGCTTTTCATCTCGCACGATCTCGACGTCGTCGAACTCATGTGCGACCGGATCGCCGTTCTGTATCTCGGCCGCATCATGGAAATCGGGACCGCCGAGGATGTCGCAACCCGACCGCGTCACCCCTACACGCGGGCGCTGCTCGCCGCATCGCCGAAGGCGGACCCGGACGCGCCGAAGATCCGTCGTTTGCTCAAAGGCGACATTCCCTCGCCGATGGCGCCGCCCTCCGGATGCGTCTTTCGCACGCGATGCCCGCACGCGACCGAGGAATGCGCCCGCGTCGTTCCTGAATTGCGCCTGGCGGACGGGGATCACAGGTTCGCCTGCCTGTACGATATCGCCGATGAAGGAAGGCCCGCCGCCGCATGAACGTTCTCGAACAGCCGTCGCTTTGCCGCCGGATACGGGCTCCGACATCCTTCGGGCGATCAATGCCAGCCTCGAGACGATGTCGTCCGGGCCAGCGCCGGATCGCCGCCATGATCCTCGACGATCCCCGCTGGGCCATGCAGGCCAACGTGAAGGAGCTTGCCTCCCGCGCCGGCGTCAGCGCGCCCACGATCGTCCGCTTCGCGAGGACCGTCGGGTGCGACGGCTTGCGCGATCTCAAGCTGAAACTGGCGGCGTCGCTCGCCGTCGGCACGCCCTATCTCCACCGCAGCGTTGCGCCGGATGACAGCGCGGCGGACGTTATCCGCAACGTGGTGGGAAGCGTCACGGCCGTCCTCGCGGAATGGCAGCACCAGCTCGTCCCGGCCGATATCGAACGGGCCGCGGAGGCCATGCACCGTGCCCGCCGGGTCGATTGCTTCGGGACCGGCGCCACCTCCAACTTCCTTGCGCAGGACATGCAGGCCCGCCTGTTCCGGCTCGGAATCGTCACCAACGCATTTTCCGATGCCCATCTCCAACTCGTCGCCGCCGCCACGCAGGCCAGCGGAGACGTGCTCTTCGCCATCTCCTTCGTAGGGCGCATGCCCGCCCTGCTGGAATCGGTCGCGGTGGCCAAGAACCATGGCGCCACGATCATCGCCCTGACGCGGACGAAGACGCCGCTCGCGGCGCTCGCCGATATCGTTCTCGGCATCGATGTCCCGAGCGACGCGACCATGCGCGTCGGCACCGATGCTTATGCGGTCCAGCTGCTGATGATCGAAATCCTCATGGTCATCATCGGCCTGAAGCGCGGCCCGGCGGCGATCGCCCGGCTGAGCGAGATCCACCAGATCCTGCAGACGCATGGTGTCGACAGCGACGACCCGTCACTTCAGCCGCAGAGCTAGAGACCCGTCCGGCGAATTCCGGCGCGTTCGCCATCAGTCCTTGGCCAGTATGTCGATCTCGCGATGGTCGAGCACGCTGCGGACTTTCGAGGCGAGGTCCGCGTAGGTGAAGGGCTTGGTGATCAATTGCACGCCCGCGTCGAGGCGCCCGTGATGCACGATGGCGTCCCGTGCGTAGCCGGTGGTGAACAGCACTTTCAGTCCCGGCCGCAATTCACGCGCGTCGCGCGCCACTTCGGCGCCCGTGATCCCGCCCGGCAAGACCACATCGGTGAACAATAGGTCGACGTGAGACTGGCGCGCCAGCAGGCGCAGGGCGGAGGGGCCGTCATGAGCTTCGACCACGCGGTAGCCAAGTTCGCGCAGGATCTCCACCGAGTAGGTGCGCACGAAATCGTCGTCCTCCACCACGAGGATGGTCTCCTCGCGCGTTCCCTCCGGAATCGCGACGGGCTCGTCGACCGTCACGTCGGCTTCGACGCCGATCAGGCGCGGCAGATAGATCTTGACGGTGGAGCCTTCGCCGACCTCCGAGTAGATCTTCACATGCCCGCCGGATTGCTTGACGAAGCCGTACACCATGCTGAGGCCGAGCCCGGTGCCCTTCCCTGGCTCCTTCGTGGTGAAGAAGGGCTCGAACACGCGCGCGAGCGTTTCGCGGCTCATGCCGCAGCCGGTGTCGGAAACGCAGATCGCCACATATTGCCCCGGGTTTACCTCCGCATGGACTGACGCATACGCTTCGTCGATGCGGGTATTCGCCGTCTCGATGGTGAGCTTGCCCCCGGACGGCATGGCGTCGCGGGCGTTGATGGCGAGATTGAGAATGGCGCTTTCAAGCTGGTTGGCGTCCGCCTCCGTCCGCCAGAGGCCGGCTGAGAATACCGTTTCGACCAAGATCGTCTCGCCAAGCGTCCGATGCAGGAGATCCGACATGTCCGACACGAGCTTGTTCGGATCGAGCGGACGCGGATCGAGCGGTTGGCGTCGGGAAAACGCGAGCAGGCGCTGCGTGAGCGACGCCGCGCGACGTGCCCCATTCATGGCATTGTCGGCGGAACGCCGGAGGCGGCCTGAATCCGTCGGCAGGTTGCGCTGAAGAATTTCGAGGTTGCCCACCACGACCTGCAAAAGATTGTTGAAATCGTGCGCGACGCCGCCGGTGAGCTGGCCGACCACCTCCATCTTCTGCGCCTGCCGCAGCGCTTCCTCGCGATCTCGAAGATCGCGCGTACGGGACAGCACCTGCTCTTCGAGCGTCGCGTTGAGTTCCTGCAAGGCTTTCTCGGCCAGCCGACGCTGATCGAGCTCCCGCTGCGCCTCCTGAAAAAGTCGGCCGTTGTCGATGGCGATGGAAGCCTGGGCGGCAAGGCCGGCGATCACGCGTTCCGACCGCTCGTTGAAAATCCCCGGCTCGGGATGCCCGAAGAACAATCCACCGACCACCTCCCCGGCCCGCGAGACGACCGGCACGGCGAGGTAACTTCGGACAGGGAGATGCCCCGGAGGCATTCCGTAATGCGGAGCTTCGTGGCCGTAACGCGGATCGGCGAGAATATCGTCCGACCGGATGATGCCTTCTCCCTCATAGGTCGGTGCAAAGATCTTGGTGGCACGGGGCATCGGATATTGCGAAAACGCCTCGCGGGGCGCGCCCGACAATGTGTAGAGCGTATAGCTCTCGCCCGCGTCATCGAGGACGTTGTAGAAAAACGCCCCGAACGCCGCCCGCGTCAGGTCGACGCCCGCATCGGTGACGCTTTGCACGATCTTCTGGAGATCGAGTTCCGCCGCGACCGTCGTCCCCGTCCGGTTCAAGACCTCGAGCGCCCGCGTCTCCTCCCGCAGCGCCGCTTCCGCCACCCGCGCATCCGTGACGTCGGCGTTGACGCCGATCATCCCGAGGAACTGCCCATCCGCGCCGAAGCGGGGCTGGGCCTCCGTCTTCAGCACCCTGTATTGGCCATCGGAACGCAGGGAGCGCGCCTCGACGGTGAAAGGCGACTGTGCCTCCATGGCCGTGCCGAAGGGCCCGAACAGGAGTTCGCGATCATCCGCATGAACGGTTGGATTCCAGTCGAAGCGCGGCACGTCTTCCAGCGCGATGCCCCAGAATTCCCGCAGGGCCCGGTTCAGGTAGACGCACTTTCCCTTCGCGTCGCCCATCCAGAGCATGACGGGCGCATACTCGGCCACGAGGCGAAACCGCTCCTCGCTCTCTCGCAGGGCCGCTTCGGCCCTTTTCTGGTCGGTGATGTCGTGGCCCTGGACGAAAAGGCCCGAAACCTGTCCGTTCTCCCCCACGATCGGTTGGTAGATGAGGTTCACGAAGCGGTCCGAGGAGCCGTGGCCGTCATCGCCCCGGATGGGGATTCGCAGACCCTCGGCAGTAAACGGCTGACCGGACGCGTAGACATCGTCGAGCCGCTTGAAAAAACTATCATCCGCCACGTCCGGCAGCGCCTCGCGGATCGGCTTCCCACTGACGTCGCGACGGTCGAAGAGATCGAGATAGGCTGAATTCGCCAGTTCGACGATATGATCCTTCCCTGCGAGGATCGCCATGAAGCCGGGGGCATCGCGAAACAAGCGAGGCAATAATCCCCGCTCTTCCGAGGATATGATCGTCCGTTCGAACGCGGCGCCCACCGGGTCTGGTCCATGGTGGAGCGAAGTCCCGTCGGACCGCCCCAATTCCTCAGCGGAATCGAAAGCAGTGACGCCTGTTGGCTGCCGCATGCGGATCGTGTCTCCATGTCTTGGCGTGGTTATCTACTGCGTGTTCGCCCGTTGACAACGGCTTCGGCCTCGATTGCGCCCAATGCCGGCTTTGAACAATTTTCGGATTCAGCTCGGCGCCAGAAATTTGGAGGGATCGAAGTTCTTCACCCGCGCGGAACGTTTTCAGATAAGTTCGCGAAGGAAACGGGCCACGGGCGGCTGAATCCGACGCGCATTGGCTCCGCAGAGGGCCAAGCATGAGCATTCTCAAGCGTTCGTCCATCCGCAATCGGCTTCTCAATTCGCTGTCCGAGGACGATTTCCACGCGCTCGAACCCCATCTCCGGCCGATCGCCCTCGATCTCGGTCGGCCTGTCTTTCGGGCCAACGCACCCCTCGACAACCTGATCTTTCCGGAGAGCGGTTTTGCGTCGCTGACGACCGATATCGACGGCAGCCGCGTCGAAATCGGATTGATCGGCCGCGAGGGCGTGACGGGTATTTCCCTTACCTACGGAGTCGATCGCGTGCCGTTCGACTGCTTCGTCCAGAGTCCCGGGCATGGCCATGAAATCGATCGGCGTGATTTCGAAGCGGTTCTCGACAACAGGCGCACCCTCGAGCGCTTTCTCCTGCGCTACGGCCAGGCTTTCAATGTCCAGACCGCCTCGACGGCTTTCGTGAACGCCGAGCACACCATCGAGATCCGGCTGGCTCGCTGGCTTCTCATGTGCGACGACCGCATCGACGGGAATGAGCTGCGCGTGACGCACGAATTTCTCTCGATGATGCTCGGTGTCCGTCGACCGGGCGTCACGACGACGCTCCATCTTCTGGAAGGAAAGAACCTGATCCGGTCGGCGCGCGGCCTCATCACCATACGCGATCGGAAAGGCCTCGAAAAACTCGCCGAGAACGCCTACGGCTGGCCTGAGGCCGAATACGAACGGCTCATGGCCGATGAAAGGTCGGCGTCCAACCCTCGCCCCGACATCGACCCTCCGCGTACGGTTTCTGACGGAGCATTGACGGAGGATTAGCCTGGACTAGCCTCCTGTCGCACTCGCCCGGCCCGATTGGTGTTCTGCGTCTCGGCCGGCCACGGAAGGAGATCGCCCATGCGCGCGCATGGCTCTTTTGCCCAGGACCGGATGCTTCCACCCGAGGACCTCGAATGCGTGTCGGCCGCGTTCGAGCTCACGCTCCGCTACCTGCACGACCATCAATCCCAATTCGACCTCCGCACCGCGCGGGACTACGTCGCCCGCCTCATCATGGAACGCGCCCGCCAGGGCGAGCACGACGCCCACAACCTCTTCGGCGCGGCGATCCGGGCGCTCGAGGAAAACTCTCGTTATGCGGCGACGCGCCGGGCAGAGCCATGAGCGACCGTACCCAAGCGTTGCAACCGGCGCTCGACCCGCGCATCCTCGACCACCTCGGCCATAAGCTTCGCTGGGAGCTCGCAGCCGCGCCCGACGAGGCGCTGCCCACCAAGCTCGCGCGGCTGCTCGACCGCACGGTGCGCGCGATCCGCATGAACGAGGCACCCCTCGATCGAGGTTTCGTCGACGAATTGCTGTCGTCGCTGCCGGAGTTGCGAGCCTATGCGTTGTCGCTCGAACGCGACCCGGTTCGGGCCGACGACCTGGTGCAGGAAACCATGGTCAGGGCGCTCGCCAATCGAGACCGATTCCTGATGGGAACGAGCCTGCGCGCATGGCTCTTCACGATCCTCAAGAACCACTTCCTCTCCATGACCCGCCGTCGGCGCCGGGAGGTGGAGGACGTGGACGGATCGTTCTCCGAGCGGCTTTCCGTCGACGAGGACCAGAATGACAAAGTGTCGTATGGAGAATTGATGTCGGCGCTCCAATGCCTGCGAAAGGACGAGCGGGACGTGTTGCTGATGGTGGGGATCGACGGCCTCTCCTACGAGGAGGCCGCTTCCACGATGGGATGCGCCATCGGCACGATCAAAAGCCGCGTGAACCGCGCCCGGCGCAGGCTCGCCCACCATATGGGCCTGACAGAGGAAGATGTGATCGGCGGAAGCCGCCTCTGAGGACGCCCGAATTGGAGGTGGGCAAAAACGCGTTGGCGACCCCGCCTGGGCTCGAACCAGGGACCTACTGCTTAGAAGGCAGTTGCTCTATCCAGCTGAGCTACGGGGCCGCGAAGGCCGGGGGCCTAGTGGGTCCAGGGGCCGACCCGGTTGAACTTGAAATTGTCCGAATAGGCCATCGGACGCCGCTTCACTTCCTGCGGTTCCTCGACGCGATAGGCGATGCCTTCGCGCTGGGCATAGGCTTCGGCTTCTTCGCGAGTGTCGAACCACAGGCGGAGCTGCTGCCGCGTGTCGCCGGAGCTGGTCCAGCCCATCAGGGGCTCGATCTCGCGGGGATTGGCCTGGTCGAAGGCGAGCAGCCACTGCTTCGTGCGGGCCATGCCGGACTGGGTTGCGGATTTGGCCGGCTTGAAAATCCGTGCTGCCATCGATTCGGCTCTCTCACATAATCCATCGGCAGAGATGGTCGGGGCGGCAGGATTTGAACCCGCGACCCTCTGGTCCCAAACCAGATGCGCTACCAGGCTGCGCTACACCCCGATGTCTCTCAAGCCGTGACGTTGCCTAGTGTTTTTTCCGCGGGGCCGCAAGCCCCTCGCTCGTATGAAGTGAGTATAACGGACGGGAAGCGAGCGGGGTCCCGGCAGCGGCGGCCCTTGCTGGATCAGCGCTTGAATAGCGGGTGCTCGATCCGGTCGCCGGGCTTGATGCCGAGCTTGGCGGCCGTGCCGGCATTGAGTTCCAGCACCGCGAGAACCGGCTCGCCGGAGGGAATGGTTCGGGTCGAGAGCGGTTCGGTATTGGCGGCGATCCGCGCAATGGTGCCGTCCGGCCGGACGAACAGCATGTCGAGCGGCAGGTAGGTGTTCTGCATCCACATGCTGACCGGCCCGACCTTGGCGAAATCGAACAGCATGCCCTGGTCGGCCGGCATGGCGCGGCGATACATGAGCCCCTGCGCCCGGTCCGCGTCGTTGCGGGCCACCTCGACCTTGAAGTTCTGCCGCTGGCCGCCCTGCGGTCGCGATGGACAGGGCTTCGAGCGTCTGCGCATAGGCCAAGCGTTGCGAAGGCCAGCAAGGCCAGCGCCGACGCTGGCGGACGCGAAGCGTCCCGGGAAGGCTGATTGTCATGAGACAATCAGTGCGAATGGGGAAGCGCGGTATCGGCGAGCCGAACCTCGGCGGCCATGAGCCCCTTCGAGCCGTCGCCGAAGCGCACGAAGACCTGATCGCCGGGCTTCAGTTCCATGATGCCGTAGCGCCGCAGCGTTTCCATATGGACGAAGATGTCCGGCTTATCCTCGCCCTGGGTCAGGAAGCCGAAGCCGCGCAGGCGGTTGAACCATTTCACCGTCGCGGCTTCGAGCCCGCTCGTCGCGACCACCTGCACGTGGGTGCGGGGCAGCGGCAGCTCGGACGGGTGGAGAGCCGTCGAATTCGTCGAGGGAAACGACCCGGAAGGCCTGCAGGCCGCGGGGCCGCTGCACCGCCTCGACGACGATCCGCGCGCCCTCGTTGGCGATCTGGTAGCCGTCGCGGCGCAGGCAGGTCACGTGGAGAAGGACGTCGGGCAGGCCGTTATCCGGCAGGATGAAGCCGAAGCCCTTGGCCACGTCGAACCACTTGATCCGACCGCTGACCTGGATCAGATCCAGCGAAGGCTCCGCGGGCGTATCCTGCGCGACCTCGCGACGGCTGTGATCCTGAGATCCTTCCTCGCGGAGGTCGAATGATCGAGACCGAAAATCGCTAGCCATGTACAAACCCGAACTCAAAACAAAACGCCGATTCTGAAAAGCAGGATAACATCGTCCTGTCTTAGCGAAAGCCCAGAAACGCGCTTTGACGGCCGAACTTCGCCAAGCATACGCGAATCACCTCAAAGATCATTGGCAATTTTGGACAGGATCGGGCCGATTTCCCCAGCAATTACAATGTCGGCCTGGTCATCCAAAGGGGTCGGCTCCCGGTTGACGATCACCAGGCGCGCGCCGTTTTCCTTCGCCAGCGAGGGCAGCGACGCGGCCGGATACACGACCAGAGACGATCCGAGAACGAGAAAAAGGTCGCACGCCAGAGCCAATTCAAGGGCCGCGCGCATCTCTCCCGGCGGGCATTGCCTGGCCGAACGAAATCGGTGGCCGATTTCACGATCCCGCCGCAAGCCTGGCAGCATGGCGGCTCCCCCGTCGCCTCGAAACGGGATCGGATGTCCGGCAGTTCGTGCCGCGTACGCACAGTCGAGGCAAACCGCGTAGGTGCCGTTGCCGTGAAGCTCGATGACCTGGTCGTCCGAGAGACCGGAGGCCTGGTGCAGGTTGTCGATGTTCTGCGTGATGACCGCCGGCATCTTGCCGGTCGCCACCAGCGCCGCGATGCCGTGGTGCCCGCGGGTCGGCGCGGCATCGCGATAGAGATCGTCCATCGTGAACTTCCGCCGCCACGCTTCCCGCCGCGCGTCCGGGCTTTGCAGGAAAAGCGCGAAGGGAATCGGCTTGTTGCGCATCCATGGGCTGTCGGGGGAGCGGAAATCGGGCACGCCGCTTTCGGTCGAGATCCCCGCGCCGGTGAACCCCGCGATGGTGCGGGACTCCCCGGATCATGTCCTGGAGCGCTGCGATTGACGTGGCGAGGGGATCGGGCATGAAGCTAATATAGGCGTACGGATTTCCGGGTCACGCCGCCATCCTCGAGACCGGATCGTACCTTGGACAAACCGCCGCTGACCGCCCCTGCCCTCGCCCGCCGCCGATGGGATGTGATCGACGTGGCGCGCGGCGTCGCGATCCTGGCGATGATCGTCTATCATTTCGGCTGGGACCTGAGCTTTCTCAAGCTCATCGAGACCAACGTGCTGGCCATGCCGGCCTGGCGCTGGTTCGCACGCGCCATCGCCGGCTCGTTCCTGTTTCTGTCCGGCATCGGGCTGGTGCTGGCCCACGGACGGACGATCCGGTGGCAGCGCGTTCTGGCGGCGCTTCGGAATCGTCGGCGGCGGCGGCCCTGCTGGTGACCGTCGCGACCTAGTTGGCATTTCCCGAGAGCTACATCTTCTTCGGCATCCTGCACTGCATCGCCCTGTCGAGCGTCCTGGCGCTGCCGTTCCTGCGCGCACCCGTGCCGGCTCACGCTGGCTGTGGCGGCCTTCGTGCTGGCAGGCGCCGCTGATCTTCACCGCATCCGGCACTCGACGCGCCGTGGCTCGACTGGCTCGGGCTTGGCGCGCTCGACCCCGTCGACGAACGATTACGTGCCGGTTTTCCCGTGGTTCGCCTTCGTGCTGCTCGGCATGGTTTTCGCCAAGCTCATGATGAAGGAGAGCGGCCGCGCCTTCCGGCATGGCAGGCGTCCGGCAAGCTCTCGCGGGCCGTCATCTGGGCCGGACGGCACAGCCTGCCGATCTACCTGCTCCACCAGATCGTGCTGCTCGGAGCCCTCTCCGGCATCCTGCAGATCGTCGGGCCGAACCCCGTCGCCGAGGCGCGGCCCTTCATCGGCCGGATGCGAGGCAAGCTGCCGGCAGCAGGGCGCCGCAGGCCGCCACGTGCCAGGCGCTCTGCTCCTGCATCGTCGAGAACCTCCGCAGGACGACAGTCTGTGGGCCAAGGTCCGCGCGAACGACGTGGACGAGGCCGAGCGCCTTCGCGTATCGCGCCTGACGCAGCAATGCCTGCGCCAGCCTCCGCCGTGAAGCTCAGACGACGTTGAGGCGCGCTGTCGCCGGCGTCGTCGCCCCGCTCCGAGCGGGTTTCGGCCAGCAGGCAGAGAAGCTCGAACGCGATGGAGGCGCCCACCAGCGCCGTGTTGCCGGTCTGATCGAGCGGCGGAGACACTTCCACCATGTCGGCGCCGACCAGATTGAGATGGCGGAAGCCGCGCACCAGTTGCAGCGCCTCCCGGCTCGTCAGCCCGCCGATCTCCGGCGTTCCGGTTCCGGGCGCGAAGGCAGGGTCGATGGAATCGATGTCGAAGGTGAAATAGGTCGGCGCGTCGCCGACGACCTTGCGCGCTTCCGCGATCGCGTAAGCGACCCCCTTCTCGCCGACCTCTTCCATGTCGATGATGCGGATGCCCTGATCGAGCGCCCATTGGCGCTCATCCGCCGAATACATCGTGCCGCGAATGCCGATCTGCACCATGCGGTTCGGATCGAGAACGCCGTCCTCGATGGCGCGGCGGAACGGCGTGCCGTGGGTCAGCTTCTGCCCGCCGAAATAGGTGTCGCCGGTGTCGCTGTGCGCATCCACATGGATAAGGCCCGAGCGGCTGCTTGGCGCCGAGCGCGCGCAGGATCGGATAGGAGATAATGTGATCGCCGCCGATCGAGAGCGGCGTGATGCCGGCCTTGCTGAAGGTTGCGGATATAGGCCTCGATGCGACGCCAGCGTGTCTTCCACATTGATCGGATTGATCGGGATATCGCCGATATCCGCGCAGGCGCAGAGATCGTAGGGCGCGACCAGCGTGCCGTAATTCACGAGCCGCATCAGCGAGGACGCCTCGCGCACCTGACGCGGGCCGAGCCGTGTGCCCGGCCGATTGGTCGTCGCGCCGTCGAAGGGAATTCCGAGCAGCGCGATGTCGATTTCGCCCGGCGCCTGTTCGGGCTCGATATGCGGCAGCCGCATGAAGGTGGAGATGCCGGCAAACCGCGGCACCACCATGCCGGAGAGCGGCTGGTAGGCTTCGAGATGCTTCGTGCGGGTGGCGTCGACGGGCGATGTCTTCTTCGCGGATGCGGGTCATCGATCTGGTCTTTCGGGTCAATGGACGGCGCGGGAGAAGACGCGTTCGACGCGCTCCATGCCCCAGTCGATCTCGTCGCGGGTGATGGTCAGTGGGGGCGCGAAACGCAGCACGGTGCCGTGGGTATCCTTCGACAGAACGCCCTCTGCGAGAAGCGCGTCGCAGATGATGCGGGCCGACACGACGGTCGGGGTCGATCTCGACGCCGACCCAGAGGCCCTTGCCGCGCACGTCGGTGACGATGTTGCTGCGGATCGCGCGCAGGCGATCCTTCATGTAGGCGCCCATTTCGGCGCTGCGCTCGACGAGTCCCTCGTCCTCGATGATCGCCAGTGCCTCCGATCCGATGCGGGCCGCGAGCGCGTTGCCGCCGAACGTGGAACCGTGCGAGCCGGGATCGAAGACGCTCATCACGCTCCCGCGTCGCAACGAACGCCGAGACCGGGATAGACGCCGCCGCCGAGCGCCTTGCCGAGGATCAGCCCGTCGGGACGGATGCCCTCATGCTCATGGGCGAACCAGCGACCGGTGCGGCCGAGACCGGACTGGACCTCGTCGAGGATGAGCAAGCACGTTGTGGCGGTCGCAGATGCGCGCGAAGTTCGCGCAGATAACCCTCGGGCGGCACCACGATGCCGGCCTCGCCCTGGATCGGCTCGATGAGAATCGCGCAGGTATTCGGCGTGATCGCCTCCGCCACCGCCTTGGCGTCGCCGAAGGGCACCGGGCGGAAGCCGCCGTCGAACGGGCCGAAATCCTCGACGATAGGATTCGTCCGAGGAGAAGCCGACGATCGTGGTGGTACGGCCGTGAAAATTGTTTTCCGCCACAATGATTTCGGCGCGATCCTTCGGAATGTTCTTGAACCTGTAGCCCCAGCGCCGCGCCGCCTTGATGGCGGTTTCGACCGCTTCGGCGCCGGTGTTCATGGGCAGCGCCATGTCGAGACCGGTGATCTCGACGAGACGTGCGAGGAACGGCCCCAGAAGCTCCGTGTGGTAGGCGCGGCTGGTCACCGCGAGCTTGCTCGCCTGCTCCATCATGGCCTTCAGGATGCGCGGATGCGCCATGGCCGAGGCTCACGGCCGAATAGGCGCTCATCATGTCGAGGTAGCGCTTGCCGCTCGACATCGGTCACCCACACGCCCTTCGCCTCGCGCAGCACGACGGGCAGCGGAATCGTAATTCGCCGCGGTGACATTCTTTTCGAGAGCAATGCTGTCCATGAGTCGGCCTCCATGGAGAAGCCTAGCGGTCAGGCGATCCCGATGGGGCTGAATTCCTGCCACCGGCCCAGCCAATTCGGCTGTGGCTCGCACAGACCGGGTCAATCCCGGCTGTCGCCGACCGGATAGCAGTCGAAGCTCTTGAGGGTCTTCAGCACGAAGGTCGTGTGGATGCGCCCGATGCCGAAGCCGGGATCGGCCAGAAACGCCTCGGTCAGCGCCTCGTAGGACGGCAAGCGATGGGGCGACGATCCGCGCCACGTAATCGTTCTCGCCATTGACGACCTGCAACTCGACGATGGACGGATGGGCGCACAGCGCGCGCTCGAGACGCTGGCGCGCGGCGCTCGACGGGTCGCGCATGGTGATTCCCGCAAGCGCGATGATGTCGTGGCCGAGAGCCGCCGGCTCGATCAGCGCCGCGTAGCCGCGGATGACGCCTTTCTGTTCCAGCCGCTTCACCCGCTCCAGGCAAGGCCGAGGCGACAGACCCGACCCGCTCGGACAGGGCCTGATAGGTCATGCGCCCGCTCTCGGTCAGCGCCTCGAGGATCGAGAGGTCGATCCGATCCAGAGCGACTCTTCCGTGGCGTGCGGGCGGCTTCATGGCTCTTCTCGCAGTGATGGCTCGTCGGTCATGCGGAAACGACGCGCCGAGGCGTTGCGCGGCGTCTCTAGCTTAGCGCCGCGGAATCAATCAAAGGCGAAGAAGCGCCGGCGAGGCGGCCATTGCGCGGTTGAAATCGCATGCCGCGGTCAGCCAAGTATGAGGGACGCGGCCTCGGATTTCGCCGCGGGAGAACCTCATGTTGCTGCGCGAATATCTCGCCGACCTTCCCCTTGTTGCCATCCTGCGGGGCCTTCGTCCCGAAAATGCCGAGAGCGGTCGGATCGCGGCTCGTCGAGGCGGGCTTTCGGATCATCGAGGTGCCCCTCAATTCGCCGCGAACCCTTCAGGAGCATCGAGATTCTCGCGCGAAACGATGCCCGAAACCGTTCTCGTCGGCGCCGGCACCGTCCTCGATCCCGACGATGTGAATGGCGTTCTCGACGTGGGCGGCAAGCTCATCGTGATGCCCCATGCGGATGTGGCGGTGATCGCGCGCGCCAAGGAGCTTCGGATGGTGTGCACGCCCGGCGTCGCGACGCCCACGGAGGCTTTCGCCGCGCTCAGAGCCGGCGCGGACGGGATCAAGGTCTTCCCCGCCGAGGCAATGCCCGCCGCAGATCGTGAAAGCGTGGCGCGCGGTGCTGCCGCCGGAAACCATCGTCCTGCCGGTGGGCGGGATCAGGCCCGAATCCATGAAGGCCTATCTGGATGCCGGTGCGACCGGATTCGGTCTCGGCTCCGCGCTCTTCACCCCGGCCATGTCCGTTGACGACGTCGGCCGGAACGCCCGCGCTTTCGCGAGTGCGTGGAAGGCCCTTCGCCCCGCTTGAAATCAGCGCGAGCGGGAGCCTCGCTGGCCGCGGAAAAACGGCACCGTCAGCAGCCGCCGTCCGGCTTCGTCGGCGATTTCCAGCTCGATGTTTCCCGCATCGCGAGAGTTGATCGCGCAGCTCCTCGACCGTCGCGAGGGCTTCGGCGCGCGCCGCATCGAGATCGGGAAGCTCGATTCCCTCGTCGTCCTCGTCAAGGTCGTAGCCGTCGCGGATGTTGAAGAAAAAGCGGGGCATGGCGCACTCGGTCTCGCAAGTTCAGGTTCGGTGTCGAACCGACTCGAAGCCTGATGGGAAGTTCCGATTTCGTAAAGGGAAATAGTGGCGCGGCCTAGGGGAGTCGAACCCCTCTCCCCAGCGTGAAAGGCTGGTGTCCTAACCGATAGACGAAGGCCGCGGATCGGGGCTAAGCCGCCGAAGTGGGCGGACATATAGATGGGTTCGCGCGAGGGGGCAAGCGCAAGAATGACCTATTCGGGCTTCGCCGCATCCATAATTCGCAAGGCCACTTTTTCGCCGCCGCCCCAGCGATCGATGGACAACGTTCCGGCGATGTGAAGATTAGCCCCGATGGCGCCCGAGCAGCATTTCGCCGAGCGGCTGGCCGGCCGCCCGAAACGCCATGCCGCCGATGAACGAGCCGTCTCCCGCACGCAGCTTCACCCTCACATGGCCGCCGCTGCCGACCTCTCGGGCTTCGACCACGCGATGATTGGCGAAGACGAAAATCGGCTCCGGTTGCGCCGAGCCGAAGGGCCCTGCCCGCTCCAGCGCCTCCAC
This sequence comes from uncultured Alphaproteobacteria bacterium, assembly GCA_963837375.1. Taxonomy (GTDB): domain Bacteria; phylum Pseudomonadota; class Alphaproteobacteria; order Rhizobiales; family Beijerinckiaceae; genus Microvirga. The sequence continues at coordinate 247,130 of CAWINL010000013.1, read as the reverse complement.
GACGCTGGTCTGCGCGCCGCCGGCGGTGAGCGTCGCGTCGACGGCAAAATGATCTTCGAGAAGCGCCAGACCGACGCGCTCGGCAAGTTTCTCGGCGATGAATTCCCGAAACGCCGGCAGCTTCGCCGTCTCGACGGTGACGCCCGCCGCCATGGTGTGACCGCCGCCCTTGATGGCGATCCCCGATTCGACGGCGGCCCGGACGGCGCTGCCGAGATCGACTCCCACGACCGAACGCCCTGAACCGGTGGCCGTGCCATCCGCATTGAGCGTGAAGGCGAAAGCCGGCCGGCGAAAACGCTCCTTCGTGCGCGCCGCGATCAGGCCCGACCACGCCCGGATGCCACGCCCCCGACGACGTCGTGACGATCGGCAGATCCGGTGCGGATTCGAGGGCGAACAGCGCCTGGGCCTCGGCCTCCGCCACCGCCTCCACCTCGATCGCCTGCCGCTCCCGGTTGAGCGCGTCGAGTTCGCCCGCGAGCCGGGCTGCCTAGAATCGGATCTTCGGTCAACAGCAGGCGCGAACCCAAAGCCGCATCGCCGATCCGCCCGCCCGCGTTGATGCGAGGGCCGACGAGAAACCCGAGATGCCAGCATTCCGGCGCGCCCGCGAGGCCCGCCACGTCGAGCAGCGCCGAGAGCCCCGGTCGGCGTCGGCTGCGCATGATGGCGAGGCCTTGCCGCACGAAGGCGCGGTTGAGGCCGACCAGCGGCACCACGTCGGCGACCGTCGCCAGCGCCACGAGATCGACGCTGCCCAGCAGATCGGGCTCGGGCCGGCCCTGGAAAAAGCCCCGTGCCCGCAGAGCGCGGTTGAGCGCCACCAGCGTCAGGAACACCACGCCGGCGGCACAGAGATGGCCGAGGCCCGAGAGGTCGTCGAGCCGGTTCGGATTGACGATCGCCACGGCCTCGGGAAGCCGCTCCGGCGCCTGGTGGTGGTCGAGGACCACCGCATCGAGGCCGAGGTTCTTCGCCTCGGCCAAGGGCACGATGCTGGCCGTCCCGCAATCCACCGTCACGAGGAGGCCCGCGCCCTGATCCTTCAGCGCGCGAATGGCCTCGACATTGGGGCCATAACCTTCCGTGATGCGGTCGGGGATATGGATGATGTAATCGACCCCGCAGGCGCGGAGATATTCCGCGAGCAGGGATGCGCTGCACGCCCCGTCCACGTCGTAATCGCCGAAGATCGCCACTTTCTCGCGAGCCATCACCGCGTCCGCCAGCCGGTTCGCCGCGATCTCCATGTCGGTCATCACGTTGGGATCCGGCATGAGATCGCGTAGGCGGGGATTGAGGAATCCATCCACGTCGGCAATGCCGACGCCACGTCCGGCGAGCACACGGGAAAGAACGTCCGGCAGTCCATGGGTCTGCGCAATCGCCAGCGCGATCGCACCCTGCGCCGCGTCGCAGCGCTCCGTCCATTTTCGGCCGAGGGCCGAGCGGGCGACGCCGAGGAAGGGACGGGAAGGCGAAAGGGGGAATGCTGATTCGTTCACCGCACCACCTTAGCGATCAATGGACGCAAAAGAAGGCGGCAGCCGAAGAACCCGGCCTATCCGCTTTGCGCAACGCTCTCCGGGCTGCGGCAGATCTGTGCGCCTATTCCGCCATAAGCCTGCCGGTAATCGGCAAGATGGAGCGCATCGGACATGCTCCCGGCCTTCGCAATGCCGAATTCCGCGGAGCGAAATGCAGTGAACGGATCGGCGTACTCGCAGCTCAGGGAGCCGCAAAGCTCTCGCAGACGCTGCGAGTAGGTCTGGATGGCCAAGACATCGAAGTGACCCCGCAATTCCGTTCCGACCGGAGGGATGGCGTTGACGATGACCCTTGCGGAGACGGATTGAAAGCGCCGGACAAGGGTTTTGACTGCCCGCTCGAAGGCATCCCGGTTTTCGGCATTCCCGGGCGCCTTCTTGAGAAGAAGATCGTTGGTGCCGATCGTCAAAACGACGACCGCCGGTCGGGTCGGAAAGGCGACGGACCGCATGAGCTCCGAATAGGTTTCGACCGCGGCGCCGCTGATGCCGCCATTCACCGTCTTTCGGCCACATGGAATGTAGTCCGGTCCGAACAACTCGGCGTGCGAGTCACCGGCGACGAACACGTAGCCCCCCGGCATTTCGGCCAGGTGCCGCCGGATGACCTCCACCCGCTGACGCCCGTAGGTTTCCGCGTTGAGCCTGGGTTTTGGAGCCAGATAGGCGTGAGCGCCCGCGCCGGCGAGAACGGCGGTCAGCGCGAAGATGACGATCTTGAAGCAGCGCCTGACCACGTGGGAACCCGAATGGCCCGCCAAAACCGGCAGCCGTTTTCGAAGCCCTCGTATATGTTATTTCATCACATCACAACTGCCGGTTCGGGGAGGACTCTCAGTTGCGACCCTCACCGCTTCTCCGCGATCCTCTGGCGGACCAAGGGCGCGACCTTGGTCCCGTATAATTCGATCCCACGCATGAGCTTGGCATGAGGCATCGTGCCGATCGCCATCTGCAGCAGGAAACGGTCGTTGCCGAAGATTTCGTGCATGGCGACGATCTTGGCAGCGACGGTTTCCGGATCGCCGACGAAGAGCGCGCCGTGCGGCCCGCGAGCCTCGTCGAAATGGGCGCGGCCCGTCGGCCCCCAGCCGCGCTCTCCGCCGAGACGATTCATGACCTCGGTATGCGGAGCGTAGAAAACGTCCGCCGCTTCCTCGGACGTCGCGGCGACAAAGCCATGGACGTTGAGCTCGTGGAAAGCGTCTTGGGGTCATGCCCGGCCTTCAGCGCGGATTGACGGTAGAGGTCGAAGAAGGGAGCGAAACGGGCGGGCTCCCCACCGATGATGGCGAGCGCCAGCGGCAGCCCGAGGGTGCCTGCGCGCACGACGGATTGCGGCGTGCCACCGACAGCGATCCACAGGGGCAGCTTTTCCTGAACCGGTCTCGGATAGACGCCGCGATTGTCCAGCGGCGCCGTGTGGCGGCCACCCGGCCAGGACACTCTCTCGCCCTCGCGCAGCCGCATGAGGAGTTGCAGCTTCTCGGTAAAAAGCGTGTCGTAGTCATTGAGATCATAGCCGAAAAGCGGAAAGCTCTCGATGAAGGAGCCACGGCCCGCCATGATTTCCGCACGGCCGTTCGAAATGAGGTCGAGGGTCGCATATTGCTGGTGGACGCGCACCGGATCGTCCGAACTGAGGACCGTCACCGCGCTCGTCAGCCGGATGGTTTTCGTCCGCGCGGCGGCGGCCGCGAGGATCATGGCGGGGGCGGACGCGACGTAATCCGGGCGGTGATGCTCCCCGAGGCCGAACACGTCTAGCCCGACCTGATCGGCGAGTTCGATCTCATCGAGCAGTTCGCGGACCCGGCGCTCGGCGGCGGCCCCCGATGAGGCGTCCGAGAGAGCGATATCGCCGAAGGTGTAGAGGCCAAGTTCCATGAGTGCCCTGATCGATTCTTCGATTGTGGGAAATCCGTCCGATACGCGTCCGCGGTCGAGACGCCAGCCTGTGCGCCCTGGAGCGTCAGGCTGGCTGATATCCGCCTAGTCGAGATGGAATTTCGACAATTCGCGGTGTTCGCCGTAGATGCGCCGAACCGTGCCGGTGGCCGACCGGTAGACGATGGTTTCGGTGGTGATGACGTTGCCGCCGAATTTCACGCCCTTGATGAGGCCGCCATCGGTCACGCCGGTCGCCGCCACGATCACGTCGCCGCTCGCGAGGTCCTTCATGTCGTATTTGCGGTTGGGGTCGGTCACGCCCATCTGCAGCGCGCGGCTGCGCGTTTCCTCGGTGTCGAGGATCAGCCGAGCCTGCATCTGGCCGCCGATGCAGCGGAGCGCGCCCGCCGCCAGCACGCCTTCGGGCGCGGCGCCGATGCCCATATAGATGTCGATGCCGGTTTCCTGCGGCTGGGTGGTGAAGATCACCCCCGCCACGTCGCCGTCCGAGATCAGGCGGACGCCGACGCCGAGCTTGCGGATAGCCGCGATCAATTCCACGTGGCGCGGACGGTCGAGCACCAGCGCCGTCAGCTCGCTGACCTTGACGCCCTTGGCCTTCGCCAGATTGTTGAGGTTCTCCTCGGGCGAGGCATCGAGGTCGATGGTGCCCTGCGGATAGCCGGGGCCGATGGCGATCTTGTGCATGTAGACGTCGGGGGCTGCCAGCAGCGTGCCGGATTCCGCCATGGCCATCACGGCGATGGAGCCGGGCATGTCCTTGGCGCAGAGGGTCGTGCCCTCCAGCGGGTCCACCGCGATATCGACCTTCGGGCCGTTCTTGTTGCCGACCTTCTCGCCGATGAAGAGCATCGGCGCCTCATCGCGCTCGCCTTCGCCGATCACGACCGTTCCGTCGATGGGGAGCTTGTTCAGCTCCCGGCGCATGGCGTCCACGGCCGCCTGGTCGGCGGCCTTCTCGTTGCCGTGGCCGCGCAATCTGGCGGAGGCGACCGCCGCGCGTTCGGTGACGCGCACGAGTTCGAGCGTGAGGATGCGTTCGATCAATTGGCCCGGTTGAACCGTAATACCCTGCGACATGGACGTGCCGTCTCCCTTTTGCGCTCAGAGCCTCGCGGCTTTCCGCGCTTTAAAAATGGCGAGCTTACGCTCGTTTTGAATTATTCGCGCTCGATCCGGATAACCTGGGGCGCCTCGGCGATAAGGCCATCCCCGGCAATCTTGTCGACCGCCGACCGGATGGCGGCTTCCGTTGCCGCGTAGGTGATCAACACCAGCGACACCGGAGCACCCGACCGGCCGTGCTTATCCTGATTAGCAGCTTTCTCGGATCGCTTCTGCAGAATGCTTTCAAGCGAAATGTCCGCCTCGGCCATCCGCGTGGCGACGCCGGCCGCGACGCCGGGCCGATCGGGGATAGTCAAACGAATGTAATAGCCGCCTTCATGCCGCTGCATCGGCGCGCGCGTCGCCTTCTCGAGGCTTTCGACCGCGCAGCCGAAGGGATAGCGGGCTTTGCCCAGAACCACGTCGGCAATGTCCGCGACCACCGCGGACGCGGTCGCATCGCCCCCCGCCCCCGGGCCGATCAGCGTGAGTTCCTTCACGGCATCGGCATCGATCGTCACCGCGTTGGTCACCCCCATCACCTGGGCGATGGCCGAAGATTTCGGCACCATCGTGGGATGGACCCGTTGCTCGATCCCCATTTCGGTGCGCTCGGCGACGCCGAGCAGCTTGATGCGAAAGCCCAGTTCCGACGCCATGACGAGGTCGAGGGGGGTGATGGAGGAGATGCCCTCCACATAAATCGCGTCCGCGTCGATCTCGGTCTCGAAGGCAAGGCTCGTGAGGATCGCGAGTTTATGGGCTGTGTCGAAGCCCTCGACGTCGAAAGTCGGATCCGCCTCCGCATAGCCGAGCCGCTGGGCATCCTTCAGGCATTCCTGAAATGTCAGGCCCTCGAGCTCCATCCGCGAGAGAATGTAGTTGCAGGTGCCGTTGAGGATTCCGTAGAGGCGCGAGATCGCATTTCCGGGCAACGCCTCTCGCAGGGTCTTGATCACCGGAATGCCGCCCGCCACCGACGCCTCGAAGGCGAGCGCGACGCCCTTCTCCTCGGCCAGCCGGGCAAGCGCCATGCCATGCTTGGCCAGCAGCGCCTTGTTGGCGGTGACCACATGCTTGCCTGCCCGCAAGGCGGTCTCCACGACCGCCCGGGCGGTCCCTTCCGAACCGCCGACCAGTTCCACCACGCAATCCACCTCGTCGGAGGCAGCGAGCGCGAGCGGGTCCTCGAACCAGCTATAGGCCGAGAGATCGAACCCGCGATCCTTGGACCGGTCGCGCGCCGAGATCGCCGTCACCTCGACCGGGCGGCCATGGCGGCTGGTCAGGATGGCGTTGCGGCGGGCGAGGATCTGAATGACGGATGCGCCAACGGTGCCAAGGCCGGCGATGCCGACCCGTAGAGGACGTGTCACGGACAGAAGCTCCTTTGGAAACCCGCGATGTGTTTACGAGGGCCGTGATCGCATGTCCATGCGCTGGCGCCGACCGCCTACACCGCCCTGATCAGCGGCACCACGTTGTGGAGCGTCGTGTCGGCGGTGTCGAAGAATTTGCGGAGGTTGCGGGCGGCCTGCCTGATCCGCTGTTCGTTTTCCACCAGGGCGATGCGCACGAAATCGTCTCCGAATTCGCCAAAACCGATGCCGGGGGCCACCGCCACGTCGGCTTTTTCCACCAGAAGCTTTGAGAATTCGAGGCTGCCCAGAGGGCGGAATTTCTCGGGGATCGGGACCCAGGCGAACATCGAAGCGGTAGGCTCGGGGACATTCCAGCCGGCCTTTCCGAAGGAATCGACCAGCACGTCCCGTCGGCGCTTGTAGGTCGCGCGCATCTCGCGGATGCAATCGTCCGGGCCGTTCAGAGCCGCGGTCGCGGCGACCTGGACCGGCGTGAAGGCGCCGTAATCGAGATAGGATTTCACCCGCGCCAAAGCGGCGAGCAGACGCTCGTTGCCGACCGCGAAGCCGATCCGCCATCCCGCCATGGAGAAGGTCTTCGACATGGAGGTGAACTCCACCGCCACGTCGATGGCGCCCGGCACCTGAAGGATGGATGGCGGCGGGTTCGCCTCGTCGAAATAGACTTCCGAATAGGCGAGATCCGACAGCAGGATCAGTTCATGCTTCTTCGCGAAGGCGACGAGGTCGCGGTAGAAATCGAGCGAGGCCACATAGGCCGTCGGATTGGACGGATAGCAGACCACGAGGGCGACGGGCTTCGGGATCGAATGGGCCACGGCCCGCTCCGCCGCCGGGAAGAAGGCCGGCGTCGGCTCGGCGGGCACCGAACGGATGACGCCCCCCGCCATCAGGAAGCCGAAGGCATGGATGGGGTAGCTGGGATTGGGCACCAGCACCACGTCGCCCGGCGCGGTGATGGCCTGCGCCATGTTGGCGAAACCCTCCTTCGATCCGAGCGTCGCCACCACCTGCGTATCCGGATTGAGCTTCACGCCGAAGCGGCGCTCGTAATAGCCCGCCTGCGCGCGGCGCAAGCCGGTGATGCCCTTCGAGGCCGAGTAGCGGTCGGTGCGGGGTTTGCCGACGGTCTCCACCAGCTTGTCGATGACGTGCTTGGGAGCCTGGAGATCCGGGTTGCCCATGCCGAGATCCACAATATCCGCGCCACCCGCCCGCGCCGCCGCCTTGATGCGGTTGAGCTGCTCGAAAACATAGGGCGGCAGGCGCTTGATGCGGTGGAAATCAGACATGGGCGTGGTCCTTGGCGTTAGTCCGTCTCGATCGTACGACAATGTGGCTTCAATCAGGGCGTTTTCGGCGCGGGCTTCTTTCCCGCCGGCTTTTGGGCGGCCGGCGTCGGAACCGGCGGTGGCGGCGGCGTGCCCCCGAGATTGGCCGCATCCGTCCCGCGGGCGAGATTGCGCGCCCGCTCCGCGTCGAGTTCCGCCTCGGCGGCCTTGACCTCCGCCGGAGTCCTGGGCGCCGTCGCCCGGCCGGGGTCGGAGGTGCCGATGGTCATGTAATCCAGCGATTGCGGCCGGGAACGTTCCACGAAATCGGCACGCGGCGCGACCGTCGGGCCGAGACCGGTGGATTCCAGGAATTCGCCGGTCGGATTGGCGCTGGAGCAGGCCGACAGGCCAAAACCCAACAAAAGGGCAGCCATCCGGGCGGTTCGGCCACCCGCTGCCGTTGAAAAAATCATAATGATCCCAAGTCTCATGACATTGCGCTGGCATCTATGATGCCGCAATCGCTAAAATGTCGGAAATGCTGCGCATGAGCAATGCCTGCATGCCCCCACGGAGGCCGCCAGATGGACAAACCGCCCGGAACCGAGCAACCGAAACTGGCCTCCCCCGATTTTGACGAACTGTCCCGCAATCTCGCGCTCTTTCTCGAAGGGGCCGGCAAGGCGACCGCGGCCTATCTGTCGAACGGGCGGGCGGCGAAAGGCGGGTTCGCCGATGAGGCCGCGGAAGCCGTGAAAACCTTCGGCCACGTGGCCGAATCATGGATGGTCGATCCGCAGAAGGTCCTCGAAGCGCAAGCCAAACTCGGCACCCAGTTTCTGGAGCTCTGGAGTTCCACGTTGAAACGGGCGCAAGGCGAGGGAACGGAAGCCGTGGCGTCCCCTGAGCCGAAGGACGCGCGTTTCCAGGACCCGGAATGGTCGCATAACCCGGTTTTCGACTTCCTCAAGCAGGCCTATCTCATCACCTCCCGCTGGGCTGAAGACGTGGTCGAGGGGGCGGATCAGGTGGATGAGACGACCAAACAGAAGGCACGCTTCTACCTCAAGCAATTGTCCAGCGCCCTCTCGCCCTCGAACTTCCTGCTGACCAACCCGGAACTGATCCGCGAGACGATCCAGCATAACGGCGCCAATCTCGTCCGGGGCATCGCCATGCTGGCAGAGGACATCGAGGCCGGCGGCGGGGAGCTGCGCATCCGCCAATCGGATCCGAGCTTCTTCAAGGTCGGACAGAACATCGCGACGACGCCCGGCAAGGTGATCTTCCGGAACGATCTGATGGAGCTGATCCAATACAACCCGACGACGGATAAAGTGCTGAAGCGTCCGTTGCTGATCGTGCCGCCCTGGATCAACAAGTTCTACATTCTCGACCTCAACCCGGAAAAGAGCTTCGTCCGCTGGGCCGTGTCGCAGGGGCTGACGGTGTTCTGCATCTCATGGGTGAACCCGCACGAGAAACATGCCGAGAAGAGCTTCGAGCACTACATGCGCGAGGGGATTTTTGCGGCTCTGGATGCGATCGAAGACAGCATCGGCGAGAAAAAGGTCACGGCGGTCGGCTATTGCGTCGGCGGCACGCTTCTGGCGACGGCTCTGGCCTATATGGCGGCGAAACGCGACAAGCGTATCGAGAGCGCAACGCTTTTTACCGCGCAGGTGGATTTCACCTTTTCGGGCGACCTGAAGGTGTTTGCCGACGCGGAGCAGATCGGCGCCATCGAGAAGGACATGAAGAAGCGGGGCTATCTGCATGGCAGCCACATGGCGAACGCCTTCAACATGCTGCGCCCCAACGACCTGATCTGGCCCTATGTGGTCAACGTCTACATGAAGGGCAAAGCGCCCTTCCCGTTCGATCTGCTCTACTGGAACTCGGATTCCACCCGAATGCCGGCGGCCAATCACGCGTTCTACCTGCGCAATTGCTATCTCGAGAACAAGTTCTCCAAGGGCGAACTGGAGGTCGGCGGCGTGCGGCTCGACCTCGGGAAAGTGAAGGCCCCGATCTTCAATCTTGCGACCCGCGAAGACCACATCGCGCCAGCCAAATCCGTCTTTCACGGTTCAAAGTTTTTTGGCGGCCCGGTCGATTTCGTGCTCGCCGGATCGGGCCATATCGCCGGGGTGGTCAATCCCGTGTCGAAACCGAAATACCAATACTGGACGAATGGACCGGTCGAGGGAGAACTGGCCGACTGGATCGCGGGCGCCAAGGAGACGGAAGGCACGTGGTGGCCCTATTGGTTTTCCTGGATCGAGAAGCAGGCGCCCAAATGGGTGCCGGCGCGAGACCCCGCGGCCGGAAAACTTCCGCCTCTGGCGGAAGCGCCGGGCACCTACGTGCTGGAACGCGCGTAGGCGCTGCCTGAAGCCGCTCCCTGTCTCCTCACAAAAAAAGGCCGGCTCGAAAGCCGGCCTTTATTTCGCGAGGGGATGAGCGATCAGTACTTGCGGACGATCGGCGCCGGAATGGCGACAGCGGGGTTATCCCAGCGATACTTGACGGCCGCCGAGATGATATCGACCGACGCATCCACATCGGCAGCCAGCACCACGCCCCGGGTCGGGAAGAGCGGGTTGCCGGGCGCGATGTTGATGTCGGTGTTCCCGACCGTAAAGATGTGGGTGTAGGCCAGGTCGAAGGAGAGCTGGTCGCTCCAGTTATAGGTGGTTCCGAGCGACAGCCACACGCGATCGGTGTCGGGCAGGCGCGGGCTGCGCGTCTCGAGTTCGATCGGCGAAATTTCGTAGCCGACGCCGGCGCGCACTTTCCAGGCCGTGTTGACCTGATATTCGCCACCGACCGAGAAGAACCAGCCATCCTCATAATCGAGGGGCAGGTAAGGCGACGCGGAGAGCAGCGAGCCGTTGAGCTGGTTCAGCACGCGCGGGAAGCCGAGGCGGCTCCAGTTGGTCCACTCCGCCGTACCCTGCAGGGTGAAGGACTTGCCGATCCGCTGGCTGATGCCGACGCTAACCGATTCCGGCAGCATCAGCGACACCTTGATGGGGACGCCGAAATATTTGAACGAGCCTTCGAGATCGTGCTCGACGCCCGAGCGGTAACCGATACCGATCGAGGTTCCGGCGAACGGCGTCAGGGTCGCGCCCAGCGAATAACCGAAGCCATAGCTGTCGCCTTCCAGCCCGGCGCTTCCGGCGAAGGGGGACGGGTTCGCGGGCGACGGTCCGGTCGCGGAGAAGTAGCGCACTTTCAGGTATTGCGCGCGCAGGCCCGCACCGACGGAGAGCCAGTCATTGACCTTGTAGCCGACCGTCGGCATCGCCTCGAGGGAGAAGATCGAGGTGGTGCGGGCGTAGAGCTGGCCGGCCCAGATGGGATTTGGCTTCGTAGTCAGTCCGAACGGGGCGCCGGTGTACAAACCGATCCAGAGGCGGTCGTTGACCTGATAGCTGCTGTAGCTTGCGGGCACGAGCGCATCGAGACCGATATCGCCCGACGGGCCCAAGGCCCTGAGGCCTGCGGGAATCGTGTAGGTCGGATTGATCTTCGATTCGGGGATGACGCCGGCGGCGTGGAATTCCGCTTGGAAGCCGGGCGCCATCGTCATGGTCGCGGGGTTCCAGTACATGGACGAGACGCCGGCCGAACCGGACGCCACGCCGGCGAACGACATGCCCTGTCCGGTGGCGCTCTGTTCGCGAAGCGCGAAGGCGCCGGCCTGGGCGCCGCCCTGAGCCGCAACGAGCGTGAGAAGAGAGACCGCTGCCAAGGTCACTGAACGGGTCAAATGGCGCATAAAGATTTCCTGCCCTGAGACGAATATCGGTTTGCGGCGTGAGAATCCGCTTCTGAGGCACACTCTGCCGATGCTTCATTTTCGCCGCAATCGCTTAATGGGATGCCGCCACGGCGCGGCCCGCCCAACCCGCTCGGGGGAATTGTTTCAGGTTACTTCGACGGGTCGTCACGAATGTTTGAAAACCCAACGAATTTACGGTCGTTCACGTGTAAACGAACGTAATCGCGGCGGTTCCAGCCCCGAATTCGCTGGCGGTTGCGATATCTCTTTGGAGGTACTTTTGCCGCCGTTCGTGACAAAACGGCAACATCCAGCGGGGCGGAAAAAGCGCGTTGCCAACCCGGGCACTTCTCGCGATAACTCCATCACCTTGCGGCAGGAGAAGACGATGAAACTGGTGAGATTCGGAGCGTCGGGGCATGAGAAGCCCGGTCTTCTGGATGCGGACGGGAATATCCGCGATGTGTCGGGGGTAATTTCGGACGTTGCGGGCGAAGCGCTCGGCTCGGCGAGCCTTGCGAAGCTCAAGGCGGTCGACCCGAAATCACTGCCGCTCATCCCGGCGGGCCAGCGCATCGGACCCTGCGTGGGCAAGGTGGGGAATTTCATCGCCATCGGCCTCAACTACGCCGATCACGCGGCCGAAACCGGCGCGGCCATTCCGGCAGAACCGATCGTCTTCAACAAAGCGCCGTCCTGCATCGTGGGACCCAACGACGATGTGGTCATCCCCCGCGGTTCGGTGAAAACGGATTGGGAGGTCGAACTCGCGATCGTCATCGGCAACCGCGCGTCCTATGTGGGCGTCAACGATGCCCTCGAATTCGTCGCGGGCTACTGCGTCTGCAACGACGTCTCCGAGCGCGAATACCAGCTCGAGCGCGGCGGAACCTGGACCAAGGGCAAGGGCTGCCCGACCTTCGGCCCGCTCGGCCCCTGGCTCGTCACGAAGGACGAGATCCCCGACCCGCAAAACCTCTCCATGTTCCTCGATGTGAACGGCGAGCGCCGGCAGAAAGGCTCGACGCGCACGATGATCTTCAACGTGGCGAAGATCGTCTCCTACGTGTCGCATTTCATGATCCTGGAGCCGGGCGATGTCATCACCACCGGCACGCCGCCCGGCGTCGGAATGGGCATGATCCCGCAGCAATATCTGAAGCCCGGCGACACGATGCGCCTCGGCATTGAAGGACTGGGCGAGCAGAACCAGCGCGTTGTCGCGTTCGAGCAGAAGGGCGCCGAGACGTCTGTGGCGCGGGGCTGAGGCCGGACCCTTTCGACGCCTCGACATCCGCGCGATGCCGACTCTCAGGTCAAAGCAGGATTCGCGGTGCTGTTGCGGATGACGAGCTGCGTATCGAGCCGGATGCGAGCCTGAGTGGGGCGGCCTGACAACAGGTCCACCAGAACCGTCGCCGCGGCCTGCCCCAGTTCGCGGCGCGGCTGGTGAATCGTGGTGAGGGCCGGCTCGGCGACCGCCGCGAATTCGATATCGTCGAACCCGGCGACCGACATGTCCTGGGGCACTCGCAGGCCAGCGGAATGCAACGCGCGCATCAAGCCGATGGCCATTTGATCGCTGCTGCAGAAGACGGCGCTGGGCCGCGACGCTCGCGCGAGCAGGTCACGCCCCGCCGCGACGCCGGATTCAACGGTGTAATCCCCGGTGATGACAAGGTTGGCGTCGAACTCGATGGCGTCCGCTCGCAGGCCATCGCGATAGCCGGCCATCCGCTCCTGTTCGAGCACGTTTCCGGGCGGCCCGGTGACATAGGCGATGCGCCGATGTCCGAGCGATGCGAGATAGCGTGTCATCGTCTGCGCGCCGAGGCGGTTATCGACCTCGATCTGCGGGATGTCGACGCCCGGGATCGCCTCGCAGAGGGCCACGAGTGGAATACCGATGGGAGCCGGAACGCCCCTGCCCTCGCGGCTCTGGCCGATCAAATGCCCGTTCAGCAGGATGGCGCCGTCAACCCGCCCTGCCGCGGCGAAGGCGGCGAAATGGGCCTCCTTGGCAGGTGAGCCATCGAGATCGCCGATGATCATGCCGTAGCCCGCCTCGAACAACGTCTCCTCGATCCCGCGCAGGATTCTCGAGAAGAAGGTGTTGGAGAGGTCGGGCAGAACGACGAGGACCATGCCGGTCTTTTGCGACCGCAAGGTCCGCGCGGCCGGGTTGGGAACGTAACCTGTCTGCGCGATCGCCGCGAGCACCCGGCCCCGAGTGTCGTCCGATACCCGATCCGGCGTTGCGAGCGCGCGGCTGACGGTGGCGGTGGAGACCTCCGCGAGTTTTGCGACATCCCGGATGCGTGCGACCCGAGCGGCGGGATTGCGTACCGGCCTCGCTCTGCGTCCGTCCCCGTCCATCCGATCTCTACCTCTTTGCGCGGCCTGTTTGACAGAACCCCCGCTTGCGGTAAAGTAAATGTAATCGATTACATCGCGACTTGTCGACCATCGTGACAAGCTAGGTGAGTTGAAACGTCCCGCCAGAGGACGGTTTTTGATCCAGGAGGAATCGAATGCGCCGCAAGCACACACACGACTGATCCCGGCGCGCAACGCGCCGATTGAACCGCTTTCGTTCAAGGAAGCGAACCGTCCCCGTTGCTGCGGATCGGACGATCGTCATGGACTTCGTACTTCGCGCAGAGAACATCTCGAAATCGTTCGGACCCATCGAGGTTCTGAGCGGCATCGCTCTCGATTTGAGGCCGGGCGAAGTGCACGCCATCATCGGCGAGAACGGGGCGGGAAAATCGACCCTGATGCGCATCGTGTCGGGCCATCTCTCACCCACCGCCGGCAACCTGTTCTTCGAAGGTGAGCCGGTCGTCTTCTCCGACCCGACCGAAGCCGAGCAGCGGGGCATCGTTCTCGTCCACCAGGAGATCCTGCTCGCCGAGGATCTGACGGTCGCGCAGAACATTTTTCTCGGACGCGAAATCGCGCGCTACGGCCTTGTCGACGATCGCGCCATGCGCGAGCAATCCGATGCCGTTCTCTCCCAGCTCGGATCGCATGTCGATTCCGACGCGCGGGTCCGCGAGCTGTCCATCGCCGACCGGCAGATCGTGCAGATCGCACGGGCGCTTCTGGTGCCGAACCGCGTCGTGGTCTTCGATGAACCGACCGCCGTGCTGACGCCGATTGAGGCCGAGAGCCTGTTCGAAATCATTCGCCGGCTGCGGTCGCAAGGTGTCGGCGATCCTCTACATCTCCCATCGCCTCGGCGAGGTGAAAGCCATCGCGGACCGCGTGACGGTGCTGCGGGACGGCAAGCGCGTGGCGCACCCGCGAGACGGAAGGATTCGAACCGATCGAGATGGCGCGCCTGATGGTCGGGCGCGACATGTCGAAGCTCTATCCCGAAAAGCCGGCGACAGCCTCCGACCAGATCGTGCTGAGGGTCGAGAACGCCGCCGTGCCGGGCTATGTGGAGGAAGCGTCCTTCGCCCTTCGCCGCGGCGAGATCCTCGGCTTTGGCGGCCTGATCGGCGCGGGCCGCACCGAATTGTTCGAGGGGCTCGTCGGACTGCGCCCTTGCAAGGGCTCGATCCTCCTCGATGGAAAGCCCGTCTCGTTTGGCAGTGCCCGCGAGGCGATGGCGGCCGGACTGGTCTATCTGTCGGAGGACCGGAAGGGCAAGGGCCTGCTGCTGCGGCAGAATCTGGGCACCAATCTCACGCTGGCGGCGCTGGAGAAATTCACCCGCGGCTCCTTCATCGACGTGAGAGCCGAGAACGAGGCCCTCGACAGGGCGATCCGCGATTTCGACATCAGGGCGCGCCGGCGCGACATGCTGGCGGGGCAATTGTCCGGCGGCAACCAGCAGAAGCTGCTTCTGGCCAAGATGATGCTGGCCGAGCCGCGCATCGTGATCATCGACGAACCGACGCGCGGCGTCGATATCGGCAACAAGGAACAGATCTATCGCTTCATCGCCGCCTTGGCAGAACAGGGCCGCTCGGTCGTCGTGATCTCGTCGGAGATGCAGGAACTGATCGGCCTCTGTCACCGCGTCATCGTCATGCGCGGCGGCCGTATCGCCGGCGAAGTGCAGCAATCGGACCTGTCCGAAGACGCCATCGTCTTTCTCGCCACGGGCGTTCACGAGGAAAGGGCGGCGGAGATCGCCGCGGGCCACGCATGACCGAAACCGTGCTTCGCGCCGGCGCCAGGGAGCGCCGCTTCTCCCTCGACCTGCGGGCGCTCTCGCCCTTCATCGCGCTGGTCGTGCTCATCATCGCGGGCTCGCTCATCAATCCCGACTTTTTGACCGCGTCGAACCTCATGAACGTCGTCACCCGTTCGGCGTTCATCGCCATCATCGCGGTCGGCGCAACCTTCGTGATCGCCAGCGGAGGGCTCGATCTCTCGGTCGGCTCGATGGCGGCGCTGATCGCGGGAGTGATGATCCTGACGCTCAACAAGGTCGGCGGCGCCGACATGAGCACCCTCGCGGTCGGCATGCTGGCGGCCATCGCATTGAGCGCGGCGTGCGGCCTTGCGAACGGGCTCATCGTCACCTTCGGCCGCATCGAGCCGTTCATCGTGACGCTCGGCACCATGGGCATCTTCCGCTCGCTCGTGATCTGGCTGGCCGCCGGCGGCACCATCACGATGCGCGATTCCGGCCTTCGCGAACTCTATCGCCCGATCTATTTCGGCAATGTCTTCGGCGTCCCGATCCCCATCCTCGCCTTCCTTTTCGTCGCGGCGATCGGCGCCCTCATCCTGTACAAGACGTCGTTCGGACGGCACGTGGTGGCGCTGGGGTCCAACGAGGAAGTGGCGCGCTATTCCGGGGTTCCGATCTGGCGGGTGCGAACCCTGGTCTACGTCATACAGGGGATCTGCGTCGGCATCGCGGTTCTGGTCTACGTGCCGCGCCTGGGTTCTGCGACGCCGACCACCGGCCTGCTGTGGGAATTGCAGGCCATCACGGCGGTCGTCGTGGGCGGCACGGCGCTCAAGGGCGGCGTCGGTCGCATCGGCGGCACGGTCATCGGCGCCATCATTCTCGAACTCGTCGCCAACATCATGGTGCTGTCGAACTTCGTCTCCGAGTTTCTCGTGGGCGCGGTTCAGGGCGCCATCATCATTGTCGCCATGCTGGTACAGCGAGGGCTGCATCGCGGGCGGTGAATCCGGGAGAGTCCCACCGGCAACAGATCGGGGCTCGGGCCATATCTGAGGGAGGACCACATGAGAAGAACGGCATTGAAGCTCGCAGCCGCCGCGGGATTGTTCGCGGGCCTGACCAGCCTCGCGGTGGCGCAGCCGAAAAGCGTGACCATCGGCGTCTCGATCCCCGCCGCCACCCACGGCTGGACCGGCGGCGTCGTCTACCACGCGCAGGAAGCCGCCAAGCAATTGGAGAAGACCTATCCGGGCCTCAAGGTCGTGGTGAAGACCTCTCCGGACGGCGCCTCGCAGGCCAATGCGCTCGACGATCTGAGCGCCCAGAAGATCGACGCGCTCGTCGTGTTGCCGTTCAACTCGGACGAATTGACGAATCCCGTCATGGAAGTGAAGAAGCGCGGCACTTTCATCACGGTCGTCGATCGCGGCCTGAAGGATGCGTCGATCCAGGACATCTATGTGGCCGGCAACAATCCCGAATTCGGTCGGGTCGCGGGCAAATACTTCGTCGACAATCTCAAGCAGGGCAACGTCGTGGTGTTCCGCGGCATTCCCACGGTGATCGACGAAGAGCGCGTTTCGAATTTCGAGAAGGCCCTCGAGGGATCGGGCGTGAAGGTCATCGACAAGCAATACGCCAACTGGAATCGCGACGACGCCTTCCGGGTCATGCAGGATTACCTGTCGAAGCACCCGAAGATCGATGCCGTGTGGGCCTCCGACGACGACATGGCGCTCGGCGTCATGGAAGCCATTCGTCAGGGCAAGCGAGAGGACATCAAGTTCGTCCTCGGCGGCGCAGGCATGAAGGACATCGTCAAGCGCGTCATGGACGGCGACAAGATGATCCCCGCGAACGTCTCCTACCCGCCGGGCATGATCGCCACCGCCATGAATGTCACGGCCGCGCAGTTCTTCACGAACGCTCCCATGCGCGGGACCTACGTGCTCAATGCGCAGCTGATCACGAAGGACAACGCGAAGAACTACTACTTCCCCGATTCGCCCTTCTAGCCGCCACTCCGGTCCCTCCCCTCTTGTGGGGAGGGATTTCCGAGGAGATATCCATGAAGACCATGAAGGGACCGGGCCTCTTCCTCGCGCAATTCGCAGGCGATGCCGAACCGTTCAATTCCCTCGATGCCATCTGCCGCTGGGCCGGATCGCTCGGCTACAAAGGCGTTCAGATTCCCACCTGGGATGCGAGGCTGTTCGACCTGAAGAAGGCGGCGGAATCGGCGGCCTATTGCGACGACGTCAAGGGAACGGCGAAGCGTCACGGCCTGGAGATCACCGAATTGTCCACGCATCTGCAGGGGCAACTCGTGGCCGCCCATCCGGCCTTCGATGAGGCCTTCGACGGTTTCGCGGTTCCGAACGTGCGCGGCAATCCCAAGGCGCGGCAGGAATGGGCGGTCGATCAGCTCATGCTCGCCGCGAAGGCCTCGCAGCGACTGGGTTTGAACGCCCATGTGACATTCTCTGGCGCCCTTGCCTGGCCGTACATGTATCCGTGGCCGCAGCGTCCGGCCGGATTGGTCGAGACCGCCTTCCAGGAACTCGGTCGTCGCTGGCGGCCGATCCTCGACGCCTTCGACGAGGCGGGTTGCGATGTCTGCTACGAGATCCATCCCGGCGAGGACCTTCACGACGGAGCGACCTTCGAGCGCTTCGTCGACGCGGTCGCCGGCCATGAGCGGGCCTGCATCAATTACGATCCCAGCCATTTCCTGTTGCAGCAACTGGACTATCTCGCCTTCATCGACCTCTACCACGAGCGCATCAAGGCCTTCCACGTCAAGGATGCCGAGTTCAACCCGACCGGACGCGTCGGCGTGTACGGCGGCTACGAGAACTGGATCGACAGGGCCGGACGGTTCCGTTCGCTCGGCGACGGCCAGGTCGATTTCGGCGCGATCTTCTCCAAGCTCGCCCAATACGATTACGATTCCTGGGCCGTGCTGGAATGGGAATGCTGCCTGAAGCATCCCGAGGACGGCGCTCGCGAAGGCGCGCCGTTCATCGAAAGCCACATCATCCGCGTCACCGAGAAGGCCTTCGACGATTTCGCCTCCGGCGGGACCGACGAGGCGGCCAACCGGCGGATGCTCGGTCTCGACGCAGTCACCAGTGCGGGGAAATAAACCGATGGCCATTGGGCTCCAGCGACAAGGCCATCCATCGACGCCTGCGCCTCGGCATGGTCGGTGGCGGGCGTGGCGCCTTCATCGGCGCGGTTCACAGGATCGCCGCGCGTCTCGACGATCGCTGGGAGCTCGTCGCGGGCGCGTTGTCGTCGGACCCGGAACGTTCGCGCTTGTCGGGGCAGGATCTGTTGCTGAAACCTGATCGTATCTACGGTGATTACGATGAGATGGCGCGCCGCGAGGGGCGGCTGAAGGACGGAATCGACGCGGTCGCCATCGTCACCCCCAATCACGCGCATGCGGCAGCCGCGCAGGCCTTCCTGAAAGCGGGCATTCACGTCATCTGCGACAAGCCGCTGACGACGACGCGGCGCGAGGCCGACCGGTTGGCGAAGCTGGCGCGTGAATCCGGATTGATCTTCGCGGTCACGCACAATTACACGGGTTACCCCCTCGTTCGGCAGGCGCGCGCCATGGTGCAGGCGGGGGATCTCGGCGCCATCCGCGTGGTCCAGGTCGAGTACGCGCAGGATTGGCTCGCCACGCCAACGGAGGAGAGCGGCAACAAGCAGGCCGAATGGCGCACGGATCCGGCGCGCTCCGGCCCGGCGGGAGCCGTGGGCGATATCGGCACGCACGCCTTCAATCTGGCGGAGTTCATCGTCGACGACGACGTCGTGGATCTCTCCGCCGATCTGCACACCTTCGTGCCCGGACGCCGGCTCGACGACAACGCGCATATGATGCTGCGCTTCTCATCCGGCGCAAAGGGCATGCTGTGGTGCAGCCAGGTCGCATCGGGAATGGAGAACGGGTTGCGCATCCGGGTCTTCGGCGAAAAGGCCGGGCTCGAATGGCAGCAGGAAAACCCCAATGTGCTGGCGTTCTCGCCGCTCGGCGAGCCCCTCCGCCTGATCCGCCGCAATGGAGCAGGCACCGGAGAGGCCTCGCGGGCGGCGTCGCGCATTCCGCCGGGGCATCCGGAAGGCTATCTCGAGGGCTTCGCGCAACTCTACGCCGATATCGCCGAACAGATCGCAGCCCGGATCGAGAACCGGCAGCCCAATCCCCTCGCCTTGCAGGTGCCGACCGTCGAGGACGGCGTCCGGGGCGTCCAATTCATCGATGCGGCCGTTCGATCCTCGCAGCGCAAGGCCGCCTGGGTCTCGCTTTGAGGATCAGGCGTCGTCCGTCGGCGGGGCGAGCAGAAGGTCGCATGCCTGCGCCAGCGCCAATCTGTTGGCGCCGACAAGGACCGCCCGGCTTCCCAGCGAACTCGCGCGGACCGCGAGATCGACGGGCGACGACGCGATCAGCGCGCGAACGCGCTCGACCAGTTCGGTCCGCGCGCCGATGCTGCCTCCGAGGACGATGAGTTCCGGGTCGACCAGCGCGCGAACGGCCATCAGCGCCTGCGCCAGGATTCGGGCCGTGTAGTCGAGCGTCTCGCGCGCGGCCGTCTCGCCCGCAATCATCCGTTCAAAAATCTCGCGCACGGAATTCGCCGCCTTGCCGCCCTGCTCGCGGTAATGTTTCAGGATGCCGGCGCTTCCGATGGCGGTCTCCAACGGTCCGAGCGGATAGCTCGCCGTGGAAAACGGATCGCTTCCGAGCGGCAGGAACGCGATTTCGCCGGCCGCGCCGTGCGCCCCGCGCATCAGCCGACCATCCGCGACGAGCCCCATGCCGATGCCGGTGCCGAGCGCCACGAAGGCGAAATTCTCCATGCCCGCCGCGCCTCCGTGCCAAAGCTCCCCCATCGCCGCGAGATTGACGTCATTCTCTATCCGGACGGCGCAGCCGAGCCTGCTCTCCAAGGCCGCCACCATGTCGATCGCTTCAAGACCCGCGATGTTCGGCGAGATCGAAACTTTGCCCGATCGGGTATCAAGGACGCCGGGACTTCCGATCGCAGCGGAGCGCGGCAGGTCCCCACCCCGACCGCATTGCCGGCGGAGCCGCTCGCCAATCGCGCCAATCTGTTCGACCACCTGGATTCCGCCGCCCCGGTCGGTCGGTTCGATACCCTCCGCAAGGATCTCTCCGCTGAGATCGGAGAGCGCGACATGCACCTTCGTGCCCCCAAGATCGACGCCCACGACGAGTTCGGGACGGTCGACCAGTTCGAACGCACCACCTTTTGGCGATGCGATCCGCCGGATGCGGCCAAGACGCGCAAGGTCGTCGAACAGTTGCGACGGGCAGCCCTGCCCCGCGACATCGGCAACGGTCGCCGGGCCGCGTTTCAGCGCCCCAAAAACGGTTCCAACCTCGATCGATCGTGCGAGCGACATGGGGTTCAAAAGGGGCAATATCTTATTCATTCATCAAAAACGGCCGACAACAGGAAAGGGGCCGACCCCGCGCAAAACGATCTTTGCACGGGCTCGGGAACGCCAGACACGCAATGGGAAGAGCCGGGGATGCATTGGCGCACCCCCGGCCCAAATCTTACGACTTGTAGTGGTCGTCGATCATCTTCTGCTCCTGCTGAGCCGCCTGCTTCACCGCCGCGAGAGGATCCTGGTTCTGCAGGAGCACGCGATCGAGCATGTCCTGGAAGATCTGCCCTTGCGCTTCCTCGGCGACGAAGTCGGTCGTCGAGGCGTAAGTGAGACCCTGCAGCATCGGTCCCGACAACGGATCGGCGAGGTTCTTCGGGCTCAGGGCGACCTCGCGCTTTGCCGGCAATTCGCCGGTCTTCTCGAACCAGAGCTGCATGGCGTCGTTCGTGGTGAGGAAGGCGAGGAACTTGAGAGCCGCGTCGCGCTTCGCGCCCGTGACGTTCGCGGCGATCCCGTTCACCCAATACGACGAGTAGTTACCCTTGACGCCGTTATGAGTCGGCAATTCGGCGACACCCCAGTCGAACCCGCGCGCGGTCTTGAACGTCCCGAGACGGAACGAACCGTCCACGTGCTGCGCCGCCTTGCCGGCCCGGAACGCCGCCTGGCTCTCCGACAGGAAACCTGCCGCCGCGACCTTATGCTTGCGTTGCAGATCGGTGTACCACGCGAGCGCGGCAGCACCGGAATCGTCCGCATAGGTCACTTTCCGGAAATCGTCCGTGTAAGGCTTGCCGCCGAACTGGCGCACCAGCACCTCACGCCACCAATGGTAATCCTGGGACGGGATGCCGATCGTCGCACCGGCGGTGATGAGGTTGCCGCTGCTGTCGTGCTTGGCGACCGCGAGCGCATTCTTGACCATTTCGTCGAGGGTCGCTGGCGGCTTTCCATCTGAAGCGCCCGGCTGGCTCAGCAAGGTCTTGTTGTAGAACAGGCCCAGGCTGCGCACCGCCGTCGGCACCGCCCAATAACCCTCGCTGGTCTTCATCATGCGGACGAAATCGAAATAATCGCGATCGATTTCGGCAGGGTTGAACATGTCCGCCGGCAGGGGCTGGATGAGCTTCGACTTCGCGTATTCGCGCATCCAGCCGAAGAAGAGCTGCATGACGGCCGGCCCCTCGCCCGCCGGAACGGCCGCGGCCGTCTTGGTGCGATATTGCGCGTAAGGGAAATGCGTGTGCTTGACCTTGATGCCGGGATTAGCCGCCTCGAATTGCACGATCAGCGCATCGATCGCCTCGACGCGCTCCTTGAAGAAATACTGCCAGTAATCGATCTCGACGGCTTGGGCGCGCGCCACCGAGGGCGCGCCCACGACCAGGCCCGCGGCGGCGGCCCCCGTGGCGAAGGTGCGTCGAGTCAGGCTGTGGCGTGGCATTTGATCAGTCATGGCGATGTCTCCCTTGTGATGAAGCTGAGAATTTGGCAGGGCTTGTCGTCGCGGGGTCGGCCCGCGCGATGGTGGACCGGGCGATGCGGCGATTGGAACTGGCGAACGGCGTGCTGTTCAGCCTGACGGACGCGGAGCCGCCTCCCGCCGCATGGAGCTATTCGTTCCCGGAAGCCCGCCTCGCCGACCACGCGCCGGTCGTCGCGAAATGGCTTCCCGACAAATTGTTTCACACCCGTTTCACGAGCTTCGCATTCCAGCGACACGGCCGGATCATCGTCGTGGACGCGGGAATC
Organism: uncultured Alphaproteobacteria bacterium; assembly: GCA_963837375.1. Lineage (GTDB taxonomy): Bacteria > Pseudomonadota > Alphaproteobacteria > Rhizobiales > Beijerinckiaceae > Microvirga. The sequence continues at coordinate 224,778 of CAWINL010000013.1, read as the reverse complement.
GGTGCCGGGTCGAGCGACTATTTCGACGGGCTGTCCGGCCGGCTGCCCGATGAGATGGCGGAAGCGGGGCTTGATATCGCCGCCGTCGAGCATGTGATCTTCACGCATTTCCATCTCGACCACGTGGGTTGGGCGACCAGCCGCGACGGCAAAGCCTTCTTCCCGAACGCGCGTTATCATGCGCCGAAAGCGGAACTTGCCCATTGGCTCGAGAAGGGCGACACGTCGGCCCTTCCTCATCACGTGAAGGCCTTCAATGCCCACATCGCACCGCTGCTCGAAAGCCGGCGCCTCGACGCCGAGGACGCAGGAGCGGTCATCGCTTCCATCGACGCGATGGAGGTCACCTACAGGGCCGTTCCAGGACACACGGCCGGGCATTGCGCGGTCGTGATCGCCGGCGGCGGCGAGACCATCGTGATCGCAGGAGACGCCTGGCACAGTCCAGCGCAGATCGCCGTTCCCGAATGGTGCCATCGGGCCGACCGGGATCCGGACTTGGCGCGCCGATCCCGCGAGGCGCTCGCGGATTGGGCGTGCGCGCATCGCGCGCTTGTCGCGGCGGGCCATTTCGGCGAGGAGATCTGCTTCGGACGCGTCGAGGCGGATGACACCGGCTCGAGGACATTCGCGCCCCTCGCTCGGACGAGCGGATAGGATCGGTCGGGTGGCGAAGCGGGAGCCGGATCGCTCAATCATGCGGGCGCCCTCCCACTGCCAAGTCTCCACCCGACAACTCCCGCTGGACGGGTTGGCGCGTGGGGCGAGGCCGCGCTCTCGTGGCGCGTGGCTGCGTCGTCAAGCGGCTGAACAGCGGCAGCGTCGCGCCGCCGAGCGCAGCCGAGATCACCGCCCGCGCGGCCGATCAGAATCCGCTTCGACGGCCGATCGCTGCGCTGGCTCACGCTGGGCAGCAGCGGCTGCATGCGGGCCAGTATCTCGCCGAGATAGCGATCGGGGACCTGGCCGCCCATGACCACGGCCTCGGGATCGAAGAGATTTTCGATATTGGCGATGGCGACGCGAAGACATTGCGCCGCGCCCTCGAGCCATTCGTCGAGAATCGTGGCATCGGCGGCAAAGAGGGCCTCGTGGTCAAGGTCGACCGCGTCGAGGTGACCGGCCGCGACCAGCATCCGCCGCAAGGCATCCACCGACGCGATAGCCTCCAGTCTCACGGGTCCATCCGCGGATGGAAGGCCGAGATGCATGCGGCCGATCTCGCCGGCATTGCCGAACGCCCCCATCACCGGCTGGCCTTCGACGAAGAGGCCGCCGCCGATACCTTCGCTGATGTAGAGATAGAAGAAGGTCCGCAGATCGCGCGCAACGCCGTTGAGATGTTCGCCGATCGCGGCCGCGGTCGCGTCGTTTCCGACGAAGACGGGAAGCGACAGGGCCGCTGCGAAGCGCTCGCGAAATTGCGCACGCGACCAAGCCGGCATGGCGAGCGGATCGCGCTCGTTCTCGTCGACCGAGCCGAAAGGCCCCGGCAGCACGATGCCGACGCCCCAGAGACGAGCCGTATCGACTCCCGCTCGGCCGGTGAGGTCGTCGATGAGGTGGCGCAGACTCTCCAGCGCGGTGTCGGGATCGTCGGTCCGGCAGACGAGCGTGGTTCTGGCGCGGATATTGGCGCCGAGATCGCAGAGAATGCCCGTCAGCCTGCCCGCCTCGACCTGCACGCCGATCGCAAACCCGCCTTCCGGATTGAGTGCGAGATCGATGGGCGGCTGGCCGCGCGCTGACGGTCGGCGCCCCCGTTCCTCGATCAACCCTTCACGGAGCAGCTCTTCGACCAGCGACGTGACCACCTGTGGCGAGAGGCCGGTCGCTGCCGCGATATCCGTGCGTGCCGCCATCCGCACATGCCGCAGCATGTCGATGATCACGCGGCGCTGATGGCCACGGCGATCGAACGGGGCGAGACCGGAGACGCTCATTGGCGCCAGTCCTTTGCATTGCGGCGATGGTTCATCGGCACTTGCGTGAAGTATCGCTTGCAGCATGGGCTGCTTTTCATATTAAATCAATCGGTCGGATTTAATCGGCGGCAGGGCACCCTGTCTCATAGGGCGGATCGCATCATGCGGATCTTCGACGAACGCACCATCGAGACCAAGCAGGCGATCCACGCCTGGATCTTCCTTTCCGTGCCGATCCTCTTTTTCGGTGTGATCCGCTTCTACCCGGCAATCGAATCCTTCGGCATCGCGTTCACGGAGTGGAACCTGCTGTCGCCGGCCCGCTTCGTCGGCCTGGAGAATTTCTGGCGCATTCTCGTACGACCCGGTCTTCTGGATCTCGTTCAAAAACACCTTTCTGTACCTCCTCATCGGCACGCCGGTGAGCCTCATCCTGTCATTCGTGATCGCCTATTATCTCGATCAGGTGCGGTTCGGGCACGGCTTGATCCGTGCGTTCTACTTCATCCCGCACCTGACGACATCCGTCGCGATGGCATGGGTCTGGCGGTGGTTCTACCAGCCGCCGCCGATCGGATTGTTCAACAACATCCTCAACGTGGTCGGCATGGAGACGCAGCCGTTCCTGCGATCGACCGCCGCAGGCGCTTCCCGCCGTGCTCGCGCCGGCGATCTGGGCGGGCCTCGGTTTCCAGATCGTGCTTTTCATGGCGGGCCTGCGCGCCATTCCGTCGAGCTATTACGAGGCCGCGCGGATCGATGGCGCGGGGAAGTGGATGATCCTGCGCGAGATCACCCTGCCGCTTCTCCGGCCCACCATCGTCTTCCTGGTGGTGATCTCCTCGATCGGTTTCCTGCGCATCTTCGACACGGTCTACAACATGACCGACAACGGCGCCGGCGGCCCGCTGAACAGCACGAAGCCCCTGGTGCTCTACATCTACGAGAGCGCGTTCCGGTCCTACCGGATGGGCTATGCGGCCGCCCAGACCCTCGTTCTCTTCGTCATCCTTCTGTCGATCAGCCTCATCCAGCTGCGGCTGATCCGGTCACGCACATGAAAGATTCCCGACACCGCCTCGATCCCTCGTGTCCTCCCGTTGGTGGCTGCGATCTGGCCGCGCATCCGGGCCGGATGCTGGCCTGGACGCTGCTCGTCATCGGCGGGATCGTCGATGATGACGCCGCTCGTCTACATGGTCGCAACCTCGCTGAAATATTCGAGCGAGATCTACGATCTCAACATCATTCCGCGCGAGCCGACCTTCGACAACTACCTCTTCATATTCAAGAACACGCCCGTTCGGCTTCTGGCTCCTGAATTCGTTCGTCACGAGCAGCGCTCGTGACGGTGTCGGTGCTCTTCTTCGACTCGCTGATCGGCTACACGCTGGCGAAGTTCACGTTCCGCGGGCGCAACCTCGTCTTCATCGCCATCCTGACGACGCTCATGATCCCGACCGAGATGCTGATCATCCCATGGTACATCATGGCCAAGAATTTCGGATGGCTGAACACCTATTGGGGAATCATGTTTCCCGGGCATGATGACGGGGTTCGGCGTGTTCCTGATGCGGCAGTTCTTCGCCGGCGTTCCGGACGATTACATCCACGCGGCGCGCATCGACGGATTGAGCGAATTCCAGATCTGGTGGAAGGTTGCGATGCCGCTCGTCACCCCGGCCCTCTCGGCGCTCGCGATCTTCACGTTCCTCGGCAACTGGACGGCCTTTCTGTGGCCGCTCATCGCCACCAACGACCGCGAGCTCTATACCTTGCCGGTCGGGCTCGCGTCATTTTCGGGCGAGTACCTCACCGAGTGGGAGCTGATCATGGCGGGCGCCACCATCGCGACCCTGCCGACGCTCGCTCGTCTTCATCATCTTCCAACGCTACATCATCCGCGGCGTCGTGCTCGCCGGGCTGAAGGGTTAAGCCATGCGCAAGAGTACGCACAGAGCAATCCCACATCGGCAACGCCGACCGGTTTCCGGCGCCGGCCTACGCCGAGACCGTCCTGGCGCCGGCCTTCGCGCTGGGCCAGCGACATCATCTCGGCCACCTGCTGCAGCTGCATCGCGCGCATGGCGTCATGCTGGCCGAACAGGGCCTGCTGAACGCCGAGGAAATCGCGGCGATCCTGCGTCGCGCTCGACTCCATCGAGGCCGAACTCGCAGCGCAGCGAGCCGGAGCCCTATACGGGCGAATTCGAAGACATGTTCTTCTTCGTCGAGCGCCTGCTGTCGGATCGCGTCGGCCCCGACACGGCCGGGCGCCTGCATACGGGGCGTTCGCGCAACGATATCGATCACACGCTGTTCAAGCTGGCCCTGCGCGAGCGGCTGGACCAGTCTGACCATCCGCCTTCTCGACGTTGTCGCGACCCTGATCCGCCGTTCGCGCGAAGAAGCCGGGACGCTGATCCTCGCCTACACCCATGGCCAGCCGGCGCAACCTTCGACCTACGGACACTATCTCGGCGCGCATGATCGAGGCGCTGCTGCGCGACGTCGACGCGGCTGATGCAGGCTCGCGACGTGGTCGACCTCTGCACCATGGGCGCGGCCGCGATCACCACGACCGGCTTTCCGCTGAACCGCGCGCGCATGGCCGAACTGCTCGGTTTTCGCGACTTCCTCCGGAACTCCTACGGCTGCATCGCCTCGAGCGATTATACGGCCGGCGTCTACGCCGCCATGAAGGTGATGGCGTCTCGATCTCGGGCGATTTGCGCAGGACATGGCGTTCTGGACCGCCTTCGAGGTCGGCCAGTTGCGCTTCTCGGATGGCTATGTGCAGATCAGTTCGATCATGCCGCAGAAGCGCAATCCCGTTCCCGTCGAGCACCTGCGGCTGATGTCGTCCCTCTGCATCGGGCAAGTGCGACGCGGTGCTGACGGCGCTGCACAACACGCCGTTCACCGACATGAACGACAACGAGCATGAGGTTCATGCGCAAGGCTATGAGGCCTTCGCCATGGCCGAGCGCATCCTGACCCTCCTCGACGGCGTGCTCGCGTCCGCGACAGATCGACGAGGCGCGGGCGCGGGCCAATATCGACGCGCTCCTATGCCACGATCACCGAACTCGCCGACACGATCGTGCGCGAGGAGCGCCTGCCCTTCTCCGTCGCGCACCACATCGCCGGCAATCTCGCCAGGCACCTGCAGACGAGCGGCGAGACTCTCTCGACCGTCTCATACGAGACCTTCTCGCGCATCTTCGCCGAGCAGGCGGGCAGAGCGCCGACGCTGTCCGAGACCATGTTCCGCCATGTCGTCACCCCGGAGCATTTCATCGCGGTGCGGACCTTGCCCGGCGGGCCGGCGCCCGAGGCGCATGGCGGACAGCCTCGCCATCTACGCCGCGCAGGAAGCCGACAGCCCGCACGGCTCGTCGAGGACGCGGTCGCGCGCGCGCCACGCGGGCAAGGCAAGCTCTCGCAGCGGAAATCGCCCGCCTCACGCCTGCCGCGACGACGACGGGAAAGACTTGAACCATGGCCGACCTCTCGCTCCAGAATGTGGTCAAACGATACGGCAGACGCGAGGTTGTCCACGGCATCGACCTCGACATCGAGGATGGGGAGTTCGTCGTCCTCGTCGGGACCGTCCGGCTGCGGAAAATCCACGACGCTTCGCATGATCGCGGGACTCGAGAGCCTCACCAGCGGCACGATCACGATCGGCGGACGCGTCGTCAACACGCTCGAGCCCAAGGATCGGAACATCGCGATGGTGTTCCAGAACTATGCGCTCTACCCGCATATGACCGTCTACCGGAACATCGCCTTCGGGCTCCACGCAGCGACGCCTGCCGAAGCCCGAGATCGACGTCAAGGTGCGCAAGGCGGCCGACCTGCTCGGACTGACGCACCTGCTGGAGCGACGCCCGAACGAATTGTCCGGCGGCCAGCGCCAGCGCGTCGCCATGGGCCGCGCCATCGTGCGCGATCCGAGCGTTTTCCTCTTCGACGAGCCGCTGTCCAACCTCGATGCGCAGCTGCGCGGACACATGCGCACCGAGATCAAGCGGCTGCATCAGTCGATTGGAACCACCATCGTGTACGTCACGCACGACCAGGTGGAGGCCATGACGCTTGCCGACCGCATCGTCATCATGCGCGACGGCCGCATCGAACAGATCGGAACGCCGCTGGAGGTCTTCCACGCTCCCGCGAGCACCTTCGTGGCAGGCTTCATCGGCACGCCGACGATGAACCTTCTGGATCTCCCGGTGGTCGCGCACGATTTCGCTGCCGGGCTTGCCCTCGCGGCCGACACCATCGTGTCGTTGCCGAAAGACATGGCGGCCCGGCTCGGCAGCCGCCGGCAGGTCACGGCCGGTTTGCGGCCCGACGACCTCACGATCGCGCCCGCGACCGGGCTTGCCGTCGCGGACGGTTTCAAAGGCGAGGTCCTGATCGCCGAGCCCCTTGGAAATACGACGCAGGTTATCGTGCGGGTCGGCGAACGGGAACTGGTGGGCATGGCGGATGGCCGCTTCGTTCCCGCCGCCGGCGACAAGGTCGACCTGCGGTTCGACGCCTCGCGGCTTCATCTTTTCGACGAGGATGGAACACGGATTTCGGGCTGAGGCGGCGTCTTCTCACCGCACGCCGAGCGCCGCGATCAATCCGAGGCTCACCGCGACGAGAACGACGAGCGACAGCGTGACGGCGAGCGTGACCCGCCCGCCGACGCGGCCCAGCACTTTCAGATCGACGCCAAGGCCCAGCGCCGCCATGGAAATGACCGTCAGAATGGTCGCCGTGGGCATGATCGCGCCAAGAAGCATATCGGGGATCAAGCCCGCCGAGCGAAGAGCGGCGAGGCCGAGAAACCCCACGATGAACCAGGGCACCAATCGGGTGAGCGACGGCCGTGAGCTCCCCTTCCCGCGCGTCCCCATGATGAAGGACAGCACAAGCACCACAGGGCCCAGCATGAGAACGCGCAGGAGCTTGACGAGCGTCCCGATCTGCACGCTGACCATGCCCACCGGCATGGTGGCGGCCAGGACCTGCGGAACCGCGTAGACGCTCAGGCCTGCCAGAATGCCATATTGCGTGTCGGTGAGCGCCAGGAGCGGAACGAGCAGCGGGAGCGCAAGAACCACGATCACGCCGAGGATGGCCGTGAAGGCGATGGAGGACGCCACATCCTCGCCGCGCGCGCCGATCACGGGGGCCACCGCCGCGATGGCGGAGTTGCCGCAGATGGAGTTTCCACAGGCCACGAGCACCGCCATGCGCTTGGGCAATCCGAGAACGCGGCACAGGCCGTAACTCGCGCCGAGCGCCACCACGACCACGAAGGCTACGCCGAGGATGAGACCCAATCCGGCTTCCGCGACGGCCCGAAAACTGACCGATGCTCCCAGCAGCATGACGGCGATTTCAAGCAGGGTCTTGCCGCTGAGGCCGATGCCGGGAACCCAGCGGCTGCCGGGCGTCCAACAGGTTCTGACGACGGTGCCGAGCAGGATCGCAATCACGAGCGCTTCGAGCCACGGTCGGCCCGTCCAATGCTCCTCCAGCCGCTGCAGGCCGATGGCCGCAAGCGAGATGCCGGCGCAAAGGGCGAGCCCGGGGATGAAACGCAAGCCTTCTTTCGCAGTCACCCGGGCATCCCTCAAAGGCACAGAACGCTCTCGGCGATGCGTCGGCCTGGTCGCGTTCTCTAAATGTGAATCACGCGCCCATACGCATCCAGCACGCTCTCGTGCATCGTCTCCGAGAGGGTCGGATGCGGGAACACGGCGTGGATCAGCTCTTCCTCGGTGGTCTCGAGATTCATCGCGATGACGAAACCCTGGATCAGCTCGGTGACTTCGGCACCCACGAGATGCGCGCCGAGAAGCTGCCCGGTCTTCTTGTCGAAGATGGTCTTCACCAAGCCTTCCGGCTCGCCGAGCGCGATCGCCTTGCCGTTGCCGACGAACGGGAAGCGGCCGACGCGAATGTCGAGCCCCTGCTCCTTCGCTTTCGCCTCCGTCAGGCCCACGGATGCGATCTGCGGATGGCAATAGGTGCAGCCGGGGATCTTCAGTTTGTCCATCGGGTGCGTGTCGAGCCCCTTGATGGTTTCCACGCAGATGACGCCCTCGTGCTCGGCCTTGTGCGCCAGCATCGGCGGGCCGGCGACATCGCCGATGGCGTAGATGCCCGGGACATTGGTGCGTCCGAGACCGTCGGTGACCACCGTGCCGCGATCGATCTTCACGCCGAGTTTTTCGAGCCCGAGATTCTCGATGTTGCCGACGACGCCCACGGCGGAGATCAGGCGCTCGGCGGTGATCGTCTGCGTGGCCTTGCCGTCATCGATGGTGGCGGTGACGGAATTGGCGCCCTTCTCGACCTTGGTGACCTTCGCGCCGGTGATGATCTTGATGCCCTGCTTCTCGAAGCGCTTGCGGGCATGGGCCGCGATCTCCGCATCCTCGACGGGCAGGATCTGCGGCAGCACTTCCACCACCGTGACCTCGGCGCCCATGGTGCGGTAGAACGAGGCGAACTCGATGCCGATGGCGCCCGAGCCCATGACGAGAAGCGATTTCGGCATCGCCTCCGGCTTCATGGCCTCGAAATAGGTCCAGATCAGCTTGCCGTCCGGCTCGATGCCGGGCAGCGCCCGCGGACGCGCGCCGGTCGCCACGATGATGTGCTTTGCCTGATAGGTGCCGGCCGGCAGCGTGCCCTTGGGCGGCGGCGTCTGCGGCTGCACGGCGGGTTTCTTCGGCTCGGTGACGACGACCTCGCCGGGCTTCGCAATATTCGCCTCGCCCCAGATCACGTCGATCTTGTTCTTCTTCATCAACATGCCGATGCCGCCGTTGAGACGACCGGACACGCCGCGCGAACGCTGCACGATGGCGGCCGCGTCATAGCCGATCTTGTCGGCCACGAGCCCGTAATCCTTGGCGTGATTCATGTAGTGATAAATCTCGGCAGACCGCAGCAGCGCCTTCGTGGGAATGCAGCCCCAGTTGAGGCAGATGCCACCCATATGTTCGCGCTCGACCACGGCCGTCTTGAGCCCGAGCTGCGCCGCCCGGATCGCCGCCACGTATCCGCCCGGCCCGCCGCCGATGACGATGATGTCGTATGGGGTTGTCATTTAGATCTCCAATTCCCCTCCCCCTTGCGGGGAGGGGTTAGGGGTGGGGGTCGGACGCGCAAAGCGCCGCATGAATAGTGTCAAGCACGACATCGATTTCGAGCATGACATCACGATTGGAAAAACGGAGAACCTGCAAACCCTGAGCGACAAGATACGAGCTGCGTCTCTCGTCATATGCGCGGGCCTCGTCCGAGCCATGGTGTTCGCCGTCGACCTCAACGACGATCCTTGCCGTGTGACAAAGGAAGTCGACCACGTAAGGACCAATGGCGACCTGACGGCGAAAATGCGTTCCCTCGAGAGGCATTCGCTTTCGGAGGTGCCACCACAACCGTAACTCAGGCTCAGTCAGCTCACGACGCAACGTCTTCGAATGGGCGGCCGCCCGCGCCGTAATCGGTCTGAGGCGTGGCTGCTTCCATGACATTGCTGGTCCTGCTGGCATGAGCATAAGTCGCGACCCCCACCCCTCCCTCCCCCTCCCCGCAAGGGGGAGGGAAAGAAGCGCATTCCTTACACCACCATCGACATCGGATTCTCGATCAGCACCTTGAACGCCGCCAGCAATTCCGCGCCGAGCGCGCCGTCGACGACGCGATGGTCGCACGAGAGCGTCACCGTCATCGCCTGGACGATGGCGGGCGCGTCGTTCTTCACCACCATGCGCTTCTCACCCGCGCCGACAGCGAGGATCGTGCCCTGCGGCGGGTTGATGACGGCGAGAAAATCCTTGATGCCGAACATGCCGAGATTGGAGACGGCCGTGGAGCCGCCGGTATATTCCTCGGGCTTGAGACGACGGTTGCGGGCGCGGCCCGCGAGATCCTTCATCTCGGCCGAAATCGCCGTCAGCGTCTTGGTCTCGCATTTGCGGATCACCGGCGTGAACAGCCCGCCTTCGATGGCGACCGCGACGCCCACATCGGAATGCTTGAGGCGCAGGATGCGATCATCAGCCCAGACCGAGTTCGCCGCCGGCACGCGCTGAAGGGCGATCGCCATGGCCTTGATGACGAAGTCGTTCACCGAGAGCTTGTAGGACGGCTTGCCATCCTTGTCCTTCGGCGCGCCCGCATTGATCTGCTCGCGCATGGCCATCAGCGCATCGAGTTCGCAATCGAGCGTGAGATAGAAATGCGGCACCGTCTGCTTGGATTCCACCAGACGCTTGGCGATGGTCTTGCGCATGCCGTCGAGGGGGATTTCCTCGTAGGAGCCCGGCCTCGAACATCGCCTTGACCTGATCGGACGACATGCGAGCTTGCGAGCGCCGCCGCTGGCGCGGCTTTCGCAGCCGGCGCGGCGGCGGGCTGCGCAGGTTTCGCCGTTCCACCCGCAACCGCGGATTTCACGTCCTTCTCGACGATGCGCCCATGCGGACCGGAGCCTTGGATCGATCCGAGATCGAGACCGGCCTCCTTCGCGATGCGCTTGGCGAGCGGCGAGGCGAAGATGCGCCCGCCCTGCCCGGCGCCGCCATTTGGCTTTGCGGCGGCGTGGGTGCGGCAGCTGCTCGGCAGGCTTGCGGAGCGGGCGCTGCCTCGGCCTTCGGTGCGGCGCGGGCGCCGCGGCGGGAGCCGGCGCGGCCGCCGCCTCCGCCTTCGGCGCAGGGCCGCCGGAGGCGGCGCCCGTCACGCTCTTGGGATCTTCGCCCTCGCCGGCGATCACCGCGATCGGCTGGTTCACCGGCACGTCGGCGGTGCCTTCGGCAATCAGGATCTTGGCGAGGATCCCCTCGTCCACCGCCTCGACTTCCATGGTGGCCTTGTCGGTTTCGATCTCGGCGATGACGTCGCCGGATTTGACCGTGTCGCCTTCCTTCTTCAGCCACTTGGCAAGGTTGCCCTTTTCCATGGTGGGAGAGAGAGCGGGCATCAGGATATTGATGGGCATGGTGTGATGGATCCTGATCGATTGAGGTTCAGTTGATGGCCTGGGTCGGGCCGGGATCGGAGGGATCGTCCAACTCGGTCTGGATGCCGGCGGTGATTTCAGCCATCGCCTCGGCTTCGGAATATTCTGTCTCGGCGGCATAGACCCGCGCCGCATGTCGCGCGAGATCGACCAGCAGCACGCCCCAGGTGAACGGATCGTCGAACGCGCGCCTGAGCGCGATGCTCACCGCCCCGTCCACCACCGACGCCCGCAAGATCTCCACGCCGCCTTTTTCAAGCGCGTCGGGGGGAACGTTGAGGGCGTCGAACTTGTGCGTTGGCCATGGCGTCACCTGTAGCAAACCGCCTTCGCCGCCTGCACGATCTCGGCGACGGAGGGAAGCGCGAGCTTTTCGAGGTTGGCCGCATAGGGCATCGGCACGTCCTTGCCGGTGATGCGGATGACCGGCGCGTCGAGGTAATCGAAGGCATTCTCCATGATCCGGGCGGAGATTTCCGAACCGACGCCGGATTGCGGATAGCCTTCCTCGATGGTCACGCAGCGCCCCGTCTTCATCACCGAGGCGACGATGGTGTCGGTGTCCATCGGGCGGATGGTGCGAAGGTCCACGACCTCGGCGCTGATGCCTTCTTTCTCCAGCTCCTGCGCCGCCTTCAGCGCGTAGCTGACGCCGATGGAGAAGGACACGAGCGTGACGTCCTTGCCTTCGCGGTGGATGCGCGCCTTGCCGATCGGCACGTAGAAATCATCGAGCTTCGGCACCGGGAACGACTGGCCGTAGAGGATTTCGTTTTCGAGGAAGATCACCGGGTTGGGATCGCGGATCGCGCTCTTGAGCAGGCCCTTGGCGTCGGCCGCCGAATAGGGCGACACCACCTTGAGACCCGGCACCGCCGAGTACCACGCCGAGAAGTCCTGGCTGTGCTGCGCGCCGACGCGCGAGGCGGCGCCGTTGGGGCCGCGGAACACGATGGGCGCGCCGAGCTGGCCGCCCGACATGTAGAGGGTCTTGGCCGCCGAGTTGATGATCTGGTCGATCGCCTGCATGGCGAAGTTGAACGTCATGAACTCGACGATCGGGCGCAGGCCCGTGAACGCCGCGCCGACGCCGACGCCCGCGAATCCGTGCTCGGTAATCGGCGTGTCGATGACGCGGCGATCGCCGAATTCCTGCAGCAATCCTTGCGTGACCTTGTAGGCGCCCTGGTATTCGGCCACCTCCTCGCCCATCACGAACACGTTGCCGTCCCGGCGCATCTCCTCCGCCATGGCGTCGCGGAGCGCTTCGCGGACGGTCATGGTGACCATCTCGGTGCCCTCGGGAATTTCCGCCATGGCATCGTGCGAGGTGCGTGTGGAGATGAGGGAGGGCGCCGCCGGCAATGCATCCGGATTCGTGTCCGCCCCGCGGCCTATCGCCGAGGGCGCGTCGGCGAGCCCCTCCTTCTGCGCATCCGGTGTCGGCGCGGTTTGGGCGGGAGCGGCAGGGGCCGCGGGTGCGGCGGACGACGCCGCCGCCTTCGACACGTCCTCGCCGTCCATGGCCAGCACGCCGATGGGCGTGTTCACCGCGACGTTGTCGGTGCCGTCGCCGACGAGGATCTTGGCAAGGATTCCCTCGTCGATCGCCTCGACCTCCATGGTCGCCTTGTCGGTTTCGATTTCGGCCAGCACGTCGCCGGGCTTGACCTTGTCGCCTTCTTTTTTCAGCCATTTGGCCAGTTTGCCCTGTTCCATGGTGGGAGACAGGGCGGGCATGAGAATGTCGATCGCCATGGAAGACTCTTTTCCAGTTGCCGCTGCGGCGAATATCGGAAGGGCGAATGTTCCGTGGAAGCGCTTATTGCGCTTCGAGGAGGATGTCGGTGTAGAGCTCGGACGGATCGGGCTCGGGATCGTGCGTGGCGAACTCGGCCGCCTCGTTGACGATCTCGCGCACCTTGCTGTCGATGGCCTTCAGCTCGTCTTCCGACAGCTTCCAGCTCTCCAGAAGGCGGCGGCGCACCTGCTCGATGGGGTCGTGCTCCTCGCGCATGCGGGTCACCTCGTCCTTCGTGCGGTACTTCGCCGGATCGGACATGGAGTGGCCGCGATAGCGGTAGGTCTGCATCTCGAGGATGTAGGGCCCCTTGCCGGAGCGCGCATGCTCGATGGCCCGCTGCCCGGCCGCATAGACCGCGCGGATATCCATGCCGTCCACCTGCTCGCCGGGAATGCCGAACGAGACGCCGCGCTTGGAGAAATCCGTCTGCGCCGAAGCGCGGCTGACCGCGGTGCCCATGGCGTAGCGGTTGTTCTCGATCACGTAGACGACCGGCAGCTTCCAGAGCTGCGCCATGTTGAAGCTCTCGTAGACCTGCCCCTGGTTCGCCGCGCCATCACCGAAATAGGTCAGGCACACATTGCCGTTCTGGCGGTAATGGTTGGCAAACGCGATGCCGGTGCCGAGCGACACCTGCGCGCCGACGATGCCGTGGCCGCCATAGAAATGCTTCTCCTTCGAGAACATGTGCATGGAGCCGCCCTTGCCCTTCGACAGGCCGCCGCGACGGCCGGTCAATTCGGCCATGACGCCGCGCGATTCCATCCCGCAGGCCAGCATGTGACCGTGATCGCGATAGCCGGTGATCACCTGGTCGCCGGGCTTCGTCGCAAGCTGCATGCCGACGACGACCGCTTCCTGGCCGATATAGAGGTGACAGAAGCCGCCGATGAGACCCATGCCGTACATCTGGCCGGACTTCTCCTCGAAGCGGCGGATGAGAAGCATCTCGCGGTAGGCGTCGAGATCCTGGTCCTTGTCGAATTGGGGGGAATTGGGAACGGCTTTTCGAGCCGCATTCTTGTTTGGCGTGGACTTGTTTGCCTTGCGGGCAGCAACAGCCATCGGGTCCTCCGAAGGGTTTCCTCGACGAAAGTTGTAGCGCAGTCGGTTAAGGAAATCGAGAGCCTCAAAAGAGTGTTTCAACGATACAGTGAATGAAACAACCTATTGATAAAACTCACTGAATTTCGATCAACTCGAATTGAGTTAAGCGGAAGATCGGGTTAATTTTTGCCGTCGCCGAGGATAATGACGAGATCGCTGCGGTGCACACGTCCGAGCATGATGCGGGCCCGTTCCTCGAGAAGATCGCGGTCGATCTGGTCGCTGCGCAGGAGCGCGATGCGACGATCCCAATCGGCCCGCTCGGAGCGCACGATCTCGAGTTCGTTGGTGAGATCCTGCGCCTGCGCTTCGTATTTCTCACGCGCCTCGAAACCGCGCGCGCCGCTATGGGCATGGTGGACGAAGTATCCGGCCACGGCGGCGGACACGCTGTAGAGCGTCAGGGGAATGAGGAATCGGCGGAGGCGCCTGCGTATGACCATAAGGCGAGTTGTAGAGACGCATGGTTAAAAAGCGGTTTAACGAGATGAAGCGGCACCGCCGAACGGGAGTCGCCATGAGGCTATCCCACCTCTCCCCGGTGGGGAGAGGTGAGCGAAGCGAGGGTGAGGGGGTGGGCGGGTTTCCGGAGAGCCCGTAACCGCTCACCCGGACCTGTCGGTCCAACCTCTCCCACAGGGAGAGGTGAGGTGCGACCTCTCCCACTGGGGGAGGTGAAGTGGGACCTCTCCCACAGGGGGAGGTGCGACCTTTCCCACAAGAGAGACTCGCGCGAAGCGAGGTGGCTCTCCACCTCTCCCCGGCGGGGAGAGGTCGAGCGAAGCGAGGGTGAGGGTGACCGGGTTTCCGAAGAGCCCGCAACCCCTCACCCGGACCTGCCGGTCCGACCTCTCCCACAGGGAGAGGTGAGGTCCGACCTCTCCCACAGGGAGAAGTGAAGGGCGACCTCTCCTGCGGGGGAGATGCGGCGCGATCTTACATGACGAAGAAATCGTTCGCAGCCAGGCTCAACTTTTTCGGCAGGATTGCGAACTGGATCGCCGCCTTCGCGCCGTTGCCGTCCTGGTCGTAGAACAAGGCGCCGGTCTTCTTGTCGTAAAAGATCCGGTCCGATGCATCATGCGCCTTGTCGCCGATCCAGAAGGCGGATTTCGACAGCACGCCCTTCTTGGAGATCTTCGAGAACACCGACTTCGCGAGATGGATGGTGTCGTCGCGGTGGTTGAAATCGACGATCTTGTCGAGGTTGGTCTTCTTATCGAGCCGGGTATCGAACACGAAGATGTCCTTGCCCCCGCCTCCGGTGAGCATGTCCTTGCCGCCACCGCCCGACAGCGTGTCGTTGCCGAAGCCGCCCGAGAGCCGGTCGTTGCCGAGCCCGCCGCCGATGGTATCGTCATTCGCCCCGCCGACCGAGACATCGTCCTTGTCCGATCCGGCGATCGTCTCCACCGCCACGTCCGTGACCGCGATGGTGATCTTCTGATCGACGAAGCGACCCGTCTGGTCGGTTGCACGGATCGTGACGCTGTGGCTGGCGGCCTGCTCGAAATCGAGCTTCGACCCGTCCGCCACCACCAGCGCGCCGCCGCTGATCGCGAACCGTCCGCCGGCATCGTCGAGAAGCTTGTAGGTGAATGCATCGCCGGCATTCGCGTCGATGGCTTTGAGGACACTCACTCCGGTGCCGGTCGCCGCGTTCTCGCCACGCTGGAGCCGGTGATGTCGATACGGCTGGGAGCGACCGGTGGATCGGGATCGACAGGTAATTGTGGGTCGATGGTGACGGTGATCTCGGTTTCTCGGGAACTCTCGTCAATCAAGTACAAGCTGATCTGTTTTGACGTCGCGATGGCACCGTGCGCATGAGAATATGTCAAGGCACTGAGGATTTCCTGCACAAGGGCAGCGGAGGTGTCCGAGGCCGGAAAATCAATCCACAAATGCGTATTCTCGACTGCCCTGATGAGACCGACCTGGGTTCCGCCGACGCTGATGATGCTGTTGACCGCCAAGTCATTCGACAAGGTGATCCGGCCCCCAACATCGATGCCGAGCAGATCGTCCTCGTCACCTGCCACGATGCTGATCGAGAGCGACTCGAGGTCTCCATCAGCGATCACGACAGCATCTTGGTTCGCGTCGAGCCGTACAGCTTTGGTGCCCGTCAGCTCGACGTGGTCACCATCGAGTGCGAGGACCCCCGGAGGTAGATGACTTGTCTCGATAACCGGTCCATTGGCGGTCTCTTTGGCGACGATGATATCGACACCGTCTGCATGCAGCGCATTGCGCTCTGCCGCGGTGAGCGTGCCGTTGGTCAGGACAAGTTTCTCGTTGTCGACCGTATTCCCACGGACAAGCTTTGCCGTCTGGCTATTGTCGACGGTGATCACCGCATTGTCGTCAAGCACAACGACTTCCGTGAAATTATGAATTGTCTTTCCCACGAGATTGACGTCGGCGCCTGCCAACCGAAGAGCGTTCTGACCAAACCCTCCATCGATCAGATGCGTATCCGCCAGTTGATCGGCCCTGAGCCAGATGACATCGCTGCCGGCGCTCCCATAGATCGAGTCGATGCCGGACATCGTGGCCAAGCGATCGAGTTCGTAGTGAAGCGTGAAACCATTGTTTCCCACCAATTGCAGCATGTCGTTCCCTTCGCCACCCGCGATCTTGTCTCCGTCGGAGATGCCGAAAATCGCCGCTTTGAAAACGTCATCTCCAGCGGTCCCTACAAGGTCGTCAATTCCCGCCGTGAAATCGTGGCGTCATCCGGAGCCGTCGTAACGTGAATATCCGCCGTCGCAGTGGAATTGTCCGAACCGCCAATCTCGATCGTGATCCAGCAATGCTCGATGGCGTTCGCATCAGTCGACGAATTCACAAAGGTCAACGCGTGGAGAAGCTCCGAGACCCGTTCGGGCGTCGCCTTATCATTGAATTCGAAACCAAGGGTCCATTGGTCGCTATAATCCGCCACCTGGCCGATGACTTCTCCGTCCACCGATATGACGCTGAGATTGTCCACCCCGTTGGTCGCGGTCACGCGGGCGGATAGGGAATTGAGACCGAATTGGCCGTCGGCCGCAACGCCAAAATTGACGATATCCATGTATGACAGCGGATCGCTTGCGGGATTTATGACCGCATTGGACCCGACATCAAGATGAACGGCCTGCCCGGCGGCGGCCCTGGACGCGTCTCCATCGAGCCCTGTCAGCGTCAAAGGGGCGCTGAGCGTCGGAGAGATTTCCTGAAAGTTCTCAATCGAAACTTTCGACAGATCAACTGACAACATGACGGCGCTCCTCGCCCGACGGCCGGGGCGCGTGAGTTCGCCGTCTGCACGACCTCCCTACTTCGAAAGTTATATCGTATCAAGCTGACGCTGGGGAAGCGAAAAAGCGCGGGCCCTCACCTCCCCAGCGGGGAGAGGTCGAGCGAAGCGAGGGTGAGGGGGTGGGCGGGTTTCCGGATAGCCCGTAACCCCTCACCCGGACCTGTCGGTCCGACCTCTCCCACAGGGAGAGGTGAGGTGCCACCTCTCCCACTGGGGGAGATGCGGCGGCGCGGCTTGTTTTACAGCACGTAAAAGTCGCTCGCCTTGATCGCCAGCTTATTCCCGACCGTCGCAAACTGCACCGCTGCTTTCGCGCCGTTGCCGTCCTCATCGTAGAACAAGGCGCCGCTGTTCTTATCGTAGAAGATCCGGTCCGAGGCATCGTGCGCCTTGTTGCCGACCCAAAAGGCGTTGCTGGCCAGGACGCCCTTCTTGGAGATCTTTGGAAATATCGTTTTCGCGAGATGGATGGTGTCGTCGCGAACGTTGAAATCGACGATCCGGTCGAGGTTCGTCGACTTGTTCGCCCTCGTGTCGAACATGAAGATGTCCTTGCCCAGACCACCGGTCAGGACGTCCTTGCCGAGACCGCCATAGAGCGTGTCGCTGCCGGATTCGCCCGTCAGCCGGTCCGCGCCCCGCGTGCCGCGAAGCACCAGCGGATTGGTTTCCACGACGTTGGTGACGGCGAGATCGAATGTCTTCGTGACCTCGCCGCCGTAAGCATCCTTCGCCTTCACGGTGATGCTATGCTGGCTCAGCGCCTCGAAATCCACCGCTCCCGCCAGGACGACGTTCGCCCCGTCGAGCTTGAACAGACCGCTGGGATTTCCGGTCAGGCTGTAGGTCAACGCATCGCCATCGGCGTCGAAAGCGGAAAGGCTCGCCACGATGCCGGTGACGGGGGTGTCTTCGGCAAAGGCGGTTTTGGATAGGGCGAGATTGATCGGGGCGGCGTTGTGGAGGGTGACGGTCTGGTCGGTGAACTTCAGGAAGCGGATCGCACTGAGCTGGGCGAAATTTTGAGCCGGATTATTTTTTTGAGCGACAATCCAGTCGGTCGTTCCCTTCCGTGTGACATCATATCTGGCGAGCGCATCGCCAAATTCTGCCGTATCGTTCCCGCCCCCGCCGATGATGGTGTCCGCGCCTAATGCGCAATTGCGGATGATATCATCTCCGCGGCCGCCATCGATGTAGTCAGCGGCGTTTTGGATTGTGATATCCTCAGCAAGTGCGCCGCCGTAGAACGTGCACCTGTAATCCGACAGCTTGATCGTCCCGGTGAGGACCCCCTGCCTGTTATCGAGGATAAGCCGCCCTCCACGACTCCAATCGACGTCACCATTGATAACCCCAGCATTCGCGATAACCCCGCCCCCGCTCCCTCCGCCGGCCAAAATATCTCCCGTGATCGTTCCGGTATTGGCGAGGTTCAACGTTCCCCCGACTCGGATCGCATCGTTTGTTGCGAGTATCTGCCCGCTATTAAATATCGTCAGCGCACCAGAACCAATGATGCCGAGGCTTCCTTTTAGCAAAGCACTCTCGGAAAGATGGATGATCGTCGTCGTGTCCGAAGTGAATTGACGATAGCTGACCGCCCAGCTGGTAGCACTCTCGACCAGTCCTTTGATTACAAGCGCAGTGCTGCCAACGGTCTGGATCCCGTACCCTCCGGTGCCTGTCGCCCGAATAGCACCGCCCGCCGCGAGCTCAAGGCTCTCGCCGTTATTAACTTTGAATGCATCCTGGTCGACGACCTCCGCGAGTATGTTCGTGGCGGAGTCGAGATCGTAAGTCGGCATATGGGGCTCCCTCGGTCAAAGGCCGCGCCGCGACCTCAACTGTAACGCGATAATCAACTACCACGTTATAAAGTTCCGTATGACCTAGAGACAACCCATAAAAGAATGCTGAAAGGTCGCAGCACTTTTGCCGCGACCCTCCCCTCAGCCCAACGTCTTTCAGCGCAGTCTCACCCCAGCGCCTTCAGCGCCGCCTTCCCCGCATAGCGCGCCTGCTCGCCGAGCTCCTCCTCGATCCGGATGAGCTGGTTGTACTTCGCCGTCCGGTCGGAGCGGGCGAGCGAGCCGGTTTTGATCTGGCCGCAATTGGTCGCAACCGCGAGATCGGCGATGGTGGAATCTTCCGTCTCGCCGGAGCGGTGGGACATGACGGAGGTGTAGCCGGCGCGGTGGGCCATATCGACGGCCGCGATGGTCTCGGTGAGCGTGCCGATCTGGTTGACCTTCACCAGCAGAGAATTGGCGACGCCCTTCTTGATGCCGTCCGACAGACGCGTGACGTTGGTGACGAACAGGTCGTCGCCGACGAGCTGGCATTTCGAGCCGGCGAGATCGGTCAGCATCTTCCAGCCGTCCCAATCGTCCTCCGACATGCCGTCTTCGATCGACGCGATGGGATAATCGGCGACCAGCTTGGCGAGATATTCGGCCTGCTGCTTCGGGCTCAAGGATTTGCCAGTGCCTTCATACACATAGGCGCCCTTCTTGAAGAATTCGGTCGCGGCGCAATCGAGGCCGAGATAGATGTCCCGGCCCGGCTTGAAGCCTGCCTGCTCGATGGATTTCATGACGAAATCCAGCGCCGCCTCGGCGCTCGGCAGGTTCGGCGCGAAGCCGCCCTCGTCGCCCACATTGGTGTTGTGGCCGGCATCCTTGAGGGCCTTCTTGAGGGTGTGGAAGACCTCGGAGCCCATGCGCACCGCCTCGGCGAGGCTGTCGGCGCCGACGGGGAGGATCATGAATTCCTGGAAATCGATGGGATTGTCCGCGTGCGCGCCGCCATTGATGATGTTCATCATCGGCACCGGCAGCACGCGCGCCTGCGTTCCGCCCACATAGCGATAGAGCGGCAGGGTCGAGGCGTCGGCCGCGGCTTTTGCGACGGCGAGCGAGACGCCCAGGATGGCGTTGGCGCCGAGGCGGGCCTTGTTGGGGGTGCCGTCGAGTTCGATCATGGTCTCGTCGATGAGGATCTGCTCCTCGGCGTCGAGGCCGCCGATGGCGTCGAGGATTTCGGTATTGACCGCCTCGACCGCCTTCAGCACGCCCTTGCCCATGTAGCGCTTCTTGTCGCCGTCGCGGAGCTCCACGGCCTCGTGGGCGCCGGTCGAGGCGCCCGACGGAACGGCGGCGCGGCCCATGGAGCCGTCTTCGAGCGTCACATCCACCTCGACGGTCGGGTTGCCCCGGCTGTCGAGAATTTCGCGAGCGTGAATGTCGATGATCGCGGTCATGGAACCGAACTCCTGCGGCTGAAAGGGGGCCATGCGGCCTTAAGTCATGGAACGGCTTATTGACCGAAACGGCCGAACGGGCAAGGACGGGGGCGTTTCTATCACCCATGATCCAAGGTCATCCGCCATGACGGACGCATCGCTGCAACTCGGCCAGGAAAGCCGCCTTCCGGACTCGCCCGAGGAGGCGCAGCTCGATCGGGTGCCGAACCCGCATCAGGACACCGATTACGTCGCCCGCTTCACGGCGCCGGAATTCACCTCCCTGTGCCCCGTCACCGGGCAGCCGGATTTTGCCCTGCTGGTCATCGATTATGTGCCGGGGCCGTGGCTCGTCGAATCGAAATCCCTGAAGCTCTATCTGCACTGCTTCCGCAACCACGGAGCGTTTCACGAGGATTGCACGGTTGCCATCGGCAAGCGCCTCGCGGACCTGCTTCAGCCGCGCTACCTGCGGATCGGCGGGTATTGGTATCCGCGCGGCGGCATTCCCATCGACGTGTTCTGGCAAACGGGCGAGATGCCGAAAAATCTCTGGCTGCCCGACCAGGGCGTGGCGCCCTATCGGGCGCGCGGCTGAGCGGCGGGTCGGCGCAGCACCGCCGCGGCGGTGACCCCCACGCCCAGGATGACGAGGGCGGCGATCGAGCGTGGAGCCCGGCAAGCCCGTCCACTCCAGGCCGTATCCCATTGCGACGACCCCCAAGGCTTGCCCGACGAAGAACGAGAAGGCATGGAGCGCCACTGCCGACGCGCGGGCGGTGGGGGCGACCTCGGTCACCTGAGCCTGGAAGGTGTTGTGGAGCATGTAGAACCCAAGCCCCATCAGCATCATGGCGGCGGTGTAGAGCCGCCAATCGCCACCCCATCCGATAGCGAGGAGCGCGAGAGCGGCGAGGATTCCGCCGCCGATCAGCATGCGGGGGAGGCCCAGCACCCGCAGCATCCAGCTCACCAGCAGCGAATAGATCAGGCCGCCGATCGCAAACCCGCCGAATGCTATTCCGGCCTGCGTGGCGCCGCCGCCCGAACTGGCCTCGAGCAAAGGAGCGACGTAGGGGAAGATCGCGAAAACCGCCATTGCCTCGACGAACACGAACGAGAACAGCGCGAGCGCCCGGGGGTTGGAGAGAATCGCGCGATACCGCTGCACCGCCTGTGAAAGATCGAACCGGCCCGCCGCCACCGTTCCGCGAAAACCGATGATGGTGGCGCCGGCGGCAAAGACCATCAGGATTGTCGAGACCGCGAAGACGCCGCGCCACCCCACCATGTCGGCCAGAAACCCCGCGAGCGACGAACCGGCGAGCTGGCCGGTGATCACGGCGACGAGATAGCGGCTGAGGGCCAATTGCCGCTGTTCCATCGCCACCCGGTCGCCGATGAGCGCCAGCGACATGGGCACCGCGCTGCCGGCCGCCGCCCCGGCGATGACGCGCAGGATGAAGAGCGTGCCGATATCCGGCGCGAAGAAGGATCCGGCAAGCGCCACAAGCGCGAGGGTCAGGCCGACCTTCATGACGCGCTCTTTTCCCACGGCATCGCCGATCGGGCCGAGGATCGGCTGGACGAAGGCGTAGGGCAGCGCGAAGGCCGCCGACAGCAGCGCGGTCGTGTGGACGTCGGTCGCGAGATCCCGGGCGATGACGCCGACCATCGGCTCGACGGCTCGGGACGAAAAGGTGCTGGCAAACCCGCTCGTCGCCAGAATGAGGATCAGGTTGCGCGGGGTCATGGCACCGTGTCGCGAAGGGCTCGGAAGGGCGAAGCGTCCGCCTCCTTAGCACGACCTTCCGCAACGGCGAGCGCCATCGGCGCGGCCCTGCCCTTCCCCATCAACATGACGGGGCGGGGCGGCTTACGCCTTGGCGAGGGCGTCGAACGCTTTCAGGCGCGCCAGCAGGGCCTCGAGCTCACGCAACGGCACCATGTTGGGACCATCGGACGGAGCCTTGTCGGGGTCCTGGTGGGTCTCGATGAAGACGCCCGCCACGCCCACGGACACCGCTGCCCGCGCGAGCACCGGAACGAATTCCCGCTGCCCGCCCGAGGTGGCGCCCTGCCCGCCGGGCTGCTGCACCGAATGCGTCGCATCGAAGATCACCGGCGCGCCCGTTGCTGCCATGATGGGCAGGGAGCGCATGTCCGACACCAGCGTGTTGTAACCGAAGGAAGCGCCGCGCTCCGTCAGCATGACATTGGGGTTTCCGGCGCCGGTGATCTTGGCGGCGACGTTTGCCATATCCCAGGGCGCGAGAAACTGGCCCTTCTTGACGTTCACCACCCTGCCGGTCCGGGCGGCGGCGAGCAACAGGTCGGTCTGGCGGCAGAGGAAAGCCGGGATCTGCAGAATATCCACCACCTCGGCGACCGCCGCGCATTGGTCGTTCTCGTGGACGTCCGTGATGACCGGAAGCCCGAGGGTTTCCTTGACCTCGGCGAAGACCTCCAGGGCCTTTGCAAGGCCGATGCCACGGGCGCTCGATCCCGAGGTCCGGTTCGCCTTGTCGAAGGAGGACTTGTAGACGAGACCCATCCCGAGGCGCGTCGTGATCTCCTTCAGGGCCACGGCCATTTCCAGCGCATGGGCGCGGCTTTCCATGGCGCAGGGGCCGGCGATGATCGCGAGCGGCAGATGATTGCCGAAGCGCACGTTTCCGGCCTGAACGACGGCCTGGGTCTGTTGTGTCTGGGTCATAGCGCGTCCCCTACGCCTTTTTTTCGCACAGGCAAAGGGGCGCGGCCACCCGAGCGTGCGGCTCTCGACACCCCATCATACCGGTCCTCAGAACGTCATCGCGGCCGCGTTGACGATGCCGGCCGCAAGGGATGCCGCGCCGAGGAACAGGGCCGCTGCCATCTCGCCCTTGGCGATCCGCAGCGAGAGGTTCGGCATGACGAGACGCACCAGCCAGTAAACCAGGATCTGCACCGCGAGGGCCACGAGACCCCAGACAGGCAATCGACGATGGTCTGTGCGTGAACGATGGCGCTGGCGAGCGGCAAGGCAAAGCCGACGAGGCTGAATCCGAGAGCGGTCGCGGCCGAGATCACGTTGTGACGGATGAGCGCGAATTCGTTGTGCATCGTCGCCAGCGTGTAGACCGCCAGATAAAGCGCGATCAGCGCGAGCGCGACCACGAACAGGATGATGAAATCCAGCAGGCCCGCCAGAGTCGAAGTCATGTGTCCCCCAAAGGAATAGCGTGTCGGCGTTTTCGAGAATCGCTTCCGATTCGTGCCCGATACTACGTTGCTTCGAACGCAATCGCGACGCCGAAAGCGGCGCTCGCCGGCACCACGAGCCGACTTCCGATCCGCGCATAGGGAATTCGGGCGCGGTCGAGCCGCGACGCCTGCTCGTTGAGGTCGGCGATGAGGACCGCAAACCCGACGAAACACGGCTGATCCATCTCGATCTCGACCGATCCGTATTGTTCGCCGGCATCGTCCGGCGTCATCACGTCGAGATGGCTGCCCGCGAGAGCAAAGGCGAGGTCGTGCTCCGCCGGACTGGTGGGCTCGACGCCGGTGAACCTCGTCAGAAACTCCGCCTCGGCCTCGGGGTCCGGCGCCGAGAGAGCCACCACCGCGATATCCTGCGCCTCGTTGGTGTGGACCTGGAACGCGGCGTTCCAGAAATTTTCTGGGAAATGGTGCTGGCAGACGAAGAAGCCCGCGAGCGGCGCATGCGGCCGGCGCGCGAAGGCCAGCGTGAAGGCAAGCTGGATTTCGCTGCCGTCGGGCCTTTTCCCCGCCCGCTCGAAGAAGAAAGGCTCGAAAGTGCCGATGCCCTCGCGGGCAAACAGGGCCGCGTCGTCTTTCGCGTGCGCGCTGTCGAGCACCAGCATCGCGAGGCCTTCCCGACGTTTGAGATAATCCCGCACGAAGGCGCCAAAGCTGAAGAACTTCTCCCCGTGCGGAGCAATCGCCCCGTCGGCGCCGAGGGTGATCAGCTCGATGAACGAGGTTCGCAGTTGAACGAGTCCGGTTCTCCGTGCCCCAGGGATGGCGGTTGCGCGCGCCCACCTGAAACCCGAGCTTCTCGTAGAAGGCGGCGGCGCCGTCGAGGTCTTGGACGGCGACGACGAGGTGATCGATACGGCGGGTCATGGATACCTCTGCGGGTCAAACGATCCCGATAGCGACGGTTGGCGAAAAATACCTTCGATCGAGGTCCGAGACTACGGGGCTTCGAAGGCGATCGCGACGCCGAAGGCGGCACTCGCGGGAACGACCATGCGGCTGCCGATCTCGCGGAAGGGAATTCCCTCCGCGTCGAGCCGCCTCGCCTGAGCCGGAAGGTCCTCGACCACGACGGAATAGCCGGCGAAGGAAGGCTCGTCGGGTTCGGCCTCGACTGGCCCATAAAGCGCCGCGGCATCATGCGGCGTCACGACGGCGAGATCGCTATCGGATAGGCGGAAGGTAAGGTTGTCCCGCGTCTGGTGGGTGGGATCGCCATCCGTGAATGCGAGGAGAAATCGCCGGAACCGCTCGGGCTCCGCCGCCGCGAATGTCACGGCGGCCAGACCCGTGGCGCCATTCGGATGACGCTGGAACAGGGGATTCCAGAACTGCTCCGGAGTTTGATGCTGGCAGACGAAGAACCCGGCGAGCGGCGCCTCGAAGGTGTGGGCGAAAGCCAGCGTGAAGGCGACGTCGATCTCGTTGCCGTCCGGAGTGCTGCCCTTGCGCTGCAAATAGAGTGGCGTGAACGATCCGATGCCTTCGCGCTCGAACCTCGCAGCGTCCGCCTTGGCGTCGTCGCTGTCGAGCACCAGCATGGCGAGCCCCTCGCGGCGGTCGAGAAAACCCCGCACGAAAGCGCCGAAGCTGAAGAAACGCATCGTATGGGGCCTGATGCTCGCCACATCCTTGCCAATCGCGATCAGTTCGATGAACGCCGATCGCATCTGGACCAGGCGGTTCTCGGTCCCCCACGGATGAATGTTTCGAACGCCCGGTCGAAATCCTAGCCGTCGATAGAAATCGGTAGCGCGATCGAGATCATGGACCGCGACGACAAGGTGATCGATGCGGCGGGCCATACATTACCTTACGCTGCGTCATACATGATCTCATCTTGCATGACGCAGCGACAGAATCATTAAAAATCAAACCAATCGGCTCTGCTCGACCGCCGCATGGATGAAGCTTCTGAAAAGCGGGTGCGGCTCGAAGGGACGCGATTTCAACTCGGGGTGATATTGCACGCCGATAAACCACGGATGGTTGTCGTATTCGACGATTTCCGGCAACACGCCGTCGGGCGACACGCCCGAGAAACGCAGGCCCTTTTTCTCCAGCCGGTCGCGATAGGTCATGTTGACCTCGTAGCGATGACGATGCCGCTCCGAGATTTCGGTGCCGCCATAGATTTCCGCCACCTTGCTGCCGGGCGAGAGCGACGCCTTGAACGCGCCGAGGCGCATGGTGCCGCCGAGATCGCCGCCGGCGGCGCGCTTTTCGAGCTCATTCCCGCGCAGCCATTCGGTGAGGAGGCCGACCACCGGTTCCGGTGTCGGGCCGAATTCGGTCGAACTGGCATTCTCGATGCCGCCGAGCGAGCGGGCCGCCTCGATCACCGCCATCTGCATCCCGAAGCAGATGCCGAAATACGGCACCGAGCGCTCGCGGGCGAAGCGTGCGGCGCGGATCTTTCCTTCCGAACCGCGCTGGCCGAAGCCACCCGGCACCAGGATGCCGTGAATGCCTTCGAGGAACGGCGCCGGATCCTCGCGCTCGAAAATCTCGCTCTCGATCCAGTTCAGGTTGACCTTCACCTGATTGGCGATTCCGCCATGATGCAGCGCCTCGATGAGCGACTTATAGGCGTCCTTCAGGCCCGTATACTTGCCCACGATGGCGATATTGACCTCGCCTTCCGGATTGTGGACGCGGCCCGAAATGGTGGTCCAGCGGGTCAGGTCCGGCGCGGGCGCGTTCTCGATGCCGAAGGCGGCCAGGATCTCTCCGTCGAGACCGGCCTGATGATAGGCGAGCGGAACGTCGTAGATGGAGGGCGCATCGCGCGCCTCGATGACGGCGGTCTCGCGCACGTTGCAGAACAGCGCGAGCTTGCGGCGCTCGTCGCGGGGGATTTCGCGGTCGGTGCGGCACAGGAGGATGTCGGGCTGGATGCCGATGGAGCGGAGTTCCGCCACAGAGTGCTGCGTCGGCTTGGTCTTCAACTCGCCGGCTGACGGAATGAACGGCAGGAGCGTCAGATGGGTGTAGATCGCCTGTCCGCGCGGAAGGTCGTTGCCGAGCTGGCGGATGGCTTCGAAGAAGGGCAGCCCCTCGATGTCGCCGACCGTGCCGCCGATTTCCACCAGCACGAAGTCGAAGCCCTCGTTGCCGGTGAGCACGAAATCCTTGATGGCGTTCGTGACGTGCGGAATCACCTGGATCGTCGCGCCGAGGTAATCCCCGCGCCGCTCCTTGGTGATGATGTCGAGATAGATTCGCCCGGTGGTGATGTTGTCGGCCTTGGTGGCCGGAACGCCCGTGAAGCGCTCGTAATGGCCGAGATCGAGATCGGTCTCGGCGCCGTCATCGGTGACGAAGACCTCGCCGTGCTGATACGGGCTCATGGTGCCCGGATCGACGTTGAGATAAGGGTCGAGCTTGCGAAGCCGAACCGTGTAGCCGCGTGCCTGGAGAAGCGCTCCGAGGGCGGCTGAGGCCAGTCCCTTCCCGAGCGAAGACACCACGCCGCCGGTGATGAATACGTACCGCGTCATGGACCCCTATCCAAAAGAAAGGCTGCCGATTCGCAAACGCCAAATCAGCATCCAGATTGCCATCCACAAAAAGAGAGGGCCGGAAGCTCCGGCCCTGATCGTCAGTCTTATTGCGACTGAGGCACCTGCGGCGCCGCGGGAGCGGCCGGAGCGCTCGGGTGCCGGTATTCCGGTCGCCGGCGCCGCGGGCTGCTCGCCCTGCATCCGCTGGAGTTGCTCGAGAACGTTGCCGCCCTGGGGGGCGCTCGGCGCCCGCTGACCCGCCGGAGCCGTGGCGCCGTCGAGAATCGAGCGCGGGGCCCGGCCATAGCTCGCCATGATGGTCAGGCCGAGGCTGGTGACGAAGAACAGGGCTGCGAGAATCGCCGTCGCGCGGGTCAGGGCACTGGCCTGGCCGCGGCCGGTCATGAAGCCCGAGACGCCGCCCGCCCGCCGCCGCCGAGACCCATGCCGCCGCCCTCGGAGCGCTGCAGCAGAACCACGCCGATCAGCGCCAGGACAATGATCAGGTGGACAATGATGAGGATCGTTTGCATCTTATCTCAATACCTCAAGCGGCCGCGCACAAGGGGCGCCGACCGCTCGTATTTCCATTGGTTGGGCGGGCTGTAGCATAGGTGTGTACGGGATCAAAGGCCCGCAAGCCGGGAATTGGCGAATGGGGAGGGTGAGTGGCGAATGGCGAGTGGCGATGGAGAAGTAGCCTTGCAACCCGCCCGGCCCCCTCGCCTCTTCCTCTCACCCCAGATAAGCCCCGGCGATTCCCGAGAAAATCCGCCGCCACGAGGCTGGCGCCGCCGACCAGCGCGCCGTCCACGTTGGGCACGGCCATCAATTCCGCCGCGTTCGACGGCTTGACCGAGCCGCCATAGAGGATGCGCACCTTGTTCTGCTCCGCCGTGCCGACAAGTTCGCCGAGGGCGGCGCGAATGGCCGCATGGACCTCCGCGACGTCCGCCGACTGTCGGGGTCAGGCCGGTGCCGATGGCCCAGACGGGCTCGTAGGCGACCACAATATTGTCGCCGGCGCTTCCGGCCGGAATCGAGCCTTTGAGCTGCGGGCGGACGACGTCCAGCGTCTTGCCGGCCTCGCGCTCCTCCCTGGTCTCGCCGACGCACACGATGGCGACGAGCCCGGCCCGATGGGCGGCACGCGCCTTGGCGGAGACCTCCGCATCCGTCTCGCCGATGGTATTGGCGCCGCTCGGAATGGCCCACGAGCACGCAGGTCGCGCCCGCATCGGCCAGCATCTCGGCCGAGATATCGCCCGTGAAGGCCCCCGATTCCTTCGCATGGCAATCCTGGCCGCCGATGGCGATGCCCGATCCTTCCGCCTTGTCGGCAGAAGGCGCGATCAGGGTGGCGGGCGGGCAGATCGCCAGATCGACCTTGCTCCGCAACGCCGCGACGAACCCCTCCTGGATCTCCGTCAGAACCGTCGCGGAGGCCGTGAGGCCGTTCATTTTCCAGTTGCCCGCCACCAGCGGGCGCGGCCGTTCGACACTCATCAGGCGCTCCTGTCACTCTGGAGAGAGGGACTAGCAGACGGCAGGGGCGTCTTTCAACACGTCTTGCCCTTTTCGCCGCGCCTCCGATCGGCTATCGCCCTGTCTAACAAGTTTCAAGGAAACGGATTTACGATGCTTCGAGGAATGCGACTTGCCGGGCAGAGCCTGGTCGGAAAGATCATCGCGACGATCCTTTTCGCGTTCTTGA
The DNA here is from genome assembly GCA_963837375.1 of uncultured Alphaproteobacteria bacterium. GTDB lineage: Bacteria > Pseudomonadota > Alphaproteobacteria > Rhizobiales > Beijerinckiaceae > Microvirga. The sequence continues at coordinate 195,873 of CAWINL010000013.1, read as the reverse complement.
TCCTCAGCTTCGCGGTCTGGGGCATCGGCGACATCTTCCGCACGACGCCCGCCCAGCGTCGTGGCGCAGGTCGGCAAGACCATCGATCTCGGTCGACCAGATGCGCATCGCCTACACCAACGAACTGCAGCGCCTCGGGCGCCAGTTCCGCACCGTGATCACCCCCGAGCAGGCCCGCACCTTCGGTATCGACCAGCGCGTGCTCACCAATCTCGTCACCGAGGCCGTCATGAGCGAGCAGGCCAAGGCCGCTCGGCCTCGGCGTGTCCGATCAGGCGGTCGCCCGCTCGATCATGGAGGATCCCAATTTCCGGGGCGCCGATGGACAGTTCAGCCGCGCGCTGTTCGATCAGGCGCTCCGCAATGCGTCGCTGAACGAAGCCCGGCTTCCTGCGCGAACAGCGGGGCGCCATGGCCCGCATCCATCTGGCCGAGGCCATCGCAGGCGATCTGGCGGTCCCGGTCGCGGCGCAGGACGCCCTCCACCGCTACACCAACGAGCGCCGCGCCGCCGCCTATTTCCTGCTGACGCCCGAGATGGCGGGCGAGATCCCGGCCCCGACCCCCGAGCAGCTGCAGAGCTTCTACAACGATCGCAAGGCCTCCTTCCAGGCGCCCGAATTCCGCGCGGTCTCGATCCTCGCGGTCGATGCCGCGTCGCTGGCCAAGCCCGAGACGGTCACGGATGCGGATGCCCGCGCCGCCTACGAGCGCGAAAAGGCGAAATTCGGCACGCCAGAGCGCCGCACGATCCAGCAGATCACGTTCCCGTCGCAGGCCGAAGCCGACGCCGCCGCCGCCAAGATCAAGGAAGGCGCGACCTTCGAGGCGGTCGCGGCCGAGCGGGCCGTTGCACCGGGCGATCTCGAACTCGGAACCTTCACCAAGGCCGAAATGCTGGACCAGGCGGTAGCCGACCGCGGCGTTCGGGCTTGCAAAGGACGTCGTCAGCGCGCCCGTGCCGGGCGGTTCGGCCCCGTGATCGTCCGCGTCACCGATATCCAGCCCGAGGTGGTAAAGCCCTTCGAGGAGGTGGCGGCGGAGATCCGGAAGGACCTCGCGCAATCGCGCGCGAAGCGCGGCGATCGACACCGTCCACGACGCCATCGAGGACCAGCGCGCCAGCGCCCGTCCCCTGGCCGATATCGCGAAGGAAAAGGGCCTCGCCCTCGTCCAGATTCCCGCAACCGACAACGGCGGTCGCGACAAGGCCGGCGCGGTGATCGAACTGCCCGAGCGCGAAGCGCTCCTGCGGGCGATCTTCGCCAGCGATATCGGCGCCGACAACGAGCCCGTCCGCATCCCGAGCGGCGGCTATGTCTGGTACGACGTGACCGGCATCGATCCGGCTCGCGAAAAGTCCCTGGACGAGGTCCGCGATCAGGTGGCGAGCCTGTGGCGGGATGAGGAAGTGGCACAGCGCCTCTCCGAGAAGGCGCGGACCCTGACCGAGCGCCTCGACAAGGGCGAGGCCATCGACGCCGTCGCGAAGGACTTCGGTGCGCCGGTGAAGAACGCCGAGGACCTGGCGCGCAACGCCGCCAAGGACGATCTCTCGGCCGAGGCCGTGAACCGCATCTTCGCGGTGCCGGTGGCGAAAGCCGGCAATGTCGCCGAACGGCACGGGGACCCGCGCCGTGTTCAAGGTCACCTCCGCCACCGTGCCGCCCTTCGCCACGACGACGCAGGAGGCGGCGCAAATCGTCAGCCAGCTCAAGACCAGCATGGGCGACGACCTCATCAGCGAGTACATTGCACAGATCCGCCAGGATCTCGGCGTCACCATCAACCAGCAGGCGCTGAGACAGGCGACCGGAAACAGCGACCTCTAGGCCCATGTCAACAGCGACGCCGGATTTCGACACCTTCGCGAAAGCCTACGAGGCGGGCGAGCCCGGCGTTGCTGCGCACGACCCTCGTGGGCGACCTCCTGACGCCGGTCGCCGCGTTCCTGAAGCTGCGACACGAGCGCAAGGGCCCTGCCTTCCTGCTCGAATCGGTGGAAGGCGGCGCGGTGCGCGGCCGCTTCTCGATGATCGGCCTCGACCCCGACCTGATCTGGCGCTGCCAGGACGGCGCGGCCGCCATCGACCGGCAGGCGCTGAGCCGCGCCAACGCGTTCGAGCCGGATAGCCGCGCACCGCTCGAAAGCCTGCGCGCGCTGATCCAGGAGAGCGCCCTGCCGCTGGGCGACGAGCTGCCGCCCATGGCCGCCGGGCCTCTTCGGCTATCTCGGCTACGACATGGTGCGCCAGATGGAGCGTCTGCCGGAGCCGAACGAGGATGTGCTCGCATGTCCCCGACGCCATCCTGATCCGCCCCACCGTCATGGTGGTGTTCGATGCGGTGAAGGACGAAATCTCGCTCATCACGCCCGTGCGGGTGCGGCCGGATGTTGCCGCGCGGGCCGCCTATGAGACCGCGCTGGCGCGGCTCGACGAGGTGACGACCGCCCTCGAACGGCCCCTGCCGCTCGATGCGCGGGTCGATCCGCGCAGCATCGACTTCGAGCCGCCGGTCTCGAACACGACGCCCGCGCGAATTCGAGGACATGGTGGCGACCGCGAAGGAATACATCCGCGCCGGCGACATCTTTCAGGTCGTGCTGTCGCAGCGTTTCGAATCCCCCTTCCCGCTCCCGGCCTTCGCGCTCTACCGCTCGCTGCGGCGGATCAATCCCGCGCCGTTCCTCTGCTATCTCGATTTCGAGGATTTCCAGATCGTCTGCTCGTCGCCCGAGATCCTGGTGCGCGTGCGCGACAACAAGGTGACGATCAGGCCCATCGCCGGAACCCGCCCGCGCGGCGCCACCGCCGCGGAGGACCGCGCCCATGCGGACAGCCTGCTGGCCGACCAGAAGGAGCGCGCCGAGCATCTGATGCTGCTCGATCTCGGCCGCAACGATGTGGGCCGGGTCGCCGAGATGGGCTCGGTGACGGTGACGGATTCGTTCTTCCTCGAATTCTACAGCCAGGTCATGCACATCGTGTCGAACGTCGAAGGCACGCTCGACGCGCGCCACGACGCGCTGCAGGCGCTGGTGGCGGGCTTTCCGGCCGGAACGGTCTCGGGCGCGCCGAAGGTGCGCGCCATGGAGATCATCGACAGCCTGGAGAAGCACAAGCGCGGGCCCTATGGCGGCTGCATCGGCTATTTCGGCGCCAATGGCGAGATGGATACCTGCATCGTGCTGCGCACCGCGCTGGTGAAGGATGGCCGCATGGCCGTGCAGGCCGGCGCCGGCATCGTGTACGATTCCGACCCGGCCTCCGAGCAGCAGGAATGCGTCAACAAGGCCAAGGCGCTGTTCCGCGCCGCCGAGGACGCAGTGCGCTTCGCCAGCCGCGCGAGGCTCGGCCAATGAGCACTCGCGCTCCGATGCCTCCCTTGACCCCGCTCCGCGCATACGCAAACGTCGCTGACGCCATGACCCGCGTCCTCGTCATCGACAATTACGACAGCTTCACCTGGAACCTGGTGCATCTGCTCGGCCCGCTCGTCGACCGACGTGGAGGTGGTCCGCAACGACGCGCTGACCACCGACGACGTTCTGGCCGACGCGCCGGACGCCATCGTGCTCTCGCCCGGGCCCTGCACGCCCAACGAGGCCGGCATCTGCCTCGATCTGGTGCGCCGCGCCTCGCCGCGAGATCCCCACCTTCGGCGTCTGCCTCGGCCTGCAGGCCATCGGGCAGGCCTTCGGCGGCACGGTCTCGCGCGCGCCCTTGCCGATGCACGGCAAGGTGTCGGAGGTCGAGCATCGCGGCGAGGCGGTGTTTCGCGGCATCAACGGCCCCTTCAAGGCCACGCGCTATCACTCGCTGATCGTCGAGCGGGACAATTGCCCGGCCGACCTCGCCGTCACGGCGCAGACCGGCGACGGCCTGATCATGGGCCTGTCGCACCGCTCCCTGCCGATCCACGGCGTGCAGTTCCACCCGGAGAGCATCCTGTCCGAGCACGGCGTCACGATCATGCGCAACTTCTTCGATCTGGCGGGCGCGTGGAACGCGAGTTCCCGCGCGAAGCCGGCATCGGCGCACCAGCGCGCCCTCATCAGCAAGCTAGAGTGTCATGGAATCCTTCAAATCGTACCTCGCCAAGGTCGCAACCGGCGCCTCGCTGACGCGCGACGAAGCGCGCGCCGCTTTCGACGACATCCTGTCGGGCGAAGTCACGCCGGCGCAGAGCGGCGCGTTCCTGATGGCGCTGCGCGTGCGCGGCGAAGCGCTCGACGAGATCGTCGGCGCGGTTCGGCCATGCGCGGCCGCATGCTGACCGTGAAGGCGCCGACGGGCGCCATGGATATCGTCGGCACCGGCGGCGATCATTCCGGCAGCTACAACATCTCGACGCTGGCGGCGATCATCGTCGCGGCGGCGGCGTGAAGGTCGCAAAACACGGCAACCGCGCGGCCTCCTCGAAATCCGGCACGGCGGACGTGCTGGCGGCTCTCGGCGTCAAACTCGGCTCTCGACCCGGCAGGCCTGCAGCGCTGCCTCGACGAAGCCGGCCTGTGCTTCATGTTCGCCCAGACCCATCATGCGGCGATGCGCCATGTGGCGCCGGTCCGCGTCGAACTCGGCACGCGCACGATCTTCAACCTGCTCGGCCCGCTGTCCAACCCCGCCAGCGTCACGCGGCAGCTTCTCGGCGTGTTTTCAGAGTTCTGGCTCGAACCGCTCACCCAGGTTCTGAAGGAGCTCGGCTCCGAGCGGCGTCTGGGCGGTCTATGGCTCGGACGGCCTCGACGAGATGACCACGACCGGCCCGACCCATGTGGCGGCGCTGGAGAACGGCAAGATCCGCCGCTTCACGGTGACGCCGGAAGAGGTCGGCCTGCCGGTGGCCAAACTCGAGGATCTCAAGGGCGGCGATCCGGCCCACAACGCCGCGCAGCTCCGCGCGGTTCTCGAGGGCGTGCGCATCCCCTATCGCGACATCGCGCTTCTGAACGCCGCCGCCTCGCTTGTCATCGCCGACGAGGCGCGCGACCTTCGTGACGGCCTCGACCGGGCCTCGCGCGCGCTCGATTCCGGCGCCGCGAAGGCGACGCTCGATCGGCTCGTCAAAGCCTCGAACGCGTGAACGGAGGCATTCTGCCATGAGCGACGTTCTCGCCCGCATCGAAGCCTACAAGCGCCAGGAAATCGCCGCCGCGAAAGCCGTCCGTGCCGCCGGCCGAGATCGAACGTCGCGCGAACGCCGCACCGCCGCCGCGCGGCTTTTGCGGCCGCCATCGAAGCGCATCTCGCCGCAAGGCCGCCCGGCCCTGATCGCCGAGGTGAAGAAGGCAAGCCCGTCGAAGGGTCTCATTCGTGCCGATTTCGATCCGCCGTCGCTGGCGAAGGCCTATGCGGAGGGCGGCGCGACCTGCCTTTCCGTGCTGACCGACACGCCGTCCTTCCAGGGCAGGCCCGAATATCTGACGCAGGCGCGCGACGCGTCCGGCCTGCCGGCCCTGCGCAAGGATTTCATGTTCGAGCCCTATCAGGTCTATGAGGCGCGCGCCTGGGGTGCCGATTGCATCCTGGTGATCATGGCGAGCGTCACCGACGCGGAGGCGCGCGCGCTCGATCGACACCGCGCATGGGCTCGGCATGGACGTGCTTGTCGAAGTCCATGACCGCGCCGAACTCGACCGCGCGCTGCCGCTCGGACACGAAGCTCGTCGGCATCAACAACCGCAACCTTCGCACCTTCGAGGTGTCGCTCGCCGTCAGCGAGGAACTCGCGCCGCTGGTTCCCGCCGACCGCATCATCGTCGGCGAAAGCGGCATCTTCACGAATGCAGATATCGCCCGCCTGTCGAAGGTCAACATCCGCACCTTCCTGGTCGGCGAGAGCCTGATGCGCCAGGACGATGTGGCGGCCGCGACGCGCAAGCTTCTGTTCGGCGAGGCCGCATGACGATCCCTCACCCATCTCGATGCGACCGGCGCGGCCAACATGGTGGACGTGTCCGACAAGGACAGCACCCACCGCGCACGCCGTGGCCGAGGGATGCGTCGTGATGCGGCCCGAAACGCTGGCGCTGATCCGGCACGGCGACGCCAAAAAGGGCGACGTGCTCGGCACCGCGCGGCTCGCCGGCATCATGGCGGCCAAGAAAACCCACGATCTCATTCCGCTCTGCCATCCGCTCCTGATCTCCAAGGTCAAGGTCGACTGCGTGCTCGACGAGAGCCTGCCCGGCGTGCGCGTCACCGCCGAGGTCAAGGTGTCGGGCCAGACCGGCGTCGAGATGGAAGCGCTGACCGCCGTCTCCGTCGCCTGCCTGACGATCTACGACATGGTGAAGGCCGCCGACCGCGCCATGCGGATCGAGAACATTCGCCTTCGCCAGAAAAGCGGCGGCCGCTCCGGGCACTACGAGAAGCCATGAGCCTGATTGCGGTCGAGGATGCGCTTGCGCAACGTGCTGGCGACCATCGGCCCGCCGGTCGAGGCCGAGATCGTGTCCGCTCTCGGCGCGCGCCGGACGCATGCTCGCCGAGGACGTGGCGGCCATGCGCGATCAGCCGCCCTTCCCCGCCTCCGCCATGGACGGCTATGCGGTGCGCAGCGCCGACGTGGCGCACGTCCCCGCAACGCTGCGCATCATCGGCGTCGAGCGCTGCAGGGAGTCGACTTCAAAGGCCGCCATCGGACTCGGGCGAAGCCGTGCGGATCTTCACCGGCGCGCCGCTTCCCGACGGTGCGGATAGCATCGTCATCCAGGAAAACACCCGAAGCCTCGACGGCGCGGTGACTCATCGACGAGGCACCCGTGCCGGGCCGCCACATCCGCCCGAGCGGGCTCGATTTCAAGGCCGGCGAGATCGCGGCTGCGAGGCCGGCCGCGTCATCGACGCGCGCGCCATCGCGCTCGCGGCCGCCATGGGCCACGGCTCGCTGCCGGTGCGCCGCAAACCGCGGGTCGCCATCCTTGCCACCGGCGACGAACTGGTGCCTGCCGGGCGAGCGCGCCGGGGCCCGACCAGATCGCCGCGTCGAGCCTGCCTGCCCTGTCTGGCGATGGTCGGCAAGGCCGGCGCGCGAGGCGATCGATCTCGGCATCGCTCGGGACAGCTCGACTCCCTCGACGAGCGGATCGGAGCCGCGAAAGCGGCGCGAAGGCCGACATCCTCGTGACGCTCGGCGGCGCCTCCGTCGGCGATCACGATCTCGTGCAGCAGGCGCTCACGCGCCAGGGCATGCGGCTCGGATTCTGGCGCGTCGCGCTTGCGGCCCGGCAAGCCGCTGATGCATGGCAAGCTCGGCGCCATGACGCTGCTGGGACTGCCCGGCAATCCGGTCTCCTCCATCGTCTGCGCGATCCTGTTCCTGATCCCGGCGATCCGCGCGCTTGCAGGGTCATGCCGATCCCGGTCGACGACCCGACCGAGCCGGCGATCCTCGGCGCGGATCTCGCGGCCAACGGCGACCGGCAGGATTACATGCGGGCGAGCGCTTGATCCGCGCGGCGACAGCGGGCCCTGTCGTCACGCCGCACGCGGCGCAGGATTTGTCCATGCTCGGCGTGCTGGCGCGCTCCGACGCGCTGCTCGTGAGACGCCTCTGCGCGCCGGCGCAGAAGGCCGGCAATCCCTGCAGAATCATCCGCGCTCGCGCACTTCTGCTGAGCCTTGCCTTGCCGAGCTTGAGCACTGGACTTGCGGAACACAGCGGGAACAGCTACCTTGTTCCTGCTTTGTTTCAGAATCGCTCCACGGGATGGAGCAGTAAAGGCCAGCCATGCTGACGCGAAAACAGCACGAACTGCTCCGCTTCATCCATGAACGCCTGCGCGAATCCGGCGTTCCGCCCTCGTTCGACGAGATGAAGGACGCGCTCGATCTCAAATCCAAATCCGGCATCCATCGCCTGATCACGGCGCTCGAAGAGCGCGGCTTCATTCGCCGCCTGCCCAACCGCGCCCGGGCGCTGGAGGTCATTCGCCTGCCCGAGACCGTCGGCGGCGCGGCCGGACAGAAGCGCTTCACGCCGAGCGTCGTCGAAGGCGGGCTTGCCGACAAGGCGCAAAGCCGCGCCGCCCCCGGTCGAGGAGCGCAGCCGCGACATCGTCGATCCCCGTCATGGGCCGGATCGCCGCCGGCACGCCGATCTCGGCGATCCAGAACCGCAGCCATTCCATCACCCTGTCGAACGACTTCCTCAGCCAGGGCGAGCATTACGCCCTCGAGGTGCGCGGCGATTCGATGGTCGAGGCCGGCATTCTCGACGGCGATCTCGTGGTCATCCGCCGGCAGGACAACGCCAATACGGGCGACATCATCGTGGCGCTGATCGACGAGGAGGAAGCGACCCTCAAGCGCTTCCGCCGTCGCGGCTCCTCGATCGCGCTGGAAGCCGCCAACCAGGCCTACGAGACGCGCGTTCTCGGGCCCGACCGGGTCAAGATCCAGGGCAAGCTCGTCAGTCTGGTTCGCCGCTACTGAGATCGTCCGGAGCGCGCTCGCGCTCCGAGCGCGTCCGCTCGTCCGGCAGATCGATCGTCCCGGGACGTCGCGTGGTCGCGTGTTCGCGGGCGCCGCCGGGATGGCTGCGGCGCTCGGGAGCTGGCGGCTGCGACAGGCTGCGGTGCGCGGCGACGTCTCGTCGCCCTTGCGGACCGAGCGGATTTCGATGCCGTCGGCATCCGCCAGGCGGATGGTCGTCGCCCCGCGCGCCGCCAGCGCCTCGCGGTCGAGGACGAGCAGGGCGGCGCAGCGTCGACGGCGCTTTCAGGCTCGAGTGATGACGATCTCGGCGCGGCGGCAATCCTCCTCGAAGGCTGAGGATTTCTGCACGAAGGCGATGTTGCGCCGGTCGGCTGGTTTCGACCACGCAACCTTCCGGATCGCAGCGCGCGCCATCCTTGGCGCGACTCGGCCGACATGGCAGCGGCGGCCTCGCGCGCGATCGCCGTCGGCCCGGAGCCATTGCTCGGCGACGAAAGCCGAGGTCTTGCCGACGAAGGCGAGACGCCCGGCCGCGTTCCGGATCGCAGCGCCCTGCCCGTCCCGGTCGACGTAGATATCGGAGCGGCCGGGCGACGCCGCGAAGGCGAGGCCCGGGATGGCCGGCGCGAGCGCAAGCCATCGCAGCGACGACGCCGGCATCGACGCCAGCAGGAGCGCGAGGCTGAACAGCGCCAACGCGCCCATGCCGAGAGCCGGGATCACCACGCGTCGACCCGGCGAAGCCGCCGACCCAGGCGGAGACGTCGAGCACCTGCGACACGGCAGCCCCATCATTTGCCAGACCGGACCGTCGAGCCCGAACGGATAGGCGAGAACGCCGAGCACCGCCGACGGCATCACGACCAGCGAGACGAGCGGCAGCGCCAGCGCATTGCCGACGAGGCCGTAGGGGTTGAGGGTCTGGAAATGGTAGGCCGCGAACGGCGCGGTCGCGATGCTGGCGACCAGCGTCGTGCGTCACCAGCCCGGCCGCGTGCCCGACCGCGCAACGCAGCCCGTTCCAGGCGGCTTGCGGGCCGCGCCCTCGATCCGCCGCCCCGTTGCAGCGCCGGCACGAAGGCCGCGAGCGCCGCGACGGCGCCGAACGACATCTGGAAACTCGGGCCGAGCAGCGCCTCCGGCTCGCGGGCCAGCACCACGATGGCGGCGATGGCCAGGTTGCGCACGCTCGAGCGCCGGTCGGTCCACCAGCACGGCGCCGAACATCACCAGCGTCATGATGAGGGAGCGCACGGTCGCGACGTCCGAGCCGGAGAAGACGCAATAGGCGGTGGCGCCGAGCATCGCCGTGACGGCGGCGATCTTCTTGACCGGCCAGCAGCAAGGCCAGCGCTCGGGACGAGGCTGAGGAGCGCCCGCGCCAGCCAGAAGAACGTGCCGGCCGCGAGCACCATGTGAAGGCCCGAAATCGACACGATGTGGTAGATGCCGGCGGCGCGCAGCACATCGTTCGTCGGCTCGGGGATCAGGCCGCGCTTGCCGGTGACGAGCGCCGCGCCGACGCCGCCCGCCGGGCCGCCGATCGCGGCTGCGATGCGCTGGGTCAGCACGTTGCGGGCCTCGTCCACGGCGGCGGCGAGCCGCGAGCGCCAAGGGCGGGCGCGTCGGCGGATCGCAGCGGCTTCACCGCTCCCGAGAATCGAGCCCACGGCGCCGATGCCGCGGAAATAGGCGTCCCGCCCGAAATCGTAGCCGCCCGGCCAGGCCGGCTGCGGCGGCGGCAGCAGGCGGGCTTTGCCGGCGATGAACTGGCCCGGCGACGAGGCCGTCTCGCCTTGCGCAAGGTCACGCGCACGAGGCGCGGCGCGCGTCGGCCTCCGGCACCCTTCAGCTCGGTGACGCGCGACGCAGCAGGCGCTTGCCTGCCGGGCGCTCCTCGACCGCCTCGATGAAGCCCGTCAACGGCGCGATCACGATCCGGCCGAGGACCGGCGCCTCGACCGACCGGGAGCGGACGACGCCGGCGGCGAAACCGGCGAACAGCGCATCGCCAGGCCGATGCAGACGGCAAGGGCCGCGAGGCGCCCGCGGAAAGCGACCGCGAGGCCGCGCGAACAGCACGCATGCCGGACGAGCGGGCGCCCAGAGGGCGGGCTGTCCGTCGGCCTGGAAGAACAGGAGGATGCCTGCGCCGAAACACACCGCGATCCACGGAAACAGCCGCCGCTGCTCGATCTCCCGCGCGATCCCGCGCGCCAGCAAATCCCGCCCATCGACCAGCCTGAGGTCGAGGGCCGGCTGCCACGCGGCGCGGCAGCGCGAGCGCCCGTGCGACAGCGCGCTGATCCGCGGCCGTTCTGGCGATTGTCGTGCGGCTGCATCGGTTCGGCTTAACGTCGGGCGGGTTTACATGTTAGACGACGGCACGCGGCGGCGAACCCTTCGTACGAAGGTCGGCCCGATTTCGCGCTCTGTTCTCAAGTTCTCTCGACCAAGGTCTTCATGCCGATGAGCGTCATCACCCGCTTCGCCCCCTCCCCGACCGGCTTCCTGCATATCGGCGGCGCGCGCACGGCCCTGTTCAACTGGCTCTATGCCAAGCGGCATGGCGGCAAGATGCTGCTGCGGATCGAGGATACCGACCGCGAACGCTCCACGGAGCCCGCCATCAAGGCGATCCTCGACGGCCTGACCTGGCTCGGCCTCGATTGGGATGGCGACGTCGTCTACCAGTTCTCCCGCGCCGCGCGCCACCAGGAGGTCGCCGAGTCCCTGCTCGCGCCCGGCCGCGCCTATCATTGCTATGCCAGCCAGGAGGAGCTCGAGGCCATGCGCGAGCAGGCGCGCCAGGAGGGCAAGCCCCTGCGCTATGACGGCCGCTGGCGCGACCGCGATCCCGTCCGAGGCTCCGGCCGGCGTCAAGCCGGTCATCCGCCTGAAGGCGCCGCAGGAGGGCGAGACCGTGGTCGAGGACGCACGTGCAGGGCCGCGTCGTCTGGCAGAACAAGGATCTCGACGACCTCGTGCTGCTGCGCTCGGACGGCACGCCGACCTATATGCTGGCCGTCGTGGTCGACGATCACGACATGGACATCACCCATGTCATCCGCGGCGACGACCACCTCACCAACGCGCGCGCGGCAGACGCAGATCTACCAGGCGCTCGGCTGGACTGTGCCGAGCATGGCGCATATCCCGCTCATCCACGGACCGGACGGCGCCAAGCTGTCCAAGCGCCATGGGGCCCTCGGCGTCGAGGCCTATCGCAGCATGGGCTACCTGCCCGGTGGCGTTGCGCAATTATCTGGTGCGCCTCGGCTGGAGCCACGGCGACCAGGAGATCTTCTCGCACCGACGAGATGATCGCGGCCTTCGATCTTTCGCAGCATCGGGCGCTCGCCGGCGCGCTTCGACTTCGTCAAGCTCGAGAACATCAACGGCCATTACATGCGCCAGACCGGCGACGAGGAACTGGTCGCCGCCATCGAGGGGCTGCTGCCCGAGATCGGCGCCGAGCGCGGGCTTGGCGCCACCTTCACCCCGGCCCTGCGCGCAAAGCTCGTCGCCGCCATGCCGGGCCTGAAGGAGCGCGCCAAGACCCTCGTCGAGCTTCTCGACAGCGCCTATTACCTCTACGCGCAGCGCCCGCTCAAGCTCGACGAGAAGGCCACCGGCCTGCTCGCCGACGGGCGCGCCCGGACTCGCCGGCATCGCGAGAAGCTCGAAGCGGTGTCCGACTGGAATGCGGAGCAGCGTCGAGGCCGTGGTGCGCGACCATGCGGAGATCGCTCGGCGCCAAGCTCGGCCAGGTGGCGCAGCCTCTGCGCGCGGCCCTCACCGGCCGGGCGACCTCGCCCGGCCTGTTCGACGTCATGGCGGTGCTCGGCCGCGACGAGTCCTGGCCCGCTTGGCGACCAGCTATCGAAGGCAGCCTAGCGGCCCATGCGCCACCGGCGCTTGAGGACACGGGGCTGGCGTTGGACCGCCTGGCTGATGCGTCAGCGACGCGGCATGGACCCTTCCCGATCTCCCGGCAATTCAGCTTGAATGCGGGATCGCGCGTTCCAATCCGCCGTCGCTCGTCTTCGGGCGCGCGGTTTCCATTAGCGGGCGGCGGCACGATCAGGTGCGTCTTTGATCGGGTCTCTGCGCCTACCCACAGCTCCATAAATTCCCCCGACCGGCGAACCTCGGTACGGAGTTCCGCAGGGAGAGCACCTTCTCCACATGCGCGGCTGCACTAGGTAATGCCCGGCCTCCTGTTGAAAGGGCGAAGACGCATGAGCGCGAATGACGCAACGCTGAATTTCGAGGACAAGAACGTCGACCTGGCGGTGAAGACACGGCACGATCGGTCCGAGCGTCCTCGACATCTCGAAGCTCTACGCCCAGACCGGGATGTTCACCTACGATCCGGGCTTCACCTCGACCGCGAGCTGCGAGTCCAAGATCACCTATATCGACGGCGACGAGGGCGTTCTGCTCTATCGCGGCTATCCCGATCGAGCAACTGGCCGAGCACGGCGACTTCCTCGAGACCTGCTACCTGCTGCTCTACGGCGAGTTGCCGACCGCGGCCCAGAAGGCGGATTTCGACTACCGCGTCACGCGCCACACGATGGTGCATGACCAGATGAACCGCTTCTTCACCGGGCTTCCGCCGCGACGCGCATCCGATGGCCATCATGGTGGCCTCCGTCGGCGCGCTGTCGGCCTTCTATCACGACTTCGACCGACATCTCGGACCCGCACCAGCGCATGATCGCGTCCATGCGCATGATCGCCAAGATGCCGACGCTCGCCGCCATGGCCTACAAGTACTCGGTCGGCCAGCCCTTCGTGTATCCGCAGAACGACCTCGACTACACGTCGAACTTCCTGCGCATGTGCTTCGCGGTGCCGTGCGAGGAATACAAGGTCAATCCGGTGCTCTCGCGGGCCCTCGACCGCATCTTCATCCTGCACGCCGATCACGAGCAGAACGCCTCGACCTCGACGGTGCGCCTTGCCGGTTCGTCGGGCGCGAACCCCTTCGCCTGCATCGCGGCCGGCATCGCCTGCCTCTGGGGCCCGGCCCATGGCGGCGCCAACGAGGCGGCGCTGAAGATGCTGGAGGAGATCGGCACGCCGGACCGCATTCCGCACTACATCGCCAAGGCGAAGGACAAGAACGATCCGTTCCGCCTGATGGGCTTCGGCCACCGGGTCTACAAGAACTACGACCCGCGCGCCCGCATCATGCAGAAGACGACCCACGAGGTCCTGAACGAGCTCGGCATCAAGGACGATCCGCTGCTCGACGTTGCCATCGAACTCGAGCAGATCGCCCTGAAGGACGATTACTTCCTCGAGAAGAAGCTCTACCCGAACATCGATTTCTATTCGGGCATCACCCTGAAGGCGATGGGCTTCCCGACCTCGATGTTCACGGTGCTCTTCGCGCTGGCCCGCACGGTCGGCTGGATCGCCCAGTGGAGCGAGATGATCGAAGACCCGTCCCAGCGCATCGGCCGCCCGCGCCAGCTCTATGTCGGCTCGCCGCAGCGCGACTACGCGACGGTCGCGTCGCGGGGGTAAACGACACCTCGGTCATTCCGGGTCCGCGAAAAGCGGAGCCCGGAACCCGGGGTGCGCTGACACTGTCGTTAGACCCTCAAGCGGCGTGTCTATGGATTCCGGGCTCTCGCTTCACTCGCCCCGGAATGACGGTGCAGGACTCCCCCACGATCCGCGCCGCCCGCTCGCTCGGCATCTCGTCGCCGATCCGCATCAGCGCCGTCGAGCTTTGTCGAACGCCTCCTGCTGGCGGCGCCGCTCGGGCGTGTCCGACAAGAGCGGCAGCAGCGCACCCGCCGAGCTTCTCCGGCGTGCAATCCCACTGGATGAATTCCGGGATCACGTTCTCGCCCAGCACCAGGTTGGTGAGCACGATGGAATGGGCCTTGATGAGGTATTTGAGGATCTCCTCGATCTTCGAGACCCGGTAGGCGACGATCATCGGCACGCCGGAGAGGCCGAGTTCCAGCGTCACGGTGCCGGAGGCGGCGAGCGCCGCGTCGGCTTTGCGGAACGCCGCCCATTTCGCCGCCTCGCCCTGCACGATCGTCGGCGTCGACCGGCCAGTCCTTCGCCCGCGCGGCGATCTCGTCGGCAAGATGCGGCACGGCGGGAATCGTCACTGCGAACGGTCGCGGGGACGATTGGCGCAGCAGCGCGAGCGCCTCGCCGAAGGGCTCCATCAGGCGGCTGACCTCGGAGCGGCGGCTGCCGGGCAGCACCAGCAGGTTGAGCGGCATGCCGTCCGGCGCGCCGCGCTCGCCGGCGCTGCGGCCTGATCTCGTCCAGCCGCTCGATCAGCGGATGGCCCACATAGGTTGTCGGCGGCCCGCCGAGGCGCTCGATGCGCGGCGGGCTCGAACGGCAGCAGCGCCAGCAGATGATCCACATAGGCGCGCATCTTCAGCGCGCGTCCCGGCCGCCACGCCCAGACGGAGGGGCTGACGTAGTCGACGATGGGGATCTGCGGGCGCCCGCCGGCGCACGCGCCTTTGCGACGCGATGGGTGAAATCCGGGCTGTCGATGATGATGAGGATGTCGGGCTTTGCCGCCACGACCGCGTCGGCCGTCTGCGCGAATGCGGCGAAGAATCGTCGGCAACCGGTTGATCACGGCGGAGAATCCCATGACGGCGATGTCTTCCAGCGGGAACAGGCTCGTGCAGCCCTTCGGCCGCCATCGCGTGGCCGCCGACGCCGCCGAAACGCAGCCGCTCCGCGCCGCTTCGCGCCTTCAGCGCGCGCATCAGCTTGGCCCCGAGCTGGTCGCCCGATTCCTCGCCGGCGACGATCCAGATCGTCAAGGCGCGGTCACGTCCATGGGCTCGGCCATCCAGGGCAGCTCGACCGCGACGAGAAACAGGCCGAGGCGGTCGGCCAGCGCGAGCGTCTTCGTCCTGGTCGAGGACGAGGGTGGAGCCGGCGCCGACGGCGATGCCCGACGAGCCCGGCGCGCGCCGCCTCGGCACCGTCCGCGGGCCGATCGCCGGCATGTCGACGCGCAGGTCCTGGCCGCGCTTCGCCGCCTTGATGAGGACGCCGCCCTCGCGCCGCTTGCGGCACAGCCGAAGCAGGGACTGCCGCATGCGCCGCGACCCGGCCGCAGCATCCGGTCGGTGCCCTCGGCCCTTCGACCGCGAGCACGTGCTCGCGCGCGACGACCGCGGCCTGACCGATATCGAAGGCGGACAGCGAGCCGCAGGAGATCGAGGCCGAAGCGTAATGGCCTGGCGTCGTCCTCCGTCGGCAGGCGCGCGTCTCCGCGTCATCGAGCAGCGGGGCGACGAGGTCCGGGCGCGAGTTCGTGCGCGCCGACGACCCTGTAGCCGCGCTCCTCGAGCAGCATCGACGGCGCCGCGCAGCACCTGATCGTCGCCCCGGGCGATGACCTCGCGCACCTCTGCCGGTTGCGCAGCAGCGAATAGGCGCCGAGCAGCGCGGAGAAACCCGGCCGGCGCACCGCGCCGACGAGGGCGACGACGCGCGGGCTGCCATTCCTCGAGCCGCCGCATGATCGCCTTGAGGTCGAGGAGGTCGACAGTGCGCGTCCGCGCGCCGCGCAGACTCCGCCGACGACGAAGCCGCGAAAGGCCAGCACGCGGCAATCCTGCCCCGTCCGCTCGAGATGCTCGACGAGCTGGACGGCAGCTGCCCGGACCCGGCCAGGATCGCGACCGGGCCGTCTTCGCCGCGCTCCGCTGCGTCATCAGTTGCGAGGCGACAGGATCCCGCGGCGTGCAGATCGCCCGGTCCTTGCCCTCGCGGATGAAGTCGAGGATCTCGTGCACGAACGGATGGGTCGTCGAACTCGCCCGCCACGTCCTCGACGCGCTCCGCCAGCGTGCCCTCTCGGCGAAGAGCAGGCGATAGGCGCGGCGGAGCTCGTGGATCTGCTCGCGGGTGAAGCCGCGCCGGCGCAGGCCGACGATGTTGAGGCCGGCGAGATGCGCCGCGGTTGCCGATCGCCATGCCGTAGGGAATGAGATCGTTCTCGACGCCCGACAGGCCGCCGACGAAGGCGTGCGCGCCGACGCGGGCGAACTGGTGCACGGCCGCGCCGCCGCCGAGGATCACGTAGTCGCCGACCGTGCACGTGGCCGGCCAGCATGACGTTGTTCGACAGGATGACGTTGTTGCCGACCTTGCGGTCGTGCGCGACATGGGAATTGGCGAGGAACACGCAGCGGTCGCCGATCGACGGTCTTCAGGCCGCCGCCTTCGGTGCCGGGATTCATGGTGACGCCCTCGCGGATGGTGCAATCGGCGCCGATCTCAGCGTCGACGGCTCGCCGCGATATTTCAGGTCCTGCGGCGGATGGCCGATGGAGGCGAACGGGAAGATCCGCGTCCGGGCGCCGATCGTGGTGCGGCCGGCGACGCGCACATGGCTGACCAGCTCGCAGCCGTCGCCGAGCTCGACCTCCGGGCCGACATGCAGAACGGGCCGATCGTCGACGCCGGCGCCGATCTTCGCGCCGTCCTCGACGATCGGCGGTCGGGTGAATGAAGGTCGTCGCATCAATCCGTCACCAGCATGGCGCTGACCTCGGCCTCGCAGACGAGCACGCCGTCGACCTTCGCCTCGCCCTGGTACCACCACATGTTGCGGCGGTTGTTGAGCTTGGTCATGTGATACTCGACCCGGTCGCCGGGCTCGACCGGCTTGCGGAACTTGCACCTTGTCGATGGTCATGAAGTAGACCTGCTTGGGCTTCGCCTGCTCGGCGATCTTCGACGCGACGCAGATCGCGCCGGCCGTCTGCGCCATGCCCTCGATCAGTAGACGCCCGGGAAGATCGGCCGGCCGGGAAATGGCCGGTGAACTGCGGCTCGTTGATAGGTGACGTTCTTGATGCCGATGCAGGATCCGTCGCCGTCGATCTCGATGATCCGGTCGACCAGCAGAAACGGATAGCGATGCGGCAGCAGCTCGAGGATCTGCAGGATATCGGCGGTCTGAAGCGTGCGTCGGCGCCTCGCTCATGGAATCGTCTCCGGATCGTGCAAGCTGTCTTCACGGCATCCGCAGACACGCTCGTCCTGAGCTGCGCGGAATCGCCGGAATCGCGATTTCGACGCAAGTTTTTTCAGCGCGTTGATCTCGCGGAACCACTCCCGCATCGGGCCGGGCCGGGAATGCCGCCCCAGCGCGCGCCCGCGCGGCACATCGCCGTTGACGCCGCTGGTCGCCGGCGATCTGCGCGCCCATGCCGATGCGGACATGGCCGTTGACCGCCGACCTGGCCGCCGATCGCCACGAAATCCTCGAGCGTGCGTCGAGCCGGCGATGCCGACCTGCGCGACGATCACGCAATGGCGGCCGATCACCACGTTGTGGGCGATCTGCACCAGGTTGTCGATCTTGGTGCCCTCGCCGATCACCGTGTCGCGGCTGGCGCCGCGGTCGATCGTGCGTGTTGGCGCCGATCTCGACGTCGTCCTGGATGATGACGCGGCCGATCTGCGGCACCTTGAGATGGCCCTTGCGGGCCCATGGCGAAGCCGAAACCGTCCTGGCCGATGCGCACGCCCGGATGGAGGATGACCCGGTTGCCGAGCAAGCGCATGCGAGACGGTGACGTTCGGCGCCGATCGAGCAATCGCGGCCGATCCGGACCTCGGCGCCGATGACGGCGTGGGCGCCGACCAGCGTGCCGGCGCCGATCTCGGCCTCGGGCCCGATCACCGCGCCGGGATCGACCGTGACGCCGTGCTCCAGCCGCGCCGTCGGGTGGACGAAGGAGCCCGGGCGAGATGCCGGTCGCGGCGAAGGACGAGTCCGGGCCGCATGGCGGACGGGAAGAGCAGCGCCAGGACCTGGGCGAAGACGCGATAGGGCTGCGGCGTGACGAGCGCGACGCTGCCGGCCGGGACCTTCGCGGCGAAGCGCGGCGAGACCAGGACAGGCGCCGCGCCCGTGGTCGCCGAAGCGCCTGGCCGTAGGCCGGGTTGTCCATGTAGGCGAGGTCGTCCGGCCCGGCGCTCTCGAGGGGCGCGACGCCCGTGACGACAAGTTCCGCATCGGCGCTCGCCGGGAGCGCCGCCTCGCCATGTCGGCCACCTGACGAACGTGAGCGTCTGGGCCTGCGAGAAGAAATCTGTGTCAGTCATGACGTAAAAGCGAGGGCGCCGCTAGGGCGCCCTCTCCGTTCTGGAAGGTTTCGATTCCGGGAACCGGCGATCCGATCGGCGATCCCGCCGGGCTGCCGCGATCCGGCGAGCCGCTCCGCTCAGGCTTAGAAGCGGGAGCCGCCGGAGAAGCGGAACGCCTGGGTCCGGTCGCCGCCGATCCTGACGCCGTTGACGGCGTCATGATGCCCTCGTCCTTCGTCAGCGCGAAGGCGTAGTCGAAGCGGATCGGGCCGAGCGGCGAGCTCCACAGGATCGATGGCGCCGACCGACGAGCGGATCGTCTTGCTGTCGCGCACCAGGATGCATTCCTGCGAGACGTGGCGCGATGCGTGCAGCCGCGTCGGGCTGAAGCCGTCGATGATGCTGTTGTCGTTGACGTCGAACTGCGTCGGGCCCTTGTAGCCGAACAGCGTACCGGCATCGGCGAAGACCGCGCCCCTCAGGCCGAGCTCCCGCGGCAGGCCGAAGATCGGGAACTGCACTTCGAGCGAGCCGCCGAAATAGGTCGTGCCGCCGATGGCGTTGGCGCGGGTGTCGCAGCTCGAGATGTCGCGCGGGCCGATGCCGGTGGTGGCGAAGCCGCGGACGAGCGTCGGGCCGAGGAAGAACTGGTCGACGATGCGCAGGTCGCTCGTCCGCCGTCCCTTATCGCCGCCGACCTGATGTGGCCGCCCTGGACGCGGGCGATGCCGACGATGTCCTCGCACATCTCGCGGTAGTAGCGCGCGTCGCCGGTGGCGCGGAAGTAACGGGAATCGCCGCCGAGGCCGGCGAAGTCCGTCTTGACTTCGGCGTAGAAGCCGTTGCGCGGGTCCTTGGTGTTGTCGAGCGTGTTGTAGTTGAAGGTCAGGCCGGCGAGCGAGGTCAGCGTCTTGCCCTGCGATTCCTTGATCGCCAGCGAGGCTTCGCCGTTGCCTTCGCAGAACAGGCGGTTCGGCGTGCCGTCGGGGTTCAGCACCGTGTAGCCCGGGAGCGGAACCGAGCAGTCGTTGTAGGGCTGCTTGTAGTCGTTCGGGATCTGCGAGATCCTGCTGGTAGAGCGAGTAGCGCAGCGTCACGCCGAACTCTTCCGTGACCGGCAGGCCGAGGCGCAGCTGACCGCCGGTCACCCGGTTCTCGTAGCGGGCATACTTGGTCTGGTCGCTGAACTTCGAGAACAGGTCGATGCCGGCCGCCATGCGGTAGCCGAGGAAATACGGCTCGGTGAACGAGAAATCGACGCCGTTGCGTGCGCTGGCCGAGCTGGCCGGCGACGCGGACGAACTGGCCGCGGCCGAGGAAGTTCGACTCGCTGACCGAGACCTCGCCGATGAAGCCGTCGGAGGTCGAGTAGCCGCCGGAGACCGAGAAGGCGCCGGTCGATTGATCCTCGACGTCGACGTTGACGACGACGCGGTCGGGCGCGGAGCCCGGCTCGTTGGTGATGCGGACGTTCTTGAAGTAGCCGAGATTGTTGAGGCGGCGTTCGGCGCGGTCGACCAGCACCTTGTTGTAGGCGTCGCCTTCGCCGAGATCGAACTCGCGACGGATCGACGTAGTCGCGGGTGCGGCGTGTTGCCGCGCACGTTGATGCGCTCGATGTAGACGCGCGGCCCTTCCTCGACCACGTAGCCGAGATTGATCGTCTGGGTCGCCGGATCGCGGGTGCCGACCGGGCGGACCTGCGCGAAGGCATAGCCCTTGCGCGCCGCCTCGGTGGTCACGTCCTGCAGCGACTTCTCGACCGCGTCGGCGTTGTAGACCGAGCCCGGCCGAGGTCGCGAGCTTGCCGCGCAGGACCACGTCCTCGTCGATGTCCGGGATGCGCGAGTCGACGTTGACGGCGCCGACGCGATACTGCGCGCCCTCCTCGACGGCGATCGTGACGATGTAGCCGCCCGCGTCCGGATCGAACTGCACGTCGCTGGAAACGATGCGGAAATCGGCATAGCCGTTCTTCAGGTAGTAGCGGCGGATGAGCTCCAGGTCGGCGGCGATCCGGTCCGGATCGTAGACGTCCGAGGTCTTGAGGAAGCTCAGGAGGTTCGATCTCGGTCGTCGCCATCACGCCGCGCAGGCGGCTCGGCCGAAATCTGGTTGTTGCCGACGAAGCGGATTTCCTTGACGCCGGTCTTGTCGCCCTCGTTGATCGTGAAGACCACGTCGACGCGGCCGTTCGGCAGGTCGACGACGCGGGGCGTCACCTGCGCGAGGCCGCGGCCCTGGCGGCGATAGACTTCGAGGATGCGCTGGACGTCGGCATCGACGGTGGCCTGATTGTAGGGACGCGCGGGCCTGCATCTCGAGATCGCGGCTCGATCATCGCCCTTCTCGACCCGCTTGTTGCCCTCGACGACAACGCGGTTGATCGATCGGCGCCCTGTGAAGACGGCGGCCCTGCGGCTCGCCCTGGGTGCGCCTGCTGCGCGAAAGCCGTCTCCGCGGCAGTCACTCCTGCATCATCGCGCTCATGGCGACAATGGCGGTGGTGGCCGGCTTTTGCCGGCGTTTCGTGGTCGTCGACATCATCAACTGGCCCGTCTCTTTATATTTGCCTAAGCGGGTCGCCCGCCAGATCGGCGACAATGGCGCCAACCCTATCGGTGCGGTCCGCTTGTACAAACTTTCGCCGTCATTGCAAACGGCGGATTCCCCAACAGAGTAGCAATTTTAACGGGCGTGGCGTCCGTGTCACGTACCTCTGCGCCATAAAACTCGCACCAAGGTGAACAATATCATTCCAAGTGGCGAAAAGCATGAGCATCGCCACCAGCGCAAAGCCGATGCGGAACCCTATTTCCTGGGCTTTTTCGCTCAAAGGACGGCCGCGGACGGCCTCCGACCGCGTAGAAAAGCAGGTGGCCGCCATCGAGCAACGGAATGGGAAAAAGGTTAATGAGCCCGATCGAAACCGACATGAATCCGATCAATCCGACCAGGCTGTAGACCCCGCCGACGTCGAATGCCGTGACCGGAAGCCCGCGCGATCCCGATCGGTCCGGACAGCTGATCGGCCGATTCCTTGCCCGGTCACCAGCCGCCGCAGGAAGTTCATGGTCCGGTCGACGAGGTTCCAGGTTTCGACCGCCCCGGCCTTCAGGGCGCCCCAGGGCGGTATAGGACAGCCGCTTGACCGCCGCCGGGTCGCGGGACGCCTCGACGCCGAGGAGCGCCGATCCGCTGCTTGCCGAAGGGCGTCGTCCGCTCCGTGAAGTTCGGGCGTCGCCGTGCAGAGTCACCGTCTGCCCGCCGCGGTCGACCGTGAAGGCCAGCGCTCTCGCCGGCGCTCGAGCTGACCAGCAGCTGCATGTCGGCGAAGGTCTCGATCCGCCGGCCGTCGATTTCGACGATCAGGTCCTTGGGCAGAAAGCCCGCCTTCTCGGCGGCGCTGCCGGGCTGGACCGCCTCGATCCGCGGCTCGATGACCTGGCGGCCGCTGAAATAATTGAAGCCCGCGAAGATCGCGATGGCGAGGATGAAATTGGCGATCGGCCCCGCCGCCACGATGGCGGCCCGCTTGGCGACGCTTTGATGGGGAAAACTGACCGCCCGCTCGGCCGGGTCATCTGCGGCGAGCTGGCTCTGGTCCGGCACGCTGGCGGCGTTCAGGTCGCCGACGAACTTCACGTAGCCGCCGAGGGGAATCGCCGAGATCTTCCAGCGGGTGCCGTGCCGGTCGGTCCAGCCGAACAGTTCCTTGCCGAAGCCGATCGAGAAGGCCGTGACCCCGACGCCGCAAAGTCGGCCGACCCAGAAATGGCCGAATTCGTGGATGAAGACGACGACGCTCAGCACGACCACGAACGAGAGCAAGGGTCAGAAAAACCGAACCCGTCGCGCCGGATCAAAGCCGCAAACAATTCCATGATCGTTCCCTTTCGCGCCCCAGCGGGCCGCACGTATCCATCAAGCCGGCAAGAGCTGCCGCGCCGAATCCCGAGCTTCCATATCTAGGCCAGTGCGTCCGATACGGTAGCCGGCGCCGGCAGAGAACGTCCCGCGAAATCGAACAAACCCGCTCAACAGTCTCCGAAATCGCGTAAAATCCGATCCGGCCCGCCATGAAGGCCGAGACCGCGATCTCGTTGGCGGCGTTCAGGACGGTCGGCATCGCCCCACCGTCCCGCAGGGCGGCCCTGGCCAGCGACAGGCAGGGAAACCGCGTCTCGTCGGCATTCTCGAACGTTAAGCGGCCAATCGCGGCAAGATCGAGACGGGGCAGCGCCATCCGGAGCCGCTCGCGGTGACGCAGGGCGTTGGCGATCGGCACTTTCATGTCCGGCAGGGCCAGCCCCGCCGTCAGCGCCCCGTCGCGCCATTGGACGAGGCCGTGGAAGATCGCCTCCGGGTGGACCACGCACGTCGAGGCGCTCCGGCTCGAGGTCGAAAAGGTGATGGGCCTCGATCAGTTCGAGGCCCTTGTTCATGAGCGTCGCGGAATCGATGTTGATCTTGGCGCCCATCGACCAGACCGGATGGGCCGCAGCCTCCGCCGGCGTCGCCGCCGGCGATCCGCTCGCGAGTCCACGTCCGGAACGGCCCGCCGCTCGCGGTGATGATCGCCTTCTCGACGTCGCCGTTGCGGCCCGCCGCGAGGGCCTGGTCGAGGGCGTTGTGCTCGGAATCGACCGGCATGATGGTGACGCCCAGGCGGCGCGCCTCGCGCATGAAGGCGGCGCCGGCGCAGACGAGGCTTTCCTTGTTGGCGAGGGCCAGCGCGCCGGCCGGGTTTCAAGGCGGCGGCGGTCGGCTCCAGTCCGGCGGTGCCGCTGATGGCCGCCAGCACGATCTCGGCGTCCCGGTCGCACCGCTTCGAGAACGGCGGAGCGCCCTGCCCCGCTTGCGATGCCCGATCCGGAAAGAGCGCCTTCAGCATCGCCGGCGCGCGCTCTCGTCCGCCAGTGCCGCGAATTGCGCGCCGAGCCGTCGGGCCACCTCCGCCAGCGCCTCGGCATCGTGGCCGCCGACCACCGAGACTGACATGGAACTCGTCCCGGTGCGCCAGCACCACCTCGACGGTGGAGCGGCCGACCGAGCCCGTTGCGCCGAGGATGGTGAGGGTCCGGGTCATCGACGGTCAGCCCGCCAGCCACGTCAGAAACAGCACGATCCCGAGGATGAGCGAGACCGCCCAGAAGCCGTCGAGGCGATCCATGACGCCGCCATGACCGGGAATGAGATGGCTCGAATCCTTGACGTCGCAATGGCGCTTGAGGGCGGATTCGCCGAGGTCGCCCAGCTGGCTCGCGATCGACGGCGACGATCGACAGCATGATCGTGTTGCGCAGGCTGAAAGGCTGCATCCAGCCCACGCGCTGGGCAATCCACGCCACGAGAAATCCCGCGACAGCGCGGCGGCAAGACGCCCGCCGAGAAATCCCGACCAGGTCTTCTTCGGGCTGACCCGCGGCCAGAGCTTCGGCCCGCCGAGCGCCCGGCCGACGAAATAGCCCGCGATATCGGTCGCCCAGACGACGGCGAACATCCACAGGAGGCCGACGAGGCCGAGATTGGGATGCGCCCGCACGAAGGGCGGCACCAGCACGATGACGAGCCCGTAGAGAAAGCCGGTGGCGGCCCACATCTTGTCGCGCGGCGTGCGGCCGAGGACGGCCGCGACCAGCGAGGCGGCTGCCGTGAGACCGACGAAGACGCGATATCCGGCGCGCAACAGACAGCAGCAGGGTCGCGCCGCGAGGGCCAGGGCGAAAATGCCCTGGAGCGGGCGCAGCGGCGGCTCGACACGCGTCATGCCCGTCCACTCGACCATCATGGCGATGCCGGCGGCGAGCCAGAACAGCGCGAAGGGCCAGCCGCCGACGACGGCCGCCACCAGAGCGAGGGGAACCAGCACCAGCGCGGAGAGCACCCGCTTCTTCAATTCGCTTCGAGGGAGCTGCCATTGGAACCGGTTGCGGCGCGGGGCCGGGTCTCTGCGGCCATGCTCAGCCGGCCCTGGCGCTGAGGCCGCCGAAGCGCCGCTCACGGCGACAATATTCGTCGATGGCGGCGCGGAAGGTCGTGTCGTCGAAATCGGGCCAGAAATCCGGGATGAAGAGGAATTCCGAATAGGCGGTCTGCCAGGTGAGGAAGTTCGACACCCGCTGCTCGCCCGAGGTGCGGATGACGAGATCGGGATCCGGGAATGCCGTGCGTGTCGAGATGCTGTTCGATCAACGTCGGCAGTCGATGCACGCGGGATCGAGCGCCCCCGCCTTCACCTTCTCGGCCAGCGCACGCATGGCGCCGACGATCTCCTGCCGGCCGCCGTAATTGAAGGCGATCACCAGGGTCAAGCCCGGTATTGTGGCGGGTCAGGTTCTCGGCCTCATCGAGCAGCAGCGCGATGTCGCCCGTCAATCCCTGACGTTCGCCGATGATGCGGACCCGGATGTTGTTGGCGTGAAGCTCCGCGAGATCGTGGCGGACGAAGCGCTTCAGCAGGCCCATGAGGTCGGAGACCTCCTGGGCGGGCCGCCGCCAGTTCTCGGCCGAGAAGCTGTAGACCGTCAGGTAGCGGATGCCGAGATCGCCGGCCGAGCGCACGGCGCGTCGGATCGCTTCGACGCCCCGCCGATGTCCCTCGAAGCGCGGCAACCCCCGCTTCGCCGCCCAGCGGCCATTGCCGTCCATGATGATCGCGACATGCGTCGGAACGCCCTCGCCTGCTCGGCTTGCAGTCGAGCTCCGGAGCCGACAACTTCGCTTCACCGCTCATGATCGCTCTTTCCATGCAGGCCCGGACTAGACCTGCATGATTTCCTTTTCCTTCGCGACGAGCAGAGAGTCCACATCGGCGACGAATTGATCGGTGGCCTTCTGCACCTGATCCGCCTGGCGCTTGCTGTCGTCCTCGCTGATGGCGCTGTCCTTCTCGAGCTTCTTCAGCAGATCGAGACCGTCACGGCGGACGTGGCGCACGGCAACCTTCGCCTCCTCGGCGTATTTATGCGCGACCTTGACCATTTCCTTGCGGCGCTGCTCGTTCATCTCCGGGATGCGCAGGCGGATGACCTGGCCCTCGGTCTGCGGATTGAGGCCGAGATCGGATTCGCGGATCGCCTTTTCGACGGCCGTCACCATGCCGCGGTCCCAGACCTGCACGCTCAGCAGACGGGGCTCCGGCACGCTGACCGTCGCGACCTGCGGTGATCGGCATCGAGGCGCCGTAGGCGTCCACCTGGATGCGGGTCGAGCAGCGACGGCGAGGCGCGACCGGTGCGCAGGCTGCCGAGGTCATGCTTGAAGGCATTGATGGCGCCCGTCATGCGGCGCTTCACGTCATCGAGGTCAAAAGTGGTGGCCATCGTGATGAATCCTTACTCCAACTGCATCAGAAAAGGGGCTTACGCCTCCCTAGGCTTTGCATCAAGGGGCGACGATGGTCGACGGGACGGTCCCGTTGAGGATCGCCGTCACCGAGCTCGGCGCATGGATCGAGCCGACGATGATCGGGATGCGGCTTTCCCGCGCCAGCGCGAAGGCCGCCGTATCCATCACCTTGAGGTCCCGCGCGATGGCCTCGTCGTGGGTCAGTCGCTCGTAGCGGACCGCCTCCGGGTTCGTCTTCGGGATCGGCCGAATAGACGCCGTCCACCTGTGTCGCCTTGAGAACCGCATCGCAGCGCAGTTCGGCGGCGCGCAGGACAGCCGCGGTATCGGTGGTGAAAAACGGGTTGCCGGTGCCGCCCGCGAGCACCAGGACCTGGCCCTTCTGGAGGTGATGGAGGGCCGGCTGGCGCGCATAGGTTTCGCAGATCGACGGCATGGACACCGCCGACATGGTGCGGGCCGAGACGCCCGCCGCGTTCAGCGCCGTCTCGATGGCGAGCGAATTCATGGCGGTGCCGAGCATGCCCATGGAATCGGCGGTCGGCCGGTCGATCCAGCCGGCGGCGCTCATGCGCGCGCCACGGATGATGTTTCCGCCGCCGATCACGACGGCGATCTCGAACCCGGCTCTGGTGGCTGCGCCCAGATCCTCGGCCAGACCCGGACAGGGTCTGCGGATCGAGCCAAAACCCGTCCGAGGCCATGAGAGCCTCGCCCGAGAGCTTCACCAGAATGCGCCGGAATTGTTTCACTGCCAGACCCCCGTATCGGTTGGGTGGGCGCACTGAGCAGGCCAGGCGCCCGTTCCATATCAAGCTTCGGAGCAATACGCCGGCTCAACCCTAGCGGGCTGCCGGCGATGCGCGAGCCTCTCATGAAAACGGCGGCTCGGAGCCGCCGTTTTGAGTGGGAACGCGTCAGGCTTTCTGCCCGGCCGCGGCGGCGACTTCGGCCGCGAAATCCGGGGCCTCTTCCTTCTCGATGCCCTCGCCGAGCGCGTAGCGCACGAAGGACTTCAGGACCACCGGCTTGCCGGCCTTGGACTCGGCTTCCTTGAGCACCTGGGCAACCGTCTTCGAGGGATCGTGCACGAAGGACTGCTCGAGGAGGGTGACCTCCTTGTAGTAGCTCTTCAGGCCGCTCTCGATGATCTTCTGCATGACGTTTTCCGGCTTGCCGGCATTCTTGTCGCGCAGGATGGCGCTCTCGCGCTCGAGAACCGCCGGATCGACGCCCGAGGCGTCGACCGCCATCGGGTTGGTGGCCGCAACATGCATGGCGATCTGGCGACCGAGGGTCGACAGGGCGGTCACGTCGCCTTCGGATTCGAGCGCCACGAGGACGCCGATCTTGCCGAGGCCTTCGGTGACCGCATTGTGCACGTAGCTGGCGATGACGCCCTTCGAGACTTCGAGCTTGGCGACGCGGCGCAGGCTCATGTTCTCGCCGATGGTGGCGATCAGCTCCTGCAGGCGATCCTTGACGGTGGTCTGCGAGCCGGGGAAATGGGCAGCCGCGAGCGATTCACCGTGCCGTCGCCCATGAGGGCGATCTTGGCGGCTTCGCGGGCGAAGGCCTGGAACTGGTCGTTGCGCGCAACGAAGTCGGTCTCGGAGTTCACTTCGAGGATCGCGGCCGTGTGGCCCGAGGAATTCGACCGCGACGAGACCTTCGGCGGCAACGCGGCCGGCCTTCTTGGCGGCCTTCGAGAGGCCCTTCTTGCGCAGCCAGTCGATCGCCGCATCGATGTCGCCGCCGACCTCGTTGAGGGCGTTCTTGCAATCCATCATGCCCGCGCTGGTGGCTTCGCGCAGTTCCTTCACCATCGCAGCGGTAATGTTCGCCATGGCTCGTCCTTTCACAGGTTCATAGATGGAGCATGATGCCGAAAAGTGTGAAGCGGTTTTCGGCCGACATCATGCTCAAGTTTGGAATCGATCACGTTCAAAGTTCGGGCCATCCCGCCGAATCATCGTGATCTACGGAAGGCCCGGCGCTCAGGGAACGCCGGGCTTGATCACTTCAGTCGCCCGTCTCGAGACGTCGTCGCCGAGACCGGGCGAAGCACGATCAGGCGGGCCTTATGCCGCTTCCAGCATCGCGCGGGCCTGAGCCGATCCAGCCGTCGCGCTCGACGCGGCCGTTCAGCTTGGCATCCTTGTCGAGCTGCTCGATATCGGCCGGCTGCATGGCGGCGACCTGCCAGTAATGGAAGATGCCGGCCTCGTTGAGCTTCTGCGCGAGCTGCGGGCCGACGCCCGTGAGCTTGGTCAGATCGTCCGGAGCGCCGCGGGGAGCAGCAAGACGTTCGAACTGCTCGCCCTGCTCGGGAGCAACGCCTGCGTCGTTCGCGGGGATCTCTTCGGCCATCGGGTTTTCCGAAGCGCCGATATCGATGCCCATGGCGCCGGCGCCGCGGGAGATGCCGTCAAGCGCCGCGCGGGCGATGAGGTCGCAATAGAGCGTGATGGCGCGGCCGGCGTCGTCATTGGCCGGAACCGGGAAGGTGATGCCATCCGGATCGCAATTGGTGTCGACGATCGCCGCCACCGGGATGCCGAGGCGCTTGGCCTCCTGGATCGCCAGCTGCTCCTTGTTGGTGTCGATGACGAAGATCAGGTCGGGCGTGCCGCCCATATCCTTGATGCCGCCAAGAGCGCGCTCGAGCTTCTCCTTTTCACGGGAGAGCATCAGACGCTCCTTCTTGGTGAGGCCGGTGCCGCCGCCGCCGAGGATCTCGTCGACCTTGCGCAGACGCGAGATCGAGCCCGAGATCGTCTTCCAGTTGGTCAGCATGCCGCCGAGCCAGCGGGAGTTCACGTAATACTGGGCCGAACGCTTGGCCGCATCGGCGACGGAATTGGCCGCCTGACGCTTGGTGCCGACGAACAGCACGCGACCGCCCTTGGCCACCGTGTCGCTGACGGCCTGGAGGGCGCGGTGCAGCATCGGAACCGTCTGGGCGAGGTCGATGATGTGGATGTTGTTGCGGGTGCCGAAGATGTACTGACCCATCTTCGGGTTCCAGCGGTGCGACTGGTGGCCAAAGTGGGCGCCGGCTTCGAGCAGCGAACGCATGGAAAATTCAGGTAGTGCCATTTTGTTTCTCCGGTTAGGCCTCCGCGGAGCAGTGGACCGGAAAACCGGCCACCGGTGGCAGCCCGATTAAATCATCGGGCAAGCTCCGCGTGTGGGATGAGCGCGCCTATAGGGGAGAATCGGCGGGAAGGCAAGGGTGAAGCAGCGGCGGCGAACCCGTCATTCCGGGTCCGAGACGCGGAGCAGGGAACCCAGACGCGCCGGTGGTGCCGGGTGAGGCTTGATGGGGCCATGCGCTGTAGAAACGACCACCAGCAACGCTGGTGGTCGGGAAGTAGAAAACCGCCTCACAGACGGCTGCGCTGCCCTTTAGGCTTTCGCCCTGGACATACGGCAGCACCTCCCCGACCGTAAGGTTAGGAAGGCATCGTTAGCGGCCGATGCCGGCCGCTTGAGGAAGGGGTTTTCTAAGCCCCGGAACCAGCGCTTTAGGTTCCGGCGACGACGTAACACGAAATGGGCTATTGGGGTCAATCGTTCGCGGCACTGGCCCGCCTCCCCTCTTCAGCGAGGCCCGAAGAGCGGCGTCGAGAGATACTTCATGCCGGAATTGCACATGAGCGTGACGATGGTGGCCTCCGGGCCGAGCTGCCGGCCCAACCGCAGGGCGGCGGCGAGGTTCGCGCCCGTGGAGGTGCCGGCGAAGATTCCCTCGCGCCGGGCGAGATCTCGGCTGGCCTCCATCGCCTCCTCGGTGGACACGCTGGCAATCGCGTCGACTGCCTCCTTGCGCCAGAGAGGCGGGACGAAGCCGGGTCCGACGCCTTCGATCCGGTGGGTGCCGGTCGGACCGCCCGACAGCACGGCGGATTTGGCCGGTTCGACCGCCACGCAATGGATGGCGGCGCTATGGGAATGCAGCGTTTCCGACACCCCCCGGACACAGGCCGCGGTTCCCGTGGCCTGAACGAAGGCGTCGAGCCCCCCGCCGGTCTGGTCGAGGATCTCTTCGCCCATCCGGTGATAGGCGGTGAGCTGATCGCGGTTGTTCAACTGGTCGGTCCAGAACCCGCCGGTTTCGAGCGTAATCTCCCGGGCCTTCTCGACCATGGCGCGCGTCAGCGCGGCGTCCATGCCGCCACTCGAACTCGGCACGATGGTCAAGTCCGCTCCGAAGGCCGCCATGTGGCGGCGCTTCTCCGCGCTGAACGCGTCCGACGTGACGATGCTCAGGCTGTAGCCCTTCACGGCGCAGATGAAGGCGAGGGAGACGCCCGTGCTTCCTCCGGTATATTCGACCACGTGCCCGCCCGGCCTCAAGCGTCCGTCGCGTTCGGCGGCTTCGATCATCGCCAGCGCCATCCGGTCTTTCATGCTGCCGGTCGGATTCTCGGCCTCGATCTTGAGCAGGAGCCGGGCGCAACCCGCCGGGCGGAGGGATCGCAGTTCGATCACCGGCGTGTTGCCGATCCGTGTCAGGATCGAGGACTCGATTGCCGCCGCCATGTTCTTCTCCCCACTCGTCGACACTCACTTGCAGACTAAAAGCGACGTTCCCAGAGTTGCTTTCAAAATGCAAGTGACTGTTGTAAAACCGGGCCTGCGGGGTAAGCGGAGGGACGATACGTGAGCGAGTTGGATCAGATAAATCCGCCGCCGTTCCGGTCGCGATGCTCCATCGCCCGAACGCTCGATCTCTTCGGCGACAAGTGGTCCCTGTTGATCGTCCGAGACCTGATGTGGCACGGCAAGCACACGTTCCAGAGCCTCAGCTCGAGCGAGGAACGCATCCCCACGAACATCCTGTCGGACCGGCTGCGGCGTTTGATGGAGCTGGGGCTCGTCCGGCGGGAACCCTACCAGGACAATCCCGTGCGCTATGCCTATCATCTCACCGAGGTGGGCGAGTCCCTCGAGGCGGTATTGCTGCAGATCATGCAATGGGGTCACGGGAAACTAAATGGCGGAATTTTCGACCCGCGAGATTCCCGCACGAGGAAGGCGGGTCGCGCCGCGAAAAAGCGCTGAACCTGCTTTCGCTTTGGAAAGAAGCTGCCGCCTCAATTCATATGCACGTCGACCACCCCCGGCACCGCCCGCAGCGCGCCTGCGACCTGCGGCGAGGCCATGTATTTGCCGGGGAGCTTCACCTCGACCTCCCGGTCGCCGTCGTCGAGGATGAGGACGAGCGAGACTTCGCCCTCGCCTTTCGCCTTCAGCCGTTCGAACACGCTGCCGATCGGGCGTTCGTCGCGCAGGAAGATGCGCATGCCCTTCTGGTGCTTCGAGATCGCCTCTTCGAGAGGTTCGGCGGTGCCGATGCGCGCCCTCACCTCGTCGCCTTCGACACCCGCCGCCACCATCAGCACGACCGCGCTGCCGGGTTCGAGGATCTCGCGATAGCGCTGCAGGCCTTCCGAGAACAGGATGGCCTCGAAATGCCCGGTCTGATCCGAGAGCGTGAGGATGCCCATCTTGTTGCCGGTCTTGGTGCGGCGCTCCTGCCGGTCGAGCACGGTCGCGGCGATGCGGCCGACGGAGTTTCCGGCCTTCACCGAGCGGCAGAACTCCACCCAGGTCTGGACCCGCAGCTTCTTCAGCAGGTCGCCGTATTCGTCGAGCGGGTGGCCCGACAGAAAGAAGCCCACGGCGTCGTATTCGCGCTGCAGCCGTTCGGATGCGGGCCAGGGCTCGTAGGGCGGAATGCGGAGCTGCACGTCCGCCGACCCGACGCCGCCGAACATGTCCGCCATGCCGCCATTGGCCGCCTCGTGGGATTGCTGCGCGAGGCTCATCACCGCGTCGATGGAGGCCGCGGCCTTCGCGCGATCGGGCTCGAGCTCGTCGAGCGCGCCGGCCGCGATGAGATTTTCGAGCGTCCGCTTGTTGAGCGTACGCGGGTTGATGCGGCGCGCGAAATCCGCCAGGTCGCGGAAGGGCTCGTCCCCGCGCGCTTCGAGAAGCGCCTCGATGGCCTGCCGCCCGACGCCCTTGATGGCGGCGAGCGCGTAGAGGATCGCACCGTTGCCCTCCGCATCGTAGCGTACGTCGAACACGACGCCCGAGCGGTTCACCGAAGGCGGCTCGACCTTGATGCCGAGGCGCTGGGCTTCGCGGCGGAATTCCGCGAGCTTGTCGGTGTTGACGAGATCGAGCGTCATCGACGCCGCCAGGAATTCGACCGGATGGTTGGCCTTCAGATAGGCGGTCTGGAACGCGACCAGCGCATAGGCCGCCGCGTGGCTCTTGTTGAAGCCGTAATCGGCGAACTTCGCCAGCAGGTCGAAGATCTCGTTGGCGTTGCTCCGGTCGAGCCCGCCCGCGACGGCGCCGGAGACGAAGCGCTCGCGCTGGTCGTCCATCTCCTTCTTGATCTTCTTGCCCATGGCGCGGCGCAACAGGTCGGCGTCGCCGAGCGAATAGCCCGCCAGCACCTTCGCCACCTCCATCACCTGTTCCTGGTAGACGATGATGCCGAAGGTTTCGCGCAGGACCGGCTCGAGCTTGGGATGGGGATACCAGTGCTTCTTGTTGTGCTCGTCCTTGCCGAGCTTGCGCGCGCAATAAACCGGGATGTTGGCCATCGGGCCCGGACGGTAGAGCGCCACCAGGGCGATCAGGTCCTCGAAGCGGTCGGCCTCCATCTCCACCAGGGCTTTGCGCATGCCCGCGCTTTCCACCTGGAACACGCCGACCGTCTCGCCGCGGCACAGGGCGTCGTAAGACATCTTGTCATCGAGCGGCAGGGCCGAGAGATCGATCTCGATGCCCTTGCGACGGATGAGATCGACCGCCGTTCGCAGCACTGTCAGCGTCTTGAGGCCGAGGAAGTCGAACTTCACCAGCCCTGCCTGCTCGACCCATTTCATGTTGTACTGGGTCACACGCATGCCGGTTTTCGGATCGCGGTAGAGCGGCACCAGTTCCTGCAGCGGACGGTCGCCGATCACGACGCCGGCGGCATGCGTCGAGGCGTGGCGGTGGAGGCCTTCGAGCTTCTGCGCGATGGTGAGCATCCGCGCGACGACAGGCTCCTCGTCGATCGCCGCCTGCAATTTCGGCTCGCCTTCGATGGCCTGCTTCAGCGAGACGGGGCTTGCCGGATTCTGCGGCACGAGCTTGGTGAGTTTGTCCACCTGGCCGTACGGCATTTCAAGCACGCGGCCGACGTCGCGGATGACGCCGCGCGCCAGTAGCGTGCCGAAGGTGATGATCTGCGCGACCTGCTCTTCGCCGTAGCGCTTCTGCACGTAGTCGATGACGCGTTCGCGCCCGTCGACGCAGAAATCGATGTCGAAGTCGGGCATCGACACACGTTCCGGGTTGAGGAAGCGCTCGAAGAGCAGACCGAACCGCAGGGGATCGAGATCGGTGACGGTGAGCGCATAGGCGACGAGCGAGCCTGCGCCCGATCCGCGCCCCGGTCCGACCGGGATATCGTTGTCCTTCGCCCATTTGATGAAGTCGGCGACGATGAGGAAGTAGCCGGGGAATTTCATGCGCTGGATGACGCCGATCTCGAAGGCGAGCCGGTCGTGATAATCCTGCTCGGTGAGGCCGGGCGCGGTGCCGTGGGCGGCAAGGCGCAGGACAAGCCCCTCCTCCGCCTGACGCTTCAGCTCCGCATCCTCATCGAGCGGCGCGGCATCCGCGCCCGTGCCGAAACGCGGCAGGATGGGCTTGCGCGTCGTCACGCGCGTGGAGCACCGCATGGCGATCTCGACGCTCGCCTGCAGGGCGTCGGGCAGATCCGCGAACAGCTCCATCATCTGCTGGCGGGTCTTGAAGTCGTGCTGCGGCGACAGCCGGCGGCGCGCGCCGTCCGACACGACGCGTCCGCTGGAAATCGCCAGCAGCGCGTCATGCGCCTCGAAGTCGCCGGTCGAGGCGAAGAACGGCTCGTTGGCGGCGACGATCGGCAGGCCGTTGCGGTCGGCGAGCGCGATCAGCTCGGCCTCGACCAGGCGCTCTTCGTCGAGGCCGTGCCGCTGGATTTCCACGTAGAGCTGGTGGCCGAAAGCGTGTTTCAGCACATCGAGACGCGCCTGCGCCACATCGGGACGCCCGCCGTCGCGCAAAGCGGTGTCGAGGGGACCCGTCAGGCCGCCGGTGAGCGCGATCAGGCCCTCGCAATGGGCCGACAGGACGTTCGCCGCGACGCTCGGCGCGTCGCCCAGGGGCACGCCGAAATAGGCGTGGCTGACGAGCCGCATGAGGTTGCGGTAGCCCTCGTCGGTCTGGGCGAGGAGCACGATGTTCGTCGGCACGGGCACGATCCGCGCAACCGGGTCGGCCTCCTCGAAGCAGACCGAGAGCTGGACGCCGGGAATCGGCTGGATGCCGGAACCTGCGAGCTTCTCGGAGAATTCGAGCGCGCCGAAGAGGTTGTTGGTGTCGGTGAGCGCCAAAGCGGGCTGCCGGTCGGCCTTCGCCAGATCCGCCAGCTTGCCGATCTTCAGCGCGCCTTCGAGCAGCGAATAGGACGAATGGACGTGCAGATGCACGAAGCCGATATCTTGAAGAAGACGCGCCATGAAACCCCGACTCAGACAGGTTTCCTTTTTCGCACGCGGCGCGCCGACCCTGCCAGATTGGTTCGGGGCGATTATCGTCGCATGCGGTCTTTGCCTGTGAACTACGGGGTCAAGCCATCGGCGACAGGGCGAGCGCCCAGATCGCGACCGCGCTGCCGAAGATGGCGAGCGAGGTGATTTCAGCGGCGACTTCGATAAGGTTGCGAACCATGTCTTTGCTCCATGTTCCTGACATGTTCATTATTGTTCGCTGTATGTTCTGTGTAAAGCGGGGATAATGCTGCGATGGCCGGTGAGTCAACGGGGGGTTAACGGAGGTAGAGCGGCCTATGGACAGAAGACGCTGCGCTACTCTCCTCCCCCTTGCGGGGAGGAGCCGGAGGTGGGGGTTCGGGCGGCATCCATGAGCCGCCGCCCATCACATTCCGGATCATCGGAACCGACTCGCTCTGACTTTCCGACCCCAACCCCAACCCTCCCGCAAGGGGGAGGGACATGCGCGGGAGCGGACGCCATGCGTCTCTCCTCCCCTTGCGGCGAGGAGCCGGAGGTGGGGGTGGAGCGACCGGGTTCGGGCGGCATCGACGAGACCCGTCATTCCCCTGCCCGATCATCGAACCGATCCACTCTAACTTTCCGACCCCAACCCTGACCGTCCCCGCAAGCGGGAGGAATGCGCGGGCGCACCCTAGTTCAGCGGAACGATCAACCCGTCGCGGATCGTCACCTGCCGGTCCATGCGGCTTGCCAGTTCGAGATTGTGGGTGGCGATGAGGGCCGCGAGCTTCGAGGCGCGCACGATGGCGACGAGGGTCTGGAACACACGGTCGGCCGTGTTGGGATCGAGGTTGCCGGTGGGCTCGTCGGCCAGCAGCAGGCGCGGCGCATTGGCGACCGCCCGCGCGATGGCGACGCGCTGCTGCTCGCCGCCGGACAATTCGCCGGGGCGATGTTCGAGGCGTTTTCCCAGGCCCAGGAACGTCAGCAGCTGGCTCGCGCGGTCTGCGCGCATCGGCCTTGCTCAAACCCCGGATGAGCTGCGGAATGACCACGTTCTCCAGCGCCGAGAATTCCGGCAACAGGTGGTGGAACTGGTAGACGAAGCCGAGATCCTCGCGGCGGATGCGGGTGCGCTCCGCATCGTCCATGGCGGCCGTCGGCAGCCCGCCCACATAGACCTCCCCGCCATCGGGCTTTTCGAGCAGGCCCGCCACATGCAGCAGGGTCGATTTCCCGGTGCCGGAGGGCGCGACGAGCGCCACCATTTCGCCCGGCCAGATCGCCAGATCGGCCGCCGCGCAGGACTTCGAGCGAGGTCTCGCCCTGCGGGTAGCGACGTTCGACCTTCGAAAGGAACAGGGCGGGTTGCGGTTGGCCGGAGGACATCTCTTATCCGTATCGAAGGGCTTCGACCGGGTCGAGCTTCGCGGCGCGCCAGGACGGGTACAGGGTCGCGAGCAAGGACAGAACCATGGCCATCATCAGGATGGACAGCACCTCGGTCGGGTTCACGTCGGCCGGCAGGCGGCTGAGGAAATAGAGCTCCGCCGGAAACAGGTTGGTGTTCGTGAGGTGCGAGATGAAATTGCGGATGCTCTCGACATTGAGCGCCAGCAGCAGGCCAAGGCCGAAACCCGCGATGGTGCCGACGATGCCGATGGACGCGCCGGTGATCAGAAACACGCGCATCACCGCGCCCTTGGTCGCCCCCATGGTGCGCAGGATCGCGATATCGCTCGACTTGTCCTTCACCAGCATGATGAGGCCCGAGATGATGTTGAGCGCCGCGACCAGCACGATGAGCGTGAGGATCAGGAACATGACGTTCCGCTCCACCTCGAGCGCGCCGAAGAACGTGCGGTTGCGCTGGCGCCAGTCGGTCATCAGGATCGGACGTCCGGCCGCCTCCTCGATCGCCACCCGCGCCTCGTCGACCTTGTCGGCATTGTCGAGATAAACCTCGATCAACTGCACGTCGTCGGGCCGGTTGAAGTAGGTCTGCGCCTCGGTGAGCGGCATGTACACGAAGGTGGAATTGAACTCGGACATGCCGATCTCGAACACCGCCTTCACCGGATATCCCTTGATGCGCGGCGCGGTTCCGAAGGGGGTCGAGGCGCCGCGCGGGGTGATGAGCGTGAACGTATCGCCGGCCTGCAGCGACAGGGATTTGGCGAGGCGGCGGCCGATGGCAACGCCCTCCCCGTTGTCGAATTCCTCGAGCGTGCCCTGCCGGATGTTGCCGGCGATGTGGTCGATCTTCTTCAGGTCCTCGGCGCGCACGCCCCGCACCAGAACGCCGCTGCCGCTGTATTGCGACGAGCCGAACGCTTGCCCCTCGACCAGCGGCATGGCGCGCTTCACGCCGGGCACGGCCGCGATGCGCTTGGCCACCGCATCGTAATCGGTAAGCGGGCTGTCGATGGGCGCCACGAAGATATGGCCGTTGATGCCCACGATCTTGTCGAGCAGTTCCTTGCGGAAGCCGTTCATGACGGACAGCACGACGATCAGCGTCGCGACGCCGAGCATGATGCCGAGGAACGAAAAGCCGGCGATGACCGATACGAAACCCTCGCGACGGCGCGTGCGGAGATAGCGCCCGGCGAGCATCCACTCGAAGAGCGAAAACGGCCTCGTGCCGGATGTGATTTTTGACGCGCTGCTCACGTATTCCCCTCCCCCTTGTGGGGAGGGGCTAGGAGTGGGGGTGTCGGCGCATCCGAACACCATCTGTCGCGCTCACACGCCCACCCGTCGCGCTTCGCGCGTCGACCTCCCCACAAGGGGGAGGTGAAAGTGGCGGCGAGAATTGTGAAATCCGACATTGGAAACTCAGCCGCGCTTCGTCAGGCGCGAAACGACCTCGCCGAGCGGCACCACCTGCTTGTCGCCGGTGGCGCGGTGCTTCAGCTCCACATTCCCGTCCGCCAGCCCCTTCGGCCCGATGACGACCTGCCACGGAATGCCGATGAGATCGGCCGTGGCGAACTTGCCGCCGGGACGTTCGTCGCGATCGTCGTAGAGCACGTCGCGGCCGGCCGCCGTCAGCTCGCGATAGAGCGTCGCGCAGGCCTCATCGGTGCCCGCATCGCCGACCTTGAGGTTGAGAAGCGCGATGTCGAAGGGCGCCACCGATTCCGGCCAGACGATGCCGTTCTCGTCGTGGCTCGCCTCGATGATCGCGGCGATGAGACGGCTCGGGCCGATGCCGTAGGAGCCCATATGCACGTCGTGGTCCTTGCCGTCCGGTCCCATCACCTTGGCGCCCATCGGGGCCGAATACTTGGTGCCGAAATAGAAGATATGGCCGACCTCGATGCCGCGCGCCGACATCTTCTTGGTCTCCGGCATCGCCTCATAGGCGGAGGCGTCGTGCATCTCCGAGGTCGCCGCGTAGAGCGCGGTCCATTTGTCGACGAGACCCTGCAGCGTCTCGGCATTGTCGAAATCGGTGTCGATCGCGGGGGCGTCGTAATCGAGATAATCCGCGTGGCAGAAGACCTCGCTCTCGCCGGTCGATGCGAGGATGATGAACTCGTGGCTGAGATCGCCGCCGATCGGCCCGGTATCGGCCTTCATGGGAATGGCCTTGAGGCCCATGCGGGCGAAGGTGCGCAGATAGGCCACGAACATCTTGTTGTAGGAATGGCGCGCGCCCGCCTTGTCGAGATCGAACGAATAGGCGTCCTTCATGAGGAATTCCCGCGAACGCATGACGCCGAAGCGCGGCCGCACCTCGTCGCGGAACTTCCACTGGATGTGGTAGAGATTGAGCGGCAGATCCTTGTAGGAGCGCACATAGCCGCGGAAGATCTCGGTGATCATTTCCTCATTGGTCGGACCGAACAGCATGTCGCGCTCGTGCCGGTCCTGGATGCGCAGCATTTCCTTGCCGTAGGCGTCATAGCGCCCGGATTCCCGCCACAGGTCGGCGGATTGGATCGTCGGCATGAGAAGCTCGACGGCGCCGGCCCGGTTCTGCTCCTCGCGCACGATGGCGTTGACCTTGTTGAGCACCCGCAGACCGAGCGGCAGCCAGGCGTAAATCCCCGCCGATTCCTGACGGATCATGCCGGCCCGCAGCATCAGCCGGTGGGAGACGATCTCCGCTTCTTTGGGAGTTTCGCGGAGAATAGGCAGGAAGAAGCGGCTCAAACGCATGGAACGCCTTCGATCGGAATGTTGGCCAGAAATAAAAGAATACGGGTCACGACTTGCTTCAGCACACAATACAGGCGCGCGTCAAAAGACAAGCGGCGACCTCCAGAAGCGCGCGGCGGCCCGCTCTAATACCAAAGATCAATACCAATTGTGCCGAAAATTGCACCATCGGGTGCTCAAAAAAGATGACATCCCCTGTCCTGCCGGTTATGAAGAGAATACTAACCTCCAGAGCCTTTAAAGGTCGGAGGCGACGGTCCGAGTTTCGGGAGGAACAACATCCTCGCGCGCCATATCAGGCGACGGCATCAAAAGGCCAAGGATTAAAATTGCCAAAAGGCATGTTCAGGCAAGGCGAAAGCCTTGCTTTTTCTTTTGTGGGGTCAGGATCGAGGCCGTCGTTCCGGTGCCGCGAAGCGGACCCCGAGACCCAAATCGCCGACGCTTCAAGACAGAGCGGCAACCGTCCCGCCTGATCCTCAAATCGCTTGCGTCTATGGGTTCCGGGTCCGGCTGCGCCGTCCCGGAATGACGGTGCGCCGCAGCGCTGGTCCCAAACTCACAAACCCGCGAGCGGCATGACCCCGGCGGTAAAGACCAGCACGATCGCCGCGACCAGGGTCGTCCAGATGGCTTTCTCCCGAAGCGCCGGGGCCGTGGGCGCGCCCGGTTCGGTGCCGCGGACAACCTCTCCCGTCTCGGCCTGGCTGCGAATGCCGAAGGGCAGCACGGCGAAGAGGAGCGTCCACCAGATGATGAAAAACAAGGCAGTGCCGCCACTGACGCGCAGGCCGAACGCCCATACCACAATGGCAATGGGGATGGCCGCGCCCACCAGCACGAAGGCGATCGTGCTCCAGAGCGAGCGGGCGACGAGCCGGACGAAGCTGACCATTTCGGCTCTCCTCAAGCCTGCTCGAGTTCAACGAGCGTGCCGTTGAAATCCTTGGGGTGCAGGAACAGCACCGGTTTTCCATGCGCGCCGATCTTCGGCTCGCCTGAACCCAGGACGCGCGCGCCCTTCCGCAGCAATTGATCGCGCGCGGCCGCGATGTCGGCGACCTCGTAGCAGATGTGGTGAATGCCGCCGTCGGGATTTTTCTCGAGGAATTTCGCGATGGGCGAATCCGCGCCGAGGGGCTCCAGCAATTCGATCTTGGTGTTGGGCAGGATGATGAACACCACCGTCACCCCATGTTCGGGCAGCGGCTCGGGCGCCGACACCTCGGCGCCGAGCGTGTCGCGATAGAGGGACGCTGCCGCATCAAGATCGCGGACCGCGATAGCCACGTGATTGAGACGCCCGATCATGCCCGATTCTCCGTTGCCCCGCCCTATACCTCAAGCACGAGCACGTGGCAGGCTGGCTTCTTGCCCCAGGCTTCGTTGACGGCGGCGCGAACCGCGCGCTGGACGGCGTTCTCCACCGCGTCGGCGTCGCGGCGCTTGGTTTTCGACAGGCTGTCGAGAAGATCGCCCACCACATCCGCGATGATGTCGGTGAGGTCCTCGCCCTTCCGGTTCTTCGCCGGCAGGCCCATGGCCTCGACCACCGGGTCGCCGGCAATCTCACCCTGCTCGTCGATGGCGATGGCCACGCTGACGATGCCCGCGAAGCCGAGTTTGCGGCGTTCCGGCAAGGCCCGGTCGCCGCCGCCGATGACGATGTTGCCATCCTTATAGAGCCTTCCGACCGGAATGCTGTCGATGATCTTTGCCGGCCCCGGTGCAAGGCGCACGAAGCTGCCGTTGCGCGCGCGCACGACCTCGGGAATGCCGAGGCTGCGGGCAAATTTCGCGTGCTCCTCCAGGTGCAGCGGCTCGCCATGCGCCGGGATCGCAATGCGCGGACGCGTCCATTCGTACATCTTGGCGAGCTCGCCGCGGCGCGGATGGCCCGAGACGTGCACCATTTCGGTTCGGTCGGTGATGACCTCGACGCCCTGGTCGATCAGGCTGTTGATGATGGCGCCGACCGCCTTCTCGTTGCCGGGGATCGTGCGCGACGAAAAGATAACCCGGTCTCCCTTCGACAGCGCGATATCGGGATGTTCGTCCTGCGCGATGCGCGCGAGCGCCGCGCGGGGTTCACCTTGCGACCCCGTGAGCAGCGCCACCACCTTGTCGCGCGGCAGATAGCCGAACGTGTCGGGCGTGCGAAATTCCGGGATGCCTTCGAGATAGCCGCAATCGTCCGCCACATTGGATGTGCGGTCCATGGCGCGACCGACCATCACCACCTCGCGGCCGCATTCGCGCGCGGCTTCCGCGACCGAACGGATGCGGGCGACATTCGACGCGAAGGTGGTGATCGCAACCCGGTGCGGCGCATCCTTGATGAGTTCCGCCAGGCGCCTGGCCACATCGGCTTCGCTGGGGCTGATGCCGTCGCGCACCACGTTGGTGGAATCGCAGATCAGCGCCAGCACGCCCTCGTCGCCGAGGCCGCGAAAGGTCTCTTCCGACGTCAGGCTGCCGAGATACGGCGTGTTGTCGAGTTTCCAGTCGCCGGTATGCACGACGAGACCGTGCGCGGTGCGGATCGCGAGCGCGTTCGATTCGGGAATCGAATGGGCGACCGGGATGTATTCGATCTCGAAGGGACCGATCTTCAGCCGCTGATGCGTGTTGATCTCGCGCAGGTCGATCTTCGGCGCGCCCGCCTCCGACAAGCGGCGTGTCTCCAGAAGACCGACGGCGAATTTGGTGGCGTAGACCGGCGCGCGCAGCCGCGGCCACATCTCCACGAGGGCGCCGATATGATCCTCGTGCGCATGCGTGATGAAGATCCCGAGCAGGTTCTTGCGGTCCTCCTCGATGAAGCGCAGGTCGGGATAGACCACGTCGATGCCGGGCAGATGCTCCTCGCCGCCAAAGCCCATGCCGCAATCGACCAGGATCCATTGCCGGTTGTCCTCCGGGCCGAAACCGTAGAGGGCCGCATTCATCCCGATTTCGCCGAGGCCGCCGAGCGGGACGAAAACGAGTTCATCGTTGGGGGAAATCATTGATCAGAACCTTGTCGTGCGGGCCGAAGACCCAGCGTTATCATTGAGCAAATTGGGAAAATAAAGGTCGCCGGCATCGATCAGTTCAATGCCGGAAGCGCTTTTGAGCTGGAGGCGGCCCAAGGGGTCGAGCCCCTCGAAGGTGCCCTGTCGTTCGCCAGAGGGAAGCCGAACGGTGACCGGATTGGCCGATGCCCGCCGCGCGCTCGAGCCAGAGCCGGCGAATGGCGCCGAAGGGATCCGACGGGCTCATGCGCGCCGCCTGGCGCCAAGCCGCGAAGGTTTGCGCGAAGCTCGTGGAGAGCGCCGCGAAGACATCCTCCACCTGCAAGTGCGGGCGCAACATGGCGCAGGGTCGTCGTCGGATAGGGCGTGCCGACGGCGCGACCGACACGTTGATGCCGAAGCCGATCACGATGGCGAGCGATGGATTCGGGCCGACCCGATGGCCTTCGAGCAGCAGGCCCGACGTCTTGGCGCCGTCGAGCAGCAGGTCGTTGGGCCATTTCAGCGCCAGCCGGGGAGCGCCGATTCCCGTCAGCGATTCCACCGCATCATGCAGCGCGAGGCCGGCGACGAAGCCGAGTTGCGGGGCGATGGCGGGCTCGCAAGGGTCGACCAGCAGAAGGCTCGCATAGAGGTTTCCCGGCGGCGACGACCATTGCCGGCCATGCCGCCCCCTCCCCGCGCGCTGCTCGCCGGCGACGACCCAAAGCTGTCCGGGATCGCCCGCCTTCGCGGCAGCGACCGCATCGTCGTTCGTGGATTCCGTCGCGTCGCGCGAGAGGAACCTGTAGCCGGCGGATTGTGTCTCAGGCGCCAGCCGCACGTCAGAACAATGAGCGGGCAGCGGCGCCCGCGGCCGCCGTGAGAGGCGCAGGGAACGAGGACGTAGAGCACCACGAACACGCTGGAGACCGCGAGCACGAAGCGGACGCCCTGCGGGCATCGGCTCGTAGGCGGCGACCGCGTCGTCGAAATACATCACCTTGACGATGCGCAGATAGTAGTAAGCGCCGATCACGCTTGTCACGACGCCGATCACCGCCAGCGTCACGAGATTGGCGTTGATCGCCGCGGTGAAGACCGCGAACTTGGCGAAGAACCCGGCAAGCGGCGGAATGCCTGCGAGCGAGAACATCATCATCGCCAGGCAGAACGCCATCAGCGGATGCGTGCGCGACAGGCCTGAGAGATCCTCGATGGTCTCGAACATCTGGTCGCCGCGCCGCATGCTGAGGATCACCGCGAAGGTGCCGAGCGTCATGGCGAGATAGATCGCCATGTAGATGACCACGCCCTGAATGCCCTCGGCCGTGCCGGTGGCAAGGCCGACGAGCGCGAAACCCACATTGCCGATCGACGAATAGGCCATCAGCCGCTTGATGTTGCGCTGGCCGATGGCGGCGAACGACCCCAGCGCCATCGACGCGATGGCGATGAAGACGATGATCTGCTGCCATTG
The DNA here is from genome assembly GCA_963837375.1 of uncultured Alphaproteobacteria bacterium. Taxonomy (GTDB): domain Bacteria; phylum Pseudomonadota; class Alphaproteobacteria; order Rhizobiales; family Beijerinckiaceae; genus Microvirga. The sequence goes on along the minus strand of CAWINL010000013.1, from coordinate 152,759 downwards.
TCCGACGATGCCGGGGAACGCATCGATGAAGACCCGCGTCGCCATCGCCATGCCGGCCATTTTCGGCGCGGCGGCGAAGAAGGCGGTGACCGGAGTCGGCGCGCCCTCATAGACGTCCGGCGTCCACATGTGGAACGGCACCGCCGAGATCTTGAAGGCGATGCCCGCGGCCACGAAGACGAGGCCGAAGATCAGCCCGAACCCGGCATTGCCCTGCACGGTCGCGGCGATGGTCGGGAACGAGACGCTGCCGGTGAAGCCATAAACCAGCGAGGCGCCGTAGAGCAGCATTCCCGACGACAGGGCGCCGAGAACGAAGTACTTCAGGCCCGCCTCGGTCGAGCGTAAGTTGTCCCGGTCGAAGGCGGCGATGACGTAGGATGAAAGGCTGAGCAATTCGAGGCCGAGATAGAGCGCGATCAGGTCGTTCGACGAGATCACCATCATCATGCCGATGGTCGAGAGAAGGATCAGGATCGGATATTCGAAGCGCTCGATGCGGGCGCGGCGCATGAAGTCGAGCGCCAGGATGATCCCGGCCGCCGAGGCGATGAGCGTCAGCGACTTCATGAACTTGGCGAAGGTATCGATGATGAAGGAGCCGGCCATCGTTTCCACGCGCTCGGATGGCAGCATCAGCACGGCGATGAAAGCCGCGCCGAGAAGCGCCAGCGACAGGATATTGACCGTCCCGGCGGACCGTTCGCCGCGGATGGCGCCGAACAGCACGAGGACGAGCACACCCGCCGCGAGAATGATCTCGGGCAGAACCGGGCCGAAAGCGGGAATGGCGAAGGCGGTGTTCATCGAAACCTCAGTGCGCGGCCAAAGCCGCAGTTTTTACCGTGGCGAGCGCGGCCTCGTAGCTCTTCATGAGAGCCTCCGTCGGCGCCGCGAAGGCGTCGAGGATCGGGGCCGGCTGCACGCCGTAATAGATGACGAGCAGGACGAGCGGCGCGAGGATGATCATCTCGCGGCGGTTGAGATCGGCGATCGTCTTGAGCTGGGGCTTGTCGAGGACGCCGAACACGACCCGGCGATAGAGCCAGAGCGCGTAGCCGGCCGACAGGATGACGCCGGTCGTGGCCAGGAACGACACCGTGGTATTGGCCTGGAACGCGCCGAGCAGCGTCAGGAATTCACCGACGAAACCGGACGTTCCGGGCAGGCCCACATTGGCCATGGTGAAGACCATGAAGGCGACCGCATAGAGCGGCATGCGCTCGACCAGCCCGCCATAGGCCGAGATCTCACGGGTATGAAGACGGTCATAGACAACGCCGACGCAGAGGAAGAGCGCGCCCGAGACGAGCCCGTGCGACACCATCTGGAACATCGCCCCCTGGATCCCTTGCGGGTTCATGCTGAAGATGCCCATCGTGACGAAGCCCATATGGGCCACCGACGAATAGGCGATCAGCTTCTTCATGTCGGTCTGAACGAGCGCCACGAGCGACGTGTAGACGATGGCGATGACCGACAGCGCGAACACCATCGGGGCGAAATAGACCGACGCCTCCGGGAACATCGGCAGCGACACACGGATGAAGCCGTAGCCGCCCATCTTCAGGAGAATGCCCGCCAGGATCACCGATCCGGCGGTCGGCGCTTCCACGTGCGCATCCGGCAACCATGTGTGCACCGGCCACATGGGCATCTTCACCGCGAAGGACGCGAAGAAGGCGAGCCAGAGCCAGGTCTGCAGGTTCGACGCGAACTTGAATTGCAGCAGCGTCGGGATGTCGGTGGTGCCGGCCGCCCAATACATCGCCATGATGGCGAGCAGCATCAGCACCGAACCCAGCAGCGTGTAGAGGAAGAACTTGAAGCTCGCATAGATGCGGCGCTTGCCGCCCCAGATTCCGATGATCAGGAACATCGGGATCAGGCCTGCTTCGAAGAACAGGTAGAAGAGCACGAGATCGAGCGCCACGAAGACGCCGATCATCGTCATTTCAAGGACGAGGAAGGCGACGAAGTATTCCTTTACCCGATGCTGGATCGAGTCCCACGAAGCCAGGATGCAGAACGGCATCAGGAACGTGGTGAGAAGGACGAACGGCATCGAGAAGCCGTCGACGCCGAGCTTGAAGCGGATCGTGTCGGTGAGCCAGACATGGCTTTCCACGAGCTGGAACGAAGCGCTGCCCGTGTCGAACCGGCTCCACGCCACGAGCGAAAGCAGGAAGGTCAGGACCGTCGTCGCCAGCGCCGCCCAGCGGGCGTTCGCTTTTGCCGCCTCGCCGTCACCGCGAAGGGTGAGGATGAACGCCGCGCCGACGAGCGGAAGAACGAGCAGGCCGGAGAGAATGCCGAAACCGAGCATCAATGTGCCCCCCGGAAGAGATAGAAGGTGATGAAGGCCGCAACGCCGATGAGCATCGCGAAGGCGTAATGATAGAGATAGCCCGATTGCACCCGCACCACGCCGCGTGTGACGTCGAGGACGCGCGCCGAGACCCCGTCAGGACCAAGCCCGTCGATGATGCGTCCATCGCCCATGCGCCACAGGAAGCGGCCGATGCTCAGCGCGGGACGCACGAAGATCGCGTCGTAGAGCTCATCGAAATACCATTTGTTGAGAAGGAAGCGGTAGAGCGCCGGATGGTCGGTGGCGAGCTGCGCGGGCTTCTTGGTGTCGATGATGTACATGTACACCGCGAGGACGAAGCCTGCGATCATCATCACGGTCGGGATCAGCGGCACCCAGAACGGGAGATGGTGCATGGTCTCGAGGATGTGGTTGTCCGGACGCGTGAAGATCGCACCCTTCCAGAATTCCGCCGATCCCTCGCCGATGAAGGCATTGTGGAAGATCAGGCCGGCGACCAGCGCGCCGAGCGCCAGCAGCGCAAGCGGAACCAGCATCACGAGCGGGCTCTCATGCGGCTTGTGCTCGCCATGGTGGCCATGGTCGTGCGCACCATGGGTCGAAGCGGCGATGTCGTGGCCTTCCGCATCGTGCTCCGCGCCTTCATGGCTGCTGGCATGGGCCGCGCCATCCCAGCGCGCGGGACCCTCGAACGTCATGAAGAAGAGGCGCCAGGAATAGAACGACGTCATGAAGGCCGCGACCACCGTTGCAATGAACGCGAAGCTGCCGGCGCTCGAATGCGCCGCATAGGCCGACTCGATGACCGCATCCTTGGAATAATAGCCTGCCGTGAACGGGAAGCCGGTGAGCGCCAGCGTTCCGATCGCCATCATCGCCGTGGTGAACGGGATGTATTTGCGCAAGGCGCCCATGCTCCGCATGTCCTGCTCGTGATGCATCGCATGGATGACCGAGCCGGCGCCGAGGAACAGCAGCGCCTTGAAGAAGGCGTGCGTGAAGAGATGGAACACGCCCACGCCGTAGGCCCCGACGCCCAGCGCCACGAACATGTAGCCGAGCTGCGAACAGGTCGAATAGGCGATCACGCGCTTGATGTCGTTCTGGACGAGACCGACGGTGGCGGCGAAGAAGGCCGTGATGCCGCCGATGACCGTCACAAAGGTGAGCGCGGTCGGCGCATATTCGAAGACGGGCGACATGCGCGCGACCATGAACACGCCCGCCGTCACCATGGTGGCGGCGTGGATGAGGGCGGATACCGGCGTCGGTCCCTCCATGGCGTCCGGCAGCCAGGTGTGCAGGAGAAACTGCGCCGACTTGCCCATGGCGCCCATGAACAGCAGCAGCGCCGCGACCGTGAGCGCGTGCCATTCGTGGCCGAGGAATACGAAGCGCTGATCGGCGAATTCCGCCACGCGCGGAAAGATCTGGTCGAACGTCACGCCGTCGAACAGCACGAACAGCGTGAAGATGCCGAGCAGGAAGCCGAAATCGCCGACGCGGTTGACGATGAAGGCCTTCATGGCGGCCGCGTTCGCCGATTCCTTCTGATACCAGAAGCCGATCAGCAGGTAGGACGCAAGGCCGACGCCTTCCCAGCCGAAGAACATCTGCACCAGGTTGTCGGCGGTCACCAGCATGAGCATGGTGAAGGTGAAGAGCGACAGATAGGCGAAGAACCGCGACCGGTGCGGGTCCTCGTGCATGTAGCCGATGGAGTAGAGGTGGACGAGGGCCGAGACCGTGTTGACGACGACCAGCATCACGGCGGTGAGCGTATCGATGCGGAAAGCCCAATCGACCACGAGGTCGCCGACCGACATCCATTGGGCGACCTGCACCCGCGTCGCGCCGGAGCCGAACCCGACCTGGAAGAACGCCACCCACGACAAGGCCGCCGCGACGAACAGAAACGCCGTGGTGACGATTTCGCTCGGACGCGGTCCGAGAACCCGTCCGAACAGGCCTGCGATGAGGAAGCCGACGAGCGGCAGGAAGACGATTGCGTGATACATGTCGTATTTCTCGGCCTCAGCCCCTCATCATGTTGACGTCTTCAACCGCGATGGAGCCGCGGTTGCGATAGAACACCACCAGAATGGCAAGGCCGATGGCGGCTTCGGCCGCCGCTACGGTTAGAATCAAAAGCGCGAAGACCTGGCCGACGATGTCGTTCAGATGGGTCGAAAAAGCCACCATGTTGATGTTCACGGCGAGCAGGATCAGCTCGATCGACATCAGGATGACGATGACGTTCTTGCGGTTGAGGAAGATGCCGAACACGCCGAGCGTGAACAGAAGCGCCGCGACCGTGAGATAATGGCTGAGGCCGATGACCATCGCGTGTCTCCTATATGCCCTGGCGGGAGGGAACCTTGCGCAGCTCCACATCCTGCGCCGTCCGGGCGTTCTGTACCGAGATGTCCTGACGGCGGATGCCCTTGCGCTCACGCAAGGTGAGCACGATGGCGCCGATCATGGCGACCAGCAGGATCAGGCCCGCCGCCTGGAAGAAGTAGAAGTAGCGCGTGTAGAGCACATGGCCGAGCGCCTCGGTGTTGGTCATCACGTCCGGCGACGGAATTGGGACCGCCGGCGACCGCACGAGGCCGGGATCGATGATGTAGGCGCCGAGAACGAGGGTGAGTTCGAGGAAGAACACCACGCCGATGAGCGCGCCGAAGGGCAGGTATTGCAGAAAGCCCTGTCGCAGCTCGGCGAAATCCACGTCGAGCATCATGGTGACGAAGAGGAACAACACCGCCACCGCGCCCACATAGACGATGACCAGGATCATCGCCAGGAACTCCGCGCCCATCATCAGGAACAGGCCCGCCGCGTTGACGAAGGCCAGGATGAGGAACAGCACCGATTGCACGGGATTGCGCGAGGCGATCACCATGAAACCGGAGGCGACCGCGACGGTCGCGAAGAGATAGAAGAAGGCGGCTGTAACCGTCATGCGAAATTCCTGTGCCGGATATCCGGCGTTGTTATTCTGGTGAGTGGCGAATAGCCAATGGCGAATGGTAAGCCGGCGCGAAGAGGTGTGAATGTTCCTTCATCACACTCTTTCGTCTCTTTTCCATTCGCCATTCGCCACTCCCCATTCGCCCTTACCGATAAGGCGCGTTCTTGGCGATGTTCTGCGCGATCTCGCGCTCCCAGCGATCGCCGTTATCGAGCAGCTTGGCCTTGTCGTAGTAAAGCTCCTCGCGGGTCTCGACCGAGAATTCGAAATTCGGGCCTTCCACGATGGCGTCCACCGGGCAGGCTTCCTGGCAAAGGCCGCAATAGATGCACTTCACCATGTCGATGTCGTAGCGGGTGGTGCGGCGTGTGCCGTCATTCCGGCGCGGTCCAGCCTCGATGGTGATGGCCTGGGCCGGACAGATCGCCTCGCAGAGCTTGCACGCGATGCAGCGCTCCTCCCCGTTCGGATAGCGGCGCAACGCGTGCTCACCGCGGAAACGCGGTCCGCGATGTCCCATCTCGAACGGATAATTGATGGTGGCCTTCGGCTTGAAGAAATATTTCATGGCGAGGATGAACCCGGACACGAACTCCGTCAGCAGAAGTGATCTTGCAACCTGATCGAGCCTCATCGCCATCGATCCCCTTTTAGCGCATGCCCGGCGCGAGGCCGGTCAGCATCAGAACGCCGGCGACGATCACCACCATGGCGAGCGAGATCGGAAGGAAAACTTTCCACCCGAGGCGCATGAGCTGGTCGTAACGGTAGCGCGGCACCATGGCTTTCGCCATGGCCATCATGAAGAACAGGAAGCTCGCCTTGAGGATGAACCAGATCACCCCCGGCACCCAGGTGAAGGGCGCGAACGGGATCGGGGACAGCCAGCCGCCGAGGAACAGGATGGTGCCGATCGAGCACATGGTCATGATGGCCACGTATTCGCCGAGCATGAACAGCAGGTACGGGGTGGACGAATATTCCACCATGTAGCCAGCGACCAGCTCGGATTCGGCTTCCGGCAGGTCGAAGGGCGGGCGGTTGGTCTCCGCCATGGCGGAAATGAAGAACACCACGAACATCGGGAAGAGCGGCAGCCAGTACCAGCCGAGGATGCCGAGCGCCGTATTCTGCGATTCCACGATGCCCGACAGGTTCAGCGTTCCGGCGCACATCAGCACCGTGACGATGACGAAGCCGATGGAGACCTCGTAGGACACCATCTGGGCGGCCGAGCGCAGGGCGCCGAGGAACGGGTATTTCGAGTTCGACGCCCAGCCGCCCATGATGACGCCATAGACGCCGAGCGACGAGATCGCGAAGATGTAGAGAATTCCCACATTGATGTTGGCGATGGCCCAGCCGGCATCGAGCGGAATGACCGCCCAGGCGGCGAGCGACAGCACGCAGAACAGCAGCGGCGCGAGAAGGAACATGCCCTTGTTGGCGGGGGCCGGAATCACCGGCTCCTTGAGCACGAACTTCAAAAGGTCCGCGAACGATTGCAGCAGGCCCCACGGACCCACGACGTTGGGACCGCGACGAAGCTGCACCGCGGCCCAGATCTTGCGATCGGCCAGAAGCGCATAGGCGATGAAGATCAGAAGCGCGACGAGGAGCAGCAGGCTCTTGCCCACCATGATCGCAACGCTGAGGAGAATATCTCCGAGTTCCATATTCCGATCCTCTTACTCGGCCGCTTCGAGCCGGACATGGCGGGCGAGCGCTGAGCACTCGGCCATGACCTGCGACGAGCGGGCGATCGGGTTCGTGAGGTAGAAATCCTTCACGGGGCTGACGAAAGCCTCGCGTCCGGGTGTTCCGCCGATGGCGGCCAAGGCCTTGACGCCCGCGCCGACATCGCTCTGCGCAATGGTGTCGAGCGCCGAGAAATGCGGATGCTCCGCATAAAGCTTCTGGCGAAGCGCGCTGAGCGAATTGAACGGCAGGCGCTGACCCAGCACATCCGACAGGGCGCGCAGGATCGCCCAATCCTCGCGCGCATCGCCGGGTGCGAAGGCGGCGCGGTTGGCCATCTGCACGCGGCCTTCCAGATTGACGTAAGTGGCCGACTTCTCCGTGTAGGTCGCACCCGGCAGGATGACGTCGGCCCGGTGCGCGCCGCGGTCCCCGTGGGTGCCCTGATAGATCACGAACGCGCCGGGCGCGATGTCGATTTCGTCCGCCCCGAGGTTGAACAGCACATCGACGCCGCCGTCGGCCATCTGACGCGCGCTCAATCCGCCCGCGCCCGGCACGAAGCCGAGATCGAGCGCACCGACCCGCGAGGCGGCGTTGTGCAGAACCGAGAACCCGTTCCAGCCCTCGTGGACTGCGCCGACATTGTCGGCCAGCTGTGCTGCGAGCGACAGGACGGCGAGGCCGCCTTCGCCCGCGAACGCGCCCGGCCCGACGATGATGAGCGGGTTCTTCGCGCCTTTGAGCTTTTCCACGAAGCCGTGACGGCCGGCCGCGATCTCGGCCAGCGTCTCGGCGCCAGCGCCGAGATATTCATAAGGATAGGTGAGATCCACCCGCTCGCCGATCAGGGCGATCGGCGGCGGCGCCATGCGCCAGCGCTTGCGGATGCGCACGTTGACCAGCGACGCCTCGAGGCGCGGGTTCGCGCCCACGATCAGGATCGCGTCCGCATCCTCGATGCCTGCGATGGTCGCGTTGAACAGATAGGACCCGCGGCCATGGGCCGGCGACATCAGGCTGCCGTCCTGGCGCGCATCGATATTCGCCACGCCGAGGCTCTGCATCAGGCTCTTGAGCGCGAACAATTCCTCGACGGAGGCGAGATCGCCCGCGATGGCGCCGATGCGCTTCCTGTCGGCGATCTTCACGCGCGCGGCGATGACGCTGAAAGCCTCCTGCCATGTGGCGGGACGCAGGCGTCCGTCGACGCGCACGAACGGACGGTCGAGACGCTGGAGGCGCAGGCCGTCGACGATGTGGCGGGCCTTGTCGGTGATCCATTCCTCGTTCACCGCCTCGTTCACGCGCGGCAGAATGCGCATGACCTCGCGGCCGCGGGAATCGACGCGAATGGACGAGCCGACCGCATCCATCACGTCGACCGAATCGGTCTTCGACAATTCCCAGGGACGATAGTGGAAGGCTTCCGGCTTGTGGGTCAGCGCACCCACCGGGCAAAGATCGGCGGCGTTCGATTGCAGTTCGGAGCCGAGCGCCTTCTCGAGATAGCTCGTGATCTCCATGTCCTCGCCGCGCCAGATCGCGCCGAGATCCTCGACGCCTGCCACTTCCGAGACGAAGCGCACGCAGCGGGTGCAGTGAATGCACCGGTTCATGGAGGTCTTGATCAACGGGCCGAGATACTTGTCCGGAACCGCGCGCTTGTTCTCATCATAGCGGCTGGTATCGACGCCGTAGGCCATCGCCTGGTCCTGCAGGTCGCATTGGCCGCCCTGGTCGCAGATCGGGCAATCGAGCGGATGGTTGATGAGGAGAAACTCCATCACCCCTTCGCGCGCCTTCTTGACCGTCTTGGACTTGGTGAGGATTTCCGGCGGTTCGCCATTCGGACCCGGGCGGCAGTCGCGCACGCCCCAGGCGCAGGACGCCACGGGCTTGGGCGCACCCTTCACCTCGACGAGGCACATGCGGCAATTGCCGGCGATCGACAGCCGTTCGTGGAAGCAGAAGCGCGGGATCTCCGCGCCCGCGGCCTCGGCCGCCTGCAGCAAGGTGAATTCCGGCGGGACGTCGACTTCGACGCCGTCAACGATGATTTTTGCCATCTCGCTTCTCTACTCCGCCGCCAACATCACGGATTCGGAATGCGGGTTCGCCGCGTAATCGTCGATCCGCTTCTCGATTTCATGCCGGAAATGCCGGATCAGCCCCTGCACCGGCCAGGCCGCCGCGTCGCCGAGCGCGCAGATGGTGTGGCCTTCGATCTGGGTCGACACTTCCAGCAGCATGTCGATCTCGCGCTTCTGCGCACGGCCTTCCGACATGCGCGTGAGCACGCGCCACATCCACCCGGTGCCTTCGCGGCACGGCGTGCACTGGCCGCAGCTCTCGTGCTTGTAGAAATACGAGATGCGCGTGATGGCGCGGACGATGTCGGTGGACTTGTCCATGACGATCACGGCCGCAGTGCCGAGACCGGATTTCAGGTTCCGCAGCGTATCGAAATCCATATACGCGTCGATGATCTCATGCGCCGGGACGCAAGGCACCGACGAGCCGCCGGGGATGACCGCCAGCAGGTTGTCCCACCCGCCGCGAATGCCGCCGCAATGGGTGTCGATCAATTCGCGGAACGTCAGCCCCATCGCCTCTTCGACATTGCAGGGCTTGTTCACATGGCCGGACACGCAGAACAGCTTGGTGCCGACGTTGTTCGGCCGTCCGATGCTGGAGAACCATGACGCGCCGCGCCGCAGAATCGTGCCCGCCACGGCGATCGATCTCGACGTTGTTCACCGTCGTCGGGCAGCCATAGAGGCCCATATTGGCGGGGAACGGCGGCTTGAGGCGCGGCATGCCCTTCTTGCCTTCGAGGCTTTCCAGCAGGGCCGTCTCCTCGCCGCAGATGTAAGCGCCGGCGCCGTGATGGAGATAGAGATCGAACGGGAAGCCGTGGATGTTGTCCTGGCCGATCAACCGCGCCTCATACGCTTCGTCGATGGCCTTCTGCAGCGCATAGCGCTCGGCGATGTACTCGCCGCGGATGTAGATGTAGGCGGCGTTCGCATTCATCGCGAAGGACGCGATCAGGCAGCCTTCGATCAGCAGGTGCGGATCGTGCCGCATGATCTCGCGGTCCTTGCAGGTGCCGGGCTCCGACTCGTCCGCATTGACCACGAGATAGCTCGGGCGACCGTCTGAAACCTTCGGCATGAACGACCATTTCATGCCGGTCGGAAAGCCCGCGCCGCCACGGCCGCGAAGGCCGGACTTCTTCATCTCGTCGATGATCCAGTCGCGGCCCTTTTCGAGCAGGAACTTCGTGCCGTCCCAATTGCCGCGCATCTTCGCCGCCGCGAGATCGGGCGAATGAAGGCCGTAGAGATTGGTGAAGATGCGGTCCTTGTCCTGAAGCATGCTACATCACTCCTCAGGATCGTTTCTTGGTGGGATCGGGAAGCACATCGGGCTTGCTTTCGCTGCCGTCGCGGCGGGTCTGCGCGTCGGAGGGCGGCGTTCCGGCGATGGGCGTCGTCGGCGCGTCGGGCGTCGGGCGCCCGTCTGCCGGCTTCGAGGGCGTGCCCACATAGGACTTGTCGCTCTGCGGAGCCGGAACCTTCTGGCCCGAATCCTGCGGGGCCATCGTCGTCCTGGAGGCGTCGGAGCTCTCGCGGCGCTCGGTGGCGCTCACCGGGGCCTCGCCTTCCTTCACGCGCTTGGCGGGTGTATCCGCTTTCTCGGACTCGATGGCCCGGCCGGAATCCGGTTTGCCGGGCTTAGGCGTGGCGGCGGTCGTTGCCGCGGCGCTTGCGGCCTCGCCGGTCTCGACCGGCTTCAGGGCCTCTTCGTCGAACCGTTTGCGCCATGCGCCGATCATGGAGCCGTCATAAAGCGACGCATCCGTCAGGGTCTTGATGTCGCCTTCCGGCTCCGATGCGCGACGGGTCGTTTGCGGACCGGCCTTGACGGGCCGCCCGGCCGCGAGATCGTCGAGGAGCTTCTCGAAATTCTCCGGCGTCAGGTCTTCGTAATAATCGTGGTTGATCTGCACCATCGGGGCATTGCAGCAGGCGCCCAGGCACTCGACCTCGAGCCATGAGAAATTGCCGTCGGCCGAGACATGGCTCTGTTCGCCGACACGGCGTTCGAGCACTTTCTTGATCTCGCCCGCGCCCCGCAGCGCGCAAGGCGTCGTGCCGCAGAACTGGATGAAATATTTGCCGACCGGATCGAGATTGAACATCGTGTAGAAGGTCGCGACCTCGAGCACGCGGATGTCCGGCATGTCGAGGCGCGCCGCGACCGTTTCGATCGCCTTGCGCGGCAACCAGCCGCCGGCCTGCTCCTGCGCCCGCCACAACAGCGGAATCACCGCCGAAGCCTGGCGGCCCGGCGGGTATTTGGCGATCTGCTCCTGCGCAAAAACCTCGTTCTCGGGCGAGAACGAGAAGCTCTTGGGCTGTATTTCATCAGGCGCGAGCCTACGAACGGCCATTCTAACCTCTCTCAACCGTCATGGCCCGGCTTGACCGGGCCATACACGACTTTGACTTGACGCTGCGCCACGAATTCCGTGAGCGAGGCCGAAACTCTACCGGTCGACCTCGCCGAAGACGATGTCGAGCGAACCGAGAATGCCCGCGACGTCGGCCAGCATGTGCCCGCGGCACATGAAGTCCATCGCCTGCAGATGGGCAAAGCCCGGAGCGCGGATCTTGCAGCGGTAAGGCTTGTTGGTGCCGTCGGCCACGAGATAGACGCCGAACTCGCCCTTGGGCGCCTCGACGGCTGCATAGACCTCGCCGGCCGGCACGTGGAAGCCTTCCGTGTAGAGCTTGAAGTGATGGATGAGCGCTTCCATCGACCGCTTCATGTCCCGCCGCGAAGGCGGCGCGATCTTGCCGTCGAGCGTCGTGACCGGACCCTGCCCCGCGGGCTCGCGCAGCTTCGTCGATGCATTGCCGCATGATGCGCACGCTCTGGCGCATCTCTTCCATGCGGATGACCTGGCGGTCGTAGTTGTCGCAATTCTTTCCGACCGGAATGTCGAAATCCATCTCCTCGTAGCACTCGTAGGGCTGCGACTTGCGCAGATCCCATGCGGCGCCCGAGCCGCGCACCATGACGCCGGAGAACCCCCATTTCCAGCAATCCTCCAGCGACACCACGCCGATATCGACGTTGCGCTGCTTGAAGATGCGGTTGCCGATCACGAGCGTGTCGAGGTCGTCGCACGACCTTCAGGAACGGATCGCAGAACGCCTCGATATCGTCGATCAGCGCGGGCGGCAGGTCCATGCTGACGCCGCCGGGCCGGATGTAGTTGGCGTGCATCCGCGAGCCCGATGCGCGCTCGTAGAAGATCATCAGCTTTTCGCGCTCCTCGAACCCCCAAAGCGGAGGCGTGAGCGCGCCGACGTCCATGGCCTGCGTGGTCACGTTCAGAAGATGCGACAGCAGCCGGCCGATTTCCGAATAGAGCACGCGGATCAGCTGCGCGCGCCGCGGAACCGCGATGCCGAGAAGCTTCTCGACCGCGAGGCAATAGGCGTGCTCCTGGTTCATCGGCGCGACGTAGTCGAGCCGGTCGAAATAGGGCGTCGCCTGCGTGTAGGTCTTGTACTCGATCAGCTTCTCGGTGCCGCGATGAAGCAGGCCGATATGCGGATCGACGCGCTCGACAACCTCGCCGTCGAGCTCCAGCACAAGGCGCAACACGCCGTGCGCCGCCGGATGCTGCGGACCGAAATTGATCGAGAAGTTGCGGATGTTGTGTTCGGTCATTGGTTGGGAACCAGCGAATGGCGAATGGCGAATGGCGAATGGATGGACATCATGCCGTTGCCCCGGCGGTCTTGCGTTGCAACGTCCTGATCAGCGCGCGCAACCGTTTTCCCAACGTATCGCATTTGCTGAGCATCGGATCGCAGGTTGTTTGATTCACGAGGCCAACGCGGGACGACAGTAAGAGGTGGGTTTCCAGCTCTTTCAACGAGCCCTGAGCGATACTCAGAAAATTCACGAAATAAGGGGTGCTTTCGCGACCGTGACCTTCGGCGATGTTGGCGGCGATGGAGACTGCCGCCCGCCTGATCTGAGACACCATGCCGAACATCTCTTCCTTCGGAAAGGAGCGTGTCATCGTGTAAGCCGCCTCGGCAAGCGTCATCGCGTCCTGCCAGACACGAAGGTCGCGATAGGAATTGATGTGGCCACGCCACGACGCGCCCTCCTCTTCCATTCGCCATTCGCCACTCACCCTTCACCCCTTACCCCTTCGCCTTCTCATCGCCCGGCAGCACATAGTCAGTGCCTTCCCATGGCGAGAGAAAGTCGAAGTTGCGGAATTCCTGGTTGAGTTTCACGGGCTCGTAGACGACGCGGCTCTGTGCGTCGTCGTAGCGAACCTCGACGTAGCCTGTGAGCGGGAAATCCTTGCGCAGGGGATAACCCTCGAAACCGTAATCGGTCAGGATGCGGCGCAAGTCGGGATGCCCCGAGAACAGGATGCCATAGAGATCGTACGCCTCGCGCTCGAACCAGTTCGCGGCCGGGAAAATCGTCGATGATCGAGGGGACCGGCGTCACCTCGTCGGTCTCGACCTTGAGGCGGATGCGATGGTTCAGGTGCGGCGACAGCAGATGGTAGACCACGTCGAAACGCTTCTCGCGGCCCGGATAATCGACGCCTGCGATATCGAGGAACGAGATGAAGCGGCACTGTGGATCGTCGCGAAGGAACGCCACGACGCGCAGGATCTCGTCGGCGCGCACCACGACCGTCAGCTCGTCATAGGCGATCGCGCTCGCGGTGACGGCGTCGCCAAGCGACGAGGCGACGTGATCGGCAAGAGCCTGGAGTTCAGCAGACATGCCCTGGTCCTCGCTCAACGCTCGATGGTGCCGGTGCGGCGAATCTTCTTCTGAAGAAGGAGAACACCGTAGAGCAGCGCCTCGGCCGTTGGCGGGCAGCCGGGAACGTAAATGTCGACGGGCACGATGCGGTCGCAGCCGCGCACCACCGAATAGGAATAATGGTAATAGCCGCCGCCATTGGCGCAGGATCCCATGGAGATCACGTAGCGCGGCTCCGGCATCTGGTCGTAGACCTTGCGCAGCGCGGGCGCCATCTTGTTGGTGAGCGTGCCGGCGACGATCATCACGTCGGATTGGCGCGGGGATGCGCGCGGCGCGAAGCCGAACCGCTCCACGTCATAACGCGGCATCGACATCTGCATCATCTCGACGGCGCAGCAGGCAAGACCGAAGGTCATCCACATGAGCGAGCCCGTGCGCGCCCAATTCACCAGGTCCTCCGTCGAGGTGACGAGGAAGCCCTTGTCCGCGAGCTCGTCCTTGACGGACAGGAAATAGGGATCGGCGGCGCCGATGGGTTGTCCGGTTGCCGGATCGACCGCGCCCACGGGTTCCGGGGCGATCAGGGTGCCGGTATGCGGATTAGCGATCAATCCCATTCGAGGGCGCCCTTCTTCCATTCGTACACAAAGCCGACCGTCAGAACGGCCAGGAAGATCATCATGGAGGCGAAGCCGAACCAGCCGAGGCCGCCGAACACGATCGCCCAGGGGAACAGGAAGGCGACTTCGAGGTCGAAGATGATGAACAGGATGGCCACCAGATAGAACCGCACGTCGAACTTCATGCGGGCATCGTCGAAAGCATTGAACCCGCACTCGTAGGCCGAAAGCTTCTCACTGTCGGGGCGGCTGTAGGCGACGATGAAGGGCGCCACGAGCAGCGCCATTCCGATCAGGAGCGAGACGCCGATGAAGATCACGAGAGGCAGGTAGTCGGCGAGGAGATTCGTCATACGACACCTAAGAAACGAAGCGAGGCGAAAAGCCTGCGACAAGCCATGCATTTAAGCCGCGGGGGCCCGTTTTGTAGGCCCTGCGACAAACCAAGGATTGCGCGCGAGGCTTAGCCGAGTTCCCCTGCCCTGACAAGTGTTTGGAGCGCGGGGGCAGAACCCTTCCAAACTAGGTTTTTGCCGGGCGTTCGCGGTTTCGGGCCCGGCGCTCGCGAGAGCTTGTCGGCGGTTTCCCGGTCGCCTTCGCTTTTAGCCCGCGCTTCCGCCTCGGCGAGGATCGCGTCGAGCTCCTCCTGCGTCAGGTGCTCGATCCCGACGAACACGTTGCGCGAGTTGCTGGCACGGATCAGCTCGTCAAGCTTCGCCTGCATGGCGGCCCCGTCACGATTCTGGGTGTTCTGGATCAGGAAGACCATCAGGAACGTGATGATCGTTGTGCCGGTATTGATGATCAGCTGCCAGGTGTCGCTGTAGCCGAAGATCGGGCCGCTGAACGCCCAGGCCACGATGATCCCCACGCAGATCGCAAAGGTCACGGGCTTTCCCGCCGCATGGGCGACCGCGTTGGAAACGTGGGTGAAAAACTTGGCAACCGACATGCCGCCCTCAGGCAAATCACACCTGAGAGTATAACGCCGAGCTTGGCGAAAAGGTCGAGGAGGCCATTGTCGGTGAACGAAAAATGCCCCGGCCGAATGGGGAAACCCGCGCGCTGACAGCGCCCGCGCCCGCGCGGCGCAGCAATTCCAATTGTATGTTTTGGGGGATGAAATGGCGCGGGTGACGGGGCTCGAACCCGCGACCTCCGGCGTGACAGGCCGGCACTCTAACCAACTGAGCTACACCCGCGTGGGTGACCGCCGAAGCGGTGTGGGGGCGGTGTAAGGGGGCCTCCGACCCCTGTCAAGCGTTCCGTGTGTTTCGGTCGCGAAAACCTTCTGGCAGGCCGCTGTGGCATCCCGAAGGCCCTCGAACGGGCAGCGCCGCCTGTGTGAAAACCGGCATCGTCCGAGGTCGAATTCTCAGCCCGCGTGCAGGCGAAATGACACGGGCAGGCCGAAGGGCGAACGCGAACGACGGGGACTCGCGCGCAGACTCACGGACCGCGTGCGGAGGGTGCTGTGTCGGCACTTTCGGACCTGCCGCCGCGATCCGTGCCGGTCGCCGCTCCTGGCGGAATGGTGGGCGGTGACGGGCTCGAACCGCCGACCCTCTCGGTGTAAACGAGATGCTCTACCAACTGAGCTAACCGCCCGTGCCGCGCCCGCCCGGCGAGAAGGCCGGATGCTCCGCGTTTGGAGCCATGGAAACGCTTGGCATTTCACATAACTTCGCGCTTCACATAAAAAGAGAAGGCCGACAACGCAAGCGTCGTCAGCCTTCTTCTCGTCAAAAGCTCGCGAAAAACGCGATTACTTGTTGTTGACGGCATCCTTCAGACCCGCACCTGCGCGGAACTTGGGGGTCTTGGAGGCCGGAACCTTGACCTTTTCGCCGGTGCGCGGGTTACGCGCTTCGCCGGCGGCGCGGTTCGTGACGACGAAGGTCCCGAAGCCGACGATCTTCACCTCGTCACCCTTCTTCAGGGCGCCGGTGATCACCTCGATGGCGGCGTCGATAGCCTCGCCGGCCTGGCCGCGAGACAGATTGACCTTGTCAGCGACAGCCGCAACGAGCTCGCCTTTATTCATCCTGATATCCTCCAGTGATCACGTGGGCATCGTAACAAATGTGCCAACGTTTCAGGGACCCTCGTGTGGCGCAATCCCCTTCGGCGCGCAACCCCCGTGGCGAGAGGAATCGGCGGTTTTTCCTAACCGAGGCGCAAAAAAGGCCCCCGGATCGGTGATCCGGGGGCCGATTTAAGCAAACTTCCGTAACGGCAGGACTAGTGGGCGATAACGCCCGCCTGGTCCTCCTCCGCCACGGCGGGAGCCGGCGTCTTGGGCGGCGGCGGCTCATCCCATTCGATGGGCGTCGGCATCCGCACCAGGGCATGCTGGAGGACTTGATCCATGCGCGAGACCGGCACGATTTCGAGCCCGTTCTTCACGCTGGCGGGGATGTCCACCAGGTCCTTGGCGTTGTCCTCGGGGATCAGCACCTTCTTGATGCCACCCCGGAGGGCAGCGAGGAGCTTCTCTTTCAGACCGCCGATCGGCAGAACCCGTCCGCGAAGCGTCACCTCGCCGGTCATCGCGATATCCCGACGAACCGGAATGCCCGTGATGACGGAGACGATGGCCGTACCCATGGCGATACCCGCCGAAGGCCCATCCTTGGGCGTCGCGCCTTCCGGCACGTGCACGTGGATGTCACGACGATCGAACATCGGCGGCTCGACGCCGAAATCGAGAGCGCGCGACCGGACATAGGAGGCCGCCGCGGAGATCGATTCCTTCATGACGTCCCGCAGGTTGCCGGTGACGGTCATCTTGCCCTTGCCCGGCATCATGATGCCTTCGATGGTCAGGAGTTCGCCGCCGACTTCCGTCCAGGCCAGGCCCGTCACCGCGCCGACCATGTCCTCCGTCTCGACCTCGCCGTAGCGATAGCGCGGCGGACCGAGATAATCGGGCAGGTTCTGCGCCGTCACCGCCACCGTCTTGACCTTGGAGATAAGGATCTCCTTGACGGCTTTGCGGTTCAGGTTCGCGATCTCACGCTCGAGGTTACGCACGCCCGCTTCTCGGGTGTAGCGCCGGATGAGCATGAGCAGCCCCTCGTCGTCGATCGACCATTCGGACGGCGCGAGGCCGTGCTTCCGGGTGGCCGACGGGATGAGGTGCGTGCGGGCAATCTCGGCCTTCTCTTCCTCGGTGTAACCCGCGATGCGGATGACCTCCATACGGTCGAGAAGCGGCGCCGGGATGTTCAGCGTGTTGGCGGTCGTGATGAACATCACGTTGGACAGGTCGTAATCGACCTCCAGGTAATGGTCGTTGAACGCCTTGTTCTGCTCAGGGTCGAGAACCTCGAGCAACGCCGCCGACGGATCGCCGCGGAAGTCCATGCCCATCTTGTCGATCTCGTCGAGCAGGATGAGCGGGTTGGACGTCTTGGCCTTGCGCATAGACTGGATGATCTTGCCGGGCATCGAGCCGATATAGGTCCGCCGGTGACCGCGGATCTCGGATTCGTCACGCACGCCGCCGAGCGAAATGCGGATGAACTCGCGACCCGTCGCTTTGGCGATCGACTTGCCGAGCGACGTCTTGCCCACGCCGGGAGGTCCGACGAGGCAGAGGATCGGGCCGGTCAGCTTATTGGCGCGCTGCTGCACGGCGAGATACTCGACGATGCGCTCCTTCACCTTGTCGAGACCGTAATGATCGGAATCGAGCAGGTGCTGAGCCGCGCCCAGGTCCTTCTTCATCTTGGAACGCTTGTTCCACGGGATGCTCAGGATCCAGTCGAGATAGTTGCGCACCACGGTGGCTTCCGCCGACATGGGCGACATCTGCCGCAGCTTCTTCAGCTCGTTCAGGGCCTTGTCGCGGGCCTCCTTCGTGAGCTTGGTCTTCTCGATCTTATCCTCGAGCTCGGCCAACTCGTCGCGACCCTCGTCGTCGCCGAGCTCCTTCTGGATCGCCTTCATCTGCTCGTTGAGATAATATTCGCGCTGCGTCTTCTCCATCTGCCGCTTGACGCGGGTCCGGATCCGCTTCTCGACCTGCAGCACGGAGATTTCGCTCTCCATGAGGCCGAGAACCTTCTCGAGACGGGCAGCGACCGTCGGGATTTCGAGGATCGCCTGCTTGTCGGCGATCTTGATGGCGAGATGCGACGCGATGGTGTCCGCGAGCTTGGCCGGCTCGTCGAGCTGGGTCACGGCGGACACAACCTCGGGCGAGACCTTCTTGTTGAGCTTCACGTAGTTTTCGAACTCGGAGACGACCGAGCGGGCGAGAGCCTCGGCCTCGATCTGGTCGCCGAGGGCGTCGGGAAGCGCTTCGGCTTCCGCCTCGTAATATTCATCGGTCCGGGTGTAATTCTTCACCTGCGCGCGGCTCTGGCCCTCGACCAGCACCTTCACGGTGCCGTCCGGGAGTTTGAGGAGCTGCAGCACGCTGGCGAGCGTTCCGACCTTGTAGATCGCATCGGTGGCCGGATCGTCATCCGTCGCATCGATCTGGGTGGCCAGAAGAATGTGACGGTCCCCCTTGACCACTTCCTCGAGCGCGCGGATCGACTTCTCGCGGCCGACGAAGAGCGGCACGATCATATGCGGGAAGACGACGATGTCGCGCAGAGGCAGAACCGCGTAGGTTCCGGTCGAGCCCGGGACGACGGGCTGACGTGGCTTTGCTTGTGTCATGAAACGACATCCTTTCGACAGCGTCCGCGAGGCGCCTCACATGAGCGCGCCTGAGGACGGATAACCGGAACGCTCAAGCTGTTTTTATTCGCTGCTTCCGGTACTCGGCGCCACCCCTCCCCATGAGCTGGCAGCGACCGTGCAATCACAAATGTGGAGCGGGCGGCACAATGTTTCAAGAACCGTGATACCCCCGCCGCCACCTCAAAAAAAGCAACGCACCTATGCGCTGGCGCTCGCAGCCTGCTCGCCGCGATCGCCATGAATGAAGAGCGGCTTTGCCTTGCCCTCGATGACCTCGGGACCGATGACGACCTGTTCGACCGAATCGAGACCCGGCAGGTCGTACATGGTCTCCAGCAGGATCCCTTCCATGATGGACCGCAATCCGCGGGCGCCGGTTTTGCGCTCGATGGCCTTGCGGGCGATCATCGACAGGGCTTCGTCCTGGAACGTCAGGTTGACGTTCTCCATCTCGAACAGGCGCTGATACTGCTTCACCAGGGCGTTCTTGGGCTCCTGCAGGATCTTCTTGAGGGCGTCCTCATCGAGATCCTCGAGGGTCGCCAGAACCGGCAGGCGGCCGACGAATTCCGGAATCAGGCCGAACTTCAGCAAGTCTTCCGGCTCGACGGCCCGGAAGATCTCGCCCGTGCGGCGATCGTCCGGCGCCTCGACCGACGCTCCGAAGCCGATGGACGTGCCCTTGCCGCGGCTCGAGATGATCCGCTCCAGCCCGGAGAACGCGCCGCCGCAGATGAAGAGGATGTTGGTGGTGTCGACCTGCAGGAATTCCTGCTGGGGGTGCTTGCGCCCGCCTTGCGGCGGCACCGACGCGACCGTGCCTTCCATGATCTTCAAGAGGGCCTGCTGGACGCCCTCGCCCGAAACGTCGCGGGTGATCGAGGGATTGTCCGACTTGCGGGAGATCTTGTCGATTTCGTCGATATAGACGATGCCGCGCTGCGCCCGCTCGACATTGTAGTCGGAAGCCTGGAGCAGCTTGAGGATGATGTTCTCGACGTCCTCGCCCACATAGCCCGCCTCGGTCAGGGTCGTCGCATCCGCCATGGTGAACGGCACGTCGAGGATCCGCGCCAGGGTCTGGGCGAGCAGGGTCTTGCCCGAGCCGGTCGGGCCGATGAGCAGGATGTTGGACTTCGCCAGTTCGACGTCGTTGTGCTTGGTCGCGTGGGCCAGGCGCTTGTAATGGTTGTGAACGGCGACCGACAGCACCTTCTTGGCGTGCTCCTGGCCGATCACGTAATCGTCGAGAACGTGGCTGATCTCCTTCGGGGTCGGCACACCATCGCGCGATTTCACGAGGGAGGATTTCGACTCCTCCCGGATGATGTCCATGCACAGCTCGACGCACTCATCGCAGATGAAAACCGTCGGGCCGGCGATCAGTTTACGAACCTCGTGCTGGCTCTTGCCGCAAAAGGAGCAGTAGAGCGTGCTCTTGGAGTCGCCGCCGCCAGCTTTGGTCATTATCATATCTCCAACCGGAGTAGGTCCGGCACGCGCCTTCCCCACCCCCTCTAAGTTTAGGCGCGTCGGAACTAATGAAAGGTTCCGACGCCAAAATAACAGGCTCTCAAATCCCTTGTTTCACGCTTCTCATGCAAACACGCAAAGGAAGCGCGATCAATAGGAACGGAGGAGCACGCCAAAAAGACGCACCGCTGAGCTTATTGTCCCCAGCTTTTGTCCGGTCAGAGCTGCGGGGCCGCAGTCTCGGGGCGCTTGCTAAGGACCTGATCGATAATACCGAATTCCTGCGCCGCCTCGGCCGTCATGAAGTTGTCGCGCTCGAGCGCCTGCTCGACCGCCGCGATGTCGCGCCCGGTATGCTTCACGTAGATTTCATTGAGCCGGCGCTTCAGGGCTTCGCTCTCGCGAGCGTGAATCATGATGTCGGTGACCTGGCCCTGATAGCCGCCGGAGGGCTGGTGGACCATGATTCGCGCGTTGGACAGGGCAAACCGCTGTCCGGCCTCACCGGCGCAGAGAAGCAGGGAGCCCATCGAGGCGGCCTGCCCGACGCAGAGGGTGGAAACCGGGCAGCGGATGAACTGCATCGTGTCGTAGATCGACAGGCCCGACGTCACCACCCCGCCCGGGGAGTTGATGTAGAAGGAGATTTCCTTCTTGGGGTTGTCGGCCTCGAGGAACAGGAGCTGCGCCACGATCAGCGAGGCCGTGTAATCTTCAACCGGCCCGGTGAGGAAGATAATCCGCTCCCGCAGGAGGCGCGAATAGATGTCGAACGCGCGTTCGCCGCGGTTCGACTGCTCGACCACCATGGGCACAAGCGTGTTTGCGTAGAGGGCGACCGGGTCTCTCATCGTCTCACTGCTCCAAAGTCGACCGCGCAAAATGCGCGGCCGTCAAAATGATGCAAGCGCGAGACGCCGGGATAGCGCTACTCGCTCTTGCTGGCTTTCTTTCCGCCCTTGCCCTTCGCCTTCGAAGCCGGTTTGGAGCCTTCCTCCTCGCCGTCCTCGTCGCTGAACAGGGCTTCCTTGGTCACGGTCTCGTCGACCACCTTCACCTGCGTGAGGATCTGGTCGACCACCTTTTCCTCGAACAGGGGTGCCCGGATCTCGGCAAGGGCCTGCGGGTTCTTCCGGTAGAAGTCCCACACCTGCTTTTCCTGACCCGGATACTGGCGGACCCGCTCGACGAGAGCCTGCGTGACCTCGTCGTCGGAAATCTTGATATCGGACTTCTCACCGATCTGCGCAAGGACCAACCCGAGCCGTACACGACGCTCTGCGATCCGACGATAATCGGCCCGCGCTTCTTCCTCGGTGGTGTCCTCGTCCGCGAAAGTGCGGTTGTTGGACTTCATGTCGCCTTCGACCTGGGCCCAGACCGCCGCGAATTCCTGTTCGACCAGGCTCGGGGGAAGCTCGAAATCGTACTTGGCGTCGAGGGCGTCGAGCAGCTCCTTCTTCACCTTGCGGCGCGACTGGGTGTCGAAATCGCGCTGCACGGCGCCACGGATGGCGTCCTTCAGCTTGTCCAGCGATTCCATGCCGAAGCCCTTGGCGAGCTCGTCGTCGATCACCAGTTCGCCCGGCGCCTCGACTTCCTTGACGGTCACGTCGAACTCGGCGGCCTTGCCGGCGAGATGCGGCGCCAGATAGTTCTCGGGGAACGAGACCTTCACCAGCTTGGTGTCGCCGGCCTTGACGCCGACGAGCTGGTCCTCGAAGCCCGGGATGAAGGTGTTCGAACCGAGCTCGACCCGGATGTCCTGGCCGTTTCCGCCTTCGAATTCGGTGCCGTCGATGCGTCCGACGAAATCGACCACGACGCGGTCGCCGTCAGCGGCCTTGCCCTTCTTGGGCTCGAAAGCGCGGTTCTGCTTGGCCATGCGCTCAAGCGATTCGGTCACTTCGGTCTCGGCCACCTCGACGACCGGCTTCTTCACCGACACGTCCTTGAGATCCACCAGATCGAACACCGGCAGCACTTCGAGCGCGACGGTGAAGGCCAGATCGCCCTTGGCGTCCATGGCCTTCTCGATCTCGTCCTTGTCCTCGGGGAACTGGACCTGCGGCTCGAAGGCGAGCTTCAGGCTGTTGTCCTCGACGATCTTGCGGTTGGCCTCGTTGACGGCGTTCTGCACGACGTCGCCCATGACCGAGCGGCCATAAACCCGACGCAGGTGCCCGACCGGCACCTTGCCGGGGCGGAACCCGTTGATCTTCACCCGGTCCTTGAGAGTCGCCAGCTCGTCGTTGAGCCGCTTCTCCAACTCCGTTGCCGGGAGCACGACCTTGAATTCCCGCTTCAAGCCTTGGGACAGAGTTTCCGTCACCTGCATGGTTCTAACCGCCTTCATTCTCGAAAAAATCTGCGACCCGGGCCGCGATCGCCGCAGCACGCTGCACACGACCGGGCCGGCGGGCCCATCCGGAAACCAACCCTGACGGGATTGGTGCGGGCGGAGGGACTCGAACCCCCACGACTTTCGCCGCTGGTACCTAAAACCAGTGCGTCTACCAATTCCGCCACGCCCGCGCGGGAGGCGGCGCGACACGCGCCCCTCGTCCGGGACGGGCGCTCTATACCACGCTCTTCAACGGGTGCATCAAAAAACTTCGTGTCGTTACGCCACGATATCAAGGCCGCCGAGCCGGCTTGCCAGAGCGCGGCGGCACTTGGCCGCTGCCCTTCCAGGATGTAGGCCGGGACAACGATTTGCTCACGCCTGAAGGGCCGCCCTCATGATCACCCGACGCGCCGCGACTGCCGGCATCGCGACCGCCCTGGCGGGCCTCACCTTTCGGGCCCGGGCGCAATCCGCGCCCGGTGACCCCAAGGGACAAGGCCTCGCCCGCGAGCTGACCGCCGGGCCATCACCCCGGCGCCTCCGCGCCGGCGACAGCAAGGATGCCGATGTCTGGGCCCTCGACGGCACGCTGGCGCCCGCCCTGCGGATCAAGCACGGGTCCGAACTGCGGCTCGCCGTGAAAAACGACACGTCTCTGCCGCTGTCCCTGCACTTTCACGGGGTCCGTGGACCCAACGCCATGGACGGCGTCGGCGGCTTGACCCAGGCACCAACCCTGCCGGGTGGCCGGTTCGAATATCGCCTCACCCCACCTGATGCCGGCACCTATCTCATCCGTCCGTGCCTGACAGGCGGCAGCGCGGAGCCGCTGGAACGCGGTCTGTCGGGGCTCCTGATCGTGGAGGAAAAGGAGCCGCCGGCGGTGGATCGCGACGAGGCGATCCTCATCGACGATTGGCGGCTGGAGGACGACGGCTCCCTCTCGCCCTTCGCGCCGGAACCCGCCGGCCGGCTCGGCAACTGGCTCAGCGTCAACGGAAAGGCGGCTCCATTGAGGATCGAGGCGAGACCGGGAAGCCGCATCCGCCTGCGATTGGCCAATGCCTCCAATGCCCGGATCATGCGCCTGCGCTTCGACGGGCTCAAACCCTACGTGGCGGCGATCGACAGCCAACCCACGGACACCTTCGAGCCCCTGCGCTCCTCCCTGCCCTTTGCGCCGGGCACCCGCTACGACGTCATTCTCGACCTGCCGGACGAAGCCGGCGCTACCGGTGCCGTGACTGCCGCGATCGGGGACGGCATACCTCTGGTGGAACTGGTGGCAGCGGGGGAAAAGGCCCCTGCGCGCGACGCGATCCGGCCGATCCCGCCCAACAAGAAGCTTCCCGAGACGATCAAGCTTCAGAACGCAAGCCGCAAGGACCTGATCATCAAGGCCGGCGCCGGGGGAGCGAACGCCCCCTGGACCATCAATGGAATGCCGGGCGATGCCGGAGCGCCAATCCTCAAGGTAAAGCGTGGCACACCCGTGGTTCTCGCGCTCAATAACCAGACCGACATGGTCCAGCCGATGCATCTCCACGGCCATGCCTTTCGGCTGCTCCATGGGCTCGACGACGGTTGGGAGCCGTATTTCCTCGACACCTTGCAGGTGCCGGAGCGTCGGACCGCCCGGATCGCCTTCGTGGCTGACAATCCCGGCAAGTGGCTGCTGGCTTCGACCGTCGCGGAACGCTTCGATGCGGGCTTGTGGACCTGGATTGAGGTTACTTGAGAAGCCTCTGAAGAATATGGGGAATCAGTTCCGGGAGATCCTCCGAGATCAGCCCCGGCCCGAAGGCGGAGCCCGCCTCCGCGTGGATCCACACGCCGGCGGCCGCGGCCTCGAAGGCCGGCAGATGCTGCGCCATCAGCCCGGCGATGATCCCGCACAGGACATCGCCGGACCCCGCGGTACCGAGGTATGGCGTGCCGTTGCCGCTGAGGGCGGCCCGGCCGTCCGGCGCGGCGATCACCGTGTCGGCGCCTTTCAGCACCGTCACCGCCCCCAGATAGGCGGCGGCCCGTCGCGCGCGTTCGATTTTCGACGGCGGATCAAGGATATCCGGGTGGCCTTTGAACAAGCGTTTGAATTCGCCGTCATGGGGCGTGATGACCGTCGGGGCCGATCGAAAGCCCTGGTGCAACTCCGACGCCAGCCCCTCGAAGGACGTCAGCGCGTCCGCATCGAGAACCAGACGCCGCCGCGCCTGGGCCGCGACCGCCACCATGGCGCGGGTCACCGGGCTCACTCCCAGGGCCGGACCAACGACCAGCGCGTTCAATCTCTCGTCCGCGAGAATCGCATGCAGCCCTTCGGCGCCCTCGCAGCCTCGCAGCATGATCGCGGTGAGGTTGGCCGCGTTGACGCCCAGCGCCTCAGGCGGGGACGCTATCGTGACGACCCCCGCGCCGATCCGGAGCGCGGCCCGCGCCGCCAGCCGGGCAGCGCCCGTCCGCGTCGCGCCACCGGATGCCACCAGCACATGGCCGCGGTCATATTTGTGCGAATCGAGCGAAGGCCGGGGTAACGCCGCATTCCACAGAGCGGGGCCATTCAGGTGGAGGCGGGCGCCAGATGACCGCAGATCGTCCGGGCCCACTCCGATCTCGGCGAGAATCACATCGCCCGCGAAGGCGCGACCGGGTATCAACAAGTGGCCCGGCTTTCGCGCCGCGAATGTCACGGTGCGGGTCGCCCTGATGGCGATGCCCCTCACCGCTCCGGTCTCCCCATCGATCCCGGACGGCAGGTCCACGGCCAGAACGGGCTTTCCGGTCATGTTGGTCTTTTCGATCGCGGCTTTGGCCGCCCCCTCGAGGTCGCGCGACAGCCCTCCGCCGAACAACGCGTCGATGACCAGATCCGCCTGTGACAGGTCGGCATTTTCGAGCGGCGCCATCGAATGCGGCCAGTCCTTTGCGACGATCGCGGCGTCGCCGTAGAGGGCTTCGCGCCGGCCCAGCAGGAACAGGGACACCGCATAGCCTTCCTCGAGCAGGAGTGTCGCCGCGACGATGCCGTCGCCGCCGTTCTGGCCCGGTCCGGCGAGGACCACGATGCGGGATCCCCTCGCCGCCATCTCCCGTGCGGTGGCCGCGACCGCTACTCCGGCATTGCGCATGAGGACGACGCTTGGCGTGCCCGAGCGCACCGCCGACAAATCCGCCTTCTTCATCTCCGAGGGCGTCAAAAGCAGTTCGGGCTGGATCATCGGATCACTCTTGCGCTGAAATGCACCGTCGAGACCTCAAAATTTGCAAGTGCACAAACTTTAGCCACAACATGCCTCGCAAGACGGCAAAACTTGCCGTTTCGCGAACATGACTCCGTGGAAGCCCACGTTTTCTGGTGCTAAAAGCGGCAAATCCTCGAATGAGAGCGGTTATCGGATGAAAAAGATCGAAGCCATCATCAAGCCCTTCAAGCTCGATGAAGTCAAAGAAGCGCTCCAGGAAGTGGGCCTCCAGGGCATCACGGTGATCGAAGCCAAGGGCTTCGGCCGCCAGAAGGGCCACACCGAATTGTATCGGGGTGCCGAATACGTGGTCGATTTCCTGCCGAAGGTGAAACTCGAAATCGTTCTCGCCGACGATCTCGTCGAGGCCGCCATCGAGGCGATCCGCAAGGCGGCGCAGACCGGCCGCATCGGCGACGGCAAGATTTTCGTTTCGACGGTCGAAGAGGCCGTCCGAATCCGAACCGGCGAGACAGGATCCGACGCGATCTGACTCGCTTTCTTCAACCACGGCTTTCAGCCGGGTAATTCTCTAGGGCAGAAGGGACTACACGATCATGCAGACCGCCAAGGATGTGCTGAAGGCGATCAAGGACAACGACATCAAGTATGTCGATTTCCGTTTTACCGACCCGCGCGGCAAGTGGCAGCACGTGACCTTCGACGTCTCGATCGTCGACGAGGAAGCGTTCGCCGACGGCGTGATGTTCGACGGATCTTCGATCGCCGGCTGGAAGGCGATCAACGAATCCGACATGACCCTCATGCCCGATCCGACCACGGCGCAATTCGACCCCTTCTTCTCCGCCTCGACCCTTTCGATCGTCTGCGACATTCTCGATCCGGCGACCGGCGAGCCCTATAACCGCGACCCGCGCGGCATCTCCAAGAAGGCCGAAGCGTATATGAAGTCGACCGGCATCGGCGACACCGTCTATGTCGGCCCCGAAGCCGAGTTCTTCGTCTTCGACGACGTGAAGTTCATGTCGGACCCCTACAACACCGGTTTCAAGCTCGATTCGTCCGAGCTGCCGACGAACGGCGACAGGGATTACGAAGGCGGAAACCTCGGCCACCGCATCCCCATGAAGGGCGGCTATTTCCCCGTCCCGCCGCTCGATTCGGCCCAGGACATGCGCGGCGAAATGCTCGCCGCCATGGCGGCGATGGGCGTGAAGGTCGAGAAGCACCATCACGAGGTCGCCTCCGCGCAGCACGAACTCGGCGTGAAGTTCGACACCCTGACCCACATGGGCGACCAGATGCAGATCTACAAATACTGCATCCACAACGTCGCCCAGTCCTACGGCAAGACCGCCACCTTCATGCCGAAGCCGGTCTATGGCGACAACGGCTCGGGCATGCACGTCCACCAGTCGATCTGGAAGGATGGCAAGCCGGTCTTCGCGGGCAACAAATACGCGGACCTGAGCCAGGAATGCCTTTGGTATATCGGCGGCATCATCAAGCACGCCAAGGCGCTGAACGCCTTCACCAACCCGTCGACGAACTCCTACAAGCGTCTCGTCCCGGGCTATGAGGCGCCGGTGCTGCTGGCCTATTCGGCCCGCAACCGGTCGGCATCCTGCCGCATTCCGTGGACCACCTCGCCGAAGGCCAAGCGCGTGGAAGTGCGCTTCCCCGATCCGACCGCGAACCCCTATCTCTGCTTTGCGGCCCTTCTGATGGCGGGTCTCGACGGCATCGTGAACAAGATCGATCCCGGCGCGGCCATGGACAAGGACCTCTACGACCTGCCTCCGCGCGAGTTGAAGAAGATCCCGACCGTCTGCGGCTCGCTGCGGGAAGCGCTCGCAAGCCTCGACAAGGACCGCGCCTTCCTCAAGGCCGGCGGCGTCTTCAGCGACGACTTCATCGACAGCTTCATCGAGCTCAAGATGACCGAAGTGGCGCGCTTCGAGATGACGCCGCATCCGGTCGAGTTCACCATGTACTATTCCTGCTGAGCGGGATTTCCTTTCTCCCGGCTGCGAACCCGCAGCTCTCTTCACCGGAGCCCTCGCGGCTCCGGTTTTTTTATGCCCACGGGCGACGAAGCTCCCGGGAACGTCCGTCCCAACGCAAAAAGGCCCGGCGTTTCCGCCGGGCCCCTCGTCGCCGAAGCGAGATGTCTTAGTAGCTGCTGAACTTGTAGTTCAGGCCGGCGCGCACAACGCCGAACTCGGTGTTGCCGTTGCCGAAAGCAACGTTGAGGTAATCGCGGTTGTCGCCGTCGAGATTGACGTAGAGACCTTCGACCTTGGCGGTCAGGTTGTCGGTGAAGGCGTATTCCACGCCGCCGCCGGCCGTCCAGCCGAAGTTCGAGTCGCCATAAGCCACACCGCCGGTGGCGTAGACCATGAACCGGTCGACGGCGATACCGGCGCGAACGCGGGTGGTGCCGAACCATTCGTTGTCGGAACCGTAGCGAACGCCGTTGACCGTGAAGTTGCCGCCCAGATCGGCGTATTGCAGATCGGTTTCGGCACCGAGCACGAACATGCCCATCTGGTAGTTGTAGCCGAGCTGCGCGCCGCCGACGAAGCCGCCGTCGTCATTGCCACGGTTCACCACGTCGAAGCCGCGGTTGTCGTCGTTGCCCCAGCCATAGCCGGCGTTCACGCCGATGTAGAAGCCCGTCCAGGTGAAGACCGGGACCGGAGCCATCATGGCGGGAGCCTTGCGCGACGGCAGGTCAGCAGCGGCGGCGGTGACGGTCAGGCCGATGAGCGCGACGGTGGAGAGAAGAATTTTTTTCATTGCAATCAAGTCCTGTTGCGAGAAGTCCAGCCCTGCTGTTACCCCATCGCAACGTAATATACTGTCACTTATCTGCAACAACGTGGCATTTTGCGACGGCTTCTCACCCTTGCGGCTTCTCGAGCCACAGGCGCATCGCGGCCGTCACCTGCTCCGGTTCTTCAAGGCTGGAAAGGTGGCCGGCGCCCCGCACCACGATGAGGGACGCCCATTCCACCATCTCGGCCATTTCCCGCGCGATCTCCGGCGGGGTGATCGAATCGCCGTCGCCGACGACGATCAACGTCGGAATTTCGATCCCCGGAAGAAGGTCGCGCGAATCGGGGCGAGCCATGATGGCACGCTGCTGGCGGACATAGCCCGCGGCGCCCGTCTCGCGCAGCATGTCGGCCACGACCTTTCTCAACGCCTCGTCGTCCTGGCGTCTGGGGTGGACGAGCTTGGGCCACAGACCGGAGAGAATCTCATCCCATCGCTCCGATTCCGCGAGGCCGATGAGCCGCTTGCGGTCTTCCTTCGCCTCATCGGTATCCGGCCGGGCACTGGTATCGAGCAGCGCCAGCCGCTCCACACGTTCCGGCGCCTGGCGCATGATTTCCATGGCGGCGTAGCCCCCCATGGAGAGGCCCGCGAGCGAGAAGCGCTCGGGCGCGGTTGCTAGCGCCCGCCGGGCGATGCCTGCCATTGAATCGTCCTGGGTGTGATCGGCCACCATGACATTCATCAGGGGCGAGAAGGTCGCAATCTGATGTTCGAAAAGCCTCCCGGTATTGCCGAGACCGGGAATCAGAAGCAGGGTCGTCGTCATCAGGTGAATTTCCTTGGATTGACAAGCGACTAGCTTGTCCTATGGTCCGGCCACACCTTTGCCTGGGCGGATACCTCAGGTAGAACTCGTTTTGCGCCGGTTTGTTGCCGCCTTCTTGCGGTCGGGACCGACAGCGCCTCCAGACCCCAAACGGTTATACTTCTCATGTCTTTCGCCGACCTCGGACTCAGCGAGAAAGTTCTCCAGGCTGTCACGGCCTCAGGCTATACGGAGCCAACGCCCATCCAGGCGCAGGCCATTCCGCATGTGCTGGCGCGCCGCGACGTCCTCGGCATCGCCCAGACCGGAACCGGCAAGACCGCCGCCTTCGTGCTGCCGATGCTGACCAAGCTCGAAAGCGGGCGGGCGCGGGCGCGAATGCCGCGAACCCTGATCCTCGAACCGACGCGCGAACTCGCAGCGCAGGTGCAGGAGAATTTCGACAAGTACGGCATCAACCACAAGCTCAACGTGGCGCTGCTCATCGGCGGCGTGTCGTTCGGCGACCAGGATGCCAAGATCGCCCGCGGTGTCGACGTGCTCATCGCGACGCCGGGCCGGCTCCTCGACCACATCGAGCGCGGCAAGCTTCTTCTCAGCGGCGTCGAGCTTCTCGTCATCGACGAAGCCGACCGGATGCTCGACATGGGGTTCATCCCCGACATCGAGCGCATCGTGAAGATGGTGCCGTTCACGCGCCAGACGCTGTTCTTCTCCGCCACCATGCCGCCCGAGATCCAGCGCCTGGCCGATGCCTTCCTGCATACTCCCGTGAAGGTGGAAGTCGCCCGCGCCGCGTCGACCGCCGCCACCATCACGCAGCGGCTCGTGGCCACCGGCCGCGAGGATTTCGAGAAGCGCGAAACCCTGCGGGATCTCATCAACGGCGCAACGGACCTGCAGAACGCCATCGTGTTCTGCAACCGCAAGCGCGATGTCGCGGTGCTTCACAAGTCACTGCTGAAGCATGGGTTCAACGTCGCGGCCCTTCACGGCGACATGGACCAGCGCTCGCGCACCGCCGCCCTGGACGATTTCCGTAGCGGCCTCGTGCCGCTGCTGGTGGCGAGCGATGTGGCGGCGCGCGGCCTCGACATCCCGGCCGTGAGCCACGTGTTCAATTACGACATTCCCCACCACGCCGAAGATTACGTCCACCGCATCGGCCGCACCGGGCGTGCCGGGCGCGCGGGCGCGGCCTTCACGCTGGTGGGACCCGGCGACGAGAAATCGCTGGTCGCCATCGAAAAGCTGATCGGCCAATCGGTCGAATGGGCGGGCCCGACGCTTGCCGAACGTCCTCCTTCGGCGCCGTCCTCCGACCGTCCGTCCAAGCGCCGTGTTCGCACGGGCGGCAGCGACCGGCCGCGTGGACGCCGGGGCAGCAGCCGCGAGGCCGTGAGCGAACGGCCGGAGGTCGCAGAGGATCTGCCGGCGCCTCGTCAGGAGCGCAGCGAGCGCCCTGCCCGCGCACCGCGCAAGCCGCGCGAGCAGGAGGAAGTCGCGGTCCGCGAGGACCGTCCGGCGCCGTCTCCGGAGCGTGCGCGCGAGCCTCGTCCGGCCGCCGCGGAGCGTAGCCCGGAGAGACCGGCGCGTGGCCGCGATCGCCCGCAGGGACGCCCGTCGGACGATCGTCCGCGTCGTCACGAGCAGGATAACGACTCGCCGGTTCTGGGTTTGGGCGAGCATGTCCCCGCCTTCCTCATGCGGGCCGTCGCGCCGAAAAAGACGAAGCCCGAACCCGAATCGGACTAGGCGCGAAACCAAGCGCCTAGCGTCGCATTTTGGTTTTCGCGTCGGGTTTCCCGGCTTTGGCGCGATAAGCCGCGGCGATCGCCAGGTCGGCGAGGCGGGCGGCCTCGTCCGGGTCATCCAGCGCGCTTTCGGGCAACCGCCAATAGCTCATCGTCATCGTCTTGCCGTTCCGGCCCATATAGGTGAACGGCCCGGAGCCGAGGTTTCGGAAAAGCTCGACGGTCGCGTCATCCACCTTCAGATAGAGCTCGCCGCCTGATTCCAGCGCGAACATCAGATCGTCACGGTAAATTCCCAGGCCCCCGAACATCCGGCGAAGGCGGATCGCGCCTGCCTCGCGAAAAATGTCCCGGATGGCCTCTTCGTCCATCCCTAGTGCGCGGGCTGAAGCATTTCCGGTACGGCGGGCGTGATGGCGACGGATTCGCCGCAGCCGCAGGCGGATGTCTGATTGGGGTTTCGGAACACGAATTGGGACGCAAGCTTGGTGGTCTCGAAATCCATCTCCGTTCCGAGCAGGAACAGCACCGCCTTCGGGTCGACCAGCAGGGTCACGCCCTTGTCCTCGACGAGTTCGTCGAGCGGACCGGCCGCTTCCGCATATTCCATCGTGTAGGACATGCCCGCGCAACCGCCGTTCTTGACGCCGACGCGCACGCCGACAATCGGCCGGTCGGCCTTCGAAATGATGTCCTTGACGCGGTTTGCCGCCGCGTCGGTCAAGGTCACGACCTTGAAGCCGGGTAGTGCCATTGTTCTCTCCTGACAGCCGGGTTCAAGGCCCGGGCAGAACGAGGGATTGATCCTCAAGATAGGATGTCGGCGCCCAAACGTCGAGATGCCGCTACCACATGTCGAGGGCGACGCGGGCCTCGTCGGACATCCGGCTCTGATCCCAGGGCGGATCGAACACCATGGCGACCGTGACACTCTGGACGCCCGGCACGGTGGCGACGGCGTTTTCCACCCACCCCGGCATCTCGCCGGCGACGGGGCAGCCGGGGGCGGTGAGCGTCATGTCGATGGCGACATTCCGATCGTCGTCGATGTCGACCCGGTAGATCAGGCCGAGTTCGTAGATGTCGGAGGGGATCTCCGGGTCGTAGACGGTCTTCAGGGCCGCGATGATGTCGTCGGTCATGCGGTCGAGTTCCTCGGGGGGAAGACCCGGGCTCGGGGAAACCTGAGGCGCGTTGGGCGCCGTCTCGGTGGGTGCGTGGTCGTTCAACGGTCTATCCTCACGAGAACAAGGCCTCGGCCTTCTGCAGGGCATCCGCCAGTTTATCGACTTCCGCCCTTGTGTTGTAGAGCCCAAACGAGGCCCGGCAGGTGGACGTCACGCCGAATCGTTCGAGGAGCGGCATGGCGCAATGGGTACCGGCGCGGACGGCGACGCCCTGCCGGTCGATGATGGTCGCCACGTCATGCGCGTGCGCGCCCGCCATTTCGAACGCGATGATGCCGCCCTTGCCCTTCGCGCGGCCGAAGATGCGAATGGAATTCATGGCGCCGAGCCGCTCGTGGGCATAGTCGGACAAGGCCGCCTCGTGGGCGCGAATGTTGTCGCGGCCGAGCTCCATCATGAAGCGGAGCGCAGCGTCGAGTCCCACGGCCTCGATGATGGCGGGCGTCCCGGCCTCGAAGCGGTGCGGCGGATCGTTATAGGTGATGGAGTCGGTCCGCACCTCGCGGATCATCTCGCCGCCGCCCTGATAAGGCGGCATCCGGGCGAGCAGATCCTTCTTGCCGTAGAGAACGCCGATGCCGGTCGGGCCGTAGACCTTGTGGCCGGTGAACACGTAGAAATCGGCGTCGAGATCGCGCACGTCGACGTCGAGATGCACGGCGCCCTGCGCTCCGTCCACCAGGACGGGGACGTCGTGCGCGTGCGCGATGCGGATGATGTCCTTGATGGGCGTCACGGTGCCGAGCACGTTCGACATGTGGGTGATGGCGACGATCTTGGTGCGGGGCGTGATCAGCTTCTCGAACTCGTCGAGGAGAAAATTGCCGTCGTCGTCCACCGGTGCCCATTTGATAACCGCGCCCTTGCGTTCCCGCAGGAAGTGCCACGGCACGATGTTGGAATGGTGCTCCATGATCGACAGGATGATCTCGTCACCCTCCCCGATCCCCATGCGGCCGAAGCTGTCCGCCACGAGGTTGTAGGCCTCGGTGGCCGATTTGGTGAAGATGATCTCCTCCACCGATCCGCGCATTGAGAAACGCGCGCACGGTCTCGCGCGCACGCTCGAAGGATTCGGTCGCCGCATTGGCCATGAAGTGCAGGCCGCGATGGACGTTGGAATAGCCGGTTTCCATGATGTTCGACATGGCGTCGATGACGGCGCGCGGCTTCTGGGCCGAGGCGGCGTTGTCGAGATAGACCAGCGGCTTGCCATAGACCTGCTGCGCGAGGATCGGAAATTGCGACCGGATCGCCTCGACGTCGTAGGGTGGCAGGATGGGTGCGTTCATGATCGTGCTCCAAACTCGCGCCGTCATGGCCACACTCGATGCGGCCACCCGCCTTTGTTGCCGCAGCCGCGATAAGACGTGGGTACGCCGGTCGAGCCCGCGCATGACGTCCGTTAAACCCGCGCCTTCAACCAATCCTCGACGATCGCGATCAACGCATCGCGCGCCGTCTCGTTCTCGACGAACTCCACCGCCTCGCCCAGGAACGCCTGGACCAGGAGGCTTTCGGCTTCCTTGCGCGGCAGGCCCCGGGCCATCAGGTAGAACAGGAGATCGTCGTCGAGCTGGCCGCAGGTCGCGCCGTGGGCGCATTGCACATCGTCGGCGAAGATTTCGAGTTCCGGCTTGTTGTTCATGGTTCCGCCCTCGGAGAGGAGCAGCGCCGCCGACATCATGCGGCCGTCGGTCTTCTGGGCGTGGTGGGGCACGATGATCTTGCCCTGGAACACGCCCGTCGCCTCGCCGTCGATGACGGTCTTGAACAACTCGCGGCTCTCGCAATGCGGCGCCGCATGTTCGACGATCAAGGTCGAATCCGCGTGCTGGCCGTCCTTGATCATGGTGACGCCGTTGATCTGCGCTTTGGAATTCTCGCCGTCGAGCATCGCAAAGACCTGATGGCGCGACACGGACGAGCCCGCCACCACGTTGATGCCGTTGAAAGCGGCGTCGCCGCCGAGCTTCAGCGCGAGCGTCGACAGGGCAAGCGTCTGGTCGCCTTCGCGGTTGAGCCGCACGTGATGGACGTTCGTCCTGTCCCCAGCGATGAGCTCGATCACGTCGTTGGGCTGATGCGCCGCGCCGTTCGGACCTTCATGGCTCTCGAGCAGCGTCACGGATGCGCCGTCCTCGACCAGAACCAGAATCCGCGTCGCCGTCGCGACGGCGGTTTCGCTGCCGGTGACGAAGCGCAGGTGAATCGGCGTCTCGACCTTGCCTTCCACGCGCAGCATCACGCCGTCGGCCATGAACGAGGAGTTGAGCTGGTAGACCGGATTGTCCTTCGCCCATTCCACCGGGCTGAGACGGGCCAGCCACTCGTGCCCGGATGCGAGCGCTTCCGCCAGCGGCACGATCTCGACGCCCTCGGGAAGCGTATCGAACCGCACCGCCTCACGGACGAAATGACCGTTCACGAACGGAACGTCGAGCGCTTCGACGCCTTCGAACGCGGTCGCCTTCGCCAAGGCGGAAGCCGCTTCCGCGGCACTCGGCTTGACGGCGAACGGCGCGATCTCCCGCATCAGGGTGCGAAGGTCGGTGTATTTGAACTCCTCGACCCGGCGATGCGGCAGGCCATTGCGGTTGAAGACCTCGAACGCTTTCGCGCGCGATTCCACGTCCCCCGGCAGATTGGCCTTCGCGGCATCGAACGCCTGGACCAGGGCGGTCTCGCTCGGCGTTCTCATCAATGTGAGCTGGGCCATGTCAGGCGGCCTCGGTTTCGCGGTAATCGGCATAGCCGTTGGCTTCGAGTTCGAGCGCCAGATCCTTCCCGCCGGATTTCACGATGCGGCCGGACGACATGACGTGCACGCTGTCGGGGACGATGTAGTTCAGCAGGCGCTGGTAATGCGTGATGACGAGGAACGAGCGATCCGGCGAGCGGAGCGCGTTGACGCCTTCCGACACGATGCGGAGGGCGTCGATATCGAGGCCGGAATCGGTCTCGTCCAGAATGCAGAACCGCGGCTCGAGCAGCGCCATCTGGAGGATTTCCATGCGCTTCTTCTCACCGCCCGAGAAGCCCACATTGAGACCGCGCTTGAGCATCTCTTTGCGGCACTTCGAGCTTGGTGGCGGCGGCATTGACGCGCCTGATGAAATCGGGCGTCGTCAGCTCGACCTTCGCCGCGCGCCTTGCGCTGCGCGTTGATGGCGGCCTTGAGGAACGTCATCGAGGCGACGCCCGGGATTTCCAGCGGATACTGGAAGGCGAGAAACAGGCCCGCCGCTGCGCGCTCGTCCGGCCCCATCTCCAGGATGTTCCGGCCGTCGAGCAGGATCTCGCCGTCGAGCACTTCGTAATCGGCCTTTCCGGCGATCACGTAGGACAATGTCGATTTGCCCGAACCGTTGGGGCCCATGATGGCCGCCACCTCGCCGTCGTTCACGGTGAGGTTGAGGCCATTGAGAATACGCTTGTCCTCGATCTGAACGACGAGGTTGTTGATCTGAAGCATGTTGAATTCCTTCATGCTCGCCCTGAGAGCGCGCTGCGCTTCTCGAAGAGCGAGATGGCTGCGTTGTTTAACCGACCGAACCTTCGAGCGAGATCGAGATGAGCTTTTGCGCCTCGACCGCGAACTCCATCGGCAGGTGCTGAAGCACGTCCTTGACGAAGCCGTTGACGATGAGCGCGGTCGCCTCCTCGGCGGAGAGGCCACGCTGCTGGCAGTAGAACATCTGATCTTCGGAGATTTTCGAGGTGGTAGCCTCGTGCTCGAACACCGCGGTCGCGTTCTTCGAACTCGATATACGGCACGGTATGCGCGCCACAGCGATTGCCGATGAGAAGCGAGTCGCAATTGGTGAAATTGCGCGCGTTCGACGCCTTGCGGTGCGCCGACACGAGCCCCCGATAGGTATTCTCCGACCGCCCGGCGGCGATGCCTTTGGAAATGATCCGGCTCGTCGTGTTCTTGCCGAGATGGATCATCTTGGTGCCGGAATCGACCTGCTGCATCCCGTTCGAGACCGCGATGGAATAGAACT
Organism: uncultured Alphaproteobacteria bacterium; assembly: GCA_963837375.1. Lineage (GTDB taxonomy): Bacteria > Pseudomonadota > Alphaproteobacteria > Rhizobiales > Beijerinckiaceae > Microvirga. Next base: position 116,040 of record CAWINL010000013.1, on the reverse strand, counting down.
CGCCGCGCGAACCGTCGCCCCGCAGGATGCAGGACGGATATTTCCACGTGATCGCAGAACCGGTCTCGACCTGCGTCCAGGTAATGATCGAGTTCTTGCCACGGCAATCGCCGCGCTTGGTCACGAAATTGTAGATGCCGCCCCGGCCTTCCGAGTCGCCCGGATACCAGTTCTGCACGGTCGAATATTTGATCTCCGCATCGTCGAGGGCGATCAGCTCGACCACGGCCGCATGAAGCTGGTTCTCGTCGCGCATGGGAGCCGTGCAGCCCTCGAGATACGACACGTACGAGCCCTTGTCGGCGATGATGAGCGTGCGCTCGAACTGGCCGGTATTCTTCTCGTTGATGCGGAAGTAGGTCGACAGCTCCATCGGGCAGCGCACGCCCGGCGGAATGTAGACGAACGACCCGTCGGTGAAGACGGCGGAGTTGAGGGTGGCGAAGAAATTGTCGGTCACCGGCACGACGGTGCCGAGATATTGCCGCACGAGGTCCGGATATTCACGGATCGCCTCGGAAATCGGCATGAAGATCACGCCGGCTTTCGCCAGCTCGGCCTTGAAGGTCGTGGCGACCGAGACGGAATCGAACACGGCATCGACCGCGACCCGGCTCTTGGGCTCGACGCCTGCCAGGATTTCCTGCTCGCGCAGAGGGATGCCGAGCTTCTCGTAGGTCTTGAGAATTTCCGGATCGACCTCGTCGAGGGATTTCGGCGACGGGAAGTTCTTCGGCCCCGCGTAATAATACATGTCGTTGTAGTCGATCTTGTCGTACGACACGCGCGCCCAGTTGGGCTCCTTCATGGTCTGCCAGCGCTTGTAGGCGTCAAACCGCCACGCGAGCATCCATTCGGGCTCGCCCTTCTTGGCCGAGATGAAGCGGATGACCTCTTCGGAGAGCCCCTTGGGAGCCTTCTCCATTTCGACATCGGTCTCGAAGCCGTACTTATATTGATCGACGTCGATCAGGCGAACCTGATCGATTGTTTCCTGCACAGCAGGCATTTCACTCTCCCACCGCTCACGGTTTCAAGGACCGCCGGTTGATGTGGAAGGCGAAGCGTGGCCCTCAGGCCGCGCTCGCCTTCCGTCTATATAGGGTGCCGACCACCCGTTCGCACGCTTCCGCGAAGCGGCCAACATGCTCGTCGGTGGTCGTCCACCCCAAACTCACGCGCAAAACGCCGTCCGCCACGACGGGATCGACCCCCATGGCGTCCAGAACATGCGAACGTCTGACCTTTCCCGACGAACAGGCTGAGCCCGACGACAGGGCGATGCCCTGCAGGTCGAAGGCGATCAGCGCCGTTTCGGCCTTCAGGCCGGGTATCGCAAAAGCAAAGGTATTCGGCAACCGCTCAGCGTCCTCCGCGATGATCACCGCATCCGGCGCGATCCGACGAAGCTGTCGCCTCCGCCTCGTCGAGCAGCCCTTGAAGGCGCGTGGCTTCCGCTCCGAGGGCGGCGCCAGCAACGCAGGCCGCTTCGCCGAACCCCGCGATCGCCGCGACGTTCTCGGTGCCGGCCCGGTAACCGCGCTCCTGTCCGCCGCCTCGGATCAGACGATCGGCGATCTCGAGCTGGTCGGAGGCCAGAATCACCGCCCCGGCCCCTTTGGGGCCCCCGATCTTGTGGGCCGACAGGGTAAGGGCATCGGCCCCTAGGGCTGCCATGTCGATCGGGAAGCCTTCCGGCCGCCTGCACCGCGTCCACATGCAGACAGCCCGCCTTGGGCGTGAACGAGGAGCGCTACCTCGGCAATGGGCTGGATCACGCCGGTTTCGTTATTGGCAAGCTGGACCGAGACGAGGACCGGTCCGGCTCCGGACTGCCGGAGCCGCGCCTCCAGCCACGCCAGGTCGATGCGCCCCTGCTCGTCGACGGGCGCGAGCTCGACATCCGCGGCGGCGAACCGGTGCCCGCTCAGGCCGCAGGGATGTTCGGTGGCGCAAAGGATCAGTGTCGCGCAGGATATGCCGCCAAGACGGCGGAACGACGGGCTCAGCACCAGGTTTGAGGCTTCCGTGCCGCCGCTGGTGAAAATGACGTTCTTGGCCTTCGCGCCGACCAGGCGGGCGACCTGATCGCGGGCATTCTCGATGGCGGCCCGTGCGGCACGGCCTTCGGCATGGACGGAGGAGGGATTGCCCGGCAGATCGAGCGCGCGACTCATCACCGCCGCGACCTCCGGCCGAAGCGGCGAGGTGGCGTTGTGATCGAGGTATACGCGCCCCTGGAAGGCCATCCTGTCTCCGTCGTTCACGAAAATCTTGCAATTGCCCATGGTTGTCATGCTAAAGCACCGCAACCACATGCTATCCGTTCACGCCGCCGCCTCTCCGCCGCGGAAGCGAAACACTATAGCACTTTAGAATTGTTCTAAAAGTTTAGCGAAGTTCGCTGGGTCAAGTCAAGGCCGCGCCGGACTTTCCCTCTCGGGATGAGAGGTTGATCAAGAGGTTTGTATTCATGCCAGAGGTCGTCTTCACGGGTCCTGCCGGTCGTCTCGAAGGGCGCTACCAGCCTGCGAAGCAGCGCGGCGCCCCGATCGCCATCGTGCTTCACCCGCATCCGCAATTCGGCGGCACGATGAACAACCAGATTGTCTATAATCTCTATTATGACTTTGTGAACCGCGGATTTTCCGTCCTGCGGTTCAATTTCCGCGGCGTCGGCCGCAGCCAGGGCGCCTTCGATCATGGCCAGGGCGAGTTGTCCGACGCGGCGGCGGCGCTCGATTGGGCCCAGGCCATGAACCCGGATGCGCGCGCCTGCTGGATCGCCGGGGTCTCCTTCGGGGCCTGGATCGGCATGCAGCTTCTCATGCGCCGTCCGGAGATCGAGGGCTTCATCTCGATCGCCGCCATGGCCAATCGCTACGATTTCTCGTTCCTCGCCCCCTGCCCTTCGTCCGGCCTGTTCGTCCATGGCTCCGAGGACCGGGTGGCCCCGGTGAAGGACGTGGTGAGCGTCATCGAGAAGGTCAAAACCCAGAAGGGCGTGAAGCTCGAACATGCGGTGGTCGAGGGCGCCAATCACTTCTTCGACGGACGCGTGGACGAATTGATGACATCGGTCGGCGCCTATCTCGACATGCGCCTGGGAGCCACGGAAGAAGTCGTGTAACGCGACGCCCTTCCGACACACGTCTCCTCACGGAAAAAAACGGCAGGTCATGGACCTGCCGTTTGTCGTTCGCAGAGTGCGGCCCGCCGGGTTTCAAGGATGCGCTCGGGCGAAACCCGCTTTCCCGAGGGGGTGGCGGCGTGAGCCCGAATCCACAACACGCGAGGAAGGCTGCCGCGCATCGGCGGCCTCGGGTTGCGCGTTCAGATGTTGAGGAAGTTGAAATCGTCGGCGTGAAGCTGCGAGGCTCTCACGCCGACGAGTTCGATCCTGAAATCCCCCTTCGCGATGAAGGTGCTGTTGCCGCTTTCATACGCGACGCCGAGAATTTCGGCGAAAGCTCGCGAAGATGTTCTTGTAGATGAGAATCTCGTCGATGTGTCCCGCGCCGGCGACGAAGTCCATGATCTTCGCCTGCGTCCCGGGGAACACCACGAACCTGTCATCGCCCGATGCGCCGACCATCGTGGCAGAACCGCCTTCGTTGACGATCAGCATGTCGTCGCCGTCCTCGCCCGCGAGATAATCGTTCGCCGCCGGACCCGACGATCTGGTCGCTGCCCCGGTTGCCGAGAATGACGTTCGCGCCCGACGACCCGTAGAGAACGTCGTCGGCCGCGCTCCCGATGATGTTCTCAAAACCGGAAATCACGTCGCCCTGCGCGGTCCCGCCCCATGCCACGTTGGTGCCGAGATTGACATAAACGCTGATTGTCGAGTCGCTGTACTCGACCGTGTCGTAAGTCCCGGCCCCGCCGTGCAGATAATCCGCGCCAGCGCCGCCACGGAGATGATCGTTCCCGTCGCCTCCCATGAGGCGATCATCGCCGCCCGCACCATAAAGTGTGTCGTCACCGGCATTGCCGATGAGCACGTTATTGGCTTTGTTTCCGCTAATATCGTCGTTTCCGGAGCCGCCGAGCGCATTCTCGATCAATGAACGCGAATCGTTGTTGTATTGGAATGCGTTGTAGACGTTGCCGTTGACGAACGCATTCGCACTCTTGTGAGCAAGCTGCGACTGCGAAAACTTTGGAATAGCCTCCCGGCGAGAGATCGACCACCGAACCGCCGCTATGATTGGAGAGATCGTAAGTATCGATGCCGCCGCCATCCCAGATCGTCATGAAGATGTAGTTTTTGACCGGCGCTCCCTGCCCAACGCCATTGACGAAGGCCTGGCCGGTGGTGGCTGACCACGAATAGGTGCTGTTTCCGCTGTTGGTCACGAAATCGGCGCCGTACATCGCCTGCAACGCCGCGACGTCGTATTGCATGAAGGTTTGCGGATCGTCCTGGGTGAGCCTGTAGGACATCACGGTGAATTCGGCGGAATCGTGCGCCGCGCTCATCTTGGGAAGCACGCCGCCGGAATCGTGCGGATGTTTCAGTCCGAGCGCGTGCCCGAGTTCGTGCAGATACCAAGGAATGACTGTAGGTACCGACGCCCCCGCTCTCGCGGCTCAGCCACACGTCGCCGCCATAGCCGGGGACGCCCGGATAATAGCCGTGACTGCGATTGATCGTGTCTCCGGGGGTGAAGCCGGAGACCTGGATGGTCGCACCGTTACGGCCTGCGTAGCTCAGGTTGAGATTGGTCACGCCTTCGACGGATGTAAGGCGCCATTTTCGGCCCGCCCGCATAGGGGCTGTAGCCTTCGAGTGTATAGCGGATGGCCTGCTCGGTATCGAAGGTGAGCGCCTTGTAACCGGTCGCGCTCGGATTGAACCACTGATAGTCGCCGCGAGAGTCGGGAAGACTGTAGGTGATCGTGCTGGAGCTCCACTGCGACCCCGTGAGCAAGGCCCGCACATCCGCATCGAGGCCGGACGGCACGGTGAATCGGACCCCCGCGACCGAAAACGGAGCGGTCGTGGCGAGCGTGGAGAAGAGGGTCAGCGGCGCGGTGGAGACATTGTGGGAGATCCAGTCGTGGACGTCGTCAACGGCGCCTTCGATCCAGTCTCCGATGCCGTCCCATGGGGCGCCGGCGGCCATGCTGGCATAATTCATCGCCTCATTGTACGAGCTGAAACCGGCGCCTTCTCCGTTCCAACCCCAGGCCGAGGACTGATAGATTTCGTGCGAGAAACTCGACCCGGATGTTCCCTGATCGTTGGCTGTACACAAGTAGCACATCGGCAAGCCTCCCAGTTCGAAACTGTCATGATATAATATTGTTTAGTTCGAAACCGTCAAGGTGTCGTGACCGCGAGCAGGCTGGCGACACAAGGCAGCCGCAACCCTGTGTTGAGTGATGCGCCGAATGTTGGGGCTAACCTCTTGATCGTGACTGGATCTCACCCGAGGACTGGTTGTAACGACACCATCCTTTGCGCCGGAAAACCCTTGTGGATCCCCACCGCCGTCGGTAGACCTTCGCCATCCTCCGTGACCGACAGAAGAGAGACGCGATGAACGCGCCGAAATCCGAATTCCTGAAAGTGCTCACCGAGCGCGGCTTCATTCACCAGACCTCCGATTTCGACGGGATCGACGCGGCGGCGCTGGAGGGGCGGCTCACCACTTATGTGGGATACGATTGCACCGGCCCGTCGCTCCATGTGGGGCATCTTCTGTCGATCATGATGCTGCACTGGCTCCAGAAGACCGGGGCCGGCAAGCCGATCGCGCTGATGGGCGGCGGGACGACACGGGTGGGCGACCCTTCGGGCAAGGACGAGAGCCGCAAGCTGCTGACGCCGGAGCAGATCGACGACAACAAGACGAGCCTCAAGGGAGTGTTCTCGCGGCTGATCGATTTCGGCGAGGGCGCACGCGACGCCATCATGGTCGACAACGCCGAGTGGCTGACCAAGCTGAATTACATCGATTTCCTGCGCGATGTGGGCCGGCATTTCTCCGTCAACCGCATGCTGTCCTTCGACAGCGTGAAACTCCGGCTCGAGCGCGAGCACGAGTTGTCGTTCCTCGAATTCAACTACATGATCCTGCAGGCCTACGATTTCGTGGAGCTGAACAAGCGCTACGGCTGCGTCCTCCAGATGGGCGGCTCCGATCAATGGGGCAACATCGTCAATGGCATCGATCTCGGCCGACGGCTGGGCACGCCGCAGCTTTACGCGGTCACCTGCCCGCTGCTGACGACGTCCTCGGGCGCGAAGATGGGGAAGACGGCCTCGGGCGCCGTCTGGCTCAACGGCGACATGCTGAGCCCCTACGATTACTGGCAGTTCTGGCGCAACACCGAGGACGCCGATGTGGGCCGTTTCCTCAAGCTGTTCACGCTGCTGGGCATGGACGAGATCGCCCGCCTCGAAGCGTTGGAAGGCGCCGACGTGAACGAGGCGAAGAAGGTTCTGGCGACCGAGGCGACCGCGCTGCTCCACGGCCGCGAGGCGGCGGAGCTTGCCGCCGAGACCGCCCGCAAGACCTTCGAGCAGGGCGCGCTCGCCGAAAGCCTCCCGACGGTGGAAATCGCAGCGTCGTCTCTCGACGCGGGCCTCGGCGTGCTGACCGCCTTCGGCCCCGAATATGCCAAGCTCCTGCCCTCGACCGGTGAGGCGCGCCGGCAGGTGAAAAGCGGCGGCCTTCGCGTCAACGATCAAATCGTGACCGACGAGCGGGGCGTCCTGCGCACCGCCAACCTGACGCCCGAGGGTGTCATCAAGCTATCGTTCGGCAAGAAACGGCACGTGCTGCTGCGCGCGGTCTGACGGGCCCTACCGCTCCGGAGTCGTCGGCAAAGAGCCCGTCGGCTGATCGCCTCCCGCGCCGAAGAGCTTGCGCAGGAAACCGGGTGCGACCGCCGAAAGCGGATTGACCGTCAGCGTCGGGTTGGCGACCGGCCCGGCGACGCGGAAATTGACCGCGAACAGGCCCTCATATTGCCCGCCGCCCAGCAGCGGCCCGAACAGAGGCACCTGCGCGAACGCGTTGTTGAGGCCGTAGGCGGGCACGAAGGTGCCGGAAATATCCATACGGTCGCGCGCCTGGTCGATGAAGCCCCCGAGGGTGAATCCGACCTGGCTGCCGAACACCGCCGCATCCTTGAAGTCGAGCCGGCCCGCGCTTCGCGTGAAATCGACCCGCGCCTTGCTGAACCGCGCCTCGTTGATGTCCACGCGCACCGATTGCGCGTTGCCGGCGCGATCCTGCCCGGCGACGACCTGCGTCTGGGTCGGAATGATGCGCCGCAACGCCGGCTCGTTGCTGAGCGCGAAGTCCCGAACCATCAGGTTGCCGATCTGCGGCCCGTCGCCCGTTCCCATCTGCAGCACCAGGTCGCCGCCCGTCATCCGCTTGTAGATATCGAGAAAACGCAGCAGCGATCCGGCGTTGTCCGATTGCACGACGATCTGCGGGACCGGCGGGTGCCGCCATGGTGCGCGCCACGAGATTGGTCGCACCGAGGCGACCTTTCATGTCGAGCTGGCGGAGGCTGTCCTTCCTGACCGAGGCCTTGAGGGTCGCGTTGGTGATCGCCTCGTCGTTGAACCCGGTCAGGATGTTGAGATTGAGATCGAGGTCGAAATCCTTGGCGTCGCGGTTCGCCCCGTTGGTCGTGGCCGCAGCCGCGTCCATGGCCTTGGCGAACGGCCGCGCGTCGCCGGTATTGCCCCGGATGACGACCTTGTAGACGCCTCCCGTCCGGTCCAGCTGGGCGCGCATGTCGTCGCCCGCGGAGATCTTGAAGCGTTGAAAGGTCGGCTTTGTCGAGGGCCCCGTCCGCGGTCATTGTGGCGGAGCCCCGCATCTGGGTCGCGCCGCTGTCGAGTTGCAGATCGCGGAGCTCGGTCGAGGCCCCCTCCACCATGGTGAAGGACAGTTTCGCGGTCCGCCCCGCAGGTTTCACCCAGCCGGGAACGAGCTGATCGATCCCTGCCTTGGTCGAGGTCGACATCCACCTTGATGCCGGTCTTCTCGTCCTTGCCGAGGGGGATTGCGACCTTCAGCGGAAATGTGCCGGTCAGTTGAGAGCCGAAGGACATGCCACGCCGGGCGCGGGCCGCCTCGTCGAGACTGAACGTGACATTCGCCTCGCCCCCGGCGGGCGTCTGCCGGAGATCGATGTTGGCGGGGCTGCCACCGACCTTGCCGTCGCCCTTGACGCTCAGATCGCCCTTGTCATACGCGATGGCGAGCTTGGCGCCTTCGAGCCGCTCCTTGCCGAAGATCTTGTCGATGCCGAGATCGGTCATCGTTCCAGTGACGGAGATCGGCAGATCGACGAAGCGCGGGATGTTCTTCACGGGAAGCGCGATCTTCACCTTCAGGTCGGCGCTTCCCTTCATGGTCGCGGGGTCGATCTCAAATCCCGCGATGTCGTGGATGAGCGGCTGCTGCAGCAAGGCGCCGACCCCGTCGGCCGGGCCCGCGAGGCGGAAATCGACGAAAGCGGTCGCGTCGTCCTTCCAGTAATTTTCCAGCATGAAGCTGCCATCCGACGCGTCGAGGAAACGGCCCGCCATCTCGGCCTTTCCGGCCGGCGCGCGCAGCCGCACATCGACGCCGCTGACCGCGCCCGTGACGTTCAACCCGGTGAGCGGCGGCAGGCCTTCGGCGGCCATGAGGGTGCCGTCCGATGCCGAAAAAGCGATCGCCAAGGATTCCGCCGGGATGGGCTCGCCCGGACAGCGCCCGCGTCATGTCGGCGCCCGTCATCGCCACCTTCAGGTCGATGGCGTCGAGCCTGCCGCCGCCCACATGTCCGACCAGAAACTTGCGAACGGGAGGTGCCACCGCTTCGGGCCAGAGCCGAAGCGCCGTCCGGAGATCGGTTTTCGATCCCCTCAAGGCGAGGTGGAGGGACGTCGGATCTGCTGAGGGCAACAGGTTTCCGGTCAGGTCGGCGGAAAGGTCGGGACCCCGAAGCATCACCGATTTCAGCGTCACGCCATCCGGCCCGGACAGCTCGGCCGCAAGGTCGGAGATGCGCACCGGAGCATCGCTCGACGCCGCCCCGGAAAGCACCACGTCCTTGCCCGACAGGGACAGATTCCAGCCGTCCTGCGGCAGGTTGGTGGTGAGACGGCCCATCAGCGTGACGTCGTTCCCGCCCCCCTGCAGGTGGAGCCGCGTCAGGTCGAGCGCCCGCGCGGGCTCGTCCCACGAAATCTCGATATCGGACCGCTGAACGATGGCAGGCGACGTGTCCTTGTCGTTCAGCTGAACCATGCCGTCCCGCGCCGACAGGCGGGTCTTGAGCTCGGTGACGCGCCCGTCCGCGAAGGCGGCGTCAATTCGCCCGGAAAACTTCAGGTCGGTCGTCGCCGGCAGGGCGGACTGGCCGGAGAGGAGCAGGATGTCCTGGATCGAGGCTCCGTCGGCGAGGATTTCCGCCCGGTAGACTCCGGCGCTCTCGCGGTCGACATCGCCCTTGAGCTGCCAGCTCCCCTGCGGCCCCTCGATGCTGGCGAGGAAGCGACGGCCGCCGTCCTCGGCCCAGTCGAATGTCGCGTCGACGCGGTTGAACGCGGCGCGCTGGCGCTGCTCCGCATCGACGAAGACCAGCGTGGCATTGGTGAGCTGCGCCCGGTCGAGGGAATTCAGGATGCTTTGCGGATCGACCACGAGTTCGAAGAGCGATCCCACCACATTCGAGATCGGCGAGGCGCCTCCGGCCGACGCGGAAGGCGGTGGCGCCTGAGCGGGGGGGACAATCGACTGAGGCGGCGCCAGCTCGCCGCCCTCGGCGGCGGGCACGGGCGAAAAGCTCAGCGCGCCGTCGCGGTCCACGAGAACCCGCAATTGCAGGTCCCGGACCGCGATGGCTTTGGGCTGCAGATTTCCGCCGAGCAGGGACATGGCGTCCACGCTGACGAGCGCGTAGGGGGCGCGAAGGACGAGGGCGCCCTCCGGGTCCCGCACGTCGAGGCCATTCGCCCGCAAGGCCGGCGCGCCTCCGTGCAGTTCGAGCGCGGTGTTCCGCAACGTCACGGACCAGCCGGTCCCGATACGGGCCGCGATGGAATTCCGCAACCCGGTCGGGAAGGCTTCCGAAACTCAGGGGCCCGACCGAAAGGCGCATGTAGAGGAGGCCAAAACCGGCGCCGATCAGGACGAGGAGCGCCACGCAAAGAAAGGCCGACCCGCGCACGACACGTGCCAACGAGCTCCGCTTCACCAGCCTGCGCCGGCGGAACTTGAGTTTGGATAACGGCTTCATTCTATGTCGTCTGCTGTCCGCTCACGTTTCCATCGTCGGGAATCACACGGGGACCTTACCCCTCTTGCACATGCGTCGCGACCATGTCTTTCAATGAGCCCACGCGGTTCCAACCACCCTATTCCGACGAAAGGAAGGCGAGCGATGACCTTGGCAGCAGGCGACATGGCCCCGGCTTTCACGCTTCCGGCGACCGACGGCCGAACCCTCTCCCTCGAGAGCCTGCGTGGCCGTAAGGTCGTTTTGTATTTCTACCCGAAGGACGACACCAGCGGCTGCACGCTGGAGGCCAAGGATTTCCAAACTTTCAAACGGGAATTCGAGGCCGCCGGGACCGAAATCATCGGCATCTCCCCCGACGCGATGAAGAGCCACGACAAATTCCGTGCGAAATACGGTCTCGACTTCGCCCTCGCCTCCGACGAAGGCAAGGCGATGCTCGGCGCCTATGGGGTCTGGGTCGAAAAGAGCATGTACGGCCGCAAGTACATGGGCGTCGAGCGCACCACGCTGCTCATCGACCGCGACGGAAGAATCGCCCGCGTCTGGGAAAAGGTGAAGGTACCGGGGCATGTGGAGGAGGTTCTGGCGGCCGCGAAAGCGCTGTAGCCGACGCTCCCCTCTTTGCCATCTCTTGCAGTGCAACCGATGATACTTTATATCGCTCCATGCTTCTATCACAGGATTGCATGATGCGATCGCCCTCGTTCGGCAGCGCTTCCTCAGGTGCGACCACCCTTACCCCTGGGGCGTCGCCATTTTTCTGGTGGAATCAACGAGAAGTCGGCAATTACTCGGCGCTTCTGTCCGGGCGGACCTGGATCGGCTCGGACGGGGATTCCGTACGGACGAAGCCGACTTTCATCACCTACTCGTTCCAGTCCCGGATGACGGAGGCTGATGCCGATGCGTTCCCGGGAAGTCGTTCGCACTGGCATTCCTTTTCGCGGAAAGACAAGGCCGATGCCCGCGCCGCTCTCAAGAAATGGGGGGCGGCGTCGGGGATTACCTTCCTCGAGGCGAAGGGCGACCACGGGGACATTCAATTCTCGTGGGCACCGCAGGAGGATTCGTCCGGGCTCGGCTATTTTCCGGCATCGGATGACCTCGGCGACATCACGTATGACAATTTCTATGTCAAATCCTACGACGAGATCGCCGGAAACATTTATCTCAACACCCACGATCGGAGTCGCTTCGCCGCCGATCCGGCCTGGAAGAAATATGTGCTTCTCCACGAGATCGGCCACGCTCTCGGCCTGAAGCATCCCTTCAGCAGCACTTTCTATAACGGCCGCATGCTGTCGGAGAAATACGACAGCGTTTCCAACACGGTGATGGCCTACCTCAAAGAGGGGGAGAGACCGCCGACAAGCCTCAAGAAATTCGACATCCAGGCGATCCGCAAGCTTTACGGATCGCACAAGATGGACGGCAAGCAGGTGGCGCAATGGAGTTGGAACGCCAAGACCGAGGTTCTGACCCAGATCGGCAAAACCACCGACGATGTGTTGTGGGGCACGAAGGTGACCGACAAGCTCTATGGCGATTACGGCAACGATCGCCTGCATGGCATGGCCGGTGACGATCTTCTCTCAGGCGGTCCCGGGAGCGACATTCTGATCGGCGGTCCAGGCCGGGACAGTTTCCGCTTCGATCACGATCCGGCGGCTGACCGTTCCATCGACACGATCCTGGATTTCAACGCGGATTTCGACAGGATCGACCTCTGGACCGGGGCTTTCCGCGACCTCGGCCCCGCAGGCGTGCTGCTTTCGACCAAGTTCGCGGAGGGGAGCGCCGCGAAGGACCTGCTCGTGCGCATTCTGTTCGACACGGATACGGACCAGATCATCTACGATTCCGACGGCTCGGGCCCCGCACCGTCGATCGTCGTCGCGCAGCTGAAGTTGAAGGCCGCCGAGACGGTGGTGAATGCCGGCCATTTCTGGGTCGTCTGAGGCATGTCGGCTGCGACGGTGCGCGACCGCGGCGTCGGCTACTCGATATCCTCGACCTCTTCGGTCTTGCCGAACACACGCTGCGCGAGCGAAGCCTCGATGAAGGGGTCGATATCGCCGTCGAGGACGTCCTGCGGGGCGGTCGATTGCGCGCCCGTCCGCAGGTCCTTCACCATCTGGTAGGGCTGCAGGACGTAGGAGCGGATCTGGTGACCCCAGCCGATCTCCGATTTGGAGGCGGCCTCGGCACTCGCCTTTTCTTCCCGGCGCTTGAGCTCGGCCTCGTAGAGGCGGGCACGAAGCATGTTCCAGGCGGTGGCGCGGTTCTTGTGCTGCGACCGCTCCTGCTGGCAGGCGACCACGATCCCGCTGGGGATATGCGTGATGCGCACGGCCGAATCGGTCGTGTTCACGTGCTGGCCGCCGGCGCCCGAGGAGCGGAACGTATCGATCCGGCAATCGGATTCCTTGACTTCGATATTGATGCGGTCATCCACCACCGGATAGACCCACACCGACGCGAAACTCGTGTGGCGCCGCGCGTTCGAAGTCGTAAGGAGAAATGCGGACCAGGCGATGGACGCCCGATTCCGTCTTGAGCCACCCATAGGCGTTGTGCCCCTTGATCAGAAGCGTCGCACTCTTGATGCCGGCTTCTTCGCCGTCGGTGATTTCGAGCAGCTCGACCTTGTATTTCCGGCGCTCGCCCCAGCGCGCGTACATGCGCTGCAGCATCGAGGCCCAATCCTGGCTCTCGGTGCCGCCGGCGCCAGAATGGACTTCCACGTAGGTGTCGTTCGCGTCCGCCTCGCCCGACAGGAGCGTCTCGACCTGACGTCGCGCGGCTTCCGCCTGGACGGCGCGAATGCTCTCCTCGGCTTCCTTTACGGTCGCGGCGTCGCCTTCGGCGTCGCCGAGCTCGATGAGCATGGTGGCATCCTCGATATCCTGTTCGAGGCGCTTGATCGCCGTGATCTGATCCTCGAGCGACGTGCGTTCGCGCATGATCTTCTGCGCGGCATCGGCATCGTTCCAGAGGTCGGGATCTTCGGCGAGGGAATTCAGTTCAGCGAGGCGGCGCTGGGCATTGTCCCAGTCAAAGATGCCTCCTCAGCAGTGCGATCGACTGCTTGGCTTCGTCCACGAGATGTTCGATTTCGGCGCGCATGGTGTCCGGGAAAGATTGTGAATGGCGAATGGCGAATGGCGAATGGCGAATGGTCAGTAGGTGCTGGATGCATGCAGTGTCAATAAAATTGGCGCAGGTTATGGCTACCGCCAATCTTCCACTCGCCAATCGCCATTCGCCACTCGCCTTCTAGTACAACCCGCCGACACTGCCCGGCGCAACAGCGCGATGGGCTTCGGGCGGCGCGTCCGCGCCGGAATCGACTTCGACCGGGATGTAGCTCTCGGGCGGGCTGGTGCCGGGCTTGAACGCCTCGACGATCACGCCGCCGCCCTCGCCCGACCCTGCGCGCAGGCCCGTGGAGGCGTTGACGCGGATCAGCTTGATGCCGGGAGGCACGCGGAACGGCGTCGCCGGCTTGTCCTTGAGGGCCATCTGCATGAAATCGCGGAATACCGGCGCGGCGTATTGACCGGCGGTGGCGGCATTGCCGAGGGATTGCGGCTTGTCGTAGCCGATGAAGACGCCCACCGCGAGATCCGGCGAGAAGCCGACGAACCACACGTCCTTCGCATCGTTCGTGGTGCCGGTCTTACCGGCGAGCGGCTTGCCCACGACCTTGACGCTCTGCGCCGTGCCGCGCTGCACCACCCCTTCGAGGATCGACGTCATCTGATAGGCGGTGAGCGGATCGATGACCTGCTCGCGATTGTCCGCGAGCCGGGGCGGTGCGCCGCCATCCCAGGCGGCGGCGTCACAGCCGGCGCACTTGCGGTCGTCGTGCCGGTAAATGGTTTTTCCGCTGCGGTCCTGGATTCGGTCGATGAGGGTCGGCTTGATCCGACGGCCGCCGTTCACGAACATCGAATAGGCTGCCGTCATCCGCATGACGGTGGTCTCGCCGGCGCCGAGCGACATCGACAACAACGGCAACAGATCGTCGTAAACGCCGAACCTGCGGGCATATTCCGAGATGGCCGGCATGCCGACCTCGTTGGCGAGGCGGACCGTCATGAGGTTCTTGGAGTGCTCGACGCCGTAGCGAAGCGTCCGCAAGCCCGCCGATTTTCCGTCATAGTTCGAGGGTGCCCAAGCGGCCTGCCCCGGGCCCATGTCGAGCACGAAGGGCGCGTCCAGCACCTGGCTCGACGGGGTGTAACCCTTGTCGAGGGCGGTCGCGTAGACGATCGGCTTGAAGGACGAGCCCGGCTGGCGCATCGCCTGATTGGCGCGATTGAACTCGCTCTGGTCGAACGAGAAGCCGCCGACCATCGCGTGGACGCGTCCCGTATAAGGGTCCATGGCAACGATCGCGCCGGAGATCTCCGGGATCTGCCGGAGGCGGAACTGGTCGGGCTTGCCCTCCATGGGCTCCACGAAGACGAGATCCCCGGGGGACAGCGCCTTCTCGACGGCCCGGCGCGTCCACTTCACGCCGTCCGCGGTGACGAAGCCGGTCTGGCGCTCGGTCACGACCTGTCCGGAGGCAGCCTTGCGAGGCTGAAGGCCGATTCGGGCTCGCCCGCCGGTCACTTCGAGGACGACCGCCTGCCGCCATGGCTGCACGTCGCCCAGAATAGGCACTTCCGCCAGGGCCAGGCCCCATTCGCGGCCTGTCAGGTCGAGCTTCTGCGTCGCCCCGCGCCAGCCGCGCGCCTCGTCGAAACGAACCAATCCGTCGACGAGCGCCTTGCGGGCCATCGCCTGCATTGCGGGTCGAGGGTGGAGCGGATCAGGAGACCGCCCTCGTAGAGCGTCTCCTCGCCGTAGCGGTCGGCGATGTCGCGGCGCACGCCTTCGGCGAAATAGCCGGACGCGATGCTGTTGGGCGAGATGGAACGCGGACTGACGGTGAGCGGCTCCTTCTTGGCCGCTTCGCCCTCTTCCTTCTTGATATAGCCGTTATCGACCATGCGATCGACGACCCAGTTGCGGCGCTCGACAGCGGCCTGCTTCTGGCGAAACGGATGATAGTTGTTGGGAGCCTTCGGCAGCGCCGCCAGATAGGCGACCTCGGCGACCGTGAGCTCGTGAACGGACTTGCCGAAATAGTTCAACGCAGCCGCCGCGACGCCGTAATTGCCGAGGCCGAGATAGATCTCGTTGAGGTAGAGCTCGAGGATGCGGTCCTTCGAGAACGCCGACTCGATGCGCAGCGCCAGCAGCGCCTCGCGGATCTTGCGCTCATAGGTGCGCTCGTTCGAGAGCAGGAAGTTCTTGGCCACCTGCTGGGTGATCGTCGAGGCGCCCTGCTCCCGCTTGCCGCCGGAGCGCACATTCGCCACCACGGCGCGGACGATACCTTCGGGGTCGATACCCGCATGCTTGTAGAAATTCTTGTCCTCGGCGGAGAGAAACGCCTCGACGACGAGCTTGGGCATGGCCTGGATCGGCATGTGAAGCCGCCGCTCGCGGGCATATTCGGCGATCAGCGATCCGTCGGAAGCGTGGACGCGGGTCATGACCGGCGGCTCGTAATCGGCGAGCTGCGCATGGTCGGGCAGGTCCTTCGAGAACATCCAGTACCCGTAGGCGAGGCCGGCAGCGCCGATCAGGAAGAAAATGGCCCCGATACTGAACAGAAAGCCAAAAAATCGTAGGACGAAGCGCATCCGAAGGTGTTCCGTTCTCGGCGCCCGCGCGCCCGTTATGCTGTCTGCAAACGCCAGTCCCGGCTGTCAAGCGCGCCGGCCCGTTCAGTGCCGTCTGCCCTGTTAGCCGAGGAATCGCATCCCCGCCAAGGATATCGACACGCTTTCTATGGTGAAACTGCGGCAGCGCCCTGCCGCGCGAGACGCGTGGCGAAGAAGCGGTCGATCGCGACCGCCATGGACGCGATGGCCTTGCTGCGCCATTCGTCCGAGATCAAAAGGTCGAGATCCTTGCGGCTGGAGAGATAGCCGAGCTCCAGCAGGACCGACGGCACGTCGTGGGCCCGCAGCACCTTGAAGCCGGCCTCGCGGCGCGGATTCTTGTTGAGCTGCGCCACCGCATCCAGCTCGCCCACGAGCCTTCCGGCAAACCGGTGCGAGAAAGTCCGGGTCTCCCGGGAGGTGAGTTCCTGCAGAATGTCGAGAACCTCGTCAGGCCCCTCGCTGGAATCGATGCCGGCAACGGCGTCCGCCTTGTTCTCCCGATCGGCGAGACGCGCCGAATCCGCGTCGGAGGCGCGCTCGGACCCGGTATAGACCGTCAGCCCTCGCACGTCCTGCCCGCCCGCGAGCGAATCGGCGTGGATCGAAATGAAGAGGTCCGCCTTCGCGGCCCTTGCGGCGCGAACCCTGTCCCCCAGCGAGACGAAAGCGTCGTTGTCACGTGTCAGCACAACCTTGTAAGAGCCTGAGCTTTCCAGCTTTTTCTTGAGGAGCTGCGCAAATCCAAGCACCAGATCCTTCTCGACGATGCCGTTGGCGCCGGCCGCGCCAGGGTCGATGCCGCCATGGCCGGGATCGATCACGATCCGGGGCCGGTCATCTCTCGTCTCCGCCATTGCGGGCCGCGAGGGCGACGCCGTAGGGGCCATGGTCGCCACGCTTGCCACCTGAGCCCGACGGAACTCGTCGCGCTCGACCCGTTTCAGCTCCACCACCAGAGTCGAGGCGCTCCCCGACGCATCGCGCTCGGCGCGGATATTGGCGACGACCGCCGGCTCGGCGAGATCGATCACCACCCGGGACCGGCCCGGCGCGAAGAGACCGTACCGATAGGATGCGATGAGGCCGTCGCGCTTCTTGCCGTTCTCGGCGGCGAGATGGAAGGCAACCTCCGGCAGATCGACGATGACCCGGTCGGGACCCTCCATGAGGTGAGCACTGGCCTCCACCGGTTCCGACAGGGTGACGCGAAACTGCGTGCGGTCGCCTTCGACCTGCGTCGCCACGGCGGCGGCGACCACGGTCGTGGCTGGCTTGGGAACGCCGCTGGCGTCCTGCGCCCGCGCATTTCCCATCGCCCCGACGACGAGCGTGGTGAGCAAAAGGAACCGGAACACGGTGATGGGTCGTCCAATATGCATTGCGAGCGCCGAGGTTGAGAGCCCGTCATAACCCATAGGCAGCGTTTGGTTAACGAAGAGTCACGAGAAATGCGCCCAAAATGAAGCAGTGTTGCGTCTGCGGCACAGTGGCGATCCAGCGGCTGCCCCCCTCGCAGAGGTGATGGCCGCATCTTATCTTGCCAAATGCCCGCGAGGCTCTGTATTGATGGGCGTCCCGTCCGGCATGGCCGAATCTGGCGACGGGTCCGTGGAGACGGTTGTGTTGACCGATCCTCTGGACCCTACGTCACCTCGACAGGCTCACGGACAGGCAAAGTGGCGATGTGATCGCCGTGCATACCGGTGGCCGGCTTGGCTGGCTCATCGATTTCGAAAGGGCCGTCGTTGAATGGTTGCGTTAGCGAAGTCAGTTCTGACTGTCGTCTCTGCATCGTTCAATGCGCGCGATCGGTTTCGCGCCCGCCCATGTTCCGCTCAACCCGGCATGGCGTCGGCCCAATTCAACCCAGAATGCGCCCCAGTGAGGCGCACGATGGCGACCGACCGATATTTGAACGCAATCCACGCCCGCTGCCGAGTTTCGCGGCGTGGCTCACCGCCCCTATTGCGGCACCTGCCTCAGGTTCTGGCCCCGGTCGCCATGTCGAGAGTTCAACATGGCAAACAAGATGCTTATCGATGCCTCCCACCCGGAAGAGACCCGGGTCGTGGTGGTACGTGGCCAGAAGGTCGAGGAATTCGACTTTGAATCGGCTACCCGCAAGCAATTGCGGGGCAATATCTACCTGGCGAAGGTAACGCGGGTCGAGCCGTCGCTTCAGGCGGCTTTCGTGGAATACGGCGGCAACCGCCACGGCTTCCTCGCCTTCAGCGAAATCCATCCGGATTATTATCAAATCCCGGTCGCTGACCGTCAGGCCCTGCTGGAAGCGGACGCCGAGGCCCAGCGCGAGGAAGAGCAGGAAGAAGAGCAGCGCCGCAATCGCCGCCGCCGCTCCTCGCCCAAGCGCTCGCGGGGCGACGCCTCGGTCTCGTCCGCGGATGCGGGTGATGAGGCAGACGGGAGCGTCGAGGCCGCCGGCAACGGCGCCCCGATCCTGGAAGGCGAATTCGAAGTCGTCGGCGAGAAGCATGTCCCGATGACGGATGAGGCACCGGACGGCGAAAGCGCGCCCGAAGCGGCCGCCCCGGAAAGCGCCGAAGAAGCTCCGATGAGCACTGAGGCCACGACCGGTCTCGGTTCCGAGGAAGGCCACCACGACGGCGAAGCCCACCACGACGACGATCATGGTGAGGAGGATCACGGCGACGAGGATCATGGCGACGAGGATCATGCCGACGAGGATCCCGATCAGATCGTCGAGCAGCTCGGCGGCGGCGACGCGGAGGAGGACATTCCTCACCGCCCGCGCGTTCACCGCAAGCAGTACAAGATCCAGGAAGTCATCAAGCGTCGCCAGATCCTGCTGGTTCAGGTCGTCAAGGAGGAGCGCGGCAACAAGGGCGCGGCTCTCACCACCTACCTGTCGCTCGCCGGTCGCTATTCGGTGCTCATGCCCAACACGGGCCGTGGCGGCGGCATCTCCCGCAAGATCACCAATGCGGCGGACCGCAAGCGCCTGAAGGAAATCGCCCAGGACCTGTCCGTGCCCGACGGCATGGGCATCATCCTGCGCACCGCCGGCGCGTCCCGCACCAAGCCGGAGATCAAGCGCGACTACGAATACCTGATGCGCCTCTGGGAGAGCGTGCGTGAGCTGACGCTTAGCTCCTCCGCTCCCTCGCTGGTCTACGAGGAAGGTTCGCTGATCAAGCGGGCCATCCGCGACCTCTACAACAAGGACATCGACGACGTCACGGTGTCCGGCGAGGACGGCTATCGCGAGGCCAAGGACTTCATGCGCATGCTCATGCCGAGCCATGCCAAGATCGTCCAACCCTATCGCGATGCGCAGCCGCTCTTCGCCAAGCACGGGGTCGAAGCCCAGCTCGACGCCATGTTCTCGAACCACGTCACGCTGAAATCCGGCGGCTATCTGGTGATCAGCCCCACCGAGGCGCTGGTCTCCATCGACGTGAATTCCGGGCGCTCGACCCGCGAGCACAATATCGAAGACACGGCCTATCGGACCAACCTCGAGGCGGCCGAAGAAATCGCCCGCCAGCTCCGCCTGCGCGATCTCGCGGGCCTCATCGTCATCGACTTCATCGACATGGAGGAGAAGCGGAACAACCGCACGGTCGAGAAGAAGCTGAACGAATGCCTGAAGAACGACCGCGCCCGCATCCAGGTCGGACGCATCTCGCCCTTCGGCCTGTTGGAAATGTCGCGCCAGCGCATCCGCACCGGGGTGCTCGAATCCTCGTCGATCCCCTGCGCCCATTGCGCCGGCACCGGCTTCGTGCGCTCCACCCCGTCGGTCGCGCTGCACGTGCTGCGGTCCATCGAGGAGACGCTCATCAAGAATGCCGGCTACAACCTCGTCGTGCGGACGCGGATGGAGGCGGCCTTCTACATCCTGAACCAGAAGCGCGTTCACCTGCGCGAATTGGAGACCCGCTTCGGCGTCGCCATCAGCATCGTGGCCGATGACAGCCTCCTGGGAACGACGAACTACGCCATCGAGCGTGGCGAACCGGCCCTGCGCATCGAGCACAAGGCCGCCGCCACCGGCATCCAGATCGACGCCATCCCGCCCACCGATGAAGCCGCCGAGGCCGATATCGAGATGGACGAGGAGCTGGAAGGCGAAGCCGAGACGACGGAGGAATCCAGCGTCGAGGCCCGCCCCGACCGGGAGCGTGACGAGGACGGTGACGGCACGGGCCGCCGTCGTCGTCGTCGCCGCCGCCGCCGTGGTCGCGATCGGGATGGCGCCGGCCTCGAGGCCGAAGGCGAAGAAGGCGTGTCCGTGAGCAGAGATGAGGGCGAGCCTTCTGACGAGGAAGAAGGAGCCGAGGCGCCCGCCATGACCGAGGGATCGGCGGAGGACGGATCGGCTGAATCCGAGGAACGGATCGCTCGCCGCCGCCGTCGTGGCCGTCGCGGCGGCCGTGGCCGCGGTCGCGAGGAAGGCGCCGAGACTCTCGCGGGAGAAGCGACCGCTTCTTCCGAGGAGACCGAGACTCCGTCCGTAGGCGAGCCCGCGATGGCCGTCGAGGCTTCCGAAGCCGCTCCGGCCCCTCGCCGGGAGCGTGCCCCCCGCGAAGAGATCCGTTCGGTGCCGATCGTGGAATCAATCACGAAGGCCCCGGAGCCGGCAGCCGCCGTGGAACCCGAACCCGAACCGGCCCCCGCTCCCGTCGTCCCGGAGCCGGAACCGGTCGCAGTCGTCCTCACCCCGCCCGATCCGGACCGCCCGAAGCGCGCCGGCTGGTGGTCGAAGGCGAAGTCGGTGATCAGCGGGCACTGAAACAGCGCTGGTATCCAGCAACGAAACGAAGAGCCGGCTCGGTTGGAGCCGGCTTTTTGCTTTTGAGCTGTCGTCTCAGGGCAGGGACCCCACCTCTCCCCGCCGGGGAGAGGTCGAGCGCAGCGAGGGTGAGGGGGTAAGACCTATCCGGACACCGCGCAAACCCCTCACCCGGACCTGTCGGTCCGACCTCTCTCTCGGGGAGAGGTGCAAGCGCGCGGCCCCACCTGGCCTGGCAAATCCACCTCGACCTTGCCGCTATTGCAACCTGTGTATGGCCAAGTTAGAGCTACGTTATAACAGAGAGGTGATCGATGTCGTTTGCGCTTGGAGACCCGAACTTCACGATCGCCGCTAGCAGCGGCAACCTGACGAAGCAGGCCGACGGCAGCTATATTGCCATATGGATCTTAGGGGCAACCATTTGGGGACAGGGATTCAACGCCGACGGTTCGCATAAAGACGGCCAGTTCCAGATCGCGTCGGGAGGCACGGGCTACGCGGATGTCAGCGCCACTTTGCTCTCCACCGGCGAGACCATCGTCACATGGGTCGAAGGAGGCTCGGTCAAAGCGCAGCGGATCGGAGCCGACCACGCGTCTATCGGGGTCGTTCAGGACTTGGGGTCGCCCAACGTGCTCGATCAGCACGCACCGGAAGTCTACGACATCGGCAACGGCGACTACAGCGTGCTCTATAAGGGTGTTGATGGCTTCGATCTTCTGGCGCAAACGACGGTCATCGGACAATCGGTTACGAAATCAGACTTCGCGTCCGCTGAGGATTCCGATCACGCTTTCACAGCCCTTACGAATGGAACACTTATCGTTCTCTACCACGCCGGAACTCACATACAGTTGGAAGACGAGAATAACGGCGCGCTAAAATCGATCGTTCGGGCGGACCCGAATGCGCCAAAAAACCATTCGGCTACTGCTTTGGCCGACGGAAAATTCCTCGTCGCTTGGCAAGATTCCGTCGTGGCAGGTGGCAGTTCGGTCATCAAGGTCCAGGTGTTCGACGCCGATCGCGATCCAGTCGGGACGGCGGTGAGTTTTGCAACACCACCCGGTGGTGTCCGAAGCCTCGCCGTCACGCAATTGTCGGATGGAGGGTTTGCACTCCTTCTCACAATGAATAATGGAACGGATTACGACGTCTACGTGGCAAGTTGTTCTGCGGACGGCACAATCTTGATGGAGCCGGCACTTGTCGGCGCGAGCGCCGCTGGCATGCAGACGAATCCCGATGTCGTCGCTCTCGCGGATGGCGCTTTCGTGGTCAGTTGGTTGAATGCGACGAACGCCACCCTGATGACGGAAGTGTTCGACGGCGGGGTTGAGCCGCCACAAAATCATGCTCCCTCCAACATCCATCTCACGAGTGGAGGCACGAGTTCGGTCGTTGACGAGACCAAGATCGGCGGCCACGTCGTGGCAACCGTCACGGCCGACGACGATGGTGGCGCGGGCGGCTTGCGTTATTTCATGACGGACAGCAACACCTTCGAGATCGACGCCGTCACAGGACAGATCAAAGTCAGGAATGGCGCGGTTCTCGATTACGAGGGCAAGAGCAGCCACTCTGTGACCGTGACAGTGAAGGATCAGAACGGCGTCGGACTCACGTCAACGAAGGTCATCACCATCAATGTGAGCGATGTGCTGGAGGCAGTGAATGGCACGAGCGGCAAAGACGTGCTCACCGGTGGCATCGGCGCCGACAAGCTTTTTGGCGGCACTGGCAACGACATCCTCACCGGCGGCGCCGGACAAGACATCTTCGTGTTCAACACGGCGCTGGGAAAAGGCAGCACCTCGAAGAACCAGAACAAGAAGGTGAATTTCGACACCATCACCGACTTCGACAGGGCGGACGACATCGTTTGGCTCGACAACAAGATCTTCAAGAAATTGGGCAGGGCGGGCTCTGAAGCCGCTCCGGCCGCGTTGAAGAAAGGTTACTTCAGGGCCGGGACCGCCAAGGACAAAAACGACTACGTCACCTACAAGAAGGGCATTGTCTCTTATGATGCCGATGGGTCCGGCTCTGCGTACAAGCCAGTCGAGATCATCAAGATCGGCAACAAGGCGAAGATCGGCGCGGATGACTTCTTGATCGTCTGAGATTGGTTGAGTTTTCGCTTTCTCGATCGTCACTCGGGCACTCAGAACGGAAGCGGCGTGGGTGGGCTCGCCGATCGAGGAAAATGAAGCGCGGGACCCCACCTCTCCCCGGCGGGGAGAGGTCGAGCGCAGCGAGGGTGAGGGGTGAGGCCTCTCCGGAGACGGCGCGCCCCCCTCACCCGGACCTGCGGTCCGACCTCTCCCTCAGGGAGAGGTGAGAAGCGGGCTCGGCGCTCAGGAAAAGCGGGACCCCACCTCTCCCCGGCGGGGAGAGGTCGAGCGCAGCGAGGGTGAGGGGTGAGCCTTCTCCGGAAGATGGCGCGACCCCTCACCCGGACCTCCGGTCCGAGAGCCTCTCCCCCAGGGAGAGGTGAAGAGAGGACTCCGACCTACTTCAACCATCCCGCGAGGCGGGAGACCGTCTCGCGACAATCGTTTTCGGAGCCCGCGAAGGAAACGCGCAGGTAATGCGCGCCCTCGACCGGGTCGAAATCCAAACCCGGCGTCGCGGCGACGCCGGTCTCCTCCAGCATGCGTTTGCAGAACGCGATGGAATCGTTCGTGTAGCGGGCGATATCCGCATAGATGTAGAAGGCGCCGTCGACCGGATGCATGTCGGCGATGCCGATGCGGGGCAGTTCCTGCAGCAGGATGGCGCGGTTGCGGGCATAGCCCTCCTTCACGGCCTCCAGCTCGTCGGTGGCGTCGAACGCCGCCAAGGCGGCGACCTGGGAGAGATAGGGCGGCGAGATGTAGAGGTTCTGCGCCAGCCGCTCGATGGGCCGCACGACCCGCTCCGGCACCACCATCCAGCCGATGCGCCAGCCCGTCATGCAGTAATATTTCGAGAACGAGTTGATGATGATCGCATCGTCGTCCGACGACAGAGCCGTGGAGGCCGGGGCCGCATAGGTCAGGCCGTGATAGATCTCGTCCGAGATGAACCAGAGTCCGAGACGGCGGCACAGGTGCACCGAGTTCGGCAAGGGCGTCCCGGCCGATCATCGTTCCGGAGGGATTGGCGGGGCTCATGGCGAGAATGCCGTGGAGCGGCTTTTCCGCATGCGCCGTGGCGACGGCCTCGGCGGTCATGATCCAGCCATCGGCCGCGGCGAGCGGGATCACGACCGGCTCGAGATCGAGCGCCTCCAGGATGTTGCGATAGGCCGGATAGCCCGGCGCCGTGATGGCGATGCGCTGGCCGGGATCGAAGAGGCTGAGAAAGGCCAGGACGAAGCCCGCCGACGAACCGGTCGTCACGATGACCCGCTCGGGCGCCACGCTCACGCCGTAGCTGTCGCGATAATGGCGTGCGATGCGCTCCCGCAGCGGCCGAAGGCCAAGCGCCTCCGTGTAGCCGATGCGGCCCGAGATCGAGCGCGGCCTTGGCGGCCTCGCGGGCGGCGCGAGGCGCCGGCGCCGAGGGCTGCCCGACCTCCATGTGGATGACGCTGTCGCCCCGCCTTTCTTTTGCCGCGGCGGCGCTCAACACGTCCATGGCCAGAAACGACGACACCCGCTCCATGCGGCGCGCGACAGCGGGAAGGTGAGGGTCGGGAGTGCTTTTGTCATGCGCGGGTCCTAGCCCCTTGCCGGTCGCGTCTCAAGGCCCTGCGGCAGGCGGCATGACCTCCACGAAGGCGTGAATTGAGCTCTACGGGCGAAACCGCTAGTTCTGTGGGAGAATCAGGCGGCCTTCGCCGCCCATAATTTGACCTCGGTTTCGCGCGAGACAATCCGCCGCCTGCCGGCGACAGGGGCTTCAGTGCTCCCAACAAGGACCAAAGATGCGTTTTTCACTGTTCCATTCGCTCCCGGCCGTCGCCCTTCTCGGCGCCATGATCGTTCGCCGCTGCCGGCAACAGCCCAGAATGCCGGCCTTTTCCGAGCCGCAGCGCCAGGCCATCGGCGAGATCGTGCGGGAATACCTGCTGAAGAACCCCGAGGTCTCACCGAGGTCATCGCCGAACTGGAGAAGCGCCAGGCCGATGCCCAGCGGGTCTCGCAGGCCGGCGCCCTGAAGGAGACGCGCCAGACGCTCCTGAACTCGCCCCATTCGCTGGTCGTCGGCAACCCGACCGGGCGACGTCACCCTGGTGGAGTTCTTCGACTACAATTGCGGCTACTGCAAAAAGGCGCTCGGGGACGTCCGCGCCCTCGTCAAGAACGATCCGAAACTTCGCATCGTGTTGAAGGATTTCCCCGTTCTCGGCCCGGATTCGGTCGAGGCGAGCCGCGTCGGGCTCGCGGTCAAGAACCAGCTCCAGGGCGAGAAGCTTCTCGATTACCACGTCAAGCTGATGGATAGCCGGGGCCGGGTGAACGGCGAACGGGCCCTCGCGGTCGCCAAGGAGATGGGCCTCGACGTCGCGCGCCTGCAGAAGGAAATGGCCGGCGCGGAAGTCCGCGCCGCCATCGAGGAGAATGCCGGCCTCGGCGACAAGCTCGGCCTGACCGGCACGCCGGCCTTCATCATCGGCGAGGAGATCATCCCCGGCGCCGTCGGCCTCGAGCCGCTGAAGCAGGTCGTCGCCAATACCCGGCAATGCGGCAAGGCCAGCTGCTGACGGTCTCAGCACTTGACCCTGAGGAGGGGAGCCGATCCGGCGTCCCGACGCCCCTTCGCCGACCCTGGCGTCGCAGCGGGACCGGTCGCACTGGCTTCTGGAAAGATCCTGGTTTTTCCCTTCCCCCGTGGCGGCGTTTTGGCTAAGACGGCCTTTCGGCTCCATTTTCTGGTGCTATCCGGAAGATCCCTCTCGCAATGATCACCATCCACGTCCTCAACGGACCGAACCTCAACCTTCTCGGCCGCCGGGAGCCGCAGATCTATGGCAGCGTGACGCTGGCCGATATCGAGCGGCAGGTGCGCGAGAAGGCGGTCGACTTTGGGCGCCTCGGTGACGTTCCGGCAGTCCAATCACGAGGGCCAGCTGGTGGATTGGATCCAGGAAGCCGGCGTCGCAAGGCGCGGGCATCGTCATCAATGCGGGCGCCTATACCCACACCTCGGTTGCGCTGCGGGACGCCATCTCGGGCAGCGGCGCGCCGACGGTCGAGATCCATCTCTCCAACGTTCACGCTCGCGAGAGCTTTCGTCATCGCTCGCTCATCGCGCCGGTCGCGCTCGGGGTGATCTGCGGTTTCGGGCCGATGAGCTATCTGCTGGGCTTGGAGGCCGTCCACCATGCGCTGGCCGAACGGGCTCGGCAGGAAAAGCCTTCAAAGCATTAGTTTCACAGGACATTCGTTCCTCAACGATTAGAGGTTTGCCTCATGGCCAAAGACAACCCTTTCGATCCCGATCTCGTGCGTGAGCTCGCGGCCCTGATCTCCGACACGGACCTGACCGAGATCGAAGTCGAAAAAGGCGACCTGCGCATCCGCGTCGCCCGGATGGTGACCGCCGCGGCCGTCTCCTATGCGCCGCCTCCGGCGATGCCGACTGCGGTCGTCGCACCGCCTCCGACCCTCGCCGAGGCCGCCTCGACCGCGAAGGCCGCCGCCGCCGCCCATGCGGGCGCTGTGCTGTCGCCGATGGTCGGCACCGCCTATCGCAAGCCCTCCCCCGAGGCGAAGAACTTCGTCGAGGTCGGCTCCAAGGTGCAGGTCGGCGACAAGGTTCTGCTCGTCGAGGCCATGAAGACCTTCAACGAGATCACGGCGCCGCGCGCCGGCACCGTGACGGCGATCTATGTCGAAGACGGAACGCCCGTCGAATATGGCGAACCGCTCTTCGTCATCGAGTGATGGCGATGTTCGACAAGATCCTCATCGCCAACCGGGGCGAGATCGCCCTGCGCATCCTGCGGGCCGCGAAGGAACTGGGCATCGCCACCGTGGCGGTCCATTCCACCGCCGACGCCGACGCCATGCATGTGCGCCTCGCCGACGAGAGCGTCTGCATCGGCCCGCCGGCCGCCCGCGACAGCTACCTCAACATTCCGGCGCTGATCGCCGCCTGCGAGATCACCGGCGCGGACGCCATCCATCCCGGCTACGGCTTCCTGTCCGAGAACGCGCGTTTCGCGGAGGTGCTGGAGCATCACCACATCGCCTTCATCGGCCCCAAGGCGGAGCATATCCGCATCATGGGCGACAAGATCGAAGCCAAGCGCACCGCCAAGCGCCTCGGCATCCCCTGCGTTCCCGGCTCCGAGGGCGGCGTCACCGACGAGGGTGAAGCGCTGCGCATCGCCCGCGACATCGGCTACCCCGTCATCATCAAGGCCGCGGCCGGCGGCGGCGGGCGCGGCATGAAGGTGGCGCGAACCGAGGCCGATCTCGTTCACGCCCTCCAGACGGCGCGGACGGAGGCCAAGGCGGCTTTCGGCGACGATGCGGTCTATATCGAGAAATTTCTCGAAAAGCCCCGCCATATCGAAATCCAGGTTCTGGGCGACGGTCGCGGCAACGCCATCCATCTGGGCGAGCGCGATTGCTCGCTGCAGCGCCGGCACCAGAAGGTCTGGGAGGAAGGCCCCTCGCCCGCCCTCAATGTCGAGATGCGCGAGCGGATCGGCAATGTGTGCGCCAAGGCCATGCAGGATCTGCAATATAGCGGCGCCGGCACCATCGAGTTCCTGTACGAGGACGGCGAGTTCTACTTCATCGAGATGAACACCCGCATCCAGGTCGAGCATCCGGTGACGGAGATGATCACCGGCATCGACCTCGTCAACGAACAGATCCGCATCGCCGCCGGCGCGCCGCTCTCGGTCAAGCAGAGCGACGTCCGGTTCGATGGCCACGCCATCGAGTGCCGCGTCAATGCCGAGCATCCCTCGACCTTCCGGCCATCCCCGGGCACGATCAGCTACTTCCACACCCCCGGGGGCCTCGGCGTGCGCGTCGACTCGGCGGCCTACCAGGGCTACCGCATTCCGCCGCATTACGACTCGCTGGTGGGCAAGCTCATCGTCCATGGCCGCACCCGCAACGAATGCCTGATGCGGCTGCGCCGGGCCCTCGACGAATTCGTCGTCGATGGCGTCGACACGACCCTGCCGCTGTTCCGGACCCTCGTGCGCAATCCCGACATCCAGAACGGCCAATACGACATCCACTGGCTCGAACACTTCCTGAAGACCGGCGGGATCGAGGACGTGGACAACATCTGACGGGGCGCGGATGCCGCTCGCGAAAACTTATCTTCTGCCCGCCTGACTTTCGGCGCGGCTGGGCTTATTCTCGATCGGCAACCAGATGGTTTTGGCCGAATGAGCAGGGCATCCGATCGCGCTCTCGAAATCACCCCCGAGATCCTTCTCAGGGCCTATGCGGCCGGGATCTTCCCGATGGCGGAGGATGCGAACGACCCGACGCTGTTCTGGGTCGAGCCCCGGGAGCGGGGCATCATTCCCCTGCGCGGTTTTCACATCTCCAAGCGGCTGGCCCGGACGGTCCGGTCCGACCTGTTCGAGATCCGTGTCGACCAGGATTTCGACGCGGTCATCGCGGGCTGCGCGGCGCCGGACTTCGACCGTGAGAAGACCTGGATCAGCGGCCGCATCCGCAGGCTCTACGGCGAATTGTTCGATGCCGGTTTCTGCCACACGGTGGAGGTCTACCGGGACGACCGCCTCGTCGGCGGGCTCTACGGCGTGCGGCTGCAGGGCGCGTTCTTCGGCGAGAGCATGTTCCACCGCGAGCGCGACGCCTCGAAGGTGGCCCTCGTCCATCTGGTCGCCCGGCTGAGAAAGGGCGGTTTCACGCTGCTCGACACGCAATTCGTGACCCCGCATCTGGCGCAGTTCGGCGCCAGCGAAGTTCCGCGGCGGACCTACAAGCAGATGCTGCGCGCCGCCATGGACCACGACGCTCGATGGGATGTCTGGCCGCCGCGATACCATCGTCAGCGGCGAAGAAGCCCTCTTGGCGATTGCCGAGGCCGAACGGCGGTGATCAGCGGTCGTTGGTCCGCTCGTTGTTGATGATCGGCGCCTGCGGAGCGCGCCGCACGGGTGTCGGCTGGCGCAGCGGAGCGGCTTCGACGGGTGGCGGCGGCGGCGCGGCCTGACCGCCCGCGATGGGCGCGGGCGCCATGATTCGCCAGGGCGGCTATCGCCGGGTCGGGACGCCTCGGTGGCCGGGGGGCGCGCATCCTCGATCGGCGGCAATTCCTCGGCCACGTCCTTCGGCTCGGGGATGATTTCCTTCCCGCCTTTGCAATCGACGAGCCAGATATCGTAGACCGGATGCTCGATGCCGTGCAGGCCCGGGCTCGACGCGAACATCCAGCCGGAGAAGACCTTCCGCGATTTGCCGTCGGTCCCGGTCTCCTCCACCTCGACGAACGAGGTGGTGTTCGGATTTTCGTTGGGCGGCTTGGTGAAACAGACGCGCGCCTGCATCCGCAGCGCGCCGAACTGCACGGTTTCGTCGATGCCCACTTCGAAGGAAACGATGCGGCCGGTGATCTTGTCGAGGCCGGAGAAGACGGCGGTCGGGTTCTTGATGCGATCCGCCAGGGCGCCGCTCGCGCTACCGATCAAAGCTGCGAGCACGAGGGCGGCCCGCTTCCATCCGAATTTCATATGGCATCCACGCTATCGACAGACGGCCAAGCGTGGCCGTCCTCACATCCAGCATCGCGTTAACACGCCAACCGTGTTGGAAAAAGGGCATGCCTCGCGAAAGGGTCTCGCGGGTGTGCATAGCGACGGCCCCGGCACCGCTTGGTCGCGGTTACTGGCGCTCACGCCGCCATCCGCGCCACAGCGCCCAGATCTTGCGCCATTTCGCGACGTCGACGGGGGTGTTGAAAGGGTCGTAATCGGCCCGCTCCATCCGCCGCAGATAGGGCTCCACGAGGGCGAGCGAGCGGTAGGCCGGCTTGACGTCCGGCCGGATCGTCGCGCGCAGGCTGCGCGTCTGTTCCAGGTGCCAGCGGGCAACCGCGCGAAGGTCGCCGAGCGCACCCGCGAGACCCGGACCGCCCCGGCCGCTCACGATATCGTCGCGGACCACGCCGTGGCGCTCGAGGATCTCCGCCGGAATGTAGATCTGACCCCGCCGGGCATGCCACGGAAAGGCGCGCAGAAGCCCGGTGATCGCATAAGCGACGCCCGCATGGCCGGCAGCGTCCGCGCTGCCGGGATCGATCCCGTCGCAGAGGATGATGGACGCGAACCGGAACAGGCTGGACGAGGTCTCGCCGCAATATCCTTCGAGATCGTTCAGGCTCGGCATCGCATCGTCATAGAGATCGAACACGCGCGCATCGATGAGGTCCACGAGCGCCTGACGCGGCAGCCGGAACTTGACGATGGTATCGTCGAGCGCGGCCGCGATCGGGTTCGCCTTGCACGTCGCCCCGCGCCTCGCCCTGAAGCGTGTCGCGCCACCATTGCAGCCGGATCTCGCCGATCATCGCCTCGCGCACGGAATCGCGCACGCGCGCGATCTCATGGCTGAAAGCGTAGAGGGCGAAGAGATGCGGACGCTTGTCGGCGGGGGAAAACTGCGCCGCGAGAAAACGGTCCTCATCCACGTCGCGGACGAGTTCCTCGCAATGCGAATAGGCGAAAGCCAGCGCGTCGTCGGCCATGTCAGGGCACGGCGATCAGCGCGGCGCCGACCTTGCGGTTTTCCGCCAGCAGGATGTTGTAGGTGCGCGCCGCCGCGCCGGTCTGCATCACGTCGAGCCCGATGCCGGCCGCGCGAAAACGCGCGCGCCAGGATTCCGGCAAGCCGCGATCATCTCGAGTTCCGGTGCCGAAGAGCAGCAATTCCAGTTCCGGGCCCTTGCGCGAAGATCGGCGCGAGGCTCTCCGGCGTCACATCCGCCATCGCCGTGACGGGCCATGCCAGAACGCCGGACGGCAACGCGAGGATCGAGCCGCGATGGGACATCTCGGCGAAGCGAAAGCCGCCATTGCCATAGGCGTCGATCAGGTGACGTCCGGGAACGAAGCCCTCATAGATCCGGCCGCCGCCGCTCATCGCCCCTACTCCGCCGGCGCCACCTTGCCGCCCACCGCCTTTGTCGCTTCCGAGCCGCGCAGGCCGATATAGATCAGCATCGGCGACGAGATGCAGATCGCCGAATAGGTGCAGATGACGACGCCGTAGAGCATCACCTGGGCGAAACCCTCGATGGCGCGGCCGCCGAAGAGCACGAGCGCCAGCAGCGACAGCGCGGTCGTGACCGCCGTCATCACCGTGCGCGACATGGTGTTGTTGATGGAGAGATTGAGAAGCTCGACCGACGGCATGGTCTTGTAGCGGCGCATGAGTTCGCGCGTGCGGTCGAACACCACCACGGTCTCGTTCAACGAATAGCCCACGATCGTCAGGATCGCGGCGATCGACGTCATGTTGAATTCGTGACGGGTGATCACGAAGAACCCGAGCGTCAGCACGATGTCGTGCAGGGTGCCGATGATCGCGCCGACCGCCAGTTCGCGCTCGAAGCGGAACCAGAGATAGAACAGCACCGCGATGACCGCCAGAATGATGCCGATGGTGCCCGATTGCACGAGCTCGCCCGACACGCGCGGACCCACCGTCTCGACGCGCTGGAACTCGTATTCGCCGCCGAACGTGTCGCGTGCTTTCTGCACGACGGCGCTCTGGGCGGCCTCGCCGCCTTCCTGAATGGCGAAGCGCAGCGAGATGCCGCCGGCGGTGCCGAATTCCTGCACCTCGACGTCGCCGAAGCCGAAGCCGTTGGCAGCCTCGCGGACCTTGCCCACGTCGGCCTGGCCCGATTTCGCCTGCAGCTCCATGAGCGTGCCGCCCTTGAAGTCGATGCCGAAATTGAGGCCGACCGTCAGCAGCAGCACGACGGTCGCCGACCGAGATGATGGCGGAGAACGGAAACGAGAACCGCCGGAAGCGCATGAAATCGAAGCGGGAGTTGTCGGGCCAGAGCCGGATGAGGCGCACGATGAGAACTCCTTAGAACGGAAGGGTTTTCGGACGCATCCAATGATACCAGAGCGCAATCATCATGCGCGTCAGGGTCACGGCGGTGAGAACCGTCGTCAGGATGCCGAGAATGAACACGACTGCGAAGCCGCGAACCGGGCCGGAGCCGAGGAAGAACAGGATCACGGCGGCGATCGCCATGGTGCTGTTGGAATCGACGATGGTGGCGAAGGCGCGGTCGAAGCCCGCCTGGATGGCCGACACCATCGAGCGTCCGGATTTGAATTCCTCGCGGATGCGCTCGTAGATCAGCACGTTGGAATCGACCGCCGTGCCGATGGTGAGCACGATGCCGGCGATGCCCGGAAGCGTCAGCGTCGCCTCGAGAATCGACATGAGGCCGAAGATCAGGCCCACATGGACCACGAGCGCGATATTGGCGAAAAGGCCGAAGAGCCCATAGGTCGCGAACATGAAGATCACGACGAAGATCGTCGCCACGTAGGTGGCCTTCTTGCCCGCCTCGATGGAATCCTGGCCCGAGCCCCGGACCGACCGTGCGCTCCTCGACGATGGTCAGCTTGGCCGGCAAGGCGCCGGCGCGAAGCAGAACCGACAGATCGTTGACCTGCTGCACGGTGAAGCGGCCGGAAATCTGGCCGGCGCCGCCGGTGATGGCCGATTGGATGGTGGGCGCGGAAATCACCTCGTTGTCGAGCACGATGGCGAGCGGACGGCCGATGGCCTCCGTGGTCGCCTGCCCGAAGCGCTGTGCGCCGCGCACGTTGAAGCGGAAATTGACGATGGGCTCGTTGGTGCGGCTGTCGAAAGCCGGCTGCGCATCGACGAGATCGCTGCCGTCGACGATGACGCGCCGCTCCACGGGAACGCGATTGCCGCCCTCTTCCTTCATGGGCAGCATGTCCACGTCGGCCGCGCCCGGTTTGCGCGAGCAGGCGGAATTCGAGCTTCGCGGTGCGGCCCAGCAGTTCCTTGAGGCGCTGCGGGTCCTGCAGACCCGGGCACCTGCACGAGAATACGGTCCGCGCCCTGGCGCTGGATGCTGGGCTCGGTCGTGCCCGTGACGTCGATGCGGCGGCGGATGACCTCGATCGCCTGGTCGACGGCGCGGCGAACCTTCTCGTTCACGCCGGCTTCCGAATAGTTGAGCGCGATCAGGCCGTCAGGCGTCACCGAGACGTCGATGTCGCGGCCGCCGCCCTGCCCCAGCACGGCGCTTCCGAGCGGCTGCGACAGTTCGCGCAGCTTCGGCAGCACCTTGTCGCGATCCGCGACGTCGGGCACGCGGATCTGCGCGCCGCGCGGCGTGAGCTGGATGCCGCCCTGCGGCGTCACGCGGGTCTCGCGCAGGATGCGGCGAATGTCGTCGCGAAGCTGCGTCGTCTGGGTGCGCATCAGGTCCGTGCACGTCGACCTCGAGCAGGACGTGCGAGCCGCCCTGCAGGTCGAGGCCGAGCACGATGGCGCGGGACGGCATCGATCCACGACGGCACCCATCCGGGCAGCGCGCGCTGGAACGCCTCGCGCTGCTCGCGGCTCATCATGCTCGGAACGGCGAGCAACAGGCCGATGACGATGATCCCCACCGTGAAGATGATCTTCGATTTCGAGAAGCGCAGCATCGTCAGCTCAACCTTTCCTTACGCAACAACCGATTCGTCAGGCCTTGACCGGCTCGCCCTTGGTGCGCACTTCGGAAATCATGGCGCGCGCCACCTTGACGTTGACGCCGTTGGCGATCTCCACGTCGATATCCGGCGTGCCGTCGACGACCTTGGTCACCTTGCCGATGATGCCGCCCGTGGTCACGATGGTGTCGCCGCGACGAACGTTCTTGATCATCTCCTGATGCTCGCGCACCCGCTTCTGCTGCGGACGGATGATGAGGAACCACATGATGACGAAAATGAGGATGAACGGCACGAGGTTGGTGATGAGCGAGGTCGCGCCATCGCCACCGAGAAACCCTTGAGCGTAAGCGGGCGAAATGAACAAGTGGCTCTCCATGGATGAAGGCGCGTGGCGGGCCTGAAACTGCCCACCCGCGCCAAATGGGGGTTAAAACGTGGCGGACTATACCGATCGACCTCGCGAAATCAATGAAGTTGCGGGCTTTTCCTCAGGAGCCCCGCATGGACCCATTCGGGTCCGTTGCGGTTAAGCACGGCTTTCACCTGATCGAGCACCCGTATTCCCCATGACGCATCTCATCCTCCCCGCCCCCGTCAACGCCCGTCTCGCCCGATACCCTGGCGCTTTTCCAGCGGATCGCCGATGCGCTGGAGCGGCTCGCCCCGCCCGGCGGCTCGAGGCGGATTTCGAGAGCGCCGACGCCTTCGTGTGGCACGCGGCGGGCCGCCGGCTTTCCCCGGTCCCCAAGGTCAACCGGGTCGAGATGAGCCTCCTGCGCGGCATCGACCGGGTGCGCGACATCCTGTCGGAGAACACGACGCGCTTCGCCAGAGGCCTGCCGGCCAACAACGCCCTGCTGTGGGGCGCCCGCGGCATGGGCAAATCCTCGCTCGTGAAGGCCGTTCACGCGGAGATCAACCACCTGCGCGACGCCTGCATCCCGGCCCCTCAAGCTGATCGAGATCCACCGCGAGGACATCGAAACCCTGCCGGACCTGATGGCACTGCTCAGCGCCGACCCGCACCGCTTCATCATCTTCTGCGACGATCTCTCGTTCGATTCGGACGACACCTCCTACAAGTCCCTGAAGGCCGTGCTCGAAGGGCGGCATCGAGGGGCGTCCCGAGAACGTGATCTTCTACGCCACCTCCAACCGCCGCCACCTGATGCCCCGCGACATGATGGATAACGAGCGCTCGACCGCGATCAATCCCGGCGAGGCGGTCGAGGAGAAGGTGTCCCTGTCGGACCGGTTCGGCCTCTGGCTCGGCTTTCACAAATGCAGCCAGGACGAATATCTCGACATGGTCTTCGCCTATGTGGACCATCTCGGCCTTGCAGGCCGATCGCGACGCCATCCGCGCCGAGGCGCTGGAATGGGCGACGACCCGCGGCGCGCGCTCCGGGCGGACCGCCTGGCAGTTCATTCAGGATCTGGCGGGCCGGCAGGGCAAGGCGATCTAGTCGATTTATCCTGCACATTGTCATGCCCGGGCTTGCCCCGGGTACCCACGTCTCTTGCCGCCGTCAAAAATCGTGGGTGGCCGGCTCAAGTCCGGCCATGACGGCGGAAGCGCAAAAAAAGGGGATGGCGGCTGAGCCCGCCATCCCCTCAGACGACCTGCCTCGCTGGAGGCGGATCGGTAAACTTGGATCGAATTAGCCGCCGAGATGCTTCATCGGGTCGACCGGGGTCGCGCCCTTTGCGGATCTCGAAATGGAGCTGCGGCGAGGTCACGTTGCCGGTCTGGCCCGAGGTGGCGATGACCTGGCCGCGCTTCACCGTCTCGCCGCGCTTCACGCTGAGCGCGCCGTTATGGGCGTAGGCCGAGACGAAGCCGTTCTCGTGCCGGATCAGCACCAGATTGCCGTAGCCCTTCACCTCGCTGCCCGCATAGGTGACCGTGCCGGCCTCGGTGGCCTTGACGGGCGTGCCTTCCGGCACCGCGATATTGATGCCCTCGTTGCCGCCATTGGCGCCGAACCCGGCGATGACGCGGCCACGGGCGGGCCAGCGGAAATCACCTGAATTGTCGTTCGAGACGCTGGCGGTCTGTTCGGGATCGGCGACCGGAGCCTTGGCGGCTGGCGCGGCCACGGGCGCGGGTTCGACGACCGGCGCGACAGGAGCCGGCTTGATGGGCTTCGCCTCGGGAAGCGACGCAACCTTCTGGGCGGCGGGCGCAGGCGCGGGCGCCGACATCACGGGCTCCGACGTCGCCGATGCGACCCTGACCGGCTGGCTCGAGGCCATCCCCGGACGGACGCGCTTCGGCGCTTCGGCGACCTCGACCTCGGCCTTGTTCTTGGAGGAATCGACGAGACGGAACTTCGTCTGGCCGGCAGGAGCGGATGCGGGGCTGGAGACGGCCCGCACGGGAGCCGAGGCCACCTGCGTCTGGACGGCGGCGCCATGTGCGGGAATGGTCAGGCGGGTGCCGGGGGTGATCTGGTTGGCGTTCTGCATCCCGTTCGCCGCGAGGATCTGGCTTGCCGGCACGCCGTAGCGCTGGGAAATCATGGTCAGGCTGTCGTTTGGCGAAACCGTGATCTGGGTGCCGCTTCCCGAACGGGAGGCCTGTGACTGGATCGGAGGCAGGGATTGCGACTGCACGGAGGCTGTCTGCATCGGCGCCTGCTGCGCGGGGGCCTGATTGCCGCCCTGAGCGCTGCTGGTTTCCACCCTCGCGCTGCTCGCGAACGGGTTGGAAAACGGCGTATCCGCGAACCGCATGGTGTCGGAACTGCACGCTGCAGCCGCACTACCGATCAAGCTCACCAGAGCGATCCGCGATACCGCGACCCAATGCCCCGAACCCACACGCTGACGCATAATCCACCCCAACCACAACGCAAACTCGATGGCGTGATTAAAAACAAATTCAGGTTAAGCATCCGTTGCTGCGCCAGCCTTTGTGGCAACATTATGCGATTTTTTTCACGACCCTTTCAGAGCGTCGTGGCGGCCCCTCCCAACAGAGAGGACAGGCGAAGATTGGCGCCGTAATCCTGTCGGTATTCGCCGTCATCGAGACGGTCCACGCGCACGAGTCGCGGCAGGCTCTCGGTGGTGAGCGCGCCGACCACGCGCCCGCCGGGGCCGATCAGGGACAGGAGCGCCGCCGGAATATCGGGCCAGGCTCCGTTGAGAAGGATGCGGTCGAACCGCTCGCGCGGACGCGCGGCGAGCCCGTCGCCGGTCTCGATGCGCACGTTCGTGGCCTCGACGATCTTGAGATGCTGGACGGCGCTGTCTGCCAGCGTGTTGAAGCGCTCGATCGAGACCACCTCGGCGCCGAGCCGTGCGAGGAGCGCCGTCACATAGCCGCTGCCGGTGCCGATTTCGAGAACGCGCTGGCCGGACTGGAGGCCGAGCGCCAGCAGCATCGTCGCTACCGTGCGCGGCGCCGTCATCGTCTGTCCGCAAGGGAGCGGGAGCGAGACGTCGGTGCGCGACAGATCCGTGAAGCGTCGCGGCGCGAAGACTTCGCGCGGCACGAGTTCCATGGCGCGCAGAAGGCCGGTATCGCGAATGCCGCGCGCGCGCAGCGACAGGATGAAGGAGGCAACGCCGACCGCTTCGCCATCCGCGCCGTCATAATCCGGCTCATCCGCGTCGAACGGCAAATGCATCTGGTTCGCTCGCGGAATTTTGCCTGTCATGGCGGTTGGTGTTTCCTAGTCGAACAATTGCGCGTAACGCGTGAGCGTCGGCTCATCGGTCATGTCGAGGCGCAAGGGCGTGATGGCAATGCGTCGATTGGCGATGGCCCACAAATCGGTGCCGTTGCCGGGCGTGAAGGGACGCCGTTCGAACCCGATCCAGAAATACGCGTTGCCGCGCCCGTCCGCGCGCTCGTCGAGTTTGAGAAGTTCCTGCGTGCGAACACCCTGGTTCACCACCGCGGCGCCTTCGACCTCTTCGGGCTCGCAATCGGGGAAATTGACGTTTACCAGAATGCCCTTGTCGATTCCCGCATCGAGGATGCGCCGCACGACTTTCGGTCCGTGATGCTCGGCGCAGTTCCATTTCAGGTTCTTGCGATTGCCCGCGCTGTAGGCCTGCGAGAGCGCGATCGACGGAATGCCGAGGATGGTGCCTTCGATGGCGCCCGCGACGGTTCCCGAATAGCTCACATCCTCGGCGACGTTCTGGCCGCGATTGACGCCGGAGAGAACGAGATCGGGTTTCGACTCGCGCATGAGATGGCGCACACCCATGATGACGCAATCGGTGGGCGTGCCCTTGACGGCGAAATGCCGATCGGAAATCTCGCGCAGCCGCAGCGGATCGTTGAGCGACAGCGAATGCGCCACGCCGCTCTGATCCGTTTCGGGCGCCACCACCCACACGTCGTCGGAGAGAGCGCGCGCGATCGCCTCGAGCGTCTGGAGACCGGGAGCGTGGATGCCGTCGTCGTTGGTGCAGAGAATGCGCATGTCAATCCTGTCGTTCGATGCGGGTGATGCCGCCCATATAGGGCTGCAGCGCCGACGGAATCGTGACGCTGCCGTCTTCGTTCTGATAGTTTTCGAGAACCGCCACGAGCGTGCGTCCGACAGCAAGACCCGAGCCGTTGAGGGTGTGGACGAAGCGCGGGCTCTTGTCGCCAGCCGCGCGATAGCGCGCATTCATGCGCCGCGCCTGAAAATCCGTGCAGACCGAGCAGCTCGAAATCTCGCGATACATCCCCTGCCCCGGCAGCCACACCTCGATGTCGTAGGTCTTGGCGGAGGCAAAGCCCATGTCGCCTGTGCACAGCGTCATGGTGCGGAACGGCAGGTCGAGCCTCTTCAGCACGTTCTCGGCGCTGGTCAGCATCCGCTCGTGCTCGTCGGCGGAAGTCTCGGGCGTCGTGATCGAGACGAGTTCGCATTTGGTGAATTGATGCTGCCGGATCATCCCGCGCGTATCGCGTCCGGCAGAGCCCGCCTCGGCGCGGAACGATGGCGTGAGCGCGGTGAAGCGCAGCGGCAGTTCCTCATCGGTGAGGATCAGTTCGCGCACGAGATTGGTGAGGGGGACTTCGGCGGTGGGGATCATGCCGAACCGCGCGTCCTTGAACGCTCTCCGCAACGCTTCGCGCGTCTCACTGCCTCCGCTCGCAACAGCAGGCGGCGAAATCCTCAAGCGACGATCCTGCGAACGCCCAGAACTGATCGTCCTCGAATTTCGGCAATTGCGCTGTGCCGAACATCGCGTCGTCGCGCACCAGCAACGGCGGTGAGATTTCCGTATAACCGTGCTCGTTGGTGTGCAGGTCGATCATGAACTGGCCGAGCGCCCGCTCGAGCCGCGCCAATCCCTTTTTCAACACGACGAAACGCGCGCCCGACATCTTCGCGGCCGTCTCGAAATCCATCATGCGAAGATCTTCGCCGATCTCGAAATGCTGCTTCGCGGCCGCGAGGTTCTTCGGGTTGCCGACGCGATGGCGCTCCACGTTGCCGTGCTCGTCCGCGCCTTCCGGCACGTCGTCCTTCGGCAGGTTCGGAATCGCCGCGAGGGCGTCGTGCAGCTCCTTCTCGGCGGCGCGCTCCTCCTGTTCGAGATGCGGCAGGCTCTCCTTCAGCGCCGAGACCTGGGCCATCAGCTCCTGCGCCCGCGCCTCGTCCTTCCTGGCCTTGGCCTGGCCGATTTCCTTGGAGAGCGCATTGCGGGTCTCGGTGGCGGCCTGGAGGCCCGAGATCGCGGCCTTGCGGCGGTCGTCGAGGGCGATCACCTTCGCGGACAACGGCTCCAGACCCCGCTTGACCAGGCCCTGATCGAACCTTTGGGGATTCTCGCGGATGGAACGGATGTCATGCATGGGATTAAGGACCGTGCTCACAATGACGCGGTCCACTCGTGATCGGACCGCCTCACCCAGACATGCCAAGGTTGGCGGTCGGCTGGAAGGGTCTTCGGGCCTATCCGGCTGCCGCGCGCGCGGCCTCGGCTTCCGCACGCTTCTTCTCCACCATTCGGACGGAGATGATGGATGCCTCGTAAAGAAGCAGCGTGGGCACCGCAAGCGCGAACTGGCTGATCACGTCCGGCGGCGTCAGGACGGCGGCGAGGACGAACACCACCACCACCGCATAGCGGCGCTTGTCCTTGAGGAATTGCGAATCGATGATTCCGGCGCGCGCCAGCAGGGTCAGCACCACGGGGAGCTGGAAGCAGACCCCGAAGGCGAAGATCAGCGTCATGATGAGGGACAGGTATTCGCTGACCTTGGGCAGGAACTCGATCGCGGGGCTGGTATCGGTGGCGATCTGCTGCATCCCCACCGAGAACCGCATCAGAAGCGGCATGGCGATGAAATAGACCACCGAAGCGCCGACCGCGAAGAGAACCGGGGTTGCCACCAGATAGGGCAGGAAAGCCCGCCGCTCGTTCTTGTAGAGACCCGGGGCGACGAACTTGTAGATCTGCCCGGCAATGACCGGGAAGGCCAGAAATCCCGCCCCGAACGCCGCCACCTGGATCTGCGTGAAGAGATATTCGAGCCCGTGCGTGTAGACGAGATGCGCCTTTTCGGGCGATCCGACCGCATTCACATAGGGCCAGACCAGAATGTTGTAGATCACCTTCGCGCCCGCGAAGCAGACGAAGAACATCAGCACGAAGGCGATGAGCGCCTTGATCAGGCGCGCGCGGAGCTCGGTCAGGTGCTGGATCAGGGGCGCGCGCGACAACTCGACCTCGTCCTCTTCGACAATCGGGTCGGTCATTCGGCTTTGGAATCCGGTTTGGCTGGAGCCGCGGGCACCACAGGGTTTGGCGCGGTGGGCTCGGAGGAGGACGTGACCGGCACGGGCCGCAATTCCTCGGCCAGCGCCTCGGTGCGGTGAACATCCGCCTCGTGATTGAGGGTCGAGGTGAACGATTCGAGCGGATCGACGACCGGCGGCACGGAGGAGCCCGGCAGAACCACCGGCGGCTCCATGGGCGCGACCGGATGGGCTTCGCCCCTCGCCTGCGCGGCCGCTTCGCCGGCGATCTCGGTCGCCGGCTTGTCATGCGAGGCGGCAGGCGCCTCGATGGCGCCCTTCAGCTCGTCGCGGATGGTCTGGATCGGATTGAGCCCGCCCTTGTGAATCGACGACACGGAATCGTTCATCCCCTGCAACTGCTTCTTCACGTCGTCGAGCTCGGCCTCGCGCATGGCCTCGTTGAACTGACCCTGAAACTCCGCCGCCATGCGGCGGATCTTGCGAGGTCATGTTGCCGACGGTCCGCAAGGCCTTCGGCAGATCCTTCGGGCCAATGACGATCAACGCAACGGCGCCGATCACCATCACCTCACCCCAGCTCATGTCCAACATGAAGCGGTCCCGACCTTGCCGTTAGCTTTGAAGAACGTCAGCCTCGCGGCGTCTCGCCGATCAGCCGATCTTGTGGTCCGACGTCGCGTTGGTCGTGGTCGCGGCGGACGGCGTCTGATGATCGATCGTGCGGACAGGATCGGTCGGCAGACACGGTCTTTTCGGGCGCGTCCTCGTCGGACATGCCCTTCTTGAACGCTTTGATGCCCTTTGCGACATCGCCCATCATGTCGGAGATCTTGCCGCGTCCGAAGAGCAGGACGACGATCAGACCGACGACGATCCAGTGCCAGATGCTAGCACCACCCATGACAACCTCCTGCGCCTCCGCGGGCGCGGCGTTTGAATTTCGCGAACGTGGGGCCAACCTAGGGATCTGACGCGGCGAAAACAAGGACATCCTTCGGGTCGATCTCGATCCCGACGTCCTGACCTTCCTTTATGCCGACCCGAATCGTGGATTCGGCCCTGCAACGGCCGCTCGACGCCCTGCACGTCGATATGGACGAGGTCGACCTCGCCGAGGAAGCGGCGCGACACGACCCGGCCCGGGCAGGCAGAATCCGGCCGGCCTTCAGTCTCAGTCCCTGCGGGCGGATGCACACCACCGCTGGACCGTCGGGCAACGCCGGGGGCCGCGAACACGCCCACGGGGCAAGAAACGCGGCCGTTTCGCACCTCGCCCGGCACCTCGTTGAAATCGCAGAAGAACCGCGCGGCGAAGAGATTGGCGGGGGCGGAATAGAGTTCCTCCGAGGGCCCCTGCTGGATGATGCGGCCCGCCCGCATGAGCACGATCCGGTCGGCGATCCGCATCGCCTCCTCGGGATCATGGGTCACCACGATGGTGGTGGCGCCGGTTTCGCGCAGAATCGCGACCGTCTCGTCGCGCACGGCGTCCCGCATGCGGCGGTCGAGATTGGAAAACGGCTCGTCCATCAGCAGCACGCCGGGGCGCGGCGCGATGGAGCGCGCCAGCGCGACCCGCTGCTGCTCGCCGCCCGAAAGCGTGTGGGGATATTCGTCCGCGTAGCGCTCGAGACCGACCCGCGACAGAGCGCGCCGGGCGGCGATCGCGGCCTCGCTGGCGGACAGGTCCGGTGAGGCCGAACATCACGTTCTGCTGCACGCTCATATGCGGAAAGAGCGCGTAATCCTGAAACATCAGCCCGATGCCGCGGTGCTCCGGCTCGATGAAGCCGTCAGGCCCGCTCGCCTGCTGACCGTCGATGAGGACCCGGCCGGAACTCGGCGTCTCGACGCCGGCGGCGATGCGCAGGAGAGTGGTTTTGCCGCAGCCGGAATGGCCGAGCAGGCAGACCAGTTCGCCGGG
Source organism: uncultured Alphaproteobacteria bacterium (assembly GCA_963837375.1). Classification (GTDB taxonomy): domain Bacteria; phylum Pseudomonadota; class Alphaproteobacteria; order Rhizobiales; family Beijerinckiaceae; genus Microvirga. The sequence goes on along the minus strand of CAWINL010000013.1, from coordinate 73,985 downwards.
CGCGATCGATCAGCGAGACGTCGTCGAGCACAGTCGTCTCGCCGTATGTCTTGACGATGTCCTCGAAGGTCAGCTGCGCCGGGATCGACGCGCCGGCCGTGCCGCGCTGGCCCCAGCGTGGCAGGCGAAACCGGTCCCTTCCCCTCGGCGGGGACGGCGTTCGGTCATTCGTCGCCGTCTCCCAGCACGATGGGCTCGAAGAGATCGTCCTGATCGAGCGGATCCTCGTCCTCGCGAAGGGTATTGTCGTCGGACGGGAATCGGGAACGGAGAGGTCGGAGGGCACGCGGCCTTCGAGGAAGCCCGCCCCTTTCAGCTCTTCGAGACCCGGAAGGTCGTCGATGGCATCGAGGCCGAAATGGTCGAGGAAGTCCGGCGTCGTGCCGTAGGTCACCGGGCGTCCCGGCGCGCGCCTGCGGCCGCGAAGACGAACCCAGCCGGTTTCCAGCAGAAGATCGAGCGTGCCCTTCGAGGTGGCGACGCCGCGGATTTCCTCGATTTCGGCGCGCGTCACCGGCTGGTGATAGGCGACGATGGCCAGCGTCTCCATGGCGGCGCGGGAGAGCTTCTTCTGCTCGACCACGTCGCGGGACAGGACGAACGACAGATCGCTCGCCGTGCGGAAGGCCCAACCGGCCGGCGACCCGCACCAGATTGACGCCGCGGCCGGCATATCGCGCCGACAGCTCTTCGAGAATCGCCGTCACGTCGACGCCCTCGGGCAGGCGGCCGGCGAGTTCCTCGGCGCTGAAGGGTTCGGCGGAGGCGAACAGCAGCGCCTCGGCGATGCGCAGCGCTTCGCCGTGATCGGGCATCGGCGCGGCTCGTCGCGGATCGCGTCTTCGACCCGGTCGTCGGTCATGCTGTCCATATCAGGCTCCTGCGTCCACGGGTTCGGGCACCGCCTTCACCCAGACCGGCGCGAACGCCTTGTCCTGCCGGACGCTCAATTTGCCCTCGCGCACCATTTCCAGGGTCGCCGAGAGGGTCGAGGCGAGAATGGTCGGGCGCATGGCCGGCTCGACCATGAATTCGAGCAGATAACCGTCGAGGCTCGGTCCAGTCCTTCAGATGCCCGACGAGGCGCTCCAGAGCCTCCCGCGCCTCGGCGAGGGTCCAGACATTGCGCGACATGCAGCTGGACCCGGCTGTTGAACTGCTTCTGCCGCTGGCGCGCATAGGCGGCCAGCAGGTCGTAGAGGGTCGCCTGATAGATCGAATCCTTGTGGATGACCACGGGTTCCGGCGCCCCGCGGGCAAACACGTCGCGACCGAGCCAGTTGCGCTCGCCGAGCTTGCGGGCCGCCTCGCGGATGGCTTCCAGGCGCCGCAGGCGCAAGGCGAGAGCGGTCGCGAGATCCTCGGCGCTCGGCTCCTCGCCCTTCGGCGGTTCGGGCAGCAGCAGCCGCGATTTGAGGTAGGCGAGCCAGGCCGCCATCACGAGATAATCGGCCGCGAGTTCGAGCCGCATGCGGCGGGCTGCTTCGATGAAGGTGATATACTGCTCGGCCAGCGCCAGAATCGAGATCTTGTGGAGGTCGACCTTCTGCCGCCGGGCAAGCTCCAGCAGCAGGTCGAGGGGACCCTCGAACCCGTCGACGTCGACCAGGAGAGCGGGTTCGCCATCGGCGCGCTCGACGCGGTCGGCCTCCTCAAAAGGTAAGGCGTTCGCCATCAATCCATCTAATCGTTCGAGCCGATTCGCAGCTTCGGCCCCTTAGGCGACCATCGCAAGCGCGGCGTCAAGCCTGGCGCGGGCATCCACAGGATCGAGCGGTTCGGGCTCGTGCCGGATGCGCTGGAGGGCGGCGTCCGCCCGGCGAAGCGCGTCGCCCGACAGGATCGGCGCGGCCTCGGCGACCTCCGCCATTTCCTCCATGACCCCGTTGCAGTGGAGGGCCATGTCGCAGCCGGCCGAGAAGGCCGCCTCGGTCTTTTCGCCGGAACGTGCCCGACAGCGCCTTCATGGACAGATCGTCGGTCATGACGAGGCCGTCATAGGCGAGGTGGCCGCGGACGATCTCGTCCATGACGATCCGCGAGGTCGTCGCGGGGTTCTCCGGGTCGAGCGCCGTGTAGACGACGTGGGCCGTCATCGCGAGCGGCATGTCGGTGAGCATCCGGAACGGCGCGAAATCGTGGCGCTCCAGCTCCTCGCGCGAGGCGTCCACCACCGGGCAGCGCCAGATGGCTGTCGGCTCCGGCGCGGCCGTGGCCAGGCATGTGCTTGATGACCGGCAATACGCCGCCGGCGAGCAGCCCCTCGGCAGCGGCCCGGCCGAGGATCGCCACCTGCTCGGGCGTCCGGCCATAGGCCCGGTCGCCGATCACGTCATGGGCGCCCGGCGGTCGGGACGTCGAGGACCGGCATGCAATCGACATTGATGCCGACGGCCCGCAGGTCATGGGCGATCAGGCGAGCGCCCAGGCGCGTGAGTTCGCGCCGCGACGAGCGGATCGTTGGCGTGGAGCGCGCCGAGAATCGCGGCCGGACGGGTATTTCGGCCAGTGCGGCGGTCCCATCCGCTGGACCCGGCCGCCTTCCTGATCGATCAGGATCGGCGCGTCCCCGCCGACGCTGTCCCGCAAGGCGGCGCACAAAGCCGCGACCTGCGCGGGGTTGTCGATGTTGCGCCTGAAGAGAATGAAACCCCACGGCATCGCCTCGCGGTAGAAGGCGGCCTCATTGGGGGTGAGAGACAGGCCGGAGCATCCGGCGATCAAGGCGCGGGTCATCCCCGCGCCTTACGTCCCCTGCCGGGCAGGGTCAAGAAGTGTCGGCTCGACGCGACCTAGTTCTTCGCCACGAAGCACTGGCCACCCTGCCCCTGGACGGCGGAGCAGATCTGCGAGGCGTCGTCTCGCGACATCGGGCCGGCGCGGACGCGGAACACCGTGCTGCCGTTGATCTCGGCCTTGCGGATCAGCGCCGGCTGGCCGGCGAGTTCCTGGTATTTCTTCTGGAACTGACCGAAGGCCGCCTGCGCGTCCTTTTCCGAGCCGCGCACGCCGAGCTGGACCGAGAAGCCGCCGAGAGAGGCCTCCGCGGGTGCGGCGGCCGCGGGCGCGGTCGGCTGGATCGAGGCCACCTTCTGCGGCGCTGCCGGGGTTTCGGTGGCGGCCACAGGCGCGGGTTTCGCGGCGGGAGTGGCGGGCGCGGGGGTCGCGGCGACAGGCCGTGGCGCAGGCGCAGGTGCCGCGGCCGGCGCAGGCGGGCTTGCGGCCGGCATGGTCATGGCGGGGGGAGCGGCCACCGTCGCGACCTTGGCCTCCGGCTCGGGACGCGCCAGGGTGCCGTCGGGCTTGATCGAGATGGTGCGGACCTTGCGGGGCTCGCCGAGATTCAATCCGCCGCCGGCATGCGGCGCAGGGCCGGCCGAACCGGTCGCATCCGCGACCGAGCCGCCATTCATGCGGACGGTCTGCTTGACGTCGACGGGCTGCTCGGAATTGCTCACGACCTTCGTGGTGCCGCTCTGGGCGCGCTCGTAGATCTGCTTGTTCTGGTTGGGGATCTCGACCCCGCCCGGATTTTGCGGCGCGACCTTGATGGGCTCGTTGCTGGCAGCGATCAACGGCGGCTCACCGCCGGTAATCGCGGCCGAACCGCCGCTGAACATGAACGCTCCGGCGGAACCCAGCGCCACCACGCCGAGGATCGCCCCCAGGGCGAGGACGCCCTTGCGGGACCGGCTGCGCGGCGGCTGATAGGCGGCCTCGTCGTATTGGCCGGCATGAGGGTCGCCGTTGCCGTCGTAGTAATCCTGCGCGTAGCCGTCCTGGCTGTAGCCGTGCTGATCGTATTCGGCGGGAGCGGCGGCAACCGGCTGCTGATAGCCGTAAGCGGGCGCCTGCGGTTCCTCGTCGTGGAGATTGTCCTGAAAATCCACCGGCTGGCGCGCGCTGTGCTGGGCGTAGGAATCGCCGACGGCTGGGCCGCGGGCCGCGAAAAGCGGCTCGCGCCGTTCCGGCTGCGACGCATGGCCGCGCGTCCGCTCGCCGGCGAGCAGCGCCTCGAACGGGTCGTCCTGCCCCCCGATGCGGGCAAGGTCCGCCAGCGGATCGTGACGTCCACCCAAGGAGGCATGGGAAGGCGGGGCAGACTGGGCCTGCGCGAGTTGACGTTCGATCTCATTGAGATCGACCGCGAAATGGGGCTTCTGTGTTCCGCTCATAGCGCCGGACCTCCGGTAATCCGACACACACCTTGAGTGCTGCGTCGGCACGACGTGACGGCTTCCGGTGCAATAGACCAGAAACGATACTCCGTTTCCAGCTCTCTAGCGCATTTCGTCGGGAGCCGTAACGCCCAGGATAGCAAGACCTGATGCCAGGACGCCCTTGAGGGCATACACAAGAGCCAGTCTCGCTTTCGTTGAATCTTCATCACTTTGATTAACAAAGCGTAATTGCGGCAAGTCTTTGCCCTTATTCCACAAAGAATGAAAGGCGCTGGCCAGATCATAGAGGTAGAATGCCGCACGATGAGGCTCATGTGCCTCTGCGGCAGCCTCGATCATTCGCGGATATTGGGCGATGCGGTGGATCACATCCATCTCAGCTTCATCGCTCAACACGGACAAATCTGTGGCCGCGAGCGTCTTCGCCGAAAAGTCTCCGCCGGGGAAAGCCTCACCGGCCTGCCGCAGCACGGACGCGCAGCGGGCATGGGCGTATTGCACGTAGAAGACCGGGTTGTCCTTCGATTGTTCCACCACCTTGGCGAGATCGAAATCGAGCGTCGCGTCGTTCTTGCGGAACAGCATCATGAAGCGAACGGCATCCCGGCCCACCTCATCCACGACTTCACGCAACGTCACGAAGTCGCCGGAGCGCTTCGACATTTTCACCGGCTCGCCGCCCCGGAGGAGCTTCACGAGCTGGCAGAGCTTCACGTCGAGATCGCCCTGATTGGCCGTGACGGCCTTCACGGCCGCCTGCATCCTCTTGACGTAGCCGCCATGATCCGCGCCCCAGACGTCGATCATCTGGGCGAAGCCGCGCTCGAACTTCGAGTGGTGATAGGCGATGTCCGAGGCGAAATAAGTGAACGATCCGTCCGATTTCAGAAGCGGCCGATCCACCTCGTCGCCGAACGCGGTGGCGCGAAACAGCAATTGCTCGCGGTCCTCCCAATCCTCGTCCTTTTGACCCTTGGGAGGCGGCAGGCGGCCCATATAGACGAGGTCGCGGGAGCGCAGATCCTCGATGGTCTTGGCGACTTCTCCGCCGCCGTTCTCCTGCAGCGACCGCTCGGAAAAGAAGACGTCGTGGTGAATGTCCAGGGCGGCGAGATCTTCGCGGATCATGTCCATCATCATGTCGATGGCGACATTGCGCACGAGCGGGAGCCAGTCCGCTTCGGGCTTGTCGAGCAGGCTCGCGCCATGATCGCGCGCCAGCCTCTCGCCGACGGGTTTCAGGTAGTCACCCGGATAAAGACCCTCCGGAATCGCGCCGATATCCTCGCCGAGCGCTTCCCGGTAACGCAGGAACGCCGAGCGGGCGAGGACATCCACCTGCGCACCCGCGTCGTTGATGTAGTATTCGCGGCTGACCTTGTGGCCGGCGAAATGCAGCAATTCCGATAGGGCATCGCCGAAGACCGCGCCGCGTCCGTGGCCCACATGCATCGGCCCCGTGGGGTTGGCGGAGACGAATTCCACGTTCACCGGCTTGCCGGCGCCCTGCCCGCTGCGACCGAACCCGTCGGTGTCGAGCAAGGCGGCTCGCAGGATCTCGTGCAGCACATGGGCTTTCAGCTTGAGATTGATGAAGCCCGGCCCGGCGATCTCCACCTTCACCACGCGCGGATCGCCCGCGAGATCGGCGACGATCAATTCGGCGAGCGCACGCGGGTTCATCCGCGCTTCCTTGGCCAGCACCATGGCGGCATTGGTCGCCAGATCGCCGTGAGAGCTGTCGCGCGGGGGCTCGACGACGACGCGGCTCACATCGAGCCCGGCCGGGATCTGTCCGGCCTCGGCCAAAGCGCCGAGAGCATCCGCCACACGTTTCTCAAACAGCCCGAAGATGTTCATAAGACCTGAATCCGATAGGGCCTGTGGCCCTGAAAAGCTTTGGCGCGCCTAGCGCAAGTCAGGCGTCACGTCAAACAGGCGCTGGTGTTCGAGAACCGCGTAGCTGTCCGTCATCCCCGCGATGTAATCCGCCACACGGCGCGCGAGACGCGCCTGGTCGTCCGGCGAAACACCCGCCTGCCATTCGTCGGGCATCGCCGCGGGCTCGCGCATGAAGCGGGCAAACAGGTCGTTCAGGATGGAATCCGCCTGCTGCCTCACCGCCATCACGTGCGGGTGACGGTACATGCGGGGGTAGAGAAATCCTTTGATGGCGACATCATTGGCCTGCATCGCCTTGGAAAACCCGATCGTGGTCTGGCCCGCCTGCCGGATCGCCTCGGCGTTCGCCGGCCCAAGCACGGAGAGCCGCCTCTCTCCTTCGGTCACCACGTCCTCGACGAAATGCGTGATGACCCGGCGGACGAGCTCGTGGATGCGGCGGGACAGGTCGAGGCCCGGATAGCGGCCATCGATCTCCCGCAGGAGCTCGTCGAGGAACGCGACCTCCCGCAGCGCCTCGATGTCGAAGAGCCCCGCCCTCAATCCGTCATCGATATCGTGAGCGTTGTAGGCGATATCATCCGCCACGGCGGCCGCCTGCGCCTCGCCACCGGCATGGGTCGCCAGTTCGAGATCCTGGACGGCGTTGTATTCGAGGATCGCCAGGGGCACACCCCGCGCCGCATAGCGCAGGGTCGGCTGGCCAGCGCTGTCGAGAAGCGGCCCGTTATGCTTCACCAGCCCTTCGAGGGTTTCCCAGGTCAGGTTGAGACCGTCATAGGCGGCGTAGCGGCGCTCCAGCCGGGTGACGATCCGCAGCGCCTGGGCATTGTGGTCGAAGCCCCCGAACGCTGCCATTCGGGCCTCCAGCACATCCTCGCCCGTATGGCCGAAGGGGGTGTGGCCAAGGTCGTGGGACAGCGCCAGCGCCTCCGCCAGATCCTCGTCGAGGCCGAGCGAACGGGCGAGCGCCCGGGCGATCTGGCTGACCTCGATGGTATGCGTGAGGCGGGTGCGGAAATGATCGCCCTCGTGATAGACGAAGACCTGCGTCTTGTGCTTGAGGCGGCGGAAGGCGGAGGAATGGATGATCCGGTCCCGATCCCGCTGGAATTCGCTCCGTGTCGGCGAGACGGGCTCGGAATGCAGGCGTCCCCGAGTGCCGCGCGGGTCGCACGCGTAAGGCGCTTGCCATCTCTCGCCAAAGGGCCGCACGCATCATCCCCGGGTTGAAGCTTCCTGCCTGCGCACTTACCTTGCTCTCAGGGCGTTGTCCAAGATAACGTCCGCCCGAGGACCCAAGCGACCATGAGCGACCTGACACTGACCGAACGCGCCGCCCGCCGGATCAACGAGATCATGGCGAACGAACCGCAGGGATCGATGCTGCGGATCAGCGTGAATGGCGGCGGTTGCTCGGGCTTCCAATACGCATTCGACGTGGATGCCGCCCGCCAGGACGACGATCTGGTGGTGGAAAAGGATGGCGCGACCGTGCTCGTGGACGAGGTCTCGATCCAGTATATCGACGGCTCGGTGATCGATTTCGTGGACGACCTGATGGGCCAATCCTTCAAGATCGAGAATCCGCATGCGACGGCCTCGTGCGGCTGCGGAACGTCGTTTTCGCTCTAGATCGACGCCAGAACACTATTTCGTTGCGACCATTGCCCGCCCGTGGCACCACCGGCGGGCTGTTCATTTGAGGTCATCATGAGGCGTCTTCGTCAGGGTATCGTGGGTGGGGTTGTGCTGTTTGCAGGGCTGGCGGTCTCGCAGGTCGAGATCCCCGTTGCCCGCAACCTGTCCACGGGCATTGTGGACATCGGCTCCATCAGCGTCCCGCTCTGGAGCGCCGCCTTGGCGCAGGAGGCCCAGACGCTGACGCTGGAGAATGTCCGCGTCACCTTTGGCGGGGCAGTCTATGAGGCCAAACGGGTCGACGTCGCGGGCCTCGCCGGGTCGCGGGCCGATCTCGACGCGCTCCTCTCTTCCGCCTCGACCGAGCCGATGGCGGCGCGCCTCGGCCGCATCAGTGCAAGAGTCGTGACCATCCCGGAACTGACCGTGACGACAAAGATGGCCCGCGAGACACGCAGCGGGACATACAATCGGGTCGTCATGAGAGACGTGGTCGCGGGGAAGCTCGCGGAGGCCACCGCCGAATCCGTCACGGGCGAAATCGTCGACGATAAGAATCAACGACGTGCCTTTCAGCGCCGCGCGGTTGATGGTGAGCGATGTCGACCTGGCCGCGATGGCCCGCCTGCAGGAAGTGCGCGCGACCGGACCCGACGAACCATGGTCCAGGCTTTCCGGCACGTTCTCGCTCGAAAATCTGGAAATGCTCGAGCCGGCCAGCAAGTCACGGATCAGGTTCGGCCGTTTTTTGGGGCGGGACCTGATGGGCCGTCCGACGCAAGAGACCCAGTCCGAAATCGCGGCCTTTCTCTCCGATTTCAGCAGCCGCGAGACGCACACGGACGCTGAAAACATGCGAGCCCTCAAGACGGCCGGCGACGTCCTTGACGCCTTCCGGATCGGATCGATCGAGGTGAGTGGCGTCGAGGTTCAAATTCCGGGCGACGCCAAGGCCGAGGACGGAACCGTCAAGATCGCTCGCGTCTCCTATGCGGCGGCGGCTTCCACCACACCTTCCGACATGCGCATGGAGGGCTTCGAACTGCTTTCGCCCGAAGCGCGCATGACGATCGCCAGCACCAGCCTGAGCGGTTTTTCCTTCGCTGCGACGATCGAGGGCTTGAAGAATTTCGACGGGAAGGAATTTGCGGATATCTCCGCCGCCGATTGGCGCGCCCTGATCCCGACCATCGGCACCTACCGCCAATCCGGCGTCGAGATCGATATGCCGAAAGGGCCTAAGCCCATGAAGGCTGCGTTGAAGGATTCCGAGTTCACCGCCGACAAACCCCTGAACGGCATCCCCACCAATATCCGGCTCGCATGGACCGGGTTCTCGCTCCCCCTTCAGGAGAACGGGTCGGACGATTGGGCCAAGGAGTTGCGGGCGCTGGGCTACGGGGCCATCGATGTCTCCTTCGCGCTTGCGCTGAACTGGAACGCCGAAACCAGTGAGATCGCCATCACGGAGTTGAACCTGGCCACGAAGGATATGGGCCGGGTGTCGGCGACCGGGGTCCTGGGCAACGTCACGAAGGAAGCGTTCAGCCCCGACAAGGGCGCGGTCGCCGCGGCGCTTCTGTCTGCGAAGGCGAAGTCGGTGACATTGCGCATTGAAGACGGCCGGGACCTGCTGAATCGCGTCATCGCCAAGGCGGCCAAGGACCAGAAGACCACGCCCGCCAAGTTGCGGGATTTCTACGCCGAGGGCGCCGGGATCGTCGGCGTGAGCCTGCTGGGAACCTCGCAATCGGCCAGCACGATCACGAAGAGCGTGGTCGATTTCATCAAGGACCCGCGCAGCCTCACTCTGACGGCCACGCCGCAGGCGCCTTCCGGCATCACCATGCTGGAACTGATCGCAACCCAGGACCCCAAGAAGATTCTCGAAAAGGTCGACGTTTCGGCCAAAGCCGAGTAACGCGGTCTAGATTCCGGCGCAGATCGCCGCCCCGGCGAGCTCCGCTTCGGCCGCCTGCGCCTCGACCACCGCGATCGCCGTGAGATTGACGATCCCGCGCGCCGTCACCGACGGGATGAGCACGTGCGCCGGTTTCGCCGGGCCGATCAGGATCGGGCCCACGGGGAGCGAATCCGCGAGAATTTTCGAGAACTGGAACGCGATGTTGGCCGCGTCGAGATTCGGCATGATGAGGACATTCGCCTCGCCCTTGAGGCGCGAGTCCGGGTTCACCTTCTCGCGGATCATTTCCGACAGCGCCGCATCGGCCTGCATCTCGCCATCGACTTCGAGGTCCGGCGCGCGCTCCTGAATGAGCGCCAAGGCATCGCGCATCTTGCGGGCCGAGCGGGTATTGGCGGCGCCGAAATCCGCATGCGAAAGCAGCGCGATCTTCGGCTCCAATCCGAACCGCCGCACATGGCTCGCGCAGGCGATCGTCATGTCGGCGATCTCCTCCGCATTCGGATCCGGCTGCACATGCGTGTCGGCGAGGAAATAGGCGCCCTTGGAGGTGATGACGAGCGAAAGCGCCGCCATCTCGTGGACGCCCGGCGAGAGGCCGATGATATCCTTGATGTGTTTCAGGCGGGATTCGAACCGTCCTTCGAGACCGCAGATCAGCGCATCCGCATCGCCGCGCCGCACCGCGAGCGCGCCGATGACCGTGTTGTTGGTGCGCACCAGGGTTTTGGCCGCATCCGGCGTGATGCCCTTGCGTACCGCCGCTTCCACATAGGTGGCGACGTAGTCGCGATAGCGCGGATCGTCCTCGGGATTGACGAGGTCGAAATGCCGGCCGATTTCGAGGCCGAGGCCGTAGCGCTTGATGCGGGCCTCGACCACGTTGGGGCGACCGATGAGCGTGGGCTTGGCGATCCCCTCCTCGACGATGACCTGCACGGCGCGCAGGACGCGCTCGTCCTCGCCTTCGGCATAGATCACCCGCTTGGGATTGGCTTTGGCCTGCGAGAAGAGCGGCTTCATGATGAAGCCCGAGCGGAACACGAAACGCGCGAGCGAATCCGTATAGGCTTCGAGATCGTCCAGCGGCGTCTTGGCGACGCCCGAATCCATCGCGGCCCTCGCCACCGCGGGCGCGATGCGCAGGATCAGGCGCGGGTCGAACGGGCTCGGGATGAGGGATTTCTTGCCGAAGGGATGCGCCTCGCCGCCATAGGCCCGCGCCACCACTTCCGATGGCGCCTCGCGCGCAAGACCGGCGATCGCCTTGACGGCCGCGGCCTTCATTTCCTCGTTGATGGTCGTCGCGCCGACATCCAGCGCGCCCCGGAAAATGTAGGGAAAGCACAGGACATTGTTGACCTGGTTGGGATAATCCGACCGCCCGGTGCAGATCATCGCGTCGGGACGCGCGGCCTCGGCTTCCTCCGGCATGATCTCCGGATAGGGATTGGCGAGCGCCATGATGAGCGGATCAGGCGCCATCCTGGCCAAGTGCTCGGGCTTCAGGACGCCGCCTGCCGAAACGCCGAGAAACACGTCCGCGTCCGTGATGATGTCGGCCAGCGTGCGCGCGTCGGTCTTCTGGGCATAGACCGATTTCCAGCGGTCCATGAGCTCGTTGCGGCCGTCATGGACGACGCCTTCGATATCCGACACCCAGATGTTCTCGCGCTTGGCGCCGAGCGACACGAGCAGGTTGAGGCAGGCGAGAGCGGCGGCGCCCGCGCCCGAGGTCGACGATCTTCACGTCCTCGATGCGCTTGCCGGCGAGTTCGAGGGCGTTCGTCACGGCGGCGCCCACGATGATCGCGGTGCCGTGCTGGTCGTCATGAAAGACGGGGATGGCCATGCGCGCCTTGAGGCGCTCCTCGACCTCGAAACATTCCGGGGCCTTGATGTCCTCGAGGTTGATGCCGCCGAAGGTCGGCTCCAGCGCCGCGATCACGTCCACCAGCTTGTCGACGTTGAGCTCGTCGATCTCGATGTCGAACACGTCGATGCCGGAGAATTTCTTGAACAGGACCGCCTTGCCTTCCATCACGGGCTTCGAGGCGAGCGGGCCGATATTGCCCAGACCCAGGACGGCGGTGCCGTTGGTGATGACGGCGACGAGGTTCTGGCGCGACGTGAGGTTCGCCGCTTCCGCCGGATCGGCCGCGATCGCCTCGCAAGGGGCGGCGACGCCGGGCGAATAGGCGAGCGCGAGGTCGCGCTGGTTGCCGAGGGGCTTGGTTGGCTGGATCTCGAGCTTTCCCGGACGCGGATAGCGGTGGTAGAAGAGCGCTCCCTGCTTTAGATCCTGAGAGATGTTGTCAGCCATCCCAAACGCTCCTCACGCTATTTGTTGTTCGCTGGTTGGATGCCCTTGTGCGCGCCCTGCCCCCTGCCGTCAACGCCGTTCGCGCGGCGGGCGCTGAGCCATGAGCCTTCGTCACCGGTTGAAAAACTGGCGCAATCCCCACAACCAGACCGACCTCCATCTCGCGGACCTGGCGCGGCGCTACGGCTTCGACATCGGGGCGTTCAGCTATGGACGTCCGAAGGTGCGTTTCCCGCAATCCGGCCGCAAGCTCACGATCGGGCGCTTCTGCTCGATCGCCGACAAGGTGGAGATCCTGCTGGGCGGAAATCACCGTGTTGATTGGGGCACCACCTACCCGTTCTCCGCCCTGCCCGCGCTCTGGCCTTCGGCACCCGACACGGACGATTATCACGGGTCACGGGGAGACGTGACCATAGGTCATGATGTGTGGCTGGGTTCGGGCGCTACCATCCTGTCGGGCGTCACCATCGGGCATGGCGCGGTGATCGCGGCCCAGGCGGTCGTGACCCGGGACGTGCCACCCTACGCCATCGTCGGCGGCAACCCCGCCAAGGTGATCCGTTACCGTTTCGACGAGACGCTCGTGGCGGCTCTATTGGAGGCGCGGTGGTGGGACCTCCCGCGCGAGCGCATCGCCACCTTGATTCCGCTGCTCCAGAGCGAGCGGGTCAAAGAGCTTGTGGCGGCGATCCGGGTGCTCCGCGCGCAATCGAGTTGATCGAACTGCGAAGTCTTGGCGCGGCTCCCCACCTCTCCCCGCCGGGGAGAGGTCGAGGTCCGACCTCTCCCTCGGGGAGAGGTGAAGCGGAGGTCGGTCTCTCTACGATCTGGCTACGACAAACCTTCGCGTTTCAGCGCGCCCTTGCCGCGTAGAAAGGCCCAGGCTCCCGCCGCAGAGCCCGCATAACGCTCGATCAATTGGCGCCGAAATGTCAGGCAGACGCCCAGTGTTTTCAGCCCGTTGATGAGAAACATGCCGAGCGCCGGCCCCGGCAATCCGTATTTGCGGCTCACATAGGCGCGCGACCAGGCCTGGTGCCAGCGGGACTTGAAGATGCGGCCGGCCTTCGGCCCGCTCGACCGCCCTCGCCCGTGGCGCACGATGGCCTGTGGCACATAGACCAGCGACGCGCCGCTATCGGCGATGCGGCGGCAGAGATCGTCATCCTCGTAGAACAGGAAGATGTTTTCGTCGAAGCCGCCGAGGCGCAGGAAAAGCTCCCGCCGGACGAGGAAACAAGCGCCGGAGAAAAACGGCGCGCAGGCCTCGCCGTCGGGCAGCGCATGCCGGCCTGACGGGTTGGTGAGATAAGGCGCCAGCAGCGAGCGGGGCTGAAAGAAAACGCGGCCGCTCGGCTCCACGATCTGCGGGGCGAACAGCCCGGCATCGGGATAGCGCCCGGCCGCGTGCAGCAAGGCCGCCACCGCGCCCTTTTCGACGATGACGTCCGGGTTGCAGATGAGCAGGAACTCGCTCTGCGCGGCGCGCGCGCCGGTATTGTTGGCGCGACCATAGCCTTCGTTGCGCAGGTTGCGGAGAACCCGCGCTCCCCGCTCTTCCGCCATGGCCCTGGTGTCGTCGAGCGATCCGTTATCGACGACGATGACCGGCACATCCTCCGCCCGCAAGGCATCGAGACAATCCGGCAGCGCATGGGCGCTGTCGAACGTCACCACGATGGCCGTCGCCGGGATCATTTCTCCTGCAGGTTCAGACGGACGTGCAATTCGCGCAATTGCTTGGGTGAAACGTCGGACGGTGCGCCGAGCAGCAGGTCTTCGGCGCGCTGGTTCATGGGGAACAGGGTGATCTCGCGCAGATTCACCGCGCCGCAGAGAAGCATCACGATGCGGTCGATGCCCGCCGCCATGCCGCCGTGCGGCGGCGCGCCGTAATGGAATGCGCGGTACATGCCGCCGAAACGCTCCTTGACCTCGGCCTCGCCGTATCCCGCGATCTCGAAGGCTTTCACCATCCGGTCGGGACGATGGTTGCGGATGCTGCCCGAGGCAAGCTCGTAGCCGTTGCAGACCATGTCGTATTGGAGTGCGGTGAGCTTGAGAATCCTGCTCCTTGTCAGACGGATCGAGGGCCATGAACGCTTCGTCGTCGAGGTCCGCCATCGAGAACGGGTTATGCGAGAAGTCGATCTTCTTCTCGTCCTCGTTCCATTCATATTGCGGGAAGTCGACGATCCACGCGAAAGCGAACTGGTTCTTGTCGCCAAGGCCCGAGTTCGTCGCCGATGCGCACCCGCGCCTTGCCCGCAAGCGAGGCTGCCTTGTCTTCCGTGCCTGCCGAAAAGAACACCGCGTCGCCCGCCTTGAGGCCGGCCTTGTCGCGGATCGCCGCCTGGACGTCTTCGGGAATGAACTTGGCGATCGGTCCCTTGCCGATGATCTTGCCGCCCTCGTCCTCGAACACCACGTAGCCGAGGCCCGGAGCGCCTTCCGTGCGCGCCCATTCGTTGAGCTTGTCGAAGAAGGACCGCGGCTGCGAGGCGGCGCCCGTTGCCGGGATCGCGCGCACGACGCCCCCCGACTTGATGACGTTCTTGAACGCGTTGAAGGTGACTTCCTCGCGCGCGAACTCATCCGACACGTCGGCGATGATGAGCGGGTTGCGCAGGTCGGGCTTGTCGGTTCCGTATTTGAGAAGCGCGTCGAAATATTTGATGCGCGGGAACACGTCCGTGACCGGCTTGCCTTCGGCGAATTCCTTGAACGTGTCGCGGATGACCGGCTCCATGGTCTGGAACACGTCCTCCTGCGTCACGAAGCTCATCTCCACGTCGATCTGGTAGAATTCGCCCGGCAGGCGATCGGCGCGCGGGTCCTCGTCGCGGAAACACGGCGCGATCTGGAAATAGCGGTCGAAGCCCGAGATCATGATGAGCTGCTTGAATTGCTGCGGCGCCTGCGGCAGGGCGTAGAACTTGCCGGGATGCAGACGGGACGGCACCAGGAAGTCCCGCGCGCCCTCGGGCGAAGAGGCCGTCAGGATCGGCGTCGTGAACTCGAAGAACGCGCTCTCCTTCATGCGGCGGCGGATGCCGTCGATGATGGCGCCGCGCTTCATGATGTTCTGGTGCAGCTTCTCCCGGCGCAGGTCGAGATAGCGGTAACGCAGGCGTGTCTCTTCGGGATATTCCTGATCCCCGAAGACCGGCATGGGCAGCTCGTCCGCCGGGCCCAGAACCTCGATCTCGGTGATGTAGAGTTCGATCATGCCGGTGGGCAGGTCGGCGTTCTCGGTGCCGGCGGGACGCTTGCGGACCTTCCCGTCGACCCGGATCACCCATTCGGACCGGGCCGTTTCAGCAAGCTTGAAGGCCGGCGAATCCGGATCGATGACGCATTGGGTCATGCCGTAATGGTCGCGCAGATCGATGAACAGCACGCCGCCATGGTCCCGGATGCGATGGCACCAGCCGGACAGGCGGGCGATCCCGCCCACGTCGGATTCGCGGAGCGCACCGCAGGTGTGGGAGCGATAGCGGTGCATGGGCATGGAAGAGGCGGACATGGGAGCCTGCTGAATTAAGCCTGATCGGAGAGAAACGATCCGGCAACATTCATGGCAGGTGGGGGATGTCAAGACGGAAGGCTCAAATCCCGCGCCTCAGGCAGAGCCGGGCGGCTGGATCATGCCCGGCTCTGGTTTGAGGTGGCTCGGTCAGCCCGTGATGACAGGAACTTCTCCGACCTTGCCCCCGTTGCCGGCTCCGCAACGTCTGCCGCCGGCGGCCTGCAGCAATTGCTCAACGCCGAGCTCGACGATGACGACCTGCGGCTGCAAGGCGGGATCGATCGCAACGCTCGCGTTCTGGTCGACTTTCTTCGCATCAATGTTCATGGCAAATATCCTACAAGCAAGTTTCAAATTTCCGACACCTGGAACGCGGCCAAGGGCTCAGCCGGTCACGACCGGAACTTCCCCGACCTTGCCGCCGCTGCCGGCCCCACACCGCCTGCCGCCTGCCGCCTCGACGAGGTCGTCGTCGCACAGTTCGATCATGGGGAATGGGAACGCGCCGTCCGAATCCAAAACAAGTCCCAGATCTTCATCGCGCAAAGGAAAAATCACGGAGTTCGTCATCGTTGTCTCCTGCTCCACGGCCGTCGTCGGTTGCGGCATTCGTTGATCGGCGGCTCGGTAGGTTCACTTCACAACGCAATAACATTGCCGACAACCAACTGCCGGTTTAGGAGCGAACGGTTGCTTCGTGAACTAAATCTCATCATGCGTTTTTGCATAAGAAAATTATCATTCTGCTCATCGCAGAAGCGACAATTTCCAATGCCATGCCGCTTTTTAGATTGCGAAAATGCATGAAATTCGGGTGTGCTTCCGCACCTGTTTCCGCATTTAAGAGGCAAACCGAGCCGTACGCGCCGCTGCGTCATTGCTGCCGCCGTTCAACCGCAGGCGGTAGCGTGCCGCAGAAACCTGACAGCCGGTCAATTCTTCGGGCGGAAGGCGGCGCGCATATTTCCATGCGACTCTAGACGTTGTATCGTTACATATGCGATGGTCGCCGATTGCCTGCGGAACGCGGCGGCGAACTTTCATGGTCGTTCGCGCGACGGCTTACCGGACATTCAGAGGTCGCGTGTGAAAGAGAGTTTTTTCCGCAAGGAGGTTTTGCCCGGCACCGACAAGACGGCCGCTTCCATCCCAGTGGCTCCGATCTCGTGGACCATGCTCGGCGTGGCGCTCGTAGTCGCGACGAGCGCCCTTCTCGTCTTCATCGTCACCGCCGGATACGCGCGCAAGGAAACGGCGAGCGGAACGTTGATCTCGACCGCCGGAGTGGTGCGGGTTTCCGCGCGCAGTGGCGGCGTGGTGACAGGTCTGGTCATCAGGGAAGGCGATCACGTGCAGGCGGGCCAGCCTCTCTTCACGATCGATTCCCAGCAGGGCCTCGAGAGCGGCGGCACGCTGGCCGCGGCCCTGCTGAAGAGCCTCGACGCGCAGATGCGGCTTATCGTGCAGCAGATCGAATCCGAGCCCACCCGCATCGCCAACGAGATCGTGCGCCTCGATGCCGCCATCGCGAGCGTGAAGGCGCAGCAGGACGCCATCGGCGCGCAACGGCGGCTGCAGGCGGAGCGCATCGATGCGGCCGAGGAACGCCGCCGCGCGCTGACCCAGCTCTATCAGAAGGGGAACACCACCAAGGTCGCGCTGCAGGAGCAGGAGGGCGTCCATCTCGCCGCCCGCCAGAGCCTCGCCGATCTCGACCGGCAATTCGCCGCGACCGAGCGCGAACTGGAACAAGCCTTTCTCCAGCGCGAACAGCTTCCGGTGCAGCAGAGCGAGCGGCTTTCGCAATTACGGCTGAGCCTCGCGGATCGCGAGCGGGAGCGCTCGGAGACGGCAGCGCGCGGCGCACAGGTCGTGAGATCGCCGGTGAGCGGACGCGTCACCGCGTTGCAGGTGAATAACGGGCAGATCGTCGACCAGAGCCGGCCCCTTCTGACCCTCGTGCCGGAGGGTGCGGAGCTGAAGGCGGAGCTCTTCGTGCCGAGCCGCGCCATCGGTTTCGTCAAGCCGGACCAGCAGGTGCGCCTGATGGTGGATGCTTTTCCGTTCCAGCATTTCGGCATTCAGAAAGGCGTCGTCGAATCGGTATCGCAGACCGTGCTGGCGCCCAACGAAATTCTCGGCACCGTCGCGCTGAGAGAGCCCGCTTACCGCGTCACCGTCCGTCTCGATCGCCAGAGCGTCGAGGCCTATGGCCAATCGGTTCCGTTGCAGCCCGACATGAGTCTCGCGGCCGACATCGTTCTCGAGGAGCGCTCGCTCGTCGCCTGGCTGTTCAATCCCCTGCTCACGGCCCGGGGGCGGATGTGAACCTGCTCGACAAGATCGACTTTTTCGGCCGGTCCGGACTGCCGGTGATCCTTCAATCGGAAGCCGCGGAATGCGGTCTCGCATGTCTGGCGATGATCGCCACCCATCACGGCCACGAGACGGACCTGATTTCCCTCAGGCGCCGCTTCTCGATCTCGATGAAGGGGACGACGCTCAAGGATATTCTCACCCTGGCGCAGCGTCTGAACATGACGGGCCGCGGCCTGCGCCTGGAGCCGGCGCAACTCAAGGACATCAAGACCCCGTGCATCCTGCACTGGGACATGGACCATTTCGTCGTCCTCAAGGAGGTGAAGGGAAACCGGGTCGTCGTGCACGATCCGGCTTTCGGCCGGCGCATCTACACGCTGACGGAAGCGGGCCGGCATTTCACCGGCATCGCGCTCGAACTCATTCCCACCGGCGGTTTCGAGAAGAAGAAGGACGTCGCCCGGCTGCCGCTTTCCACGTTCTGGGGACGCCTGAAGGGCGCCAACCGCGCGCTGGGCCAGGCGCTCGTGCTCTCGCTGCTGTTGCAGGTGGTGCTGCTCGCAAGCCCGTTCTACATGCAGCTCGTCGTCGACGACGCGGTGATGAAGAACGACGGCAATCTGCTGACCGCCCTCGCCCTGGGCTTCGGGCTCCTGCTGCTGATCAACATCGCCGCCACATGGCTGCGTTCGCAGGTCCTTCTGTATTTCGGCAACGCCCTGAACTTTCAGATGAGCGCCAATCTCTTCAACCATCTCGTGCGCCTGCCGTTGGAATGGTTCGAGAAACGGCATATCGGCGATATCGTGTCGCGGTTCGGTGCGACGGCGCCGATCCAGACGCTGTTTTCGCAAGGCCTGATCGGCGCCGTGGTGGACGGCGTGATGGCGGTTCTGACCTTCATCATGATCCTCGTCTACAGCCCGGTTCTGTCGCTGGTGGTGATCGCCGCCTTTGCGATCTACGCCCTTTTGCGGATCGTGACCTATCGGGCGTTCCGGCAGAAACAGGAGGAGGTCATCGAGGCGTCCGCCAGGGAGGCGACGGCCTTCATGGAGACGGCGCGGGCGATCCAGAGCATCAAGATCTTCGGCCGCGAAGCCGACCGGGAAGCGCTCTGGCAGAACCGTCATGCGGAGGTCATCAATCGCAGCATCGAGCAGCAGCGGCTCTCCATCGGTTTCGGGAGCGCCAACCAGCTCATCTACGGCCTTGAGAACGTCCTCGTGGTCTATCTCGGCGCCCGCGCCGTCATCGCCGGCGACATGACGATCGGCATGCTCTACGCGTTCATGGCCTACAAGGAGCAGTTTCTCGACAAGATCACCAATCTGATCGAGATGGGGATCCAGTACAGGATGCTCGATCTCTACCTCTCCCGGCTTTCCGACATCGCCTTGACCGATCAGGAACCCGGCTACCGCAAGGAGGCCCTGGTGGCGCGCCATGTCGACGGCGCCATCACCCTGCGGGACATCACCTTCCGCTACGCCGAAACCGAACCCGAAACGCTCTCGGGCGTGAATCTTCACATCGAGCCTGGTGAATTCGTCGCCATCACCGGCCCGTCGGGCGGTGGCAAGACGACGCTCCTCAAGGTGATGCTGGGCCTCTTCAAGCCGAAGAGCGGGAGCGTGATGATCGACAACGTTCCCCTCGACCATCTGGGGCTGCAAACCTTCCGCGCCCAGATCGGGGTCGTCATGCAGGACGACCACATGCTGTCCGGTACGCTGGCCGAGAACGTCACCTTCTTCGACACCCGGCCGGATATCGAATGGGTCCGCGAATGCGCGCGCAATGCCGGCATCGACGACGAGATCATGGCGATGCCGATGAATTACGGCACCCTGGTGGGCGACATGGGCACGACCCTCTCCGGCGGTCAGCGCCAGCGCGTGCTCCTCGCCCGCGCCCTCTATCGCCGGCCGCGGATCCTGTTCATGGACGAGGGCACCTCCAGTCTCGATCTCGACAAGGAGCGGGAGGTGAACCGCGCGCTGGCGAAACTCCGGATCACCCGCGTGGTCATCGCCCACCGCCCCGACACCATCCGGGCGGCCGACCGGACGATTCTGCTCGCCGACGGAAAAGTCGCCCCCGCCCCGGATTTCGCATCCCGTGAGCCGCGAAACCGGGTGGGTACGCTGGGCGCTGCGTGACTGGCGAAAAATTGCCGGTGACGAGGGATTTTCGGCTCAAAAGACGGGTCGCAGGATCGCGCCGGTTCGGCTAAAAGCCTTTTCTATGGACCTGATTACCTCGACCGACGCCCTCGCGGCAGCCTGTGCCCGCCTTGCCGCCCATCCGTTCGTGACGGTCGATACGGAGTTCCTGCGCGAGACGACATATTATCCGAAGCTCTGCCTGATCCAGATGGCGGGACCCGACCCCGCCGACGCGTTTCTCGTCGATCCCCTCGCGGAGGACCTGAGCCTCGAGCCGTTCATGGCGCTGATGGCCGACCCTCCGTCACCAAGGTCTTCCACTCCGCCCGCCAGGATCTGGAGATCGTCTGGAACATCGGGCAGATCGTTCCGGCGCCCCTGTTCGACACCCAGATCGCCGCCATGGTCTGCGGCTATGGCGATTCCGTTTCCTACGAGCAACTGGTCAACGACCTGGCCAAGGCCCGCGTCGACAAGTCCTCCCGCTTCACCGACTGGTCGCGCCGCCCCCTGACGGAGGCCCAGCTGATCTATGCGCTGTCCGATGTCACCTATCTGGTGACCGTCTACCAGGAATTGCTGGCGCAGCTCGAAAAGAGCGGCCGCCTCGCCTGGCTCAGCGAGGAAATGTCGGTGCTGACCTCGCCCGAGACCTATCAGGCGGATCCCGAGAATGCCTGGAAGCGGCTCGTGGGACGTCTGCGCAAGCCGAAGGAAGTCGCGGTGCTGATGGAGATCGCCTCCTGGCGCGAGCGCGAGGCGCAAGGCCGCGACGTTCCGCGCGGGCGCATCCTCAAGGACGACGCCCTGGTCGATCTCGCGGTCTCCGCTCCCCGCACCGTCGAGGCGCTCGGTCGCCTGCGCTCCATCCCCAACGGTTTCGAGCGCTCCCGCACCGGCGCCGATATCCTGGAGGCCGTCGAGCGCGGCCTTGCCCGCGATCCCGCAACCGTCCCGGTCCCCGAGCGTTCGCGCGGACGCGGCTCGGCCGGCGCCGTGGTGGAATTGCTGAAGGTCCTGCTGAAGGCCGTCGCCGAGGAAGAAGGCGTCGCGCCGAAAATCATCGCCACCGTCGATGAGCTTGAAGCCATCGCCGACAGCGACAGCGCCGACGTGCCGTCGCTGAAAGGCTGGCGGCGGGAGCTGTTCGGCGACAAGGCGCTGGCGTTGAAGAATGGCGAGTTCGGACTGGTGTTGGAACGCGGTCGGGTGAAGGCGCGACCGGTTCCGGCGGTAGCGGTTTAGCCTCGGCGCCCGCTCTCTCAGACCAGCCCCTTCAAACCGAGCAGCCCAAAGGCTGCGACGCTGGCCGCGTCCTTGATTTCGCCGTCGAGCATCATCTGCTTGACCTCCGCGATCGGGAAAGCACGGCAGATCATGTCCTGCTCTTCTCGCTCCCGGTTCGCCTCGCCTGCTTCGAGATCCTGCGCGAGGTAGATATCGTAGCCCTGCGTCGAGTAGCCGTAGCATTCGTAGAGATGGCCCACATGCGTCATCCGGCGGGCGAGAAGGCCGGTTTCCTCGCGCAGTTCGGCGCGGGCGAGATCGATGGGATCCTTCCCGGGGTCGTGCTCCCACGAGCCTTGCGGAAACTCCCAGAAGCGACCTTTCACCGGATAGCGATATTGCTCGACCAGATGGATCATGCCGTCATGCAGCGGCACGATCAGCGCGAAATCGGGCTTCTCGACAATTCCGTAAATCCCCGCCGAACCGTCGCGCCGGATGATGTCGTCTTCGCGCACCTTCATCCAGCGGTTTTCGTAGACGAGGCGCGAGCGGAGGGTTTCGATGTCGGGTGATTTTGACATGCGCCGAACGCCTAGACGATCTCGATCAACGGATCGAGATTGGTCAATTTTCCAAGCGCCCGCATGCGCCCGGTCAGCCGCTCATTGGCAAGGTCGGCCATGGTTTTCGGCAATTGCAGAACGACATTGCGTCCACGCAGGAGCAGCGGCGTTCGCGGCAGGACGCCCTCCATGGCGACGGAGACCGGATAGGCGACGCGCATGAGCGCGGCGAGCAGGCGCGCCCGCTCCATCAGGCGCGTCCCGGCGAGCGACTTGATGCGCGAGCCCACCTTGTCGGGCGAGAGACCCTCGTGGCGGAAGAAAATCGCCAGCGCCAGATAAGCGCGACCCGGATGATCGAGCCCCGCGAACGCCCCGTAGGCGATCAGGTTGAGGCTCTGCTCGCCGCGATAATCGGGATGTGCGCGCCAGCCGATATCGGCGAGAAGGCAGGCTGCGTGACGTAAGCGTCGTTCGGATTCGGTTTCGGGAAGCCCGACGGAGTTGATGAACTGGCTGGTCCAGACCCAGAGCTCCTCCGCATGGCCCGGAGAGCGGGACCGCAGCAGGTTGAGATCCTCGGTGGCGGAGAGCAGCGGATCGCGCTTCTGCGTCGCGGTGTCGAGCTTCTGGTACAGGACGCCCTCGCGCACGCCGTAGGCCGAGATCGCGATCTCCTTCGGCTGTCCGAGGCGGATGATTTCTTCGAGCAGGATCGACCCGTAGGCGAGCAATGGGCGGCGTGCCTCGGAGACGCTTTCGATGTCCTTCAAGGTCTTGGCGTCCGCTCCTTCCACCAGATGGAGGAAGTCCAGAGTGTCGGCGGGATCGATCATGTAGGCGTGCATCACATGCAACGGATAATCGGTCGCCGCCTGATGCAGGCGCGCCAGCGCGCGCCAGGTTCCGCCGACCGCGTAGAACGTCCGTCCATGGAGATGTTCGAGATATTCGGGAGCGCGCTCCAGCGACGAGCGGATGATTTTCTGGGCCTTCTTGAGCGAGCCGCCGCTCATGTCCTGCAGCGCCAATCCGCCGAGCGGCATGGTGACGCCCTCGCCCACGCTCGCGCGGCTCACGTCCACGAGTTCGAGGCTGCCGCCGCCCATGTCGCCCACGAGGCCATCGGGAGCATAAAAGCCGGACAACACGCCGAGCGCCGACAATCGCGCTTCCTCGGCGCCCGACAGAAGCGCGATTCCCTGTCCGCACGCCTTCGACGCGGCTTCGAGGAAAGCAGCGCCGTTCGTCGCATCGCGGGCAGCCGCCGTCGCGAGGACGAACACGTCCGAGACGTTCATGGTCTTGCAGAGAACGCGGAAACGGGCGAGTGCGCGCAGGGCGCGCTCCGCCGCTTCTTCGTCGAGCCGCCCGGTCGTCGCCACATGGCGACCGAGGCCGCAAAGCACCTTTTCGTTGTAGATCGGCGTCAACGACCGCGCGAGCCCTTCATAGGCCACGAGACGCACCGAGTTCGATCCGATATCGATGATCGCGACCGGCTGACCGATCTTGAGGCGCCCCTGCGCTTCCCGCCTGTTGAGAAGATGCATCTCAGCGATGCCCGCGTTTCGCCAACGCCTTCGGGCTCGACGTCTTCAGCGATTTGCCCCGGCCCGACAAGCTTGGATTGGTCATGAAGTACCTGTGCGCATTGAACGGTTCCTCGCCCTTCGCCAGCGTGATCCGCTGGCTCGTGCCGTCGGACAACACGTTCCAGCTTTGCTCGTTGTCGAGGAGGTTCGCGAGCATGATCTGTTCGAGGACCTGCTGGTGAACGGTGGGATTGAGAATGGGCAGAAGCGCCTCCACCCGCCGGTCGAGATTGCGCGACATGAGGTCCGCCGACGAGATGTAGACGTGGGCCTTGGGGTTCGGCAGATTGCCGCCGTTCCCGAACGCGTAGATGCGGGTGTGTTCGAGAAACCGCCCGACGATGGATTTCACCCGGATGTTCTCGGACAGGCCCTTGATGCCGGGTCGCAGGCAGCAGATGCCGCGCACGATGAGATCGACCTGCACGCCCGCGGCGCTTGCATCGTACAGAGCATCGATGATGACCGGGTCGACGAGAGAATTGCACTTGCACCAGATCGCCGCCGGCAGGCCCGCCTTGGCGTTCGCGACTTCCTGTCCGATGTGCTCCAGCAGCCGTTTCTTCAGCGTCAGCGGCGACACCGCCATCCGCTCGAGCGCCGCCGGCTCCGCGTAGCCGGTGATGTAGTTGAAGATGCGTCCGACGTCGCGCCCGATGACCGGATCGGCGGTGAAGAACGACAGGTCGGTGTAGATGCGCGCGGTGATGGGGTGGTAGTTCCCCGTGCCCACATGGCAATAGGTGATGAGCTGGCCGCCTTCGCGCCGCACGATCATCGACAGTTTGGCGTGCGTCTTCAATTCGATGAAGCCGAACACCACCTGCGCGCCCGCTCGTTCGAGATCGCGCGCCCAGCGGATATTGGCCTCCTCGTCGAAGCGCGCCTTGAGTTCGACCAGCGCCGTCACGGCCTTTCCGGCTTCGGCCGCCTCCGCCAAAGCCGCCACGATGGGCGATTCCGACGAGGTCCGGTAGAGCGTCTGCTTGATCGCCACCACGTTGGGATCGCCCGCCGCCTGGCGCAGGAACTGCACCACCGCGTCGAAGGATTCATACGGATGGTGAACGATGAGATCCTTCTCGCGAATGGCCGCGAAGCAATCTCCGCTATGTTCGCGGATGCGCTCCGGGAAACGCGCGTTGTAGGGCTTGAACTTGAGATCGGGCCGATCGAGCGCCACCAGTTGCGACAGCTCGTCGAGGCCGAGCATCCCCTCGCCCACGAACATCTCGTCGCCGGAAATTTCGAGCTCCTCCGCCACGAACAGCCGAAGGTCCTCGGGCATCGCGGCCTCGACTTCGAGCCGGATGACGCTGCCACGCCGGCGCTGCTTCAGCGCGGTCTCGAACAGCCGAACAAGGTCCTCGGCCTCTTCCTCGATTTCCAGGTCGCTGTCGCGAATGACGCGGAACACGCCCTGCCCCTGCAGGTCGTAGCCTGGAAAGAGCCTGCTGGTGTAGAGCCCGATCACCTGCTCGAGGGCGATGAAGCGGGTAGCTCCGGTCTCGGCGAAATCCGGCAGGCGAATGAAACGATCGGCCTTGGCCGGCAGGCGGATCATCGCGTTCAGCACCTTGCCGTCGCTCTGCCGCGCGAGTTTCAGCGCGATCGAGGCGCCCAGATTGGGGATGAACGGAAACGGATGGGCGGGATCGACCGCAAGCGGCGTCAGAAGCGGAAAGACGTGGTTGAGGAAGTAGTCCTCGAGCCATGACGCTTCCGGCTTCGCAAGGCCCGTGGCGGCGTCCACGAGCACGATCCCCTCTTCGAGCAGGCTGTCCTTCAATTCCCGCCAGCGTCGCTGCTGATCGGAGGCAAGCTGCGAGACTGCCACGCCGATGCGGGTGAGCTGCTCCTGCGGCGTCAGCCCGTCCTGCGACGGAGCGGAAATTCCGGACCGCACCTGACCGCGCAAGCCGGCGACGCGGACCATGAAGAACTCGTCCAGGTTTCCGGCCGAGATCGACAAAAACCGAAGCTGTTCGAGAAGCGGGTGGTTGCGGTTCGACGCTTCTTCCAGAACGCGGCGGTTGAATTGCAGCCAGGACAATTCCCGATTGATGAACCGCTGCGGAAACTGCCGCAACACGGCGCCGTCGAATTCGATATCCGGCGGAGCCTTCGGCGACGGCGTCTCGCTGACGATCTCGGCCTTGTCCAACACGAGGTTGGCGCGCACATCGCTCTCCGTCGTGTTTCGTGGCGTCGAGGTCCGTTTTGGAGCGGACTTCGTGACGGTTTCACGACGTGGCGGCGGCGCGAGGGGTTTCACTCGATATCATCCAATTCCTGAGAAGCACCGAGAATTTCGGCGGCGATCGCGCGCGACACGCGCCTGCCACGGCTCAGGGCCTCCTTGTCGAGGAGCGTCACGAACTCGGCGGCTTTGGCGAGCGATCGCTCGATCCTCAGCGCAATATAATCGACAACGCTGGTGTCGACCACCAACTGCCGATCGACGAACAGCTTCACGAGCACGGCCTTCAGCAGCGCGTCGTCGGGGGCGCCGATGGAGACGCTCGGCGCGAGTCTCAGGCGCGACACCAGATCGGCGGTTCGCAAGCCCCATTGGTCCGGCGGCTTTTCGCATGTCAGCAGCACGAAGGCTCGCTTTTCGCGCGCGAGGTTGAGGAGGTGGAACAGGGCCGCCTCGTCCCGATCCGCGCGGTCGATATCCTCGATCGCCAGCGCGCCACCCGAGATGAGGTGCGGAACCTGCTGCGGCACCACCTCGAAGGCGTCGACGGTCCAGGCATGGGCCGTGGCGGCCCAGATGGCGGCCAGATGGCTCTTGCCGGAGCCGCGCGGGCCATTGAGCACCAGCACCGTGTCGCCCCAATCGGGCCAGCTCTCGATGCGGGAATAAGCCTGCTCGTTCGACGGCGAGACGAGGAAATCCTCCCGCCCGAAGCGCGGGTCGAGAGGCAGGTCGAACGCGAGTTGCCTCGGCGTCTCACGCATCGAGATCGACCTTGGGCGTGATGATCGCCGGGTCGGTGCCGCGATAGAGCGGGCTCGTCAGATATTGCTGGAGCGCGAAGCGGGCGATCGACGCCGATGGCGGCAGCCAGCGGGACGGCGAGAAGCAGGCCGACGAAGCCGAAAAGCGAACCGAACGCCAGAAGCGCGAACATGAGCCAGACCGGATGAAGCCCGACGCTTTCGCCGACGAGTTTCGGCGACAGGATATTGCCCTCGACGAACTGCCCGAAGACGAAGATGCCGAGGGTCGCGACGATCAGCGTCCAGTCCGGCCAGAACTGCACGATGGCGACGCCCATGGACAGGATGAGCCCGGTGAGAGACCCGACATAGGGGATGAAGCTCAGGAGGCCGGAGGTCATGCCGATCATCGCGCCGAAATTGAGCCCAAGCATCGTCAGCGCCACGGCGTAGAAGGTGCCGAGGATCACGCAGACCAGGGCCTGACCGCGAACGAAACCGGCGATCGCCTTGTCGATATCGCGGGCGATCACCCGGACGGTGTCGCGGTGGCGCATGGGAATCCAGGAATTGACCGTTCCCACCATCCGGTCCCAGTCGATCAGCATGTAGAAGGCGACGACGGGCGTCACCACCAGAAGGGAGAAGATGCCGAGGAGCGCCTGCCCGCCCGACCACAACCCCTGCAGAAACGTGCCCATCCAGGCCATGCCCTGGGAGATGAGATTGCCCACCGAGGTCTGCATGTCCGACAGGGCCTTGGAGCCGCCGAGCCGTTCGATCAGCGGCCCGCCCTGCTCCACGGCGAGTTGCTGCAGCCGGGCGACATAGCTGGGAAGCCGCTCGACGAATTCGCCCAGTTGCTGTCCCAGCAGCGGCACGATCACCATCAGGGCGACGATGAAGATCAGCACGAAGAGGATCAGGATGATCAGGCTGGCGCCGAGCCGCCCGAGCCCGATGCGCTGAAGCCGGTCGGCCAGCGGGTCCATCATATAGGCGAGCGCGAAGCCTGCGACGAACGGCAGCAGGACGCCCCGGAAAACGGCGAGCATAAGCACCGCGACGGCAAGCGCCACGATCCAGAAAATCACCTGCCGCTGCAAGCGTCATCGACGTCCATTCTTCAACATTGCTCCAAAGCGCCGCCCTGCACGGCAGCCCGCCCCGAGATAGGCACCCGAGCGCGCGACGGTCAAGGCGGACCGGCGATCGCGCCTCCCGGATCCGGGGTCGCAGCTCACCTTCCCCAATGGCACCAACGCTTGTGATCGACGGTGCTTCCGCCCGGAACCATAAAAAATCCGACTTTCCCTTGCCTCCGGCGACCGCGCGCCTTACTCCCCGCCTTGAGACGGGGTGAGCGATGACCGAGAAATTGCCGAACGGCCTGACCTACGCGCAAGCGGGCGTCGATATCGATGCCGGCAACGCCATGGTGGACGAGATCAAGCCGCTGGTGCGAGCCACGCGCCGACCCGGCGCCGACGCGGAAATCGGCGGCTTCGGCGGATTGTTCGATCTGAAGGCGGCGGGCTTCACGGATCCGATCCTGGTCGCGGCCAATGACGGGGTCGGGACCAAGGTCAAGATCGCCATCGACACCGGCATTCACCACACCATCGGCATCGATCTGGTGGCGATGTGCGTCAACGACATCATCGTGCAGGGCGCCGAGCCCCTGTTCTTCCTCGACTATTTCGCCACCGGCAAGCTCACGCCGGAGGTCGGCGTCGCCATCGTGAGGGGTATCGCGGATGGCTGCATCCAGGCCGGATGCGCTCTCGTGGGTGGCGAAACGGCGGAGATGCCGGGCCTTTACGCCCGCGGCGATTACGATCTGGCGGGTTTTGCCGTCGGCGCGGCCGAGCGCGGCACCCTGCTGCCGAAGGACGTCGCCGCGGGCGACGTGCTGATCGGCCTGCCGTCCTCCGGCGTCCATTCCAATGGCTTCTCGCTCGTGCGCCGGATCGTCGAAGCCTCCGGCCTCCCCTGGGACGCGCCCGCCGCCCTTCGCGCCGGGACGCAGCCTCGGCGAAGCGCTGCTCGACCCGACGCGCATCTATGTGAAGCCGCTTCTCGCCGCCATGAAAGCCGGCGACGGCATCAAGGCGCTGGCGCATATCACCGGCGGCGGCTTCCCCGATAATATCCCCCGTGTCCTTCCCGACGGCGTCGGCGTGCGCCTCGATCTGGACGCCATCCCGGTCCCGCCGGTCTTCGGCTGGCTTGCCCGCACCGGCGGCGTCGCCGAGGCCGAAATGCTGCGCACGTTCAATTGCGGCATCGGCATGATCGTCGTCGCGGCGGCGGACCTTGCCGACAGCGTGATGGCGAACCTTCGCGCGGCCGGCGAGAACCCTGTCCGGATCGGCGAGACCGTCGCGCATGAGACCGGCGAGCAGGTGCTCACCTCGGGACGCCTCAGGCTCTCATGACGCGCCGGCGCATCGCCATCCTGATCTCGGGCCGCGGTTCCAACAGCCTGTCGCTCATGGGCGCGGCGCGCGCGCCGGACTTCCCGGGCGAAATCGCCCTCGTCCTTTCCAATCGACCCGATGCCGGCGGTTTGGCGCTCGCCCGCGAGGCGGGAATCGAGGCTCTCGCCATCGATCACACGGCCTACGCCGATCGCGCCGGCTTCGACGCCGCCCTGGATGCGGCGCTCGTTGCGAGAAACATCGACCTGATCTGTCTGGCGGGCTTCATGCGGGTTCTCACGAGCGCGTTCGTGGAGCGCTGGGCCGGGCGGATGATCAATGTCCACCCCTCCCTCCTGCCGCTGTTTCGCGGCACCAACACCCACCAGCGGGCGCTGGAAGCGGGTGTGCTCGTCCATGGCTGCACGGTACATTTCGTGGTGCCGGAGCTCGATGCCGGCCCCATCGTCGCGCAGGCTGTCGTGCCGGTGGTTCCGGGCGACAATGCCGCCGACCTCGCCGCCCGCGTGCTGGCGCAGGAACATCTCATCTATCCGCGGGCGCTGCGGATGATCTGCGAGGGAAAAGCCCGGCTCGAGAACGGCCGGGTGATCTTCACCGAAGGGTGGAGCGCCGGCGGATGTCTGCGATCCCCCGGCTAGCCGCACTCACATCGTGGGACGTTGCAACTTGCAGGAATTGAGCGACGAGAGCGCCTTGGCGCGCGCAGCTTCGTTGAAGATTCCCGTATCCCGATAAGACTGGACTTCCTCGGGGCTCATGGCGCGGAGCGTCCGGCCCGCGTAGCAATCGCATTTGCGCGACAGGGACGTTTCGCTGACATTCTGGATCTTGGCCTGGGTGATCCCGCAGGCCTGCCGGATGCGCGCCTGCAATTGGCTGGGCGTTTCGGTCTTGAGGGCCGGATCGGGCTGGTAATTGATCGGCGTGTTCGAGGCGGAAGCGAGGGCGGCGGTGACGGACACCGTGAGGGCCACGGCGGCCAACAGCGTGCGAAAGGCGGTTCTCATCGGAACTCCATGTTGCAACAATACGATGGCACTAAAGAAGAGCGTCGCCGCGCGAGGTCAAGGCCATCCTCGCAAGAGGCTTAAGACTTGGCAAAAAAATCGCGGCCGGGCTCGGGACAAAAAAAGGCCGCCCGAGGGCGGCCTTTTTGTTGCGCGATGCGCTTGGCCTCAGCCGACGATCTCGTTGCCGGCGAAGAACTGCGCGATCTCGATCTTGGCGTTTTCCTGGCTGTCGGAGCCATGCACCGAGTTCTCGCCGATGGACTTGGCGTAGAGCTTGCGGATCGTGCCCTCGGCTGCGCTCTCCGGATTGGTGGCGCCCATGATCTCGCGGTACTTCACGACGGCGTTGTCGCCCTCGAGGACCTGAACGACGACCGGAGCCGAGATCATGAAATCGACCAGCTCGCCGAAGAACGGGCGTTCCTTGTGGACCGCGTAGAAGGTCTCGGCCTCGCGGCGGCTCATGAGAATGCGCTTCTGCGCAACGATGCGCAGGCCGGCCTTCTCGATGACTGCATTGACGGCACCGGTCAGGTTCCGCTCGGTGGCGTCAGGCTTGATGATGGAAAATGTGCGCTCGGTGGCCATGAAACTCACTCTTGAGAAGAAAAAAATGAAGGTGGCGCGCTTATAGCCGCGCATACCCCCGCCCTCAAGCGGCTTTTCGCATCTGCGAACCGGGCTGCTCCGTGACGGCCTCTCTGACGAAAACCATTCCGAGCCGGAAACTCTTCGCCTGTCGATCGTTTTCTTGGGAAGTCACAGTGGGAGGAAGCCATGCGGGTCGCAGCTTTCGCGGTTGGACTGGCCTGTCTTACAGTCCCGGCCCTCGCGCAGAACCCCGACCCCAGCGGCATCTATGTGAGCGAGAGCGGGCGAACCCGCGTCCGCGTGGCAAAATGCGGACCGACCCATTGCGGGCGGATCATCTCGGTGGTGGGCCAGACCAAGGACCTCAACAATCCCGACCCGGGAAAGCGCGAACGCGATCTCGTGGGATTGCAGATGATGTGGGATATCAAGCCGGCGCGGGATGGCTTTACCGGCCAGCTCTACAGCTTCAGAGACGGCAAGACCTATTCGGGCAAGGCGACCTTCGACGGTCGGGGAATGAAGCTGTCCGGCTGCATCCTCGGCGGCCTGATCTGCCGGTCGCAAATCTGGACCCGCGTGGAATAGCCGGCGCCCCTCTCCGCTTCGGGACAGGAGCGCCGCTCCGTTTTATCGCGCCTTCTGGCCGAACAGGATCGCCTGCACGGCGGGGTCCTTCAGGTCGGTCGCCCCGCGGTCTTCCGCGCCGATCTCGATGCCTCGCCTGACGGCCGGACGGCTCAGCATCGCGTCGAGCCATCGCTTCACGTTCGGGAAATCATCGACATTCTGACCCTGCCGTTCCCACAGCTTCGCCCACGGGAAGATGGCCATGTCGGCGATGGAATACTCGCCGGCGACAAAGGCGCGGTCCGCGAGCTGCTTGTCGAGCACACCGTAGAGCCGGTTGGTCTCGTTGGTGTAGCGGTCGATGGCGTAGGGGACTTTTTCGGGCGCATAGATGCGGAAATGATGGGTCTGTCCGAGCATCGGGCCGAAGCCGCCCATCTGCCAGAACAGCCATTGCTCCACCTCCACGCGCCGGCGCTCGTCGGAGGGATAGAAGCGGCCGGTCTTGCGGCCGAGATATTGCAGGATGGCGCCGGACTCGAAGACCGAGATGGGCTTTCCGTCCGGCCCCTCGGGATCGACGATCGCCGGCATCTTGTTGTTGGGCGAAATCGCCAGGAACTCGGGCTTGAACTGGTCGCCCTTGCCGATATTGACCGGATGCACGGTGTACGGCAGGCCGGCCTCCTCGAGCATGATGGTGATCTTCCATCCGTTCGGGGTCGGCCAGTAATACAGGTCGATAGGATTTTGGGCGGAAACCGCCATAGCATGTCTCTCCTGGCTGATCGGGGGACGTGTGGGTCAAGCCTAGGACTAATCGGCCCCGCATGACACCCCCACTTCTCGCAACCGCCGCATGTGCCCAGGACGGGGCGCTTCCGCGAGGTCGTAGACGCTGTGTACCGCCCTTAGAGCGCGCCTTGCATGTTTCAATGTTTCATATGAAGCTGTCTGAAGCGCCAATTCAGCGCCCCTTTCGGAGATCTCCATGCCCAACGGTATTCTGCGTGTCACCCTCGCCGGCGCTCTGTCGCTTTGCGTCGCCCTCCCGGCAATTGCCGCAACAGACATGAAACCGAAGAAGGAGCCGAGCGCCGCCCAGATGGCGACCCGCGAGCGCATGTCGAAATGCAGCGCCGAATGGAAAGAGGCCAAGGCCGGCGGCAAGATCGAGGCCGGAACGAAATGGCCGAAATTCTGGAGCCAGTGCAATGCGCGCATGAAGGCGCCAAAGGCCTGAAGGCGTTAAGAGGTGAAGGTAGAAGAGGTTCACGATCTCCTTCAGCAAATACACGTCAGTTTTTGCTGGAAAAATTGCTACCTTTCAAAACCCTAGAGCTTTTTCTTGAAGCCCTCGTGGCTGCGCGAATAGCCGATGCGCTCGTAGAACCGGTGCGCGTCCTTCCGGGCCTTGTTTGAGGTCAGCTCGAGAAGGTTCGCGCCGCGCGCGCGGGCCTCGGCGGCGGCAAATTCCATCATGCGCGCGCCGATGCCGTGCGAGCGTTTGCTGCCCTTGACCTTCACGCTCTCGACCTTGGTCCGCAGAGCCCCCCGCCCGGTGAGGTTCGGGATGAAGGTGAGCTGAAAGGTGCCCACCACCTCGCCGTCCAGAAGCGCCACGAACAGGCGATTGTCGGGGCTCCGGTCGATGGCGGCGAACGCCTTCTCGTAGGCCGCGCGGTTCTCAGCGGTCCACGCATCGCCATGAGACCCCAATGCATCTTCCTCGTGGAGCCGGATGATGGCTTCGAGGTCTGCAGCCTGGGCTTCGCGGATGTGAAGATCGGTCATGAGGTGTTCTCGAATGCGACCTGAGCTGTTTAGCGGAATGCGGGTCACGCGCCATAATGAAATCGACACATCGCAATCTCCAGCGCCTGATCGGGGGCCGTTCCGGTCACTCGATAGACAAGCCGATGTTCGCGGGTAATCCGCCGCGACCACCAGCCTCTCAGATTTCCCGCCAACGGCTCCGGTTTGCCAATCCCATTAACGGGCGAGCGGCTCGCATCCTTGATCAAGTCGTTGATACGCCGGCACAAAGCTGGATCCGTTTCCTGCCAGAAAAGATAATCGACCCACGCCAGAGGTGCGAAAACCAGCTTCATTTCTCGATAAGGCGCTGCTCCTGACCAGCCCCCGCATCGAGTTGAGCGATCGACCGCAACAACTGTTCGGCATTGGCCGGTGTGCTCAGCAGATGAAGCGTCTCCCGAAGACCTTCGAGTTCGGCTAAAGGCATCAGGACGACAGGTTCGTGATTTTGACGGGTGACCACAAGCTCGGTACGGTCTTGCTCAACCCGGTCAAAATGCTTCGCCATACTCGTCCGTAATTCGGTGAAGGTGACGTGGGACACAGTTTCTCTCCAAGGGCATGTACAGATATATGTACATGCTCCGTGCAATGCAAATCGCCTGCGCTCTTTTCCTCGGGGTGATTGATCTCTCGCCCGA
This sequence comes from uncultured Alphaproteobacteria bacterium, assembly GCA_963837375.1. Classification (GTDB taxonomy): domain Bacteria; phylum Pseudomonadota; class Alphaproteobacteria; order Rhizobiales; family Beijerinckiaceae; genus Microvirga. Next base: position 40,587 of record CAWINL010000013.1, on the reverse strand, counting down.
AAGGATCAAAATCTCAAAGCGTTTGGAAGGCGGGAGATGACCATGTTGGAGCAGGAACGCAGGCGCCTGCAGCAGGCCGTGGCGCTGGTGGCGCTCATTCCCGTGGCGGTCGGGCTCTACGGGGTCCTGTTCGGGCAGGCTTTGACCGGCGACAGGGTGAGCATTTCGGCCGAAAGCCATTTCCGCTTCCTGTCCGGGCTGCTTCTCGGCATCGGAATCCTGTTCTGGTCCACGGTGCCCAGCATCGAGCTTCATACCGGTCGGTTCCGCCTTCTCACTCTTCTGATCGTGATCGGGGGCCTTGCCGGCTGACGGCCTTCGCGCTGACGGGTCTGCCGTCCTTCTTCATGATCGGCGGACTTTTCTTCGAGCTCGTCGTCGCTCCGGCCCTCTGCCTCTGGCAGACCCGGGTGGCGAACCGCTATGCGGAAGCTTTCGGCGTCGCCTGAACGGCCGAAACCATAAATTGTCCCACTTCTTGTCCTAGGGAGGTGGGTGCCGCCGGATCGATGCGCTGCCAGCGCGCGGTTCGATGCGGCGTCGTGTGCTCGCACAGGTCACCCCATGACCCAGCATCAGCCGCTCCTCACCGTCCTGCGCCAATCCGCCGATCCTGCCGTCGTCGACGCCATGGAACGTGCGATCCAGGAGGCGCCGGACAGCTGAACTCAACCGCATCAACGTCCTGGCCTTCGCCAAGCAAAGAGGGACTGGACGAGGAGAAAACCATCGCGGCGTTCCTGCACGCCACCCGGCTCGGCATCTTCGAAATCTCCTGGAACGTGCTCTGCCCCGGTTGTGGAGGCGTTCTCGATGCAGGATCGAGCCTGAAGACGATCCGGCAGCCCTCCTATAGCTGCGCCCTATGCGGCGCAGGCTATGAGCCCACCCTGGACGAGATGGTCGAGGTGACGTTCACGGTCACCCCCCGCATCCGCAAAATCGCGGGCCACGATCCCAACTCGCTTCCCATGTGGGACTACGAAAGGCAGTTCTTCTGGGGCTCGGGCGTCGACTTGCCCGACAACTTCGCGGAGATCGTCGAGGAAATCGTTCTCGATTCCATGGAGCTGCCGCCTGGCGAACGGGCGTCTCTCTCCCTGCAGCTTCCGGCGGAGTTCGTCATCGTGTTCGATCCGGTCACCCATTCGGCGCAGTTCATCGACGTGAAGGGCGAGCCGACCAAGGAGCGCCAGAACCTGTCTCTGGTCTTCAACGAAGCGCACGCGCAGCATCAGACCGTCGAGATGCGGCCGGGCCCCTTGCGCCTGACCCTCGACAACCGCACCTCCCGGCGGGTGTTGCCGGCGGTGTGGATCGCAGGCGACAAACTGCACGCCATGCTGGGTCGGCGAAGACCGTTCCTGACGGCGAACCGCCTGCTCTCGAACCAGACATTTCGCGATCTCTATCGCACCGACACGCTCGACATCGACCAGCGCCTGAAGATCACCAGCCTGACTTTCCTGTTCACCGATCTGAAGGGCTCGACGCAGCTCTATGAACGGGTCGGCGATCTCGCGGCCTATGATCTGGTGAAGGAGCATTTTCGTGTGCTTCACGACATCGTCGGCTCCGAGACCGGAGCGGTGGTCAAGACCATCGGCGACGCCGTGATGGCGACGTTTCCCGACGCCCGATCACGCGGTCGCGGCCGCTCTGCGGATGCGGGACGAAATGCGCAAGCTCAACGAAGCACATGGTCGCGAAGACCTGATGCTCAAGATCGGCATTCACGAGGGCCCGTGCCTCGCCGTGATGCTGAACGACCGGCAGGATTATTTCGGCCAGACGGTCAACATCGCCTCACGAGTGCAGAACCTTGCGAATTCGCATGCCATCTTCGCCACCGGAGCGGTGGTGGAAGACCCGCTGACCTCCCAGTTGATGGAAAGCCACCATCTGCATCCGACCGAGCGGCGCACGGCCATTCGGGGCATGCACGACGAGTTCTCGGTCTACGAAATTCCCTAGACCATCCCCGTCATTCCGGGACGGCGGAGCCGGACCCGGAACCCATAAACGCCGGCGATCGAAGGATCGAAAGAACGGTGGCGGCTTTTTCTTGACGGTTAGCGTTTATGGGTTCCGGGCTCCGCTTGCGCAACTCCGGAATGACAGAGGCGTGTCGCCAGCCAGAGCTCAGAGCTCGCGCTCGAACCGCACTTCCATCGAATTCGAGATGTCGCCCGAGCGGACGCTCGCCGTGCGAGCTGATCGTATCCAAGCCGCTCGTAAAGCCGGTGCGCCGCGCCGAACCGGGTATCGGACCAGAAAAACAGATGCCGCGCGCCCTTCGGCGCGCGACATCCTCCACATGCGCCACGAGCCTGCCGCCGAGCCCGCGCCGGCGCTGATCCGGCCGCACATAGAGCCGGTGCAGTTCGGCCATGCCGGCTCGCGGAAAATCGACCGCCACGCAGGCGCAGACCCGGCCCCGCTCGTCGTCGAGCACCCAGAACGCGCCGCCGTTGCGGGCGAAAGCCTGCCCGGGCGCGCGAAGATCCGGCAGGTCGTCATGGGGGTCGACGAAGCAGCCCGGATAATCCGCAAAGCAGAGCGACAGCAGCCCGAACAGATCCTGCGCATCCTCATCGGCTCGCCGCGCGCAGCCGCAGGTCGAATCCGGTTGATCGCGAGCTCGCTCATGGCGTCTCACGCGCTCATTCGATGCCGAGCTTCGCCTTGAGAAGGTCGTTGACGGCCTGCGGGTTGGCCTTGCCGCCCGTCGATTTCATCACCTGGCCGACGAACCAGCCGAGCAGCGTCGGCTTCGCCTTCGCCTGCTCGACCTTCTCCGGGTTGGACGCGATGATCTCGTCGATCGCCTTCTCGATCGCGCCCGTGTCCGTGACCTGCTTCATGCCGCGGCTTTCGACGATCTGCGCGCGGGTCGCCGCCTTCGGTGTAGACGATCTCGAACAGGTCCTTGGCGATCTTGCCCGAGATGACGCCCTCCGCGATGAGATCGACGATGCCGCCGAGCTGGTCTGCGGAGACCGGCGAGGCTGCGATGTCCTGGCCCTGCTTGTTGAGGCGGCCGAACAATTCGTTGATGACCCAGTTCGCCGCCGCCTTGCCGTCCCGGCCCTTCGCCACATCCTCGAAGAAATCGGCGGACGACGCGCTCGGCCACGAGAACGCCCGCATCGTAGGCGGTCAGGCCGTAATCGGCGATGAAGCGCGCCTTCTTGGCGTCGGGCAATTCCGGGCAGATGCCGGGCCAGCTCGTCCACATAGGCCTGGTCGAATTCGAGCGGCAGAAGATCCGGATCGGGGAAATAGCGGTAATCGTGCGCTTCTTCCTTCGAGCGCATGGAGCGGGTCTCGCCCTTGCCGGGATCGAACAGGCGCGTCTCCTGGTCGATCGTGCCGCCGTCCTCGATGATGCCGATCTGCCGGCGCGCCTCGTACTCGATGGCCTGGCCGATGAAGCGGATCGAATTGACGTTCTTGATTTCGCAGCGGGTGCCGAGTTCCTCGCCGGGACGGCGCACGGAGACGTTCACGTCGGCCCGCAGATTGCCCTTGTCCATGTCGCCGTCGCAGGTGCCGAGATAGCGCAGGATGGTGCGCAGCTTCGTCACATAGGCCTTCGCCTCGTCCGCGGAGCGCATGTCAGGCTTCGACACGATTTCCATCAGCGCGACGCCCGACCGGTTCAGGTCGACGAAGCTCATGGTGGGGTGAAGGTCGTGGATCGACTTCCCGGCATCCTGCTCGAGATGGAGCCGCTCGATCCGCACCGTGATCGTCTCGGTCTCGCTGACGTCGACGATCACCTCGCCCTCGCCCGACGATCGGGCTCTTGTACTGGCTGATCTGGTAGCCCTGCGGCAGGTCGGGATAGAAATAGTTCTTGCGGTCGAAGGTGCTGCGCAGGTTGACCTCGGCCTTCAGGCCGAGCCCGGTGCGGATCGCCTGGCGGACGCATTCCTCGTTGATCACCGGCAGCATGCCGGGCATGGCCGCGTCCACCAGCGAAACGTGGCTGTTGGGATCGCCCCCGAATTCCGTCGAGGCGCCCGAAAACAGCTTCGCCTGGGTATTCACCTGAGCGTGGATCTCCAGCCCCAGGACGATTTCCCAATCGCCGGTGGCGCCCTTGATGAGTTTCTTCGGGTTGACTGGAGCGTTCATGCCGCCTCGCGCCTTCGATGTGCCGTCGGTTCCAGCCCGGAGTAAGAGCCTTAGCGGGCTCGGGTCAACCCCCTTCGGGAGCCTCCGAAGCCGTGGGACGGGGGAATGCCCGCATATGCTGATTCGGCATTTTTCCACACCCGATCAGCAAATTGCCAAGCCTCGATGAAACCACACGGGAATTTGGACGTTGTGCCTGTGTAAAACGATCAAGGAGCTTACAAATGGCAGTAGATCCGATGGATCGCGATCCCAACGTCTACAATCGCGAAACCAACGTTTATGAACGCGAAGGCCGTAGTTCCAACACTCTTGCCTACCTGATCGGCGGACTTGTTGTGGCCTTGGGCCTCCTCGCCTTCCTGTTCTATGACGGCGGGACCCGCGATGTCTCCACCACCGGCAGCACCGCGCCCGTGACGGAAACCGCTCCGGCGACCAAGATGCCGGCTCCGAGCGCTCCGGCGACGCCCGGCGGCCCCAGCTCCTTCGAGCCCGGCTCCTGCCGCTCCGAAGGCCCCTGCTCCGCAATAAAAGCGCAGGAGCGTTACGAAATTCAACGCAAGGGGTCCGGCTTCGGTCGGGCCCCTCTTCGTTTATCGATGCGGAGAATTTCCGTGGCCGCGTAGGCGCCGCGTGCCCAGAGGAACGCCGCGATCGTCCTCACAGGCAGAAGCGTGGGATTGTCCCCGCCGACCGGCGCCATCCACGGCAAGCCGAGAGCCGAAATCGCCCAGGACACCAGAACCGACCCCAAAAGCGCGGCGATCGCCGCGATGAAGACCTTGCCGAACTGGTCTGCCTTCCAGCCCAGCATCACCGCGATGGCGATGAGAACAGGATCGAAGGCGGCAAGGAGCCAGACAGAAGCCGGGATGACCGGAGGCGTCATGCCCCCGTCCACCAGGGGGACGGCAGCGTGATGCGCCCGGCCGCATCCTCGATCAGCCTGCCCCGCTGCGAAAAGCGTCTCTTCGTCGAAGGCCCGCCCGATGAGCTGTAGGCCCAGCGGCAGCCCCTGCGAATCGAGACCGGCCGGAACCGCGATCCCGGGCAATCCCGCCATGTTCACCGTGACGGTGAAAATGTCGTTCAGATACATCTCGACCGGGTCCGCCGCGCCCTTCTCGCCGATGCCGAAGGCAGCGGACGGGGTGGCCGGCGTCAGGATGGCGTGGACGCCCTTGGCATAGACCTCTTCGAAATCGCGCTTGATCAGCGTGCGGATCTTCTGCGCCCGCACGTAATAGGCATCGTAATAGCCGGCGGACAGCACATAGGTGCCGATCATGATCCGGCGCTTCACCTCCCGGCCGAACCCTTCGGCGCGGGAGTTCTCGTACATCTCGGCGATGTCCTTGCCGGGTACGCGCAGGCCGTAGCGCACGCCGTCATAGCGGGCGAGGTTGGACGAGGCCTCGGCGGGCGCGACGATGTAATACGCCGGCAGGGCATATTTCGTATGCGGCAGCGAGACCTCGACGATTTCGGCACCGGCGGCGCGCAGCCAATCGGCGCCCTGTGCCCACAGCTTCTCGATCTCCGGCGACATGCCGTCGACCCGATATTCCTTCGGAATGCCGATTTTCAGGCCCTTCACGCCGCGCGAAACGGCCGCCTCGAAATCCGGCACCGGCAGGTCCGCCGAGGTGGTGTCCTTCCGGTCGAGGCCCGACATCGAGCGCAGCATGATGGCGCTGTCCCGCACCGTGCGGGTGATGGGGCCTGCCTGATCGAGCGAGGACGCGAAGGCCACCGTTCCCCAGCGGGAGCAGCGCCCGTAGGTCGGCTTGATGCCGACCGTGCCGGTGAAGGCCGCGGGCTGGCGGATGGAACCGCCCGTATCGGTCGCGGTGGCGCCGAGGCACAGATGGGCGGCGACCGCCGAAGCCGAGCCGCCGGACGAGCCGCCCGGAACGAGATGGGTGCCCTCGATCACGCCCGCGCCGCCGGCGCTGACATTCGAGCCTTCGCGCCGCCACGGGGAAACCACGGGCCCGAAGGCGCTGGTCTCGTTCGACGAGCCCATGGCGAACTCGTCCATGTTGAGCTTGCCGAGCATCACCGCGCCGTCATTCCACAGATTCTGCGTGACGGTGGATTCGTAGGCTGGGTTGAAGTTCTTGAGGATGTTCGAGCCGGCGGTCGACACCACGCCCTCGGTGCAGAACAGGTCCTTGATGCCGAGCGGGATGCCCTCGAGGGGGCCGCCCTCCCCGCGCCCGATCTTCTCATCCGACGCCGCCGCCATGGCGAGCGCCTTCTCCGGCGTCTCCAGCACATAGGCATTGAGCGCCCTCGCCTTCTCGACCGCCACGATGTGGGCCTTGGTCAGTTCTGTCGCGGAAAAGCGCTTGGCCTTCAGCCCGTCACGGGCCTCGGCGAGCGTCAGATGGGTGAGTTCGGTCACGACGTTCGATCCTCGTCATCTTGAGGCGCGCCAGCGCGCCCTTTGATGGTGATGGGGGTGTGGTGGCAGGATTCCGTGCGCCCTCGCACGGGACCCTATTCGACAACCTTCGGAACGAGAAAGAAGTTGTCTTCGGCAAGCGGCGCATTGCGAAGGATCTTGTCGGCGCAGAACCCGTCCGTGACGCCGTCCTGCCGCATGCGCATGACCATGGGGGTCACGGAGGTCATGGGCTCGATCCCCTCGACATCCACCTCGTTGAGCTGCTCGACGAAGGACAGGATCGCGTTGAGCTCGCCCTGGAGGTGCGGGACCTCTTCATCCGCGACGGCGATGCGCGCCAGATGCGCGATGCGCCGAACCGTTTTCTGATCGACCGACATGGATCGCCAACCCTTCCTTCGAATATCGGCGGGCTATAACACCCCCCTGCCGTCACCCGCAATGTCAGATGCGCAGACCCACGGTCTTGTGCGGCACCACCACCTGCACTCCCTTGCCGTCGAGCGCGGCCACGAATTTGTCCGCGTTGGGCTCGAGCATCGGGAACGACCCGTAGTGACAGGGAATGGCCGCTTTCACCCCACCGAAATACCGCTCGACCGCCAGGGCCGCGACCTCGCGGGCCCATGGTGAAACGGTCCCCGATGGGCACGATCACCACGTCGGGCCGGTGGATTTCGGCGATGAGCGCCATGTCGCCGAAGATGTCCGTGTCGCCCATATGGTAGATCGTCGGTTCGCCCGGCGCCTTGACGATGACCCCGTTGGCGCTCCCGACCGGCGTGTTGGCGCCCATTTCGACGAGCGCCGCCGAATGGTCCGCCCGCACGAGCGTGACGGTAAATCCCGCCCTGGTCGGTGGTGCCTCCCGTGTTCATCGGGTCGCGCATCGAGGCCCTGCGACCCGAGCCAGCCGGCCAGATCCGCATTCGCGACGATTTTGGCGCCGGTTGACTTCGCGATGGTGAGGCTGTCGCCCACATGGTCGCCATGCCCGTGGGTGATGAGAATGTGCGTGACGCCCTCGGACGCCTTCTCCGCCCTGCCCTCGAAGGCAGGATTGCCGGTGAAAAACGGATCGATGAGCACGACCTTGTCGGCGAAATCGAGCCGGAATGCGGAATGTCCGAACCAGGTGATCTTCATGGCGTCCTCGCTGTCTCTCGGCGTTGAGCTAGGGCATCGGGGTGAAAATGGCTATAACCACGCTCCCATCTGCATGAGAGGAATTTCGGTGAACGCGACCGATACCGAACTGACGGCCTTCATCGACGGCCTCGCCCCGCGCGCGCGATTGATGGGTATCGATCTCGGTACGAAAACCATCGGCCTCGCGCTGTCGGACGTGGAACGGCGCATCGCCACGCCGCTCGAGACCATCCGCCGGGTCAAATTCACCCCCGATGCTTAGCAGATCAAGGCGCTGGCCGAACGTTACGCGGTAGGCGGGCTCGTGATCGGGCTGCCGCTCAACATGGATGGCAGCGAGGGGCCGCGCTCGCAGGCGACGCGCGCCTTCGTGCGCAATCTCAAGCCTCACCTGCCCCTGCCGGTGATGTTCTGGGACGAGCGCCTCTCCACAGTGGCGGTGACCCGCACGCTGCTGGACGCGGACGCTTCACGGGCCAAGCGCGCCGAATCGGTCGACAAGATGGCGGCGGCCTACATCCTCCAGGGGGCGCTCGACCGGTACGAGCGTATGGCCTCCGACGCCGAAGACGCCGCCGAGGAAGCCGCCCTGAGGGCCGATCTACGATACGCGAACGCCGCCCGAAGGCGGCGCTCTCGACGATTAGGTCGGAAAACCGAGCGAGCGGGTCAGAACCCGTTCGCGCGGTTCCAGGCCCGGACCTGCTGCTTGGTGTAGACCTGCGGCGGACGGCCGGGGTTTGCGCGGGGCGGCTGAAAGCGAGGCTCCGCATAACGGTGCGGCGGACCTCCGCGACCGCGAGGCGGTCCATAATAGGCGCCCGGAGGCGGGTAATATTCGCGGCGCGGCCGTCCGTAATCCCCATAATAGGGACGCGGCGGCGGATCGTAATACACCGGCGGAGGCGGCGGGGCGTAGTAGACCGGGGGCGGCGGTGATCGTCGAAAAAGAACTGGACATTCTGCACGGAACTGTCCGTCATCGGCGACAGGTGAAGCGGGGCGGCCTGGGTGCTGCCGGCGCCCAGGACGAAACCCGCCGCCACCGCGCCGAGAACCCATCGGTTTGAAACTCATGTTTCAATCTCCTGCGCGGCCGAATCCGGCCTCGCTCGTATCGCTGATCTTGTCCCACGAAGTTGAACATTCGATGAACCCTGTAAAATTGGAGCTCGTTTGAGGCCGGCCGAATCCCGCTTGCAAGAACCACCCGGTCCTCTGCTAGATTTCGGCGCGATGAGAGGGGATTCCATGAAGTCGTCTTGATGACGGGCGCAGCGCTCACGTTGATGGCAGCCTTGCCGGCCCATGCCCAGCAGGCCCCCATGGGACCGCCCGTCAACACCCTCCAGGAGATGGGCGCGGCGCTCTGGTCCTGCTGGTTTCCGCCCGCGGGGACGCAGAACTTTCAGGTCACCATCAGTTTCAGCTTCAAGCGAAACGGCGACGTCCTCGGCAAGCCCCGCATCACCTATTCGACCTTCAACGGCTATGTGGAGGAACAGAAGCGGATCATGGGCCTGATCCTGACCTCGCTCGATGCCTGCACCCCCGTCGCCGTCACGCCGACGCTTGGCGCCGCCATCGCCGGACGCCCCTTCACCATGACGTTCACGTCACCCTCGACGAAGAGCTAGACAGGGGCGGTTTGCGGCACCCTGGAATCGGGCAATCGTTTCAGGATCAGCGCCGGTCAGAATAAGGCTCACGAGCGGTTGACCGGGATTAAAAAAGCCCCTATCTCAGCGCCACCACGAAAGTTGCTTGCACCTCTCCGGCCCGGCCGGCCCGCTTTTTTTGAAAAGCGCCGCAAGATCAACGGCTTCGTTGGGGGATAGTTTAATGGTAGAACAGCGGACTTCTGACTCCGCTAGTCAAGGTTCGAGTCCTTGTCCCCCAGCCACTCATCAAAACCTAGTAATTCCCTGAAATATGATGTCTTTTGCTCTTGCTGACGGATCCGACCGGGGCTCCTTGCGGATCAACAGAATCCGCCATTTTGGTTGAAAAACACTGCGCAGAATCCGGCTGGTGGATATGCAGTGGATATGGAATCAATAGCCATATCCACTTTTCGAGGTCCGTCATGCCCACCGAACACGTGCGATTTGGCCCGGCGATCCTGAGACGGGCCCTGGCAGAAATTGACGGCCGGCACCCCTCGCATGGCCCCGCTGGTGCTGCGCGATCCAACCGAGCGCGGCCTGACGATCCGTGTCCAGGGTAAGAGGGCGGCCTGGTACCTGAAATTCAATGGCACCTTTAAACGGCTCGGCGCCGTCGGCAACCCTGAGACCAAGCCGGACTTGCGCCGGAGCGGGGTTCTCTATAGCGGCCGCGAGGCGACAGAACTCGCCGGGCGGGTGCGCCAATTGCTGCGCCTTGATCAGGACCCTAGCGACTACCTCTCGAGCCGCGCCTTGGGGCTTGGCCACGCTCGGCGCGGTCGGCACGATCGGGTCAATCAGCGCGCGCGCCGCCGGCGCGTGGACGTGGGAGACGCTCGTCGATCGCTTCATCGCCGACAAGATCGCACAACCGACCATCACCTATACGGGTAAGACCCGACCGCCCTCCCCCAAAACCGCTCAAAGAGGTTAGCGCCATCCTGGGGCACTCCGACCTTGCCCCGCTGAAAATGGTCCTTTTGCGCGACCTCCGCAAAAGCCAGATCGAAGCCCTTCGCAATAAATGGAACGCCGACAAGCGCAACGGCGCCCAGCGCAAGCTCGTCGTCTACACGAAATCCGCCCTGCGCTGGGCCAAGGCTCATCATGACGCGGCCGGACTTGGCGATATCCCGCCATGGTGGCTCGAGCTGCGATACGTAAGCACGCGACGAGGGCCCAGACGCGGATAGACAGCGGCGAGACACCGGTCGCGGCCCTGAGCCGCAACAGATCGCAATGCTACTCTTCATCGCCGAGAAGCACCGCGTTGCCCCAGGAGCAAACTCGCGCTGCGCACGAACGAGAGTCACCATGGCGGCCTTGTGGTGGGTGGCGCTGAGCACGCAGCGGACCCATGCCGCCTTTGCGGTCCGGTGCGCTCGCATCGATGACCGGCCGGGCCGACAAAGGCTGGTACGAAGTCGCTTGGCTGCCGGCCGATATCAAAAGCAAACGCCATTTCACACTCCCCGTCCCCATCGAGATGTACCGCCGCACGATCGGCCGCGCGCTTGCCGCGCCGAACCGACGTCAGAACTCGGTCTGGGTCTTCGCCTCGAGCCGAACCAAACTACGTGGCCGGGACGAAATGGCGGACCAACCCGTGTCCGACAGCGTCCTGAACAGCTTGTTGAACCGGTTGCGCGGGAATGGGAGAGGGCCTGCGCAACTCGGTCGACTTGCTGGCAAATGCAGGATTGCGGCATTTCACCCTGCACGAATTACGCGATCGCGCTCGCGACCTTCCTCGCCTCGGCGATCGACCTTCCCGTCGCAGCCGCGTCGGCGATCCTGGACCATGAGCCAGAGGGCTCGAATCCGCCGCACGTGAGGCCGCAGTCACGCGCGACCATTACAACAAAGTCAACGCCTCGCTCTCAAAGCGCGTGGCCTTGCCGTGTGGAACGAGGCGATCCTGACCGAGTATGAAAGGCTCGTGCGGGACGAACGTGTGAGACGGTATGGGGCCCGGTTTGAGGATCCGGCGATGCAGGGCCAGCTGCTGGCGAACCTGCAGCCGGCCGAAGCCTGGTTGTTCGACTGCCATCTGCCGCCGGCGAACGCTACAGGCTCATCCCAGCATGATCGCGCCGGCCTCTCAGGCGACGACGCACACCCGGTCTACACGCCGAAACAGCCCGATGGATGGTGACGCCCCGGCGTACAGCCAATCTCGGTCAATCCAGCGTGACGTGGAAAGCCGTCAGGCACCAGTGGGGTCCAAGGACTGACCGATCGTGGTCGCGACGAACTGTGTCGATCGCCTAACAATCGTCGTCGTCGGGAGCAAGTTTAAGGATGTGACTTAGGCTCGTACGAAAGGCGCTAACTTGCCCGGGCTGGGTGGCAACGACATCCTTTGCGGCAGTGGGCGTGAGGTGTTCAGCTTGAGGTCGGGGGCGCGACCGCATCGGGGACTTTGGAGGCAACGCCCGCAATCGGGACGACGTCAAAAATTTGACGTGGCGAAGAACACCCGCGACCAGCACAGGAATGAAATAAGCCCTTTCGGCAGATACTCCTCTTACGCTAACCTTCACTAGGAGATACCACAAACCTTGAGTCGTGGCAGGGATGGGAAGCAGCACCGGATGAACAATCGTTCTTTTCTGATCGCGTCGTCATTCGCGCGCCTCGCGGCGAGAACGGGGGGCGGAACGCGGATCGTTGAAGGTTATTTTCCTGCCGCGGGCGAGCGCAGCACCTCGGTCCAGCTGGAGGGCGAGCGGGCAGTCATCGTCGTGACCGGCGCTCAGCGTGAAGGCGGCGTTGAACGCGCCGAAATCCCCCGCAGCCACGCCGAAGCCCTGCTGGCCGCCACTGCCGGTCGGATCGACTGTCTCCGCACGAGCCTGTCGATCGGCCAGCAGGCCAGTCTTGTTCGCATCGTGTCACCAGGACTCCTTGATCTCATCACAGTAGATTTCGACAGCGATGAGGCAGCACAGGCGTTTCAGCCGCCGGCGTGGTTTGGTCCCGAAATCAGCGATGAGCCTAGCTATCGAAACGGCGTCATCGCTCTTGAGGGCGTCCCGGAACCACGAGAGATCGAAGCGACGAACGCCGGCCTCGACAGCCTGCTCGACGCGCTGGAAAACCGCGTCACTCGACAGGCGGCGGCGGTGCTCACCGAGCCATCGGTGCGCGCACGCCCGATCGCGCCACCGCAACCCGAAGCCGCCGCGCCCGACGAGGCGGAGGTCGCGGTGATCGAGGACGACGTGATCCGCGAGCTCGCCCGTTCCTTGCGTCCGCAGCGCCGTTAAAGAGGGGCGACGCGGACGCCTTGGGGATTGAAGCTCACGCTGGCGAAGACGACGTCGTTGCCCTCGCCTTCTGCTTCAATGACCAAGTGGCGCGTATCGCCAATGTGGAAGATGTCGTCGCCACGACCGCCGGAGTGTTGGTCCGCGTCCCTGGCGCCGCCTGCGAGCGTCTCGTTGCTATCGCCACCGCACGACACGTCTCCCCCCGCCACCCGTTTAGGACGTCATTGCCGGTTGCGCCATGAAATGACGTCATTGAGCAACGAGCGCCTGATAGACATCGTCGCCGGCGACAAACAGCGCCGAGGAAAGCTTCGGCGCGTGACCGACCGGAACGTCGGCGCCGGTGTTTCCTCTGCTATCATGTCGTGCTCGAATACCACTGCTTATGCCGACAACGTACCCGACGAGAGTTTTAATGATAACATTGCCCCCCTAGCGTTCAACAACTGGAGGAGCACGAAGCCCTAGGACGACATCCACTCCCCTGGGGGAGATGTTCGTCCCGCGCGGAAAAGCAATCCAGCAAGTGCCTGTCTCCTCGAGAGCGGATTGCTCCGGAGGTTAAGTGATGTGGGGCTCACGCACCCATGGTCACCGCATAATCTTTTACCAGTCCATTCTGATCGAAAATTGCTCTAGTTCGCAGGGGTGCTTGGCGCCGTTTCATCATGCAGGCTTGCGGCTCTGCCGGGTACGCCGCACTGGCAGGACGTCGAGCGCCGGGAAGATGTCCCATCCGGTGACGATGACCAGGGGATCACCGCCGTCGGCGCACCAGAACCCGCACGCACGACATCGGACGGCCTAATTTCATCTCCGGCAGTCCGTACAGCGGAGATCGATCTAAAAACCTGCGAAACAACCCCATGCAAAGTAAGGGGGATGGAACGGTGTCGTCGTGACACTTGTCGGTGCAGCTAAGGCTAAGTCAGCCAACACCCCACAAAACAGCAAGAAATAGAAAGGCGCCGACGCGTTGCTGCGGCGGGCGCGCGCGGATTTCAGAAGCCCGAGTAACGAGGCGCATCGCGTCTCTCTTCGCGTCGTATCACGTAGGCTACGTCAGACGATACCAAACAGATCATCGCAGTCGGGCGGGGTTGTTCGGCAGCCGTCGAAATAGAAGCGAGGCACCGCGCTCTCCCGCTTGAACGAATGCCCATCAACTAGGAGGGATGCGGTTTTTTCGTTCTTCCATAAAGGGCCTTATCCGAATTAGGCTCGCTTGCGAAGACACGCTTTGCACCGAAAGGAGAAGCGCCTTTATGGAATGAGGCTCCCTACACGCTTTAAGTTCTGCAAGGCCCCCTCCACACGACTGCGACCTTCTTGAGATAATGGCAGGATCGGGCGCGGCGGCTCGATCCTCGGCGAGACCAAGAACATCTGCCATCACATACATCACGCGGAAGCTGCCGAATGTCCTGAATAGGTGCCAAAGCGGTAGAAAGGCATCGTTGATGCGCGCCGCATCCAGAACGATCGCCCGCTTGCGCCGCGCGTGTGAGGGCCAAAGCCGGGAGCGGGTAACAGGCCCGCGACCACGCTGTACCATGCATCGCAGCCCGCCAGCAGGGCGTCGGCGCCGCCCCAGTCGCCGCTATAGCCAATGGCGAAGTCGTCCGGAGTGATGGCCCGGAGCCGCTCGATCTCTCCGGTGAAATCTCCATTCGCAGGGGAGCGGCATCTTAACCGCCGCCACGTTCGGGAGGCGTGCCAGGCGGGCAATCAGGTCATCGCTGAAAGTGAATTTGGTGGTGCTTGGATTGTTGTAGATGCACAAGGGCAGCCCGCCCGCCTCCCGGACAGCCGCGAAGTGTTGAAACACTTCCTCGTCCGTAAGCGGCGTGTAGGACATGGGGGCCAGCAGCAGGCCATCGGCTCCTGCCGTTTTGGCATCGCAGGCGAGCGCTTGGGCCTCGTCAGTTCGGAGCGCGCCCACACCCACAATGATTGGCGTCTTGCCGCCGACGCATTCCACCGCCGCCCGCACGGTGCGTTGGCGTTCCTCCCGCGTCAGGTAGGCATAGCCGCCAGTGCTGCCGAGCAAGCCGATGGAGTTTGCTCCCGCCGCCTGGATATTCTCAAGGAAGCGACAAAGCACGTCAGCTTGCACATGCCCCGCCGCATCGGCTGGTGTCAGAGGAAAAGCCGACAGGCCGCTGAAGAGATTCGATGTTCTTTGTTTGGTCATCATGCGCGCAGCCCGAAGCAGGTGCAGTCTTACTCAGGTTAATGGCGCCCGGCCAAGCCGAGGCCAAGCGCGATCATAGCGGCTCCGGTCTGTCTTGATAAACAGGTTGTGCGAATTACGCGGCCATCGTGCGCGTGCGATCAGCCCGCACTTTTACTTCTTCGAGAAACTGGGCGCCGTGATTGGCCCCTCGGCTCCACGCCAGCCACGACCTGACCCGCAGGCCCCGGCTGGGAATCTCCAGCTCGAACTCGGGCGGAAGCGCAGAAACATCGGCGAAATAGATGCGGGCCCCTGTTTCAGACAGATCTCGCACGGTGCAACTGAGGACCGACGAGCGATTATTGAACAAGATCCGTCCCGGGAGGTTGGTGTCCTCGACCCTTGAAGCCGTGGGATTTGCCGGCTCCTTTGCCTCTTCCAGGAACTGGGCGCCGTGATTGGCGCCCCGGCTCCACGCCACCCGCGACCGGATCCGCAAACCCCGGTTCGGAATCTCCAACTCGAATTCGGCCGGAAGCGCGGAGGCATTCGCGAGATAATTCGAGCCCCCGTGTCAGGTAGATCTCGCACGGTGCAATTGAGGAGCGAAGAGCGATCATTGAACAAGATCCGTCCCGCCAGAAGGGTGCGCCGGCGCTGACTGGAACGACGGTCATCCATCTCATCCATCGATGTTGAAGCCGTCGGATGTGGACATCGGATGCTCTGACGTCATGGTGATCTGGCATGATCAAATGGGGGAGCATCATCTGAGGCGAAGCGGGCGTTGAGGCCGCAGACGCAAGGTTTTCCAAGAGTCCGAGTTCTCTGGCGATACGATCAAGCCATGAGACCCCAGGACCTCGAGCTGGCTTCGGCGGGAGGCTTCTGCCCGGCGTCAGTGAGATGGACGATGGTGTCCCCTGTCGGGGGCCTGGAAGCTGTCGTGGACGGCTACGCTATCGACTTTGGCTACGAGCCTACTGGTTTCCGCCAGCGCCAAGCCATCGAAACCGACTGCCTCCCCGATCGCCACAAACTCGGTGGGTGTCAGCCGAGAATCTCGGCCTCTGCCGCCGGCCGGAGGAGCTCGTCCCGCCATATTCGTGCACAATAGCCTGACTGACGACGGCACCAAGTCGTGTCATCCTGTCGGCCAGCCATTTCGGAAAATGCCCGCCGTGGAGGGGTAGATTGGCACTTCCAGTGCGGTTCGCCATCGCAATACCCCGGGGGATCGATGTTTAGACTGAGTCTCGGCACGGCACAACCCTTCAAGTACCTCCAAACAGAACCAAAAAAGTATAAGGAAAGCTCAGGCCCGTTCTCCCCGGGAAGGCACCTGACCCCTTCAACACAGTGGCGACCGACTGGAACGCGACGCGGACCCTGATTCTCACCGAGGGTACGCTTTTTTGCGTCTCTTCCTGTTCCATAGGAGCGTTTCGTAGGACTCAGCCAATCCCGAAGCCAACTAACCCAGCCGGCGACCGGACGAGCCCTTGCGTTTCTCTTAATGAAATTTATGAAACTTCGCTGCTTGCGGATCTCCCACTTTCTTGCTCCTTTTAGCCGCTTGTCAGCAGATAGACACCTTGCACGAGGTAGATGGCCCCGATGGCAGTGACGAGACAGAGCGTCCCGCGCCGGAAACCGTCGTTTGTGAGCCGCAGGAGGATGTGGTGTCCAATGAACGAGCCGATGACAGAGAACGGAGACGCAATGCCGATCGACGTGAGCTCCGCTGCCGATAGAAGCCACAGGGAACCGGAATAGAAGATAATTTTCGCGACATGCGACAAAACCTGTAGCGCAGCTTTGGTGGCGATAATCTGGCGCCGATCCATGCTTGTCCTGACAAAGAAAACGTCGACTATGGGCCCAGCCACGCCGACGCCGATGTTCAATCCACCAGATACGAACCCGCAACCCATTGCATGGAGCGGTCGCGTTGCGTTGAGGTGAGCCCAACGCGTGGGAATCCACGCAGTAATGGGAAGTAGGCCGACGCAAATTGAAACGAACGCCCGGTTGGGTGTGTAGCTCACAAGGGCCAGCAGGAGAACCGAGGCTGCAAGGCCGATTGTCGAGAAGCGGATGATGCGCCAATCGATCCACGCCCGGGCCAGGTAGGCGCGCGACACATTGGCGACTAACTGCAAAACACCCTGTACGGCGATTGCCGTGGCGGCCGGCATGATGAAAAGGAGCAACCACAGCAGGAGCATTCCGCCGACCATG
This sequence comes from uncultured Alphaproteobacteria bacterium, assembly GCA_963837375.1. Classification (GTDB taxonomy): domain Bacteria; phylum Pseudomonadota; class Alphaproteobacteria; order Rhizobiales; family Beijerinckiaceae; genus Microvirga. The sequence continues at coordinate 23,529 of CAWINL010000013.1, read as the reverse complement.
CCGAACACCCCGGAAAGGGTGGAGGTCAGCAGGACGGCGATGACGAGGAAGGCCCCGGTCAGAAGCATCAAATGCGCCCCGTCCTCGTAGGGCGGGTTGGGATCGAAGAGAAGGCTTTGGAACTTCTGAGGCGATTGGAAGCCTCATCCGTTCCGCCTCCTGCGGAGGAAGATATACAACCAAGATCCAAGGCGGCACGGCAGGTCATGTCTGCGACCGCTCGATATCCTCCGCTACCGCCAGGAGCCGGGTTTTGTGGGTGTCGAGGAACTTTGTGTGCACGTCCGCGGTGACAAACAATTCGTCGCGCAGACAGGCCAGCAGGAAGCTGCGATTGGTCTTGATTCCGTCGACCGCTAGATTTTCGAGTGCCGAAATGGCCGTCGCCACGGCGGCTGCACGTGTTTTCCCGTGGGCAATGATTTTGGCGACCAGCGGATCGTAGAACGGTGTCACCATGTCCCCTTCGCGGTATCCCGTATCGACACGAAGTCCTGGCAATGGCGCCGGCAAGCGGAATATTTTTAGCCGACCCGGCGACGGAAAGAAAGATTTGGCGGGGTTTTCCGCGTAGAGACGGCATTCGACGGCGCAACCCTCCGTGTCCAGGATGGGAGGTACAGCCACGCCTGTTCCGCCTGCCGCCAATTCAAGTTGCATGGCAACAAGGTCGACGCCGGTGATCATCTCCGTGATTGGATGCTCGACTTGAATTCGCGTGTTCATTTCAAGGAAGAAGAATTCGAAGCTCTCCGCATCCACGATGAACTCGACGGTTCCCGCGCCCGCGTAATTTGTCTCGCGGCACAACGACAATGCGGCTTCGCACATGCGATCGCGCACTCGGCGCGGCAAATTGGGCGCAGGCGCTTCTTCGATCACCTTCTGGAAGCGGCGCTGAAGCGAACAATCACGGTCGAACAGATGAACGGCACTCCCGTCACCAAAGCCAAAAACCTGGATCTCCACATGGCGGGCTTTGGGGAGATAGCGCTCAAAATAGACATCGCCGTTGCCGAACGACTTTTCGGCCGCTGCCTGAACACTCGCGACCAACGCGGCAAGTCCGTCTGGTCCATCGGCCTGTCGCATGCCGATCCCCCCGCCCCCGGCCGCTGCCTTGATGAGCAAGGGAAAGCCGACTTCTTCAGCCGCGGCCTCGACGCCGTCGAGTTCGCCGGGCTTAAAACGAACGCTGCCGCGGACGACCGGGACATTCGCCCTGGAGGCTGTGCCGCGGGCAGTCTGCTTGTCGCCCATCTGCCGTATCGTTTTCGGAGCAGGGCCGACCCAGACAAGTCCACGTTAAATCACCGCCTCAGCGAAAGCAGCATTTTCAGAGAGGAATCCATAGCCGGGATGAACAGCGTCGCGCGCCACTGTCCGAGGCTGCCTTGAGAACGCGCTCCATATTGAGATAACTGAGCGTCGGCTGAGCGGGACCCACGGCGACGGCCTCGTCAGCCATCCGCGCATGTAGCGACTCGCTGTCGGCCTCAGAATAGATCGCCACGGTGGAAATGCCGAGCGCTCGCGCGCTGCGAATGATGCGGCAGGCGATTTCGCCTCGATTGGCGATCAGAAGTTTTCGCACGGTGTCATTGCTCCAGGCGCACGACGACATCGCCGTCCGCAACCATGTCACCTTCTGCAACGAGGATTTCGCAGACCTTTCCGGAATCGCTGGCAACGACGGGAATTTCCATCTTCATAGCCTCGATCAGAATAAGCGTGTCGCCCTCCTCCACGTCCTGTCCGACTTGGGCGAGGATCTTCCAGATCGATCCCGTCATTTCGCTGCTCACGTCAACCTTTGCCATATCGGCCTCCCTCGACTCTGCTCATCGCTCGTACCCTCATATTTGAGGCGTTGCAAGAACAACTACTTTCTGTGAGAATAAGCGGATCAACTCTCCGAACCAGTGCGGCTCCGACGCTCTGGACTTGAAAACTGCACCATAGTAGTATTTTCTACAACTACTTTGTGATAGCTGGGAATCTGCATCGAATGGCGACGAACGAAGTGACGGGAAGCGTCAGAGGCGCGTTGGATGAATTGGAGACGCGCCGTTCGAAGGCGCTCTCGATGGGTAGCCCCAAACGTTTGCAGGAGCGTCGCGAAGCTGGTGTGCTCAACGCTCGGGAGCGCCTGGACTACATCCTCGACGAGGGCAGCTTCTTCGAAGTCGGGCTGCTCGCCACGTCCAACCGGCCTGAGATGCGTGACCGAACGCCAGCCGACGGCAAGATTGCCGGCTTCGGTCGCATCAATGGCCGGCAGGTCGCGATCGTATCGAACGACTTTACTGTGCTCGGTGCATCCTCGAGCGTGATCAACGGCAAGAAAATCAAACACGTGAAGGACGCTGCCGCCTCACGCGGCATGCCGCTCGTGATGCTCGGAGAATCTTCCGGTGCCCGCATGCCCGACCGCATGGGAGCATCCGGACGCTCGATACTCGGTCAGGATGCATTCGAGTTTCGCAGGCGGCGTGAGATGCCCCTCGTCTCGGCGTTGCTCGGTGATTGTTACGGCTCCTCGACATGGTACGCGTGCATGTCGGATTTCGCCGTGATGCGGAAGGGCGCCACCATGGCTGTGGCAAGCAGCCGCGTTACGTCCGTCGCCATCAATCAGCCGGTTGATCCGGAAGAGCTGGGCGGCTGGAAACTGCACACTGAGAAGACTGGCCTTGTCGACTACGCCGTCGCGACAGATGAAGAAGTGCTGTCCATCGTCAAGACGCTATCTCGCCTACATGCCGCAAAACCAAGCGGAGACCGCCCCGCTTGTGTCGATACCGGCGGGGTCGGACGATGCTTCGGAAAGCGTACTCGAGCATTTTCCGGAAAGCGCGTCCCAGGTCTACGATTGCCGCAAGATCCTGAACTCGCTTGTTGATCGCGACAGTCTGTTCGAACTGAAACCCAAACTCGGCCGTTCCATCGTGACGGCACTCACCCGCATCGGCGGCCGCAGCGTCGGCGTCATCGCGAACAACCCGATGGTGCGCGGCGGGGCTATCGACGTGGACGCCATGCGCAAGGCGACGAGTTTTCTCGTCCTGTGCGATTCCTTCAACATTCCGATCGTGTTTTTTGTCGACCAGCCGGGCTTTCTGATCGGAATCGACGGGGAAAAGCGATGGGCGCCGGGTCGCATCATGAACTGGATGAATGCGCTGTCGCAAGTCACGGTTCCCAGGATCGTCGTCACGTTGCGCAAGAACTACGGACAGGCCTACCTGAACATGGGGGGTGGTCGTCATTCCGAGCTCGCAGCCGCATGGCCCACAGCCAATTTCGGGTTCATGGACCCGCGTGTCGGCGTCAACGTGCTTCATGGTATCAAGCGCGAGGATGATCCGGAGCGTTTTGATCAGCTCGTGGCGGAAATCGCCCAGGACAGTTCCGCCTTCGCGCTGGCGAGGCTGTTCGAGGCACAAGCCATTATCGACCCTCGGGAGACGCGACGCTTTGTCATTTCCGCTCTGGAGATCCAGTGCTCGGGCCCAAAGGGCGGCTTGAGTGAACATCATCTGTGCAACTGGCCGACGAGCTACTGAGAGGCAGCATGCGACAGGTTTCTATGCGGAAGATTCCTCTATGACCGTGGGCCGGATTCTCGACGAAGCGATCGCGGGAGGCAATTCCGCGCTCGACGAACACAGCGCAAAGGCGATCCTTTCAGAGATCGGAATTCATGTGCCAAACAGGGTCCGTATCGCCCCTGACGAGACGGTAGCGGCAGCCTTGTCGGAGTTGCGGCCGCCCTTCGTGCTGAAAGCTCTTTCGAGTGAGTCGATCCACAAGAGCGATATCGGCGCGGTCGTCCTCGGCCTTTCGGATGCCGCAGCCGCCGAGTCGTGCTGCGCCCAGATTCGCCAAAAGATGGTGGACGCGGGCAAAGAACTGACTGGCTTTCTCATCGAAGAGATGGCCGCGCCCGGCATCGAGATTGTGATCGGCGGTGTTACGGATCCACAACTCGGGCCGATGTTGATGGTCGGCGCAGGCGGTGTCTACGCGGAGATCCTCAACGACGTTTCGTTTCGACTGTGTCCTATCGATGCCCGCGACGCGCACGAGATGGTGAGCGAGCTGAAAATCGCTCCGATCCTGAACGGCGCGCGCGGAAAGGCGGCCGTCGACATCGAGAGTATTCACGCGGCCCTGCTGACACTCGGAGGTGAGAACGGCTTTTTCACCACTCATACCAAGCAAGTCAGTGAGTTCGATCTCAATCCGCTGATTGCCAGACCGGACGGATTGATCGCGGTCGATTCGCGCATGGTCCTGGCAGGAGGCGAACGGTGAGTGCGGTTCTTCGCCCTAAACAGAGCGCCTCGAATGAATTCGCCCCCCTGTTCAAACCGGAGGTGATCGCTGTCGCCGGCGCATCAGCCACGGGAACGACAGCCGGGAACCGATTCATCCGTCTGTTGAAGTCAGGCGGTTACGCCGGCCGGATCGTCCCTATTCATCCGAAGGCGGACGAGATCGAAGGAATTGCCGCATACCCATCGATGGGGGACATGCCGGAAGTTGCGGACTATGCCTATCTGACCGTACCCGCGGAGCGCGTCGAGGAGGTTCTCTCCTCCGCAGGAGGGAAGCTTCGCTTTGCGCAGGTCATGGCGAGCGCGAGCCCCGAGGCTCACCACGCGTGGGAAGAACGGTTGCGCGACCTCGCAGATCGGGGTGGCTTCCGCCTGATCGGACCCAACTGCATGGGCACTCACTCGCCGCGTGGGCGCTACACCTTCATGGAAGGCGCCAACACGGAGGAAGGCTCCGTCGGCATCGCGTGCCAGAGTGGCGGGCTGGGAATGGACATCCTGCGACGAGGCCAGAATCTCGGGCTCCGATTCAGCGGCTTGGTGACGCTCGGCAATTCGATCGATGTGAGCCCATCCGAACTTTTCGAGTACTATCTGGAGGATCCAGATACGAAGGTGGTCGGCCTCTATATCGAGGACGTCAAAGACGGCCAGCGCTTCCAGAAGCTTGCCAGACTCAACCGGGGCCGCAAACCTGTTGTGCTTTTGGTCGGCGGAGTCACCGGTCTCGGTCGCAAGGCCGCAGCGTCGCATACGGGCGCGCTCGGTGGCACGGAACAAGCGTGGCGAGCGCTGGCGCGGCAGACCGGAATGGTCCTCACGAACACCTTGGACGAATTTCTCGACGCTCTGCAGCTCTGTCTCTGGCTCTCGCCGAAATCGGCCAAGCAAGCGCCGGAAGTAACGCTCTTCGGCAACGGCGGGGGGACCAGCGTGCTTGCGATGGATTCCCTCGATCGCGCAGGCTTCCAACTTGCTGTTCCGACAAAGAAAGCCCAGGCCGAATATGCCGGCATCGCGCTTCCCGCAGGCGCGAGCCTGGAAAATCCGATCGATCTGCCCGCGAGCGTACTGAAGGAGCAGGACGGCCGGGTAACGGCCCGAATTCTCGATATCGACCGCCGCTGCACAAATCCTTACGCTACGATCATCCACTTGAATCTTCCCGTTATCATGGGCTACCGCCACGTCGCCGACTTCCTTCCAAACCTGATGAATTCCGTCTTCGGTTCGAAAGAAAAGTCCCAGGGTGAGCCCCATCGCGTCCTGGTGGTGCGCTCGGATCGGAGTGAGGAAGTCGATGCGTGGAGGCGAAGCTTCCGCGACGTGGCCGCCAAACGAGGCGTGCCGACCTTCGACGAAATTCCACAGGCAATTGACGCCCTTGCGGCCTTTCGTCGATACGAGTCGTTTCTGTCGGCGACGGATGGCGGATCAGCCAGGGTTCGATCGCCTCTCTCGGGGGATAGTGGATGATGGCGAGTAAAACGAAAGCGACCGAGACGACAGACGCCCTCTTGAGCGATTTCAAGCAGCTGGGCTTCACGGTCTATGAAGCCAAGGTCTACATGCAGTTGCTGACGGAAAGCCCTGCGACCGCGTATGAGATCGCGAAGGCCAGCGGCGTGCCGCGACCCAACACCTACAATGCGCTCGAATCGCTTACCAAACGGGGCGCGGTGCAACCGATTAGTGAAAATCCCGCGCGCTTTGTCGCCTCTCCGCCACAGAGGCATCTGGGAAACCTTGCCCGCCAAAACCTGGCGATTTGCGACCGGCTGACGGACGAGCTCGCGCGGCTGAAAGTGCCGGAAGATGATCAATATGTCTGGAACGTTCAGGGTGAGCAGGCGATTGACCGGAAGATCAACGCCCTCATTCGAGAAAGCCGCGTCAGCTTACGCATCAAAGCCGCCGATGACGTGCTTCGGAATTATTCCGACGAATTGCGCGCTGCGGCACAACGCGGCGTCGAAATTCTCATCATCCTTTTCGGCCAGGATCCGGAAGAATTTCGTTTCACCAAGAAGTGCAGGGTCTATTTGCATGAGGGAAATGGCGTGCGCATCGGCAGTGCTGACAATCTCTTCACGTTGACGATCGATCACAACCAGGCCGTGACCGCGACCACCGACAAAATGACGGCGTTCTACACCCGGAACAACGCCGTGGTTCAAATGGCGGATTCGCTCATCCGGCACGACTATTACATGGCTGAGATCCACACCCGTTTGGGTCCGCAGATCGACGAAATCTTCGGAGAGCACTTAAAGGATCTTCGTCTCAGCATCTTCTCTCTGGAGCAGGCACTCTCCTTCCGGGAGAAGGTAGGGTTGAAGTAGCAGAAGACTACATGTCGCCATCTTGCGACGGCAACCGATCGCAGGCAACGATACGCGAAACACGAGTACGTCTAAACAGGAGGAAACATATGCTTTGTAAGTCCATTATTCTCGCGACCGCGCTCGCGGCCGGTCTGTCGGGGGCCGCTCACGCACAGGCCTATCCAACAAAGTCGATCAACTGGGTCATTCCCTTCTCGCCGGGCTCTGGTGCGGACACGTTTGCCCGGACATTGATCACCGCCACGTCGGATGTGCTCAAGCAGACGATCGTGCCGGTCAACAAGGATGGCGGAGGCACCGCGATCGGAGTGGCTTATACTCTGGCACAGCCCGCCGACGGTTATACGGTTTTCAGCCAGTCCGACACGCTCCTCTTGGGAATTACCGGAGGTCAGTGGCCGGTCAAGGCGGACGCCATCGTCCCAGTCGCCCGCATCAACGCCGACTACAAGACCCTTGTGGTCCCTAAGAACAGCCCTCTGAAGACCTATGACGATTTCCTGGCTGCCGCTAAAGCCAAGCCGGGTGGTCTCAAGGTCGGCGGAGTCGGCGCTAAAAGCTGGTCGTCGTTCTTCGTGAACAAGCTCTCAAAGGGCGCCGACATCAAAGTTACGTATGTCCCCTACGATGGCGGCAGTGGCGTCGTTTCGGCGGTCCTCGGCGAGAACATCGATGCCGCCGTGGTAACGAGCAGCAACGTCAACGCGCAGGTCGATTCCGGGGACCTCCGGATGCTTGCGCTCAGCCTGGCCAAGCGAGCGGAAGATCGGCCCGAATGTGGCGACCTTCCTGGAAAAGGGTCATAAGAACATCAACGATGAGGTGCTATGGAGAGGTGTGTTCGCCAAGGTCGGCACGCCTGAGCCCGTACTCAAGACGCTCAGCGATGCCCTTGAGAAAGCGACAAAAGACCCCCGCTGGAAGCAATACATGACCCAGCAGCGTCAGCAGGAGGCGTTCATGCCCTACAAGGAATTCGGGGAGTACTTCAAGGAACAGATCGCGGAATTTTCGGCCCAATAGGACCAGCAATTGACCCGCCTCGGCTACCGGGCGGGTCAATCCATGCCGCGTGTTTCCATCACACGATTTCATCCTTGCTCTGCGGGCTTCTCAACATTTCGAGCATTGCCTGCACCGATTTAGGCGCATGCCGTTGCGAGTGTCTCAGGATTGAGAAGTTGCGGACCGGCAGTTCGAGGTTGACCTCGTGAAAATTGCCTTCTGCCATGCGCGGGAAGACAGCGCGCTTCGACAGAACGGTGGCGCTGGCTCCGACCTCGACTGCAGCGAGGCAGGCCTCGTTTGAGGGCATTTCCAGTATCGTCGGCAGCCTTGCCGCATCCATGCCCAGAGCTCTCAGGTTTGCCTCGAATTCGGAGCGAGTTCCGGACCCGGGCTCGCGCATCACCCAGGTGGTGGTGGGAAGGTCGGCGACAGAGATCTGTCGGCCGTCAGCCCAAGGATGCTGCTTGCTCACGATAAGGACGATGCGGTCGTTTGCAACAACCTCCTGGATGAGTTCGCTCGCATCGACCTTGCCTTCGACAAGACCCAGATCCGAGATACCCTCACGGACGGCGGCGGCGACCGTTGTGGTGTTGCCGAGGTGAAGCTTTATTTCGACGCGCGGATAGCGTTCTCGATAGCGGACCAGGTGAGGCGGAAGCCAGTAGCTAGCCACCGTCTGGCTTGCATGAAGACGCAGAACGCCGGATGCGGCGCCGCCGAGATCCGCCAGAAAACGTTCCGCCTGTTCCGCTTGCCCGATAACGATTCGCGCTTCAGCCATGAACAACCGCCCCGCATGCGTAAGCTCGATCCGGCGGCCGACGCGGTTGAACAGCTGGACCGAGTGACGCGCTTCAAGCAACGCGATGGCGGCGCTCACGGCCGACTGCGTCATATTGAGTGCCTGTGCCGCCTTGGTGACATGTTCACGCGTGGCGACTTCCAAAAAGATGCGGAGTTGATCAAGTGTCATGGTTGTTCGTCAACATTCGTCTGAAGCGAACGTTACCAGACTTAGTATCTGTTGGATTGAAGAATTCGTCCAATGTCAAACAGGTTTGACAATCAACAGCGGCGGCACTTGTGTCGCTCAGAGGATGAATGGAATGCGGATCGCGATTGTCGGCGCAGGCGCCATTGGAGGGTACTTCGGTGCCAACATGATCCGGGCTGGTCTTGACGTCACCCTGGTCGATGCATGGCCCGATCACGTCGAGCACGTGCGTCGCCATGGGTTGACGGTTGAAGGCATGTTAGGAAACGATCGGCTCAATGTCAGGGCGGATATCCGCCACGTCGGAGACGTTCAAGGCATGATCCGGGAAGCGGCTTTCGATGTCGCCTTCATCGCGGTGAAATCTTACGATACGTTGTGGGCGACGCAACTCATTCTACCCTACCTCTCGGAAAATGGGATGTTCGCGTCTCTCCAGAATTCTCTTAATGAACCTGCCATCGCGTCAATCGCAGGACCCGAACGGACCTATGGTTGCGCCATCACAGCACTCGCCTGTGAGCTCACGGAGGCAGGCCTCGTGCGCCGCCTATCGCCGAAGGGCAGCGTGAGCGTTGGCGCCATGAACTCCGAAAACCGGGCAAACTGCGCGGTGATTGCTGAATTCCTCAATCACGCCGAAACGAGCGTCGCAATCGACAATCTCGTCGGCGTGAAATGGTCGAAGCTTGTCATCAACGCGATGCGCAATGGGCTGTCGGCCATGACCGGTATGACAGGGCTGGAGCGGGACACCGATCCCGTGACCATCGAACTTGGCATGCGACTTGGGGCGCAGACGGTGCAGGTGGGGCGTGCCCTCGGCTACGAGCTCGTGGATACCGGTTATCCGTTCGACACGCTCGTGGCAGCTGCAAGCGGGGACCGCGACGCCATCGCGGCAATCCGATCGAGAATGGCCGAGATTGCGGGTGCCCGAAGCAGCGACCAAAGGCCATCCATGGCGCAGGATATTCGCAAGGGGCGGCGGACTGAGACGGATGCCATCAATGGACTTGTCGCCCGGCTGGGGCGGGAACTCGGCATCGATACCGCCGCGCACCAGAAGGTCCATGAGACGATCCTGCGGATCGAGCGCGGCGAACTACAGCCATCGCCCGCACTGGCGGCCGGGATCGTTCTGGCCTTCCGACAGAAGCAGGATGATCGGGCCGGCCGTCACCGTCGCAGACGGTGTGGAGCTTGGAGTTCAGCCCGCCTTTTGTGCGCCCGATACGACGGGGAACATCCCCTTTTTAAGCAGGCTCGCCGCCGTGCGGTGCGCCTTCAGATGGGTGGCGTCGATCATGATCCGCTCGGGCTTCGGCCCCTCGCCGGCAAGGCCGGCGAAGATCCGGTCGAAGACGCCGAGCCGGCTCCAGCGGATGAAGCGGTTGTAGAGCGTCTTGTGCGGGCCATAGCCTTCGGCGCGTCCTTCCATTGCAGGCCGTTGCGGATCACGTAGACGATCCCGCTCACCACCCGCCGGTCATCCACCCGCGGCACGCCATGAGACAGCGGAAAATACGGCGAGATCCGCGCCATCTGACGCTCACTCAGCAAAAACAGATCACCCATCACGATGCCTCCTCACCGGAAACCGTGAATCACATCTCAATCCAAATTAATAGGTCCTGACCCTAGAGCATTTCCAGTTCTGATAGAACCGGAACTGGGCTCTCATCTTTTGATTTGTCATATTTCCTTGACGCGACGCGGTACCCACTTCGTTCGAAAATATTCTAATGACCCTTTCCAGTCAGAGGATCGGGGACGGGGGCGCGATACCGAGTTCGGCTGCGAGTTCGTCGAGTGCCCGCAGGACCTCGCTGCCGAGCGGGATTCCGGTGCGGCGCCTCTCTGCTTCGGCAGCTCCGCTGCGCTCGCCCGGATAAGTGACCTCTTCAAACCCCTCGGCAAGCGGGAGTGCCTTCAAGCGGCCGATTGCCGTTTCCATGCGCGCCTCGAATTCGCTGAGGGGCATGAACGCCTCGATCCTCATCACAAGGAAAAAGTGACCTACATCTGCCGGTCCCGTGAAGTCGGCATTCCAGTCGCGCACCTCTCCCGCAAAGCTCGAACCTGCCAACACGCCCGCGAGGATGTCCACCATCATCGCGATCCCCGAACCCTTTGCGCCTGCGAACGGCAGCATAAGGCCACGCAGTGCGGCATCGGGGTCCGTGGTTGGCGCACCCTCGCTGTCGAGGGCCCAGCCCTCCGGGATGGCTCGGCCCTCTTGGGCGGCACGCCGTATGTGTCCCCGCGCCGCGACGCTCGCCGCCATGTCGAGCGACCACGGGAAGTATCGACCGGCTGGAACCGCGATGGCGAATGGATTGGTGCCGAGAAGAGCCGCTCTGCTCCCGTAGGGCGCGAGCGAGGGAGCGCCGGGCGACATCGCGATCGCGATACAGCCACGGGCCGTGGCGGGCACCGTGTAGACCGACGCCGCGCCGAAATGATTGCTGCGCCGCACCGTTGCGGCGCCGATGCCGACGGTGTCGGCGGCCCGCATGCACGCTTCGACTGCGGTGCTTGCGGCGACCGGGCCCATGGCGTTGTCCCCGTCGACGACAGTGCTGAACGGCAGCGGAGAGCTCGAGCGAATCTCCGGCCGGGTATTGATCAACCCCGCGCGAATGCGTTTCAGGTAGGCCGGAATGCGCGCGACGCCATGCGTATCGACGCCCCTCAAACTTGCCGACACCAGAGCGCGGGAAACCACGCCGGCATCCGGAGGCGGCATTCCGGTGCTCTCAAAGCAGCGTGTCCCGAAATTCTCGAGGTCTGATGCCGTGAATCGTCGCAAGGGAGCCTCCGCGTGGATTCTCGACCGGCCATTGGGCCGGTCGTTTGCTACACCGGTATTCTCAAACGGTGGGCTCGATGCGGCTGATTGCGATATCCTCTTCCCCAAGGATTTCCGCTTTCGTGTACCGTCCGCTCGCCACGCTCAACGTAAATTCGAGGAGGCGCCTGCCGGCAACTTCGAGCGTCTCGCCCAGTAGCATCGGCGACACATCTACGTCGACGTTGTCGCGCAATCGTTCGGCAGTCCGCGGATTTCCCGTGACTTTGACGGTCGGTGCGATGAGATTTCCCATGATGTTCATCTGCCCGGTCGAGAACAGAATGATCTGCGCTCCGCCCGCAGCGAGACCGGTCATTGATTCCGCAGCTGGCGCAGCCGTGTCCATGACATAGAGCCCTTTTCCTTCAGCAGGGCTTGCGTAATCGAGGACGCCCTGAATTTCGGTAGTGCCACCTTTGATGATCGCGCCGAGTGACTTTTCCTCGATCGTCGTGATCCCGCCGCGGATGTTGTCCGGCACTGGATTGGCGCCGCGGATATCGACCCCGCGGGCCACGGCGCTGTCCTCGATCCGGCGTACGGCAGCCTATATGTCGGCGCTGATGGACCGGTCTTCGCGCGCTTCGCCAAGACTTGCTCGGCGCCCATCCATTCCGATGTCTCCGACAGATAGACCGTGCCACCGCTGGCGACCACCTGGTCCGCCACGTAGCCAAGCGCAGGGTTGGCGGCGATGCCCGAGGTGGTGTCGGTCCCGCCGCATTCGACGCCGAGCACAAGCTTCGACAATGGCATGAATTTCGGACGTTCTGCGCTGGCAGCTTCCACCATCGGAATGAGCTTGCGGATGCCGGCGGCCAGTGCCTCGACGGAGCCGCCGATGTCCTGAACGGAGATATGTTCGACCGGCTTGCCGCTTTGAGCGATGGCGGCGGCAACCTTTTCGGCCGAGACCCGTTCGAGGCTGATCACAAGAACCGCCGCAATGTTGGGATTGGCGGCCAAGCCCACCTGCGTGCGGCGATAGAGTACGTCGTCGGCGCCGAACTGCCCACGGCCATACCAGACCGGGATGGCAAGCGTCCCTTTCACGAGCTGCGCCAGATGTTTGACGACGCCATTCACGTTGTCCATCACCGCCAGAATCGCGACGTGATTGCGGATGCCGACCGAACCATCCGGGCGCTCGAAAGCCCCAAAATCCAAACTCGCTCATGACTTGCTCCCTCTATCGCCGCGTCCGCGCTGGCTGTCGACGTTGTGGGTATGGACGCAGGCGCCCGCGGCAATGTCGCCTTTGGCGAGGCCGATCGACTCACCGTACTTCAGGATGACCCCTCCGCCCGCGATCGGGACGAGAGCCACCTTGTGCCCAAATGGAATAGTCTCAGTTGCAACAACGGTCCGGGACGGTGCCTCGATGCTCTCTCCTGATGCTATGTCGACGATGGCCGTCGCCACATTATCTGTGTCGTCCAGTATGATAACCTTAGCCACGGCGTCCCTACTCCCTGTTGCGTACAAACCCTTGCCATGCCCAGGTGCCCATCACTGGGCGATTAAAGCGACCAATGGTGTCGCGTCCTGCAGCTGTCCAACAGTTATTGACGAACACATCAATCGACCGGCGCGATCGTTTGTACGTTTTTCATCGCAAATCGCGATAATCGTCCTTGCAAATTATCCGAGGGACGTCAATCATCCCGTTGTTGCAATGACAACACCGAAAATAACGCAAGCTCAAGCCATAAAATCGAGCGATGCGTGCGGGGGGACGCGATGGCCACGAGACACGCCAATTGGTTATTCCTGGCAGGGTTCATCCTTGTCGGCACCTTCTATCTCTATGACAGCTTCGTCCTCGCGGCTACCAACCCAGCAGCCGGCTTTGGTCCCGTTCAGTTCCCAATCGTCCTCGGCGTGATGCTGATCGTGCTGCTTCTGGCGGAGTTCTACGTCTCTGTCCGAAAGCGGGATGCGGAAGACGACGCGCTCCTCAAGGTGCCAAACGCCGACAAGCTCCTGATGACGATCCTGCTGACGGGGCTCTACTTCACCGTCTGGTCGATCACTGGTCACTTCTATCCGACGACAGCTGGCTTCTTCTTCATCCTGGTGATGCTGTATCAGCCGAATCGCACGCTGCGCACAGCCGCGACTGTAGCCGTCGTATCGGCCCTCTTCACCGCAGCTCTCTACCTCGTCTGGCCTCGCGTTCAGCGTCCAGATGACCTGACGGCGATTGCAGATTGGTGTCATCATGGATTTTCTGTCTTACGATTTCGCAAGCCTCTTCTCGGCGGCGAACCTCATCGCAATCGTTTTCGGTACTTTAGTTGGCTTGATCATCGGCGCCCTACCCGGTTTGGGCGCAACGGTCGCGGTCGTACTCCTGCTTCCCCTCACTTATTCAATGGAGCCGCTGGCCTCTATTCTGTTGCTGATCGCTGCTTACCAAGGCGCAGAGTATGGAGGGTCGATCTCCTCGATCGTGCTGGGGATTCCCGCAGCCCCAGCTGCCGTCGCCACGGTGCTCGACGGCAACGCGATGGCCAAGAAGGACATGGCCGGCAAGGCACTGGCCTATTCGCTCTCCAGTTCCACGATAGGCGGCATTATCGGCGGTCTCGTCCTGTTGTTTCTCGCCGTCCCCCTGGCGCGACTGGCCGTGCGCTTCTCCGATCCCGAGTTCTTCCTGATCGGCATCGCGGGCCTCATCGCAGTTGCGGCTCTCAGCTCGAAGAGCAAGCTCAAGAGCGCAATCTCGGTGGTTCTCGGCCTGATGGTAGGCACCATTGGATTGGACACGTTCACAGGCGCGTTGCGTTTCACCTTCGACCGACTCGAGTTGCTCGAAGGTGTCGGAATGATCGCGTTGCTGACAGGCATGTTCGCGTTCTCCGAAATCTTCTTCATGATCAGCAACGATCTGAATAAGCGCTATTCGGCCGGTTCAAAGAAACTCCACACAGGCCTTACTTGGACTGAATTCCGCGGCGTTTTCCGCAGCACCATGGTAGGCGCGGCTATCGGTTCGGTTAGTTGTCGGGCTCTTTCCGGGGAATGGGCGGGCCGTCCTGCGTCCTGGTTTGCCTATATCCACGCAAAGAGGTCGACCCGCTTTCCAGAGGCCTTTGGAGAAGGCAATCCGGACGGTATCGCGGCCCCCGAATCGGCTAACAACGCCGTTGTGGGCGGCAGCCTGGTACCGCTTCTCGCATTAGGCATTCCCGGATCGCCAGCCACAGCGATCATTCTGGGCGCCTTTATCATTCACGGGATCCAGCCAGGGCCAAATCTCTTCACCAACAGCGCCGACTTGGCCAAGGGTTTGTTTTACGGCTTTCTGTTGACGACCGTCGCAATGTATCTGGCAGGCCGCCTGGTAACCAATTTGTTTGCCCGTGCGCTCACGGTACCGAATAACTACCTGATTCCGGTTGTCCTCATTCTGTCCATCGTCGGAGTATACGCCTCGAAGGGTTTGTACTTCGATCTTTGGGTGGCACTGGGTGTTGGCGTGCTGAGCTACTTCCTCAAGAGACTGCACTACTCGCTGCCGTCGTTCATCCTGGCCTTCATCCTCAGCCCGATCATCGAGGAAAGTCTCCGGCGTTCGATGCTTCTGTCGGACGGAAGCTATTCGATTTTCGTGACCCGACCCTATTCTTTGACGATCCTCCTCATGATCATCGCTTTCATCGCCTTCTCCCTGTGGGGAGTTCGAAAGCGCTGGCTTGCCACCGCGGATTAGGATCCGATCGACGGCGGCTGTGCGGCCATGGTGCGGCGCCGATCCGACAACATCACGGGAAAATATCGACAATGTCGCCAACGCAAGACGTGAGCATCGCTCTCCCCCGTCGTCGCATGAGGATCACGAAGGTTGAGCCGATCAGTCTTTACGTCCCCATCGAGGATGAAATCGAGGCTCCTGTCGCCGTGCCACACGCCGCGGACCTGACAGACGTGATCTTCAGCGGTTATCGCACTACGCTCGTGCGAATCGAAACCGATTGCGGCTTGACGGGCGTTGGAGAATGCATGGTCCGGCTTGCGCCCACCGCCACGCGGGCGATCATCGAGGATATATCCGCCATCCTCATCGGCCGTGACCCACTCGATCGCGAGGCGATCTGGGAATTGCTGTTCGGCATCATGATGAACCGGGGCCACAACCGGGGCATGTTCGTGGAGGCGATCAGCGGCATCGACATCGCGCTCTGGGACCTGGCCGGAAAATTTCTCGATCTGCCGCTCTACACCCTCTTGGGCGGGCGGCATCATGAGAGGCTGACAACCTACGCGTCGTCACTGCGCTTTCGCGCACGAGATGAAGTGATTGCTCAGGCTATAGACTTTAAGAATTGCGGCTTCCAGGCCATGAAGATCAAAATCGGGCGCAACCTCGAGAAGCCTCAGGCCGACATCGAATTCGTCGCTGCCATACGAGAAGCAGTGGGCTCCGACGTGCGGCTTATGGTCGATGCCAACTGCGCCTACAGCGAAGATATTGCCACCGCGCTGCAAGTCGGCCGCGCACTTGAGAAGCTCGATATCTTCTGGTTCGAGGAGCCAATCGCGCCGAATGACATCGAGGGCTATGTCCAACTCGCCTCGGCACTGGACATCCGCATCGCCGCGGGGGAAGCGGATTTCATGTCCTTTGGTTGCGCGAATTCTTTGTCGCCGCGCCATCGATATCGTGCAACCGAACATCTCGCGCACGGGCGGTATAACTGAGGCACGCCGCATCGCCGCGATGTCGCGAGCCTTTCACATTCCCTACGCGCCGCATACGGGAAGTTGTTCGGCGGTCTGCTTGGCGGCAACGCTGCAGTTCGCAGTGTCGCTGCCGAACTTCCTGACGTTCGAATTCATGCAAAGTGACTGGTCGAAGTCGCAACCCAACCCTCTACGCCACGAGCTCCTCCTCCACCCGGTGGAAAAGCTCGTGGACGGCTACATGGAAGTGCCGGAGGGCGCCGGCATCGGCGTGGAACTCAACATGGACATCGTCGATCGCTATCGCGTGGCCTAACTCGGTTACCGTCAGGAAGGCTCACTGCCACGTAGCCAAACGGTGGTGAGTAACTCTATTGAACTTTGCGCCGCAGGACGAAGACAGGCGGTCGCCAGGAGAAGGGATTTTGATTTGCTCGCGAATTAATGGGCGCGCACCATCCCAGGAGTACTTCTCTGCACCACTGTGGCCGCCGCAGCGATTGGCCTACAGAGACTTGAGGAAACACTGACGGGGCGGCCCTGGATCGAGGCTCTCGTCATCGCGATCCTGCTTGGCACTGCGGTAAGGACGATGTGGTCCCCGAGCCGACGATGGCTGCCAGGGATTGGCTTCAGCGGAAAGACACTTCTAGAAACTGCCGTGATGCTTCTGGGAGCATCCATAAGCTTTCAAGCCGTCGCGGAAGCGGGAATGGAACTCTTATTCGGCGTGGCCTTGGTTGTCGTAATAGCCATCGGCGCGGGCTATTCTCTCAGCCGTCTTCTGGGTCTGCCGAAACGAATGGCTGTCCTCATTGCCTGTGGCAACTCGATCTGCGGAAACTCCGCCATCGCGGCTGTTGCGCCCGTCATCGGTGCACGAAGCGAGGATGTTGCCTCGTCGATCGCTTTCACCGCCATCCTCGGCGTGGTCGTTGTTCTAACTCTGCCCCTTCTCGTTCCCCTGTTCGGGCTTACGGAAGTCCAATACGGAGTGTTGGCCGGTCTAAGCGTTTACGCCGTACCGCAAGTGCTGGCCGCTACTATGCCGATCGGCATTGTCAGCACTCAAATCGGACTCTTATCAAACTCGTGCGGGTCCTGATGCTGGGACCTGTCGTGATCGCGTTGTCGCTCATCATGGGAGCCCGCAGCGAGTTGAAGCCAGGATTTTCGGTCAATCGCTTCGTGCCGTGGTTTATCCTCGGATTTCTAGGCTTGGCCGCACTGCGGTCAGCGGACTTGATACCCGACATGGTCGTGGCTGCTATCGTACCGCTCGCAACAATGCTGACCATCGTATCAATGGCGGCTCTCGGACTGGGCGTCGACCTCAGAGTTCTCAGTCGCGTCGGTGGACGGGTGACCATCGCCGTAACGCTCTCGCTCATTGTCCTTGTGGGAATCAGCTTGGGACTGATCGTGGCGCTCGGCGTGGCCTGACCGGCCCCTTCTCAGTATCTTGCGACCGGCGCGAATTCCCGCCCTTGGTCGGGGAGATCTTTGACGGTTCCACCCACCTTCTCCGATACAGCGCCAGCAAATTCGAGAGCGGGCTTGTAAACCAGGGCGTCCAGCAATCCGTTGCTGTCTTTTTCGCCTTCCGCGTCCCCTGGAGCGTCTTTGCTGACCGTCACAGGCACCGGGTCGCTCCCAGGGAAGGAGGATTCCCTAACTCCATGATCTCATTGACGGGAGCTCCCTGATCGCGAACAACCGTGTGCTCGTCTCCATGTCAGCACCGTTTCGTGGCTTGCGCGACGTGCCATCGTGCGAAAACTTCGGGGGAATAAATCGGTTGATTGACGAGCATGGGCCAGACCGCGGCGCGAAATCGAGCTAGGGTCAGGACTCATTGATTGATCCAGAAGATGACGGTTGCGGCGATGCAGATGGCGGACATGAAGGTGTGGGCGCATCGGTCGTAGCGGGTGTGGATGCGGCGCCAATCTTTGAGCCTGCCGAACATATTCTCGATCTTGTGTCGCTGGCGATAGAGCGCCTTGTCGTGAGGGATCGGGTACTTTTCGATTGGCCTTTGAAGGAATGCAGGGGCTGATGCCGCGTGCGATCAGCGCTTCGCGTAACCAGTCTGCATCATAGCCCCTGTCGCCGAGCATCGCCTGGGCGTGGGGTACGGCATCGAGCATGAGAGCCGCGCCCTTGTAGTCGCTCATCTGGCCTTCGCTGAGCAACATGACCAATGGTCTGCCCGTGACCATCACACACGGCGTGGAGCTTGGAGTTCAAGCCGCCTTTGGTGCGCCCGATACGTCGGGGAAGAGCCCCTTTTTGAGCAGACTGGCGGCCGTGCGGTGCGCCTTGAGGTGGGTCGCGTCGATCATTACCCGCTCGGGCTTGCCGCCCTTGGCCGCGAGCGCGGCGAAAATCCGGTTGAAGACTCCCAGCCGGCTCCAGCGGATGAAGCGGTTGTAGATCGTCTTGTGTGGACCGTAATCGGCTGGCGCATCCCGCCAGCGCAATCCGTTCCTGATCACGAAAATGATCCCGCTGATGACCCGCCGATCATCGACGCGGGGCACCCCGTGCGACAGCGGAAAGTAAGGCTCGATCCGGCGCATTTGCGCATCCGACAGCCAAAACAAATCACTCATGGCAGCGCCCCCTGGCGCCGCCATTGAATCAGCCAGACACCGTCTGCGCAAGCAAATTAATAGGTCCTGAGCCTAGTTCTCTGGTCATAAAGAGGTCGCTTTCGAGCGCCCCGATTGCCGTGAACGTGAAAGACACCGCACGGCTATGAGGTAAAAGATTGCGGGCCGCTTTCTGATAATGGCCGCCTTAAATTGTGCCGAGTTGGACGTCCAGTCCAATGGACCGAGGTTCCTCGCGGAGCAGGCCGGCATTTGTCGCCGTTCATGCGAGCGCGGCGAGCATGAAGGTACCATCGGCGCAGGGGCGCGTCGGACGCCGTTTCAGCTGCGAATCGGCAATGTTGGACCAATGTCACTGCGTCTTTTTGTAAGCCGTAAAAGCAATGGATCGCGGCAAACTGGGAAAGCAGCTTCCGCCCCGGGCGATGCCTTAAGGCTTGGCGGTTGTCATGACGACCTCGCCGAAGAGGCGGTTCGCCACCGCGCGGGGCTTTGCTGCATCCTGGGGAGTGGTTGGGACGAAGGAGCTCTTTCCGCCTTCCAACTCCATCGGGAGAACCATGACGCGAACAAAGGCACTGTTCCCGCTATGTGTGTTGGTTCCGATGACCGGGTCCAATCCACTCTCGAACCAAGCATGTCCCGCGTCGATGCGTTCGATGCTATCTCCGATCTCGGCTTGCAACCGCCCTTTGATAAGGCGGCGCATACCCGGCCCGCGATGGCCGTGACGTGGGGTGGCAGATCCAGGCGTCAATTTAATCCGATCAGCGCGCAGAAGCCACGCAGGCGCGAGGTCGAGGGGGAACCGGCGGGAAAGCACGATCGACAGGTCTGGAGCGGCCAGCAATTGTTGGCCATCGGGTCCGATTTCGTAGATCCAGACGTTCCCTTCGCCCGCGATGCGGCTGTGTGGACTGATGAACGCGCCCTCGTCGGATTGGACCTCCACCTTCGTCCCATAGGTGTCGATCATCGCCCTCCCCTGGTGCACATAGATGAAACGATGTGCGTCACCAGGCAGATCGATCGGTGCTTGGCTGAGAGCGAGATCATAAAGCGTCATGCGCCAGTCTGGTAGCATGATGTCTCCTTCGTCATCACGAGTTTCGTCTCAAGAGCGGTAGGGGCGGACATCCTTACTGGGGATCAGCGGTTAGAAGTGTCGCCCGGAGAAGAGGGCTATCGGCATCGAGGTATTGTTGGATGATGTTAAAGTGATTGTAGGCTGGGAGGACGTGAACCTCGGGATCCTGTCCGTGTCGCCTCAAATGATGGGAATATCGAAACGACTGATCGATCCAATGCCAAGGTTCGAGTCCGCCGACGATGATCCATGACGGGCAAGTCACAAACGGTCGCCGCTTCTCCATGTTGTGGCGTTCCGCGATCTCCGCCGTCAGTTTCAGTTCCTTGTTCACGGTGGTGCGCATGGCTGGGCTGGGGTCGAAGATGCCACTGATCATGACGGAACCTGCGATGAACCCGGGATCAATCCCGCGCGCCTCCCAATCAACGGTCATCATCTCGGCGCACAGGTGCGCCCCGGCGGAGTGTCCTGAAATACTGATCTTTGACGGATCACCGCCGTAATCGGCGATATGACGATGCGCCCACTCTAACGCAGCAACCGCTGAATCGGCGACGCCATCGAGCGTCGATCCCGGACAGAGTTCGTAATTGGCAATAACGGTCGTAATTCCTTTTGGCACAAGGACCCCCGCCAGAAACGCGAAATTCTCCTTGTCCTGCGCGCGCCAGTAGCCACCGTGAAAAAACATATGAACTGGGGGCGCGCCGTTTCCCTGCCGCTCCGCTGGATAGATGTCGAGTTTGCGCAGCCCGTGCTCGCCGTACGCGATGTCGGCATGACATTTCAAAGTGGCACGCGCCTTCGCGTTGGCGGGCGCCCTCAGGGCCTGATAATCTTTGAAATCGGGAAAGGCGCACTGCGGATTGTAATGAAACTCGTGGTCCTGGTCAGAAAGAGGCGCCCACGCGGCACTTGCAAAGTTCATCGATATCTCTCCAACAGGACAGGGGTTCGCGATAGTCGACTGATTAGCGGTGCGCGCCTTGGCGCTCAAACGAAGCCTGACGCAGCTTTGACAGACTCGATCGCACCGACAATGCGTCCTCGTCGACAATCAACTCGATCAAGGCACTCCCCTTGGCATCAAGCGCCCTCTCCAATGCGACCCCGAAGTCTCCCGTCCGATCCACCCGCTCCGCATGCAGTCCGTAGGACCGGGCCAGCATCACGAAATCCGGGTTCTCGAGTGCCGTGCCGTAGACCCGCCCCGGATACTCCCGTTCCTGGTGCATGCGGATCGTGCCATACATACCATTATTGACGACCAGGAAGAGGATCTTGGCGCCATATTGAGATGCGGTGGCAAGCTCCTGGCCGTGCATCAGGAAACACCCGTCTCCGCTGATTGAGAGAACAGTGCGCTCGGGACACGCCAGCTTGGCGGCGATCGCCGCGGGGACGCCGTATCCCATCGCTCCAGAAGTGGGCGCAAGCTGAGAACGGAAGGTGCGAAACACCCAGTGGCGATGAACCCAGCCCGTATAATTTCCCGCCCCTGAACAGACGATCGTATCGTGGGGCAAAGTCTCGTTGAGATGCATCATGATCCGGCCAAAATCGAGAGCGCCGGGCTGGGGCAGAGGTGCCAGGCTCTGTTCATAATCCGCCCGCGCCGCCCGCGCCCACTCGCCCCACGGCCGCGTCGAGAGCGGCGGGCGTCCCGCCAGGGCCAACGCGAACGATGCGGTTCCGGCATTGATGGGCAAGTCGGCCTGGTAGACCCGCCCTAACTCTTCTGGGTCAGGGTGCACGTGAACCAGCACCGTGTCGGCGCGAGGCGGGGTGAGAATCGTGTATCCGGCGGTCGTCATCTCCCCCAGTCGCGGACCAACCGCGAGAAGCAAATCCGCCTCCTTAACGCGCGCAACAAGGCTGGGCTCGGCGCCGACCCCGAGATGGCCCACATAGCTCGGATGCGTATTGTCGATATAATCCTGACACCGAAGCGAGACAGCGACTGGGATCTCGTTTTTCCCGGCAAACTCCATGATGGCTCGTCTGGCATCGGCATTCCAGTCGCCGCCGCCGAGCAAAACCATCGGTCGATTTGCCCGCTCCAGCAACCTTTCGAGGGCATCCATGTCGGAGTGCTGCGGCCCGCCCCTCAGAGCCTTTGACGGCAACCCAATTTCAATGTCCCCGGGCACGGTCTCCGACAGGATATCCTCAGGGAGGGCCAGAACGACGGGTCCCGGTCGGCCGGACAAGGCAGTCTGAAATGCGCGATGGACATATTCCGGAATGCGACTGGGATCGTTGATTTCCGCGGCCCATTTGGCGAGCGGCGAAAACATCGCGCGGAAATCGACTTCCTGGAAACCCTCGCGGTCGCGAAACGCGCGCCCGACCTGCCCGATGAACAGGACCATCGGCGTGGAATCCTGGAATGCCGTGTGGACGCCCGTCGACGCGTTGGTGGCCCCGGGTCCGCGGGTGACGAAGCAGACACCCGGCTTGCCCGTCAACTTACCGTGGGCTTCGGCCATGATCGCCGCGCCGCCTTCCTGGCGGCAGACAATCAGGCTGATCTCATCACGCGCGTCGTGAAGCGCATCGAGGACGGCCAGGTAGCTCTCGCCCGGCACACAAAAGGCTAAATCCACCCCCTGCCGTCTCAGACACTCGACCAGAATCTGGCCACCCGTACGGCCAACGGAACTCACAGCTTCAACCAACGGCCTTCTCCCGATGTTTGATGAGGCAACAAGGCCAAACCAATATGGGCCATAACCAACCAAATGCGAAGCAAGTTTTGCCAATACGCAACCAAATTGACTATTGTGAGGTTTTAAGGGACACCGAATGACGCCCTCTTTGAGCGGATTTAGAAGGCCAGCGATGTCAGCACTTCCAACCAGCAGCGATGCGGCGGACGGCCCGAGAGCGAAGTCGGAAGCCGACAGCCAAGCCATCTACCGCAGCCTCAAGGGTCAGATTGCAGCAGGACGCATGTCGCCGGGTTCTCGCCTTCCGACTGAACGCGTCCTCGCCGATCGGTTCGCCGCCGCCCGCAACACGGTTCGCAAGTCGATGAGCCGCCTCGTGAGTGAGGGGCTTGTCGTCCGCCACGTGGGGCGCGGCAGCTTCGTCGCAGAAACCGTGGAGCGAGCGCCCCGCGCCGCGGCCCAGCAGCCGGATTTCAGTCTGAGTGAGTTGCTCGAGGCGCGGCTGTTATTCGAGCCAAACCTGGCGGAGCTCGTGACTGAGCGGGCAACCGATGAGGAACTGCTTGCATTGTCGAGCCATCTTGAGGCCATGCGGTCCGCGGCGACTTGGAGAGAATTCAAGGAAGCAAAATATGCACTTCATCTGGCTGTCACGCGCGCCTCGAAAAATTCCTTTCTGGAGCAGGTCTTCGAGACCATCGTGACCTCGCGTCGCCAGTCAGACTGGAACCGTCCCGGCGGCCACCGCCTTCCTGTCAGCACAGTCCGGGAAGCTGCGATCAAGGACAACGAAGCCATCGTGGAGGCTCTCCAGCGGC
Source organism: uncultured Alphaproteobacteria bacterium (assembly GCA_963837375.1). GTDB lineage: Bacteria > Pseudomonadota > Alphaproteobacteria > Rhizobiales > Beijerinckiaceae > Microvirga. The sequence goes on along the minus strand of CAWINL010000013.1, from coordinate 107 downwards.
GCGACGCGCCTTTCGCGCGGGAGCTGATCCGGACGAACCTGCTCCGCACCCTGCTGTCGATTGGCGGAAGCTAGTTGACGTTCCTTTTAATTGTGGAGCAATCCGTC